>CAWDJP010000001.1:0-155971 GCA_963802855.1 uncultured Thermoleophilaceae bacterium
TCATGCGCCAGCTGTCCTGGATGTACAAGTCGTTCTGCCAGTGGCGGACGTCGCTGTCGACGCGGACGGTCGCTCGGTGTAGGTCGTGAAGACGCCGAGCAGCATGTTGGCGTAGCCGTTGCCCCAGCTGAGCGGATTGTTCGGCTCGAGGCCGAAGTTGAAGTTCCCCATGTACTCGCCGTGCCCGGCTCCGTCTTCGGTTGCGTTCGAGAGAAAGCCGGCCTTGAAGTTGTGGCGCCGGCCCGAGATCGACATGTCGTCCTTGAAATAGAACCGTGCCGGTCAGGTTCGCCAGGAAACGGCTCGACGCCGGCCGGGCGGAAGCCAGCCAGGCCCGTGCGGTTACCGCCGCTCGTGGAAAATCGCGGCACGTACGGCTATTCGTCCACCTGCTCGCCGATACCCGGGGCGCGCCGGCGGATCCTAGTACTCCGCGAACGCGGGGCACGAGGCGGATCGCCCATGTTCGCGCGGTACAGCGCCGTGTAGTCGAAGTCGTCTGCCGCCTGAATCCCTAGCGGTTGATCGTGAAGCCGCCATTGATCTCGTTCACCACCGTCGGGTTCACCACGTGAGGTCACCGTGCCCGCCATCAGCAGCCCGGACGTGTTCTCCCGGCTGTAGCCAGTGCCCAGGCGCTCTGAAATGGTTCCAGATCCTGTCTTCGTCCCGGTCCTTCACGAACCTGAAGGCCATCCGGGTGTTCCCGGTGAAGACCGCATCCATCCGCCGTACGTTGTCCACCCGGCTGTGAAGCGGGGTCAGGTCCGAGCCGAGTTCGCGTCTGCTGCCTGGGCGCCCTGCGGATTCAGGACCCGTTCGGATCGGGCAGCAAGGCGCAGGATGCGCTGACCGAGCGGGTCGATGCGGCTGGCTGGGATGCCGCATCCCGGCGTTGCCCGCGGCCGGAATTCGGCTGCCCGCGAATGTTGCCCGGTGAGCGGGTCCATGATCGGCTGAACCGTGCCGGCGGTCATTCGGGTCTGCCGAGAAATCCCCATGTACTTGCGTTCCGGTCGGCTTGTTGGCGCGCGAGGTCGCCGTCGGCCGCGCGTCGTCGGTGAATTCCTGCGAGCCAAGAAATAGAAACCTTGCGCCGAGGTGCCGGCTGTCGAGCAGGCCCGGGATGATGACCGGACCGCCGATGCTGAACCCGCCGATGTTGACCGTAGAGCGGCTTCTGCCTGGTTGGGCGCTCGCGGACGTAGTCGTTCTCGTTGAACTTTCGCGGCGGCCGTTGTACCAGCCGGACGCCCGAACTGGTTGGTGCCCGACTTGGTCACCAAGTTGATCACGCCGCCGTTATTTCGGCCGTTCTCGGCGGTGTAGCCGTTGGCGATGACCTGCACTTCGCCGACCGCGTCCATGTTCGGGTTGACGTAGGCGGTGCCGCATCCGCCCTCGTCGACGATGGTGATGCCGTCGACGCGGACGTCCTTGTTCTGCGACGGCATGCCGTTGATGGTGACCGAGATCGCGGAACGCCACTGGGTGAAGTCGCGGTTCAGGTTCGTGTCCTGCACGCCGGGCAGGACGCTCAGCATGCCGAAAATGTCGCGGCCCTTGGTGGGGATCGCGGCGATGTCGTCCTGGGTGAGCGTGCCCCGGCTCGAGCTGTCCGCCACCTGCACGGGCGTGACCTCCGAGGTGATCGTGACGGTCTCGGTGACGCCGCCGATCTGCAGTCCGAGCTTGCCGAGGTCGCGCACTTCCGTCGACAACAGCGTGATATCGGCGACGTTCAGGGTTCTGAAGCTGGCGAGTTCCACGACCAGGGAATAGCGGCCGGGTTCAGCGCGGCGAAGCGGAAGAGACCCGCATCGTCGGAGGTCACCGTGCGAACGGTGCCCGTCGCTGCCTCGGTGACGTTGACGGTGGCGCCCGGAAGGGCGGCACCCGTTCCGTCGACTACCGTACCGCTGATAGTTCCGGTGGCACTCTGCGCGAACGCTGCGGCGGCCCAGCAGAGGCAGGCGAGGGCAAGGACGAAGGAGAGAGCCCGGCTCTGGTACCCCGAACGTGTGACCATACTCCACACTCCATTGGAAAGAACTCTGCGCCGGCGCGCGGCAGGCGGCGACGAAGTCGACCCGCGGGCTTTTTCGAAATTCCCCTGATGTTCGATAGTTGGCGGAGCCTAGCACAACGGCACGCAACGAGGAAGTACTAGGGAGTCGAGGTGTCCGGCGGGGGGGGGACGTGCCGCGCCCGTCAGCGCTGCTCGATGGTGACCTGCCGGACGTAGTAGCCGCTGTCGAGTCGACGCTGCGGAACCGAGGGATCGGGAACGCGGAGCCCGATTCTGTAGACGCCCGCGGCCGGTGGCCTCCATCGATACTCCCAATGCGTCCACAGCGGGGTCGACGGCGGCGGACACATCGCGACCGGCCTTCCACGAATCGTCGGTGCGAAACCGAATCTCGAGCCGATCGGCGGGCCGTTCGCCGCCCCAGGCGATGCCGACGATGCGGTAGTGGACACCGTCGGGGGTCCGCCGCTGTTCGACCCGGATCGGCGTCGCGGCCGCTTGAATGTCCGCCGGCGCATAGTCTCTTGCGAGATCGTGCCGCGCGTTCTGGTGCGTCCGGCCTGCGAATTCCTTCATCTGACTGGTCGCGGGCTCTTCCGCTCCAACAAGGCGGATGCCGGTGACCCATTTGATCCACGTGCATCCGTACCAGCCAGGGACGACCAGGCGTACGGGCCTCCCGTGATCGGGCGGCAGCGGCTCACCGTTCATGCGCAACGCGAGAAAGGCGCCGAGGCGATCGAGCGCGGCGAGCGGGATGATCCAGCCCGCGCCCGCGACCGAGACCGCCGAGGCCGGGCTCATGGTCGAGTCCCGCGACGAGCACCGCGGTCGCCCGCGCGGTGGGCCGCAGACGCGAGACGATGTCGACGAGCGGGACACCGTCCCACGCTGCGACGCTCATCAATCCGAAGTTCGCGGGATTGTTGTTGCCCGCACACTCGAGCAGGTGAGTGCCCATCGCTCGTGACATGCGGGTGAGCTCCTCGATCGTCAGGGACCCTTCACGCGCCAGCAGACCCGCGGTCACCACGGGCCACGACCCCGATCGCCGGGCCGCTTCGGAGGCACTCGGTGCGAACGAACACCGCGTCATTGGGGGTGATCAGCCGGCCGGGTCCAGCCGCGACAGGTCGGTGATCTGCCGTGCGTCGAGACCAGGTCCGCCGAATTTCACGCCAAACGGTTGGACCACGCCATCGGCCCGCGAGAGCGGCAGAGTAGCGATGAGGGTGCCGGCAGTCGCCGGATCGGCGCAGGGCAGCTGCGCGGCCACCGCGTCGAGCACAGGGCTCGCCATCGAGCCGGCACCGACGGATGCGATGCGCACGAGCGCGGCACGGCGAGAAGGCTTCGTCATTGACTGTGCCGGGTCGGCGCCTCACGCAGCCTTCCGGCTGAAGCCGGAAGCCACAGATTCTTCGGCTGAAGCTGGAAGCCACACCACATGATTTTCTTCGGCTGAAGCCGGAAGCCACGCCCGTATGAGATTTTGTGGCTTCCGGCTTCAGCCGGAAGGCTGCCGCTGCCGCTCACATCCAGCGCCGACTCAGAACCGCGACGCGCTGACCTTGACATCCGCCGCGCCCAGCTCGATCGAAGATCCGATCTCCACTTCGCTCGTCGGCTTTCCCTGTGCCTGCGAGCGCCTGGCGCAATCCGGTCAGCGCCCAGCCGTTGTGAGGGTGGCGTGCCAGATCCTCCCGATAGACACGCTCCGCGTCCGCGAACCGCCGCTGCTCCAGCAGCGCTGCGCCCAGCCAGTGACGGGCGGCCAGCGGAAGCGGCTCGGGATCGTCGATCAGGAGGGTGTCCTGGAGGCCGACCGCGTGTTCGAATGCGCCGATCGCGGCGGCGGCGTTGCCGGCGGCGCGCTGGAGCTCGCCGTCGAGCATCGCGGCCACGGTTCCCAGCAGCGTCTTCGCCGGATGGATCCTGAACGCGGCGTTCGACGTGCTGCCAGCTGCCGCACGCGATCGAGGGCGGCCGCTGCGGCACTGCGATCGCCGCGGCGCAGCGCCGCGTACCTCGGGCGAAGTCCCACACTCCGGCGGAGATGTCGTTCGCCGGCCGTTCACCGATCGAGGCAACCTCGTCGAACTGGCCGAATCGCACGAGACCAGCGACAGCAGCATCGAGTCATTGGTGAGCCGTGCGAACCCCCGCGCCGCCTGCAGCGCGACCGCGCGCTGGCCGTCCATTGCCGCCGCGTACGTCAGCATGTGCAGATCGTGCGCCGGGTAGGTCATCACCCCTGTTCCCTTCGCCGCCTTCTGGTCGGATTGCCATGCTCGCAGACTTGCTCGACCGCGTCGCCCCATCGCCCGATCCGCGTCCAGACGTGCGCGGGCATGTGGTTGATGTGGCTCGCGCCCGGGATGGCATCCCCGAGATGCTGCGCGCACGGCGCCGCGCGTCCGGGGTCCGGCGTCAGCTCAGTCATGTGGATGAAGAGGTGACACGCGCCCGGGTGACGCAGATCCCGGGTCAACGCCGCTTCGAGCAGCGCCAGCACGCGCGCGACTGTGGGTTCGTCGACGGCAAAGGCTCCGGGCCGTGGCAGCAGCAGGAACAACGCCTCCGCGTAGAGCGTCGCAATGTCGAGATCATCCGGATAGGAGGCAGCCACGCGTGCCATGGCGTCGGCATACGCGCGGTCGTGCTCGAGGCGCCTGGCAGGGTCGAAGCGCTCACGTACCGGACGGCCATGGCCCGGATGAGCGCCTGCTCCTTGGCGCTGGCGTGGGCGTCCGCGAGCGCCAGCGCCGTCTGGATCGCGGCATGTGCGCGCGCGGCGTGCTCCACCGTCATCCGGCCGTTCACGTAGGGCCCCCAGGCCCACGCTTCGCCCCAAAAGCAGATGGCACAGTTCGGATCCCGTGCCTGCGCCTCGCGAAACGATCGGCCGGCTTCCGCCTTGGCAAACGTGTACATCAACTGGAAGCCCTGGTTGAATTACGCCTGCGCGTCTGAGTTGCGGAGAGGAAATCGGTCGCGTGAACGTGCCGAGTCCAGACTGGTATAGGGCGATCGGCTGGTCGAAATCGCGAGGGAGCGCGTTTTCGTGATGCTGCGCCGCCGCTACTGGGAGCGCAGGCGAGCCCGATCAGGGCGGCCACGACGAACTTCCAAGATACTCCCAACTCCCAGGACGATGGCGTCCGGTCCGGCTGAACGCTCGGCCTGGGGAGGGCTTTCATCGAGGTGTCTCCTGCGAGGGTTGAGAGCCTACAACGAAAAACGGATTAGCGTTTGATCGGCTGCTGAAATTTTGAACCTCGCGGAGATTCGAGGAAACGGAGGATACGGTTCCCGGAGCCGATAGTCGAGCAGATGAAGGAGCTCGGGCTGTTCGGGGTCACGATCCCCGAGGAGTACGGCGGGATGGGGCTCGACCTGACCACCTACGCGATGATCGTGGAGGAGCTCTCGCGCGGCTGGATCTCGATCTCCGGGATCGTCAACACGCACTTCATCGGCTCCTACCTGTTGATGAAGTTCGGCTCCGAGGAGCAGCGCCAGAAGTACCTGCCCAGGATGGCCACCGGCGAGATCCGGGCGGCGTTCTCCCTCTCGGAGCCCGAGCTGGGGTCCGACGTGCAGGCGATCAAGACCACCGCCAAGAAGACCGCCGACGGCGACTACGAGATCAACGGCCAGAAGATGTGGGTCACGAACGGTCTCAAGGCCGCACTCGTCTTCGTGCTCGTGAAGACCGACCCGGACGCCGAGCCGCGGCACAAGGGCATGACCTGCTTCATCGCCGAGAAGGAGCCGGGCGTGTCGGAGAACACGGGCGCCTACGCCGGGTTCACCGTCCCGCCCCAACTGAAGAAGATGGGCTACAAGGGGGTTGAGTCGACCGAGCTGGTCTTCGACGGCTACCGCTGCCCGGCGGAGAACGTGCTGGGCGGGGAGGAGGAGGGCCTCAACAAGGGCTTCCCGCAGATGATGGACGCCCTCGAGGTCGGCCGCGTGAACGTGGCGGCACGCGGCGTCGGGATCGCTCAGCGCGCGCTCGAGCTGGCGCTGCGCTACTCCCAGGAGCGCAAGACCTTCGGCAAGCCGATCGCGCAGCACCAGGCGATCCAGTTCAAGCTCGCCGACATGGCGACCCAGGTGGAGGCCGCCCGGCTGCTCACAATCCGTTCGGCGCGACTCAAGGACGCCGGCGAGCGCTCGGACCTCGAGGCCGGCATGGCCAAGCTGTTCGCCTCCGAGGCCGGTCGCTTCTGCGTCGAGGAGTCGTTTCGCATCCACGGTGGCTACGGCTACTCGAAGGAGTACGAGATCGAGCGCCTGTACCGCGACGCGCCGTTGCTCCTGATCGGCGAGGGCACCTCCGAGATCCAGCGCATGGTGATCGGCAAGAAGCTCCTGCAACGGCACAAGATCTAGGAAGGCCGAGGGCCTCCCCGCCGGTGTCCGCTACCGAGACCAAGGCCCTCATCGCCACCGCGATCGAGCGGCTGATCGCCGACGTGCCCGCCCTCGCCCAGCTCAAGCTGGTGGCGCGGCTGCAGCTCCAAGCCCGCGGCGGCGACGCCCCGATCTGGCGCGTCGAGGTCCCCGGGCCCCGCATCTCGCGCGACCCGGCGGGCGACGCCCGCCTCGACGTGATCGTTCAGCGCCAGCAGTTCAATCAGCTCGCCGAGGACGGCGGGCTGCGGGATTGGGCGCGGGCCCACGAGCGCGGAAACGTCAAGGTCACCGGGGACGCCGCGGTGATCAAGTTGCTGGCCAACGTCATCGAGCGCCAGCTGGCGCGAATGCGCGATGACACGACGCAACGCGGCGCATCCGGCGCCAGGAAGCGCCCGCTGTTGGCGGAACTCGCGGACGGACGTATGCTGGCCGGAAAATCCACTGCTATGTGTAGCCGCGCCTCGATGCCCAGGTCTCGCGTGAGCCCGGGCCCCGAGGAGCTCCACTTGGCCCGTAGGTTCCCCATCTTCGTCATCGCGGTCGTCGCCCTGGTCGCAGTCCCGGGTCCGGCCAGGCGGCGACGCTCTACCCGGACCTGGAGACCTTCTCCCCGCGGGAGCTGCGTTTCGACCGCACCGACGTGAGCGTCGAGGGCAGCGGCCAGATGCATAACGTCCTGCGGTTCTCGAACACCGTCTACAACCGGGGCGAGGGCAGGCTCGAAGTGCGCGGGCAGATCGATCCGGTCACGAAGGCCGGACCGGCGATCCAGCGGATCTTCGATGACGCGGGTGGCTTCACCGAGCAGAACGTCGGCCAGTTCTACTACCACGCCCCCCACCAGCACTGGCACTACGACGACTGGGGGAACTACCAGCTCTGGACCAAGGCGGAGTTCGACGCCTGGCTCGCCAGCGGGCGCCAGCAGGGCGCGGCCGACGCGATCGGCACCAAGACCACGAGCTGCGTAATGGACGAGGAGTTCATCGACGACCTGCCCGGGACGCCCTATCCGGCGCGCTACCCGTCCTCCGGCTGCTCGCCCAACGGACAGGGACTGATGACCCAGGGCCTTTCACCCGGCTGGGGCGACACCTACGACTACTGGCGCTTCGAGCAGTGGATCGACCTCAACCAGACGAACCTGGCGAACGGGCAGTACGTCCTGCGCTCAGTGACCGACCCCCAGAACAAGGTGTACGAGAGCGCCAACAAGGCGGACGCCGCGCGCGAGGGCGTGGTCGACAACGAGGCCATCACGGTCCTCACCGTCCAGGACGGCAACATCCTCGACTCCACCAAGCCGAGCGGCACGGTGACGATCAACGACGTCGACGCCTCGACCGCCTCCAAGAACGTGACCGTGAAGGTGATCGGTCGCGATGACGTGAGCGGCGTGGACACGGTGCGCCTGTCCAACAACGGCACGACCTGGTCGAACCCGATCCCGTACACGAGCACGGGGTCGACCGCCACCTCGATCTCGTGGGACCTGACCAACCCCGCCTACGGCGGCACCTCGACGGGCGGGACAAAGACGGTGTACGCCCAGTTCCACGACCGGACGGGCAAGCTCTCCGACAGCGAGACCGACACGATCACCTACACCGGCGGCGGCGGGGGCGGCACGTCCGTCTACTCCAACGCGGTGCTGTCCGACTCGCCGGCGGGGTACTGGCGCCTCGGGGAGGCCTCCGGCACGACGGCCACCGACTCCGCAGCCAGCAACCATGGCACCTACACGAACGCGCCGCAGCTCGGCGCCGCCAGCCTGATCAGCTCCGACACGGCCAACAAGTCGGTCCGCTTCGACGGCGTGAACGACCACGTCGCGATCCCCAACTCGGGCTCAATCAGCCCGACCGCGCGCGTATCGCTCGAGGCCTGGATCAAGCCCGCCGCATTGCCGGGTACCGGGAGCTTCGCGACGATCGCCAGCAAGCGCGAGGCATACGCGCTGCAGTTCAACGGCCCCCGGCTCGAGTTCACGATCATGCAGGGCGGGGTGCGCAGGCGCGCCCAAGCGGCGGTCGGCGCCATACAGACCGGCCAGACCTACCACGTTGCCGGTACCTACGACGGCACCACCTCCCGGCTCTACATCAACGGGACGGAGGTCGCCGCGCTGCCGCTGACCGGGGCGATCGGCACCACCTCAGCCGGCCTCAACATCGCGTCTTGGACCGGGGGCAACGAGTTCCTCAACGGCACGGTGGACGACGTCGCGGTGTACCCCACGGCCCTCACAGCCGCCCGTGTGAAGGCTCACAGCGACCTCGGGGGAACGGCGCCGCCTCCACCGCCGCCCGTCGCCGCGCCCAGCAACCTGAACGCCACCGCGGCCTCGTCCAGCCAGGTCGACCTGACCTGGACCGACAATGCGACGAACGAGACGGAGTTCGTGCTGGAGCGCTCCACCAGCGCCAGCTTCACGTCGCCGACCGCGATTCAAAT
Source organism: uncultured Thermoleophilaceae bacterium (assembly GCA_963802855.1). Classification (GTDB taxonomy): domain Bacteria; phylum Actinomycetota; class Thermoleophilia; order Solirubrobacterales; family Thermoleophilaceae; genus JAAYBF01. The sequence continues at coordinate 8,909 of CAWDJP010000001.1, forward strand.
CCCCGAGAACGCCACCTCGTACTCGGACACCGGCCGGGCGGCGTCGACGACCTACTACTACCGCCTCAAGGCGCAGAACGCCCAGGCCGTCTCGGGCTGGTCGAACTCCGCCAACGCCACCACCCAGGGTGGCCCGCCTCCCGTCATAGCTGCGCCCACGAGCCTGACCGCGACCCCGATCTCGAGCAGCCAAATAAACCTGGCGTGGATCGACAACGCCAACAACGAGACCGGCTACACGCTCGAGCGCTCGGCTGACAGCGGCTTCGCGTCGCCGACGTCGATCGCGCTCCCGGCGAACGCAGCGAGCTACTCCGATACGGGTCGAGCGGCCTCGACCACCTACTACTACCGCGTCAGGGCGCAGAACGCGACGGCGGTCTCGAGCTGGTCCAACACCGCCAACGCAACGACGCAGGGCACCACGCCGCCGCCCTCGAGCTACGCCGGGGCCGTCGGAGCGGACAACCCGCTGGCCTGGTGGCGGCTGGGTGAGGCGTCGGGGACGACCGCCGTGGACCAGAAGGCCGCCAACCCGGGCACGTACCTCAACGGGCCTGTACTAGGAGCGGCCGGCCTGATCGCATCGGATCCGACCAACAAGGCCGTCAGCTTCGACGGCGCGAACGATCACGTGCGAGTCCCCAACTCGCTGGGGCTGCAGCTGACGACGCCCCTGACCCTGGAGGCGTGGATCAGGCCGACCGCGCTGCCCGCGGCCGGTGGCTTCGCCTCGATCGTCGTCCAAGCCGGAGCAGTACTCGCTTCAGTTCAACGGTCCTTTGCTCGAGTTCACGATCATCCAGATGGGCGCGCGCAGGAGGCTGCAGGCGCCCGCCGGGACCGTCGCGATCAACGGCACGTATCACGTGGTCGGCACGTTCGACGGGGTCACCCGTCGCCTGTACGTGAACGGCACGCAGGTCGCCGCATCTCCACTCACCGGCGGCGCGACGGCCACCGCCAACAACGTGTTCATGGGATCGTGGAGCGGCTCCAACGAGTTCCTGCGCGGGACGATCGACGAGGTCGCCATCTACAACACGGCGCTCAGCGCCGCCCGGGTGCAGGCGCACCGGACGGCCGGCGGGTAGCTCACCGCCCCCGAGCCAAATCGACCACTAAGCTGCCGGACCGTGTCATCCGCGGCTCAGCCTGGGCGGGCGAGGCTCGTTACGGGCTCTCGGGGCGATCTCCCTGCCCCGGTATTGCTCGCACCCTTCAACGGCGGTCTGAGCGCAGCCCGCTCCCTCAGACGCCGTGGAGAGGCTGTGACGGTCCTGGCCAGCCCATCCGACTCGTTCACAGCCAAGACGCGCGGGGTGCGGGGTGAGGTGCTCCCCGCGCTCCCCGAGGGCCGCGACGAATGGCTGGAGCGGCTCGCCAGTCTCGGCGAGGTGGCGGTTCTCACGGGCTCCGATCAAGCCAGCGAGCTGCTGGCGCGCGATGCCGCCTCGCTCGGGGAGGGGGTCCACGCGTTCGAGGCCGCCGACGAGGCCCATCTGCCGCTGATGAGCAAGCCGACCTCGTATGAGATCGCCGATCGCGCCGGCGCTCGGCGCCCCTGGAGCGCCTTCGTCAACACCCCCGAGCAGCTCGCCGCCGCCGCCCGCGACGCCACCTACCCGTGCATCATGAAGCCGGCCCTGTCGCACGAGTGGCGCGCGCTGTTCGGCGATGACCGCGTGATTCTGGCCGGCGGCCCGGAGGAGCTCATCCGCGAGAGCGAGCGGGCCCTCGAGGCGCGGCTGGAGATCATCGTGAGCGAGTACGTGCCCGGCGGGGACGACTGCGTGGAGGAGGCCATCCTGGTGCGCGCAAGCGACGGCAGCTACCCCGTCTGGTTCGGCTGCAAGAAGCTCAGGCAGCACCCGGCGGGCTTCGGGGCCGCCTCGCTGTGCATCTCGGCGCCGATCCCCGAGTCCATGGAGCTCGCGCGGCGGCTGCTGGACGAAGCCGACTACGTGGGGGTGGTCGGAGTCGAGACCAAGCGTCACGCCGAGACGGGCGAGTACTTCTTCATCGAGGCGAACGTGCGGATTCCCACCCAATGGGGCTTGGGCGACGCTTCGGGCGGCGATTCGTCCTGGCGAATGCTCGCCACCCTCGCCGGGGTGGACGTGGGACCCCAGCCCGACCTGAATTACGGCGCCAAGCTCGTCTTCCCCGAGCTCGAGTTGCGCGCGGCGCTGCGCAACTTGCGCTCGCGTCCCGGACGGCGCGCCCGGCTTGGTCGAGCGCTTCCTCAGCTGGCGGGGCGCGCGCGACCGCGGGTTGCTCGACCTGAAGGACCCCGGACCGGCCCTGGCGCTGGCGGGGAGGGCGCTGCGCAACCGGCTGCCCGGCGGTCGCTGAGCTCCCAGGCGCCCGCGAGAGATCTCCCAAAGACCGGGGTGGACGCGGCCGTGAAGCCGAAAACGGCCCGTTGCCGTCGGCCCCGTTTGTCAGACTCGCGCCCTTGCAGGGGGCCGAGACCATGGCAAGTCGCTATACATGAAGGCAAGGACCTTCGCCCTGGCAGCCGCCGTTCCTGTTCTCGCGACGGGGCTGCGGTACGGATGGGCCCGCAGGCATCGGTCGGCTCAAGCGATCGCGCGCCCGGGCCGACAACCAGACTGCGTATACGCTTCGCCTGGACGGGGGGCGGGTACGTCACGAAAGCGCCGATTCGCCCCTATGAGCGAGCAAAAAGACAAGCCGCTTCTGTTCGTCGACGTAGACGGCGTGATCAGCCTGTTCGGCTTCCCGCCCGACCGCGACAACCTGCCCGGCACGTTCCACTGGATCGACGGGGTCGCCCACTGCATCCCGCCGGCGGCCGGCGAACGGCTGATGCGGCTGGCCGAGAGCTTCGAGCTCGTCTGGGCCACGGGCTGGGAGCACAAGGCCAACGAGTACCTGCCCTTCATCCTCAAGCTTCCGTTTCACGACCTGCCGTGTCTCACCTTCGACGGCCAGGCGATGTTCGGCTCCTCACATTGGAAGCTGGATGCGATCGAGGCCTACGCGGGCGAGCGTCCGGCCGCGTGGATCGACGACAACCTGGGCGACGCGGCAAGGCTGTGGGCGCTGTCTCGGAAGTGGCCGACGCTGCTGGTCGAGACGCGCTCGGGCGTGGGGATTACCGACGAGCACGTGCAAGAGCTGGTGGAGTGGACCGAGAAGCTGGCGTCGCGCCCGAAGGCCGGTCGCACAGCGGCGGCCTGAGCCGGCCGCCGACGGGCTCCTAGCCGCCGTTGCCTGCTTGGCGGCGCAGCAGCATCTGGGTGCAGGTGAAGAAGGCCGCGTTGCGGTCTCCCTTCGTGATCCGCACCTCCCATACCTGGGTGCTGCGACCTCGGTGCAGTGGCCGGGCGACGGCCTCGAGGACGTCGCCAGGGCCGGCGGCGCCGAAGACGTTGGTCTTGAGCTCGATCGTCGTGAAGTCGTCCCCGGCGCCGAGGTTGCGGATCGTGCCCCACGCCGCCACCGTGTCGGCGAACGCCACCCACACGCCTCCGTGGACGTACCCGCCCGGGTGGAGATGGCGCCGGTCGGCCTTCAGCCGGCCGTGCACCTCGTCGAGCTCGATCGAGACGACCTCGACCCCCAGGTCCCCGGGGAAGGTGCCGGCGATCCGCTCCGCGTACACCTCGGGCGTGACAGCGGAGCGGTCCGGCTCGGTCACCGTCACTCGCTAACGCTCGAGCGCTGCGCCGTCGTCGTAGAGCTTGACCACCCGGACGGCCCCGGGTGGGGCGGTCTTCACGCACAGCTCGCAGAGGATGCATTCATCGAGGTTGGCCTCCACCACTTCCACCCCCGAAGGGGCTGCGGCGAAGATGTTCACCGGGCACGCCTCCTCGAGCTTCTTGGCAAGCTCGGGATCCGTCCGCGCCTCCGGGGCGACCTCGACGTCGATGAAGATCCCGCTCATCAGGCCGCCCTCCCGGCGCCGAGCTTCGCCTTGAGGGCGTCGGGGATCTCGTCGATTCGCTCCACCACTCCGATCCCGGCGGCTTCCAGGCGCGCGATCTTCTCCGTGGCGGTGTCCTCCTTGCCCTCGACGATCGTGCCGGCGTGGCCGAAGCTCATGCCCTTCATCTCCTCGTCGTCCATGAAGCGGCCGGCCATGAAGGCCACGATCGGCAGCCGCGAGTCGTTCTCGGCGACCCATTCGGCCAGCTGCGCCTCCATGCGACCGCCGGGCTCCGTGTAGATCACGATCGCCTCGGTCTGCTCGTCGGCCTCGAAGAGCGGCATCAGCTCGGCGTAGGCCGAGCCGATGATGGCGTCGCCGCCGATCGAGATCGCCGTCGACACGCCCAGTCCCGCTGCCGTGAGCGTGGAGGAGATCTCGGTGGTCATGCCGCCCGACCGCGACATCACGCCCACCTGGCCCGGCTGGTAGGCCTGCTCGGTGTTCTTGGCCGGTCCCCCGATGCCGCCCATCTTGGCCACGCCAGGGACCACCAGCCCGAGGCAGTTCGGGCCGATGATGCGCGCGCCGCGGAGCCCTGCCAGCTCCACCATCTGGGCGACGTCGCGGCGCGGGATGCGCTCGGTCACCACCACGATCAGCTTGACTCCGGCCTCGATCGACTCGAGGACGGCGTCCTTGGTGAACGCGGGGGGGACGGTCACGACGGAGCCGTCGGGCACCCGGCCGCCGTTGTGCTCGACGACCTGGGCCACGGTGTCGAACACCGGCACGCCGTGCACCTCGCGCCCCTTGCGGCCCGGGGTCACGCCGCCGACGATCTTCGAGCCGTAGTCAAGGCACTCTCGGGTGAGGTTCACGGCCTCGCGACCGGTGATGCCCTGGACGATGAAGGTGGTGTTCTCGTTGATGAGGATGCTCATGAGGCCTTGGCCGCCCCTTGAATCTTCGCGACGGCCCTCCCGGCGGCCTCGTGCATGGACACGGAGCGGTCGCAGTACTCGATCCCGTAGCGGTCCAGGATCTTGAAGCCCTCCTCCTCCCAGGCCCCGGGGATGCGGAAGATCGCGATCGTCTCGGCGGGATCCTTCTCCAGCTCGAGGCAGGCTTTGATCACCCCACGCGCCACGATGTCGACACGGGTGTTGGAGACGATCGACATCATCACCGCGATCTTCTCGACGCCGTCCTTGAGGAGCACCTGCTTGGCGAGCCCACAGGCCTTGGCGACGGAGGGGTTGCCGCCGATCTCCGAGTAGTTCGCGGGCTCGCCGCCCTGCGAGCGCACGGCGTCCGTGAGCGTGAGCGAGCCGCCGCCGGCGCCGATCACGAGGCCGAGGTTGCCGTGAAAGCCGGTGTCCTTGCCCTGGATCACCCCGCGGTGGTCGGCCGCGTCGATGGCGGCCACCGCGGCCTCGAACGGGGACGGCGTCGTGCCCCTCGCGGGTGTCGTCGTCCTCGATACCGAGCTCTGCCAGCATCGCTGCCTGTCGCGGCCGGGCCTCGTTCTCCATCTCCATGTGGGCGTCGAGAGCGACGAAGGTGCCGTCCTCGAGCTGGGCCAGCGGGTTGATCTCCGCCAGCGTCATGTCGCGTTCGGAGAACAGCCGGGCCAGGCGGGTGAGGATCGGAGTGAGGCGATTCAGCTCACTCCCCGTGACGCCGGTGGAGGCGATCGTCTGCTTGGCCTGGAAGTCGGAGAGGGGGAGGAGGTTGGAGAAGTGCCCGCGGCCGACGTGATCGGGGTGCGTCTCGGCGACCTCCTCGATGTCGATGCCTCCCATGTCCGAGAACAGCATCATCGGCTGCTTGCGGGTGCCGTCCCACACCACTCCTGCGTAGTACTCCTGCTTGACGTGCGCCTTGGGGTCCACCAGCACGCCGCGCGGCATGTGCCCGCCGATCTCGAGCGCCAGGATCGCCTCGGCGTGCTCGGCGGCCTCGTCGGGCGTGTCGGCGAACTTCACCCCGCCCGCCTTCATGCGACCGCCGGTGAGCACCTGGGACTTGATCACGGTCGGGCCGCCGATCTCCTCGGCGATGCGGCGGCGCCTCGGCGGCGGTCTGGGCGAAGCCGTACTTGGTGACCGGGATCCCCGCCGACTCGACGATCTTGCGTGACTCGTACTCGAAGAAGCGCATGGAGAGCCGCGGCAGGCTATCGCAGCCCCACGTGGGCCCGCCGCGGGGCCCTTGGCTCTATAGGCCGTAGGCCTCCGCCAGCTCCGGGTCGTTCTCCGCGAGCCGCTCTGCCAGTTCGACCATCACCTTGCACTGCTTCCAGGTCGCGTCGTCCTGCATCTTGCCGTCGATCATGTGGACGCCGCGCCCGTCGGGAATCGCCTCGATCACCTTCTTGGCGAAGCGGACCTCCTCCGGGTCGGGGGAGAAGACCTTCTTCGCCACGTCGATCTGGGCCGGGTGCAGGGACCAGGCTCCCACGCACCCCATCAGGAAGGCGGCCCGGAACTGGGCCTCGCAGCCCTCCAGGTCCTTGATGTCCCCGAACGGGCCGTAGAAGGGGAGGATCCCGGCGGACGTGCACGCGTCGACCATTCGCGCGATCGAGTAGTGCCACAGGTCCTGCTGGGCCGTCTCGCGGGGCGCCTCCGGATCATCGGGATCGGGATCGGAGATCACGAGATAGCCCGGGTGGCCGCCGCCCACGCGTGTGGTCTTCATCCGCCGCGAGGCGGCGAGGTCCGCCGGGCCGAAGCTCATCCCCTGCATCCGTGGGCTCGCCGTTGCGATCTCCTCCAGGTTGACCACCCCGATGCCCGTCTCCAGGATCGCGTGGACGAGGATCGGGCGGTCCAGCCCAGCCTTGGCCTCCAGCTGCGCAAGCAGCCGGTCGACGTAGTGGATGTCCCACGCGCCCTCGACCTTGGGGACCATGACCACCGACAGGCGATCGCCGATCTCGGTGACGAGGCGAGTGAGGTCGTCGAGCACCCACGGGCTCTCCAACGAGTTGACCCGAGTCCACAGCGCGGCCTTGCCGAGGTCGACCTCCTTGCCGATCCGTACGAGCCCCTCGCGCGCCGCCTCCTTGTTCTCTACGGCGATCGCGTCCTCGAGGTTGCCGAGAACGATGTCGGCCTTGCCCGCGATGTCGGGCAGCTTGCCCACGATCTTCTCGTTCGAGGGATCGAAGAAGTGGATCATCCGCGAGGGCGTGAACGGCACCTCGAGCAGCGGCTCAGGGGCGCCCAGGGCGAGAGGCTTGGTGAAGTCGCGGGGGTTGCGCAAAGGTCGTCTCCGGGGTCGGGGGCGGCGAGCTCGACCGGCAGACCCGAGGCGAGCACGGCTGGCGATTCTCCCAAACTGCGCATATCTTGGGTTCTGGACAAGACAGGGGGGCCGAACTGAATCCGGAACAGGGCACCGACGGGCTGGAAGACGTGCGGCGCGAGCTCGCCGAGCTCGGTGAACGCTTGGAGGACCTGCGGGCGAGGGTGGAGGAAGTCGCACCCACGGGTCCCGCTGGGCGCTTCCAGGTCGACAACTTACTCGGCAGCAGCCAGAGCGTGCGGGTGCTCGCGATGCGAATGGCGGTCACGGGGACGGCGCGCCGGGTGGCCGAGCGGCGCCTGCGCGGTACCGCCCTCCCGAGGAGCTGAGGCAGATCCTCGACGAGGCGTACGGGAGACGCGTCCGAGGCTGATCGCGGCCTACGATCCCGTCGCCTCACCGACAGGCGACTACGAAACGAAGGGATCGATGGCTGACAACGAGATGCAGACCGACCAGGCCGCGCGCGAAGCCTCGGGAGCGCGCCCCTACGGGCGGTACCTCGAGGACTTCGAGGTTGGAGCCGTGTACAAGCACTGGCCGGCGAAGACGGTGACCGAGGCCGACGACCACCTCTTCTGCCTTCTGACGATGAACCACCACCCGTTGCACATCAACGACGTGTACGCGGCGCAGTCCCAGCAGGGCCGCAACGTGGTCGTGGGGCCGCTCGTCTACTCGCTCGCGCTGGGAATGTCGGTGGCCGACGTCTCTGGCAAGGCGATCGCAAACCTGGCGACCGAGGAGCTGTCACATCCCGCGCCCGTCTTCCACGGCGACACCCTCTTCGTGCAAAGCGAGGTGCTGGAGCTAAAGCCATCGGAGTCCAAGCCCGACAGGGGTGTCGTGCGCGTCCATACCCAGGTCCACAACCAGGACGGGACCCTCGTGGCCGAGTTCAAGCGAGCCGTGCTGGTCCCGCGGCGTCCCTGATGCGCGCCCTGGTGACCGGCTGCGCCGGTTTCATCGGCTCGCACCTCACCGAGTCGCTCCTCGAGGACGGGGTCTCGGTGGTCGGCGTCGACTGCTTCAACGACAACTACGGCCGCCACGCAGAAGCTGCAGAACCTCGACCACGCGGCCGGACTGGGAGGCGTTCGAGTTCGTGCCGATCGACCTCTCGCGGGGCGATCTGGACGACCTCGTCGCCGACGTGCGACGTGATCTTCCACCTGGCCGCCGAGCCGGGCGTCCGCGCCGAGCTGGGGACCGCGCTTCGAGCGCTACGTGCCGCAACAACGTGCGTCGCGACCCAGCACCTGCTCGAGGCCGTCAAGGCGCGGCCCGACAAGCGGTTCGTCTACGCCTCGTCGTCGTCGATCTACGGCGACGCCGAGCGCTTCCCCACCCCCGAGGACGTCGACCCCGCGGCCGCTCTCGCCCTACGGCGTGACCAAGCTGAGCGGCGAGCACCTGTGCCACGCTGTACCACGTCCAACCACGGCGTCGACACCGTGTCACTGCGCTACTTCACCGTCTACGGCCCGCGCCAGCGGCCCGACATGGCGTTCCACATCTTCTGCCGCGCCGCGATCGAGGGGCGAGCCGCTGACCGTGTTCGGCGACGGGCGCCAGACGCGCGACTTCACTTTCGTGGACGACATCGTTGCCGGCGTTCGCGCCGCCAGCGCGGCCGACATCGAGCCGGGGAGGGCCTACAACATGGGTGGCGGGTCGCAGACCAGCGTGAGGGAGACCCTCGACCTGATCGCGGGCCTGGCGGATCGCGAGCTCGACGTGACCTACGCCGCCAAGGAGCACGGCGACGTCCGGGACACCTCGGCGGACACCACCCTCGCCCGCGAGCAGCTCGGCTTCAGTCCTGCGACGGCGCTCGAGGACGGCCTGGAGGCCGAGTTCGAGTGGGTCAGGGAGATGCTCGCCAAGCCCTCTGCCGCTCGCCGCTGAGCGTCACGACGGCCGGCCAGCCGTCGAGCTTACGGCCGGCCCACCTGCAGCACCCAGATCACCGCTTGGCCGCCCCTGAAGCGGCCTCCGGCCACTCCCACGCCGACGCGCGTGGCGCGGCGGCTGAGCACGATGCTGCGGTGCCCGGGCGAGTTGAGCCAGTTGCGCAGCGTGGCGAGCGTCTGCGGGCGGCGGCCCGAACGCAGCGCGAGCGCCTCGGCCAGATTGTGGAAGCCTCGGCTGGCCGACACGCGGGAACGGTGGCCGAACGCGCCGGACCTGATCAGCCGGCCGGCGAACCGCTCCGAGGACCGCTCCAGCGAGCGCGAGGGCGAGAACGGCCTCAGGCCGTGGCGGGCCCGGACCTTGTTGATCGCGGAGACCATCTTGGCGTCGGCGGGACGCGCCGAGGCAGTGGGAGACGCCGCGGAAGCGGCGAACGCGAGCATGAGCAGACAGCATGCGGCCAGGCGAGCAAGTCGCACGTAACCCCTCTCTTGTCGGCCTACGGGGTTAGCTGACGGGCTCGCGAGCAGTACCCGCGTCGCCTGCAGATGCAGACGATTCGCCCCTACTACCTGGTTCCCCCGTTCGCCCCCGGGAAGGCCCGCGAGCGATTCGGCATCATCAGCGGCGCGGGTATTGGTAGCAGGTCTCGCGGCGGAAAGTTATGGAGACCTGGAATTGCCCGCTAGAAAGGCCGCCACCCTCGTGCTTTCTGCCTCGAGCGTCCGGCTTCGCACCCGCTCCAGCCCGCGCTCGATGAGCGCCTGGCGCAGGTCTGGATCGTCTGCGAGGCGTCCCAGGGCGGCCGCCGCGGCGTCCGGATCCCCGGCGGGGACCAGCAGCGCGGCGTCGCCGGCCATGTCCGGGACCCCGCCCACGGCGGTGGCGACGACGGGCGCGCCCGCCGCGAAGGCCTCGAGCAGCACCTGGGGCACTCCCTCGGTCCACGACACGTGGAGGAAGGCGTAGCTGGAGCGGTAGAGGTCCATCAGCCCGCCGTTCACGGGCAGGTAGCCCTGCAGCCGCGCGCGGTCCTCGACGCCGAGCTCCCGCAGCCGCTCCCGCAGCTCATCCTCGAGCGGCCCCTCGCCGCAGATGGTGAGGTGCCAGCGGGGATCGAGTCGCGCCAGCACGTCGGCCAGCATGAGGGGGTTCTTCTCGGTCTCGAGGCGCCCGACCGTGAAGAGCTCCAATCGCCCGTCGGGCGCTCGTTCATCGGCCCGCTCGGAGTCCACCAGCTGGGACTCCCGCACGAGCGAGACGTAGATCGGGAGCAGATAGCGGGCGCGGGCGTAGTTGCGGGCCAGCTGCGGTCCCACCACCACCGTCGGACAGCGCCTCGCGAGGAGCCTGTAGGCGCCCTCGAGCAGATCGGCCGCCGCGTGCACGGCTCTGCGTCCCGGGTGGCGGCTGCGCACATAGACGGGGAAGTCCTGGCGCACGCCCAGCAACACCCTGCGCCGCCGCAGCGCGGCGAGCAGGGCGAACACCAGGCAGAGGGGATGTGGGCCGAGGAGCCAGACCGCGTCGACGTCGTCAAGCACCCTCCAGAACCGGGCCACCGACCGCGCCATCGCCGGCAGCGACCGTGGGCTGAGGAGGCTCGGATAGGAGGGGAGCGGCACGAATTCGATCGGGTCCTCGACGCGGTAGTGCAGCCGCGGGAGGTCGGGGTCGAGTTGCCCGATCAGCACGGTACGCCGCAGATGTCTCGCGATACCGGCCAGGAAGACGACCAGCGCCCGGTCGGCGTAGATCCCGTCCTCGGTGCGGCGGTACCAGGCGTCGCTGTAGATGGCCAGCCGCAGCGGCAGCTGGTCCTTGCCGTTCACCCGCCCGCTCGCGCGAGCCGCGCGAGCGCCGCAAACGGGGGGCCGAAGCGCACCGACCCGGCCAGGAAGCCGAGCCCCCAGGAAAGGTGCATGGTCAGGAAGACGAGCGGCAGAGCGGCGGCGTCGACTCTCCGGCCGGGGTGCGCTTCGCTCGCGCTGACCGCCAGGATGGCGAGCCCATAGACGCCAACCCCCGCCCGCGCCAGCCGCACAAGCGGCCCGCGGGCGAGCAGGGCGACTGCGAGTGTCGTGACGAGGCCGGGCGCGAGGACGTGTGAGCGCCGCATGCTCTCCGGGTGCCTGCCGGAGGTCTTCGCGCGGTAGAGCCCGTAGCGCCAGTACTGGCGCGCGAGCTTGCGCAGGCTGTCGCGAGGGATGTACTGCGCCGCCATCTCCGGCAGGCACACCACGCGCCCTCCGGCGGCTCGGATCCGTGCTGCCAGCTCCGAGTCCTGGTCGTTGGGCCAACCCTCGTCCCAGCCGCCATGGCGCTCAAGCGTGGCGCGGCTCCACAGCCCCGTGAAGCCGCTGTCCACTTCGATCTCCCCGCCGGAGAGGTGGCGGAAGTCCGCCTCGCCAGTTCCCAGTCGGCTGCCGAGAGCCATGGCCACCCGCCGCGACCACGGACCCTCTCCGAGTGGGAGCTGGGGGCCGCTCACGTGCTCGGCTCCGCCGCGGCGCAGGCGGTCGATGCCCCGCGCCAGGTAGTCGGGGGGATAGTGCGTATGAGCGTCCATTCGCGCCACGAATTCTCCGCGGGCGGCCGCCAAGCCGATGTTGAGCGCGACCGGCGTGCTCCGGCGCGGGTTCTCGAGGATCCGCACGCGCGAGTCCTCCGCCGCCAGCTCCCGAAGGATGTCGAGGGTGGCGTCCTCCGAGCAGCCGTCGACGAAGATGAACTCGGCCTTGCCGTCGAGCTCCTGGCCGAGCATGCCGCGGGCGGCCGCACGAAGGTACGCTTCCTCGTTGAGGACCGGGGTGAGCACGCTCACGTCCACCCGGCCGTCGCCGGACCCTTCCATGACCGTCAGTGTCCGGCCAGCTCGACCGCGTCGCCCAGGATGAAGTCCCGGGCGGGCAGTTGCTCCTCGCCCTCGCGCTCGACCAGCGCGTGCAGCGTCTGAACCAGGATCATCAGGTCGAAGCGCGCCGAACGGTGCTTGATGTAGTAGAGGTCGTGGCACATCTTCCAGGCCGTCCCGTAGTGGCTGCCGGCGTAACCGCAGCGCACCTGTGCCCATCCGGTAAGGCCCGGCTTGACGAGGCCCCGCCGCTCATAGAAGGGCACTCGGCCCGACAGCTCTTCCACGAGCGTCGGGGGCTCCGGCCGCGGGCCCACCAGGCTCATCTGGCCGCGCAGGACCTGCGCGAGCTGGGGCAGCTCGTTGAGGTGGCTCTTGCGGAGCAGGCGCCCGACATGCGTGATCAACTCGTCCTCGGTGTGGGTGGCGAAGAGGTCGTCCGCATTGGCGTGCAGCGTGCGGAACTTGAGCATGTCGAACTCGCGGCCCTCCTCGCCCACCCTCCGCTGGCGGTAGAACACTGGGCCGCGATCCTCGAGCTTGATGGCCAGGGCGCAGACGAGCATCAGCGGCGCAGCGACCGCCAGCATCAGCCCCGAGACGATGATGTCGAGCGAGCGCTTGGACAGCGGTGAAGACGGGGAGTAGCGCGGGTGCATGATGAACTGGAACCACGCGGAGTTGATCGTGCCGATCGGCACGTGCCCGAGAACGTCCTCGTAGAGGGCCGTCGCCTCGATCATCCTGACCGGCAGGTCGAGGCAGTCGCGCGCGGCCCGCTCGAAGACCTTCAGGCGCGCGTTGTGGGGCGCCACGACCAGCAGGTCGATCCCCTCGTGCTGGACCGCCGTGCGAACGTCCTCCAGCTCGCCGAGCCAGCGGACCTCGCCTCCGCCGACCGGCTCCTCGCCGATGTATCCGATCACGCGGTAGTTCCGGATCCCGGTGAACGACAGCTCCGATGCCAGCTTCTCGGCGAAGTCGGGCGGTCCCACCACTGCGAGCCAGATCGGACGGCTGCTCTCGAAGCGACGCTCGAACAGCGCCGCCATCACGGTGGTCAGGATCGCGCCGATCACAGCGGCCGCGCCCGTCTTGGCCGGGATAGTCGAGCCGCCGAATGCCCCCGGCAACATGGCGAGCGCGACGCCTGCCGCCGGCACGAACGCGTTGTAGGCGTAGCGGGCGATCGGCGCCAGGTGGAGGGGCAGGTGGTGGGCACGCAGTACGGCGGTCGTGAGCGCCATTGCGACGAACATCAGCGCGGCGCTCGAGAACGCCTCGGTGCGCTGAAACGTGATGGCGGTGGCGACGGCGGTCGGCGCGAGTCCGTAGAGCACCCGCGAGTAGAGCTGCTGTGCGGCAAGCGCGCTGAGCACGGGGGCGGCATCGGCATCGTCGCGATCCTTGCGGGACGTCCTCAGGGCGATCTCGATGGCTGCGACCAGGACGGCCACGGCCGCGAGGGCCAACGTCACGCCCAGAATTACCTCCACGATGCCGCTCACGAGCGCATCCGTCTCGGCCACGGGCGCGTACGAAGGATCAAGGTCTGGGCCGGAGAAACCGAAGAGTTGAAGGGCATGAGGAGAGCGCACTTGAAGTTCCGACTGTCTATCGGTGTCCGGCCGGCCGACATTTACCCCTGCAGTCGTGGGCCCGCCTGCCAGAGACGCCCACGTCCCCTGTCATAGTAGACCCATGGATCGCCCCGAGCGAGCGGTAGACGGCGGGCGCGGCGGGGTCGCTTGGCGCCAGCCCCGAGGCGAGACCGCAGGGCTGCAACGCTACTTGCAGGTGCTGCGCGAGCGGCGCCTGATGATCCTGCTGACCGTCGCCGCCACGACCCTCATGGCCGTGGTGTACCTCGCGGTCGCGGACAAGGTCTACGAGGCCGATGCCGACCTGCTGGTCACCCCGGCTGCCAGTGACAACGAGGCCCTCACCGGCCTCGGTTTGATCCAGGAGTCCAACGACCCGATCCGCGACGTCGAGACGGCCGCGCGGCTCGTGCTCTCCCGCGACGTGGCGGCCAGAGTGCGTGACCAGCTCAACCTCGACGAGCGCCCCAGCGACCTGCTCGACGACGTGAGCGCGGAGCCCGTGGCGCAGAGCAACTTCGTGGAGATCACGGCCAGCGCCGATACGCCCGAGAAGGCACAGGCCCTGGCGAACGGATTTGCCGACGCGGTCGTCGCCACCAGGACCGCGGACCTGCGGCGGCAGCTGGACCAGCGGATCCCGGGGCTGCGCGAGCGCATCCGCAGCGGCGAGGGAGATGGCGATACCGGCCCCGACTCCCTCACGGCTCAGCTCGCAACGCTGGAGGCGCTGCGCGACACCGGCGACCCCACGCTCCGCGTAGAGACCCGTGCGGAGGAGCCGACGTCCGCGGCCTCGCCGCGGCCCAAGCTCACGATCATCGCGGCCATCTTCGGCGGCCTCATCCTCGGCGTGGGCGGCGCCTTCGCGCTTCATGCGATGGATCCCGTGCTGCGCCGCGAGGAGCAGCTGCGCGAGCTGTACAGCCTGCCGATTCTCGCCCGCATCCCCAAGGAGCGCAAGGCGCAGACGTCGTCACGGGGAACGCGTACCTTCTTCGGACTGGGCCCGCGCCGCAAGCGCCGCCACGCGCTCGCGCCCAGCCAGCTCTCGCGCACCACCAACGAGGCGTTCAGGACGCTTCGGATGATGCTTCAGGCCGGCCGCGGCGGCCGCGGCGGCTCGCGCTCGGTGCTCGTTACAGGGCCCTCTCCGTCCGAGGGAAAGACCACGACGGCGATCAACCTGGCGTCCTCCTTCGCCCTCGCGGGCAATCGCGTGATCCTGATCGAGGCCGACTTCCGCCGGCCAACGGTGGGCGAGGCGCTGCGCGTCCGGCCCGACGTGGGGATCGGGCGGGTGCTGCTGGGCACGGCGTCGCTGGAAGAGGCCCTCGTCCCGGCGCAGCCCTTCGGGGACGACCTGAGGCTGCTGCTGGTCGATCGCGTGGACGAGTGGCTGGCGGAGATCCTATCCTGCCGAACGCCCGGGCACTGCTGGCGGAGGCGGAGCGCCTGGCGGACTATGTCGTGATCGACTCTCCTCCGCTCACCGAGGTCATCGACGCGCTTCCGTTGGCGCAGCAGGTCGACGACGTGGTGATCGTCACGCGCCTGGGGTCGAGCAACCTGTCGCGCCTCGCCCGACTCGGCGACCTGCTCGAGCAGAACGACATCCAGCCGCGCGGCTTCGTGGTCGTCGGCGTCGGCTCGTCCGACGAGAAGAGCTACTACCTGTCGGACCGCGACGGACGCACGGCCAATGACTGGCTGGCGATGGAGGAGGACGCGCCCAAGCCGGTTCGCTCAGCGGAGCGCTGAGCGGCTCGAGATGACGGCTCGGGCGGAGCTGCCAACCTGGCTGCTGCATGCGGCTGTGGCCGCGACCGGGCTCATGGTCGGCGCTACTCGCGGGGTACGACCCAAAGCTCGCGATCGTGGCGACGCTGGCGATCGGCTTCGTCGTGGTCACGCTCGCGAACCTCACGGCGGGCCTGTGTCTGTTCGCGATCCTCAGCTTCGTCGACACCATCCTGCCCGAGGGCGGGCATCATCTCTGTCCCGAAGCTGATGGGCCTGCTGCTCATGCTGTCCTGGTTCGCGCTGCTGACGGCGGGCGGGGTCGAGCGGCGGGAGAAGGTCTTCAGCCATCCGCCGTTCCTGTTCGTGCTCGCGCTGTTCGTCGGCTGGGTGGCGATCAGCGCCACCTGGGCCGAGGAGGTCCCCGGGACCGTCGACACGCTCGAACGCGTGGTGCCCGAACGCCTTCCTGTTCCTGATCGTCTTCACTGCGGTCCAGACCCGGGACAACGCGCTTTGGCTCGTGGGCGCGCTGGTGGTCGGCGCGTTCATCTCGGCGATCTACGGCTGATGACGCCGGTCGAGCCGGGTGCCGCCGACCGCCTCAGCGGCGGCACGGGCAACGCGAACGAGACGGCGGCTGCGCTCGTGGTCGGCGCCGGTACTGGCGGCCGGGTTGGCGGCCGCGCTCCGCGAACAGCCGCTGCTGCGGCTCGCCGCGATCTGCGTGGCGCCCCTGTGCGCCTACGGGGTGCTCCTGACGCTCTCGCGCGGCGGGCTGGTGGCCCTGGCGGCGGCGATGGTCACCGTCGTCATGATGTCCGGACGGTGGCGGATGGATCGCGGTCTTGCTCGTGGGGCTGGCGCTCTCGACCGCCGTGGTCTACTTCGTCGACCCTGGCGCCGCCCGAGGCCCAGGAGCGCGTCACGAAATTCGAAGGCGGGACCGGGCGGACCGACATCTGGACGGTGGGCTGGCGGATGGTGGAGGCGGAACCCGCTTCACGGCATCGGCGCCGGGAACTTCGCCGAACACCTCGGTCCACTACCTGCTTCAGCCGGGCGCGCTGATGCGCTCGGACTTCATCGTCGACACGCCCAAGGTGGCGCACAACATGTACCTCGAGGTCCTCGCGGAGCTCGGGATCGTGGGGGCCGCGCTGTTCGCGACGATCCTCTTGTTCTCGCTCGTGTGCGCGTTCAAGGCCATAGAGGGATTCGAGCGCTCCGGCGACCGCGGGATGGAGATCCTCTCCCGTGCGCTGTTCGTCGCCTTGGTGGCGTTGCTGGCGTCAGACGTGTTCGGGTCGCGGCAGTTCAGCAAGCAGCTGTGGCTGCTGCTCAGCCTTGGTCCGGCGTTCCTCGCAATCGCGCGGGCACAGCTCGCGCGAGGTGCCACCCGGCCCGAAGCTGCTCCGGGCTGACTTCCCTCGTCAGCAGCAGCGCCGCGATGTAGACGCCGGCGCCAAGCGCCCCGCCCCCGATCAGAACCGGCCACTCGACGTCGGTCCCGAAGGCGAACAGGACGCCAGCCATGCTTGCGGCGGCGACGCCGGTGCGCAGCAAGGTGACGGCCAAGGGCCTCAGCGGCGTGCCCAGCAGACGCCTCACGATCAGGAAGTGGGCAGCCACATAGACGCCATAGCCGACGTCCGTCCCGATTGCGCCGCCGACAATCCCGATCTCAGGGAGCAGCACGATGTCGATCAAGGCATTGAGCGACAGCGCGCCGATGGCGATCGGCACGCGCCGTCGCGCCTCGCCGAGATAGTTCACGGCACCCGCAAGCAGCGGGGAGATGCCCGTGAGGAAGACGTAGGGAGCGAGGGCGCGCAGCACATCGGCCGACTCCTCGTAGCCCGGACCGAGCGCGATGTCCGTCAGCGGGGTCGCCCACACGACAAGCGGAGCGACCATGATTCCCTGAAACACCGAGAGCCAGCGCAGGCTCCGCTCGAAGGCCCCCTTCTGAGGTGACTCCCGGCCGCGCGCCAGCCTGGGCGCCACACCTGAGCCCACGGATGCGCCGACGTAGCTGAAGATCGTCGTGAGCCGCAGTGGCGCCTCGAACAGGCCCACCGCGCGCACATTGAGTATCCCTCCGATCAGCAGCACGTCGATCCGGCTGAAGGCCGCAAATGCGCCTTCCACCAGCAGTAGCGCGGATCCGTAGCTCGCGATCCGTCCGGTGTTCCCGTGCCCTCGACCGAGAACTTTGGGGAGTGCCACGCGGCCGAGCGTGCGCACCAACAGAATCGCGCCGAGCAGCGCGGCCACAGAGTACGCGGCGGCTCTTCCCCACATGGCCCCAGCTGCCCCCCCGCCGGCCAGGACGATCGCGATCGAGGCCACGGTCTCCGTGGCGCTCTCGAGCAGGATCACGCGGAGGAAGATGCCGAGCCGACCGATGGCCTCGAACACCGAGTCGTAGAGTTGGAGCATGGTCTGCCCAAAGAGGGCGATCGCCATGATCCGAAGTGGCCACTCGAGTTCCGGGGTGTCGTAAAGGGAGGCCACGGGCCCGGCCAGGGCAGCCAGGCCTACCGAGAACACCACGCTCGCCGCGATCTTGAGCCGGAACGCGTCGCTGACCACGCGTGCGGCGGAAACGTGATCGCCCCTGTGCTCGGCGACGAACCTCGCCGCGGCCTGGGAGACGCCCAGGTTCGCGGGTATCAGCACCAGCGTCCCAATGCTGAGGGCTAGAGCGAACGTCCCGTACCCAGCTGGGTCGAGGGCGCGCACGAGAAACAGGGTCAGCACTGTCGTGAAGACGCCACCCGTAATCCGGACGGCGAGCGAGAAGCCCACGTTCGTGGCCATGGTGTCCGGCGCTCTGGAGGGTTGATCGCTCATGTCGGGCGGCGAGAGAGGTCGCGCTCGTAAAGGTCGATGAGACGGCGGGCCCACGGCTCCACGGCCATTTCGGCGTGGACCCAGGCGGCGGCCTCGCGGCCTTCAGCATGAGCGAGGTCGGTGTCCCGTGCCAGAAGCTGGTCGGCGCTTTGCGCGAGCGCCTGAGGGTCGAGTGGGGCGATGCGCACGCCCGGCGGCTCTCCTCCGGGAAGCCGATGGCCCGGGATGTCGGACGCCACTACCCCGAGCCCGCTCGCGAGTGCCTCCAAGACGGTAAGAGGCATTCCCTCGCCACGGCTGGTCGCCATCAGGAGGTCGGCGGAGTCGTAGAGGTCCTGGCCGCGCGGGACGTGATCGAGCGTGTGGAGGGCGTCCGAGAGTCCGAGCTCGGCAGCGAGCGCGCGTGCAGGCTCGCCTCCGCGCGCGGAGGCAGCCACAGCGTCGGGCCATGCCCCCTCGCGGAGCAGCGCGAGCGCCCGCAGGAACAGGTCGCCGCCCTTGCCCTGCCAGTCGCGCCCGAAGTGCAGCAGCACCGTGGCATCAGTCGGCAGGCCGAGTCGCTCACGGGCCGCCAAGCGCTCGGCCGGGTCGGCGGCGGAGTACGCGGACGTGTCCAAGGCGTTGGGGAAGTACTCGACCTTGTCCGCCGGGGCACCGCGTGCGCGCACCGCGTCCGCGAGGTGCGGGGCGACGCACAGGATTCGTTCGATCCCGCGGGCCACCGAGGACATGATTAGCCGGTTGCGGAGCCTGACGAGCGGCCGCTCGCTGAGGACGGTGTGAATGTGCCAGTAGACGGTGACGTCCGGGCGTCTCAGCCCGATCGCGGCACTCTGAAGGTTGAAGACCGTGAAGTGCGAATGCAGGATCGTCGGCCCGGGCTCGGCCTCGACGAGGGACGCCAGCCATCGGTGCAGGCCCAGACGAGAGGCCGTGGGGGCGAAGACGAGCTTGTCGCGGTGCTCCGCGAGATCCGCGAGCCAGTCACGGCCACGGGCGCGATCGGGCAGAACGGCCTGAGCGCGCCAGCCGCGGCGCTCGGCCTCTGCGAGAGCCGCCCCGAGCATCGGTACGAACGAGCCGGCGAACGGACTGCCGTAGTCCGTGACCTGTATCAGCCTCACTGCGGCGCCTTTCGAAGCACCTCCTGAAGCAGCGCGAGCCAGCGGTCGGTGACCGCTTGCGGCGAGTGGGTGGTCAGGACGAACCGACGCGCTCGCTCACCCATCGCCGCGCGCAGCTCGCGTTCGTGCCACAGCCTCGACGCCCCCTCCGCCAGCCGCTGCATCGACCCGTCCGCAACGATCCCGATGTCGTGCTCGCTGATGCGGTCGTCCGGGTCCACGTTCAGGGAGAGGACGGGGACCCCGCGTGCCCACGCCTCGAGGAACGTGTTGGGCATGCCCTCCACCGCCGACGTCGAGACGATTGCCGCGGCGCGCCTGGTCTCCTCGAGGAGCTGGTCGCGCGGTCGACCGGGGAGCAACTCCAGGTTGGGCAGCGTGCCTCCCTCCTCGTGGACCCTGGCGAGGAGCTCCTCGGGCATCTCGCTGGTGGGGCTGAGCACCATCTTGAACTCGAGGTCCGGTCGGGCGCGCGCGAGCTCGACGTAGCGCTCGGGATGCTTGTAGGGCACCAGGCGGTCCGCCCACAGGAAGTACTCGGGCTCAGCCTCGCTTGCTTCCGCGGGCGGGCTGAAGCTCGGGATCACCACCGGCTCGAGGCCGGGCAGCGCCGCCTTGGCGAGGGCCTGCTGCTGGCGCGTCTGCAGGACCACCCGGTCCGCACTTCTGATGCTTCGCCGGTAGGCGCGTAGCACGCGCGGGTCGCGGTCGGCGCGCTCGAAGTCGAAGTCCAGGTCGTTGGAGGTGGCGAAGATCAGACGCCGCCTGCGCATCTTGCAGAAGGCCGCCGCCGCGACGAGATGGCCGCCGCTGCCGCGCACCACGTACGCGCGTGCATCGGCGCGGGCCAGCCCACGCCAGATCGCCGCCATCTCGCGGATCGAGCCCAGTCGCTGGTCCCCCTGCCAGGCGGGCCGCTCGACTACCGCGGGAGCCGGCGGGGCCTGCGGCAGCGGGTCCTGCAGCTCGAAGACCACATGCGCCGTCCGGACGCCGCGCTCCGCGAGGCCGCGCGCCAGAAACGTGGTCTGCAGCTCGGCGCCGCCGCCCTGGCGCCCCGTGCGCTCGTAGTACAACGATGCGAAGGGCGAGTAGATGGCGACGTCATGGGCGCGCGCCATCACCCCTCCGTGGCCGGTCGCGTGCCCCGGGCGTCGACTATCATCGCCATGGAGGCTTGGCCGATGTCGACCTCGGGGCCCTTTACGGTCACTGTGTCGTGCTCACGGAGGATTCGGACGAGCTCATCGGCGCCGACCCAGCGGACCCCTCGCAGCCGAGCGAGGCGGATGAGGTCGCGGCGGAAGAACAGGCGCGCCGCCGTCGGGAGGTCGCGGTCGCGCTTCAGCTGGTGGAGGCGCTGATCGAGCAGGCCACCATGGAGCACCGGGGTGGCCGGCAGCCCATGAGAGGCCAGCTTGGACAGGTGACCGTATCCAAGGCGATGCATGCTCCGGAACGCGTTGTTGGTGGTCTCGTGGACGGTGCTGTCGCCCAACATGGGCGCCAGTGCGGGGGGAAGCCAGGACGTCAGGCCCCGCGCGGCGGCCGCATGCAGGGCGCCCTCGCTGTAAGCCCAGGCCGGGGCTACGAAAGTCCCGGGTCGTCGGCCAAGCGTCTCCTCCTGCCAGTCGACCGTGGCGTCGATCCTTCTTCCGGCCTCCGCCTCATCCAGGTTCCGGTACTCGCGATATTCCGCCAGGCCCCGGGGCAGCTCCTCGAGATCGAGGTGCAGATAGCCGTGGCATACGGGCGCAAAGACCCCCTCTCGGACCCCTGCGGCAAGCGCGGCGGTGGCCCGGGGCCAGACGCTCTCGATCGGGACCTCGCGGTCGTCCTTCAGCGCGCGGGAGCAAACGGCCACGTTGAGACAGGCGCCGGCGTCCCGGAAGGCGCGGCGAAGGCGTTCGATCCGCCCCGCCTCGCGCACGTCCGACTTCGCGACTCCGATGACCTGGTGGTACGCCGTCCCGGGTGTGTCGTCCAGGCGCACACAGCCCACGGGCGGCAGGGTCACCAGCGGCCGGCCGAGCACCTCTGGGAGAAAGCTCGCGAGCGGCGGGATGACCCAGGCGCCGCGGAGCTCGGTCCAGGCGGTGTCAGGATCCAGGGCGAGCGCCAAGCACCGCCCGTCCCGCACGGCATGGTTGCCCAGCCGCGAGCGAACGGCGGGGTCGCCCCCGTCGAACACGGTGAACTCCCACCGCAGGGCCCCGGCCGGAAATTGGGCGGTGCCGCGCACCTTGCGCCGTGGGGGCACGCTCCTCGTGCCTTCGGCCCGGGTCGGGGGCCAGCAGCACGAGGCCGGCCAGACCGGCCCCGTTTCGAATAGGGGCCGCAGGTCGTCCTCTTCCTCGAGGACACCGAATCCGACCGCGTCCGGCGAGGGATCGGCAAGCGCGGCCCAAGCCGCCACAGCCATCCCAGCGCTTCGGCCATCTTCGCCGCCGGCGATCCTGGGAGCGCGTAAACAGTCGCCCGTCCTCGTTCAAGTGTCCCCCCGCGTCATCGGGTTGAACCTAACAACAGCGGTGGACTCCCACCGGCTTCTTTTCAGCGTCACCGCGAGATTCGCAGGCGTACCGAGCGCGACCGCGTGATGCGAGGGATCACGGCGCGGAAGCGGCGTGTCCGGGATCGGCGCGAGCGGGTGGTGCGGACGACGACCGCGTATCGGCCGCCTGCCTGCAGCTGGGCGCGGCGGACCGTGCGCCACCGCCGCCCCTCTCGCATCTGCAGCCGCACGCGCCTACCTCCGAGTCCAGTCGCGATGGTGCCGTAGAAGACGGCGCGCTGGCCGGGACGAACGCGCCTGCGCTTGCGACGCAGCGTGAGCCGTGCAGGGCGGCGAGCCTTCCGCTTACGGCTGCCGGCCGTACGCGCGTTCGCCAGGCCTACGAGGGTGGTGCAGGGGTGGCCGGGTTTGAAGCGGTAGTCGCCGGTGGTGCGGTTGATGTAGGGGGTGGTGTTGAGGACGGTGTTGTTGGTGGTGGTGAAGCCGTTGTTGTTGGCGATGCCGGCGGGTGCGTCTGGTCCGGTGGTGTAGACGCAGTTGTTGGTTGCGGTGTTGCCGGTGCCTTGGGGTCCGCCGGACCAGGAGCCTTCGATGTTCCAGCGGGGGCCGTTGTTTGTGATGGCGTTGTTGCGGACGGTGTTGTTGTCGGAGTGTTTGCCGCCTTCGCCGGCGAAGATGACGCCGCCGCGGTTGCCGTCGATGATGTTGTGCTCGATGAGGGTGTTGTCGGCGTCGGTGTAGAGGTGGACTCCCCAGCCGCCGGGGTTGTTGGTGAGGATGTTCCAGCGCACGACCGCGTTGCGGGTTTGGCCGAGGTAGAGCTGGTGGTCGAATTTGGAGTCGGCGGGCCCGCAGTTGTGGATGCGGTTGCGCTCGATGATGATGTCGCGGCCTGGGTAGTAGGAGCCTGCTTGGACGCAGATGCCTTTGCCGCCCTTGGTGACTTCGTTGTCTGAGAAGACGGTGTTGTTGGCTTGGAGCTTGACGGCGGTGGAGTTGGAGACGTTGGTGCCGTCGAAGCGCAGCTGGGTGACCTTTGCGCGGGCGGCGTCGGGGCGGACCTCGAGGAACGCCGCGATCGTGGCGCGTTCTCCGGGGTAGGAGCGCAGCGTCGCGCCGGGCGCGTCGAGGAACAGGTCGGAGCCGGTGTAGGTGCCTTGGCGCAGGCACCCGGTCTGGCCGGCGGAGAGTGACTGGACGAGCTTCTGGGCGGAGCGGTAGGGGGAGCTTTCGGCGCCCGGGGAAGAGTCGGAGCCAGATGGCGAAGCCACCCGGTCACAGCCCGACGCGGCTAGGGCGGAAGAAGGAGCCGCAAACGCCGCCACGACCAAACCAACCACAGCCAAGGCAAACGCAAACGACCGGACACGGCTGGGGGACGGCGGGGCGGTGGTGAGGGACGGTGGGAGAGGCGTGAGGGTTTGTGGGGTCACGCTCGGTGGTGTCGGACCACCCGTCCACGTCCCGAAGCCTCAGCCATGGGGATCGAACAAACGTCCAGCAAGCCCGTACGGCCTGCATCTGGACGTTTGTCCGATGGCCCCAAAGACACGGCGGAGCGGCGACCGGGGTCGCCGCTCCGCCGCACTGCCGCGCTGGGGGAGGGTCAGCGCGAGGGCAGCATCTTCGTGGACGACACGCCCACGCCATACACGGCGGCTCGCACCGCGCGCTTGTGCGCCACGCGGCGGCCGAGCCGGGCGGCGAAGCGCCCGACTTCATCTGTCGTGACCAGCTTCACGGTCCGCCAACCGCGGCGGCCGAGGGCCTGGATCACGACCGTGCGCGGCACGGAGTCGACCGTGGCCACCCAGCCTTCGAGGCGCAGCCGCCTGGGCAGCTTCCGGATCCCGATGTAGACCAGCCGCGGGCTCGGCTTGGGGGCGGGCGCGGGGTCGGCTTCGGCGCCGGCGCGGGGGTGGGCTTGGGCGCGGGGCGCGGGGCCGGTGCAGGGGTCGGCTTGGGTCCGGTGCCGGTGCCGGTGCCGGGATCGGGACCGGGGTCGGGATCGGCAGCGGTGCCGGGGTCGGGGTCGGCGTCAGTCCGGCGGTGATGGCGCCCATCACATCCCCTACGAGGGTGGTGCAGGGGTGGCCGGGTTTGAAGCGGTAGTCGCCGGTGGTGCGGTTGATGTAGGGGGTGGTGTTGAGGACGGTGTTGTTGGTGGTGGTGAAGCCGTTGTTGTTGGCGATGCCGGCGGGTGCGTCTGGTCCGGTGGTGTAGACGCAGTTGTTGGTTGCGGTGTTGCCGGTGCCTTGGGGTCCGCCGGACCAGGAGCCTTCGATGTTCCAGCGGGGGCCGTTGTTTGTGATGGCGTTGTTGCGGACGGTGTTGTTGTCGGAGTGTTTGCCGCCTTCGCCGGCGAAGATGACGCCGCCGCGGTTGCCGTCGATGATGTTGTGTTCGATGAGGGTGTTGTCGGCGTCGGTGTAGAGGTGGACTCCCCAGCCGCCGGGGTTGTTGGTGAGGATGTTCCAGCGCACGATCGCGTTGCGGGTTTGGCCGAGGTAGAGCTGGTGGTCGAATTTGGAGTCGGCGGGCCCGCAGTTGTGGATGCGGTTGCGCTCGATGATGATGTCGCGGCCTGGGTAGTAGGAGCCTGCTTGGACGCAGATGCCTTTGCCGCCCTTGGTGACTTCGTTGTCTGAGAAGACGGTGTTGTTGGCTTGGAGCTTGACGGCGGTGGAGTTGGAGACGTTGGTGCCGTCGAAGCGCAGCTGGGTGACCTTTGCGCGGGCGGCGTCGGGGCGGACCTCGAGGAACGCCGCGATCGTGGCGCGTTCTCCGGGGTAGGAGCGCAGCGTCGCGCCGGGCGCGTCGAGGAACAGGTCGGAGCCGGTGTAGGTGCCTTGGCGCAGGCACCCGGTCTGGCCGGCGGAGAGTGACTGGACGAGCTTCTGGGCGGAGCGGTAGGGGGAGCTTTCGGCGCCCGGGGAAGAGTCGGAGCCAGATGGCGAAGCCACCCGGTCACAGCCCGACGCGGCTAGGGCGGAAGAAGGAGCCGCAAACGCCGCCACGACCAAACCAACCACAGCCAAGGCAAACGCAAACGACCGGACACGGAGCGGACTACGTTGGAGGATCATGCCGATCCACTCGGGGCACCCCCGACGGGCCTCCAACCGGATGGCCTCAGCTGGACGGGCGTGCGAGGCGTCTCGGCCGGTAAGTGGACGTATGTATGGCCGAAGCGGCGTTTCTGGCCACCTGGCCCCCCTCGGGGACCGTCAGCGACCGAATCCGCGGCGCATGCACTCCGCCGCGGGCGCGACCGTGGTGGCCACGACCTGCAGTCCGCTGTGGGGCCCGAGGCCCGACGGCGCCCCGGCTCCGTCGGAGTGCAAGCAGTTGCGCTGGGCGAGGCTGGGGGCTCCCGCGGGGCCCCCTGACCACGAGCTCTCGATGTTCCAGCGGGCACCCGATCCCGTGATCGTGTTGTTTCGCACGAGGTTGCTGTCGGACGTCAGGCCGTCTCCGTCCCCCGCAAAGATGACCCCTCCGAGGTTGCCATTGATGGTGTTGCGCTCGATGAGCGAGCCGTCGGCATCCGGATACAGGTGGACTGCCCACCCACCCGGGTTGTCGGTGAGGAGGTTGCGGCGGATCACGACACCCCGCGTGCGGGAGACGTAGATCAGGTGATCGAACTTGCCTTCCTTTCCGCAGTGCGCGATCCGGTTTCGCTCGATGCGCACGCCTCGCGCGACCCGGTCGCTGCCGACGAGCACGCAGGGGCTGCTGGCGCTGGCCGTGATGAAGTTCCGGGTGATCCTTGCGCCGTCGGCCTGGACCTTGAGCGGGATCTGAAACCGCTCGTCGCGCGTGGTCAGGCGGATTCCGCTGAGACGGGAGCCGCGAGCGCGTCCGGTGATCCAGATCGTGCCCTCCACCCGCACGCGAGCCCCCCGAGCCGCTCGCAGTGTGGTTCGCGGTCGGCGTATCCGCGCGATGCCCGCATGCCTGTAGCGGCCGCTCGCCAGGCATCCGGTCTCGCCGGCACCCAAGGATCGAGTCAGTCGCTTGACCGAGCGGTACGGCGAAACGCGGCTGCCCGATGCCCTGTCGGACCCGCCGGGAGAGGCAAAGCGATCGCAGCCGGAGGCCGCAGAGCGGGCGACTGGCTCGGGCGCTTCGGGCGGCGCGGGCTGCACCGGCGCCGCAGTGCTCGAGGAATCGTCGTCTCCCTCTGAGAAACACCCCACGGCGAGGCACAGGAGCGCCGCACCGCCAATGAGCGCGATGATGGTGGCGCGGCGTCGCATCCTGTGGTCAGATTGTGGCTTGGGCCCGCATCTGAGGTCGCACCACATCCGATGAACGACACGCTCTCGCTGTGCTACCACGCAGTCAGCGACGATTGGCCCGCGGACCTGGCTATGCCGGCGGCGCGGATGAGGGAGCAGGTCCAGACGCTGCTCGACCGTGGGTACGAGGGCCTCACGTTCAGCGAGGCGCTGGAGCGCCGCGGCTCAGGACGAATCTTCTCGATCACCTTCGACGACGGCTTTCGCTCCGTCCTCGACCTGGCGCTTCCGGTGCTCGAGGAGTTGGGCGTGCCGGCGACGCTCTATGTGCCGAGTGATCACGTCGGCTCCGCCCGGATGGCTTGGCCAGGGCTCGACCGCTGGGTGGGCGGGCCGCACGAGCACGAGCTGGCCGCGATGGGTTCCGACGGGCTGAAACGCCTGATCGACGCCGGCTGGGAGATCGGCTCCCATACCGTGACCCACCCCAAGCTCACCACGATTGCCGACGAGCCGCTCGAGAAGGAGCTGAGGGAGTCGCGAGAGCGCCTCGAGGCCCTGCTCGACCGCCCGTGTCGGTCAATCGCCTATCCCTACGGCGACGTTGACCGGCGCGTGGCCGATGCGGCCGCGGCGGCCGGCTATGACAACGGAGCCGGTCTTGCCGGGTACGGCGGCGCGAACGACGTGATGCAGTGGCCGCGCGTGGGCGTATACCGGCCCGACAGCTCGCGGCGTTTCGCCCTGAAGGTCTCGCGGGTGGCCCGCGCGACTAGGTTGGCAGGTGCGCGCCACGCGCTGGCGCAGGTGGCGGGCCGCGGAGGTTAGAGCCGGCCCGGGTCGCCGCTCACGAACGTGACGTCGAAGCCGTCGACGTGAATCGGCTCATAGCCGGCTTCGCACAGCCTGCGCGAGGTCTCGATCATCGGCTCGATGGATGGCGTCTTGTGGAACTCCACGCAGATCGCGCCAACAGGGATGTTCCGGCTGAGGACGTGATCGAGCACCTCGTACTCGGCACCCTCGATGTCGAGCTTCAGCAGATCGATCCGGTCGTGACCGAGCTCCGACATGAGAGAGGTGAGGGAGCGGCAGGCCGCGGTGACGGTCTCCACTCCGCGGTCTTCGGTGGCCGACCAGTTGCCCGAGTCGGCCTTGGGTGCGCTGAAGCGCAGCTCGGCGTCCTCTGACCACAGCCCATACGGGAGGAAGCGGAAGCGCTCGTCCTTCGTGCCGAGCGCAGCGGCCTCCTGCGCGGCGGGCGTCGGGTCGAAGGCGTATACCGGGCAGCCGTAGGTGTCGATGAGCTCGAGGTCGAAGCTGATGTCGTCCCCGACGCCCCCCGAGTAGCAGACGGATCGATCGCTTAGCAGCGCCCTGGGGAGGACTCGGGCGGCGTGACCCTTGCCGAGGGTGAGCACGTCGCGCTGCGGCGTGACCTGGAGCGAGCGGGCGAACCTTCGCGACCTGGTCCAGGGCCAGCGGTCCGCGAGGACACCTGCTATTCGATTGAGGGTCGCGTTCAAGGCCGGCCTCGGGTCGGGTGGGGATTTCGGCGGGACGACAAAGCCGCGGGCCCGTGCGGCGCCCGCGGCTAAGTGTTGAGTTGCTCTATCGAGCTACGACGCGGTGGGCCGGTACGTCAGGCGACGCAGACCGAACCCGAGCGCGAGGAGCAGACCACCTGCGCCGGCCAGCACGCCGAGATCGGCACCGGTGAACGGCAGGCTGCTGCCGCTGTTGTCGACGGACTGGGGCGCGGTGCTGTTCCCGCCTCCGCCGTTGCCACTCGTGTCCTCGAGCGCGGCGACCACGTTGTTGTCGCCCGAGTAGCCGTCGACGCCGGACTGGGCGAACGCGGCCGAAGGCGCCAGGACGGCGATCATGCCCGCTACCGCGACGATCTTCTTGAACTTAACCATGGACCAGAGCACTCCCTTTCACAAAGAAATCAGTCGAATTCAGGTAGACACGTCCGGTGGGGCGACCGGATGCCGACATGACCTGTTTACCACGGATACCACAGCCCCGCAAATCTCCGCGCATCCGTGCATACGTATGGTGCAACCCCGGGCGGACGGACTCGGCATTGAGCGGATTCCGTCTGGCCGAGAACCCCTGCCTTTAGGCGGCGACTACGATGCGACCTCGACATTCTAGCCGGGTCCCACGCGGACGTCGATTTCGCGCAGCACAGCCCTGTTGACGCGCTCCGGGCTGACGACCCGTCCCGCGCGCACCGCTCGCAGCACCTGAGCCACGACGCGGTCGTTGGGGGACAGCTCACGGGCACGCCGAAGGCTGCGGAGCGCGTCCGCCTGCCGCATCTCCACGGACGCGATCGCGCCAAGCTGCAGCCAGACGAAGGAGTCACCATCGTCGCGCTCCAGCGCTTGGCGCAACTCGGCCCTGGAGCGATCGAAGCGTCCTGCGCGCATGTGCACGAGCGCCGCCGTCTTGGCGGCGGTGGGCGAGAGGGGGTTGAGATCGGACGCGCGATCGAGCTTCTCGAGCGCCAAAGCGGGATTCGAACCCACCGTCTCGCGCGCGCTGCGCAGGTCTCGCTCGGCAAGCCACGGAAGCGTGAAGGCCATCGCCAAGACCATCCCCAGTACGGCCAGGCCCACGCCGAGCGGCCACCCACCGGGGAGCCGTACCCCCGCCCTGCCTTCGATACCCGCTGCCACCGCGATCGCGATCCCGAGCATGGCGATCGCCGGGGCTCCGAGGCCGGCGAACTCCCAAAACCAGTCGAGCGAGCCATGAACCACCCAGTAGAGGAATCCCAGCACCGCCGCCCCGGCGGCGCCGCCGGCGAGCGCCGAGGTTCGAAGCGCCGGCATCGCTGCCACGAGCCCGGCCCCGAACGCTCCTCCGAGGAGCAGGAGCCCCACGATGCCGGTCTGGGACAGCACCCGGAACTCGAGGCTGTGTGGGTAGGAGGGCGCCTCGTCGGTCTCCCCGCGCAGCAGGTAGTCGCGCAGGAAGTTGTCCGCCCCGACGCCGGTGATCGGTTCCCGCTCGAAGTTCTCCCACGCGACTCGCCACAGATCGGAGCGGTAGGAGGCCACGGAGGTACTGCTCAACCGACTCCCCTGGAACGAGGGCTCGCCCTCCCCGGACTTGAACTCGTCCCAGCGCTGTTGGATCTCGTCCGCGGGATCGTCGACCACGACGGCAGCCGCGACCACGCCCCCCACGCACGCAAGCGCGAACGCCACCGCGAACCCCGCGCTGACTCGCCGTGCCGCGCGCTCCTGGACCCGAATGCGCCGGTCCACCAAGGCCGCGAGGACCCCCACCACTGCCAGGACCGCGCTCATGATCAGGATCGCGTCCACGACCTCCCCGAACTCCGCTCCGGGCGGGCGCGCGGGGTCGAAGACGTGGTAGTAGTCGAGCAGGGTCTCGCGCACGACCAGCACGGCCGCGGCGACGACCGCCATGGACACGATCGTGCGGCCCCTGCCGGGGACGACGACGACGGCGATCACCATCATGATCGGCAGTAACGCCAGCCAGGCGCGGCTCTGACCCAGGACGGCGAGGCACGCCAGCAGGCCCGCCGCGCCGAGCAGAAGCCCGCGCAGCAGCACGGGCACCTGACGCCGGCCGGCCAGGATCAGGCAGGGCCAGAAGCCCGCGAACCAGAGGGCGACGTTGGCGTTCACATAGCCCGCCGGCTCCGAGAGGCGGCCCTCGTGGAAGAAGGCGATCGCCGAGGCCGCGTCCTCCGCGCGCAGGAGCTCCACCAGGCCGACCGCGGCAACCCCGAGGCCGTAGACCGACAGGAGCGCCGCCGCCGCGGCGCCGCGCAGCGGCCAGAGGGCGAAGAGGGCGAGCACCAGCGCGTAGAGGACGGTGCGGTTGGCGCCGTCCCAGGCGACGCCCTGCTGGTCGGCCCAGAGGATCGAGAGATAGCTCCACGCCGGCGTAGCCGGCCAGCAGGCCGACGGCCACCAGAGCCGCCCGCCGGGGCCGCGGGCGCGGCAGCGCCACGAGCGAGAGCGCCAGCAGGCGCCAGCGAGCGAGCAGGCCGCCCGGGAGGAAGGTGGTGCCGCGAAAGCCGGCCTCGTCGGCGGCGAACCAGATGAAGACGCCGACGGCCAGCAGCGCGGGCAGGAAGGACGGGCTGTCCGCGAGGAAATCCGCGGTCTGGCCCGCATCCCGCGGCGCGCGCCCGCCGGCGGCCGATCGGTCCCGGGCGGCGAGGCGACCGGCGAGGCGGCCATCGCTATCCCGCGGCGGCGGCTGGAGTCGACTCGTGTCGGCGCAGCCCGTCGCGCAGCGCGTCGACGGCTCGCTCCTGCTCCTCGTCGGTGAGGTGGGGGAAGAGCGGGAGCGTGAGCTCGGTGCGCGCCGCCAGCTCGCTGCGTGGAAGCGACGCCTGCGCCTGCTCCGCGTAGGCGCTGAACTCGTGGATCGCGGGGTAGAGGACGCTCGTCTGCACGCGGTGCTCGTCGAGCATGTGCTGGCGCGAACGGCTCGCGCAGCTCGGCCCGGTCGACCATGATCGGCATGACGTAGCAGGACGACTCGTCGACCTCGTCGTCCCCGTAGGGGACCGTCACGCCGTCGAGCGTCGGCCAGCAGCTCGCGGTAGCGGTGCACGAGGCGACGACGCTCGGCGATGTCCGCCTCCAGGCCAGCCAGGCGCGCGATGAGCAGGGCCGCCCGAGGCTCGTCGATCCGGTAGTTGAAGCCGAGGCCCGACGACGTCGTAGCCCGGCGGCGTGGCCGCGGTGGCGATCCCAGGTGCCGGAGGTCATCGCGTGCGAGCGCAGGCTGCGCGCCTGCTCGGCCAACGTCGTCGTCGTCGGTGGCCAGGAGGCCGCCCTCGCCGCAGGAGAGCACCTTGTTGGAGAAGAAGCTGTAACAGGCCGCGAGCCCGGCCAGAGCCCGGGCGATCGGATGAGTGCGCGGAGTCCTCGATCAGCGCGATGCCGCGGCTGTCGCAGAGCTCGCGCAGGCGCTCCAGGTCGGCGGTGTAGCCCGCGTAGTGCACGGCGCAGACGGCCTTCGTGCGCTCGGTGATGCGGGCCTCGACGTCGTCGGGGTCGATCCCCAGGTCGTGCTGGCCGCGTGATCTCGGCGAGCACGGGCGTCGCGCCGCAATAGCGAACCGCCGCCGCGCTGGCGACGAAGGTGATGGCCGGGACGATCACCTCATCGCCGGGCCCCACGCCCGCGGCGAGGTAGGCCAGGTGAAGTGCGGAGGTGCAGCTCGAAGTGGCGATCGCGTGCTTCGCGCCCGAGGCGCTCGGCGAAGGTCTCCTCGAACTCCTTGGTGCGCGGGCCCATCGTGAGCCAGCCCGAGCGCAGGGTCTCGGCCACGGCCTCGATCTCGTGATCGGCCAGGCGCACGTCGAAGAGCGGGATCAGGCGCTCGCCGTCGGCCATCTCAGATGTTGGAGTAGCGGCCGTCGAACGGGTCGCCGAAGCGCTTCTCTTCGAGCGCGCCGGTGATCTCGGCGATGCCGTCGCGGACGCGGTTCTGCGGCTGGAATCCCAGCTGGCTGCGGATCTTCTCGAACGACACCTTGTAGTCGCGCGGATCCTCGTCGCGCTTGACGTACTCGACGTCGCCGCGGCCGAGATGCTCGGTGATCAGCTCCACGAGGTCGAGCTTGCGGTAGTTCTCGTCCGAGTTGCCGGCGTTGAAGACCTCGCCGGAGATCTTCTCGGAAGGCGAGGCCAGCACGAGCGCGACCGCGCGGGCAGCGTCAGCGACATGGATGTACGGGCGCCAGAACAGCTCGCCGAAGACGTCCAGCTTGCGGCCGGCCCACAGGTCGCGGGTGAACTCGTTGACCGTGAGGTCGAAGCGCATGCGGCGACCGACGCCGTACACGGTCGCGAACCGCAGGCAGGTCACGTCGAGGTCGCCGGCGGCGCCGCCGTTGAGCAGCGCGCGCTCGATGCCCACCTTCTGCTCCGCGTACAGGGAGACGGGCGCGAGCTGACCGCTCTCGTCGATCGGGACGGTCGGGTCGTCCATGCGGCCGTAGTTCGAGCAGGTGGAAGCGAAGAGGAGCCTCGACAGCCCATGCTCGCGGGCGTCCTCGACGAGCGCCTTGCTGCCCTCGACGTTGACCGCGTTCGATAGCTCCGGGTCGCGGCCGCAAGCTGGGTCGCCGACGATGGCCGCCAGGTGCACGACGTTCTCCTGCCCCTCGAGGGCCCGCCTGCGGGCGTCGGCGTCCCGGATGTCGCCCCGGATGACCTCGACGCCGCGGGCTTCGAGGTCCGCGGCCACGTCGTCCTGACCGTGTAGGAGGACGTCGAGGACGCGCACGTCGTGGCCGGCCTCGAGCAGCTCGTTCACGACGAGCGCGCCGACGTAGCCGGCGCCGCCTGTGACTGTGGTCCTCATGCCGGCTCGGGGGTGGGGCGCCCCTCGCGCAGGAACATCTCGCGTAGCTGTTCGAACTCGATCAAGGCCTGCTCGTAGTCCTCGTGGCGGCCGATGTCCAGCCAGTAGCCCTCGATAGAGGTAAGAGCCTACGGGCTCGCCGGCCTCGAGCAGTTTCAGGACGAGGTCGGGCAGGTCCATGCGCGCGCCCTCCTCGATGAAATCGAGGGCGCGGGGCTCCATTGCGTATACGCCCATGCTCACGACGTAGGGGATCTCGGGCTTCTCCTCGAAGCCGGTGACCTGGTGGGTCTCGCCGGCCTTGCCGTCGAGGTGGAGGACACCGTAGTCGCTGCGGACGGTGCGGCGGTGGGAGGCGACCGTCAGGACATTGCCGGCGGCCTTGTGGACCTCCAGCAGGGAGGCGTAGTCGAGCGCGGTCAGCACGTCGCCGTTCATCACTAGGAAGCTTTCGTCGAGGTCGGGCATCGTGCCGAGCGGACCGACCGTTCCCAGGGGGGTCGTCTCCTCGTGGTAGGTGATGCTGACGTTGTGCCTCGAGCCGTCGCCCATCACGGCCTGGACGAGGTGCGCCAGATAGCCCACCGCCAAGGTCAGGTCGCGAAAGCCGTACTCGCGCAGCTGGTGGACCACCACGTCGAGGATCGCGCGGTCGCCCACAGGCAGTAGCGGCTTGGGGAGCACGGTCGTGTAGGGCCCCAGCCTGGAGCCCTTGCCGCCGGCGAGAATGACCGCGCGCTTAGCCATCTCTACCCATTCTCGGCAGCACCCGATCGAGCCTGAACCCCCGCAACCATGCGACCATAGTAAGCGTGCTTCGTGTCCTCGGGCGAATCGTTTACTGGCTCGCCGTCATCGTGATCTCCCTGGCGCTGCTGGTCGTGCTCGTGCTGTTCTTCGAGTCGCGCGACGACTCGGATGTGGGGGCCTGGGAAGTGCCTGCACAGGCCGCCTAAAGCGCCCGCAGGTCGCTACAGCCGGCCGCTGTCGCTCTTTCGGACCTCTGCCGGCAGCCGGCGGGTCTCCCTGGCGAACACCACGACGCGCTCGGCCGCGCTGTAGAGCGGATGGCAGGCGCTGAGGATGAGGCGGTTGTAGCCGACCTTCCGCTTCACGGAGGTCTCCGTCGGCTTGACGATCTTCGTCTTCTCGACCCGGTAGACGAAGCGGCCGAACGGCATCGAGACGATCACAGGGTCCCCCCGCTTGAGCTTGTCGATCTTGCGAAACGGCGCGCCGTTGGTCGTGCGGTGGCCGGCGATGCCGAC
This sequence comes from uncultured Thermoleophilaceae bacterium, assembly GCA_963802855.1. Taxonomy (GTDB): domain Bacteria; phylum Actinomycetota; class Thermoleophilia; order Solirubrobacterales; family Thermoleophilaceae; genus JAAYBF01. Next base: position 42,608 of record CAWDJP010000001.1, read on the forward strand.
CGTGCCCCGCTCGCCGGGTAGCGGGGTCTCCGGATAGTGGCCTGGGCCCTTGCGAAGCGTGTCCCTGTCCGTGCCCTCGACGACGTAGACCGACTTGTCGAGCGTCGGCAGCTCGATCTTCCCGATCGCGTCGCCCTCCAGCGGCTCCTTCTCGACCACGCGTCGTGGCGGGTCCTCCAGGGCGCGCTTGAGCGACGCCTGCTCGCGCTGCGTGAGAAATGCGGATACCGGCTCCTGCCAGGCCAGTGTCGCAGCCGCATCCGCTATCAGCAGGACTCCGCTGAGGATCAGCACGTGGGCCACGAACCGAAGGCCATGTCGCACCGGATTGCCTCGGCTTCCTGCCATGCTCCCGCTCCAGTGTACGAGGACCAAACGCGGGCAGGCGCTCCCCTGCGGGCCGAGCGGGTGGGCGACATCGCCGCGCTGCGAGCTGAATGGAGCTCCCTTGCCGAGCGCTCGGGCAACCTGTTCTCCACCTGGGAGTGGGCCGATGTCTGGTGGCGTCACTACGGGGACGCGAAGCGCCAGCTGATCCTGGGGTGCCGGGCGTCCGACGGCCGTCTGGCGGCGCTACTCCCCCTCGTGGTCGACCGCGAGCGCCCGCTGCGTGTCGTGCGCTTCATCGGCCACGGCGCGGCCGATGAGCTCGGGCCCGTCTGCGCGCCGGAGGACCTTTCGGCTGCCGGGGCGGTCCTGGCGGACCCGGGTCTCGGCGGCTCCCAGAGCTGGCACGTGCTGCTGGCCGAGCGGCTGCCCGGGGCCCACCCCTGGCCCGTCCTGCTGGGTGGAGCGGAGCTGCAGCGCGACTCCAGCCCGGATGTCGACATCGCTGGCCTCGACTGGGACGCCTACCTGGCCACGCGCAGCTCCAACTTTCGCTCTCAGGTACGCCGCAAGGAGCGCAAGCTCCAGCGCGAGCGCGACCTGAGCTACCGCCTGTCGGACCAGCCCGAGCGGCTGGGGGAGGACATGGAGGCGCTGTTCCGCCTGCATCGCGCGCGCTGGGGTGAGGACGCGTCCGGCGCATTCGACGAAACGCGCGAGGCCTTCCACCGGGATTTCGCCGCGGTGGCGCTGGAGCGCGGCTGGCTGCGCCTGTGGATGGCGGAGTCCGAGGGGCGCGCGGTGGCCGCCTGGTACGGCTTTCGCTTTGGTGGAGCCGAGTGGTACTACCAGTTCGGCCGCGACCCGGAGTGGGATCGCTACTCCGTGGGCCTGGTCCTGCTGGCCCACACCCTGCGCGAGGCCGCCAACGACGGGCTAGAGCGCTACCGGCTCCTGCGCGGGGGCGAGGGCTACAAGGACCGCTTTGCGACCCGCGACCCGGGCATCGTCACCGTGGCGGCCCCCCGGGGTCTGGCCGGGCGAGCGGCCGTCGCCGGCGCCCGGACCGCGCTGCGCCTCCCGCCCCGAGCGCGCCGGGTGGCGGTGGCGCGGCTGGGGTGAGGGGCTCCGCCCTCCGTTTCTTTGGCGTCTACTGCGGCTGGGTAAGGGGGCGATCGATGGATTCGCGGCGGGCTAGTGCTCGTCGTCGCCGCTGGAAGCCGGCGGCCGTGACTCCTCGGCCAGTGACGTGATGGCGAGCGTGCCGCGGGCGGCGCCCTCGAGCACCTCCGTCGCCTCCTCTACCGAGCGCGCGTACAGCTCGACGAGCATGTGGATCACGATCTGCCCGCTCTCCTCGTGCTTGTGGAAACGCACATGGGTGAAGAACTCGCGCGTCCCATGGTCGCCGAAGGCGGCGAAGGCCAGGGAGTCTGCGGCCTCGGGGCCAGAGCACGACTCCACGTCGTCGCCGTCCACGGTCACGGTGCACGAGGCCACCCACGGGGTGCCCGTGACCATTCGCTCCCAGCGGTCCTCGACCGCCTCGATGCGGCTGACCCGTCGCCCGTTCTCCTCGTAGAAGGCGAGACTTAGGTGAGGCTGATCGTGCATGCAGTCGAGGCACTGGACGACGGCCTCCTGCACCTCCTCGACCGGCTCGACGGCCTCGCCGGTGTCCGGCTCCACCTTGAGGATGCCTTCGTAATGGAGCTGCACCTCGAGGTTCTGCGACCAGCAGCGGTAGCACCGCAGCCAACTCGACTGCGTCCCGACGGAATCGGCGGCTGAGCCTTCCATGACCCCATTATCCTCGCAGGCGTGACGCGGGGCCTGTGCGGACTCATGGCCCTCGCCCTTCTGGCGGGGTGTTCGAGCGGCTCGGACTCGCCACCCAAGCCCATCGGCGGGGTGCCGGCGGAGGTGGCGTCCACGGTCGCGCAGCTCGAGCGGGCCACCGTGAGGCGGGACTACGACGAGATCTGCAGCGAGCTGTTCACGCGGGCCGCCCGCCGCCGCGCGGGCGCCGGCGACTGCGCGGCACTTCTGCGGTCGGCCACGGCGGGCGTCACGGGACCGCGGATGCGCTTGCTCGCCATCCGCGTCCAGGGCAGCCGGGCGCGGGCACGCGTGCGGACGCGCGCGGCGAACCAGGGGCCGATCGAGGAGACCATCGAGCTCGTCCGCGAACGCGGCCGGTACCGGATCGCGAGCCTGACGCCGTGACCGGAGCCGTGCTCGCCGGTGGACTGGGCCGCCGGCTCGGCGCTCCCTCCAAGCCTGCAACGCCGCTCGCGGGCCGGCCGCTGATCGCCTACCCGCTGGCCGCCCTCGCCGCGGCCTGCGACCCGGTGGCGGTCGTGTGCAAGGCGGACACCGACCTGCCGCCCCTGCCGGCGGGCGTTGGCAGGTGGGAGGAGCCGGAAGCCCCCCGCCACCCGGCGGTCGGGATCGCCTATGCCCTCGAGCGCGCCGCGGGACCGGTGCTCGTCGCGGCTGGGGACATGCCGTTCGTGACCGCGCGGGTCTGCCGCGAGCTGATGAAGGCCGCCGCGGCGGCGCCCGAGGCGCCGGCGGCGATAGCCGAGTCCGCGGGGCGGTTGCAGCCCGTGCTTGGGGTCTACCGGCCCGACGCCCTCCCGGCGCTTCGCACGGCCGGCGAAGCGTCACTGACAGCGGTCGTGGAGGCGCTCGGCCCGGCGGTCGTCGAGGTCCCGGAGGGAGTCACGAGGTCGGTGAACACCCCGGCCGAGCGGGCATCCGCGGAGCGCGAGCTCACCGCAGCCGGAGGCAGCGCGGAGCGTCGGTGAAGCGCACGGCCGTCGACCAGCTGACGCGCCTCATCGGCTGGCTGCGCCGCTCGCGGCGCATTGCCGTCCCGGTGGGGGAGGGCCCGGTCAAGGTCAACCTCGGCTCCTCGCTGTTGGTGGCTCACGGTTGGATCAACGTCGACGGCAACCTGAGCGCGCTGTTTGCGGGTGCCCCGCGCCCGGTGCTGCGCGCCGTCTACCGCCTCGCCGGCATCAGCTCACAGCTCACCGAGGACGAATACGTGGACGTCCTCGGCCACAACACGTTCGTTCATCACAACCTCGAGTACGGGATCCCCCTGCCGGACGACTGTGCCGACTACGTGTTCGCCTCGCACTTCCTTGAGCACCTCTCCCAGCGCCACGGCGAGCAGCTGGTGCGCGAGGCGGCGCGAATACTCAGGCCCGGTGGCGTGATCAGGATCGCGGTGCCCAACCTCGCCTTCTTCATGGATGCGTGGCGGGCCGGCGACAAGGAGCGGGCGATGCAGGGCATCTTCGAGGACCTCGATCTGGGTCACTTCGCACGTCACCGTTACATGTACGACTTCGAGATGCTGGGCGGACTGATCGAGCGAGTGGGGCTGACCGACGTGCGCCGATGCGACTTTCGGCAGGGGCGCGTGCCGGACATCGACGTGCTCGACAACCGGCCGGGCAGCCTGGTGGTCGAGGCCGAGAAGCCTAGATCTAGCCCGGGCGCCTGACCAGCAGCAGCGCGACGAGCGCGATCGCAAACGCGATCTGCCCGATTCCCATCGCGGTGCCGAGGTTGGCGGCGCCGGCCAACTCGGCGATCAGTGTCACGACGGCGAACACGCCGAGGAGCAGCGCGGCCTGCAGGAGCGTGGTCACGCCAGCCCTGCCCGCTCTTCGAGCGCGGCTGCGAGCTCGAGCACGCCTTCTTCGGGGCTCCGCTCGGCGAGGAAGCGCTCGGCCTCGCGCCGGCCTCCCAGCGCACGTAGTGCGGCCTCGCCGTGCTCGGCAACCAGGTCGGCGAGCGCCATCAGCCGGCGCGCCCTCAGCCGGGTCGCGGCCACGTCGAGGCGGCCGGCGTGGGCGTCGATCGCCGCAACCAGCTCGTCGATCCCCGTGGTCGGCGACAGCGAGGAGACCGCGACGACCGGCACCTCCCCCGAGCCGAGCGCGGCGAGCGCTTGGGCAAGGTCGCGCCGCGCCCGCACTGCCACGTCACCGAGGTCGGCCTTCGTCACCACCAGCACGTCCGGCACCTCCATGATGCCCGCCTTGAGGAACTGGAGCGTGTCGCCCGAGCCCGGCTGGACGACCACTGCCACCGTGTCGCACACCTCCTCGACGTCGGTCTCGGACTGGCCCACTCCCACCGTCTCCACCACCACGACGTCATAGGCGGGCGCCAGCGCCTGCACCGCCTCCCTCGTCGGCGCCGCCAGCCCGCCGAGCCGCCCCCCGGCGGCGGTCGAGCGGATCAGCACGCCGTCGTCCTTAGGGTCGTGTTCGATGCGCGCCCGGTCGCCGAGCAGAGAGCCGCCGGAGCGCTTCGACGAGGGGTCGACGGCGAGCACGGCCACCGTCCGCCCGTCGTCGCGCCAGCGCTTCACCAGCGCGCTGAGCAGGGACGACTTGCCCGCCCCGGGCGGCCCGGTCACCCCGACCAGATGCGCCGGAGCCTCCCCGTCCAGCGAGGCCGGCGAGACCTCGGCGAGCAGAGCCGCGGTCCCATTGCGTGCCGCCTCGGACCGGTCCTCAATCAGGTTGAGCGCGGCCGGGGCAGCGGACCGGTCGCGCTCGCGCAGCCGAATGCCGAGCTCCTTCGGGTCGGCGGGGGCCATGGCGCGGCAACCTAGCGGGTGACCGGCCGAAGCTCGGGTCTGGTCGCGTGCGCCGTAGGGACGGTTGCGTAAAGCCAGCGCTCGTTACGCTGCCGCGCCGGCCGTGGCGCCGAAGTGCTGGGCGACCAGTTCCACGATGTCACCCATGATCTTGGACACCTCGAAGTCCTTGGGCGTGTACACGCGGGCGACGCCCGCCGCGAGCAGGGCCTCCTCGTCCGCCTTCGGGATGATGCCGCCAACCACGACCGGAACGTCCGCGCCCGCCTCGCGCAGCTCCTCGAGCACGGCTGGGATCAGCTCTGCGTGCGAGCCCGAGAGGATGGACAGGCCGACCACGTGGACGCCCTCCTGGACGGCCGTGGCGGCGATCCGGGCGGGCGTCAACCGGATGCCCTCGTAGACCACGTCCATCCCCGCGTCGCGCGCCCGGACCGCGATCTGCTCGGCGCCGTTGGAGTGCCCGTCGAGCCCCGGCTTGCCCACCAGGATCTTGATCCGCCTCCCGAGCGACTCGGACACGCGCTCGACGCGGTCGCGCAACTCCGCCAGCGCGGCATCGTCGGGCGCCGCCGCCGCGTCACCGACGCCAGTCGGCGCGCGGTACTCACCGAAGACCTCGCGCAGGGCGCCGGCCCACTCGCCCGTGGTTGCCCCAGCCTTGGCCGCGGCCAGAGTCGCAGGCATGACGTTGACCTCGGGATCGGCCGCCGCGCCCCGCAGCTCGTCCAACGCCGCCTCGACGGCGGCGGAGTCACGCTGCGAGCGCCACTCGCGGACAGCTTCGATCTGCTGTGCCTCGATCGCGGGGTCCACCGTCAGGATCCCGCCGTCCTCACCCTCCTGCAGCGGCGACGGCTCCGCCTCGGTGAACACGTTCTGCCCGACCACCTTCTGCTCGCCGCGCTCGATCCTTCCGACACGCGCGCGGTGGGACTCCACGAGCCGCGTCTTCATGTAGGGGACCGCCGCCACGGCGCCGCCCCGCTCCTCGACAACAGCCATCTCGGCGCGGGCCGCCTCGAGCAGCTCGTCGACCAGGGCATCCATCACCGTCGAACCCTCGAACAGGTCGGGGTAGTCGAGCAGGTCGGTCTCGTGGGCGAGGATCTGCTGGATCCGCAACGACCACTGCTGGTCCCATGGCCGCGGCAGGCCCAGCGCCTCGTTCCATGCCGGGAGCTGAATCGCGCGGGCACGGGCGTTGCGCCCGAGTGTCACGGCGAGCGCCTCGAGGACGATCCGGATGATGTTGTTCTCCGGCTGGGACTCGGTCAGGCCGAGCGAGTTGACCTGCACGCCGTAGCGCATCCGCAGGTAGCGCGGGTCCTCGACCCCGTAGCGCTCACGGCCCAGGGCCTCCCACAGCCGCCCCATCGCGCGCAGCTTCGCGTGCTCCTCGACGAACCGGATCCCGGCGTTCACGAAGAACGAGATGCGGCCGAACACCCGCGGGAAGCTCTCCGCCGGCACGCGCGCGCGGACGCCGTCGAGCACCGCGATCGCGGTCGAGATCGAATAGGCGATCTCCTGCGTCGGTGTGGCCCCGGCCTCCTGCAGGTGGTAGGAGCAGATATTGATCGGGTTCCACTTGGGCACATCGTCGACGGTGAACGCGATCGTGTCGGCGATCAGGCGCATCGACGGCTCGGGCGGGAACGCGTAGGTCCCGCGGGAGAGGAACTCCTTGATGATGTCGTTCTGAGTGGTCCCCTGCAGCGAGTCGCGGGCGACCCCGTTCTCCTCCGCCACCGTCATGTAGAGGGCGAGCAGCCAGGCCGCGGTGGCGTTGATCGTCATCGACGTGTTCATCTCGTCGAGCGGGATCCCGTCGAGCAGGGCATGCATGTCGCCCTTGTGAGCGATCGACACGCCGACCTTGCCGACCTCGCCGCGGGAGAGCTCGTGGTCGGGGTCGTAGCCCGTCTGGGTGGGGAGGTCGAACGCGATCGAGAGGCCCGTCTGACCCTTGGCGAGGTTGCGGCGGTACAGCTCGTTCGACCGCTCAGCGGTCGAGTGCCCCGCGTAGGTACGCATCACCCAAGGCTTGTCCCGCTCGGGTAGACGATGGTCCACATAGGGAATTGTAAGGTCAGCCGCTGTATGGCGAACGCAATCGACACGATGCACCTCGGGCGCGAGCGCGTGATCTGCGCTTACGAGGTGGAGGGCGTGATCGTCGATCCGGGGCCGGCATCGTGTGTCGAGGCGCTGCTGGATGGGCTGGAGCAAGAGCCCCGCGCCCTGTTGCTGACCCACATCCACCTCGATCACGCGGGCGCGGCCGGCGTCCTCGCGCGCCGCTACCCGGCGCTCACCGTCTACGTTCACGAGCGCGGCGCTCCGCACCTCGCCGACCCGTCGCGGCTGCTGAGCAGCGCCGGGCGGCTCTATGGCGATCGCATGGAGCGGCTGTGGGGCGAGGTCGCGCCGGTGGACCCCGAGCGCATCCAGGCGCTGACCGGGGGAGAGGCCGTCGAGGGCTTCCGAGTGGCGTACACGCCCGGTCACGCCTCCCACCACGTCTGTTACCTGCACGAGGCGAGCGGGGACGCGTACGTTGGGGACATGGCCGGGGTGCGGCTTCCCCCGCACGAGTACACGGTGGCGCCCACGCCACCGCCCGAGATCGACGTGGAGGTCTGGCTCGCGTCGATCGACTTCATCGCCTCGTGGGAGCCCGCCGCGCTGTGCCTGACGCACTTCGGGCGCTTCGAGGACGTGCCGGAGCAGCTCGAGCGGATCCGGGAGTCGCTTAGCGAGCGCTCGCGGCGGGCACGCGACAGCGACCCTGATGAGTTCGCCGCCTGGTCAGAGGCCGAGACGCGCGGAGCGGTCGATGTCACCACCGCCGAAGCGCTGCTGCAGGCCGCGCCCCCGGAGCAGCTGGGCCTCGGTCTGCGCCGCTATTGGGAGCGGGTGGCGGCATGAGTCCCACCACGATCGAGAAGCCCCGCACGAGCGACCCCGGGTCGGGTCTGGGCGGCAATTGGCGCGTGATCGTGCTCAACGACAACCACAACACCTTCGACGGTGTGGCCTCCGCGCTTGCGCGGGTGATTCCCGGGATGAGCATCGACCAGGGCTACGCGATGGCCGACCGGATCCACAACAGCGGCCAGGCGATCGTGTGGACGGGGCCCAAGGAGCCCGCCGAGCTGTACTGGGAGCAGCTCAAGGACGCCGGGCTCACGATGGCCCCCCTGGAGCGTGGCTGATGGAGAAGGCCAGGCTGGCCGAGCTGCAGTCCTTCACCACGAAGGACGGATCGAGCATCAGGGAGCTGGCCGGTCCTGCCTGGACCCCCGCCGAGAGCCAGTCGCTGGCGGAGGCCACGGTGCCACCCGGCGGCCAGACCGACGCCCACTTCCACCGCCTCACTGAGGAGATCTACTACTTCACGTCGGGTCGCGGGCGGATGCGGCTCGGCGAGGAGGAGGCGGAGGTGAGGGCCGGCGACTGCGTGGTGATCCGGCCCGGTGTCGAGCACAAGCTGTGGAACGGCAGCGAGGACGAGCCGCTCGTGCTGCTCTGCTGCTGCGCCCCCGCGTACTCGCACGAGGACACCGTGATCACGGAGGTGTGACTAGTCGGTGGCTGCCGTCGCCGCCGGGCTGAGGGTCCCGGTGCCCACGATCCTGTGGAAGGTGGGCAGCAGCGGGACCTGGTAGAGCCCCGCCGCGTCCGCGCGCGCGGCGGAGACCTCTTCCGAGTACCAGTAGCGCTCGAAGTCGAGCTTGCTCGGGAAGAAGGCGAGCTGGGTGAAGTCCAGCAGCCCGTCCTTGTTGCGGAAGAAGGCCCAGCCGGTGGCGCCGTAGTCCAGGGCCGCCTCGGCCACCGGGCACCACGCCTCCTCGAACTTGTCACCCCGAAACGGGTTCGCCGCCCAGCGGATCTCCGCGACGATCCCCTCGCCGTCGCTCATGCCCCGACCTCGGCCTTGATCGCGCCGGGACCCTCGGTGGTCTTGCCGAGCCCCTCGCGCTCCGCACCGACCAGGATCGCGATCTTGCCCAGGTGCTGGTTGTCGCGCATCAGCTGGTGCGCCTCCGCGACCCCGTCGAAGCCCAGCGTCTTCCACAGGACCGGCCGGATGAGGCCGTTCTCGATCAGCTCGGTGGCCTTGTTGCACTCCCAGGCGTTCGCGAAGTGCGAGCCGATGATCTGCTTCTGCTTCATCCACAGGTAGCGGACGTCGAAGTCCAGGTTGAACCCGGTCGTGCCGGCGCAGATCACGACCTTCCCGAACGGCTTGACTGTGAACACCGACGTGGGGAAGGTGGCCTGCCCGACGTGCTCGAACACGATGTTGGGCGCGTCCCCGAGGATCTCCTTGACCCGCTTGGAGAACGCGCGTTGAACCTTGAAGCGCTCCTTCTCCTCGTCGGGGGTCTCCTCGCCGGTGCGCATCATGCCCTTGAACTCGTTGCGGTCGATCCAGCCGGTTACGCCGAGCTGCTCGACGAGCTTGCCCTTCTCAGGGGATGACACGACTCCCACGCACTGGGCGCCGGTGATCTTGCAGAGCTGCACGGCGAAGACGCCGAGGCCCCCTGCCGCGCCCCATACGAGGACCTTGTCGCCAGCCTGCAGCTCGCACTGGTCGATCAGCATCCGGTAGGCGGTGAAGTAGACGAGTCCGTACGAGGCCGCCTCCTCCCAGGTCAGGTGCTTCGGCTTGGGCAGCAGCTGCTGGGCCTGCACCTTCGTGAACTGGGCGAAGGAGCCCCAGGTGGTCTCGTAGCCCCAGATCATCTGGGAGGGCGCCGCGAGCGGGTCGAGGCCGTGCACCTCGGGATCCTCGTACGACGCCATGTTGCAGTGGATGGTCACCTCGTCGCCGGGCTTCCAGCGCGTCACGCCCTCGCCGACCTTCCAGACGATCCCTGACGCGTCCGAGCCGCCGATGTGGTGGCCGTACTCGGGATGGTCGCCGTAGCGCATCACCGAGACGGGCTGCCCGAGAGCCGCCCACACGTTGTTGTAGTTCACGCCGGCGGCCATGACCCGGACGATGACCTCGAAGGCGCCCGGCTCGGGCACCTCTATCTCTTCGAGCTGGAATGCGTCACGCGGCTCGCCGAAGCGCTCCTCGCGGATGACCCAGGCGGTCATCGTGTCGGGAAGCGTGCCGGGCTCGGTCGAGACCTCGGCGACGTTCGTCAGGTCAACTGATGCCATGTCGGGGATCGGTCCTCCGTGTCGCAGTCGGGGCGGCCGGGATCGTATCGGCCTGAGGGCGTTGGGCCGCGCAGCGGAGGGTCAGGCGGCGCACGACAGTGGCGCCCTCACACCCCCACGGTCTCCGCTTCCGCGGCGGCACGCGGGCGGCGCGCCGGCTCGGGTGGCTGCGCGCGGCGGTCGGAGATCAGCAGTGCCGCCACCGCGGCGCCCGCCAGGGCCACGCCCGTCGCCAGCCACATGCCGCTCGACAGTGCGTGGATGAAAGCGTCCTGCACCGCCGCTCGGACCTGGTCCGCGGTCGCGGGGTCGAGACCGCGCAGGGCTTCCTCGCCCACTCGCGAGCCGATGTCGTCGACAAGCCGCTCTTGCTGCGCCGCGGTCGCGCCGGTCCCCGCCAGGGAATCCGCCAGCCGGTTCGAGCTCAGGTGCTGGAACAACGCACCGAAGGCTGCGACGCCAAAGGTGCCTCCGACCATCCGGCTCATCGAGAGGATCCCCGACGCTGCGCCGGCCTTGTCCGCGCTGACCGCGTTCATCGCTGCGGTCGACATCGGGGACATGACGAACCCCATTCCGAGCCCCATCAGCATGAACGCAGGGAGCAGGACGCCGTAGCCGCTCTCGGTGGTGATGTTGGTCTGCAGGTACATCGCGGCCGCCACCACCAGCAGTCCGCCGGTCATCAGCCGGCGCGGACCGATCCGGTCGGCGAGCCGGCCCGCGATCGGCGCCACGACGATGATCAGTGCGGTGGCGGGCAGGAACCGGATGCCCGCCTCGAAGGGCGAGTAGCCGAGGAAGTTCTGCATGTAGAGCGCGGTGAAGAAGAACATCGCCAGCATCGCGAAGGTGACGATGAACGCAACGAGGTTCGCCCCGAGGAAGGTGCGCGAGCGGAAGTAGGAGAAGTCGACCATCGGCGCCCGAACGCGCATCTCCAGCACCGCGAACGCGACGAGTCCTGTGGCGGCCATCAGCAGCAGCGCGACGATCGCGGGCGAACTCCAGCCCCAAGCGTTGCCCTCGACGAGCGCGACCACGAGGGCCGTCAGCCCGAGCGACAGCGAGGCGATCCCAGGCCAGTCGATGGCGCGCGAAACCGTCTCGTCGCGCGATTCGCGTGCCGCGAACAGCGTCACGACGACGGCTCCCGCGGCGACGGGGAGGTTGAGGAAGAAGATCGCCCGCCACGAGACGTGCTCGGCAAGCGCACCGCCCACGACGGGGCCGATCGCCAGGGCCAGCGCCGATACGCCCGCCCACGTTCCGATCGCCTTGCCGCGCTCCTCGGGCGGGAACGCGTTCGTGATGATCGAGAGCGTTCCGGGCATCATGAAGGCGGCGCCCATCCCCTGGACGGCGCGGCCCGCCACCAGCCACCCCTGGGTGGGCGCGAAGCCGATGGCCGCGCTCGAGAGGGCGAACACGACTACGCCGGCCAGGAACATCCGCCGGCGCCCGAACACGTCGCCCATCCGCCCCCCGGTCACCAGCAGCACGGCGAACGTGAGGGTGTAGGCGTTGACCGTCCACTCGAGGCCCGACAGCGAGGCGCCCAGGTCGTCCTGGATCGACGGCAGGGCAACGTTCACGACGGTGTTGTCGAGCATCACCATGAACAGGGCGAAGCACATTGCGCCGAGCGTCCACCAGCGCCGGTTGTCCTCGTTGAGGCGGATGCGCTCGGTCATCGCGCACCGTAATTGGCGAGTGCGCTGATCTCGGGGCGCCGAAGCAGTGGCTCGATCCCCTGCGCGAGCGCCTCGCGCTCGTCCTGGTCGAGGCCGTCGACGAACGCACGCAGGCCCGCAACGCGCAGCGCGAGCAGGCCCTCGAACGTGCGCCGTCCCTTCGCGGTGAGCGAGATCCGCTTGGCGCGCCGGTCGACCGAGTCCTCGACCCGCTTCACGAGGCCGCGCTTGTGCAGGCCGTCCACCGCGCGGCTGACCGCGGGGAGGGACAGACCGAGGTCGTCGGCCATCGCACCCAGCGTGCTCGGCTCCGCGTCGGCCATGAGGTGCAAGGTCTTGATCTGCGAGAGCGACAGTCCGAGCCGCTCGACCTCCTGGATGAAGTCGCGGCTGGTGTTGGCCACCAGGTAGCGCATGAGGGTCCCGAGGGACAGGGCGAGCTCCTGAGCACTCGCTTGCGTGGACGCATCGATTGCTTGCACGCATGCAAGTGTTGCACAACCGTCGCGCAACTCTTCACCCATTCCGTCAGGACCCCGGCGTAGCGTGCGACCGAACCTTCATGGAAGCCGCAACACCACTTCGCAAGCCCCACGTCTCAGCGCACGGCGACCGCATCCAGATCGACGGTCTGGTGATCGTCGACGACTGCCTGGTCCGACTCGTGGAGGACGGCCCGGATCCGGACAAGGTGGTCACGGACGCGCTCGAGATCGGCGCGCGGGTGCTCGACCGCGAGCAGACCGCGGCCAACGCCGAGTTCGTCAAGACCGAGTTCGAGAAGGTCTCCAAGACGGTGGAGGCCGAGTTCGGCGAGCAGGCGCGCACGGCGGCCGAGCAGCTCGGCTCGAAGCTCGACGAGGTCTTCGACCCCGAGCGCGGCCGCCTGGCGCGATCCTTCGACGAGCTGTTCTCGGACGGCAGCTCCAAGGCGGTCCAGAACCAGACGCGCGATGCGGTGAAGGAGCTGCTCCAGGCCTCGCGCGAGGACCTGCTGAAGCTGTTCGCCTCCGGGGACGCGAGCAACCCGCTCGCCGAGCTGCGGGCGCGGACGATCGACGAGATTCGCGCCGCCGACAAACGCCAGCGGGAGGGGCAGCAGGTGCTGCTCGGGCAAGTGCACGAGCTCGAGAAGCAGCTCCAGGGGCTGCGCGACGAGCGCGCGAAGGACGAGGAGGTGGCCGAGGAACGCGAACGCGGCACCGCCAAGGGGCGCAGCTACGAGGAGTCGGTGGCCGAGGCTGTCGACCAAATCGCGGGCGTACACGGCGATAGCGCAGACGCGGTCGGCGACGAGCGTGGCTCCGGTGGCCGGAAGGGCGATGTGGTGGTCGGCATCGACGGCTGCTCCGGGCCCGCTAGCGGGCGGGTGGTCTTCGAGGCCAAGGACAGCCAGCTCTCCAAGCCGCGCTTCTACGACGAGCTCGACTCGGCGAAGGACCAGCGCGACGCGGACTTCGCGGTGCTCGTGGTCCCCGGTGAGGACGAGGTCCCCGCGCGGCTCCACGCGCTGCGCGAGTACCAGGGGGACAAGATGATCGCCGTCTACGACCCGGAGGACGGCTCCACGCTCGAGTTGGAGTTCGCGTACCGGGTCGCGCGCGCACGGGTCACCGCCGTCCGCGAGGGCCGGGACGAGATCGACGCGGCCGCGCTGCGGGCCACGCTCGCCCGTGCGCTCGCGGCGATGGACGACATCCGCAAGGTGAAGTCACAGCTCACCACCGCCCAGAACGGGATCGGCGGCGCCCGCGAACTGCTGGCAGCGCTCGAGGAGCGCGTCCGCGCGGAGCTGACCCAGATCGACGAGCAGCTCGCGCCGGCCGAGGGCGGCGACACGCAGACGTCACTGCCCGACGCCTGAGACGCACCGACGCTCCGGCGTCAGGGCAGCAGCAGCGTGCTGTTGGACGACTCGCGCTCGGGCCCGACGGTCAGCCGGGCGGGTGGGATCTCGCGGGCGACTGCCTGCTCCGATCCTGCCCGCACCTCGTAGTCGCCCGACGGCAATGACTTCTGGATCGTCGCCGTGTCCTGCGGGTTGACCGGGCCGACCATGGCCTCGACGGAGGCCCCTTCAAGGGTGACGGTATGGGCGTCGTCGGTCTGGTTCACGATCGTGATCCGCACCGGTCCGGCCCCGATCTCGGACGGCGAGACGGTCACTCCTCGGTCCGCGATCACGCCCGTGAGATCGACCGACGCCGGCGGCCGCGGCTTGTTCTCGAAGTCGTCGCCGCCGCAGCCCGCAAGGGCGCTCACCGCAATGACAACAAGCGATGCCCGCCACCCGCGCGTCTTTACGAACGCTGTCATCCTCCGCGCTGGACCCTAACCGAACCAGACGGACGCACGCGACGCGACAAGCGAATCGAGCTCCGCCTGGATCCGGCCCCGTACGTCCTCCGCCACCGCCTGGACGAGCGAGAGGTCGTCGGCGTCCTCGGGCGCGTAGCGGGAGAGGTCGATCGGCTCGAGGAATCGGATCCGGAACTTCGCCGGGAGGTACATCAGCGCCGCCGCGGCGCCGAAGTGCGGGAAGGCGTGGTTCACCGGGAAGTAGATCAGTCCGGTCAGCCGCTGCATCAGCGGCAGGTGCGCGAAAATCGGCATCGCGTCCTCCGCTCCGACCACGGCGATCGGGACGACCGGCACGCGTGCGCGGATGGCGGTGCGCACGAAGCCGCCGCGCCCGAAGCGCCGGAGCTTGTAGCGCTGCCAGTAGAGCTTGCGCGTGCCCTTCTGCCCTTCCGGGAACACGAGCGCGAGCCGCCGCTCGTCGTGCAGGAGCCGCTGAGCGTTGGCGGGGTGCGCCGGGACCACTCCGATCTTGTTGGTCAGCAGGCCCACGCCCGGGTAGCCCTTGAACCAGTGCTCCGCGAGCATGTACAGCGGCCGTGGGTTCGCGTGCTCGTGGCGGATCGCCTGCATGATCATCGGGGCGTCCGGTGGGAGCGCTCCGGAGTGGTTCGATACGAGCAACGCTCCGCCGTCCGCGGGCACGTTGTCGACGCCCTCGGTCTCGACCCGGAACCAGTAGCGATAGTAGAAGTCGAGCAGCGGCTGGATGAGGTCGAAGACGCGCTGTGACCGTCCCCAGTCGTCGAGCGCGCGTCCCGGCTCGCGCGCCGGGATTAGCTCACGCAGGTCGCGCGGGTCATGCGCGTCGGACGCGTGGGGCCGCTCCCGCGGAAGGCCGAGCTCGTCACGCCGCGGGTCCCAGTCGGGTTCGGGTGCGCGCGGGTCCTCGGCGCCCGCCCCGACCGTCAGCGTGCCGCCCAGGAGTGGGCTGTCGCCGCTGAGCGCTCCGCGCGCGGTCGGGCGGCGTTGGGCGCTCACATGTCTCCGAAGGGGAGGTCGACGATCGTGGCCGGCGCCCCGGCCACGGCCACCTCGTCGCCGACGTCGGCCTCGCGTCGTACGAGCGCGAGCGCGATCGGCCCGAACCTGGGGGAGACGCATGCCGAGCCGATCGTTCCGACTTCCTTGTCGCCGAGCACGATCGGGTCGCCGCGTTCGGCCGGCGCGGACAGGCGTAGGCCGCGCAGCCCGCGGTTGGGCCGCCCCTTGTAGTGGAGCCGGGCGACGGTCTCCTGGCCCACGTAGCAACCCTTCGTGAAGCTCACGGCGCGCTCGTTGAGGCCGGCCTCCTGTGGGATCGTCGAGCTGCCCATGTCGAGCCCGAGACGGGGGCGCCCGGACTCGATCCGCCGGCACTCCGCTGCTTCGTCAGTGGCCTGCGGGGCGATCTCGCGTGCGGCTTGAACCCGGTCCGCGGGCACGATCAGGTCCACGCCGAGGTCGGTGGCCACGTGCAGCCCGTGCTCGCCCTCGACGAACGCGTGCTCGCGCTCCGGCGGCGCGTTTGCAAGCCGCGCGCGAGCGGCCGGGCCGATCAGGGAGACGACCGCGCGTTCGTCGGTCAAGTCACGTGGGCGGGCGTCGCGGCCGAGGCTGTAGGTCTCGAAGTTGTGGACCAGCACGGCGCGCGCGGCGGGCTCGGCGTCCACCAGGAGCCTGTCGGGGGCCAGTCTCAGCACACGCATGTCGGCGCGGAGCTTGCCCTTGTGGTCGAGCAGCGCCGCGTAGCAGCCCTCGCCCGCCGCGAGTGCCTCGACGTCGTTGGTCACCTGGCCCTGGAGAAACTCGGCGGCCTCGGATCCGGCGAGCTCCACCACGGCATGGCCGGGGCGCTCGACGAGGCCGGCGTCGGTCGTGAGCAGCTCGTAGTCGGCGGTGGCAATCACGCACCCGATTCTACGGCCGCTTCGGATGATGGTTTTAGTCTTGTCTAACTTTTGATTCAATGTGATGCGATGTCTGAGTTGAGCAAGCGCAAACTCTCGCGACGCAAGCTGCTCGGCGGGGCCGCCGGCACGGCGGCGGCGTTGCCGCTCCTACACGAGTTCGTGCCCCACCAGGGGGTGCACGACCAGCTTGCGAGCGCCCAGGGCGACGCCCACGGCGGCAAGCACGGGAAGGCGACCGCCGCCACCGAGGGCTCGAACCACCGGGGGGCGGTCGGGCGGGTCGACCCGCGCGCCAACGGCTTCGACCCAACCGCGATGCTCCGCGACTACGACCGCGGCGTCGTCAGGCGCGAGGGCGGGCGCACGATCCGCGAGTTCGAGCTCGTGGCGGAGGACAAGGAGATCGAGGTGGCGCCCGGCGTCAAGTACGCCGCGTGGACCTATAACGGGCGCGTGCCGGGGCCCGCGCTGCGCGCGACGGAGGGCGAGCGCGTGCGCGTCCGGTTCGTCAATGGCTCGAAGCATCCGCACACGATCCACTTCCACGGCATACACCTCGATCTGAGCGACGGCGTGCCGGGCGTCGGTCGCGGAAACGTCGAGTCAGGCGGGTCGTTCACATACGAGTTCGATGCCGTTCCCTTCGGCCTCCACCTCTACCACTGTCACACGACCCCGCTGGCCGACCACATCGCGAAGGGGCTGTACGGAGCGTTCATCATCGACCCCAAGAAGGGCCGGCCCAAGGCGGACGAGCTGGTGATGGTGATGAACGGGTTCGACACCAACTTCGACCGCTCGAACGAGGTCTACGCGGTCAACACCGTCGCGTTCGCCTTCCACGACAAGCCGATCAGGGTCAAGCGCGGCGAGTTGGTGCGGATCTACGTTGTGAACGCGCTCGAGTTCGACCTCCTCAACTCGTTCCACATCCACGCCAACTTCTTCGACTACTACCCGACTGGGACCAAGCTCGAGCCGCGCGACTTCACGGACACCGTGATCATGGGCCAGGGCGAGCGCGGCATCGTCGAGGTGCGGTTCCCGTACCCGGGCAAGTACATGTTCCACGCCCACGTGTCCGAGTTCGCTGATCTCGGCTGGATGGGCTTTTTTGAGGTCGTCGGATGATGCCCCAACGACCTCAAGATCTGTGGAGGGCTCGGTAGTGGAGGCTCGGACCGCCGCTCCTCGACTCGCCGGACGTCGCGTGCCCACCTGGGTCGCCGGGCTCGTTCCGCTCGTCGTGCTCGGGATCGCGATCGCGGCCTTCGTGGCGCTCGACGCCCCCGGCCTTCAACGCAACGGCGTCCCCGTCGAGGAGCTGTCGGTCGAGCGGACGGAGCTGCACCCGGGACAGATCGAGGTCACGGTGCGCAACGACGGGCCGGACCCGGTCGAGATCGAGCAGGCAGTGGTGAACGACGGCTTCGCGGGTTTCACCCAGACGGCGGGTGAGATCGGGCACCTGGGTGCCAGCACGGTGACGATCGACTATCCCTGGATCGAGGGCGAGGCGTACGAGGTCGCGCTGATCACGGCGACCGGCGGTACCGCCGACGCGTCGATCGAGGTCGCCGCCGAGACCCCGGACGCGGACCTCGGGTTCTTCGGGCTGATGGCGCTCGTGGGCCTGTACGTGGGCGTCATCCCGGTCGCGATCGGAATGCTCTGGCTGCCATGGATCCGCTCGGTCGATCCACGCTTCGTGCAGTTCCTGTTGGCTCTCACTCTGGGCCTGCTGGCCTTCCTCGGAGTCGACGCGCTGCTCGAGGGGAGCGAGTTCGCCGGCTCGGGCTCGGAGGCGTTCGGCGGCGCGCTGCTCGTCTATCTCGGCGCTGGGATCGCGTATCTCGCGCTGGTCGGCGTCGACGGGTGGCTGCGGGGCCGAAGGGAGCGCGAGAAGGGTGAGGGCGCCGGTGCCTGGCGGCTCGCGTTCCTCGTGGCGCTGGGCATCGGCCTGCACAACCTGGGTGAGGGCCTGGCCATCGGCTCGGCGTACGCGATCGGCTCGCTGGCGCTCGGCGCCGCCCTGATCGTCGGCTTCGCGCTGCACAACACCACCGAGGGCCTCGCCATCGTCGCCCCGGTCGCCAAGGGTGACTCGCGGCCGCGCGCCGGCCTGAAGCGCCTCGCCGGGCTCGGACTGCTGGCCGGGCTCCCGGCGGTGCTCGGCGCCTGGGTTGGCGCCTCCGCCTTCAATCCCAGCCTCGCTGCATTCATGTTCGGCCTCGGTGCCGGTGCGATCGCACAGGTCATCGTCCAGATCGCCCCGAGCGTCCGCGACACGAGCGGGCGGCTGCTGCATCCGCTCGCCGTCAGCGGCGTGGTGACTGGCATCGTGTTCATGTACGCGACCGGACTGCTCATCTCCCTGTAGATCCATATGGCCATCGCCCACCCGCCAGAGATCTCCGACGCCGTCCAGGACTACGCGAAGGCGATCTACTCGCTGCACGGTCGGTCGGACGAGCCCGTCTCGACGTCAGCGATCGCGGAGCGGCTCGGCGTGTCGCCCGCCTCGACCTCGGCGATGGTGAAGCGGCTCGAGGTGCTCGGCCTCGTGAAGCGGGAGCCCTACCACGGTGTGGAGCTGACCCCGGCCGGAGAGCGCGTGGCGCTCGAAGTCATCCGCCACCATCGGCTGCTCGAGCTGTACCTCGCGGAGGCGCTCGGAATGTCGTGGGATCGGGTCCACGAGGAGGCGGAGGTGCTCGAGCACGCAATCTCCCCCGAGCTCTCGGAGCTGATCGCCGACAAGCTCGGCAACCCGACTCACGATCCGCACGGGGACCCGATCCCCACCGCCGACGGCGAGATCGAGGAGACCCGGACGCGTGCCCTGGCGGACCTCGCCGACGGCGAGCACGCCACATTCACGCGCGTCTCGGACTCGGATCCCGCGATGTTGCGCTACCTCTCCTCGCGCGGGATCGAGCGCGGGGTGCTGGTCGAGGTCGTGGGCCGCGAGCCATTCGGCGGGCCTCTGACGGTCAGCGCGGGAGGCCGCGAGCATGCCCTTGGGGACCAGCTCGCGCGCGCAATGCGGGTGGAGTCGGGCGGGTAGGCTGTGCGCCGTGGCGCTCGCCGAGGAATTCCAGCGCATCGTCGACTCCCTGCCGCCTGACTGGACCCAACTCGAGCTCGACCTGCGCATCCACGACGCGGACCGCTACGTGGACACCGCCACGATGCTCACCCAGATCAACGCGATGCCGTACTCGCGGCATGACTGGCACTGGCGGCTGCGGGTGGCCAACCAGTTTGGACACGCCGCTGCCGCTCCCACGGTGCGCGGAACCCTGGAGCTACTGGATCGGGAGCGAATCGCCGGAGAGCTGGTCGCGCGCGAGGCGCGCTCCGGGCGTGTCGAGGTCACCCAGATGTGGGGCCGGCCGGAGTCGGTGCGCGAAGAGTTTCGCCGTCGCCGGAATCAGTAGCGCCGTGGCTCGTGTGGCGCTGCTCTGCCCCGACCTGCTGTTCGGCTCGAAGGTGGAGGGGGCGCTGCGCGCAGTGGGGCACGCGGTCAACCGATTCGACACCGAGGAGCGCGTGCGGGTGGCGGCCTCCTTTCACGACCTCTTGATCGTCGATTTGACCGCCGAGGGGCTCGACGGGTCGGCGCTCGTGCGCTCGATGCGCCAGCAGGGGGAGCTCGGGGCCATTCCCACGCTGGGCTTCTACTCGCACGTCGACCAGGACACGCGGCTGCGCGCCGAGGCGGCCGGCTTCTCCAGGGTGGTGCCGCGGTCGCGCATGGCGCGCGAGACCGCGGCCCTGGTGGAGGGACTGCTGCCGCCTGGATAAGAGGTCATGGCGCGGCGAAGGCGCGCCGGGGGTCGAGCGGGCGTTCGAGGATCCCGAAGCGCAGATCGAACCGCGCCCAGCGCGCCAGCACGCGGAAGTCGAGCTCCAGCGGAGGGACCAACGCCGGCGCGATCGCGCGCAGCTGCGCCTCCACCAGCGACGCTTCGGCGCCAGAGCGGCGGGCGACCTCCCGTACGGCGGCCGGCCGATCGTCAAGGGCAGCTCGGGTCCCGTCGGCGAGCGCGCGCACCAGGTCGCGCACCAGCGCGCCCCGTCGTTGCAGCGTCGAGCGCTTCACGGCCACCACCAGCTCCGGGTAGCGCGGGGCCCCGAAGTCGTCGACCCGGAACTCGCGCGTGGGCACCCCGCGCTCGCGCAGCGTCACGCCCTCAGCGTTCCAGAAGGTGACCACCGCGTCGACCTTCTTGGCCACCAGGCTCGGGACGGCCGTGAAGCCGATCGTGATGCGGCGCACGGCCTCGGGGTCGCCGCCGTCCGCCTCCACGACCGCACGCAGCACGGCGTCGTCAGATGGCAGCCCGGTGACGCCCACACGACGCTGCTCGAGCTCGCGCGGCGTGCGAACGTCGGGCTGGGCGATCACGGCGGCGAGCGGGCGCTGCACGATCGCGCCCACTCCCACGATGTCCTCGCCGCGCTCCCGTGCCAGGCCCAAATCGTGGATGTCGACGATCGAGGCGTCGGCGCGACCCGACAGCAAGAGCTTGAGCGAATCCGTGGAGGCGGACGGCGCGCGCACCTCCAGCGCCAGGCCGTGACGGCGGTCCAGCCCTTCGCGCGCCGTGGCGAGCACGCCGGCGTGGACGGCGTTGGGCTGGAAATCCAGGGCCAGGACGACCCTGCGCGGGCTGTCCGCGGGGTCGTCGTCGTCACCGCAGCCCGCGAAGAAAGCCAGCACGGCGAGGAAGGGGACTACCCACCTCATGCCGAAAATCTAGGTCAGCAACGAACCCGATCGAACGCGGCGCCCGTACACTGGCGCCCGCAAACAGCCATCTGGAGGTATCTCAACGTGCAGGAACGAGGCCCGTCCGCCTACATCGCAGAGTTCATCGGAACCCTCGCGCTCGTGTTCTTCATCACGGCCGCGGTCTGTCTCTACGTGACGGCGCCAACGCCGACCAACCCGGTGCCGTTCATCGATTTCGGCGTCATCGGCCTGGTGCACGTCTTCGTGCTGTTCATGCTGATCCAGACGCTGGCCCTGGCGTCCGGGGCGCACTTCAACCCCGCCGTGACGGCTGCGATGGCGGCGTTGCGCCAGATCTCGCACGCCGACGCCGCGATCTACATCGTCACCCAGTTCGCCGGCGGGGTGGCGGGCGCGCTGTTGACCAAGGCGCTGCTCCTGGATGAGGGCAAGGATGTGGACTACGGCGCCGTGTTCGTCTCGGACCGAATCGACGGAGGAATCTTCCCCGGCATGGTCGTCGAGGGAATCGGCACCTTCTTCCTAATGTGGGCGATCGTCGGCGTGGCGGTCAACCCGGGGGCCGCGAAGGATTGGGCTGCGTTCGCGATCGGCGCGACGCTAGGGCTCGTGGTGATGGTGCTCGCGCCGCTCACCGGAGGCGGCTTCAACCCGGCCCGCGCGTTTGGCCCGGCCCTCGTCTCGGGCGAGTGGGGTGGCGGGGGAGAGTTCTTCCTCGTGTACATCCTGGCTCCCGTGATCGGGGCGGTCCTGGCGGCGGTGGCTTACTTCAACCTCTACATCGCACCGGGCAAGAAGGGCGAGGGCGGAATGGAGCCCGTGGGGTGACGCCCGCCTGAGCGCCCTGACCGGGGCCCGACTGCGCTTGGGGTCCGGACGCCCATACATCAGGTCAGCAGAGGGCCGCTACGACACGCTGCCACACGCCTCGTAGACTCCGGCGCGTGCGGCGGGTCACCTTCTCGCGCAACTACACGCTGTCGCTCTCGCGCACGTGCCGGTGCTACTGCAAGTACTGCGCGTTCGCCACGCATCGGGCGCATCTGTATGCGCCCGAGGAGGTCGAGCGGCTGCTGGACGAGGCCGTCCGGCGCAATGCGAAGGAGCTGCTGGTCCTGACCGGCGAGCGGCCCCAGGTGAACGCCGAGGTGGCCGCAAGGCTCGAGAGCTACGGGCACCCGGACTTCACGTCGTATGTGGCTTGGGCCTGTGGACGCGCGCTAGAGCGAGGACTGCTGCCCCACACCAATCTCGGTGTGCTGACCCGCGACGACCTTGCGCGCCTGCGCGAGGTGACCGCCTCGCAGGGCCTGATGCTCGAATCGATCAACCCGGACCTCGAGGCGCACCATGGCTCACCCACCAAGCACCCCGAACGCCGCCTGGAGACGATCCGTGCCGCGGGCGAGCTCCAGATCCCGTTCACCAGCGGCATCCTCGTGGGCATCGGGGAGACGCCGGACGAGCGCGTGCACGCCCTCGAGGCACTGGCGGCCGTGCACGCTGAGCATGGGCACCTGCAGGAGGTGATCCTCCAGAACTTCGTCCCGCACGAGCGTTACTACGGGGCCGAGCCGGCGGAGATCGCGGACCATGCCCAGCGCGACGGCGCCCGCGGTGAGCCCGCGCCGATGCCCGACTGGGGGAGCGACGTGACGCTCGAGGAGATGCGCATCCTCGTGCGCGAGTGCCGTCGGTTGATGCCCGACGTTGGCGTGCAGATCCCGCCCAACCTCGCGGACTGGTGGCTTCCGCTTGTGGAGACGGGCGCCACCGACCTCGGGGGGCTGTCGACCAACGGGGACCACATCTCGCCCGAGCATCCCTTTCCGTCGCCCCACCGGATGCGAGGCGTCCTCGCCCCGCGCGGGTATGCGCTCACCGAGCGGCTGTGCGTCTACCCCCAGTATCTGGATGCGGACTGGCTCGACCAAGGTGTGCTCGACGTGGTCAAGGCCCGGTACTGGAGCTTCATCCCGCGGCGCGGGTCGGGACGGCGTGAGGAGCGCCCCATAAGGGCCGACCTCGTGCCGGGCGCCTTGGAACGCGCGCGCGACGGCGGGGCGCTCTCCGAGAACGAGCTGACCGCGCTCTTCGCCGAGAGGCGGCCGGAGGCGATCGAGGACATGCGCGCAGCGGCCGACGAGCTACGCGCCGAGCTGGCGGGCGACACCGTGACCTTCGTCGTCAACCGCAACATCAACGTGTCGAACATCTGCACCGTGGGCTGCGCGTTCTGCGGCTTCGGCCAGGGGCGGCGCTCGCCAGACGCCTACGAGCACGACCGCGAGGAGCTCGAGCGGCGCGTGGCCGAGGCGGTCGAGTTCGGCGCCACCGAGGTTTGCATGCAGTCGGGCATCCACCCCGACTGGGGCCTCGCGGAGTACGAGCACTGGCTGCGCGTGGTCAAGGACGTGGCACCGGAGATGCACCTGCACGCCTACTCGGCGATGGAGGTGGATCACATGTGCAAGACCTCCGACCTTCCTCCGCGAGAGGTGTTCGAGCGCCTGCGCGCGGCGGGCCTCGACTCGACCCCCGGCACCGCCGCCGAGGTGCTCCACGATGGCGTGCGTGAGCGGATCTCACCCAACAAGTTGCCGGTGGCGCGGTGGGTCGAGATCATCGAGGCCAGCCACGCGGTCGGCCTGAGGTCGACGGTCACGGTGATGTTCGGCCACGTCGAGGAGCCGTGGGAGTTGGCTGAGCACATGCGCGTCGTTCGTGAGCTGCAGGAGCGGACTGGAGGGTTCACCGAGTTCGTCCCGCTTTCGTTCGTCCCCTTCCACACGCTCCTCGGGCGCACGCATGGGATCGAGGAGATCTCGCGCGAGGAGAACCTGAAGCACACCGCCGTCTTTCGGCTGGCGCTCGGCCACACGATCCCGAGCGTCCAGGCCAGTTGGGTGAAGATGGGGCTCGACGCCGCCACCGAGGCGCTGCGTTGGGGTGTGAACGACCTGGGCGGGACGCTGATGGAGGAGAGCATCAGCCGCATGGCGGGCGCGGAGCACGGCGTGGTGCTCACGCCCGACCAGCTCATCGCCGCCGCCCATCGGGCCGGCCGCCCCGCGGCCGAGCGCACCACCCTGTACGAGATCCGGCGCCGGCACGAGCTCCCGCTCGCGGCATAGCGCGGCGTCGTGCGGTCACAGCTCCTTTACGACCTCTTCGCAACTCGTTCACGGGCTACAGCGGGCGGCGTCCTAGCCTGGGGTTCCGTGACTGGGCCCGTGCTTCGCCGCCGCGAGTTCCTGGGAGCGGGCGTCGGCGCTGCGGCGACGCTGGCGTTCGGCGGCGCGTTCTGGAAGGGGGCGTTCTCCGACGGCGGGTCCGACAGCGCTGGCGCGGCGCGGCCACGGGGAGCTGGGTACGGCCCCCGCGGCGCTCCAGACGAACACGGGATCCGGCTGCCTGAGGGATTCAGCGCGCGCCGGGTGGCACGGGGCGAGGAGGTCGTCGAGGGCACCGGCTACCGCTGGCACCTGGCCTCCGACGGCGCGGCCACGTTCCCAACCGATGACGGCGGCTGGATCCTCGTCTCGAACTCGGAGGAGCTGCGCGGCGGCGCGGGGGCCATTCGCTTCGGCCCAGGCGGAGAGATCCGCGACGCCTACCGCATCCTCGACGGCACGACCAACAACTGCGCGGGCGGCCCGACGCCGTGGGGCACGTGGCTGTCGTGCGAGGAGTACGGAGAGGGCCGCGTGTGGGAGTGCGACCCGGCTGGGAGGCGCGAGGCGAGGGTCCACGAAGCGATGGGCGTGTTCAAGCACGAGGCGGCGGCGGTCGACCCGCGCGGCCGGCGGGTGTACCTCACGGAGGACCTGATCGACGGGGCGCTGTATCGCTTCACCCCGCGGCGCTGGCCGGACCTCGGCGAGGGAGTGCTCGAGTTGGCGAGGGTCCAGCGCGACGGTGAGGTCGAGTGGGTGCGCGTCCCCGACCCGTTGGGTGCGGGCGGGCCGACGCGCCGCCAGGTGCGCGGCACCACCCGGTTCGCGCGCGCCGAGGGCATCTGGTT
Organism: uncultured Thermoleophilaceae bacterium; assembly: GCA_963802855.1. GTDB lineage: Bacteria > Actinomycetota > Thermoleophilia > Solirubrobacterales > Thermoleophilaceae > JAAYBF01. The sequence goes on from CAWDJP010000001.1 coordinate 67,467, forward strand.
CGACAGCGGGACGGTGTACGTGGCAACGACCGGCGACTCGAGGATCCACGCCTACGACACGCGCTCCGGGCGACTTGGAGGTGATCTACGACGGGCTCGGCTCGCGGGAGGCGCCGCTGCTCCGGGTCGACAACATCACTGCCTCACGCGGCGGCGAGCTGTTCGTGTGCGAGGACATCTCCACGGAGGAGATCGACATGGGCGTGATGACACGCGACCGCCGGGTCGCCCGCTTTCTGTCGGTGACCGGCCGCAATCACGCGGGCTCCGAGCTGACCGGCGTCGCCTTCGACCCATCGGGCAGCCGGCTCTACTTCTCCTCACAACGGGCTCACGGGCTCAAGGGCGAGGTGTACGAGGTGTCCGGCCCGTTCCGCGGTCGGCGCCGCCGCGACCGGGCCCTCTAGCGAAAGAGGTCGTCGGCCCGGGGGCGGCGAAGCGCCGCGGCGCCGGGGCCGTCGGCGCTCGAGACGAAGTGCCCGAGCCCTCGAACCAGGACGGCAGGCTCGGCGGAGTCCTTGGCGCGAACCAGGTCGGCGGCGCTCGCCACGGCGTCGGCCACCGCGATAGCGGTCGCGCGCAGCTCCATCCCGCGGGTGTCGGCGCGACCGGTCCAATCGTCGAGCGGCAGCAGGCCCGCGCAGCCCACGGCCACGTCGGTCTGCCCCAGGCGCCACGCGCGACCGAAGGAGTCCGAGACCACCACGGCTGGTCTGATCCCGCGGGCCGCCTCGATGCCGTCGCGCAAGGCCCGGGCGGACGAGTCGGGGTCGCGTGGCAGGAGCACCAGCTCGTCCGCATCCGCGTTCGAGCGATCCACGCCCGGCGTTGGCGCAGACGAAACCGTGCCGGGTCTCGCACACGAGCACGCCGTGCTCGGCACGCAGCATCGCGATGGACTCATCGAGCACTGCCTGCACCAGGCGCGGATCCTTGCCCTGCTCACGGGCGAGTCTCCTGGCGTCCTCACCGGGTTCGATCGAAGAGAGCCGGCGCACGCGGCCCTCAGCCTTCGAGACGACCTTGTGCGCAACGACGATCACGTCGTCGCCCGTGAGATCGGGTGGCGCCGCGGCCGCCAGCAGCGCGGCCAGGTCGTCGCCGTGGGTCACCTCCGGCAGGGGTCCGAGTGGCGCGATCGCGAGCACGGCCGTCCTCGCTTTCAGCCTGGCGATCAGGCCCGGACGCGCGTGGCGCCCGCAGGTGCGAGCTCGAGCTGAGCGAGCGCGTCGCGGGTCCGCGGCGCCCGGCTCGGGTCGTCCTCGAGCTGCCGCCTCAGCTCCGCCAGGTCCTCCGGCGTATCGACGTCGAGGACGAGCGAGGGGAGCGCCTCCACCACGTGGGTGACGTCCGCCGCCCGTGCCGCGTCGCGGTGGCGTTGCAGGCTTCCCGGGCCGAAGCTCGGCGTGATCGCGGTCGGAGGCGCTATCAGCAGCGCGTTGGTGCCGCTCTCGTGACGGTCGGGGACGATCGCCAGGCCTGTGCCCGCCGCCTCGCAGTCCGACAGCAGCCGGTCGATCTCAACGGCGTCGAGCAGCGGGGTGTCGCCGGGCACGAGCAGCACCCGTTCGTACTCCGCAGCCAGGGCGTGGCGGATACCGATCAGCGCGGCCGCGGACTGACCGGCCTCCTCGCGGTCGCGAAGCAGCGTCACGCCCGACTCCCGCGACCTCGACTCCGCGGCAGGGTCGGCGGTCACCACGACCACCTCCTCCACGCCGCGCACCGCACCCAGCGCGGTCAGGACGTCGGAGAACATCGCCTCGGCCAACAGCTCGCGCGGGCCGCGATCGAGCAGCGTCGAGAGACGCTGCTTGGCGGCCCCCAGGCTCTTGACGGGAAGGATTGCGATCGTCCGGATCACAGGAGTCGGGCGAGGTTAGCGCCGAGCGGCGGGGTCGGCGGCATCCTGGGCGATTTGGGCCGCCGCGGTTGACCGGCGTTAACGGCGGCTGGGTGGGGGGCGGCTCTGTGGATCGTGCTGCTTAGGCGTCGTTATACGACCCGTAGGCGGGTTTGCTCCCCGATCGGCTTCCCGATCCCGCTATCCGGGCCGGCCCGCGCCGGTCGGGTGGGGCTCAAAGGGAAGCGGCCAACTCCAGGACGGCCCGTGCCACACGGGCGCGCCCCTCGTGCCCGTCCATCAACGTGTCCTCCACCCGGGCAGGCAGCCCTTCCACCGGCTCGTCGGCCACCATCGCGTCGATGACCCCGGCGTAGGCGTCGGCGATCCCTGCCGCGTTCGGGGCGATGCCGGCGTGCTCACAGAACGCCAGCGTCGGTCCCTTCAGCACGTCGCCGGCGACGAACGGGCTCACGGCAATCACGGGTGCACCTGCTCGCCTCACCGCATCGCGCATCCCGGGCAGCGCCAGGATCGGGCCGATCGAGGCGACCGGGTTGGACGGGCCGACGACGATCACGTCGGCGCGCTCGAGTGCGTCGAGGACTTCCGGAGTGGGGGTGGCGACGTCGATCGCCATCCAGGTCGACACCCTCGATCGGGCCCTCGGCTTCCGCGACGATCATGAACTCCTGGAACGGAAGCGTGCGCCCGCGAACGGTGACGCGGGTACGCACGGGCGAGTCGGACATCGGCAGCACCCGAGCCTCGACGCCCATCGCACTGACGACCTCGGCGTGCGCGGCGGTCAGGCGCTCGCCGGCGGCCAAGCGCTCCGTTCGGATCAGGCACATCGCCAGGTCGGCGTCGCCGAGGCGAAACCACACCGGCCGCCCGGCGTGCTCCAGCGCGGCCATCACGTTCCACGTGTCACCGCGGATGCCGTAGCCGCGCTCGTCGATGGCGTCGGCGAGCCAGTACGTCACGAGGTCGGGGTCGGGCGACACGTGCACGCCGTGGACCTCGACGTCGTCGCCTGTGTTGGCCACCACGGTCAGCCCGGCGGGACCGGCCGCCTCCAGCAGGCCGCGCGCAAGCTTGGCCCCGCCGGTTCCGCCGGAGAGAAGGGCTACTTCCAGAGCTCGTCCGGCAGCCCGGTCAGCTTGATCCCGGCGTGGGACTTGTTGCGGATGTTCACCGAGATCAGGAGCGGTGTGAGTGCCTCGACGAAGCGCGCGGTCTCCAGGCTGCCGGCGTTGACCGGGCGCAGGCCGGGGATGAGGGCGATCAGCTCGGCCACCCGTCGCTTGGCCTCCTTGCGTTCGCCCGTCACGAGGATGTCCTCGTCCAACTGCGCGTCGAGCTTGCCCAGGGTCGCGGCGCTCACGGTGTGGAGGGCGCTGACCACGGTCACCCCGTCGGGGACCATCTCCTGGGCCTGCTCCGCCGCCGAGCCCTGGGGCACGCCGAGCAGGCGGGTCGCCTTGCCGGACACCGCGGCGGCGAGCGGGGCGGTGGCGTCGACCAGGATCTGACCTGCCGCCAGCGCCCCCTTCAGGTTCGTGAGGTTCTCGGACTGAGCCCGGAACGGCACCGTCAGGAACACGATCGGCCCGCGCCGAGCGGCGTCCGGGTTCACGAGTCCCTCGACCTGCGCCTCGGGGACCTGAGCCCGCACCCGCGCCGCCGCCTCCTCCGCGCGGCCCGCATCACGGGAGCCGATCACGATCGATCGGCCGGCCGCTGCGAGCCGCAGCGCCAGTCCGAAGCCGAGTGCGCCGGTGCCGCCGACGATCGGGATGGGCTCCGCGCTCACGGGCGCGGACGCTATCGGACGCTCCGCCCGCTCCCGGAGTAGGGTGCCCGGCGCATGAGGCTCGAGGGACGCGTGGCGCTCGTGACCGGTGGCACGGGCGGGATCGGCTCCGCCACCTGCTCGCGTTTGGCGGCGGAGGGGGCACGCGTGGTCGTTGCGGACCTGGACGCGGGCCGGGCGGGTGAGGTGGCTGCGGAGCTCGGCGGGATGGGCGTGGAGCTGGACGTGCGCTCGAGCGACTCCGCGCGCGCGGCAGTGAGTGCCGTGGAGGCGGAGTTGGGGCCGCTCGACGTGGTCGTGAACAACGCCGGCATCGCCGACGACGACTTCTTCGTGCGCTAGCACCGAGGATCAGTGGGATCGACTGCTCGCCGTGAACCTGCGCGGCGTGCTCGTCGTGACCCACGCCACGTTGCCCGGCATGCAGGAGCGCGGCCGTGGCGTCTTCGTCAATGTGGCGTCCGAGGCGGGCCGGGTCGGATCGCAGCTCGGGACCGTCTATTCGGCGACCAAGGCAGGCGTGATCGGGTTCACCAAGGCGCTGGCGAAGGAGACCGCCCGCCGCGGTGTACGGGTGAACGCCGTGGCGCCCGGTCCGATCGAGACGCCGATGCTTCGGATCGCCCCCGAGCAGCTCGGCGAGCTGGGTGAGCGCTTCGTCCAGGGGATGGTGGCATCGACGGCCATGCGCCGCCCTGGGCAGCCCGATGAGGTGGCCGCGGCGATCGCCTACCTGGCGAGCGACGACGCGTCGTTCGTCACGGGCGAGACGATCGGGGTGAGCGGCGGCCTCGGCATGATGTAGGGGATGTCCGAAGCGACGCCCGCCGATCCGGTCCGCATCCGCGAGGTAGGCCCGCGAGACGGCTTTCAGAACGAGCCCGAGACCATCCCCACCGCCGACAAGGTCAGGCTCGTGGAGGGCGCTTGCGCGCACCGGCCTTCGCCGGCTCGAGGTCACGAGCTTCGTGCGCGCCGACGTGATCCCGCAGCTCGCGGACGGGGCCGAGGTGCTCGCCGCCGCCGACGATCCCGGACGAGGTCGCGGTGTCGGTGCTGATCCCCAACGAGCGCGGGCTCGAGAACGCGCTCGCCCTGCGGGACCGCTTCGACGAGGTCAACCTCTTCCTCTCCGCGTCGGAGACGCATAACCGCAAGAACGTGAACCGCTCGATCGAGGAGTCGCTCGCCGGGCTCGAGCGCGGTGATCGCGCGGGCGCGGTCCGAGGGGTTGCGCTGCGAGGGGGTGATCTCGGTCGCGTTCGGCTGTCCGTACGAGGGCGAGGTGCCGTCCGAGCGAGTGTTCTCGATCGCCGAGCGGCTGCGCGACGCCGGCTGCGAGGAGATCGCCTTCGGCGACACCACCGGCATGGCCAATCCGCTGCAGGTGCGCGAGGTGTACAGCGCCGCGGCGCAGCGCCTCCCCGACGTGGAGCTGACGGCCCACTTCCACAACACCCGCGGTCAGGGGCTTGCGAACGCTGCTGCGGCGCTCGAGGCGGGCGTGCGTTCGTTCGAGTCCTCCTTCGGCGAGCTGGGCGGATGCCCCGTGCCACCCGGGCGCCACGGGCAACGTCGCCACCGAGGATCTCGTGTCGATGCTGCACGAGATGGGCCATCCGACCGGCATCGACCTAGAACGGCTGCTCGCGTGCGCGCGCGACGCCCAAGAGGTGCTCGGCCGTCCGCTCGGCAGCCACGTGCTCACGGCGGGGCCGGTGGACTGGCATCGGACGTGAGCCTGCGCGCCGACGTCGAGGCGCTCGCGGCGATGAGCCGCCGCTCGGCGAGCGAGGGGGAGAGGGAGTCGGCCGCGTGGTGCGCCGATCGCCTTCGAGAGGCGGGTGCACACGACGTTCGCACCGAGCCCTTTCGCTACCAGCACACGTTCGGTCACGTGCACGCGGCTCACTTCGGCGCCGCCGCGGTCGGCCGGCTCCCAGCCGCGGCGGCGCTCGCGTCCTTTGAGCTCGAGTTCTCGGGCCGATCTCAGTGGGTCCGGGAGCTGCTGCCGGCGGGCGAGGGGCACAACGTGGTCGCGCGCCTGCCCGCACGCGGGAAGAAGCGGCGCACCCTGGTGCTCGTTGCGCATCACGATGCCGCGCACACAGGGCTGATGTGGAATCCGCGCCTGGCCGGCGGCGCCTCGCGCGACGGCCGGCCGCCGTTCTCGCTGCTACCCGAGTTGGCGATGGCCCTCGTGGCCGTCGGTCCGCGGCGCCTGCGCACCCCCGCGCGCGTAGTGCTCGCCCTCGCTACGGCTCTCTCACTCGAGGTCGCGCGGGGCGACACAGTGCCGGGCGCGAGCGACAACGCGACTGGCGTGGCGGCCGTCATCGCGCTCGTCAGAGCGGCTGGTGGCGGCACCCGTCGACGACACGGAGGTCACGATCGTGCTGCCCGGCTGCGAGGAGTCGGGCATGGGCGGGATGGCGGCGTGGCTGGGTGCGTCCCGACCGGCCCTCGACCCGACCGCCACCTTCGTACTGGGCCTCGACACCCTCGGAGCGGGGGACCCGATGGTCGCGAGCGCCGAGGGCCCGCTGTGGAGCGTGCGTTACCGCGAGGAGGACATCGGCGTCCTCGACGCGGGGGCGCGCGGGCGGGTCTGGACCCGCCGAGACGCTTTCGGATCGGCGGCTGGACCGACCCGGTCCTGGCGCGCCTCGCGGGCCTGCCGGCGGTCTCGATGCTCTCGCTGCGCGGCAACGCGTTCAACGACTACCACCTGCCCACGGACGTACCCGGGCGGGTGGACTGGGACAGCGTGGAGCGCTGCCTCAACATCGCCGAGTCGGCGGCGCGGGCGTGGGCCGAGCGGTAGCCGCGCTCCGGGCCGGGCGATTGCCAGTGATCGTCCCGCCTAGGGGGTCGGTAGGCGACCCGAGAGCAGGATCGAGCCGCTCGCCTTCAGCGCCCGGCGAACTCCGGCGGGCGCTTCTCGAAGAACGCCTTCGCGCCCTCCGCGAAGTCCTCGCTGGCGGCCAGCGACTCCTGAGCCTGGACCTCCTGCTCGAGCGTCGCGGCCAGGGCGGGCTTGGCCGCCGCGTCCATCACCCGCTTCGCCAGTCCGACCGCGCGCGGGGCGGCGGCCAGCAGCTCGTTTGCGAACGCCTCCGTGCAGGCGTCGAGTTCGTCGGCGGGCGCGATCCGGTTGGCGAAACCGATCCGGTGCGCCTCGTGGCCGTCGATCGGCTTGCCGGTCATGATCAGCTCCTTGGCGTTGCCGAGCCCGACGATGGCGGGCAGGCGCGAGCAGCCGCCCACGTCGGGGAGCAGCCCCACGCGCACCTCCATGATCCCGGCCACTGCGTCCTCGGCCATCACTCGGAAGTCCGCTGCCAGCGCCAGCTCGAAGGCGCCGCCCGAGGCAGGCGCCGTGGATCTGGCAGATCGTTGGCTTGGGCATCTCCTCGAGCAGGTTCCACCAGGCCAGGATCGGACGCCGGAAGCCGCGCAGCCCGCTCGGGTCCTGCGGCGAGCTCGCGCAGGTCGTTGAGGTCCATGCCCGGAGGAGAACATCGGGCCGTCGCCGCGGACGACGACGCACCGGACCGCCGGGGCGATCGCCGCCTCCTCGAGCGCGTGGCCGAGGGCCGCGATCAGCTCGCCGTTGAACGCGTTGCGCTTCTCGGCCCGTTGCAGGACGACGTGGCGGACCGCTCCGCGATCCTCGATCCCTACGAGTGACATATAGGCTCCCGACGCTCGAAGACTGAACTTGAACCGGGAGAAGGATATGGAGATCAAGCGGGTCGGAGTGCTGGGCGCGGGCCTGATGGGCCACGGCATCGCACAGGTGGCCGCGCAGTCCGGCTACGACGTGGTGCTGCGCGAGGTCGATCAGGGCAAGCTCGACAAGGGGCTCGGGAAGATCGAGAAGCAGCTCGGCGCGCGCGGTCGAGAAGGGCAAGCTCGAGCAGGGCGACGCCGACGCGGTGCGCGGCCGGATCCAGGGCACGCTCGACTACTCCGACCTGGCCGACTGCGACCTGGTGATCGAGGCGATCACCGAGGACCTCGGCGAGAAGCTCGAGATGTGGAAGGAGGTCGACGCCGTCGTGAAGGACGGCGCCGTCTTCGCCACCAACACCTCGTCGCTGCCGGTGATCGACCAGGCCGCCGCCACCTCGCGGCCCGAGCGCTTCATCGGCCTGCACTACTTCAACCCCGCCCAGGTGATGAAGCTCGTGGAGGTGGTGCGCTGCGTGACCACCGTCCGACGAGGCCTTCGACGCCGGCGTGCAAGTTCGCCGAGAGCCATCGGCAAGCTCGGCGTCCAGACCAAGGACAAGGCGGGCTTCATCGTCAACCGCCTGCTCGTCCCCTACATGCTCGACGCGATCCGCGCCTACGAGGAGGGCGTGGGCACGATCGCCGAGATCGACGACGCCATGAAGGCCGGCGCGGGGCACCCGATGGGCCCGCTCACGCTCGCCGACTTCGTGGGCCTCGACACGATGGGCTCGATCTGCGACGTGATGTTCGACGAGTTCCGCGAGCGCCGCTTCGCGCGCCCGCCCACGCTGAACAAGATGCTGGCCGCGGGCTGGTACGGCCGGAAGACCGGGAAGGGCTTCTACGACTACTCGGGCGACGAGCCGGTGATGAACGCGCAGCTGTGACCGACCTCCGCGAGGCTCTCGAGCGCGCCCGGGCCGGCGGTCCCGACCGCCACCACGAGAAGGCGGGGGAGCAGGGCAAGCTGCCCGTGCGGGAGCGCGTCGAGCGGCTGGTGGACGAAGGCTCGTTCGTCGAGGACGGCCTCCTCGCGCACTGGGAGGAGGACGGGTTCGGAGCGGACGGCGTGGTCACCGGCACCGCCACGATCGACGGCCGGCCCGCCTGCCTCATGGCCAACGACCCCACGGTCAAGGCCGGCTCGTGGGGGCCGAAGACCGTCGAGAAGATCATCCGGATCCAGGAGGTCGCCCTCGAGCACCGCGTGCCGATGATCTACCTCGTCGACTCCGCCGGCGCCCGGATCACCGAGCAGGTGGCGATGTTCCCGGGTCGCCGCCACGCAGGACGCATCTTCCACACCGAGGTGAAGCTGTCCGGCGTCGTGCCACAGGTGTGCGTCCTGTTCGGCCCCAGCGCGGCCGGCGGCGCGTACATCCCCGCCTTCTGCGACGTGGCGATCATGCGCGACGGCAACGCCTCGATGTACCTCGGGTCTCCGCGGATGGCGGAGATGGTGATCGGCGAGAAGGTGTCGCTCGAGGAGATGGGCGGTGCACGCATGCACACCGGCGTCTCGGGTTGCGGCCACTTCCTCGTGAAGTCCGACGAGGAGGGGATCGACCTGGCCAAGCGCTACCTGTCCTACTTCGGATCGAACTGGCAGCAGAAGCCCCCGGCGGCGCCCCCGGCAGCCCCCGGATCGGACAAGTCCTTGCGCGAGATCGTGCCCGACGACGAGAACAAGCCGTTCGACATCCTCGAGCTGATCGAGTCGCTCGTCGACGCCGGTTCGTTCCTCGAGGTCCACAAGCGCTGGGCCAAGGAGCTGGTGGTCGGCTATGCGCGACTGGACGGCCAGGTCGTGGGGATCGTGGCGAACCAGCCGCGTCAGAAGGGCGGCGTGCTGTTCGTGGACTCCTCGGACAAGGCGGCCCGGTTCATCTGGACCTGCAACGCGTTCAACGTGCCGCTGCTCTTCCTCGCGGACGTGCCGGGCTTCATGATCGGCACCCAGGTCGAGCGGCAGGGGATCATCCGGGCGGGAGCCAAGATGATCTCGGCGGTCTCGGAGGCCACGGTTCCGAAGATCTCGGTGATCGTGCGCAAGGCCTACGGCGCCGGCCTGTACGCGATGGCCGGCCCTGCGTACGAGCCGGACGCCTGCATCGCCCTGCCCGGAGCCAAGATCGCGGTCATGGGTCCGCAGGCCGCGATCAACGCCGTCTTCTACAACCAGGTGCAAGCGATCGAGGACGAGGCGGAGCGCGAGGCGTTCGTCGAGAAGCTCAGGCGCGAGTACGGCGAGGAGATCGACATCCTCCACCTGGCCTCGGAGCTGGTGGTGGATGCGGTGGTCGAGCCGGAGGACCTGCGGTCCGAGCTGGTGCGTCGCTACGCGCGCTACGCCGGGCGTTCCCGCGAGGGGCCGGCAAAGCACAACGCCGTGACGCCCGTCTGACGCTCAGACGTTGACGCCGAGGTTGATCGCGCCGAGATAGCCGTCGCCCTGCTTGGTGATCGCCACTAGTCCCGACTCGTCGAAGATGCCGTCGCCGTCGTTGAACGTCTCGCGGCCGGTGCGCTCGTCGTAGGGCGATGTCTTGAACACGGCGGCGTTGACCTTCTCGTCGAAGTAGATCTGTGACGTGAGGACGGACGACTTGTCGACGTGCACCTTCAGGTGGATGTGGACCGTGCGGCCCGGGTACCAGCCAGGGAAGATCGTCGTGAAGCGAGCGATGCCGTCCCGGCCGGTCGGCTGGGCGCCGCGGAGGTAGGTGCCATCGTCCTGCGGCTCCGCCTCCTGGTCGCCGACCGAGTACGAGCCGTTGGAGGTCTCTCCGCCCGAGCCACCCGGACCGCCACCGGGTGGTCCGCCCCCCGCAGAGGACTCGAACCCCGAGTAGGCGCCGCCCGCGTCGCAGTGCCAGATCTCGACCACGGCATTGGAGACAGGCGCCGCCTCCCCGCCGCTCTTGCACTCCGAGAGGTCCTGCACGCGGAGCGCGAGGTCGAGCTCGCGTACCGGGTCGCTTCTCGCGGATGTCGTCCCGGATCGAGTCGACGTCAAACCAGTACGGACCCTGGGTCTGCTCGGGCGTCATCACACAGTCGGGCGCCTGGTCGAGCAGCGCTAGGACGCCGGCTTTGCCGTCCGCGCTCGTGGAGGTCGGGGTCGATGTCGTCTTGGCCGCGCCGGAACCGGAGCCGTCGTCGTCGTCAGCGCAGGCGGCGAGCAGCCCTCCGAGCGAGACTGAGCCGCCGATTGCCAGGGCGCGCCGCCGCGAGACGCGCACGCGGCTGAGGGAGATCTCGTCGTTCATGGGGAGCACTATTGCGGAGCCTGCGAAGCGATCCGTAAGAAGCCTCGCCCGGCCTCCTACACATCGCTTATCCGTCCGTGCGAGGGTCGCACGATGCAAAGCCCGCCCAGGATCACCCGCCGTCAGTCCATCGGGATGGCCGGCGGTGCCGCCGCGGCCCTCGTCGCCGCCAGGCTCGGCATCGACTCGACCGGCTCGCTCGACGCCCTTGGAACCGAGCCCGCGGCTGCGCAGTCACCCGCTTGCGTTTTGACCCCGCAGGCGACAGAGGGCCCGTACTTCGTCGACGAAGGCCTCCTGCGCTCGGACATCCGCAGCGACCCGAGTGACGGCACGGTTCGCCCGGGCACCCCGCTGACGCTCACCTTCACCCTGATGAACATGGCGAACGGGGGATGTACCCCGTACGCGAACGCAGCGATCGATATCTGGCATTGCGACGCGGACGGCGCCTATTCCGACATCGCCAGCGGCGCCGGGCAGCCGAACACAGCGGGTAAGAAGTACCTCCGCGGCACCCAGGTGACGAACTTCAACGGGCAGGTCACCTTCACGACGATCTTCCCCGGTTGGTACCCGGGCCGCACCGTCCACATCCACTTCAAGGTGCGCACGTTCTCCGGCACGCGCGAGACGTTCGAGTTCAACTCGCAGCTCTACTTCGATCCCGCGGTGGCGAGCCAGGTGTTCGCACAGGGCGCGTACGCCTCGAGCGGCCAGTCGACGACCTCGAACGCGCAGGACGGGATCTACACCGCCGCGACACAGATACCGGTCACAGGCAGCGTCGGGAGCGGCTTCAGGGGGGCGCTCACGATCGGCCTGGCGGGGCTGCCTGCCGGCTCGAGCGCAACGCCGCCCACGACCACGACCGACACCGAGGCACTCGTCACGCTGCTCGGAACGCGCTTCGTGCGGACGAAGACCGGGGGACGGGTCCTCCGCATCCGGCTCGACGTCGACGATCAAGTCAAGGCAAGCCTCCGGATCCTTCGCGGTAGCAAGACGATCACGCGCAAGAGCGTCAAGGCGCTGAGACCCGGGACGCGCGTGATCAAGGTCGTGCTGCCCCGAAGGACACGGGGTGGAGCAGCCCGGCTCAAACTCGTGCTGACCGACGCGGCCAACAACAAGAAGACGATTCGTAAGGCGCTGACGGTCCCCGGGCGTCGCCGCTAGGGGCGGATGTCCTAGAGCAGGATGACGACCAGGATCAGGATGAGGACTAGCGCTCCGATGCTGATGTACATGTGGCTCTACCTCCTTCCGCGAAGCGCACTACCCGCTCTTCGGCGGGCTGACACCTGAGGGGTGTTCTGCCCGCTCCTCGAGGTGGGGCCCCACCTCGGCATCCAGGCGGCTCGCGAGCTCGCGGCAGAAGCGGCGACAGCGCTCGACTGACTCCACACCCTCGGTGCGCTGCTGTTCCCTCCCGCTGCACGAGACAGTGATGGCCGGAAGGCCACGCGCGATTGCTCGCGCGGCGTCGCTGGGCTCACGCGATGCGTATGGAAGTGTTCGCCCAGGGCCCATGTCGCCCTCGTCCTCGGCGATCTCCCCGGCCAAGCGGGCAAGCTGGCTATGGACCCGCAGCGGAACGAGCGGTCCTTCTCGGCGCGTGTAGCGCACCGGCCCCGGTTCGACCGGTCCAAGGGAGATCACGGCGGCGTTCTCGGAGTCCAGCTCCTTCCTGCGTCGCTTGAGCCAACCGACCATGCCGAGGGCGAAAGGTCGCTGCGCGCCCGTGAACACGACCCACAGGTCGAAGTGCTCCAGCTGGCCACCGAGATCCTCCGAAAGGCGCAGCGCGGCGGCCACGGCCGCGTCGCGTGCGGGCTCGGCGGCAGGGCGCGACAGCTCATAGTCCACCAGCGCGGCGATCAGGACCACCAGCAGGAGAGTGGGCACAAACTGCACCGCGGTGAGGACGGTGCCCTCGAGCCCAGCAAGCCGTAGCGCGCAACACACGAGAATCACCCCCATCGCCGCGAGGAGTGCGAGCCAGGGGTTACGGAGGATCCTGGTGGCCAGAGCCAGCCCGCGGCCGTCGCGGCCATGGTCGTAGGCAGCGACGAGCACGAGGACCCCCGGCTTCTCGCCACCCTCGCGCGATTCGACGTTCTGCGAGGCGCGGGTTCCAGTCAAGCGGCGAACCACCTGCATGATCCCCGCGATGTCGAGGAAGGTCAGAGCCGTGGCGAGCGCGACCAGCGCCGTCCCGACGACCGGACGATCGATGGCCAGAACGCTGCCGACGACTGCCAGCGCGGCGTGGATCGCGTGGGCGGCGGCGAACCGCGGGCGCACCAGCAGAGGCTGCACCTCGGCATTGCGGCCCATCGCCTCGAGCCGCCCGCGCAGGAGGAGGGCCGCACGGCGCTCCGCGTCGGTCCCGGCCACGCGGCCGGGGCTGCTGCTCAGCGCCTCGATCTCCGCGGCCGTATCCATCCGCCACCGCAGGTTAGATACGCGCCGGGCACGGGGCCAACCTAGGGACGGAGGACCGGCGTGGACACTTCGAGGATCAGCTTCGGCGAGATGATCGCGGGGGCGAGCGGGCTCGCGCTCTTCATCATCCTGTTCTTTCCGTGGTACGGCGTCTCGCTCGAGGGCGCCGGGTCGGACTTCGACGGGCCCGACTTCAGCGCTTGGGAGTCGTTCTCTTTCATCGACATCCTGCTGTTCCTCGTGTCCGTGATCACCGTCGGCCTGGTACTGGCGCGGGCAATGGGCGCAATGCCCGCCGGCCTGCCCGCGCCTCCGGGCCTGATCATCGCCGCGGCGGGCGCTCTCGCACTGCTGCTGGTGCTGTTCCGCCTGATCGACACGCCCGGCGAGGACTTCTCAGGCTTCGGGGTCGAGGCTGACATCACGCGCAAGATCGGCGTCTTCCTCGGCCTGATCGCATCCGCCGGGATCGCCTTCGGCGGCTGGACGGCGATGAACGAGCGCGCTTCGGGAGACGCGTCGCCGGGGTGATGCTGCCGACCGCCGCTAGCGCTTCGTCCGTAGCGGAAGCGATAAGGCAGTGGGCCGCACGCTCAGTCGTCAAGCGTTAGAAATGCGTCGATGGATATCTCGTACGCGACGCCCACCACGCTCGATTCGCCCGAGCATGTAGTCATCGCGGAGGAGTTGGGCTACAAGCGCGCGTGGTTCTACGACACGCCGCAGCAGAGTCCGGACGTGTGGATGATGCTGGCGCTCGCTGCCGAGCGGACGGAGCGGATCGGGCTTGGCCCGGGGGTGCTGGTGCCGTCGCTGCGCCATCCGATGGTCAACGCCGCCGCTACGGCGGCACTTGAAGCCCTCGCGCCCCGCCGGGTGGCGGTGGCGTTCGGGACGGGGTTCACCGGGCGCCGGGCGATGGGTGTGCCCGGCCCGATCAAGTGGTCGTACATGGAGGGCTACATCCGCGCGTACCGCGGGCTCCTGCGAGGCGAGACCGTCGAGTGGGACGGAGCGCGCATGCGGATGCTCCACCCCGACGCACACGCCGCGCCTCGCCCCGTCGAGGTCCCGCTGATCATCGGCGCGCTCGGCCCGAAGGGCCATGCGGTCGCGCGCGAACTGGGCGACGGCATATTTGCGACCGTCTCGGTACCCGACTTTGCGCCCGATTTCGACTGGGTCGCCTTCCACTGCCTTGGCACCGTGCTCGACGACGGCGAGGAGCCGAACTCGGATCGGGTCCGCGCAGCGGCTGGTCCCGGAACGGTGCTGGCGCTCCACGGCGTCTACGAGTACGACGGTCCCGTCACTGAGATGCCGGGTGGCGCGGCCTGGCTGGCGCAGATCGAGCGCGTGCCGGAGCGCGACCGTCACTTGGCTGTGCACGAGCAGCACTGCGTCGGGCTGAATCCCGCCGACACCGCCGCCTGGGATGCCGGTGCCCATGAACTGCTGAAAGGCTTCACCGTCAGCGGCACCCGCGGCGAAGTTGGCCAGCGGCTCGCAACGCTCGCGGAGCAGGGCGCCACGGAGGTCGTCTACCAGCCAGCAGGACCTGACATCCGCCGAGAGCTGGAGAGGTTCATGGAAGCGGCGAGCACTCAACACACCTAGCCTTCGGCAGTCTGGTAGAGCGGGATCCAGGTGCGCTTCAAAGATCGCCGTCTGACAGCCCCACGGCTGCGAGGGCATCGGGCGGAGCCAATGCGGCGGGTGGGACTCGAACCCACAAGGCCTTTCGACCAACGGTGTTTGAGACCGTCTCGTTTACCAGTTTCGACACCGCCGCAGGACGACGGATTCTAGGCCGGGGTGCGGCGCGCCCTGCGCCGACCTAAGCGCCGGCCGGATCGACGCGGGCGCCCTGGTCGGGCGGTGGCTGGTAGGCGTCGTAGTCGTCGTAGTGCGTCTCGACCTCGACGTTCCACTTCTGCGCGAAGCCGCGGAGCGAGAACGCGAGCAACAGCAGCTGCACGGGCACCAGGATCACGGTGAGCAGTCCGAGCAGCCCGGGCCCCAGGGTCGGGTCTTCGAAGCCGACCTTGTCGCGCGCGAACCAGCCCGGCGCCGCAACGGCCGCGATGACCGCCAGCAACACGGCGAGCACGGCCGCGACCGGAAGCACGCCGCGGTTCCAGTTGTGCACGTAGTACGCCATCAGGAAGTAGAGGATCACGTAGGCGAACGCAACCGGGATCGCCCCTTGCAGCTCGGACCAGCCGCCGAGGGTGATGATCAGGATGAGCACGGCGCTGACGATCAGCAGCAGCGTGACGATCGCCTTCGTGGCCTTGGACTCGGACTTCTCCCGGTTGGGATGCTCGAGCCTTACCTCAGCCACGGCGCCTCACCTCGGACATGGCGGCAGTCTAATCCAGCACGCGGCGTCCGTGGGGCGGTTGCACCGAGCGGATCGCGAGCCGCCCTAGACTTCGATCCGCTTTCCCGCGGGCGTGGTGGAACTGGTAGACACGCCGGCCTTAGGAGCCGGTGGCGCGAGCCATGGGGGTTCGAGTCCCTCCGCCCGCATGCACGCCGATTCCGGATTGGGAGCCTCTATGGTTCCAGCGCTCCCAGGGGGAGTGAGTTAATGGCTATGCGCGCGGTCTCCAAAACCGTGAATCCGGGTTCGAATCCCGGCTCCCCCGCTGCCGGCCGCCATAGACTCGAGCCCCCGACTGGAGGAGAGGGATGGCGAGCATCGAGAGCGTGACGGGTCCGCTCGACGCCGACGACCTGGGCACGACCCTGATCCACGAGCACTTCCGCGCGCGCGACGAGTCGAACGCGGCTCAATTCCCCCACCTCTACGACGAAGAAGCGCTCGAGGCCGCGGCCATCGACGCGGCGACCCAGGCACTCGCGCGCGGAGTCAAGTCGATCTGCGAGCCCACCGCGATGCTGCTCGGTCGCGACGTGCGGTTCATCGAGCACGTCGCCAAGCAAACCGGTCTGCAGACGGTCGCGTGCACCGGCATCTACACGTATGAGTATCTGCCGTTGTTCTGGCAGAGCCGCGACGCCGACGTGATGGCGGACGCGTTCGTGCACGACATCGAGGAGGGCATCCAAGGCACCTCGATCAAGGCGGGCTTCCTCAAGTGCGCCGCCGACGCGCCGGGCGTGATCGAGACCATCGAGAAGATCCACCGCGCCTGCGCGCGAGCGAGCCTGCGCACGGGGGTTCCGGTCATGGCGCACTCACGGCCGGCATCCGACACGGGGCCGCGGCAGGTCGAGATCTTCCTGGAGGAGGGCGTCGACCCGTCGAAGATCCAGGTCGCCCACACCGGCGACACCGACGACCTCGGCTACATCGAGGGGCTGCTCGAGAAGGGCGTGTTCATCGGGCTCGACCGGTTCGGGATCGAGATGTATCTGCCGATGGAGAAGCGGATCGCGACGACTCTCGCGCTGCTCGAGCGGGGCTATGCCGACCAGCTGTTCCTCTCGGCCGACTCGTGCGCGTCGCTCGACTGGTTCCCGGAGGAGATGGAGGAGCAGTTCATCGCGCAGGGCGCGGTGAAGGACTGGACGATCACGCTGGTGCCGGACCAGGTGATCCCGGCGCTGCGCGAGGGAGGCATGACCGAGGAGCAGCTGACGACGATGATGGAGGAGAACCCGAGGCGCTGGCTGGCGGGCTAAGGGCGACGCCGGCCGCGGCCGATCTATCATCTGCAGTCACGCGCGGGCGTGGTGTAACGGTTGCACAAGAGCCTTCCAAGCTCTTAGTAAGGGTTCGATTCCCTTCGCCCGCTCTCGAACGTCCTTACCGAAGTCGGCGCTAGGATCAGGCCTCACGGGGCGTGGCGCAGTCTGGTAGCGCACTCGGCTGGGGGCCGAGCGGTCGCTGGTTCAAATCCAGTCGCCCCGACTGACGGAAGCCCGCTTCGGAAGCGGGCTCTCGGCGTCCCGGGACACCCGAACGCTCCCGCCGAGCGGCTCGACCGGCGTCGGTGCGAGTCGACTCCTCGTCAGTTCGGCCATCGACGCCGCACCGTCCGAGCTGTGGGCCAGGCGTCCCATGGCGTGGGGCTCAAGGTCTAGCTCCCTTGAGCCGATTCGCGAGGAAGCCCGACAGGATCGCCACGCAAACGCATGCGCATACGCTCTCTCAGCCTCCCATGCCTTCTGCTGATGATGGCCGTTCTGGCTTCGTGGGTCCTCGCGGTTCCGGCACGGGCCGCATTCCCTGGTGTGAACGGCAAGATCGTCTTCCAGGGCTTCCGAGACGGAAATCTCGACATCTACACGGTCGATCCTGATGGAGGCGCTGAGACCCGCCTGACCACCCCAGCGGCGGTCGATCTCGCAGCCGTCTTTTCCCCGGACGGAACGAAGATCGTATTTGAGACGGAGCGTGACGTCGTGGGGCAAGAGATCTACACGATGGACGCGGACGGCAGCAACCAGGTCAACCGCACCAACAGCGCATCACCGGAGAGGGATCCGACATGGTCGCCCAGCGGCACCAGAATCGCCTACGCCCGCGTGGTCAGCGGCGCCTATGAGATCTACACGGCCACAGCTCACGGAACTGACGAGATGCGCCTGACGACCACTACCGCAGACGAGACTGCGCCCGCCTGGTCACCGGACGGGACCAAAATCGCGTTCATCAGCAACCTTCACGGCCCAGCCGAGATCTACACGATGAACCCGGACGGCAGCGGGGTCACCCGGATCACCAATAGCCCGGCGACCGACGACGTTCCGACTTGGTCCCCCGATGGCACGAAGATCGCCTTCCGGAGCACGCGCGACGCAGATTCGAGATTTACACGATGAACGCCGACGGCAGTGGACAGACGCGGCTCACCAACCGTGCCGGGAGCGACACATCCCCGGCCTACTCGCCTGACGGCTCCAAAATCGCCTTCGAGCGCGCCAGCGCGGGTGGCCCGACCGCCGAGATCTACACGATGAACGCCGACGGCACTGGAGAAACGCAAGTCACCAACAACGCAACGAACGACGCCGACCCCGACTGGCAGCCAGCGCCCCGACCCCGACGCTGACGGAATCCTCAGCGTCCAGGACAACTGCCCGACAACCAGTACGCTACCGCGAACGCCGACCAGGCGAACCAGGACGGCGACAGCTTTGGAGATGCGTGCGATTCCGACCGTGACGGGGATGGCGTTCCCAACGCCAGCGACAACTGCCCCACCGCCGCGAACGCCGACCAGGCGAACCAGGACGGCGACGGCCTCGGCGATGCGTGTGACCCAGACCGCGACGGTGACAACGTTCCCAACGCCAGCGACAACTGCCCCGCCGCCGCGAACGCCGATCAGGCGAACCAGGACGGCGACAGCTTTGGAGATGCGTGCGATTCCGACCGTGACGGGGATGGCATTCCGAATATCAGTGACCTATGCCCCAGCCAAGCCGCTAACACCATTGTCGGGTGTCCCCTTCAGATCCCGCCACCCGGATCGGGGCCTCCACCGGGCGGCGCAATCCCGCTTCCCAACCCGACCCGGCCCCGGGACACTACGGCTCCCCGAATCTACATTGCGTCCAGGAACAGGAAAATCACCATCACCCGCTCTGGGATGCTGATCTTGCGCCTCGGCCCCGCGTCTGAACCAGCCAAGGGCAAAATCAGCGTCCGCAGCGCGGCCAAACGCGGCAGGCCCACGGTCGCCTTCGGTACGCGATCCTTTGCCGCCCGCTGGGGCAAGATAACCGTCGTCAAAATCCAGCTCTCGAAGAGCAAACGGCGAGTGCTTACTCGTCTCAAGCGCGTCAAATGCAAGGCAACCATCACTCTCCGCGACGCGACCAGCAACACATCCAAACGGATCTATGAGTTCAGTTTGAGAAGGCGACAGCCGCGGTAGAGGTACCAATCTCGCGCACGACGTATCCGCCTCTCTCAGTTCGCTGATAACCCTCAGCCCGTTCGACGGTTGAGTAAGCGCTGGAGACACCACGCGGCCCAAGGGACCCGTGGGGCCCCTCGGGGCAGTGGCTCGCACCCTGGCGTTTCATCGCGCCATCCACCCAGGGTAGGGCGGGGCGCTGCGTTCTCTCCTCGCCAGCGCCCCGCCATTCCCACGTCGATGCTCTTGGTTACCAGCCGGTCGTCGACAAAGCGGCTGCCTTGCGACCGCCGCGAGGAGGTGGCGCCCGGAACGTGAGGTTGTCGAGCGCGAAGCGACCGGCCGTCGCGTCGAACGTGATCACCGCTGACCCGATCGCGCCCCCCTTGTAGGAGAAGCGTCCTTCGGTGAAGCTGAAAACGCTCTGGGTGTTCAGGGGGATCGTTCCCCGCGAGTGACCTCCGGGATTGAAGAGCTCGACTCGCGCCCCCGGATTGAGGGAACCGAAGGTGCTGAGGGCGAGTCCGAACTCAAGCACGGTGCTTGGGTGGTCGAACCTCAGCCGCAGCGTCCCGGCGGAGTTGCCTTCCAGCGAGGGATCCTGCACGTAGGTAGTTGAACCTGGGCCGAATGAGCCGTAGGTGGCGTCGGTCGACGGAGATCCTGCTACCTCGAATCCGAACGTGACGCCCCCGAATGTGAGCCCGTTCGCCGGCTGAGAGCTAAGTTCGTCGAACGTTAGGGTGGTTGTCGGGGGCGCGGCGGTAGCGGCGATGGGAGGCAGGAGGAGCACGCCTCCAAGAACGATGAGAGCGCCAAGGCGCAGCGCACGCTGGATGGTGGCGTGGGTTAGGGATTCAAGGCAGGACATCGCCGGAATTCCTTTCAAGTTCAAGGAATGGGACAAACGCAGCTCTGGTGAGGGCTTACGAGCCGCGCAATCACAAGAGGTCGGTCGCCGAGCTGATGTCGGTGGAGGCCACACCTCCCTCCTCCTCGGGCAAGGGACTTGCGTGGTCTACCACTGCTTGAGGGCATGGTCAACCGCGGAAGCCCCCGGCCGCCTGTGATGCCGACGGGCTGCGATCGCCAACCCTCCCGAGTGCGAGTCATGTCGGTGGTACCTCCGTGGTACCGACCGCTACGTCTTATGCGTCCAGGTCGTCCTCGGCCGGGGACGCTGAGGACGGTGGGGACGCGGGTGGACCCATCGACGGGTAGTCGATGTCGGCTGGGGGCCGAGCGGTCGCTGGTTCAAATCCAGTCGCGCCGACTGAAAGGCCTGGAAACCAGGTGTTTCAGACGCGGGACGGCACCTTTGCCTGCCGGGTGCAGCCAATCTCAGGGCTCTATTTCTGCAGGTGATCGCCCCGCTTCTGCTTCGCGCCGAATAGCGATCGTCCCGCGCGGGTTCTGCCTTTGCTTTCTGCTGCTCGTCCAAACCGGGCGCGTCAGCCGACGCTGTCGGCGCTCTCGCTCGTCGCGCGAAGCAGAAGTCGCCGGAACGACTCCGCGCATCACGCGGCGTCACTCCCGCCCATCGTGAATAGGAAGCGCCCGAGCTTGCTGTACTACCTCGCTCCGCGCTCCTGGCCAATCAGCGCCGCGGCTACTTCGCCGAAGCGCGACCCGACGAGGTGCCCTACGCCCTCGAACACTGTGAGCGTCGCGTTCGGGATCGTCTCCGCGGCGTACCTGCTGTGGTGGAGGGGGACGATCTCGTCGCTGTCGCCATGCCATAGGTGCACCGGCGCATGGATCTCCTCGAGTCCGAAGCCCCAGTCCCGCGCCTGGATCGCCGAGTCATGGACCACTCCCGCCGCGCCGCCGCGGAGCGCCTCGCGTGAGATGGCAAGCACGAGCTTGCGGAACTCCGGCTCGCTGAAGACCGCCTTGTCGGGCTCCGACAGCTCCTTCTCGAACTCGCCGAGGAAGCTCTCGGGCCGGCGCTCGGCCATGCTGCGGGCGATGCGCCAGTAGACGTGCGCCAGCGGGCGGGCGCGGAGAGCGAGGGTCATCGAGAGGCGATCCGTCCTGCCGAGGCCCTCTCGGAAGCGCGGGGTCGCAGGCGGACCAACGCCGCTCACAATCGCCGTGCCGGTCAGACGGTCGGGCAATGCGTACGCGCAGGCGGCAGCGTACTTGCCGCCGCTCGAGTAGCCGATGACGGCGAAGCGCTCGATCTCGAGCCGGTCGGCGGCGGCCGCCACGTCCGCCGGCCAGTCGAGCAGGCCCCACGACCGGCGCGCGGTCGAGAGGCCATAGCCTGGGCGCTCGAGGGCCACAACCCGAGCGCCGAGCCGCCGATACTCCTCATCGAGCGCTGCGGGGTCGAGCCGCGACCCGGGCATGCCATGCAGGTACACGATCGGCGCCCCGCCTGGCTCGCCGTACTCGGCATACCCGAGGGCGCGCCCGTCGTCGAGCTCGAGGCTGCCTTCGCGAGCTCGTTCTCCTAAGGCAGTCATCATGCCAACCTAGCCGACCGGCCCCGCTACTGCTTTCGCTTGGAAGCGGTAGCGCGGCATCGACGCCGTCCGCTATTCCTTCCGGCGCAAAGCGATAACACGGCCGGTTTCGGGACCGAACTCGCCCCAGGCGTGTTCGCCCACTTGAGAGCAGCAACAACCCTCTGCTGAGTCGGCCGCCGGCCATGCCCAGCGCTGTTAGCTGCGCGAGGCCGGCGTGCTCACCGACGAGGGGGGGAAGCTGAGAAGCGGCGAATCCTCTCTTGAGCTTCAGCGCGGCCGTCGGCGCAGGACGCGCTGGACGATCAGCGTGACCGAGGGCGCCGACCACCAACGGCGGGCACCGCGCATCGCGAGCTCCACTCTAACTCCAGCCGTCGCGGCGTCCCCCCTTGGCGGCCGAATAACTGCCGCTCTGCATGGCCACTTACGGCCGGTCTTCCGGGTGCCCTCGTCTTCTCAGCTCGCGAGTCGCGGCGGCGACGCGGATCTGGAGCTCCGTCGCTGGCCGGCGAGCGGGGTCATCCCCTTCGATTGGCGCGCCTTCCGTTCTCACGGCCGCGCGCCCCGCGGCGTCCTCTATCAGCGCGTACCGGTCTGGCGCTGGTCGTGGCGTCGTACGTGTGAGAAGTTCTCCGAGGTTATTGGCCTGCGACACACGTGTTCCCATGTGCCGGGGGTGCCCGGCGCTTCCGAGCCGCGCCAACAGCCCTTGATACCGCTTTGGCTCGTCGAGGGCTCCCGGGCAGAAGCGCAGCAGAATCGTCTTCATGATCGACGTGTGATCGAAGAGCGTCTTGGAAACAGACGCTGGTTCCACCCACGGTGAGACGATCAGCGCCGGTATCCGCACGCCGTAGCGTCCGAACGTGTCGGGGTCGTCGTCCGGCGCGGCAGGCGGCGCGACGTGATCGAAGAAGCCGCCGTGTTCGTCGTAGAAGATGATGAGGAGCGTTCTCTCCCATTGGGGGCTTGTTGCGAGCGCGTGGTAGACGGCGAGCACAAGCTCCTGGCCGTCCTTGATGTCCGCGGGCGGGTGGTCGTCGTTGGGCTGAAAGCCGATTGGGTTGAAGTTGCTGAAGTTCGGGTCGATCCATGAGACCGACGGCAGCGCACCGTTGGCGGCGTCTTCGAGAAAGCTGGGCGCTTTTGCGTCCATCCTGAGCTCGAGCCTGGTCTTCCAGTTCAAGTTGGTCTTGCTGAAGAACGCGAAGTTGTGGTGGTGGCCCAGCTTGTAGTGCCCATCGGCGAAGCGCAGGGTCCCCGCCTCGAACGAGTACCAGTGCCACGAGATGCCGTTCGCGTCGAGGTGTCGCACGAACGACGGTTGGTTGTACATGGGCGGGAGGTGGAGCGGCCGGTCATCGCGAGTGCCGGCGGCGCGACCGCAAATCGCGTACAGGCGGTTGGGCCAGGTCGCCCCGGGAACAGAGCTGAACCAACGATCGCAGACCGCGAACTCGCTCGCCAGGTGATCGTAGACCGGGACATCGGTGGCGTCGTAGTAACCAATCACGCGACCAGGATCCGCATCCTGGATGTCGTTGTGCGCGAGCGTCTCGGCGTAACTCGTGACGAACCCGTCCATCTTGCCGCCCCCGATCTGGAGGTCGACGGCGCTGGCGGAGTGATTGGGATCGTCCTCGATCACCGTGCTGTCGAGATGGTGGACCGGATAGTTGCGCCCGCCGTGCTCGTTGGCGAAATCCTCGCGCAGACCATCGACATCGCCGCGACCACCCTCGAGCGAGAGATACCCCAGCATGTGGTCGAAGGAGCGATTCTCGAGCATCAATACAACGATCTGGTCGACCTTCCCGAGGTTGGCCATGCTGGTCTGCTCAGTCACCACCGCCTCCTTCGCGGTCGCGTTGGCAGGTGGTCGAAACGGCTGGGTTAGCGACCGGCCCGGCAGTGGGCGGCTGGGATGGCGATACCTGATCGTTTAGGCGCAGCGTGAGGGACGTTAGAGGTCGGGTAGGCGTGGAGGAACTCGAGGACGTTGTAGCGGATCTTGTCCGGAGACGAAGCGAAGCTTGACTCAGTGGTACATCGCCTCGGGGAGACCGACCCGGCCGCGGAGCGTTCGGATTCCGTAGGTGCTCCGGCTCAAGCATGAACAGGGCCGAGAGCATCAAAACGAATCGCCGGGAGTAGTCGTTCTTAGCGCCATGACGATCGGTTGTCATTCGGATGCCAGTCCGGCGACGTCTGGCGCACGCCGTGGACTCGGCGTCCAGGTACTCCTAACGGGGACGCGGGGGACGGTCCGGGACGCATCGACACTCGTCCCTCGGCTGGGGGCCGAGCGGTCGCTGCTTCAAATCCAGTCGCCCCACCGACGAGAGCCTGCTTCGAGAGCGGCCGTTCGTGCTGTGACAGGCGGCTCAGCGTGTGGGGGCCGGCCTGCGTGGCGTCGCTCACCTGGGGTCCTCCATTCGGGCAGGCTGCCGCTACCGGCCCAGCGTAACCGGTCGGAAGCGGCCTCAGACGACCTCAGCCGTGGGGCTGTCGGTGCTGGCCCACGGCCTCAGCGCGGCCCCCCTCGCCAACCGCTACGCCCGCTGGTACGAGCAGCACCCGCACGACAAGGCCCCGCCGCTGGAGAGCACGCCGACCGATGCGACGCGAGCCCGCGGCCCAGCAGCAGAGCTCACCGAGGTCGGGACATGACCTGGGCCACCCTGGCGGCGACGCTCCTGCGTCGCGCTTACTCGCTCACCATTTGAGCTCGATTTCGAGTTCCCTCTCGTCGTCCTCGATCTCGATCTCGAGCTTGAAGTCCACCTCGTCGGCGACGTGCACCTTGAAGTGCATCCCTCCGCGGTCGAACTCCACGTCGTTGTGCCGGGCGAGCGCGTCGGCGAGGGCGTGCAGACGGGCCGCGGCGTCCTCGCGGCTCAGCCGCTGCTTCTCGGTGATCTCCATTAGGTCCATTCGGTTCTCCTTGGTGTCGACGTTGCCGGTTTCTGGTGGCCGCTGGCGATGCGCGCCAATTCGAGCACACCCGCCCAGGCGCCCTCCGGAGCCTGGGCCGAGGGCGAGGCGCCAGGGTGATCCTTCGCTATTCGCACGCGGAGGACCCCCGGCCGAATGCGAAACCGCAGCGGGGGATCGAGTACGAGCGCCTCGCCGTCGATCCCGGCGGGGACGGGGCGATCGGCGTCGACCTCGAAGCCCGGCGCCGACCACTCGCGCCATGGCCGTTGCATCGACCGGCGGCCCTCGCCGCCCTCCGAAGCGGTGCCGACGACCGTGATCCCGAGTAAGCCGTCGTCGATCCGAGGTCGAGTGCCCGAGCCGACGGCGCGGCCGAGCCGATAGCGGTTGTTGGAGACGAGCACCATCGCACCCGAGTGGTGCGCGTGCCCGCCGGGGCCGGTCCAGCGCAGGTCGAGCTCGCCGCCGCCGGGACCGAGCATGTCCGGCGCGGTGTCGAGGATGGTGCGCAGCTTCGCGTCGCGATAGCCCTCTCGCTGGACGGCCTCGGCGTAGAGCCCGAGGGAAACGTTGTTGACGAACACGCGGCCGTTGACCTCGGCGAGGTCCACGGTCCGCTCGCCGCCATCGACGAACGCGTCGAGGGCGCCAACGACGTCATCGCGGTCGACGCCGAGGTCGAGCGCAAAGTGATTCCGCGTGCCGGCGGGCACGCACGCATACGGCAGCCCGCGCTCGGCCGCGAGCGCCGCGACGATAGCCTGGGAGCCGTCGCCGCCGGCCATCGCGAGCGCGTCAGCGCCGCGATCCACGGCCCCACGCGCGAGCGTCTCGAGGTCTTCGCCGGGCTTCAGCTCGATCGGCTCGATCCCGCGCGCGCGTGCCTCGGCGGCGAGCGAGAAGCGCTCCGCCTTGCCGCCACCCGAGCGCGGGTTGAAGAAGAGCACCGGTTTGCGCGGCGCCGACGCGCTCGGCAGCGCCACGTGCACGGCGAGGGCGGCGCGGGCGGCAGCAAGAGACGCCAGGAGCCCGGCGACGACCAGCAGATCGGCGAGCGGCGACCCTTCCACGACGAGCAGCGCCACCGCACCGGCAAGCGCCAGCGCTGCGACCGCCAGCCCCGCGATACGCGCAACCCCTCGTCGCAGCACGCCGTACCAGGCTGACACGCCGGCGATCACCACACAGCCCAGCAGGATCAAACCGCGCGGGAACTCGCTTATCGCCACAGCGATCGCGAGCGCGACAGTGGCGGCTCCCACTATCAGCGCAACGGTGGCCGCTAGCCGCCGACTCATAGGATCCGACCACCTTGAGCGGCGATGTCGAACATGCGACCCAGAGGCCGCGCCGGTGGCGCTGGGTCGAGGACGCCGAGCGGGTCGACCTGGCGATCTACGCCGCCATTGCCCGCACCACGACCCCGGCGCTCGACGCGGCGATGAGCCGCCTCTCGCGCGCCGCCGACTACTCGCGCCTCTCGCTGACCTCGGCCGGACTGCTCGCGCTCGGCGGCGGAAGCACCGGCCGCCGCGCGGCCGCGCACGGGCTCGCTTCGCTCGGCGTCACCGCGACCGTGGTCAACGTCGCCGTCAAGCCGCTCGCACGGCGGCGACGCCCTGACCGTCTGGCGGATGACGTCTCGCCCGCGCGCCACGTACGGATGCCGAGCTCGCGCTCGTTTCCTTCCGGACACTCCGCCGCCGCTTTCGCGTTCGCGACCGGCGTCGGCACCGTCTCGGCGACCGCCGCCGTGCCCCTGCGCGCGCTCGCCGCGCTGGTCGCCTACTCGCGCGTCCACACCGGCGTGCACTACCCCGCCGACGTGCTGGCGGGCGCCCTGATCGGCACCGCACTGGCTCAACTCACGACACACGCAGGCTCCGGACGGACTCGTTCACGCTAGCCGATTATCCTGCAATAGCCAGAACGAGCCGTCATCCCCCGGTTGGGATGAAATCGAGATCGACCTGCAGCGCGCTCGGCGGGATTTCATGCCATCGGGGTGACGACGTTTCGGCAGAGGCGCGCGTCCATGGCACACACGGAGGTATGTGGAGATCTCGCCCGGCAGCGAAGGGAGCGGCATGATGGCGGACATTGAGCACGCCCTCGGGGGATCGGGGGCGGTCGGGACATCCGACCGGGACGAGCCGGTTGACGCCGGTCACGACCACGAGACGGATCTGGCAATGCCTGCGCGGCAGCGCGACGGGCGCCAACCCAAGCCGAAGGCGGTACCCCATGCCACGGCTGGGGAGCGGGCGGCAATGGGCAAGGCGGCGAGGGCGGTGTCGCCGCGCTCCGGGCATGGTGAATGGAAGCCCACCTCTGATCGCCGGGACCCGGTCGAGCTGCTGGAGGAGCAGGCCGCTTCGCGGGTGCGCGAGCTGTTGCCGATCCGCTACGGGCGGATGCTGGTGTCGCCGTTCACGTTCTTCCGCGGCGCGGCCTACCCGATGGCTGCCGATCTGGCCGGCGCGCCTCGGACCGGGCTGGACGTGCAGCTCTGTGGCGATGCGCATCTGTCCAACTTCGGTGTTTTCGCCGCCCCCGATCGGCGGCTGGTGTTCAGCATCAACGACTTCGACGAGACGCTGCCGGGCCCCTTCGAGTGGGACGTGAAACGGCTGGTGGCCAGTTTCGCTGTGGCTGGCCGAGATCGAGGCTTCGACGCCAAACGGCGGCAGTCGATCAACTGGACTGTGACGCGTGCCTACCGAGAGGCGATCAGACGTCTCGCCGGGTCGCCCAACCTCGAGCTCTGGTACTCCCGCATCGATGAGGACGAGCTCGCCGGGCTGGCGGCTCGACAGGGGACCCCAAAGCAGCTGAAGCGGTTCGAGCGCAACGTGGCGAAGGCGCGGTCGAAGGACAGTCTGAGGGCATTCGCGAGGCTCACGGAGATCGTCGGCGGCGAGCCCAGGATCGCCAGCGACCCGCCTCTCATCATTCCGATCGAGGAGGTGGCGTCTGGCGCCGAGGCGGCTGACGTCGAGGACGTCATCCACGGAGCCATCCGCTCCTACCGACGTACGCTGACTGCCGACCGCCGGAGGCTGCTCGAGCGCTTTCGCTATGTCCACGCGGCGCGGAAGGTCGTCGGCGTGGGCAGCGTCGGCACGCGCGCTTGGATCGTGCTCATGCTCGGCCGCGACGAGAACGATCCACTGTTCCTACAACTTAAAGAGGCGCAGGCATCGGTGCTCGAGCCGTTCCTCGGCAAGAGCAAGTTCAACAGCCACGGCCAACGGGTCGTCGAGGGCCAGCGACTGACGCAGGCCGCGAGCGACATCATGCTCGGCTGGATCCGGATCGAGGCCCTCGACGGCGTGAGCCGGGATTTCTACATGCGCCAGCTCTGGGATGGCAAGGGCTCGGCGGCGATCGAGGTGATGGATCCGCCG
Source organism: uncultured Thermoleophilaceae bacterium (assembly GCA_963802855.1). Lineage (GTDB taxonomy): Bacteria > Actinomycetota > Thermoleophilia > Solirubrobacterales > Thermoleophilaceae > JAAYBF01. The sequence continues at coordinate 95,230 of CAWDJP010000001.1, forward strand.
GCGATGACGCTGTACGCGCGGCTCTGCGGCCGCGCACTCGCACAGGCGCACGCCCGCTCCGGAGACGCGATCGCAATCGCAAGCTACCTCGGTGGAAGCGACAGCTTCGACCGTTCGCTGGCTTCGTTCGCAGAGGTCTACGCCGACCAGAACGAGCGCGACTACCAGGCCCTGCGGGAGGCCGTGGCGTCCGGGCGCCTCTCAGCGGAGGCAGGCCTCTGATGGCTTGGCAGCAACGACTACCTAAAAGGAGACTCCATGTCTGACAGACCCGTCTTTCTCTACGCCGCCGTCTACGACGAGATCGCGGATGCCGAGACCGACTACGAGGCCGTGTTCGACCTCCACGCCGTGGGAGCGATCGGGACCTTCGACCCCGCGGTGATCCGTATGGCATCCGCCCCGTAGCATCGCGGGAAAAGACGAGGCTGGAGGCAAGCATGCTGCGACGCATTACCGACATGCCCGCCGGAACGATCGGCTACGAGGCGATCGGCGAGGTCGAGGACGACGATTGGGAGCAGGCGGTGGAGCCGGTGCTACGCCGCGAGATCGCCGACGGCCAGAAGATCCGACTGCTGTACCTCCTAGGGGCCGAGGCACGAGAGGTCGAGGGCGACGCAATGACAGCCGACACCGGCTTTCGCGCGCGCCACGCCACGTCGTTCGACCGCGTCGCTGTGGTCAGCGACGAGGACTGGACGCGCCCCGCTTTGCGCGGGCTTTCGTTCCTCCTCCCGGGAAGGGCCAGGGGCTTTCGGGTCAGTGAATTGGCGGCCGCCAAGGCGTGGCTCGCAGAGGGCCTTAACACGTAGGCGCCGGCGCATCCTCCGGGGCAGCCTCGCGCCGACGAGCAGATCGCCAGCGTCGGCATTGGACGGCGCCGGCCAAGCCGAGCGTCCCGACGCGGCGAGGGCAAATTCCCGCTAGGGCAAGGTGTCGCTTAGACGCCTCGCGCGCCCATCGCCGGCGGAGTGCCCGACCCCTCGAAGAAGTCGAGGCCTTGAGGCTCAGCACGAGGTCGGGTGCTGGCGCAGGAGCGCGATGCTCGACGGGTCGCCCTACGGAGCCTCGGGCGTTCCGAGCCTCAAGGCCGCCGAGATTGAGGACCATTAGGCGGCAAGGCAATACGCCTGGATGATCCGGGCGTCGCTCGGAGGTCGGGCCCCCGACCCGACACCCGCGCCGATATCGCGGGCTACGACGCGTTCAGCTCAGCCGCAGAACGGACGAGGGCTTTGAAGGCCTCCTCGTCAATGCCGTCTCCCTCGTGGAGGTCGATGGCGCGCCTCAATTTGCCCTCGAGGCTGGAGTTGAAGAGGCCGGCTGGATCCTCCAGGGAAGCTCCCTTGGCGAAGGTGAGCTTCACCTTGCCCTCGTAGGTCTCGCCGGTGAGGATGACCCCCTCGTGGGACCAAACCGGGACGCCGAAAGGGTTCGACGCCTTCCGCCATTTGATCTCTTCGACGACGTCGGGAACGGCCTGCTTGGTGAGCCCGCGGATTCGGCAGACCATCTCTCCGCGCCAACCGTCCAGTTCCTTGATCTTCGCATCGATGAGCTCGGACGGTGTCTCTGATTCGGGCTCGACGGGCATGGTTGGACCCTTCCAGAGTGCCGCATTCCATGCAAGGGAGTCGCCAGCAGCCGGTCACGCGGTCTCGTGACGCATCGCTGCTTTGACGAGAAGGGGCAGCGAGGCACGAGTTCGCCTAAGCCGCCAGCCGGTACCGCTGCACCATCCGAGCGTCGCTCGAAGGGACGAATCGGGCCGGCCGATCCGAAGCCGTCTCGCAGTGCTCCTGACCGGAATCACGTCAACGTCCGAGGCCTTCCCTCGCTTCGAGTTGACCGGGGTGGGCCGGGAGGCCGCAGAGTTCAAATAGAGGCCGGGGGAAGGTCGCGGGGAAGCTCGGAGACCCACTCGGCCGGTGGGCGATGGCCTCCGGACACTCCTGCTTCTCGCGCAAAGGAGAAGCACCGCAGCTTGGGCACGGCCAGGTCACACGACTGCTGCTCCCCCAGGCGAGAGTCCGCGTCCACCTTCTGGCTTTGTCGGCCTCGCTTCAGGCGCGCTAGTTCGAAACCAGCCGTGCCGATCGTATCCTCAGCGAGGGGACTGCCGCGGTGTTCTGCGGGTCGGAGATGCTGGCCGCGGCGAGCGCCTCGTCGCGGTTCTCAAACGAAAGCGCCTCCGTGACCTGTGCGTCTCTCACCCTGAACGCCACATGGAGCGTCGTCGTCAGCGGAAGCCCGCTGCTTCGCCCGATAGCGCAGCCAGCACCGCCGAGCGAATCTCGCCGGGCGCGACGGACCAGCCGACCCCGAATCCGTCGCCATTGGTGGTCTCGGCGCCCATGCGGGCGTGCAGGCTCTCGTCGATCAGACCGTGCCTCGTCCGGTAGAGCAGCTCGCCGATCACGAGGGGCTCCCAGACGTAAGCGTTCCAGCGGCACATCAGCGATTCTCCTCCGCGCGCACGACGACGACCGGACGTCGGCAGCGCGCGAGCAGCTGCCGCGAGGTGCTCCCGAGCAGATGCGATCGCAGCCCAGAGATGCCGTGTGAACCTACGACGACCGCCGCCACATCGCGCTCGGCGGCGAGGTCGACGATCGCGTCCGCCACGTGCACCTCGTCCGGGATCGCGTGGGGCTCGGCATCGAGCCCCAAAGAACGAGCGAGCCGAGCACCCTCGCCGGCGACAACCGCGGCGTGGTGCTCCTCGGCCTTGTCAACCTCGGACACAAACTCCGGATCAGGCGGGACCGCGACAGCTCCTGCCACGTCCAAACCGGCGTTTGGCGCCGTCACCGCGCCCAGCCCCGGCTCCCAAACCGTGACAACCAGAGCGGCGCTCCCGGGGAAGAGCTCGGCGGCACTACGCACCGCGGCACTGGCAAGATCAGAGCCGTCGTATGCAATCAGCAACCGCGGCCTCCGCTCGGACACGCGCCGTAGCGTAACGCGCGGGCCGGCAATCTCAGGGCCGCACCGCGGTGGGCGCAAGCCCGGACCCGCAGGGCTCCTTACCCAGCAAAGGGAGCGTTTCCGCCGAGGCAGCACGCGCTCTCGCAAGGGACGAGAAGCAATAGCGGGCCCGCCAGCCGCACGGATGATCGCTCCGGCGCAAGCGATAGAGCCGGCCAGGTCGCATCGGCTACGCGCGAACGCGACAGGGCACCACCGGCGGGTCAGGCCGCCACCCGATACCGCTGCGTTAGCCGAGCGTCGCTTGGAGGGACGAATCGGGCCCCCGCTAACAAAATTGAGGAGCTGAGCCTGGTCGTGGTACCGCCGTGGTACCGACTGCTATGTCCCATGCGTCCCGTTCGTCCGTCGCCGGGGACGCAGGGGACGGTGGGGACGCGGCTGGACGCATCTACAGGTGCTCAACGTCGGCTGGGGGCCGAGCGGTCGCTGGTTCAAATCCAGTCGCCCCGACTGACCGTCGGCGAGCGGGTCGCGCGGGCGCGGCGAGGGGGCGCGGGCGGGCACGCGAAAGCGGTAGCGACTGTTCAGGTGCTGATCGTGCGGCATCGCGCTGAGCGGGGACCAAGACCGGCTGATCCGACGCCTTTCCTCGGTTCGAGTCGATTGGGTGCATTCGGGAGCCCCGGATGTCAATCAGAGTCCGCGGGAAGGCCGCGGAGGGTGGCTGGGTTCATGTCCGGGTCGGCGCACGAATCTGGGATTATTTGGTGCGGTCACGCACACGTCCGCTGGGCAGGAGGGAAGTCATGAACCGACTTGAGCGCCTTCACGACGCGGGGGTTTCGATCTGGCTCGACACCCTGTCCCGGCCGTTGCTCGAGAGCGGCGAGTTCGCGACCCTGGTGCGTGATTACGCAGTTACCGGTGCGACGTCCAACCCGACCATCTTCGCCAAGGCGATTACGGGCTCTGACCGTTACGACGAGCAGTTACAGGTGGTGGTCGGTTCGGGCATCCTCGATCGGCAGGCGATTTTCTTCGAGCTCGCACTCGAGGACATCCGGCGCGCGGCTGCGGTCTTGCGCCCCGCCCACGAGGCAAGCTCGGGCCAGGACGGGTTCGTGTCGTTCGAGTGCACGCCTGACCTCGCCGACGACACCGACGGGACGATCGCGCAGGCGGTCGAGCTGTGGGATCGCCTTGACCTCTCCAACGTGATGATCAAGGTCCCGGCCACTCCAGCGGGGGTTCCCGCGATTGAGGAGTTGACCGCGCGGGGTGTGAACGTCAACGTCACGCTGCTGTTCTCTGTCGAGCGCTATGAGCAGGTGATGGAGGCCTACCTGCGCGGCCTCGAGCGACGGGCCGGATCCGTTGAGACGCTCCGTGGGCTCGCGTCGGTGGCCTCGTTCTTCGTCTCGCGGGTCGACTCCAAGGCCGATGCCCTGCTGGCGCCGGACTCACCGCTGCGCGGAAGGATCGCGATTGCCAACGCCCACCATGCCTACGGGCGCTTTCTCGAACGCTTCGCAGGGGATCGCTGGGAGGCGCTCCGCCGCCTGGGGGCCTGTCCGCAGCGTCCGCTTTGGGCGAGCACGGGCACGAAGGACCCCGCCTACTCCGACGTGCTCTACGTTGAGCGCCTGATCGCGCCCGGCGTCGTCAACACGATGCCAGAGCAGACGCTGCGCCTCTTCGCGGAACACGGCAACGTCGGGGAGGCCCTCGACGCGAACCTGACCGAGGTCGAGCTTGTCTTGGCGCAAGCCCGGGAGGCCGGCCTCGACCTGGCGGCAATCACCTCAGAGCTCGAGCGCGAGGGCGTAAAGGCGTTTTGTGCCTCCTACGATGAGTTGCTCGATTGCATCGGGTCGAAGCTGGACTCGCTGGCGGCACTGAAGCACGCGGCTGGTGGGAACTCCTGACCGGCGGGATCGGCCCTGGCGACGCAGTCGCAGTTCGGCCTTAAGGGCCCGCGGGGCGTTCCGTCGAGTACCAGGACGGAACTAGGGTTGCTCTGGTCGCTAGCCCGCTTCGGTCGCCGTCAAGTCCGCGTTAGGGGTGGTGCGTGTGGGTGCGGGCATGAGCGCGGCGCCGGCGATGACGAGACAGAATGCGAGCATGCGGCCGGCGGTGGCTGGGGCGCCCGAGCCGATCGGGTCGTGGAAGACGAGGATGCCGCCGATGATCGCGGTGAGGTTTGCGGCGACGGACGTGATGGCGATGACCTCGACAGCCTCGCCGATTTGGAGGCTGCGGGCAGATGCGTAGAAGGAGATCACGCCGCCGATCAGCGCCGTGAGCGCCCATGGGCTGATCAATCCGAGTAGCGGTCCTGGTGGCGCCTGGGTGAGGTACTTGATCGCGACGTCGGAGACTCCGAACAGCGCCCCCGCGGCGGCACCGAGGAGCAGCCCCTCGGCGCGGGGCTGGACGTGGCGGCGGGTGGAGATCCTAAGGAGCGCGGCGCCGATGGCGAAGATCGCGCCCTCGACGGCGATCAGCGCGCCCAGCGAGGCGTCTGGAGGGTGGTTGGCGCCGCCGCCGGTCAGTCCGATCACCACCAGCCCGGCTGCGGTGATCGTCACGCCCGCCCATTGTCGTCGTCCGAGGTGAAAGCCGAAGAAGCGCTCTGCGAAGACGGCGAGGAAGACGAGCCCGCCGGAGAGCACCGCCTGCACGATCGACAACGGCGCGCGCGACAACGCGCCGACGTGCAGACCCCATGCCACGACCGCCACAATCCAGCCGACCAAGAACCACTTCGAGCGGAACAGACCGGCGGCGCTGCGCAGCGGATGGCGGACCCTGATCGGCGGGGCGAGCACCGCACCGCGTTGCTTGAACAGAAACGCGAGGTTGGTGGCCACCGCCGAAGCGAGCGCGAGAATCAGTCCGAAGATCACGACAAGCGGCCGGCCTAGACGCCGGATTCGTGGACGGTAGGGTCGACGATCCTCCCAGGTTCAATCTGGCAAGGCCTACCGAAGCTGGTCCTCCGTGGGAGTTGACTCGTGCGGGCCGGGGCCGCCGAGTTCATTCAGAGGCCAAGGGGAGGCGGCGGAGAAGCTCGGAGTTACATCGACGCGCCGGCGACCCATGCCGTCGCTTCTCACCGCCGACGAGCACGAAGGTGCCACGCGCGGACGGAAGGTCAATGCGACAACGGCCAACCTGTCCCAAGGGCGGGTGGGTCAGCCTCTCTTGCGAGTGCCCTTCTTGCGCTTGGCCGCACCGCCGCCGCGGATTGCCTCCACCTGCTTGGTGACCGACTTCGCCGCGTTTTCCGCTGCGCTACCGGCGGCCTTCGCGAGGTCGGTCACGCGCCCGGCGGTGCTGCGGGCGGGGCCTTTCAGGTCCCGGGCGCTCTTCTTGGCGGCGTTGCGCTTTCGCGTTGCGGCGGCCTTCTTTGCTGAGGCTCTGCGCTGGGCTTTGGTCTGAGCCATGCGGGTCCTTCCGTCGACTGTTGGACCCAAGTATCGCCGAGTTTGGGTGCGCGTGAAAAGGGGCGTCGCTTGGCGTCAGCTCACACCTCGCTCGCGGCAGCGATGCTGAAAAAGGCCCATCAGGCTCGCACGTCGGCCGCAGCCAGCGGCACTAATCGGGCTGGGGCCGGTCGGCCAGCCGGGCGAGCTCCTCCAGCGATCGCTCGCCGCCGAGTTCGCCCGCGTCGAGCCCGGCTCGCTCGAGGAAGGGCTTGAGCAGATCGAGCGGCAGCGGGAAGACGATCGTGGAGTTCTGGTCCGCGCCGACCTCGAGGAGCGTCTGGAGGTAGCGCAGGTGAAGCGCTGACGGCTCGCGCCCGATGATGGCGGCGGCAGCGGCGAGCTTCTCGGCTGCCTGCAACTCCCCCTCGGAGTTGATGACCTTGGCCCGGCGCTCGCGCTCTGCCTCGGCCTGGCGGGCCATGGCGCGCTGCATCGCCTCGGGTATCTCCACGTCCTTGATCTCGACGGTCGAGACCTTGATCCCCCACGGCTCGGTCTGCTCGTCGATGATCTTCTGTAGATCGTCGTTGAGCCGATCGCGCTCGGCGAGGAGCTCGTCGAGGTCGGCTCGTCCCAGCACCGAGCGCAGGGTGGTCTGGGCGATCTGTGACGTGGCCGGTTCGAAGGCCTCGATCTCCGTGATCGCGGCGGCAGGATCGACCACTCGGAAGTAGCAGACCGCCGCCACCCGGGCCGGCACGTTGTCGCGCGTGATTACTTCCTGCGGTGGCACCGTGAGCGTCACCGTGCGCAGGTCCACCCGCACCATGCGATCGGCCGCCGGCGCGAGCATCACTAGCCCGGGCCCCTTGACGGGGAGCAGACGGCCGAGGCGGAAGACCACCGCCCGCTCGTACTCGCGCAGCACGCGAACGCTGAGGAGTGCAGCTGCGATCAGGAGGACGACAACGACAGCGGCGACGATCACTGGGAGCCTCCTACCCGGTTCTGCGAAGCCCAGCGGCTTCGCCCTCGGTCCCCGTTTGTAGCGCTTATCGTGACGCCAAGTCCGTGAGAGGGCGCAGGTTCCGGGAAGCCCGCGGGGTGGCGCCGGAAGTCGCGCAGCAACAGGCGGCCGGTCACGAGAGTCGCCGCGAGGACAGCGCCGAGGAGGGCGACCTCGGCGGGTGCGTTGTTGCGGACGCCCGCCACCACAAGGACCATCGCCGCGAGGCCCACGAGCATCAGCGAAATGCCACGGTGGAAGCGCCCTGCCTCCGAGTGCGGCCACGAGTCCAGCGGCCTGACCACCTCGCGGCCGCTTTCCGAGTCGGTGCACGCGCTCTTGCGTGGGCAGCCGTTGCAGATGTGCGCCTTCGCGCGGTAGCGCATGAGCCGGCGCTCGGGGTCGAACTCACGGGGCCAGAGGCGCTGCCCCTCCGGGCACTCCCAGGAGTCGTGCTGGGGGTCGTAGGTGAAGCCGGCCGTGCGGTAGCGCAGCGAGCGTCGGTGGGTGTGCGCCGAGAGCCATTCGAGCGCGCCGGCGCCGAGCAGCAGCGCCGCGGCGTAGCCGGCCGCCAACCATGCCTCGGGGTTCACGTCGTCCTCGCGGCCGCGGCCTCTTCGGCCCCGGTCCTGGACACGCCCGCCGGCTCGGTGATCTCGGTGAAGAGGATTTCCTCCGGCTCCTCAAGCGTCACGCGCTTAACCGTATGACGGATCCCAACGTACGCGATGTAGAGGACCGGGATCGCCCCGCCGGCGATGAAGACGACGTCGCCGGGTAGGCGCAGCCACTCGATCAGCGTGTTGGTGTCCTCCGTCAGGAACTTGAGGTCACGCGCCTCCCAGTAGCCTTCGTCCACCGACTTGTAGAGCTGGGCTACGCCGAGCGGGAGGAGCGTGGCGAAGCACATCCAGGCGAGGCCGATGTTCGTGGACCAGAAGGCGATCTTGGCCCACTTCTCCGGCCACTTGTCGGCGGGGATCAAATATCGCAGGCAGAACAGCGCCAGCCCGATGGCGAGCATCCCGTAGACGCCCATCATCGCCGCGTGTGCGTGGTTGGCCGTCAGCGCCGTGCCGATCTCGTAGTAGGAGACCACCGGCAGGTTGACCAGGAAGCCGAAGATGCCGGCGCCGAGGAAGTTCCAGAATCCGACCGCCACGAGGAACATCACCGCCCACCGGTGCGGGAACGGTGTCCGCGAGCGCGACTGCTGTGCGGCACCGAGCTGGAGGAAGCTCCACGCTTCGACGGTGAGAAAGGTGAGGGGGATCACCTCGGCTGCCGAGAAGAACGCCCCCATCGCCATGTGCTCGGCCGGCTCACCCGAGAAGTAGAGGTGGTGCATCGTGCCGATCACGCCGCCGAACGAGTAGAGGATGATGTCGAGGAAGACCACCGTCAGGGCGACCTTCTCCCGCACCACCCCGAGCAGCACGAACATGTACGCCACCATCACGGTGGTGAAGAGCTCCAGGAAGTCCTCCACCCACAGGTGGACGACCCAGAAGCGCCAGAACTCGGTGACCGTGAAGTGGTCGCCCGTGCGCGCCAGCAGCCCGACCGCGTAGAAGGCGGGAATCGCCAGCGCGGCCATGAAGAACAGCCAGGGCATGTTGCCGGGGTGCTCCCCGCGCAGGCGCTTGCGCAGCACCCGCCAGAGCATGAACACCCAGATGAACAGGCCCGCGCTGAGCAGCACTTGCCAGAAGCGCGCAAGGTCTAGGTACTCGAAGCCCTGTAGTCCGAACCAGTTGGAGGCGGCGTCTTGGAGGTGCCCATGCACGCCGAGAAATGAGCCGATCAGCGTGCCGAGCACGACCACCGTTAACGCGCCGAGGAGGGCGAACGCGAGCTTGCCTTGCCCCTTGGGCTCGCGCTTCGCGATCATCGGGGCGAGGAAGATCCCGGCCGCGACGAACGATGTGGCGACCCAGAAGAGCGCGAGCTGGACGTGCCAGGTGCGCATCAGGTTGAACGGGAACGCCGCCGCGATGTCGATCCCGAAGAAGCTGTCGAGCTCCGCTCGGTAATGCTGGCTGGCGGCTCCGACGAGCGTCTGGATGACGAACAGCGCCGCCATCACGAAGAAGAACCACGCACAGGCGCGCTGAGCGGGCGTGAGCGCGACGTCGCCCGGGTTCCGGAACGCCAAGGTGGCCTGTTCGCGCCCGTGCCAGCCGAGCACGCGCCATCGGCCGAAGACCCCGAAGAGGATTCCGATGCCGCCAAGGAGCGCGATCAGCGAGAGGACGCTCCAGACGATCACGTTCGCCGTCGGCCTGTTGTCCACACGCGGCTCTGGGGGCCAGTTGTTCGTGTAGGAGTAGTTGTGGCCGGGCCGCTCCGCGGCGCCCGCCCACGCCGTCCAGCCGAAGAATGCGGTCAGCTGGGCGAGCTCCTTGCGATCGGTGATCGCGTCGGGTCGCAGCCCGTTCTTCGACGTGGGCTCCGAGAAGAAGCGGCTGTAGTGGCGCACAAGCCGCCAGTGCGCCTCAGCCTGCGGCGCCGTGAGCGTGAGGGTGCCCGAGCCCTCGTCGTATCGATTGGTGCGGAAGTCCTCGATCGTCCTCCGTGAGGCGCGGTCGGACCGCGAGCCGCCGTAGCTGCGCGTGACGTGGTTCGAGGCGCGGCGCAGGTAGTCGGCCGTGTAGTCGGGGCCGAGGTAGGCGCCATGCCCGAAGACCGAGCCGTACTCCATCAGGCCGTTGCCGAGGAAGACCTCCTGCCCGCGCTCTACGTCCCGCTCCGTGTAGAGGACCCTGCCGCCTGGGTCCACGACCCGATCTGGGATGGGCGGCTTGGCCTGGTAGGTCCGGAGGGCGAGGAATCCGAGCCCGAAGAACCCGATGAGCATCACGAGCAGTACGCCCTGGACCCATCCCTTGGAAACCAGCAGGGCCCGCCGACCGGAACCTTCCACCGCGTCTCCTCTCCCCAGAGGACTGCTGACGTCGGCGCATGCATACCAGAACCAGCCGACCGCCGGGGGCTTGAGAATGCGACCGTGCCCGAGTCAGCCGAACCGCTGTCGGCCTCCGGCCAGGGTTCCCGCGTTGCCGGCGGGCACGCGACGGCCGCCGTGCCGTCGGCGGCACCGGACAACCTCGTCGGCGATGTCCGCGGCGGCCTGGTGGGCGGCCGGTTCGAGTCCGCCGAGGACGTGATCGTGTTGGACGGCGGCTCGGTCGTGGGGATCATTCCCGTCGAGCGTTTGCTCTCGGCCTCGGCCGACCTTCCTATCCGCGAGCTGATGACTCGCGATCCGGTGACGATCACCCCCGATGCCGATGAGGTGCTCGCGGCACACCGGCTGATCGGGCGCCACGAGAGCAGCCTTGTGGTCGTGGACCCAGCGGGTCGCTTCCGCGGTCTGGTACCCCCGTCGCGGATGCTGCCAGTTCTGCTCTCCGCACACGAGCGGGATCTGGCCCGGCTCGGCGGATACCTCGCGGGCGCTCGGCAAGCGAGGGGGGCCGCGGAGGAGTCCGTCGGTCGCCGCCTCTGGCACCGTCTGCCGTGGGTGCTGGTCGGTCTGCTTGGCGCGATGGGCTCTGCGCTGCTCATCGGCGCCTTCGAGGACCGCTTGGAGGCGAACGTCCTGATCGCCTTCTTCGTTCCGGCGGTCGTCTACATCGCCGACGCCGTCGGGACTCAGACCGAGACGGTGCTTATCCGGGCCCTCGCCGCAGGCGTCAGCACACGGGCCATCTTTGCCCGCGAACTAATCACCGGCCTCGTCATGGGCGTCGTCGTCGGCACGGTGTTCTTCGCGTTCGCCGTGGCGGGCTGGGGAGACGAGCAGGTGGCGCTCGCGGTGGGGCTCGCACTCGTAGCCAGCTGCACTATCGCCACGCTCGTCGCGATGGCGCTGCCAGCCGCGTTCCACCGCTTCGGCCGCGACCCGGCCTTTGGCTCCGGGCCGCTCGCGACGGTCCTGCAGGATCTCCTGTCCATCGCCTTCTACCTTGCGGCCGTGGTCACCCTTGTCGATTGACCGGGCGGACAGCTCGGGCGCGATCAGGCTGCCGGCTGCTGGCGAGCAGCTCTGCCAGATAGTGAGAGGATGCACCGATCAAACCGACCAGGGTGATCTCGACAACTACGATCGTTGCTTTCGCGGCGTTCGCACCCCTCATGGGGACTGCTGACGCTCTTGGAAAGAGGTCCGTGACGCCACGTCCGAATGTCGTCGTGGTCATGACAGACGACCAGGACTTCCGCTCGATGGGCGTGATGCCCAAGACGCGGCGCCTGATCGGGAAGCGGGGAACCACTTTCGCGACCGCCAGCGTCAGCTACCCACTCTGCTGTCCCTCGCGGGCGACCTACTACTCCGGTCAGTACACGCACAACCACGGCGTGACCTGGAACTTCTCCCCCCAAGGGGGCTACTACAAGTTCAACCACCGCAAGACGCTCCCGGTGTGGCTGCGGCGTGCCGGGTACCGCACCATCCACATCGGCAAGTACCTCAACGAGTACGGCGAGCGCAACCCGCGCGAGGTCCCGCCCGGCTGGGACGACTGGTACGGCGGCGTCGATCCTTCGACGTACGACTACTACGGCTTCACGATCAACCACAACGGGCGGCTGAAGACCTATCCGCGGCGGGCGAAGTACTACTCAACCGACGTCTACGCGAGCCTGGCTGAGCGCGCGATCCGCGCCGCGAAGCGGGCACGCCGGCCGTTCTTCCTCAACGTCGCGCCCAACGCGCCGCACACGCTCTCCGTCGCGTCCCGCGCCCGCATGGAGGGCTTGCCGGCGGTGCCGCCGCCGCGCTACGCCGATCGCTTCGCCACGGCGCCGTTCCCGCGCTACCCCAACTTCGACGAGGCGGACGTGTCGGACAAGCCCCCGTTCCTCCCGGCCGTCTGGCCCAGGCTGACGCCTCTGCAGATCGAAGGACTCACCGCGCACTACCGGGGACGGATGGGCTCGCTGCTCGGCGTCGACGACCTCGTCGAGCGCGTCGTCAAGGCGCTGAAGCGCAATGGCGTCTACCGCAACACGGACATCATCTTCACCTCGGACAACGGCTGGATCCTGGGCGAGCATCGGCTCACCGACCCCCTGAGCGAGGACGGCCGCGCCAGCGGCGTGAAGTTCTTCCCATACGAGGGCTCCGCACGGGTGCCGCTGATCGCGGCCGGGCCGGACTTCCCGGCCCGCAGGACGGTGAGGGGCCCGGTGATAAACGCCGACCTGGCGCCGACCCTCGCGCACATCGCCGGCGCGCGCGCGAAGCTCCCGCAAGACGGCATCTCCCTCGTGGCCGCGGCGCGCAAGCCGTCCCGCCTGAACGGTCGTGGCGTCCTGCTCGAGACGTTCACGAACCCTCGCGGTGCATTCCCCTACAGCTCGATCCGAACCAGGCGCTACCGGTACGACCTATACACCCTTGGCGCCGAAGGGCTCTACGACCTGAAGCTCGACCCCTGGGAGCTCGTGAGCCGACACGACGATCCCCGCTACGCGCGCATCAAGGCAAGGCTCGTCGACGGGCTCAGGAAGCTGCAGCACTGCAAGGGGGCCGGCTGCCGAGTGAACGTCGGGCGGCTCCCGGAACCAGGCGCATGAGGCGACTTTCGTCATAGCGCGCGGAAGACCGGTAAGACCTACCTTCCGAGGGGGTCGCTGGTTCAAATCCAGTCGCCCCGATTCAGGACGCAGGCTGCCGCGCGCCGTCCCGACGAGTCCTCCCAGCGCGCGGTTGCGAGGATGCGATGCTGGCGCTCCGCAGACGGCGAACGCGAGGGAGAGACGATGCCGCTCTATCTATCGAGGTTCAGCTACACACCGGAGACGTGGGCCAGGCTGATTGACAACCCAGAGGACCGCCGAAGGGCCGCCGAGACGTACATCGAGTCGGTCGGCGGGAAGCTCCAGGGGTTCTGGTACGCCTTCGGCGCTCACGACGGCTACACGCTGTGGGAGGCCCCCGACAACGTGTCCATGGCCGCGGTTGCGCTGGCGATTGGCGGCGGCGGCGCGCTCAGCTCTTTCGAAACGACGGTCCTGTTGACCGTTGACGACACCATGGATGCTCTGCGCAAGGCAAAGCAGGTGCAATACCGAGCGCCGGGCACGTAGCGCGCACCCACGGCACAGACGTGGGAGTCGGTCAGCGCGCTCCGCTCGGTCGCGCCTGACGGGCCGCGGCCCTCACTGTCTTGACGACGTAGATCAGGGAAAGGACGAAGAACAGGGCTCCCAGCGTGGCGCGCACCTGCTCGGCGTTCAGCGGTGCGCGCTGCGCCACTGGTTCGGCTAGCCCATCCGCCACCTTCTCTCGCCAGCCCTGTAGGCCCGTCTGTCCCAGTTCGGTCGCGGTGGGCATGCCTTCCTCCTGTTCTGGTCGCCAGTCACTGCATACCCACTCTCACGGTTGCTACTGAACCGGGCGCTCGGGGGTCGGCGGCGCGGTCTCGAGCTGGCTCATCGAGAACGGCGGGTAGCGGTCGGTGACGAGGATGAAGGCATACCCGACCACGCGGTTGTGCCAGCGAATCACGCCCTCGACGAAGTCGAACATGCCGCGCGGGTAGCGGCCGGTGAACAGGATCCCGAACCAGGCGACGATCACCACCACGATCACCGCGAGGTAGAGGAAGAACAGCACGATGTAGTGCGGGATCGCGAGGAGCCACTTGACCAGGGGCAGCCAGCGGTTGAGATCGCGCTTAGCGTCGGGATACGGGAAGTCGAGCCGCACCCATTGCCGCTCGTCGGTCGACGGATAGCGGTCGTCCATCAGCGCGAAGTAGGTGCCGACGCGGTTGACGAAACGCAGCAGCTCCAGGTTCCAGTCGTACCACCAGCGCGGGTACTTCTCCCGGAAGACGATCATCAGCAGAGGCGGCAGGAACAGCAGGCCCGTGCCGCCGATGGCGATCGTGGTACCGGCGCCGTCGGCGTCGTAGCCGCCACCGCCCGTGTAGCCGCCGATGCTCGCCAACACGATCGCAATTGGGATCACCGCGAAGATCCGAAACGCGGTGGTCACCCGGTTCAGGGGGCGATCGGGGTAGTCGGCCGAGAACCGAACTGGATGTTCCTCGTTCACGTGGCGCTCCTTTGACTCGTGGCTTGGCGCATTTCACCACGCCTGCCTCCCGGAGCCGGCGCTCGCGTCATTCCCGAAGGTCGTCGCCCCGCGATCGCTGCCTATTTCGCGCGAGTCAGCTCAGCGCAGACGCAGCACCGAAATCGCCTGGGCCGCCATCTGGGACTCGCCCAGTGCGTTCGGGTGCACGATCACCGCATTCGTGCCCTGTAGTACCGGCTCGACCCAGCGGACACCGATGGGCTGGCAGGCGTCGTGGCCGTTCGAGACGTTGTTGAGGTTCACGTACGTAGCGCCGGTCGCCGCGGCGGCACGCCGTACGGCGTCGTTGAGCGTGGCCTGGATGCCCCGCACGTACGGGACGTCGCCCTCCGCGACCGGCATCTTGCTGAAGCAGCCGCCGGTCGCCGGCATGATCCAGGGGTATCCAAGAATGCCGACCTTCGCCCGCGGCGCCTTGGCCCGGACCGCCTTGAGTGCGTTGACGAGTGAGGGATAGGTCGTGTTGCGGATGGTGTCCTCGAACGAGGATCCATAGCGGTCCTTGCACGGACTGCCTTGGCCGAGCGTCGACAGGCCGGCGGCGCCACACTGCAGGATCGTGTTGATGAAGACACTGCTGTCGTTGCCGCCGATGGTCATGGTGACGAGCTGCGTGTCCGTCTTCACGGCGTCGAGCTGCGGAGCGACGCCGGGGTACTGCGAGGTGAAGAAGTGGCTGGTGTCCGCCGCACCGCAGGTCACGTCGGTGAGCTGAGCGCCGGTCTTGCCCGCGATCACATGCGGGTAGTTGCGGATCGAGCGCAGGCACTGCAGCGGCGCTGAGAGGTCTGGGGGGAGGACGCCGGACGCGGCGCTGTAGGAGTCGCCCAGCGCGACGTACCGAACCGGCAAGAGGGTCGCCTGAGCAGCTTGCGTCGCAACGGCGGCGACGGCGAGGGTGACGCAGGCGACTGCGACTGCGAGCCGGCGGCGACGGCGAGTGGAACGACGGGAGCGACTGGGCATCTGGTCTCTCTCCTCAGCGGTGGCTGGAAACGGCGGCGTTCCCGAACAGTACGCTAGTGTTTCCGAACATGCAAGCCGCCTACCGGTCGAGCATCTCGGACTTCCGCGGGGAGCTTCCCGTCCCCGCCGGCCCCCTGCCGGCTGGACGCCACTCTCTCACGCGTGAGGTGGTGCTGGCCTCGCAGCGGGGCCGCCTACTCGACGCGATGGCGCAGGCCGTCGCCGAACACGGGTATGGCGCGACCACCGTCGCGCACGTCGTCGCCATCGCCGGGGTGTCGCGCAAGACCTTCTACGAGCACTTCAGCGACAAGGAGGACTGCTTCCTTGCGCTCTACGACACCGGCATCGCCTACGTGGTCGAGCGCATCATCGAGGCGCTCGGTGACGACGACGCTGAGCGCGACCCGCGCGAGCGCGTCACCGCCGGGCTGGAGGCGTTCCTCGCCGTGCTCGCCGAGGAGCCCGCCTTCAGCCGCGCGATCATCCGCGAGGTCCACGCCGCTGGCCCTCGAGCGCTCGTACGCCGGCGCGCCACGCTGGAGGCGTTCGCCCAGCGCTACGAGGACATCAACGCGGAAGCGCGCGCCAAGGATCCCTCGATTGCGCCTCTCTCGCACGACATCGCCCTCGCGCTCGTCGGGGCCATGGCTGAGCTCATCGCAATCCGAATCGATGACGGCCAGACCCGCCAGCTCCCAGAGCTCACGGAGCGCCTCGCCGACTTCGTCGGGCGCCACGTAGCCTCATCGGCGGCCGGGTAGGGTCGCTATCGCCTAGCCGGCGCCGTCACGCTCGCCGCAGACCGGCGAGCAAGCGGAACGGGTGACTGCCTTAAGATGGCCGCGGCCGACGCGAGAGGAGGCACCCATCGGGCTCTATGGCGAACAGGTTCTTCCGCGGATCATCAACGTCGCGTGCGGGTTGAAGACCGTTCAACCGCTTCGCCGCCGCGTCTGCGAGGGGCTCGAGGGGGACGTCGTGGAGATCGGCTTCGGCTCGGGACTCAACGTGCCGTTCTACCCAGAGTCCGTCAACCGCGTCGCCGCTGTCGAGCCGGCCAACGTCGGCTGGAGCTTGGCCGCCAAACGTCTGCAGTCCACAAGCGTCCCGGTAGAGAGGTCCGGGTTGGACGGCCAGTCGTTGCCATTCGAGGACAACAGCTATGACGCCGCCTTGTCCACCTGGACGATGTGCACGATCCCGGACGTCGCCGGAGCTCTGTCAGAGGTGCGTCGCGTCCTCAAGCCGGGCGGAACACTGCATTTCGTCGAGCACGGTTTGGCCCCGGACGAGCGGGTGCGTCGATGGCAACATCGTCTCGAGCCTGTGCAGAAGCGGCTGTTCGGCGGCTGTCACCTGACAAGGCCGATCGTCGAACTGTTGACGACCGCCGGCTTCACGATCAACGAGCTGGACGTCTTCTACGAGGAGGGCGCCCCGAAGTTCCTGGGCGCGGACTCGCTCGGCACCGCTGTATCGCCTTAGGCGAGGCGGTCCTCGACGCACGCGCCGACGCTAACGGCGCGTGACCGGCGTCCCGAAGACTCGAGCCTCCTTTGCTCCCGCTGGGCCGGCGGCGTGAGCGCCGGAATCGGGAGTTGGGCGCGGGACTGCGCCGGGGCGGACTCTACATAACGAGAGAGGGTGCAAATTGACTGGCGGTCAGCCGGTGCTGCGGTAGCCTGGTTTCGTGCCCGTGTCCCGCCCCTCCGCGCCTGCTCGGCAGGAGTCCTCCAACGCCACCCCGCCTGCGCCGGGGTGGTACGTCTATCCCGACGAGCCCGGGGAGAAGCAGCGCTACTGGGACGGGCGCGAGTGGAAGGGGAAGGTCCGCAAGCAAGGCTTCGTGGCCAGCGCCGGCAAGTTCCCAGTGGCCAACGAGGGAGAGGCCGTACCGCCCGCGCCACAAGCCAGCCCGCCCCCGACCTCGGCGCCGGCGCCGCAGCCGGTCTCGAGCCCGGGCCCCGCGCCCACCCCGGGGGCAAGCCGAAGCCCTGCCCCGGCGCCACCTCAGGGAGGCCCGAGCCCGGGCCCTGCGCCGCCCCACGCAAGTGCGAGTCCGGCGCCTCCCCCTGCAGGCTGGTACGTCTATCCCGACGAGCCCGGGGAGAAGCAGCGCTACTGGGACGGGCGCGAGTGGAAGGGCAAGCTGCGCAAGCGGGGCTTCGTGTCCAGCGCGAAGCCGTTTCCCAAGGCCGACGAGGGCGAGCGCAAGCCAAAGACCCCCGAGCCGACCACCAAGCCGGCGCCCCAGCCCACCCCACAGCCCACGCCAGAGCCGGTCAGCACCCCGCCGCCGGCGCCGGTCACTACGCAGCGGCCCCAGCCACCCGCTCAGACCCCGGAGCCTACGACTGCGCAGAATGCCCAGCCGGCCGCACAGCCGCGAGCGCCGTCCTTCTTCCCTGAGCCGCCCGAGCCGGTTGCGCAGCGTCCGCCGGAGCCGGCCACCGAACCGCGCCAGCAACCTGCGCCCCCACCGGCAGCGGCACCAGAGGCGGCCGCCCCGCCGGCTCCACCAGTGCCGGCTGAGACGAAGGCCTCTCCCGTACCCGAGGTCGAGCCGAGGGTCCGGGAGTGGTCGGCTCACGAAGCGCCGGAGAGCCCGGGGGAGCGGGATGCTCTCGAGGAGCTCGCGTACTGGAACCAGCGCGCCGCCTTCCTCTCACATCTCCACGCTGAGGCGCTCGCGCGGGTGATGGCGGTGGAGGAGCGATGCAGGCTCGCGGGCGTGACCGATCGCGAGATGCAGCGATGGCTCGAGGGCTTGGCCCAGCCAACCGATCCGTTCAGCGCGGCAGATGCGCCGCCGTCGCTCGCCGCGCACCACCCCCAACCCCCTCCTCAGCGCCGTGGAGACGAGATGGCCGCGCGTAAAGCCGTTACGACCAACGGCTCCGAAGGCACGGACGGCGAGCCGGGGACTCCTGTCCGCCGCCCCGAGCCCGTAGCCCAGCACGCCCGCCAGGCGAGCCAGCCGGAGCAGCATGCTGAACCGTCGCCCAAGCCTGCACCGCCTCCGCAGGCGGACTCCGCTCGCGCACCCGCGCCGCGGCAGTCGCCGACGCCGGCGGCGAGCCCACCGCCTCCGACCGGTCCGAGAGCCGGTAAGCGGATGCAGCTGTTCGAGAGCCTTCAGCTGCTGCGGGCCTCGGCTCGCGCGGCGCGGAAGCGTCGCGCCGCGTCTCGCCGCTGAGCAAGACGGCATTCCGCCTGTTGCGCTCTCCCGACAGCCTCGGGTACGTTGGGTGGGCACCGCCTCTCTGGCTCTCGAGGACAAAAGGGGACTCCTATGAACTGGGCACCGCTTACGGGCGTGGCATTCATCGTCGTGGCCATCGTGGCCGTCGCGATCGGCGGCGAGCCGCCGGACGTGGAGGAGCCCGTGCGGGAGATCGTCGACCACTACGTCGACAACAAGGACTCCATCCAGCTCAGCGCGGCCCTGGCGACGGTCGCATCGGCCGCATTGATCTTCTTTGCTGCCTATCTGCGCAAGGTCCTTCAGGCGGTCGAAGGCCCGAATGGCTTCCTCTCCGCATTGGCCCTGACTGGAGCGGCCATCATGGGGGTGGGGATCGCAATCGACGCGACGATCAGCTTTGCGCTCGCCGAGGCGGCCGACGACATTCGGCCCGTGGCGGTGCAGGCCCTTCAGGCTCTTTGGGACAACGACTTCCTGCCGATCGCGTTGGGCGCTTTCGTGTTCCTTCTGTCCGTCGGCCTGTGCGTGGTCATCTACGGAGGGCTGCCGAAGTGGCTCGGATGGGTGGCGATCTTGCTGGCGATCATCGGTGTGACGCCGATCGGCTTCGTCGCTTTTCTCGGGAGCGCACTCTGGGTTCTGATCGTGAGCATCCTGCTGACCCTGAGGTCTCGTCCTGCTGAGGCGTAGGGACCAAGCCCCGTCACGGTGTGGCGGGAACCCGGAAGCGCCTGTACGTTCGACGGATGGGCCAAGGACGGGCCGAAGGGCGAAAGGCAATGACGCCGATACGTGCCGGCGCGACGGTTGCGATCGTCGTCGCACTGCTGCTCCTCGCCGCGGTCGGTGCGGCGGCGCACGGCCCGAGCGCGACCAAGAAGTCACGCTCGGCCGCGCTGAACCGCGCCCCGGCGAGTGGCGCCCTCGGGGTACGGGGCCTAAGCGAACGGCGTCTGCGTGCCTTCGAGAGGAAGGTCTTGGGACCCGGTCACGCGGCCGAGCACGCGCGCGCCAGGCGTTCGCTGAACCGTAAGGGCGGTCGAGCGAGACTGCGCCGGGCGCAGGCGCGGGCGCGGAAGCGCTTCCGCGCCCTCCGACGCAAGGGGCTGGTGCGTACGGCCGCCGCGGCCGACGATGGCATATGGGCGCCGCCGTTCCGGATTCCCGTGATGGGGATCCACGCAGCGATGCTGCCCACCGGAAAGGTGATGTGGTTCTCGTACGTCGTTCGGGACCTGAGCCCGTCCAACAACTTCGGTGCGGCCTGGCTCTGGGATCCCGCTACCGGCCAGACCAAGGAGGTGCCGCCGCCGCTTTGGCGTGACCCCGCTGACGGCCAGATGAAGCCGGCCAACATCTGGTGCGCCGCTCAGTCCTTCCTGGGCGATGGGCGCTTGCTGGTGACGGGGGGCAACCTCGCCTACGAGACAGCCACCGACGACTACAAGGGCCTGAACAAGGTCTACACGTTCAACCCCTGGTCTGAGACCTGGACTGAGCAGCCCGACATGCGTCACGGTCGCTGGTACCCCAGCCAGGTGCTGATGGCGGACGGGCGGACCATGATCACCTCCGGCCTGGACGAATCTGGCCTCCGCAATCCGCCACCCGAGACGCGCAGCTACAACCGCGACATCGAGATCTTCACCCCGTCGGAGGACCTGAACGGGCGCGGGACGGTCACTCTGCTGGGGGAGCGCGAGGGCGAGGGCCAGCCGCCGCGCGGCGGCTACTACCCGCACCTGTTCTCGATGCCTTCGGGCCGGGTGCTCGTGGCCGGCCAGGAGCAGCGCGACAGCTGGTACCTCAACGACCCGGGCCCGTCGAACGCCTACTCCTGGACCGACGCGCCGGATCTCCTTCGCCACCGGACCTGGGGGACGGCCGTCCTCATGCCTCGACAGTCGGGCGCGGGAGTCTCCAGCAAGATCTGGCAGATCGGCGGCGGCTACTCCGACGCGCCCAACTCGAGCACCGAGATCTTCGACGAGGAGGATCCGGGCTGGGTCTTCGGGCCTGCGCTGCAGACCGCACGCAGCCACCACAACACCGTGATGCTTCCCAGCGGCGGCATGGTCACGGTCGGCGGGGGCTACGGCGTGCCGGCCCCGCCGTTCCCGGCGGATGACCCGGGCGGCCACTGGTCCACCGACTTCTACGGAAACCGTGGCGACAACCACCGCAAGGTCGAGCTGTGGGGCCCGGGGGACGGCGCATGGCGTCAAGGAGCCAAGCAGGCGGAGCCGCGCGCCTACCACTCGACCGCGATGCTGCTGCCCGACGGCCGGGTCATATCCGCGGGCGACGACAAGAACGGTGGTCTGGACCAGGACACGGCCGAGATCTACACGCCGCCCTACCTCTTGAACTCGAGTGGCGGGCCGGCGCCGCGCCCGTCGATCGGCTCGGCGCCCGCGGCGGTGCGGTGGAACGCCGGCTTCGGGGTCCGGACGGCGGACCACGTCAGCCGTGCGGTGCTCATGGCCCCCTCTGCGGTGACGCATTCGGTTGACATGAACCAGCGGCACGTCGAGCTCGAGGTGATCAACCGGGTCGACGGCCAGGGGCTGAACCTGAAAGCGCCGGCATCCGCGAACGTCGCGCCGCCGGGCTACTACATGCTGTTCCTCCTGAATGATCGCGGCGTCCCGTCGGTCGCCAAGTGGGTTCGGCTGGACCCCGACGCCCCGGATGCCGAGCTCATCGTCGACCCGGACCCGCCCGACCCGCCCGACCCGCCCGATCCGCCTGATCCGCCGAACCCGCCGGTGGCGCCGAGCCAACCGCCCGTCACAGGCGGTGGGCCCGGCCCGACCCCGACGGTCGATCGCTCGGCGCCGACCGCTCGCGCTCTCGCGCTCAGGCCAACCCGCTTCCGCGCACGGTCCAAGGGCGGCAGCATCACTGCCGGTCAGGGCGCAAAGGTCTCCTACCGGCTGACCGAGGCGGCGCGGGTCGCGTTCCGGGTGGAGCGTGCGGTGACAGGTCGCAAGGTCGGCCGCAAGTGCGTGCGGGCGACGCGCTCGAACCGAAAGCGCAAGCGGTGCACCCGCTGGGTGGCGCTGAGTGGCCGCTTCACCCACGCCGGCGGGTCGGGGCAGAACGCTTTCCGGTTCACCGGACGCCTGCGCGGCCGCAAGCTCGCGCCCGGCAGCTATCGCCTGGTGGGGGTTCCCACCGACTCGGTCGGCAACAAGGGCAAGCCGGTCCGCGCGAGCTTCCGGATACTGCGCTAGCGCGCCTCGTCGCCCTGCGCCCCAGCGGGCTGGCCGTGGGCGTGTGCGAGATCGAGGAACGTGTAGAAGAAGTAGTCCGATTGCGAGACGATCAGGTCGCGGTACTGCGCGTATGGGACGTGCCCGGCCCCGTCCAACAACTGCAGAAACGCCGGCACCCCCGCTCTGAGCAGGGCGCCCGCGGTTTCGACCGACGACTGGTAGGGCGCAGTCGGGTCTGCCGTCCCGTGGAACAACAATCCTGGTGCGTCTCCCGCGCTGGCGAACTGGCCCCCCGGCACGGCGCCGGAGATCGTCACGAATCCCCCGACCTTCGATGAGAAGCCCGGATTCCCGCTCTCGCCGGTGTCCTCGGAGAACACCCCGACCAGGTTCGCCGTGCCCGCACCGGCGGAGGCCCCGCCAATCCCGATCCTGTCCGCATCAATCCGGTACCGCGCCGCGTTGGCGCGCAACCATCTGACCGCGGCCTGGGCGTCGTGCTTGGCGGCGATTGCCGCTACGGCCTGGGGTGCCTCCGGCCTCAGGAGCCGATAGTTGATTGACACTGCGACGTAGCCGAGCTTCGCGAACGTGTTCGAAAGATCGACCACCGGGCCAGTGGCCTTGTCGCCGCTGCTGAATCCGCCGCCGTGGACCCACACGACCGCGGGCCTTCCTGTCTGCGTATCGCCGGACGGCTGGTAGAGGTCGAGTCTCAGCGCGACCGGATTGCCGGCATTGTCAGGTGCGCTGCCGTACTGGATGTCGCGTGTGACCGTAGCCGCGGTGAACACCTGATCGCGGTAGCGCAGTGGTGCTGCCCCCGGAGGCCTTGGGACGGTGCAGCCGGCGAGTACCGCGACGGCCAATAGCGCGGCCAGCGCGCCGATCGGCCGCGACCGGGATCGACCCCTCATGCATGCCATGAACACGTTGACGACGCGGTCGATGCGGCGCTTGTGTGCTCACCGTCACACATCGCGCCCGCCCATCGGGTATGCCTCCTGCTCCAGGGCGAAGCAAAAGGAGAGATGGCGACGCGCCAAGACCTGCCGCCGGGCCCAAGGTACCCAGCGTTCATTCAGGGCGTGGGGTTCTGGACGCGCCCACTGCCCTACCTCGAGCGCTGCCGCGCCCGCTACGGCAAGCGCTTCACGATTCGCCTGCCGACCTCTCCTCCGTTCGTGATGCTGTCGGATCCGGACGAGGTGAAACAGGTCTTCACCGCACCGGCCGACGTGCTCCATCCGGGCCAGGGGGCACGGGTGCTCGAGCCGGTGGTGGGGAGCAACTCGGTCCTCCTCCTCGATGAGGGCGCGCACATGGAGCAGCGCAAGCTGATGCTGCCGGCCTTCCACGGCGAGAAGATGGCGGCGCTCTCGGGCCTGATGGAAGAGGTGGCCGAGCGCGAGGTGGGGACCTGGCCGCGAGAGACCGGGCTCGAGCTGCACCCGCGGATGCAGCGCCTGACGCTCGAGATCATCCTCCGCGCCGTGTTCGGGCTGGACCCCGGTCCGCGCCTCGATGCGCTGAGGGACGGGCTCGGGGCGATGCTCGCGTTCGGCGACCGGCCGATCAGCCTGGCTCCACCGCCCGCCGACAGCATGGCGGCGAAGGTTCTCGAGCGGGTCGGCCCGTTCGCGAGCTTCGTCCGCCTCCAGCGAAAGATGGACGCGCTGCTCTTCGAGCTGATCGAGGAGCGCCGCCGCGACGAGCAGGAGCGCAACGACATCCTCGCGATGCTCCTCGACGCGCGCCGCGAGGACGGCTCGCCGATGTCCGAGCAGGAGGTGCGGGACGAGCTGATGACGCTTCTGGTTGCCGGGCACGAGACCACCGCCTCCTCACTCGCGTGGGCGTTCGCGACATTGCCGCGGCACCCCGAGATCCTTGGCAGGCTGACCGAGGAGATCGACGCCGGAGACGACGACACCTACCTCACCGCGACCGCCCAGGAGACACTACGGCGCCGACCCGTGCTCCCCAACGTCGGGCCCCGGCTCGTCATGCGGACCGTGGAGGTGGGTGGGCGGACCTATGACCCTGGCGTCTGCCTGGTGCCGAACGCGTACCTGCTCCACCACGACCCGGCCATCTATCCGGATCCCTACGCGTTCCGCCCGGAACGCTTCCTCGACGAGCAGCCCGGCACCTACACGTGGATCCCGTTCGGCGGAGGCCGCCGCCGCTGCCTAGGCGCCAGCTTCGCGATGGTTGAGATGAAGCTAGTGCTCCGCGCGGTGCTGGCCGCGTGCGAGCTGCGCGCGGGGACGGATGGTGCGGAGGTCGCGCGGCGCCGCAATATCACGATCAGGCCCGCGCACGGTGCCCGCACAGTCCTCGGCGCGCGGCATACCGCGCGCGTCCCGGTGGCATGAAGCCGCCTGTCACCTTCTCTCCGCGCCGGCACTGCGGGCATACTCGTGCCGTGACCACGGAGTCGATTTCCGAGCCACCCGCCGCCGAGCTGGTCGAGGACGTACGTCGGCGCCTCGCGCGTGCGGGCTGGCTGGCCAGTGCATCCGGGTCGGTGGTGGTGTTCACCTCGATTGGCTTCCTCATCCCGGTCTTCTTGGGGGACAAGCACGACCTGTGGGATCTGGCGCGCCTCAACGGTCCGCTTCTGGCTGTCTACGTCGTCGCGGCCGGCTTGACGATCCGGCACTTCACCGCCAAGCACCTCCTGCGCACGCTGGAGTGGATGACCGCCGGCCGCCCGCCGGATGACCGCGAGCACCGGCGCACGCTGGCCCTCGCCGTCTACGGAGCCAAGTTCAATGGCATCGCCTGGGTGGTGGGCGGGATCCTGTTCTCCCTGCTCAACGGAATCATCTACTCGTGGGAGCTCGCCGCGATGTCGATCTGCGCTACCTGGCTCGGCGGCGAGACCACCTGCGCGATCGTGTACCTGGGCTCCGAGCGGATCCTGCGCCCGGTGACGGCACGGGCCCTCGAGGCTCGCCCGGCCGACGCGAGGATGGCCCCCGGAGTCCGCGCCCGCCTGCTGATGGCCTGGCTGCTCGGGACCGGGGTGCCGCTGCTCGGCGTCGTGATCGTGGGCGTCGCCGGCCTGCTCAACTCCGGGGTCGAAGCCGGCCACGTCGCCGAGGCCGTGATCTTCCTCGGCGTGGTGGCGACGATCGTGGGGATGCTCACGACGATGTTCGCCGCCAAGGCGATCGCCCATCCGGTCACCTCGGTGCATCGAGGGCTCCAGCGGGTCCAGGACGGCGACCTCGACGCGCGCGTGCCCGTCGACGACGCAAGTGAGGTCGGGCTGCTGCAGGCGGGGTTCAACCGAATGGCTGACGGGCTGCGCGAGCGCGAACGGATCCGTGATCTGTTCGGGCGCCAGGTCGGTGAGGACGTGGCCCGGGCCGCCCTGCGCGAGGGCACTCGCCTCGGCGGCGAGGAGCGCGAGATCGGGGCGTTGTTCGTCGATGTGGTGGGGTCGACCTCGATGGCGCTGGCGATGCCACCGACCGAGGTGGTGCGGTTGCTGAACCGCTTCTTCCGGGTCGTGGTCGACGTGGTCGAGGCCGAGGGGGCGCTTGTGAACAAGTTCGAGGGGGACGCCGCGCTGTGCGTCTTCGGCGCCCCGGTGCCGCGTGAGGATCCGGCCTGTGACGCGCTGCGCGCGGCCCGCGAGCTGGCGGCCCGCCTTTCGCGCGAGATGCCGGAGATCGACTTCGGGATCGGAGTCTCCGCGGGTAGCGCGGTGGCCGGCAACGTCGGCGCCGAGCACCGCTTCGAGTACACGGTCATCGGCGACCCGGTGAACGAGGCGTCGCGCCTGTCGGAGCTCGCCAAGCAACGTCCTGAGCGGGTGCTGGCGTCCGATGCCACGCTGGCCAGGACGTCCGGGGACGAGGCCTCCGAGTGGACGCTGACCGATTCCGCCGTGCTACGCGGCCGCGAGGTCGCCACGGCCGTGGCGCATCCGCGGATGCAGACGCTCCGCGAGGCCTGAGCAACCTATCCTTCGCGTGATGCTGGTGAACTCGCCCCGGCCGATGCGCCGGGAGTTGCTGAACCGCGAGCGGCTCGCCGAGGCCACCTGAGCCCGCGCGCGAGATCGTTTTTGCCGCGCCGGGGCGGTCGCGACATCGCGATCGACCTGGGGACCGCCAACACGCTGGTGTTCGTGCGCGGGGAAGGGATCGTCGTCTCGGAGCCCTCCGTTGTGGCCGTGGACACCGTCAGTGGGGCCGTTCACGCGGTCGGCGAGGACGCGCAGCAGATGATCGGCCGGACGCCGGCGCGGATCTCCGCGGTCCGGCCGCTTCGGCATGGCGTGATCGCCGACTTCGAGGTCACGGAGAAGATGCTGCGTCACTTCATGGCCCGGGTGCACCGCAGCCGTCACGCCCGGCCGAGGGTGATGATGTGCGCGCCGTCGGGGATCACCGACGTGGAGCGTCGCGCTCTGACCGAGGCGTGCCTGGCAGCGGGTGCGCGGTCGGTCCATCTGATCGAGGAGCCGCTGGCGGCGGCGATCGGTGCCGGGCTGGCGATCGATGAGCCGCGCGCGAACGTGGTCGTCGACGTGGGCGGCGGCACCAGCGAGGTAGCGGTGATCTCGTTGGGTGGGATCGTGGTCTCGCGGTCGCTGCGTGTCGGCGGCTACGACTTCG
This sequence comes from uncultured Thermoleophilaceae bacterium, assembly GCA_963802855.1. Lineage (GTDB taxonomy): Bacteria > Actinomycetota > Thermoleophilia > Solirubrobacterales > Thermoleophilaceae > JAAYBF01. The sequence goes on from CAWDJP010000001.1 coordinate 121,735, forward strand.
ACGAGGCCGTGGCGGCGTGGTTGCGAAGCGCGCACGGCTTGGCGGTCGGGGAGACTACGTCGGAGCGGGTCAAGCTCGAGGTCGGCAGCGTCGCCCCCGATCGTACGGAGGGCTCATGTGACGTGAAGGGGAGGGACCCGGTTTCGGGGCTGCCGCGACAGGTGGACGTCGGTGGCGACGAAATGCGCCGAGCCCTCGAAGACTCCGTGGCCGAGATCGTTGCCGCGGTCGTCGGAGCGCTGGAGACCACCCCTCCTGAGTTGGCCTCCGACCTTCCGCGGCGAGGGTTCGTGCTCGCCGGCGGCGGGGCGTTGCTACGGGGCTTCGCTGAGCGGCTCGAGGAGGAGACGAACGTCCCGGCCCGGCTCGCCGATGACCCGCTCACCTGCGTGGCGCTGGGCGCGGGCCGCTCGTTGGACGAGATCGAGGTGCTCGAACGGCGAAAGGCGTAGAGCGCCTGCGGCAGGCGCACGGCCGTGTCCTCGGCCGGCGTCAGCGCCCCGCACGTGCGCGCAAGCGCTGCTTCGCCGCCCGCAGCGGGGCGGTCAGGCGCCAGCTCGCAGAAGCCTCCAGCGACGCTCGTCCCTGCCGCGACTCCCTGTGGAGCTGGGCGATGTTGTGGCGGAGCGCCGCGATCTCACGCGGCTCGTCGGGCTCGATCCGCTCGAGCTCCTCACGCGTTGCCTCGACCGATCTACGGCGGAGCAGGAGGAAGTCCTGGCCGGGAAGGAACGCCGGCCGGTACTCGACGATGTCGAAGATCCGGCCCCAATGTGCTCGCAGCCACCACTCGGAGATCAGGACGCTGGGTCCGCCCTCCGACCAGGGCCGGTACCGCCCGAGCACGTTCATGCCAATCCGGTCGGGGTTCCACGGCTCACCGGCGATCTGCTCCGACATGCCTCCGCCGAGCACCGATGCGATCAGGTAGCCGTCCGGCTTGAGGATCCGATGCAGGTCGAGCAGCCAGGTGCTCCACTCGTCGCTGATGTGCGTGAACACCGAGATGGCGTACACGAGGTCGAAGCGGGCGTCGGGTTGGGCCAGCGGGGGAGACTCCCCGTTGACGAACGCCTCGAACGGCGGCGACAGGTGTTCGCGCATCCACGCGATGCTCGGCTCGTCGATGTCGCAGCCCACGAACTGCGCCTCGTCCGCCACCTCCCCGAAATGGCGTAGGACGCGTCCCACGCCGCAGCCGAAGTCCAGCACCTGCTTGCCCTTCCACTCCCAGTCCGGTGGGAGCAGGTCCTGGATCTGCGTTCGCACAGCAGCTCCCATCGCCAGAAAGGGGTCCAGCGAGCCGCCCGGGCCGGGGCTGGAGCCCACTCGGTCGGCCAAGTCCACCGGCGGAAGTGGCAGGTCAGGCGCAGCGCTCGGCGCTGAAACGGGGGAGGACACCGCGGCGATGATACGGATCGATTAACGGCCTCACGCCAGGGGTACGGAGCCACCCCGGAGACGGAGTCGAGCGGCCGGCGGTGGCGGCTGCCGGAGGGTGCGGTAACTCCCGAGTGGGAGGAGGAGCAGGCGCGGGCTCGCAGGCCAAGGGCCGCACGCCCTGAGACGCCCCGCCGATTTGCGAGGGGCAAGGAGTTCTCGTTGGGCTGGCGAAACGCGTTCGTGCATGGCGATCTTCACTCTCGAGGAGGCGGCTAGGTTCAGCGGTCGTTCCCCGCGCGAAGTGCGGTTGCTGATCGAACGAGGCGAGATCCCGGCGCGCAGGCGGGGCGGACGATGGATGGTCATGTCGTACGACCTCGAGCGATCGTTGTCGGCGCGCGGCAAACCCACACCTGAGCCGCATCCGCCGGTGGGCGCCGACCCGGAAGACCCCTTCGCTCCCGCGAAACCCGACCAGTCCAGCCGCGCGCATGATCGTGACGCTCGCCTGCTCGAGCGGGTGCGCCGTCTCGAGCACGAGCTGGCCGAGGTGCGAGGAGAATTGGCCAGGGCTGACGCGCGCGTGATCGAGCTCGAGCGCGCCGCCCTCGACGCGGGTCCCGTCGAAGGCCGATCGGACGCCGCGCGCAAATCGTCGCGCGAGCGAAAGAGCCCGGCGGGGCGCAAGCGTTCGACCAAGACCGAGGCCTCAGGCGACGAGCGGTCCGAGGGGGAGGCCGATGACATGCGCCAAGCCCTTACGCCGCTGTTTCGCCCCGAGGACAAACGCTCACGCAAGGGTGGTGCTCGACGGAAGCCGCCCGACGATGACCAGGCCTGATCAGGGTACGCTCAGCCGATCGTCTCGGCGCGCTCGACGTAACTGACCAGCGCCTCGAGGTCCGTACCGACGGGGCGCGCATCGTTACCGTGCCGGTGCAGCGTCTCAAAACCGCCGCGGTCTAGCAGCAGCTCATTCGCCGCCACGGTGTAGCGCTCTCGGGGGTCGAGCCGCCTGCCGTCTGCGAGCGTCACTCGCCCGACGCGGTCGCCGTCGCGTTCGAAGTCGAGGCCGGCGAGGTGGAGGAGCACGTGGCCCTCCTCGTGGGTGAACTGCTCCTGAAGGACCTCCCTGACCTCGCTGCCGCGCATGGTCATGCGAAGCACCTGGTGTTCGTAAGCGGATGCGCGGAACAGCTCGGCGTAGGTGATCGGACCCGCGGCGATGTCACCGCGGGCGTTGCCCTCGTTCACGAACGCGATGTCCGCCTTCGCGAATTGGCGCTGGGCCCGCGCTGCCACCGCTCCCACGCTTCCCCGCCGCGCGCCCGCACGGTTGCGCGAGAGTCGGCGCTCGGCGCGGCCTACGACTCGTTCCGACAGGGGGGCGATCCGGCGGGCGTGGTCGGCCACGAGCGCCGCCGTGTGCGGCTGGGGCGCGACCTCGTCGGCCCACGTTCGGGGCGTGTCTCCGGTCTTGCTCAGGACGTGCCCCGAAGCTCGATCGACCGTCATCCGGACGCGGTCGTAGGCGATCCCGAGCGAGTTGGCCTCGATCACGAGCTTGTCGCCCTTGCCATTCGTGTTTGGGACGCGGGTGTTGAGGTGGGAGTGGGTGTGCCCCGCGATCACGACGTCCACCGCGCTCGTCATCTGTCGTGCCTCGTCGACGATCTCGCCCCTGGCCGCGCCTGAGTCGCCATGCGCGTGGTAGGCGCCCGAATGCGCGAGCACGACGATCGCCTGCACGCCCGCGCGTTGCAGGGCGGCTGTCTCGCGGTTCACGGTGTCCGAGATGTCGAGGAAGCGAAAGCGCCCCGCGTGCTCGGGGAGGACGTAATCGCGCGTGGTGGTGGTCGTGACTCCGATGAAGCCGATGCGAGCGCCGTCGCGCTCGATGATCTTGGTCGGCGGGAGCGCCAGCAGGCCCTCGCGATCGACCGTGTTCGCCGCGGTGTAGGGGAAATTGACTCCTTCGAAGTCCGCCGCGGACGTGTTGACCATCCGGCCGCGATGGTCGCGCTTGAACTGATGCCCATCGCGGCGCTGGCCGCCGCGCAACATCCGTTCTATTTCGGCGCCGCCTTCGTCGAACTCGTGATTGCCGAGGGTGCCCACGTCGAACTCCATGAGGTTCATGGCCCGGATCGAAGGCTCGTCGTGGAAATGGCTGGAGAGGAGGGGAGAGGCGCCGACCATGTCGCCGGCATGAACGCGGATCGTGCGGCCCGGGTGGCTGCGCTCGGCGCGGTCCAGGTGGGCGTGCAGCGTGGCGGCGCCGCCGATCGGCACAGGCGCGCCGCCGTGATCCCGCGCCGCCGCCTTCGGCGACTCGAGGTTGCCGTGGAAATCGTTGACCCCGAGAAGCTGGATCTCCGTGGAGCCCGTCGAGGCTCGGCGGGAGGCATCGCCGGACGACTTGCCGGACGCGCTTCGCTCGGCCTCAGGCGTACCCGCTGTCGCCGCCAAACCCAGCGCGGCCGCCGCGATCGCACCGCAGAACGCCGCCGCCCCGACCTTCCTCGCCTCGGGGCTGATCGCTCGTCGCGCCACCTCGGAACACGACGGTACGGCGAGGGAAAGCCCTGCTTGTTACTCACTTTCTGCCCTGCGGTGAAACGCGTGTGAACGCCCGGCGCTACGTCGCGGCCTGCCCGATGGTGGCAAGCCCCGCTACGACGAGGACGGCACCGATCGCTCGCAGCAGCTGGGGCGGCGAGAGGCGACCCGTCAGGCGCGAGCCCAGGACCGCACCCGGGATCGATGCGGCGGAGCCCAACAGGAGCAGGTCCCAGTCCACCCCCTCAGGCGCGTGACCGATGACGCCAGCGATGCCCACGCAGACCCCGACGGTCACGTTCGTCCCCACCGCCCGATGCGCTGGCTCCCCGACGTAGCGCAGCAGGGCGGGCATGCGAAGGGAGCCGAGGATGAGTCCCACGAGCCCGCCGAGCAGGCCGATGCCCGCGCCGGTGAGGACCGCGGCGCGAACGTCGGGGCCGGCGTTCTCGGCCGGCTGGGGGGCGTCCGGTTTCGGACGCAGCAGGTCGATCCCGAAGTACAGGAGGGCCAGCCCGATGATCGCCAGGAGAGCGTCGTCTGGGATCGCACCGGCGGCGTAGCCGCCGACCACGGCGCCGGCCATCGACGGCGGGGCCATCCATCCGAACAGCCGCCAGTTCACCCGGCCGGCGCGGATGTGGGCGATCGAGGCGGCGGCGGCCGCGACGCCCGAGATCCCGAGATTGGCACCGGCGCCCGCGGAAGGGCTCGACGCGGCCAGCAGCACGACGGGCAGCCTGATGTTGCCGAGCACGAGCCCCACGAGTCCACCCGCCAGCGCCACGGCGAAGCACCATGCAGCGACGGCGACCAGCGCCAGCGGGTCAGACGTCATGATTGACGCTCAGTGTGCGGGATGGGCGGCGCAGGCGCAGGTCGCCTCACCGCGCCACGCGTCAAGCCCCTCGCGCAAGGCCACGGCCGCGATCAGCAGCGCCACGATCGGGTCGAGCCACCACAGCCCGGCGAGCGCGTTGCCGAGCAGGCCGATCAGCAGCGCTGCGGCCAGCAGGCCGCAGAGCACGTTCTGCATCCCCTCGCCGCGGGTGGCGAGCGACCCGATCTGCTCGCCGACCCGGCGCTTCGCCAGCCCGAGCAGGGGCATCCCGGCCGCACTGGTCGCCGCAAGGCCGATGCCGAGCCAGGTCGGGTCCGCGCGCTCGCCGGTGATCAGCGCCTCGAGGGCGGCGAGTCCCACGTAAGGAGCAAGGACGAAGAACTGCGCGGCCACCAGCTTCTGCGCACGCCGCTCGGCCGCGTCGGATCTAATCCGCGACCCGGTGAAGCGCCAGATGACCACCAGGCTCGCGAACGCCTCGATCGCGCTGTCCACGCCGAAGCCGATCAGTGCGACCGAGCCTGCCGCCAGGCCCGCGCCTATCGCGACCGCGCCCTCGGCGCCGATCCAGACGAGGCCGAGCCACGAGAGAAGTCGGGCACGGCGCGCCAGCACGAGGTGCCGATCTGGCGTAGGTGCGCGGGGGAGTGCAGCGGTTGCAGCGGGCACGAGACCAGGCTAGGTGCGGCTCGCGCCTGGGTCCACCAGATGCGGCTGAGAGTCATTCTCGGAGCCGGTCTGTACCCTGCTTCGTCGCATGGCGAGACCGACCAAGGACAAGGCGCGCGGCAGAAAGCCCGGAATGAGGGGCGAGGCGCGGCGTTACTCGAAGCTCCCCCGCGAGGAGCTCGACAAGATCGACTACAAGAACGTGAGCCTGCTCCAGCGCTTCATCACGGAGCGGGGCAAGATCCGCTCTCGCCGAGTGACGGGCCTGTCGCGTCGCGACCAGTCGCGCATGGCGCTCGCGGTCAAGCGAGCGCGCGAGCTGGGACTGCTGCCCTACGTCGACGCCTCGCGCCCGCTCGAGCGCAGCGGCGGGCGGCGCTCGCGGGACTAGCGCCGGCGCACGGCCCGCCTTAATCGAGAATCGTTCTCACTAGACTCCTGCCGGGTGAGGCTGATCGTGCTCTCCGCCCTGGCGGCCGTCGTTCTGAGCGCGGGCTGTGGCACGGGGTCCGGCGACCCCTCGGACGGCCGGACACGCGTGGTTGCCACGACCACGCAGCTGGGCGACATGGCGCGTCAGGTCGGCGGCGGACGCGTCGAGGTGGACCAGCTCCTGAAGCCCAACTCGGACCCGCATGGCTACGAGCCCCGTCCCAGCGACGCAATCGCCATCGGCGAAGCCGACGTCGTGCTGCGCTCGGGAGGGGAGGTGGACGAGTGGCTGTCCGACCTGATCGACAATGCCGGAGGCGACGCCGAGCAGGTCTCGGTGGGCGATCGCGCTCGCACGCGGGCGACAGGAGACGACCCACACTGGTGGCAGGATCCGCGCGCGGCCATCGCCGCGGCGGGCGTGATCGGCGCCGCGCTGGCCGAGGCCGATCCGAGCGGAGCTGACGAATACTCACGCCGGGCCGCCGCCTACGCTCGCGAGCTGCGCCGCCTCGACAGCTCCGTCGCCGCCTGCATCGAGAAGATCCCCGACGCGCGGCGCAAGCTCGTGACCACGCACGATGCGCTCGGCGGCTACGCCGCCCGCTACGGCCTCGACGTCGTGGGCGCGCTGATCCCGTCGCGCTCCTCGCAGGCCCAGCCCTCCGCGGGCGAGACGGCCGGGTTGGTGGACCAGATCAAGGACGAGGAGGTGATGGCGATCTTCCCCGAGAGCTCATTGGGTGCGGACCTCGAGGACGCGGTAGCCCGCGAGACCGGCGCGAAGGTGGGCGGCGCGCTCTGGGCTGACACGCTCGGCCCCGAGGGCTCGAGCGGCGCGACTTACGTCGATTCGATTGCGTCGAACACCGAGAAGATCGTGTCCGGCCTCACGGGTGGCGCCGTGCGCTGTCGTCCGAGCCCGTAGCCGACCGCGAACCTCAGGCGGAGTCGCGGCACGAAGGACACTCTCCATGCAGGGTCACGTCGTGGGCAGCGACGCTGAAGTCCACACGGTCGGAGAGGCTGTGGATCGCCCGCTCAAGGCTCTCGTCCTCGAACGCCTCGACCGTCCCGCAGCTCTCGCACACGATGTGGTGGTGGTGCTCGCCGGACGGATGGGCTGGCTCGTAGCGGGCGACTCCCTCGCCCACGTCGAAGCGCTTGACGAGGCGGAGCCTGTCGAGCAGCTCGAGCGCGCGGTAGATGCTCGCCAGCCCCACTCCACTGCCCCGCTCGCGGAGCACGTCGGCGATCTCGCGCGCGGTCACCGAGCACCCGAGCGTCGCGATGGCGTCGATGACTTCGGCGCGCGGCCCGCTGGCGCGGTGACCGGCCTGCGCGAGGGCGCGCAGGGTGTGCTCTGTCCAGGCGTCGGTGGCCGTGGGGCCCATCACGGCAAGGGTACCGATAGGTTCCGCGGTCAATGGACGCCTTCCGCACCCCGGACGAGCGCTTCGAGGGCCTCCCGGGCTATCCGTTCGAGCCCCACTATGCAGAGGCCGGAGACCTCCGGATGCACTACGTGGATGAGGGCGGGGGAGACCCGGTGGTTTGCTTTCACGGCGAGCCGAGCTGGTCCTACCTCTACCGCAAGATGGTCCCCCCGCTGGTGGAGGATGGCCTACGTGTGATCTGTCCGGACCTGGTCGGGTTCGGCCGCTCCGACAAGCCGACCGACCGGGATTGGTACACCTACGACCGCCACGTCGAGGCTGTCTCCGACGTGCTGGCCCGCCTCGACCTGCGTCGCGCGACGGTGGTCGTACAGGACTGGGGTGGACCGATCGGGCTGCGCTGGGCGGTCGAGAATGCGGACCGGGTCGACCGGCTCGTGATCATGAACACGGGCCTATTCACCGGGCGGGTGAGCAAGGGCTTCATGGCCTGGCGCGACTTCGCTGAGCGCACCCCCGACCTGCCCGTCGGATTCATCATCCAGGGCGCGACCGCCACCGACCTCCCCGATGACGTCGTGGCCGCCTACGAGGCGCCGTTCCCCAACCCGGAGTCGAAGGCCGGCGCCGCCCAGTTCCCGTTGCTCGTGCCGCTCTCGGAGGACGCCCCCGGTGCGTCCGAGATGCTGGCGGTGTCCGACGCGCTCTCCCGCTGGGAGAAGCCGACGCTCGTGGCGTTCTCCGACTCCGATCCCGTCTTTCCCTACCCGAAGGCCGGCAACGTGTACTCAGACTTGATTCCCGGCGCCGGAGAACAGGTGCCGATCGAGGGCGCCGCCCACTTCCTCCAGGAGGACCGCGGGGAGCAGATCGCCGAGCACGTGCTCCGGTTCGTGCGCGCTTGAGGCGACGCCCTCCTTCGGGCCGTCAAGCCTTGATCCAGGGATCCGGCCCGGCGTCGCCCGTGCCGGCGGCGACCCCGAGGCGCTCCAGGTAGTGCTCCCACCCGTGCGCGTGGCTCGACACCGATCCGGGGCCCTCGGCCGCAAGGTCGGTGTGGACGAGTCGGAGCAGCGTGCCGGCACCGTCCGGCGTGAGGGTCACCTCCACCGTGCTCTCCCCGGGCGCCAGCGGGATGTCCTCGCCCTCCCAGCCCCACGTGAACACAACCCGCTCGTGCGGGACCAGCTCGACGAACTCACCGCGGGCGGTGTGCTGGCCATCCACATTGACCCTGAAGATGCCGCCCGGGTGCGGTTCCAGCTCGGCGTCGACGCCCATCCAGCGGCACATCGCCGCGGGCTCGACGAAGTATCCGTACACGCTCTCCGGGCTCGCGTCGATGCGTACCTCGCGCTCGAGGGTGGTTGTGGCACTCGTGCTCTGCGTGGTCATCAGGTCTTCTTCCTCTCCGCGCGCTCGGCGTCGCGCTTCAATCGGTCCAGGCTCTCGTCCCAGAAGCTCTCGAGGTACTCGCGGACCTCGGCCAAGCCGTCGATCCGCACGCTGTACAGGCGGCGGGTGCCGTCGCGGCGCTCGTCGAGCAAGCCGGCTCCCTTGAGCACCGTCAGGTGCTGGGAGACCGCGGGTCTGCTCAGCGGGAACCGCGATGCGATCTCGCCCGCGCTCATCTCGCCGCCCTGCACCAGCCGGAGGATCTCCCTGCGATTGGGCTCGGCGATCGCCTTGAGTGCTGTGTCCATCACTACTTACGTAAGTTAGCACGAACAAATGGCGACGCGCAAGTAAGAGGGCGGCCAAGTGGCCGCCCCCGTCCAACTCGCAGCACGCGCGGCCGGTCAGCCGCCGGCCGCCTCGAAGCGCTCGGACACCTTGCCCCACTCGACGGTGTTCCACCACGCGTCGATGTAGTCCGGGCGCTTGTTCTGGTACTTGAGGTAGTAGGCGTGCTCCCATACGTCGACGCCGAGCAGCGGCGTCTTGCCGTCGGTGATCGGGTTGTCCTGGTTGGGCGTGCCGACGATCGCGAGGCCGGTTCCGTCGTGCACCAGCCACGCCCAGCCGGAACCGAACTGCCCGACACCGGTCTCCTTCATCTTGTCCTTGAAGTCGGAGAATGACCCGAAGGCGGAGTTGATCGCATCGGCCAGGGCGCCGCCCGGCTCGCCGCCGCCGTCGGGAGACATCGATTCCCAGAACAGCGTGTGGTTGAGGTGCCCGCCGCCGTTGTTTCGAACGGGCCCGCGCTTGTCCTCGGGCAGCTGCGAGAGGTTCGCCACGACCTCCTCGATGGACTTGTCGGCCCACTCCGTTCCTTCGAGGGCGGCATTGGCCTTGTCCACGTAGGCCTGGTGATGCTTGTCGTGGTGCACTCGCATTGTCGCCTCGTCGATGTGGGGCTCGAGCGCGTCGTAGCCGTAGGGAAGGGAAGGTACTTCGTACGCCATGGGCTCTCCTTTTCGTGGTCCGTGCGAGTCTATTTACTGCGACGCGAGGCGCTCTCGCCGTTTAGGCTGTAGTGGTGGCATCCCCGCCTGCAGAGAGGCGCCGGCGGCGGACTTCCCGCGAGGCAGAGCGCGAGATTTTGGATTCCGCCGAGGCGTTCCTGCGCGAGCACTCGTTCCGTGACCTGAAGATCGACGAGTTGATGGACGGGACCGGGCTGTCGCGATCCTCGTTCTACGTTTACTTCCGCGACCGCCACGACCTGGCGATCCGGCTGATGCAGGAGATCGCGACGCAGGCCTACGAGAGGGTGGACGACTGGCTCCAGGGCGAGGGCGAGCCCCTTGGTGCGCTGCGCAGGGCGATGGAAGGCTCGGTTGCGGTATACGAGACGCACGGGCGGGTTCTGCGCGCGATCGCAGATGCGGCGACGGAGGACGCGGCTGTGGAGCGCGCCTACCGGTCGGTTGTCGAGGGCTTCGTGGACGCCACGACCGTCCAGATCGCCCGTGAGGTCGACCGCGGCCGCAGCCCGGTCGCCGATCCGAAACGCACGGCGGCTGCGCTGGTGTGGATGAACGAGCGGTACCTGACCGAGACCCTGGGACGCGAGCCGATGGACGATCCGGATCTCGTGGTGGACACACTCACGGCGATCTGGACGCGCGTCGTGTACGGCGGTTGGAGGCCGGCGGCTGCCGGATGAGGGGCAGATCGAACGGTAGACTCGGGTGCCTCCGGCGGCTGTGGTGGAACTGGCAGACACGCGGGCTTCAGGTGCCCGTGTCCTTTGGGACGTGGAGGTTCGAATCCTCTCAGCCGCATGAGTTGATCGGGGTCGCGAGCGCCTAAGCCGGTCCCGACCCGGTCGCCGCTGCCACCAGCGCCCACGTCGCCGCCTGCAGCCCCTCGGCCGCGCGGTCGACGTCGGGAAGCGCGTCGCGGTCGGCCAGTAGGCCGAAGCGCACTCCGCCGTCGTAGCTGACGATGCCGATCGAGAGCGCCTGGTTGCGCGGGTTCAGCGGCACGGCCGGGAACACCTCGAGCAGCGGCACACCGGCCAGGTAGAACGTTTGCTGGGGTCCGGGCACGTTCGACACCACCAGGTTGAACATCCGCGGGCCGCTCATGGCCCGGACCGCCAGCGATGACACGATCGGCGGGACGAGGCCGGTTGCGCCGACGATCAGAGCGCCCGCGCGGACCTGGGCCGAGGCCTTCACCTCGTCCATCGCCGCACTGATACGGCGCACCCGCTCGAGTGGCTCGCCGCGCAGGGGGAGATCCACGAACACCGTCGAGATGCGGTTCCCGAGTTCTCCCTTCTCGTCGTCCGCGCGCACGGATACGGGCACGAGTGCCACCGCAGTCTCGGGCGCGTCCTCCCCCAGATAGTCGGACAGCATGAGCGCCACGGCGGCGAGGAGCACGTCGTTCACGGTCGCCCCGGCGGCACGCCGGACCGCCTTCACGTCGTCGAGGCGGCAGCGAGCCAGGGCGAAACGGCGCTCGCGGCCGATCTCCGCGTTCAGTCGCGTGTCCGGTGCCTGGGGGCGCACGCGCGCGAGCTCGCCGACCAGACCCGCGGCACTTCGCATCTGGCGGGCGTACGAGCGGGGATCGCTTGTGCGCGCCACGGCCTCGCGGGCGAGCTTTCGGGGTAGCTCGAGCTGCGCGGACGCGATCCGGGTGAGTTGGTCCAGGCCGACGGCCCGGCGCTGCTCGGGCGCCTCGCGCGGCTCGGGTGGAGGGATATCGAGGCCCTCGCGAGTGGGGTCGAGGATCACGGTGCTCACGTCAACCGCCGCGATGCCGTCCACGAGCGCGTGGTGCATCTTCGCCACGATCGCCGAGCGGCCGCGCCGGAGGCCCTCGACCAATGTGAGCTGCCACAGCGGCCGGGCTCGGTCGAGGGGCTCGGAGAGGATCTGGCCAGTCAGCTCGCACAGCTCCGCGTCTCCTCCGGGCGCCGGTAGGGCCAGCCGGCGGACGTGGCGATCGGGGTCGAACCTCTCGTCCTCGATCCAGACGGGGTTGGCCAACCCGAGTGGAGTCGCCTCCAGGCGCATCGTGTAGCGCGGCAGCAGGTGAAGGCGCTCGCGCAGTCGGCTGACGATCGCCTCGCGCTCGATCCGACCGTCGAAGACGCAGAGGCCACCGACGTGCATGTGCACCGGCCCACGCTCGGCCTGGAGCGCCGAGGCGTCGGAGGGGGAGAGCTGCTCGGCCACCGCGGCGCGAGCCTACCTACCGGGAACGGAAGGACGCCCGGCGAGTCAGGCCCGGCGAGTCAGCCGGACGAGCGGCGCTTCTTCTGCGGGGTGCCGAACGCGTAGTCCCAGAACGGAGCGCTGACGCCGAACCCTCGCGTGTCGTCCTGGAAGTGATGACGCATGTGGAGCTCGTACAGGAGCTTGCCCAGGCGCGAGCGCGGCGTGTGGTGATGGAGGTGGTAGTGCGTCATGTCGTAGATCAAGTACCCGGACAGGAACCCGCAGGCGAATAGGTCTGCGCTCTGACCGCCGATCACCAGGTGGAACAGCCCGTAGAAGGCGAGTGCGAGCGGCACGCTGACCGACGGCGGCATCACCAGCCGCATCGGATCGTTCGGGTGGTCGTGGTGCACGCCATGGATGATCCAGTGGAGGCGGGCTCCGATCCCCTTCTCCGGCTCGAAGTGGAACACCACCCTGTGCATCCAGTACTCGGTGAGCGTCCAGAACATGTACCCGCCGAACAACCAGGCGGTGACCTCCAGCGGCGGGGTGCCCTCCTGGCCGAGAGCGAAGGTGACCGCTATCGCTGGGACGAACAGGATCAGCGGTACCGACGGATGGACACGGGAGAGCCGATCGAGCAGCTCCGACTCGAACATCCGAGGGGAGGCGCGGAGGGTGTCCGTACGCCGGTGGTTCATCCTGCAAAATCTACCAATGGCCGCAGTCCGCGGCCACCCGTACTGCAGCTCAGCTTTGCAGCTGCCGCGAGCTGCCCCGCCTGGCCCAGCGGCCCGTCCACGCGGAGCTCACGAACTCCAAGCCGAAGCCCGCCGCGAACGCGTAGACCACCGCGCCCGGTAGTCCTGCCACGCCTCGACCCGCCTGGGTGAAGACGAAGGCCAGCAGGCAGGTGGTGACTGCGGCCATGAAGGCCAGCTGCCCGTAGCGCCTTGCCACGACTGTGATGATCGCTCTCATTACCGGGAATCGTCGTCCCAGGGCGCTGGAGGACTGTGTTCGGCGCGTAATCCTCCTGTGAAGAGGGCGTGAACGAGCAGTCGCCCACGCGCGGGAGGCGCCGGCCGGCCGTACTGGCGGCCGGGTGGCGCCTCGCGAAACGCTGCCAGACGACTAGTCGACCAGACTGCCCAGCGCGGGCTTGGCAACCCTGGCGACGGCGGCCGGCGCGCAGGGCGTGCCGTTCTGGTTGCGAGTGATCTGCATCGGCGCGAAGTTGAACTTCTGCGGCCCGCCGCTCCACGGGGTGAACAGCCCCAAGCCGTACTTCGTACCGCAGGTCAACGGAGTCTTCAGGAGGGCATTCGGGCCGGAGTTGAAACCGAGCACGAACGAGGTCTGCGACACCTGCGGCAGGTTCGTAAGGTCTGCCTGAATCCCGCCGCCGGCGATCAGGTGGTTCACGATGATGAACTTCGCCGTCTGGGTGGGTGTGATCCTTGCCGTCATGAACAGCCTCAGCGGGGTCCCCGGCGCCGGCGAGGCGAAGAAGATGTCGCCGGTCACCGTCCCCACGACCGGGCTCACGATCGCCGTCTGGCCGATCTTCGAGTTGGCCGGGCAGCTCGGGGGCGCCGCACTCGCCGTGTTGAGCTGAGCGTCGGTGCACTGACCGATGTTCGGCAACGCAGCGAAGTTGATCTGCGTTCCGAAAGGCAGGACGGTCACGCTGTCCTTGATATGCGACTGGGCGCGCGGGAACTCCGTTCCGGGAACGAAGACCGCGGCGATCAGAGCCGTGTTCGTGTTCGCGCGGTTCTCGGAGAACCAGTACGCGATCGACGGGTTGAAGGGGACGTTTCCGCAGTCGGTCGGTGTGTAGCTGGAGAACCCGGTGGCGACGTTGCTCCCGCCCTCGTAGGACGAGACCGCCAACCCGGTGCCCGCCCGGATGCAGCTGGTCGGGTTCGTCATGAACGCCCTCCCGCCGACAACGCCGTTCAAGGTGAGGTCGAGCCCGGTGATCTGGATCGGGACGTTGATGCCGCCGCCGAGGACCGGAAGGGTGCGCGGGAGGTCGTTGAAGACGACGTTGAGGCCGAAGTCACCGGGAATGCGCACACTCGCCGGGCCCGAGAGGACGACCTTGCCCAGCGTGAGGCCGGCGATGGCCGGGCGCAGGACGATCCCGATGCGCGCCGGCTCGTTGCCAGTCGGAACGACGTTGTAGACGTCGCCCGTCGAGGTGGTGGGGGGCACGAGCGGAAGCTCCACCCTCGCGATCGACGAGGTCGTGCCGATCTTCGAGCCCGCAGGACAGGTGTCCGCATTGAGCTGGGCGGTCGTGCAGCTCCCGACGCTGCGCGGGTTGCCGACCAAGCCGGGCGGAAGGAACGTCTGCACGGCCCGGACGTCGTCCGACTGATTGGAGTAGGACAGGCGGATCGCCGTCGTGAAGTTCGGGTGGGCAGCGGCGAGGGTCGTCGAGGGGGTGGCATTGAATGAGGTGACGCTCACGGCGGCCTGCGCGCTCGCGGCGCCAACAAGGCTCGCGGCCAGCGCAACGCAGACGATCAATGCCCGCGTCATGCACGTTCGTATGAACCGACCCTCTGCCTTCATCGTCTTCCCCCTTGCCTCTCCGCCCGAACTGGCGAACGATCGTAGACCAGCGCAGGTTGGAATGCCAGTAGGAGGAGTGCTTCCTACGGTCCAGGCCCCATCGCTTCGAGTGCAGCCGCCGGGTCGTCGTAGCTGGTCAGTCGCATGACCAGGCCGTCTCGTAGCTCGAGCAGGAAGCCTGCATCGAACTCGACGTCGACACCGCTCGCGCGCCCCGTCGCCTTTGCACGCGCGATGACGACCACGCGGTCGCGACGCTCGTCGAACCGGAGTGGATCGATGCGCAACCCGGTCCAGTCCTCCTCGAAGTCGTTGAGAAACTGCCGGATGCCGTTGTGCCCTCGATAGGCGACCCCTTCCAGCTGCGCCCGGAAGGGCCGCCACTCACAGTCTGGGTCGCAGAGGGCAGTCAAGCGCTCGGCGTCACGGTCGGTGAACGCCTCCAGTACGCGCAGGGCGAGTTCCACATTCTGCCCGGACACCGTCGCTACTCCTCCAGCCCGACAGCCTTCAGCGCGGCGGACCTGTCGCCGAACATCCTTACCCGGTAGGCCTTCCCGTCGCGGGTGTCCGCCACCTGGAAGAGGGTCGCCTCAACCGGGACGCCGCTGCCTCGCCCGGTGCCCCGAACCTGGGTGACGGCGACCAGGCGCCCGTCGCCGGCGTCGATGCACTCGTCGATCCTGAGCCGGAAGTCGGCCATAGCGTCGAACCACTCTTGCCAGAACCGCCGTACGCCCTCGCGGCCTCGGTAGGTGCCGGCGTCCGGATCGTTGACATACGGCTCCCACTCTATGTCGGGCTCGAAGTACGAGAGTGCGCCATCGAGGTCTCGGCGGTTGAACGCCTCGATCGATGCCCGAAAGCCCTCGAGGTGCGTTAGTCCTGCCACGGGCCGAGTCTGAGGGCGATGCCGAAGCCGGAGCCGAGCGCGGCCGCCACCCGGCAGCCCGGTATCGCACGAGCCTGCTTCGCCAGCAGGCGGCCTCCGTCCTGCGAGAAGCGCAGCCGCGGGTGCCGCGACCGCACACGCTCGATCGCCGCCCGGCGAAGTTCCCACGCACGGAGGCCCACCGCGTCGAGCAGCACGCCGTCGTGCATCAGGTGTGCCTCGGCCCCCCGGTCCAGCGGCACCGCAGGATTGAGGTGCAGCGTGATCGCCTCCGCCGCCGCGGCGCGCCTCTCGTCGCTCCAGTTGAACTGCTCGAGGTGAGACTCCGCGTCGGCGGCACCCCTGAGCGTGAAGCAGCGGCCGCCATCGGACAGGTCGGGTTCCAGGACGCCGGCATCGTGGAACATCGTCGCCACGAACAGCAGCTCCTCGTCATGGGCGATGCCGGCGAGGGCCGCCAGCGCCCGCGCGTAGATGAAGGAGCGGTAGTTGTGCTCGATGACCATCGGCGGCTGCCCTTCGGCGCACGCCTCGATTGTCGTCTGCGCCACTTTGGAGTCCGGGATGCGCAGATCGTGCTCGTCGATCGTCGCTTGCCGGCGGGCGCCACGGCCAAGCCGGAACGCGAGCAGCGGACCTGCCGCGCGCGCCTGCTCGCGCACAGCCGCGGTGATGTATCGGGCGCGCTCGGGACGGCTCAGCAAGCCGTTCGTTCGGCGGGTCCAGGCGAGCGTGCCGATCTCTCCGAGCACCAGCGCAAGCCTACGACCAGCCGGGCTTCACTAGCCGTCGGCTCGCCAGCCTCCCGACGCGTAGTTCTCGAGCCCCCCGAAGAGCTCTCCGGTCCGCAGGGTTGCCATGCCGTGCTCGTATTCGCGCATGAGCGCATCGTCCAGGCCCAGCGACCACTGCTCGTAGGAGGACAGCCTGTCGCTCCGGAGAGCGGCCTGAGGCCGCGCGGCCAACTCCTTGGCGAGCTCGATGGCCGCCGCCAGAGCTTCTCCCGGCGCGACCAGCCGGTTGGCCAGCCCCATCCGCTGCGCCTCGTCGCCAGAGACGCCGCGGCCGGTGAGGATCAGGTCGAGCGCATGGCTGTGGCCGAGCAGACGCACCAGGCGGATCGTGCCGCCATCCATCAGCGGGATTCCCCAGCGCCGGCAGTAGACGCCGAAGACCGCGTCGTGCGCCGCCACGCGAAGGTCACACCACGCGGCGAGCTCGAGGCCGCCCGCCACCGCATGGCCCTCCACAGCGGCGATCACCGGCTTCCCAAGCAGCATGCGCGTGGGCCCCACGGGCCCATCTCCATCGGGGGCGACGCGGCTCGCGCGGGGTGCGCCCTCCTCCTGCATGGCCTTCAGGTCCGCGCCGGCGCAGAACTTGCCGCCCGCGCCCGTCAGCACGGCGACGGACATCGAATCGTCGCCTTCGAACCTTCGCAGCGCCGAGACCAGCTCGTCCGCGGTGGGGCGGTCGATGGCGTTCGCCGTCTCGGGCCGATCGAGCGTCACGACCGCGACGGGGCCGTCGGTCTCGTAGTGCACAGCCATCTCAACAGCTCCTAGGTCGGGTGCCCAGAGTCTCCTCTGGTTCGTCTACAGGCCGCGAACCCAGCGCCTCAGGCCTGGTGGGAACGTCAATTGCCTCCCGCTTGTGTTGGGCCGTGTCGTGTGAGAGGTTCTGCGCGGGATCGCCGTGATTGGGACCGTACCTCGCCTGTTATTGCTCGCTGCGCTCGCAGTCGGTGTGGCCCTGGTGTCTGGCGGCCCCGCCGGCCGCGATGCGTCAGGCCTGTCGCGAGCCGCGAGCATCGACCCGGACGCTGCGGTCGCTGCGGGCCGAACGCGCCCGGCTGCCCGTGTTCTCAGAGACGCTGGTGACATCCGGGACACCGTCCGGCGGTTCCGGAAGCTGCTCGGGCCCAACAACGGTGGTGGTCCACGCGGCAAGTCCGGGGGGCGCCGCGAGCTCAACTGGGACGGCGTTCCGGATGACCTCGCGGCTCCGAACGAGCTGCCGGGGCAGTTCTTCAACGCCCGAACTGCGCCGCGAGCGCGCGGCGCGGTGCTTCAAACGCCCGGCGACCACGTGGCGGTGAGCGCCGACGCCAGCAATCCCGCCGGTGCGGCGGTGAGGTTCGGCGATATCAACCCCGCCTATTCGAGCCAGTTCAAGACCTTCAGTGCAGAGCGCCTCTTCTCGCCGGTGGGGAGCAATGTCGTGAATCTGACGTTCCGGGTGCCGGGGACGACTACTCGCGCGGTTGTGCGGGGGTTCGGTGCCGTCTACACCGACATCGACCGGCGTCACAACACGGCGTTTCAGTACTTCGATTCTCGTGGCAGGTCGCTCGGCAA
This sequence comes from uncultured Thermoleophilaceae bacterium, assembly GCA_963802855.1. Lineage (GTDB taxonomy): Bacteria > Actinomycetota > Thermoleophilia > Solirubrobacterales > Thermoleophilaceae > JAAYBF01. The sequence goes on from CAWDJP010000001.1 coordinate 139,470, forward strand.
GTTCTCCGCTCCCGTCTCAAAGCGGGGACTCTCATTCCTCGGCGTGATCTTCCGCAAGGCGCGCGTGGCGCGCGTTCGGATCGCGTACGGCAACGGCAGGCTCGGCCCCGATGAGAGCAGGCGCTACGACGTAGCGGTGATGGATGACTTTCTCTACGCAGAGCCGCGTCGCGTGAGCAGGTAGCCAAGCCCGCTCAGCGCTTACACTGTTCTCGGAACGTCAGCCAGCGACGCACGGACTGCGAAGGACGTCGCGTGGTGGGTTGCGGTGAGTACTAGCGACGCAACGCGTCTGAGTGCTGGAGGTCCACCGTGGAACGGCCACGCAAAGGGTTGCTGGAGGTGAGCGTCAACGAGTGCGACGGCGACTGCGTCGTGGCGGCGGTGGGCGAGCTGGACCTCTCGACGGTGGAGCTGCTCGAAGCCGCACTGGAGGAGGCGGAGGCCGGCGCCGCCTCGCAGATCCTCCTCGATCTGAGCCAGCTGTCGTTCATCGACTCGAGTGGGCTGCACATGATTCTCAAGGCGCATGCCCGTTCAGACGCCGACTCAAATCGCCTGCGGATCAGGCGCGGGCCACGAAGGGTTCAACGCGTGTTCGAGTTGACCGGCACCGACTCGCGCCTTCCCTTCATCGACTGACCCGAAGCGCGATCAACCGCGCCCCGCGTCAGTCCACGAGGTTCGGGGGGTGGCTGTCTGCTGGCTCGAGTACGAACACCTCGGCCGCCATGTCCGGCTGGGCATGGTTGGCGCTCATGAAGGCGACCACCTTTCGGCGAGTGTGTTGCTCGACCAGGGCGATCAGGTCCTCTGCCATCGCCTCCTGGAAGTGGTGACGGAGCTTCAGCACCTCGTCCTTGCGGCCAAGTTCCACGAGCGTTCGCTCACCCTTTGTGAGGGTGTCCTTGACGAGGACCATCACGGCGTCGCCGTCGACGGTAGTGCGGGCCTTGGTCGGACCCCTGCCCGTGTATTCCAGAAGCAGTTGCACGGCCCCGTCGGAGATCGCGGCGCTGATCTGACCGGTGCGCTGCTGCTGCTCGTCCATCGCTGGCTCCCAGTCCGCGTCCTCTTTCGGGTACCACATGAAGGAGAGGAGGCGATGGAGTCCCGCAAGCAGCTGGCTACAGGCTACCGCGTTTCTTGTTGCGCTCGAACTCGACCCACACGCGGGTGGCGCCACGTTGCTATTTGCCCTCTGGAGGCTTTCCGCCGATCGTGCTGATCTTGGTGGCATTCGCTTCGAACCTCGGCGGAATGTCCCATCCGAGCCGCCGCTCGACCTCCGAGCGGCCTTTCGTTTCCCGAGCTTCCCGGACGCGAGCCGGCAGGTCATCCGAGACCAGAGCGGACTCTGTGATGCTGAAGTAGGTCGTGCACTTCTCGCGCCCGCCCGCATCAGCGGGCACCAATACCCAGGCCCACCGCCCGCCCTCGGTCTCGTGTGGCTCCACCTCGGTGGGACCACTGTCGATCCGCCACCGCATGAGGTGACGATAACCCGCCGCCGCTGGTCCCGGGGCCATCCGTGCTTCCGTCCGTGTAACCAGGCTGACGGCGGTGGACGACCGCGACGACGCAGCGCCGCCGATGAGCCGTCACCCGGACAGGGAACCGGGTCTATGAGTCCTCCTTCCCGGAACCGCCTTCTCGCAACAGCGCCACTGCTTCGAGGGCCTCGGCTTCGGTTGGGCAGCTCTGCCACCAGACGGCCTTGTTGTGGAGCCACTTTGTGACCTGCCAGTGGCTCTGCTCCATCTGCGCCCCGCTCCCAACCCCTTCGCCGCGAAAGTAGTGCCGCGCAATGGTCACGTCTCCAAGATCGCGGACCGCCTCGATCTCAGAGGTGAAGTCGGGGTAGACGCTGAGCCGCGTTTCCCACCACCGTCGGACAGCGGCGTGGCCGCGGAGGTGGCCGCTGCCATCCAGCTCCAAGTGGCGCGAGACCAACTCGATTTCGGGGTGGCAGATCGCGAGGAAGGCATCGAGATCGTGGCGGCTGAACGCGTCAGCGGCCCGGTATTGCTGCTCCACGTTGTCCCGCGACATCGCCCCTCAGTATCCCTGCCGTCGTCGCGGCGAAAGCCCCCTACTCGGATAGCCCAGCGGCTTTGAGGGCCTCGGCGGCGTCGCTGTAGCTCGTGATTCGGGCGATCAGGTCGTCTCGGAGCTCGAAGTGGAACCCGGCGACGAAGTCGATGTGCGCGCCACTTCCTCGGCCTGTTGCGCTGATCCGGGCGGTGGCCACTACACGGTTGCCTTGTGCGTGGAACTGGAGAGGCGTCATTTGAAACTCGCTCCAGTCGTCGTCCATGTCGTGGAGGAAACGCCGGATGCCGTCGTGGCCTCGGTAGGCGGTCCCCTCGAGCTGCGCGCGGAAGGTCCTCCACTCGCATTCGGGGTGGGATAGCGCGGTCAGTTGGTCGGCATCACGCTCGTTGAACACCTCGATGGACCGGCGGATGAGCTCCACGTTCTGTTGCGACATGTCCGGCCCAAGTATCGACGACCATCATTGACGCCTGGGTCGTCGCTGTCGGGGTCCTCGCCAGTTCCCAAAACGAGGACGACGATCACGCCGTCAGGCAACGTTTGCCACCTCACGCGGCATTCGATCCTGCGCGTGCCGGTTTGCGCCAGGCGGTGTAGCGCCGGATCAAGAAGGCCTGGGCCTGAACTCGTCTCACGGTGTCCGCGAGGGGCCTCGGTCAGGTGCCGACGTAGGCCGCGAGGTGCTCGCCGGTGAGGGTGGAGCGGGCGGCGACGAGGTCGGCGGGTGTGCCCTCGAAGACGATCCGGCCGCCGTCGTGGCCGGCGCCGGGGCCGAGGTCGATGATCCAGTCGGCGTGCGCCATGACCGCCTGGTGGTGCTCGATGACGATGACCGACTTGCCGGAGTCGACGAGCCGGTCGAGCAGGCCGAGCAGCTGCTCGACGTCGGCGAGGTGGAGGCCGGTGGTCGGCTCGTCGAGGACGTAGACGCCGCCCTTCTCGGCCATGTGGGTGGCCAGCTTGAGCCGCTGCCGCTCGCCGCCGGACAGCGTGGTGAGCGGCTGGCCGAGGCTGAGGTAGCCGAGCCCGACGTCGGCGAGCCGGTCGAGGATCTTGTGCGCGGCCGGCGTGCGCGCCTCGCCGGCGCCGAAGAACTCCTCGGCCTCGGTCACCGACATCGCGAGCACCTCGCTGATGTCGCGGCCGCCGAGGTGGTACTCCAGCACCGATGCCTGGAACCGCTTCCCCTCGCACTCCTCGCAGGTGGTGGCGACGCCGGCCATCATCGCCAGGTCGGTGTAGATGACGCCGGCGCCGTTGCAGTTGGGGCAGGCGCCCTCGGAGTTGGCGCTGAACAGCGCCGGCTTCACGCCGTTGGCCTTCGCGAACGCCTTGCGGATCGGGTCGAGCAGCTCGGTGTACGTCGCCGGGTTGCTCCGTCGCGAGCCGCGGATCGCGGCCTGGTCGATCGACACCACACCCTCGCCGGCGGGGATCGACCCGTGCACGAGCGAGCTCTTGCCGGAGCCGGCGACGCCGGTGACGACGACGAGCACCCCGAGCGGGATGTCGACGTCGACGTCCTGCAGGTTGTGCGTCGTCGCGCCGCGGATCTCCAGCGTGCCGGTGGGCGTCCGCACCGTCTCCTTGAGGGCGGCCCGGTCGTCGAGATGGCGGCCGGTGATGGTGCCGCTGGCCCGCAGCCCCTCGACGGTGCCCTCGAAGCAGACGGTGCCGCCCGCCGTACCGGCGCCGGGGCCGAGGTCGACGACGTGGTCGGCGATCGCGATCGTCTCCGGCTCGTGCTCCACGACGAGCACCGTGTTGCCCTTGTCGCGCAGCCGCAGCAGCAGGTCGTTCATCCGCTGGACGTCGTGGGGGTGCAGGCCGATGGTCGGCTCGTCGAAGACGTAGGTGACGTCGGTGAGCGAGGAGCCGAGGTGGCGGATCATCTTGGTGCGCTGCGCCTCGCCGCCCGACAGCGTGCCCGACGGCCGGTCGAGCGAGAGGTAGCCCAGCCCGATCTCCACGAACGAGTCGAGGGTGTGCTGCAGCGCCGCCAGCAGCGGCGCCACCGACGGCTCGTCGAGGCCGCGCACCCACTCGGCGAGGTCGCTGATCTGCATCGCGCAGGCGTCGGCGATGTTGATCCCCTTGATCTTCGACGACCGGGCCGCCTCGCTGAGCCGGGTGCCGTCGCACTCGGGGCAGGTGGTGAACGTCACCGCCCGCTCCACGAAGGCGCGGATGTGCGGCTGCATCGCGTCGACGTCCTTGGACAGGAACGACTTCTGGATCTTCGGGATCAGGCCCGCGTAGGTCAGGTTGATCCCGTCGACCTTGATCTTGGTCGGCTCCTTGTGGAGCAGGTCGTGCAGCTCCTTCTTGGTGAACTTGCGGATCGGCTTGTCCGGGTCGAAGAAGCCGCAGCCGCGGAAGATGCGGCCGTACCAGCCGTCCATGCTGTAGCCGGGGATCGTGAGCGCGCCCTCGTTGAGCGACTTGCTGTCGTCGTACAGCGCCGACAGGTCGAAGTCGGTGACCGAGCCCCGGCCCTCGCAGCGCGGGCACATGCCGCCGGTGCGGGTGAAGGTCGCCTTCTTGGTCTCGGTCTTGGCGCCGCGCTCGACGGTGATCGCCACCGCTCGCCCGGACCGAGGCGACGTTGAAGGAGAACGCGCTGGGCGAGCCGATGTGCGGCTTCCCGAGCCGGCTGAAGAGGATGCGCAGCATCGCGTTGGCGTCGGTGGCGGTGCCGACGGTGGAGCGGGCGTCGGCGCCCATCCGCTCCTGGTCGACGATGATCGCGGTCGTCAGCCCGTCGAGCACGTCGACCTCGGGCCGCGCCAGCGTCGGCATGAAGCCCTGCACGAAGGCGCTGTAGGTCTCGTTGATCAGCCGCTGCGACTCCGCGGCGATCGTGCCGAACACCAGCGAGCTCTTGCCCGAGCCGGAGACGCCGGTGAACACCGTCAGCCGGCGCTTCGGGATCTCGATGCTGACGTCCTTGAGGTTGTTCACGCGCGCGCCGTGCACGCGGATCAGGTCGTGGCTGTCGGCAGCGTGCAGCGCAGGCGACTGCGTGTCCGTCCTCGTGGCCATGCTCATCGTGTCTCCATCTGTTGAGCGGGCCGGCCTTCGCGGTCTCCGGCGGCGTCGCCTGCCTCGATCTGACCAGCATCGAGCAGTACGTCTGATTCTCCTTCGCCGAGCCGATGCTCGGCGTCGCGACGACGGTGAGCGCGGGAGCGGGGTCGGCACTCATCGGTCCTGAAGCAGCCCGAGGACGTTGCCGTCGGGGTCGGTGACGGTGGCCACCAGGCGGCCGCCACCGACGTCGTGCGCGGGCTCCTTCACGGTGGCACCCGCGGCGGTCACCTCGGCCAGCTTCGCCTCGATGTCCGGCACGTGCCAGTAGGCCACCGGCGAGGTCATGCCCTGCGGTCCACCGCCCGGCACCAGCCCGATGTGCTGGCCCGCGGCCTCGAAGCCGACGTAGTAGGACCCGTCGGTCTGCGGCGGTACGCCGAGCAGGGCGGCGTACACCGCCTTGGCCGTCGCCAGGTCGGACACGGGATGCAGCACGGTCTTGATTCCCTGGGTGGAAGAGCCGGTCATGGTCACTCCTGAAGTCGTGGGTCACATCGACCCGGTGACGGTCTGTGCGAGGCGGGTGCTGGCAGGAGACCGGGGGTCATTGCGGCTCATATAGTTTGTATCACAAATAATTGACTCAGACGGACTAATTGTGCAAGGATCTCGAGGATGGCATCGAGCCCATCCGCCGACACTCCGGTCGCCGAGTTCGTCGGCCAGCTCTTCTTCCGGCTTTGGCGGGTGTCGCATACGCGCTCTGCGGAGGCGCTCGAGTCCCTTGGTCTGACGACGGCGCTCTTCGCGCTCCTCAACGTTCTCGGGGCTCACGAGGGAGCTATTCAGCAGGAGATCGGCGCAGCGATGGGCATCGATCCCAGCACGATGGTTTCGCTGATCGATCAGCTCGAGACCGCAGGACTGGCGAAACGCCGGCCCCGTCCGACGGATCGCCGCGCCCGCGAGGTAGCAATCACGCCCAAGGGCCGCCGGGTCCTGGAGCAGGCCCGCCAGTTGGCGATGCAAGTGGAAGACGACGTGCTGCGCGGGCTCAGCGGTGCTGAGCGTCGCCAACTGCTGGCGCTGCTTCGGCGCGCGCTCAACTCAGCGCCGCCGCAATCGTTGTGGACCGCTAGGGACGGGGACTAGCCGCCTCCCCGGGCCGGTGTGAGCGCGGCGCCTAGGGACTCACGCCGATCTCTTCGAGGACCTGTTCGGGTTCGCGGAACGCACGGAAGCAGAGCACCTTGTTGTCACGAAACTTGAGCATCCAGCCCGCCGGCGTGGCGTTCTCCGCGCCGCTGCCCTTGCCGCGGTAGTGGATCCGACCGACAAGCACGGCGATGTCACCCAGGGCGAGTGCCTGGTCAACCTCGGCACGTGCCGTTTCCCACGCATCCTCGAGGTCGGCCATGTATCGCCGGGTGCCCGCGTGCCCTCGGTAGATCCCTTCGCCCTCGCCTATTGCGAAGAAGGACTGCCACTCGACCGCGGGATCGGACAACGCAACCAAGCGCACCGGATCGCGTTTGCCGAGCGTATCCAGAACCCTGCGCGCCAACTCCACTTTCTCCCGCGACATCGCCCGCCCAGTATCCGCCTACCGCGGCTGGCGATCAATCGGGGCGCATGCAGCAGCCATCGCTGGCGGCGCGCTCACGCCCGGAATCCTAACCGCGGTGCGTGTACCTCTGGACAGTTTGGAGCACATGGCCGCGGGGCATCCGAGCCCTACAAGTCCTCGGGCTTCGAGGGCGTTGGGTTTCGCCCGGCCGGGGCGCTTCAGGACGTGAGGAAGCCCGTCGACCCTGAGAGACGGGACGATGCGGCGACCTCGCGTCCGCTTACCTCAGTGCAGCCCAGCCCGGATCAGCGACGACCTCGCGCGGCGACGCGCTCTCAGTGTCGACCCGCCGAGGTCGCCCGTAGGGTGCGCGAGGTTTACGACCGCTAACGCCGGGTGGAGGCGCGGGCTCGCAACCGTCGCTGTGCGAATATTCGCGTGATGTCGGACTACCGTGCACAGGCCCACCTTGATGCGCCGCTGGATGAGGTCTGGGCGCTCGTCGGGAACCCCGCCACCTACCCTCAGTGGTGGCCGGTCGCGGTAGAGATTCGCGGCGAGACCTTCGAGGTTGGGGACGTATATACCCAGGTGCTGGGGAAGTTCGCTGGGCGGCGGTTGGAGTACACCCGAATCATCGACCGGCGCGACGAGCTCAAGGAACTGAAGTGGAGTTGCCCGACGACGGGCGGCTTCCAGCGCTGGCTGCTGACCGCCGCCCAAGGCGGCACGTTCGTGGACATGGAGATGGGACTCCATCCGCCCTCGCTCGGGTACCGGCTATTCGACAAGTCGGTCGGGCGCTGGTTCATCAAGCGCTGGGCGGAGCAGGCCGTCGACGGGCTGCGTCAGACACTGGCCTCGGCCCGATCTCCTGAGGTCCATAGCCCGGCGCAGGCGACGGGAGTCGAGACTCCTCCGCCAGCGGGCTGATCGGAGGCGGAGGCGGGCGAGGAGGAGGGCGAGACGATCGCGACGGTGCTGCGCGCTCCGAGAGCTCAACGGGCGCGTCGGGGTGCGGCTTAGAGGTGGCCGGAGTGGCATGCAAGGCCGGACGCTAGGTTCCCGCCCATGTCTGGCCCTACCGCCGCGCCCTGGCGAGGTAGCTCTTGCCGCGGCGGAGGGTGATGTTCTTGCGGCGGCGCAGGTCGCGGACGGTGACGCGGCCGCGGGTGACTTTGGTGAGCGTGCCGTCGCAGCGGTCGGTGGTGGTCCACGTGGTACCCCGGACGGTCGCGGAGGAGTAGCGCCCGCGGCTGCGGAAGCGGCCTTTGGCGTTCGCGCGCAGGCGGCGGACGGTGCGCCGCGACAGCCGCCGCCGGGCCGCGGATTGGGCGCCCGCTGCGGCCGTGATGGCGGTCGTGCTGCGTCTGCCGCGTTTGGCGGTGCAGTTCTTGAAGCTGCCGCCCTTGAGCCGCAGCTCAGTGAGGCCCTTCGCCTTGGCGCTGCGCGATTGGATCACCTGGAAGACCCCGGCCGCGAAGTCGCCATCCTGAGTCGAGCCCCTGCTGTCGCGCGCTGACGTGATCCGCACCGTGCCCTTGCGGGTGTCGAGCAGCGACCCGACAGGGATCTGACGTGGACCCTGCAGCGGGACGAAGTTGCGTCCCTTGAGCCCCGGGACCGTGGCGCTGGTGCGCGCGCTGCCCGCTGGCGCGCTCACGAGCACCCGGCCACGAACGACTTGGACGTTGACCAGCCTGCCGAGGGCGGGCTTGGGGAGAGTCGTGACCGGCCCCGCTGGCGATGCGTCGGTCGTGATCCGCCCGATCCGGTTGCCGTCGAACTCAGTGAACCAGAGGCTTCCGTCCGGTCCCGCCGCGATTCCGTTGGGTCCGCTCCCTGGAGTGATGCCGGCGGAGAACTGGGTGACGGCGCCCGCGGGCGTGATCCGTCCAATCCTGTGGCCAAAGGACTCGGTAAACCACAGGTTTCCGTCCGGTCCCGGCGCGATCCCTTGGGGTGAGCTACCCGGGGTGATGCCGGCGGAGAACTCAGTCACGACACCAGTCGGGGCGATCCGCCCAATCCGGTCGGCGAGCTCAGCAAACCAGAGGTTTCCGTCCGGTCCCGCCGCGATCTCATAGGGGGCGCTACCCGGAGTTATGCCGGCGGAGAACTCGCTGACGACGCCTGAAGGGGTGATCCGCCCAATCCGGTTCCCCGAGGACTCGGTAAACCACAGGTTTCCATCAGGTCCCGCCGCGATCCCTTGGGGTGTGCTACCCGGGGTGATGCCGGCGGAGAACTCAGTCACGACACCAGTCGGAGTGATCCGCCCAATCCGGTCGGCGAGTTCAGCAAACCAGAGGTTTCCATCCGGTCCAGCCACGATCCCTTGAGGTCCGCTATTCGGGGTGATGCCGGCGGAGAACTCAGTCACCACCCCTGCCGGGGTGATCCGCCCAATCCGGTTCCCCGTGGACTCGGTAAACCACAGGTTTCCGTCCGGTCCCGCCGCGATCTCATAGGGGGCGCTACCCGGAGTTATGCCGGCGGAGAACTCGCTGACGACGCCTGAAGGGGTGATCCGCCCAATCCGGTTCCCCGAGGACTCGGTAAACCACAGGTTCCCGTCCGGTCCCGCCGCGATCCCTCTGGGGCTACTACCCGGCGAGATGCCGGCGGAGAACTCGGTGACGGTCGCGGCGCTTGCGACACTTGCCCCGGCCAGCATCCCGCCAACCGCCACGAGGGCAAGCCACGGCCGACGCCGACGCCTGGTAGCGATCACGAGGACCTACCGTACGGTGCAGTCAACATCGGCGCGCCACCCTAGCTCGCGACGCGAAGTCGCGTGCCCGCCTGAGCTCCTACGCCGCGCTGCTCGCGCCCGAACCGGCAAACTCCGCCCGTCGCGCTCGAGGATCGCCGGCAACGCGCCTATGGCAGGGAGTCCTCACACCGCGCGGTCCGGTATACGAGCGTCTCAAGGGTGGGCTGGGTCATGGCCGCTTGCGGTGCCAAGGCGACGGGAGCGCGACCACTGGTGGGTCAGCGAGCGGAGAGGCGTAGGGGGGTGATTCCTGCCGTTGTGGTCGGCGCGATACCGACTTCGGTGAGGGCTGAGAGGCCGTAGTTGGCGCCCTGTTGCGCGAGTGCCTTGAAGCGGCCGGGCAGTTGCAGCCTGGTCCGCACGACCGCTGAGCCGTATCTATTCGTCTGCGCTCGGGCTCCGGCGAAGGTGACGCGAGCGGCACGCACCGGGCGGCCGGAGCGGGTGACTCGCACCCCTACCAGGACGGGACCGGGGAGCTCGCCGGCGACGACTCCGGTGACCCTGACCACAAGGCGCGCGAATCCGGGGGTGCGGACAAAGTGCAGCAGCGCGCTCGTCGGCCCGTAGCTGAGCTGGCACCCGGGGTCAAACGGCGCGATCAGCCAGTGAAGGTCGCCGCCCAGGGTCGAGATTCGGTCGAGGCCCTCGGACTCGCCGCACAAGGTGGTTTCAAGCTCAAGCCGGCGTGCGCCGGTGCGGGTATCGATCGCCCACACCTGGTAGGTCCCATTGCTCTCACCGGCCAGCAGCAGCCGCCCGCGATCGAATACGGCGCCCGTAATGCCGGTCGGCGGCACAGCCCCCACCAGTCGTCGCACGGACCGGATCGGAGCCGCCCCTGGGGCCGCGTTGGCGGCAGAAACGTCGCTGGAACGGTAGGCCAGCAGATCGTTCCCGCTGCTGGTCCAGATCAGCTCTCCGTCGGGCGAGCTCTCGGCCCACATGGCCTTCGGGATCTCGGCCCGATCGAGCTTGACGTAGTAGCGCCACGCGAGCGTGTCGGGATCGGCCACGCCGAACGAACCCGTGCCGCACGTGTTCCCTACCCCGGGCCGGTAGCACTCGAGCGGCAAGATCAGACGCCCGCCTTCCGCCCCGTTCCAGGTCGGGTCGCCGATGTGGTTATAGCCCTCCGTCGCGCCCACCACCGGCGGGATCGCGTTCGCCACACCCGCGTCTTGGAGCAGCCGCGGCGTTGTGCGCCACAACCCCGTGAACACCCCTACGAAATACGCCCGGCGTTCCACGGGATCCGAAGTCAAACCCTGGTAGTAGGTGGTCGGCACCGAACTCGCCCCAGTGAACACCCAACGTCCGGGATCCACAGCCCTAGCCGCGGGGGCGAGCGCGGCAAACGCCGCCAAACCCAGCACGGCTCCCACGACCGCGAAACGCACGATTCTCACGGTCGCCAGCCTACCTCCCCCGGCTGTCTCCATCAGCCTCCGGACCACCTCGACGTTCTCCTACGACATCGCCTACCCGGCCAGCCCGGCGGCTTCGAGGGCTTCCTCGTGATCGAGATATTCGCGAACGAGGGCCGACCGTCCTTGTCGGAATGCCCACACTTGCGTGAACGGCTGACATACCGGTACGCCGCTCTCTGCACCTTTGCCGTGGCGAGGTTGCGCACGAGGATGGTGTCCCCGCCCTCGATGAACTCCTGCGGCTCGACTCGCCAGTCGGGGAACTCCGCGATGAGTTCCCGGAAGCCCTCGATCACCGCACGCCGTCCTCGCAGGATCCTGGGTCCCGGCACATCACTAACCGTGTGCCACTCGATGTCCGCGTCGAGACCCGAGAACGCAACCTCGAAGTCATGACGGTTAAACGCCTCGTTCGACACCAGATAGGCACGCCTAAACGTTTCGAGGATCGGCGATCCCTCCATGTTCTCCTGCGACATCCCCTACTCCGACAGCCCCACGGCTTCGAGGGCTTGGGCGCGGTTGATGTACCCCTGCATGCGTACAACTCGCCCGTCACGCAGATTGAGGATGGTCGCCGTGTCGATCACAAGCTCGACCCCGCTGCCTTTACCGCGCTGGTATTCGCGCTGGAGGACGACCACCCGGTCGCCTGCATCGATGAATTCTTGCGCCTCCCACCGATGCTCATCCCAAATCTCGTCGTCTTCGGCCTGGATGACCTTGCTGATCTCACCGAGGCCACGCGCGACGAGCTGGCCTTCCCCGATACCCCCGACCGTCCCATGCAGCTCGACGTTCGGATCGAGCAGACCCGTCATCCCTATCCCGTGCCAATCCCTCCGCTCCAGGAATTCATGCAGTCGCCTCACGATTTCCACGTTCTCCTGCGACATCGCCCGCCCAGTATCCGTTGTCGGGCGCGCCGGAGCAATCGCAGGCAGCGGCGCCCGTGCGGAGCCGCCGCCCCGCCATCTATCGCGCGCGCCGAAGCACGACCGAAGCGCTAACCCAGCCCGGCTGCTGGGATGGCTTGTAAGCGGCGACCCTGAACGCAGCGAGGCCCAGGGTCCCGTGCTACCCCTGGGCCTCGGCGGATAAGTGCGGGCGCCTCCTGGCGCGCGTCTCACCGCGTCCAACGTACAGCCGGTCTGAAGTACCGGCAAGCGCCGTGAGAACGCGGACAACCCGCTGTTAGCAGCCGTCGATAGCTTCTCGGCGCTGCGTGCCTGCGCAGACGGTCCCGCGCATCGCGACGAAGCCTGGCCCCGCAGCAATCCCGTGCGCCTCTGAGTCTCTTGCCTCAGCGCGTTGCTCGCGCTTCGACGATCTTTGCTCTCTTGGGGCCGGAACTTGTTGGCCGCAGGGCCAGTTCCACCAGCCTACTCCTATCTGGGCGCAAAACGGGCCAATTTCGCTAAACGCCCTTAGGGCTTAGGCTCGGCGCTGGGATGGCAGGTGCTGAAACCTTCCGTGGGTCCGCCGACGCCTACGATCGTCACGTCGGCCGCTATAGCGCGCCGCTGGCCGCGGCGCTGGTCGCGTTCGCGCGTGTCGAGGCGGGGATGAGCGCGCTTGATGTGGGCTGTGGGCCCGGCGCACTTACGGCCGCGTTGGTGGAGCGGCTCGGGGAGGCGAGCGTGTGTGCTGCGGAACCGTCGGAGCCGTTCGCGGAAGCGTGCCGCACGCGGTTGCCGGGTGTCGAGGTGGTAGTGGCAACCGCCGAGGCGCTGCCGTTCGCCGACCAGGTCTTCGACGCCACCCTGTCGCAGCTGGTGGTGAACTTCATGCGCGACCCTGAGGCGGGCGTGCGGGAGATGGCTCGCGTGACTCGGCCGGGCGGCGTGGTCGCCTCCTGCGTGTGGGACTACGCGGGCGAGATGACGCTCTTACGCGCGTTCTGGGACGCTGCCCGCGAGGTCGATTGCGAACGCGCCGCCGTTGCCGATGAGGGAGCCATCATGCGCTGGTGCGCCGACGGGGAGCTTGCTGAGCTATGGCGCGAAGTAGGACTGCACGCCGTGCGCTTCGGCCAACTCGTGGTGCATGCGAGGTACGCAGACTTTGAGGAGCTGTGGTCGCCGCTCCCGACCGGTGTTGCTCCCTCTGGCGCGTTTTGTAAGTCCCTCGACGACAAGGGTCGCGCCGCGCTCCACGATGCATACCGCCGCCGTCTTGGGGTCGGCGAGGGGCCGTTCGAGCTGACGGCGCGCGCGTGGGCCGTAGCCGGAACCGTCCACCCATGAGCGCCCGCCAGCTGGTTGGGGGTGCGTCGGTCCGTCTCTCGACGAACTCGTTGGGATCAAAAGCCTCCCCGGCGGCATCGAAGTCGTGGCGATTAACAGACTTATTGTTTGGCATACGTCCGACCGCAACGTCCACGTTCTCCTGCGACATCGCCTACTCCGACAGCCCCACGGCTTCGAGGGCTTCCTTGCGGTCCATGTACTCGACCACGCTGGCCGCCTTGCCATCGCGGAGAGTGCAGACGTGGGCCAGCTCCATTTCGAGGGGGATTCCGCTCGCCGCTCCATGCCCGGTGAAGCGAACCCAGAGGAACACCTTGTCGCCTCGTGCTTCGGCCTGCTGGATCTCGATTCTCAGGTCGGGGTAGGACTCGAGCCAGCTGACGAACAGCTTGCCGACCGCAGCGATCCCCCGATGCACGGCGTGATCCGGATCCTCTCGAGCTGTGTGGTACTCGGCATCCTCGTGCCAGAACCAGCGGCCGGGAGCCCGCTCGCCCGCGTTGTAGCGGGCGTACTGCTCGCGGACGCGCTCGAGGTTCTCCTGCGACATCGCCCGCCCTTGCGTTCAACCGACCGGCGCACAGCCGGCGGCGGCCTGCGCGGCCATCATCTGGTCCTCGTCGGGCATCGGATGGTCGGCCGGGGGGAGCGTGCGGGTAGGGGCTGGATCGCTCGTCGCCCTGACCAGTTCCTCGAAACCTCCTGGGGTCATGATGAAGAGCATCCGAGAGCCGGTGGGGCCCACCTTGTACCGGTGCGGGACATCACGCGGGCCGAACACGAAGTCTCCTGCGCTCGCCTCGATCGTCTTGCCTCCGACCTCGAATGTCACGTCACCTTTGAGGATCAAGAAGGTCTCGTCCTCGCGGTGATGGACGTGCAGGGGCGCTTCGATACCCGGCGGATCGGTCACGTCCAAAAGCGTGAGGTGTCCGCCGGTGTCTGCCGCCGTGGTCTTGATTACTGCCAGCGCGCCGAGCCACCAACGCGCCTCTCCCTCATCGCTTCGTACCGCAAACCCGTCCGTCATGGCTGCTCCTTCGCTTCCATGATCGATGTCCGCGAGCGAGATCCCGTACCGCGAGGCTGTCCTTCGCCGGACACCTTCTCATCGTTGAACGTCCAGACGTGAACGGCCTCGAAGTCGACCTCGATGCCTGTGTGTCGGGCCAGACCACCGAGCCGTACCGGGACAACCAGCCGTGTCCCGACGTCGGTGAACTTCCGCGGCTCGATCAGCATCGTCTCGAACGCCTCCATCTGAGCAGCCCACGAACTGCATCGCCCCATCGTGGCCGACCATTTCAGCCGATTTGTCGTTGAGAATGACGTATCCGCGCTTCACCACCTCCACGTTCTCCTGCGACATCGCCTACTCCGACAGCCCCACGGCTTCGAGGGCCTCCGCATGAGTCAGAAAGTCGCGGATGCGAACGATCTTCCCCGCTCGAAAGTCAAAGACTTCTCCGACTTCCTGACTGAACTCGATGCCGGTCGTCCGGGCGGTCAAGTCCATGTGACCGAGCGCGAGGACCGATTCGCCGAGGTCGCGGAACTCCTGAGGCCGATTGGTGAGGCGTTCCCACGCCTCGCCGCGGTCCTCCCTCCAAACCTTTCGAGCGCCGTCATGACCTCGGTAGATAGTTGCCTTTCCCTCAAGGCCCGGCTCGATCGCAGGGTGCCACTCGAGGTCGGCATCGAGCTCGGCCAAAAAGGCGTCCAGATCATCGGCATTCCACGCATCGACGGCGCGTTGGACGGTCTCCACGTTCTCCTGCGACATCGCCTACTCCGACAGCCCCACGGCTGCGAGGGCCTTGCTTGGGTCGAGATACGAGCGCACACGGCGTGCCAAAGAGCCCTCGAACTCGAAGACGTAGGCCACGGGCCCCTCGATGTCGATCCCACTCGCCTCGACCTGGGTTCGGGTCTGTGCGATGACAAGAACGGTGCCACCGAGGTCGCGGATCTCCGTGGGGTCGATTCTCACGTCCCACAGGGAGTGCCATTCGTCCCAGTACTTGCGCAAACCGTCCCTGCCACGGAACACAGTCTCGCTGCCCTCCATCCGCATCGTGACCTCCGAGGACCATTCGATCTCGGGGTGGCTGTGGCTCGAATCCATCCAGGCGTCGAAGTCGCCACGGTTCCACCCGTCGAGGCAGCGACGCACGATCTCCACGTTCTCCTGCGACATCGCCCGCCCAGTATCCGTCTAAGGCGGGGAGCGATCAATCAGGGCGCATCCTGCGCGCGTCGTCGACAGCGCGCGACCGACAGGGAGTCCTCACACCGCCGGGGTCCCATCCACGCTCGTCAAGGGGTCGTCGGGGGGTCAATCTCGCGGCCGTTCTTGCCGCGATGCCCGCTAACTGGCGCGCATCCTGGTGCGCATTGGGGTGCCGACCGTCACTTGACCGTCACCCGTTAGTCGTAGCCTCGCGCGAGTGGATGACGCCACACTCGCCGTTGTCGGGTCGATCTCCGCCGCGCTCCTCGGCGCGGTCGTCGGGGCGGCGATCAACGGGTAGTGGTCACGCCGGCTCGACGAGGACCGGGAGAAGCGTGAGCGGCGGCGATGGGAGGTGGGGGATCACGTCTGGACTTTGCGCGAGATCGCGAAGCTACCGCTCCACGGCCGTTGCTCACCCTCAGGACGCCTGGCTATCGGGTGACCGTCCCGGTGAAGGTCTCCCCGCCCTTCTCCGGATCTTCGCTTCCGAAGTTGGCCACCATCCAGCCGCCGCCGCGCAGACCTTTGAAGCTGCCGGTGCCGCTCACGATCTCCCAGTCGCTGCTCTGCACCAGCGATCGTTGCGTCGGTGAGTAGCTGACCGTCAGGCGGCCGCCGGGACAGTGGAACGTCGCGGTGATCGTCGCACCCGTGCTGCCTCCCCTGGTCTTGCCGCCCGGGCAGAATGCCGACTCGCCGATGACGGACCCGTCGAGAACCTCGCCCGCGTGTTTTCTAGCGCTGGAGATGCGCGTCTCGATCAGGATCGCGTCGCCGGTCACCGGGGCGCCCTGCTCGGCCTCGGCGTCGGCCTCAACCGTGACCGTCCGTACCTCGTCGCCGTCGTCGTCGCCGCAGGCCGCGATGCCGAGGAGAGAGACCATCAGCAGCACCGTGAAGGCGGTCTTGACCTTCACCATGGTCTGAACCTATACGCGCAGCCGCTTTGCGGTCAAACTGACCCATTACCCGGACACTCGTGAAGGTCTACCTCTCACCGACTCGCGTCTCGCGCAGCAAGCGCAGGACGTTCCGCGTCTTCTAGCTGGCCCGTACCCAGGCGCGGCAGCCTACCCGCGCAGACGGAAGTCGGATTCGCATTTCGTTCGGCGTCCGATAGTCGCGAGCGATGAGAACTACAAGAAGCAGTCCACAATCTCGG
>CAWDJP010000002.1:0-319694 GCA_963802855.1 uncultured Thermoleophilaceae bacterium
GTTATTTTTATGTCCTGTTACTTGGTTCGTTTTAGTATTGCTCCTGGCTACATGCTTCCTCCTGGACGACCTTCGCCAGGTACCTAGCCTCCTCGTCCCCCCATCGGTCGTAACCGACGCGACGTGGTAGGGAATATCAACCCGTTGGCCATCGGCTACGCCTTTCGGCCTCGCCTTAGGTCCCGACTGACCCTGAGCAGACGAACTTTACTCAGGAAACCTTGGACAATCGGTGGAGGGGATTCTCACCCCTCTTTCGTTACTCATGCCGGCATTCTCACTCCTCGGGCCTCCACGGCAGGCTTTCGCCGCCGCTTCACGGTTCGGGGACGCTCTCCTACCGCGCACGACCGAAGGACGCACCCCGCAGCTTCGGTGACTAGCTTGAGCCCCGTTGAATTTTCCGCGCTCGAGCATTTGACCAGTGAGCTGTTACGCACTCTTTCAAGGAGGCTGCCTCTAAGCCAACCTCCTGGTTGTCTATGACACCCAAACATCGTTTCCCACTTAGCTAGTACTTGGGGACCTTAGCTGGCGGTCTGGGCTGTTCCCCTTTTGCCTACGAAGTTTATCCCCCGCAGACTGACTCCCAGGGTAAACGTAATGGTCTTCGGAGTTTGCCTGAAGTCGGTAACCTGGTAGGGCCCCTAGTCCAAGCAGTGCTCTACGGCCATCACGCAATCCACCTGAGGCTATACCTAAATATATTTCGGAGAGAACCAGATATCTCCGAGCTTGATTAGCCTTTCACTCCGACCCACAGGTCATCCGCCCAGTTTTTAACCTAGGTCGGTTCGGTCCTTCACGGGTTCTTACACCGCTTCAACCTGCCCATGGGTAGCTCGCTCGGTTTCGGGTCTACCGCCACTGACTGAGTCGCCCTATTCGGACTCGCTTTCGCTGCGGCTCCGCTCATCGCTTAACCTTGCCAGTGACGAGTAACTCGCCGGCTCGTTATGCAAAAAGCACGCCGTCACACCGAAGTGCTCCGACCGCTTGTAGGCATGCGGTTTCAGGTACTATTTCACTCCCCTTCCGGGGTACTTTTCACCTTTCCCTCACGGTACTAGTCCGCTATCGGTCACCAGGGAGTACTTAGCCTTGGAGGGTGGTCCCCCCAGATTCAGACCGCGTTTCACGGGAGCGGCCCTACTCAGGAACATCTCCAGAAGGTCTCACGTTTTCGCTTACGGGACGTTGCCCTCTGTGGTGCGCGGTTCCACGTGCTTCAGCTAGCGCACGACTTTGTAACTTCCGCCGGGCCGGACACGACCCGGACCAGATGCCCTACAACCCCCGGCAAGCAACGCGTGTCCGCTTACACCTGCCGGGTTTGGGCTGATCCCCTTTCGCTCGCCACTACTCAGGGAGTCTCAGTTGATTTCCTTTCCTCGGGGTACTTAGATGTTTCAGTTCCCCCGCTTGCCCTCCCGAACCTATGTATTCAGCTCGGGATAACGCCGCACTACCGACGCTGGGTTTACCCATTCGGGGATCCACGGGTCAATGGCTGTTCAGCGCCTCACCGTGGCTTATCGCAGCCGTCCACGCCCTTCATCGACTCCTGATGCCAAGGCATCCACCGTATGCCCTTACTATCTTGACGGTGATCAGCTCCGGCGCGAGCCGGCGAGGCGTCCGAGTGGGATACCCAGTGATCTGGGGCCTCGATGGCCAACTGTGCAGTTTTCAAGGTCCGGCAGAGGCGCCCCACGCGCCCAGCCCCGTCCAGATGGGGGCGAGGGCCGCGGCCGGTCTCTCAAAGCTCAGCAGCATGTGTGCTGGCCCGAGGCCGGGCTTCGACCAGGCTCGGTCGACATGCTAGGCACGCCGGCTGGGCGCTCTGGCCCAACTGCCGGCGGGCTCCCAGTTTAGGGAGCTCCCTAGAAAGGAGGTGATCCAGCCGCACCTTCCGGTACGGCTACCTTGTTACGACTTCACCCCAATCACGAGCCCCACCTTCGACGGCTCCCTCCCCGAGGGGTTAGGTCACCGGCTTCGGGTGTTGCCCGCTTTCGTGGTGTGACGGGCGGTGTGTACAAGGCCCGGGAACGGATTCACCCCGGCGTTGCTGATCCGGGATTACTAGCAACTCCACTTCATGGAGGCGAGTTTCAGCCTCCAATCCGAACCGAGACGACTTTTTGGGATTCGCTCCACCTCGCGGTATCGCAGCCCTTTGTACCGCCAATGTAGCACGTGTGTAGCCCTGGACATAAGGGGCATGATGACTTGACGTCATCCCCACCTTCCTCCGGTTTGTCACCGGCAGTCTTGCATGAGTCCCCGGCCGAACCGCTGGCAACATGCAACGGGGGTTGCGCTCGTTGCGGGACTTAACCCAACATCTCACGACACGAGCTGACGACAGCCATGCACCACCTGTGATCCTGCCCCGAAGGGAGGGTGTGTTTCCACACCTGTCAGGAACATGTCAAGCCCAGGTAAGGTTCTTCGCGTTGCGTCGAATTAAACCACATGCTCCGCTGCTTGTGCGGGCCCCCGTCAATTCCTTTGAGTTTTAGCCTTGCGGCCGTACTCCCCAGGCGGGGCACTTAATGCGTTAGCTTCGGCACGGAAGGAGTCGACACCTCCCACACCTAGTGCCCATCGTTTACGGCGTGGACTACCAGGGTATCTAATCCTGTTTGCTCCCCACGCTTTCGCGTCTCAGCGTCAGTACCGTCCCAGCGAGCTGCCTTCGCCATCGGTGTTCCTCCTGATATCTGCGCATTTCACCGCTACACCAGGAATTCCACTCGCCTCTTCCGGACTCTAGCCCGACAGTATCCGCCGGCATTCGAGGGTTGAGCCCTCGACTTTCACAGCGGACTTATCGGGCCGCCTACACGCTCTTTACGCCCAATGATTCCGGACAACGCTTGCCCCCTACGTATTACCGCGGCTGCTGGCACGTAGTTAGCCGGGGCTTCTTGTGAAGGTACCGTCAGCTCGGAACGGCTATTAACCGCCCGACCCTTCGTCCCAACTGAAAGGGGTTTACAACCCGAAGGCCTTCTTCCCCCACGCGGCGTTGCTGCGTCACGCTTTCGCGCATTGCGCAAGATTCCCCACTGCTGCCTCCCGTAGGAGTCTGGGCCGTGTCTCAGTCCCAGTGTGGCTGATCGTCCTCTCAGACCAGCTACCCATCGCAGCCTTGGTGAGCCATTACCTCACCAACAAGCTAATGGGCCGCGGGCCGATCCCAATGCGGAGGCCGAAGCTTCCTTTACACACCTCGCTGATGCGAGGGGGCACATCCGGTATTAGCCCGGGTTTCCCCGGGTTGTCCCAGTCATCGGGGCACGTTACCCACGTGTTACTCACCCGTTCGCGGCTCTGCCCCAGGGCAAGCCCTGGTTCGTCGCTCCACTTGCATGTGTTAAGCACGCCGCCAGCGTTCGTCCTGAGCCAGGATCAAACTCTCCGTGAAAGACTTGCGTGTCATCCGACGCCTCGAGGCGACGGCTCCACTGTCATCAGGAAAGCTGTCGATCTCCGTACTGATGGCGGCCGCGTACACAGTGCGGCGCGCCTCGGACTTCGACGGGTTCTACTCAGTGAGCCCTACACCGATCCCGAAGGACGCCGGCAGGGTCGAACCTGGACGCGACTGATCAAGGACCCGGAGGCCCCGGATCGGTCGCACATGCTGCTGAGTTTTCAAAGACCGCCGCGACCCTCGGGTGGGGACTCCGCCCTGAACGACGCCCCGCATAGAAAGGGCCTCTCGCGAGAGGCCCCAGAGCATGACCGTCTCTTGATGCGCGGACCGGGCAGTATAGCGCCGCTGAGGCCGAGTCCCGACGCCGCACGCGGATCCTCAGCGAGCACGCGCAAGCGCACGAATCGCCGTTTGCCCACCTGCAGGAAACGGCGCTCCGAGTCGAGGCGCTCGAGCTGGCGACGTCGAGCTCGCCCGCGGGTCGAGCGCTCACCGTCGAGCTTCACACCCCCCTGCGCGAGCAGCCGGCGTCCCTCCGACGCCGAGATCTCGAATGCGTCGCGCAGCACCGCCGGCAGGTGGACACGGCCGTTGTCGGCGCTGATGACGAGCTCCTCGACCTCGTCCGGCGGGGCGTGCTCAACGTGGAGCCGGTCGAAGTGCTGCTCGGCGGCGGCCGCCGCCTGCGTCGCCGTGGAAGCGGGCGGTCAGCGCGCGGGCCATCGACCGTTTGGACTCCACCGCGGGGCGCGACTGGTCGAGCGGCTCATCGAGCAGCAGCTCGTAGTACACCCCCATCGCGGAGTCCGGGACGCGCATCAGCCTTGCCGAACACCTCCTCCGGCGGCTCGGTCACGCCCACGTAGTTGCCTAGGCGACTTGGACATCCGTTGCTCGCCGTCGGTGCCCGGAAGGATCGGCATGGTCAGGATCGACTGAGGCTGCTGGCCGTAGGCGTGCTGGATGTCGCGCGCCGAGCAGGAGGTTGAACTTCTGGTCGGTGCCGCCGAGCTCGACGTCTGCGCGCACGGCCACGGAGTCGTACCCCTGCATCAGCGGGTAGAGCAGCTCGAGGATCGATATCGGCTCGCGGCGCGGCATGGCGGTTCGCGAAGTCGTCGCGCTCCAGCAGCTGCGCCACCGTCGCGCTACGCGCGAGGCGGAAGAGGTCCTCCATCGGCATGTCGAGCCACTCGCTGTTGCGCCGGATCTCGGTGCGCGTCGGGGTCGAGCACGGTGAACGCCTGGCGCTTGAAAGTCTCCGCGTTGGCATCGATCTCCTCGCCCGAGAGCACGGGCCTGGTGGCGGAGCGGCCGCTGGGATCGCCGATCCGCGCGGTGTAGTCGCCCACGATCAGCACGACGGTGTGGCCTAGGTCCTGGAACTCGCGCAGCTTGCGCAACACGACGGTGTGGCCGAGGTGGATGTCCGGCGCGGTCGGGTCGATCCCGAGCTTCACCCGCAGCGGCTGCCTCTCCTGCGAGCTGGCGCGCCAAGGCGCCCTCGGGCAGCGCGTCGACCGCATTGCGAGTGAGGTATCGGGCCTCCTCGCCCGCGCTTTTCGGCATGAGGCCAATGCTAGACTGCCGCCCCGTCGCCGAGCCGGGCCCGGACGCCGCCGTTCGGAGAGCCCCGATCAGGGCCGCGACCGAATCAGATCGGCGTGGTCAGACACGCTCCCGGATGGCCGCCCTGGCCCCGCCGGGCCACGAGATGTACGAGCCTCCGAGCAAAGTCCTCATGCCAAGCGCGCCCCCATCGCGACCGCCCGGTCCGCGAGACGAGCGCGACCGAACGGCAAGCCCAAGCTCAAGAGGCTCGCGGCTCGCGATCATCCTCGCGGGGCTATTCATCCTCGCGCTCGTTTCGACGGTGTTCGGGATGATGATGGCCGTCGCCAGCGACCTGCCCCAGCTGGAGAACAAGGCCGAGTACAAGAAGGCGCGGAACTCGACGGTCTACGCCGACGCGAAGGGCAAGCAGGAGCTGGCGACGCTCACGGGGAACCAGAACCGGATCCTCGTCTCGACCCACGAGATCTCGCCGAACATCAAGAACGCCGTGATCGCGGTCGAGGACCGGCGCTTCTGGGAGCACGAGGGCGTGGACTACAAGGGCATCGCCCGAGCCGTGCTCCAGGACGTACGCCGCCAGAAGGCTGTGCAGGGCGGGTCGACGATCACGCAGCAGTTCGTGAAGAACGCGCTCGCGGCGCAGGGGAACCGGTCGGTGTTCCAGAAGCTCCGCGAGGCTGCGCGTCGCCTACCACCTAGAGCGAAAGTGGCCGAAGCAGAAGGTCCTCACCCAGTACCTGAACAGCGTCTACTTCGGCAGCGGCGCCTACGGCGTCGAAGCGGCCGTTCGCACCTACTTCAGAAGTGAAGACGCCGCGGACCCGGCAGCGACGGGCCGCCAGCGCACGGGCGAGATCGAGGCGAAGGACGTCTCGGTCGCGGAGGCCGCGCTGCTGGCCGGGATGATCGCCTCGCCGAGCATGTACGACCCGGTTGAGAACCCGCGAAAGGCCAAGCAGCGCCGCGATCTCGTGCTCGAGCGCATGCGCGAGCAGCGGATGATCACCGAGGGGGAGTATCGCGACGCACGAGCGCAGGCGCTGCCCGGCGGAAGGGGAGGTCCATCCCCCGCGGGCCGACTCGCGCGAGCCGTACTTCACCAGCTGGCTGACACAGCAGCTGGTCGATCGCTATCGCGCGCCGGCGCGTGTTCAGCGGCGGACTCGAGGTCGAAGAGCACCCTCGACCCGGACCTGCAGGCGGCTGCGGTGAAGGCCATCGACCGGGCGGCTGTCCGGCATTGGGCCGAGCGCATCCCTGGTGGCGATCGAGAACAAGACGGGCGAGGTGAAGGCCATGGTCGGTGGTCCCGACTTCGAGAAGAAGCCTTTCAACCTGGCCACGAACGGGCACCGGCAGCCCGGCTCGGCGTTCAAGCCCTTCATCCTGGTTCGCGCGCTGCAGGACGGCGTCAGCCCGGAGGCCACGTTCACGTCACAGCGCAAGGAGCTGCCCGTCAAGGGCGGTGCCCCGTTTGTCGTCCAGAACTACGAGGATCAGTACTCGGGCATCTCGTCGCTGCGCTCCGCCACGGCGCAGTCGGACAACTCGGTGTATGCCGAACTCGGGCTGAGGGTGGGGACGCGCCGGATCGCGCGAGCTGGCGAACGAGATGGGCGTGCGCACGACGCTCTCGACCAACCCGGCGATGACGCTCGGAGGGCTCAAGGAGGGCGTGACACCCCTCGAGATGGCGTACGCCTATTCCACCATCGCCAACAAGGGATTGCGCGTTTCGGGCTCGCTGGCCTCCTACCCCGGCGGCCCGGTGGCGATCGACGAGGTCGACGGTGGGGGCCGGCACGACCAGAACGAGAAGCGCACGGAGCGGGTCTTCCCCGAGGCCGTCGGTGAGTCGGCGCAGCAGCTGTTGGCCGGTGTCGTGCTCGGCGGGACCGGGCGCGGGGCGCAGATCGGCGAGTTCGCGGCCGGCAAGACCGGCACGACCGAGAACTACGGCGACGCGTGGTTCGTGGGCTTCAACGAGGAGCTGACCGTGGCCGTCTGGGTCGGCTATCCGGACAAGCTCAAGTACATGGAGACCGAGTACGGCGGGCAGCCCGTTGCCGGCGGCACCATCCCGACCGACATCTGGCAGCGACCTCATGACCTCTTGGATCGGCATTCGCGACCAGCGGGACGCGGGGCGCAAGAAGAAGGACGACGACGAGTCCCAGGGGCCGGTCGCCCCGGTCACTCCGGCGCCCGGCGGCCCGAGCACGACGCCCGCGTCGCCGGAGGGGCAGACAACGGCTCCATCGCGCCCGCGGCAGCCGCGAGCGCAACCGGCGCCGCAGGACGAGCCCGCTCCGAGGCCGTCACCCAACCCCGCGCCGGCGCCCACGCCGGCGCCCGCTCCGCAGCCGCCGGGAGGCGGCGGGCAGAGCGGCGGCGGCGCCGCGCCGGGTTAGGCGCCTCAAGCAGCCCGTCGGCGCGGCCTGCGCATGGCGGGCGGCCACGGGCGCGAGACGCAACGGCTCGAGCGGTCGCAGAAACGCCAGGGCAGCTCCATCGCGCGATTGATGCCGATGCGTTCTCCGACCGCCACCCGCGCGGCGGCCGGGGCCTCGCGAGGGGCGAGTATCTCGATCGGCCCATCCAGTGGAGTCCCGTTGAGATCGAGCCAGATCCCAAGCGCCTGAGTCAGCTTCCCCGGTCCAGAGCAGAGGTCCTCGGGCCGCTCGAGGCCGCGCCGCTCACGCATGAGCTCGACGCCCTCGAGTGGCTCGAGCGCCCGGATCAGGACCGCAGCGCCGACCCCTTCCGCCTCGCTGACCGCGTTGAGCAGTGCGTGCACACCGTACGAGCGGTACACGTACGCAAGCCCCGGCTCGCCGAACAGCACCCGGGTGCGTGCCGTCAGACCCGCGTAGGCGTGGCACGCGGGCTCACTCTCGTGGTAGGCCTCGGTCTCGACGATGCGGCCCGCGGTCACCCCGTGACGCACCACACAGCCGACTAGATCAGAGGCCACCTCCAGAACCGGGCGTGCGTAGAAGCCGGCTGGTGGCGGCGCGAGTGGGGCGCCGCTCACCCCTCGGCCTCAGCGAGTATGTGACGCGCCTGCGCGAGCTGGTCGCGCACCCGGGGCAGGGCGGTGCCGCCCTCGGACACCTTCGACTCGAGCCACGCCCCGTCGCGCAGCAGATCATAGAAAGCTGAATCCAGCTCGGGTGCGAGCTCGGCGAGCTCGTCCTCGGTGAGCTCCGACAGCGGCTTGCCGCGGTCGATCGCCGCGCGCACGACCCCGCCGACGATCCCGTGCGCCGTGCGGAAGGGAACGCCGCGCTTGACCAGGAGGTCGGCGATGTCGGTGGCGGCGAGCATCTCGTCGGAAGCGGCGGCGGCCAGGCGCTCGCGGTCGAAGGAGATCCCCGCGAGCATCTCGGCCGCCACGCCGAGGGACAACTCGATCGTGTCGATGGCGTCGAAGAGCTGCTCCTTGTCCTCCTGGAGGTCCTTGTTGTAGGTCAGCGGCAGCCCGTGCAGGACGCCGTGCAAGGTCACCAGCCGCCCCGCGACCCGTGGCGCCTTGGCGCGCAGGAGCTCCGCCGCGTCCGGGTTCTTCTTCTGGGGCATGAGGCTGGAGCCGGACGCGAACCCGTCGGCCACCTCGCAGAAGCCGAACTCCTCACTCGACCACACCACGATCTCACCCCCCAGCTGGGAAAGGTGCGTGGCGCACGTGGCAGCGGCCGAGAGGTAGTCGAGCACGAAATCGCGGTTGGACACGGCGTCGATCGAGTTCTCGGCGATACCGCCGAACCCCAGCTCCTGGGCCACGAACATCCTGCTCGTATCGAAGTTGACCCCGGCTATCGCACCCACCCCCAGGGGAAGATCGTCCGTGGCCGTCATGCAGAACTTGAATCGCTGCAGGTCGCGGCGGAACTTCCAGAAATAGGCAAGCAGATGGTGTGAGAGGTAAACCGGCTGCGCGCGCTGGAGGTGGGTGTATCCGGGCATCGGCCAGTCGAGGTGCCGCTCGGCCAGCTCGACCAGCACTTTCATCAACCGTACGAGCAGGCCCTGCGCTCCCAGGCTGTGCGCGCGCACGAGCATGGCCACGTCAGTGGCCACCTGGTCGTTGCGCGAGCGCGCGGTGTGCAGGCGGGCTCCCGCGTCACCGGCGATCTCGGTGAGGCGCCGCTCGATCGCCATGTGCACGTCCTCGTCGTCCGGCTTGATCTCGAAGCGGTCCTCCTCGACCTCCGCGCGCACCTGCGCGAGGCCGCGCTCGATCAGGGCGAGGTCGTCGGGGGTGATCACCCCCGAGTGGCGGAGCATGCGCGCGTGGGCGAGCGACTGCTCGAGGTCATACGGAGCGAGCCTGAAGTCGAACGCGATTGACGAGTTCAGCGCCTGGAACAGCGGGTCCTGTGGCTCGGAGAAGCGCGACATCGGCGCCAGTTTACGAGCGGCCGCGCGTAGCATGGCGCTCCGTGCCCCAGGACGAAGGCCTCCGCGTGCGCCGTTTTCGGCCCGCCGACGCGGCGGCGGTCGTGCCGCTGCTCTACGAGAGCTCCGGTGGGATGTACGACCGCTACGCGGGCAATCGCAAGCTCGCAGAGCGGGCGCTGGCTCGTGCGTTGGGGCGGAAGGGCAACACGGCGAGCGCGGATGTGGTGTGGGTGGCGGAGCTCGACGGGGCCGTGGTCGGCGCGATGGCGGCGATGCCCTTCGACGACTGGACTCCGCGCGCGCAACGGTTTCTGCGCGTGACGTTGAGCAGCATCCCGCCGTGGCGGTGGCCCGGAGCGCTGTCGCTCTACCGGTCTAGCGGCCGCAGCGCGCCGGAGCCGCGCGGCGCTTGCTACTACGTGGATTCGCTTGCCACCAATGCACGTTTCCGCCGCCGCGGCGTGGCCGCCGCGCTGCTCGAGGAAGCGGAGCGCCGGGCCCAGCAGGCGGGCCTCGCCTCGGTCGCCCTCGACACTTGGACGGACAACCGCCCTGCTCGAGCTCTATATCGGGCGCGGGGGTTCGAGGAGGTCGGCCGCAGGCCGGCGGTCAGCGGCCTGCCGGGCGGCGTGTCACTGGTGAAGGACCTGTAGCCAGCACCTCGCGCAGCGTCTGAGCGACGCGCTCGATGTGAGCTTCGGTGAGCTCGGGGAAGAAGGGCAGCGCGAGCGACCGGGCGGCGACGTCCTCGCAGACGGGGAACTCCCCCTCGCGATGGCCGAACCTGTCGCGATAGAAGCTCATCAGATGGATCGCCGGCAGGTAGGGCTTCGAGTCGATTCCGCGCGCGCGTAGCTCGCCGATCGTCGCGTCGCGGTCCACCCCGCGCGGTAGCTGAACCACGTAGACGAACCAGCTGCGGCGTTCGCCACCGGCGTCCTGACACGGCAGGTCCAGCCCTTCGACACCCGCCAGCGCCTCGGCGTACCAGCCGGCCACGCGGGCACGTGCCGCGAGCATGTCCTCCAGGTGCTCGAGTTGGGCCAGCCCCAACGCGCATGCGAGCTCCGAGAGCCGATAGTTGAAGCCCAGCCGGTCGTGGTCGAGCCAGCCCATGTCCGGTGCTCGGCCCTGGTTGCGCTCACTGTCGACTCGCTCCTTGAGCGCGGCCGTCGGGCATACCAGCGCTCCTCCCTCCCCCGTCGCGAGCTGCTTGTTGGGGTAGAAGCCGAACGTGGCGAGGTTGCCTCGCGCCCCGACCGCGGTGCCGTCGGCGTGCACCGCGCCCAGGGCCTCGCACGCATCCTCGACGATCCACAGTCCGCGTCGCCCCGCCAGCCGCTCGAAACCGTCCATGTCCACGGGGTAGCCGAAGATGTGCACGGGCAGGAGGCCGCTGGTGCGGTCGGTGAGCGCGGCCGCAGCGGAGTCGGGCGAGATGTTGAGCGTTAGCCGGTCGATGTCGCAGAACACCGGTCGAGCGCCCTCGTACAGGACGCAGTTCGCGGAGGCCACGAAGCTGAACGGCGTGGTCACCACGTCGTCGCCCCGTTCGATGCCGGCCGCGCGCGTGGCCAGATGGAGCGCGGCCGTGCCGCTCGCCACGGCGGACACGTGCTCGGCACCCAGGCGGCGCGCCAGCGCCTGCTCGAACTCCGGCAGCCGCGGGCCCAGCGCGAGCATCCGAGAGCGCAGCGTCTCGATCAGCAGCTCCTCCTCGCGGGCGCCGAGCTGAGGCCGCGCTAGCGGGATGAGGTCGCCGTTGGGCCGGCTCACGCCGCAGCCGCGCCGCTCACCGGCTGCCGACCTCAGCTCCGGGACCACCGCGCACGCGCTCGATGCGTCCGGGCAGCATGCCGGCCTCGAGCGAGTCGACGAGCGCGTCCCAGCTGGCCTCGATCACGTTCTCGGACACGCCGATCGAGCCCCAGGTCTCGTGTCCGTCGCTGGCGTCGAGCAGCACCCGCGTGACGGCGCCGGTGCCCTTGTCCTCGTCGAGGATCCGCACCTTGAAGTTGACCAGCTCGATGTCGCGTAGGTGGGGGTAGGTCTCGCCGATCGCGTGGCGGAGCGCCTGGTCGAGCGCGTTGACGGGCCCGTTGCCCTCCGCCGTGTGAACGAACCGCTGGCCGCCGACCCAGATCTTGATCGTGGCCTCGGTCTCGACGCCGCCCTGGGCGCGCTTCTCGACGATCACGCGCCACGACTCCAGCCGGAAGAGTGGCTCGTAGTCGCCCGTCTCGCGCCTGATCAGCAGGTCGAACGAGCCGTCCGCCGCCTCTAGGTGATAGCCGCGATGCTCCAGCTCCTTCACGCGCTCCACCACGCGCGCCGCTTCCTCGTCGGACAGCGCAACACCCGTGCCCTCCGCGCGCGCCTGGACCGTTCCCCGCCCCGACAGCTCGGAGATCAGCAGGCGCCGGTCAGCGCCCACAGCGACCGGATCGACGTGCTCGAAGGTGCGCGCGTCGCGGTTGACGCCCGCCACGTGCATGCCGCCCTTGTGCGCGAACGCGTTGGCTCCGACGTACGGATGGTTCGGGTTCGGCGCGATGTTGCACAGCTCGTCCACGAGGTGCGCAGTCTCGGTCAGGCGCCCGAGGCGCTCCGGGGGCACGCAGTCGTATCCGAGCTTGAGTTGGAGGTCGGGCAGGATCGTGACGAGATTGGCGTTGCCGCAGCGCTCGCCGTAGCCGTTCATCGTTCCCTGGACCATCCGCGCGCCCTGCTCCACGGCCACGAGCGAGTTCGCCACACCGCAGCCGGAGTCGTCGTGGGTGTGGATGCCCACTTCGACGGAAGCTCCCAGCTCGGCCACGACGCTTTCCGTTGCGGAGGCCACCGCGGTCGGCAGGGTCGCGCCGTTGGTGTCGCAGAGCGTCACGTTCTCCGCCCCTGCCTCGGCCGCCGCGCGCAGGCAGCGAAGTGCGTACGCGGGATCGCTCGCGAAGCCGTCGAAGAAGTGCTCCGCGTCGTAGATCACCCGCTTTCCCGCTTCGCGCAGGAACGCCACCGAGTCGGCGATCATCTTCAGGTTCTCCTCGGGCTCCACCCGCGTCACCTTCTCGAGGTGAAGCGACCACGTCTTGCCCACGAGCGTGCACACCGGGGCGAAGCAGTCCGCGAGCAGGCGCAGTGCCTCGTCGCCGTCCGCGGCGACGTCGCGGCGGCGTGTCATGCCGAACGCCGCGATCTCGGCGCTCTCGAACGTCTCCCGCGAGAGAAGGTCGAACAGCGCCTCCTCTTTCGGGTTCGAGCTCGGGAACCCGGCCTCGATCAGATGAATGCCCAAGGCGTCGAGTGCATGGGCGACGCGAACCTTCTCGTCGACGGACAGCGACATGCCCTCGCCTTGCATGCCGTCGCGAAGCGTGGTGTCGTAGAGGAGGACCTTGTCGGCCATTGGAAGTGAACGCCTTTCTGCGGGGTCGGAGCGAGCGGGATCGGACGGCCCGAGGGCCGTCTAGGTAATTCGCTCAGACCTGCCGGCGTTCACGCCTCGGATGGTACCGGCACCACGTCGAGCCACTCCGCGTAGCGGTCCGCGCGGCCGTGGAGCGCGTCGTCGTAGACCTTCTGGATCTGTCGGGTGATCTCGCCGGGCGGGCCGATCTCGATGTCGTCGATCTCGCGCACCGGGGTCAGCTCGGCCGCGGTCCCGACGAGGAACACCTCGTCCGCGAGGATCAGCTCCGCGCGTGCCACATCGCGTTCGATGATCTCCAGGTCCAGGTCACGCGCGATCGTGATGATCGACTTGCGGCTGATCCCGTCGAGGATGCTGGCCGTCTGCGGAGGAGTGACAATGCGGCCGTCCTTGACCACGAACACGTTCTCGCCCGACCCCTCGCAGACGTGGCCGATGTCGTCGAGCAGGATCGCCTCCTCGTAGCCCCCGCGCTTGGACTCGATCTTCGCGAGGACGGAGTTGAGGTACTGCCCGCCGGCCTTGGCGTGCGGGATCAGCGAGCCGGGGCTGATCCGCCGCCACGAGGAGACCTTCGCGCGGACCCCGTCCCGCTTGCCCTCCTCGCCCAGGTAGGCGCCCCACTCCCACACGGCCACCATCGTCTCGACAGGGTTCTCCTCAGGGTCGAGCCCCATCGGACCGTGGCCGCGCCACACGAGCGGCCGGATGTAGCACGCGCGCAATCCGTTGCGGCCGATCAGCTCGTGGGTGGCGTCGCGCAGCTGCTCCTTGGAGTACGGCAGCTCCATGTAGAACAGCTTGGCCGAGGCCTCCAGACGGTCGAGGTGGTCCCAGTGCCGGAAGATCGCGGGTCCGCGCTCGGTCTCGTATGCGCGGACGCCCTCGAAGACGCTCGTCCCGTAGTGCAACGCGTGCGTGAGCACGTGTACCTTCGCGTCCTCCCAGGCGACGAACTCCCCGTTGTGCCAGATGAGGTCCGCGGTGTTCACGTGCTTCACGCCTCCCTTCAGAGGTTCGCGAGGACGGCCCTCGTGGCGTCCTCGGTCGTGGCCGCGCCGCCGAGGTCGGCCGTGCGCAGGCCGTCGTCGAGGGCGCGATCGATGGCCGATTCTACGGCAGCCGCCGCATCGTCCGAGCCGAGTCCGTGGCGCAACATCATGGCCACAGAGCCGAACATGGCGAGCGGGTTGGCCATGCCGGTGCCGGCGATGTCGGGCGCCGACCCGTGCACGGGCTCGAACAGGCCCGGTTTCCCGGGGACGCCGAGCGACGCGCTGGGGAGCATTCCGAGCGAGCCCGTGAGCATCGCGGCCTCGTCGCTGAGGATGTCGCCGAAGAGGTTCTCGGTGACGATCACGTCGAAAGCGGCCGGGCGCGAGACCAGCTGCATGGCGGCGTTGTCCACCAGTAGGTGGTCGAGCGGGACGTCCGGAAACTCGGTGGCGCCGACGCGCGTCACCGTCTCGCGCCAGAGCCTGGAGGTCTCGAGCACGTTGGCCTTGTCGACGCTGGTGACCCGCTCACGGCCCGACGCGAAGGCCACGCGCGCGATGCGCTCGATCTCGGGCACGCTGTAGGCGCAGTCGTCGTGGGCGGCGTCCCCGTCGCGGCCTGAATCGCCGAAGTAGATCCCCCCGGTGAGCTCGCGGACCACGAGCAGGTCGGTGCCCTCGATCCGGTCGCGCTTGAGCGGGCTGGCGTCGAGCAGGGCGGGGCTGGGACGCACCGGGCGCAGGTTCGCGAACAAGCCGAGCCTCTTGCGGAGCCCGAGCAGGCCCTGCTCCGGACGAGGTGCGTTGGGATCCCCGGCCACGGCCGCGTCCCACTTGGGGCCCCCGACGGCGGCGAGCAGCACGGCGTCGGCCGAGCGGCACGCCTGGAGCGTCTCGTCGGTCAGCGCAGTGCCATGAGCGTCGATGGAGGCGCCCCCAACGAGATGCTCCTCGCGCTCGAACCCGAACTGGAGCGCGTCGAGCAGGTCGAGAGCGGCCCGCATGATCTCGGGGCCGATCCCGTCGCCGGGCAAGGTGACGATCCGAGCCGACATGCGGCGCGGACCGTACCTGGCCCGCCCGGCTACTGCGTGGAGGCTCGCCTAGCTGCCGAGGATTGCGCCGACGATGTTGCCGTTGAACGGACCTCCGTTCACGAGCGATACGGCGAAGCCCTTCGACGCCGCGTAGCTCAGCTCGCGGCCGAGATCCGCGACGCCGTTCGACGCTGGGAGCGGAGCGATGGCCACCGTGCTGAGCGTGCCTATCGCCTTGCCTTGGGCGTCAAGGAAGCCGCTGCCCGAGTCACCGGGGATGCCGGGGGTCACCGTGTACACGGTCCGGCTCCAGCCATTGCCGGCGCTTTGCACCACGATCCCCTGCTTGGGGCTGAGCTTGGTGACGCCCGCGCGCAGCGACGAGTTCCCGTAGCTGTAGACGGTGGCGCCTGTCGCGCTCGGCCCGCCGATACCGGTCGGCCCTCCGAAGCCCGGCACGGACGCGCTCACCCGGCCCACGTCGGCGGGATCGATCCGCACCAGCGCGAGGTCGTTGTACGCGCATGCGTCGGCGTTGGTCTCGTTCGCCTGCTGCATGGCGATCCACGAGCTGTAGGCCAGGGAGCCGGGACGCGTGGCGCCGTTGATCTGCACCGGCGTGCCCAGCGGCAGCGATCCGGCGTCACAGCCGTTCGTGTCGGTGGCGGCGCCGGTGCCCGCGCAGTGCGCCGCTTGGCCGATGTACGTGCTTCCCCCGCCCCGGAAGATGAAGTTGGCCGTGCACTGGCCGCCCTGGGTGAACGTCTGGACGCCCGGATGGATGGTGGCTTGTGCCGGTGCGGCCGCCGGGGCGGTGGCCGCTACCGCAAGCGCTGCAATGACTCCGACGAGGATCCTTCTCTGCATGCGAGCAACCTCCCGCTGGTGATGGTGAGCTCCCCCTGCCTGCCGGAGGAACAACTACCCGCTGCGGGCGAAAACTACGCGCGCGCTTCCATGTTCAAGCGCACATAGTCGAGCTCGAGCGGCTGGCCGCAGCGCTTGGCGACGGCGCGCACGTAAGGTGCGCGCAGCTCGTGGGGCAGGCGCTCGATGTGATGGCCCAGGCAGACGGTGCGCAGGTACTCCTCGGCGTGGTCGGGCACGACGGGGTGCGGCTCCAACCACACTTCCACCTCAGCGAAGCCCGCCCGCTCCAGGCGCTCGCGCGTGACGCCGACCGTGGCGAAGTTCCACGGACCGCGCCAGCCGGCGAGGTGGGGCGCGTAGGGCTCGCGCGCTCCCACCTCGGCTGCGGCGCCGTGGAAGCGCTCGACGTTGCCGGCCCCACCGCACTGCGCCACCAACCTGCCTCCAGGGCGCAGCGCCGCGTGCATGCGGTCAAACAGGGCGTCGTGATCGGGGACCCAGTGGAAGACCGCGTTCGAGAACACGGCGTCGACCCGCTCGTCGAGCTTCAGGGCGGCCAGGTCGGCCCGAAGGACGGTGACCGACTCGCCGAGCGCGGCGCGTGCCTGGGCGACCATCGACGGGGAGGCGTCGACGGCGATCACGCGCCCGCGCGGGAGGCGCTCGACCAGCATCCGCGTTACCCGGCCGCTGCCACAGCCGGCGTCGAGCACCGTCTCGTCGCCGGCCAGGGCCAGGCGCTCGAGCACCGGTCCGGCCATCGCCACCTGCGGACCCGAGACGCGGTCGTAGACGCGGGCGTCCCAGTCGCGTGGCTTGGCCTCGGCGCTCACAGCGCGGTCGTGACCGGGCCGGGCCGCTCGCGGTCGCGCTCGAACCGGTCGATCGCGTCAGCGGCGCCGAGGGATACACCGATGTCGTCCAGGCCGTTGAGCAGGCGGCGGCGGATCTCGGGGTCGATCTCGAACCAGGCCGTCTCGCCGCCGTACTCGACGGTCTGCGCCTCGAGGTCCACACGCGCGCTGCCCGCGCCCATCACGCCCCTGACCTCGTCCGCGGCCAGCGCGACGGGAAGCAGGCCGATCTTCGTGCAGTTGGAGTAGAAGATGTCGGCGAAGCTTGGCGCCAGGATCGCGCGGAAGCCGTAGTCCTCGAGCGCCCACGGCGCGTGCTCACGCGAGGAGCCGCAGCCGAAGTTGCGGCCGGTGGCGAGGATCGGGCGACGGGGCAGCTCCCACCCCGGCTCCTTCGCCCAGTCGTAGAAGAGGAACTCCCCGAACCCGGTGCGCTCGACACGCTTGAGGAACTGCTTGGGGATGATCTGATCGGTGTCGACGTCGGCGCGGTCGAGCACGGACACATCGCCTTCGATCACCGTCACGGGCTCCATCTCAGCTCCAGTCCCTGATGTCGACGAAATGGCCCTCGACTGCGGCCGCCGCTGCCATCCTGGGGCTCACGAGGTGGGTGCGACCGCCGCGGCCCTGACGGCCCTCGAAGTTGCGGTTTGAAGTCGACGCGCAGCGCTCGCCGGGCGCGAGGATGTCGGGGTTCATACCCAGGCACATCGAGCAGCCCGCCGAGCGCCAGTCGAAGCCGGCCGCGCGGAACACCTCGTCCAGGCCCTCGCGCTCGGCCTGGGCGGCCACCTGCTGGGAGCCGGGCACCACCATCGCGCTCAGGGTCGGCGCCACCTTGCGCCCTTGCACCACCTCCGCCGCCTCTCGGAGGTCGCCGATGCGCGAGTTCGTGCAGGAGCCGATGAACACGCGGTCGAGCCTGATCTCCTGCATCGGCGTCCCCGGCTGCAGCGCCATGTAATCGAGGGCGCGCTCGTCGCTCTCCCCCGCCGGCTCGGGCACCGACGCGGTCACGTCGGTAACCATCCCGGGCGTGGTTCCCCAGGTGACCTGGGGCGAGATCTCCGACACGTCGATCTCCACCTCGGCGTCGAACTGCGCGCCGTCGTCGCTGTGGAGTTCGCGCCACGCGTCCAGTGGTAACTCCGCGGGGGCGGCCGGGCGGCCGTCGACCCACTCGAACGTCGTCTCGTCGGGGGCGATCATCCCGGCCCGCCCGCCGCCCTCGATCGTCATGTTGCAGACGGTCATCCGGCCCTCCATCGACAGCGCTTCGATCGGCGGGCCGGCGTACTCGATCACGTGACCGACGCCACCTTCGACGCCGATCCGGCCGATCGTGCCGAGGATCAGGTCCTTGGCGCTGACCCCGTATCCGAGGGCGCCCGAGTAGCGGATTCGCATCGACCTCGGCTTGCGCTGCTGCAACGTCTGGGTGGCCAGCACATGCTCGACCTCGCTGGTGCCGATCCCGATCGCGAGCGCGCCGAAGGCTCCGTGCGTGGAGGTGTGGGAATCGCCGCAGACAATCGTCATGCCCGGCTGGGTGACACCCAGCTCCGGGCCGATCACGTGCACGATTCCCTGTCGTTCCGAGCCGATGGAATGGACCGGTATCCCGAACTCGTCGCAGTTGCGCTCGAGCGTCTCAACCTGCGTGCGCGACAGATGGTCGGCGATCTGCGCCGCCACGCGCGAGCCGTCGGTGGGCACGTTGTGGTCGGCCGTGGCCAAGGTGCGGTCGGGACGGCGGACCTTTCGGCCGGCGAGGCGCAGCGACTCGAAAGCCTGCGGGCTGGTGACCTCGTGGACCAGGTGGAGGTCGATGTAGAGGAGATCGTCGACGACCTCGTGGGCCTCCCAGATCTTGTCGAACAGCGTCCTCGCGGCCATCGTCAGGACCTCCTCAGGCCCGCGGCCACCACGGAGAGGAAGCGGGCCTCCTGGTCGCCGGGGTTCTCGAAGTGGTGGGGCAGATCGGCGTCGAAGGTCACCGCGTCGCCCTCGGCCAGGTCGTGCGCGGTGCCGTCGCAGACCAGCCGTAACGTCCCCTCGAGCAGGAGCGCCGTCTCGCGGCTGCCGGGCTCGTGCATCGGCGGGTCGCCGACGCCACCGGTGGCGGCTGCGGGGGCGAGGGTGTGGAAGGCGACCTCGGCCCGCTGGCCTGGCAATGGCGGGGTCACGACCTCGTACCCGTGGCCGCTGCGCCGGGCTCCGCCGCGAAGGCGCTCGGCTTGGCGGACCACGCTCACGCCGTCGCCCTCGTCCAGGCGCAGGAGCTGGGACAGCGTCAGCTCCAGACCGGAGGCGATCCGGCCTGCCACGGCAAGCGTCGGACTGGTCTCGCCCCGCTCGACCTGGCTCAGCATCTGAGCGGATACGCCGCTGCGCTCAGCCAGGTCGCGCAGCGAGAGGTCCATCGACTCTCGCAGCGCGTTGACGCGGGGTCCGATCTGGAGGCTGTCGGTGAGAACCGCGGTCACCGGCCGCGTACGTTATCACGGACGCTCGTCTAACGCTGCTGGCCCGTGGGCCGCACGAGCACCTCGTTGATGCTCACGTGCGGCGGCCGGGAGACGGCGTAGAGGATGGCGTCGGCGATGTCCTCTGCCTCGAGCACGTCGCCGATCTGCTCGCGCATCTTCTTCACGCCCTGCTGCACGACCGGGTTCTTGTTGTGGCCCTGGAGCTCGGTCGCGACGAAGCCCGGCTCCACGCAGGTGACGCGGATCTTCGAGTGCAGCGCTTCCTGGCGCAGCGCCTCGGAGAAGCCCGTCACGCCGAACTTGGTGAAGTTGTAGACGCCCGCGCCGGCGGCCGCGTGGCGTCCCGCGACGGAGGAGACGTTGACGATGTCCCCTCCCCCACTTTCGCGGATCGGGCCGATCGCCGCGTGGGTGCAATACAGGAGGCCCAGCACGTTCACGTTCACCATCCGCCGCCACTCCTCGGTGTCGGCGCCCTCGACCGGGCCGAGCAGCATCACGCCTGCGTTGTTGATCAGGGCGTGCAGACCGCCGAGCTCGGAGTGCGCACGCTCGATGAACGCGCGCGCCTGGGCCTCGTCCCCCACGTCGACTTCGACCGCGAGCGCCTTGCCGCCATCGTCCTCGATGCGCTTCGCCAGCGCCTCGATCCGATCCTTGCGGCGGGCGCCGAGGGCGACCGCGGCACCGGCGCCGGACAGCGCCAGCGCCGTGGCCTCCCCGATTCCGGATGAGGCCCCTGTGATGGCGGCGACACGGCCGTCGAGCGCTCCGGGCATTGCGGCCACGATCCTACCGCGCCGCCAGCGTTAGGCTGAGCTCGTGAGGAACTGCCGCTGATGCGCATCCTCATGACGACCCGGGGCAGCTCCGGCCACCTCCTTCCACTGGCGCCGATCGCGCGCGCCTGCATCGCGGCTGGGCACGAGGTACGCGTCGCCGCGCAACGCCAGCACGCGGGCAACCTCGATCGCGAAGGGCTGCCGCACATCGCGGTCGGCGACCCGCCGGAGGAGGACTGGATGCCGCTGATGGCCCACTTCGGCGAGCTCGACCTCGACACCGCCGACGCGCTGATGGTGGGCGAGTTCTTCGGCAGGATCGACACGCGCGCGGCCCTGCCCGAGCTGCTGCGCTTCGTCGAGAGCTGGCGGCCCGACGTGATCGTGCGCGAGAGCTGGGAGTTCGCTTCGGCCATCGCCTCAGAGCTGCACGACGTTCCCCTCGTGCGCGTCGGTCTTGGGCTGGCCTCGCTCGACGAAAGCGCTGCCACCCTGGCCGCCCCCGCGGTTAACGACGCCCGCCTGGCTGTGGGGCTCCCGGCCGACCCGGACGGCGAGCGGCTGCGCGATGCGCCGTACTTCACCTTCATGCCGGAGTCGATCGACTCCGACGCTCCGCACGCCGCCTCCGTCCACCGCTTCCGCAGACCGGCGCCCGAAACCGCGGACGGTACGCCGGACCCGTGGCCCGGCGATGACAAGCCGCTCGTCCTGCTGAGCTTCGGCTCGGTCGCCGCCGGCGCCCACCTCCCGTACTTCCCCGCGCTGTACCGGTTCGCGATCGACGCGCTCGCTGCGCTGCCTGCTCGTGTCCTCGTCACGATCGGTGAAGATCGGGACCCCGAGGAGCTGGCGCCGTGGCCGTCCAACGTGCGCGTGGAGCGATGGGTGCCCCTCGACGCGGTGGCACCGAGAGCGGCCGTGATCGTGTGCCACGGCGGCTACGGATTCACGCTCGGCGCGCTGTCGTATGGCGTGCCGCTCGTCACGCTGCCGCTGTTCTCGCGCGACCAATGGGCCAACGCCGAAGCCGTGGAGCGTGTTGGCGCCGGCATCGCCCTCAACCGCGAGCGCTCGACGCGCCGCGTACTGGATCTCCCCGCTCCGGGGACGTTCGATGAGCTGGGTCCGGCCGTCCGGCGGGTGATCGAGGACGAGATCTACCGGCTCTCGGCCGAACGGGTGGCCGACGCCATTCGCGCGCTGCCTGACGTAGAGGAGACGGTTGGTGTGCTGGTCGAGTCGGCGCGGAGGGCCAGCTCCAGCAGGAACCGGAAGTCGGGGTCCTCCAACCGGTCGTCGTAGGCGTCGCGCAGGCGTCCCAGCCGGTAGCGCACCGTCTGGGGGTGGACATGGAGCGCTGCGGCGACCTGCTCGGTCCGGCCGCGCAGGCGCAGCCAGGCCAGCAGCGTGTCGGCGAGCCGCTCGCGCGAGGCGGGCGTCTCGCCGTCGAGCGGGGACAGCGCCTCCGCGGCCAGGTCCGAGGCGAGTCGCCGGTCGGCATCGAGGAGGAGGGCGAGGTGGTGATCGTCGGCGACGAGCAGCCCAGTCTCGGGGACCTCGATCCGGCCCTCCTTCGCCAGCGCCAGCGTCGCGCGCGCACGGGCGGCGCTGACGGGGGCGTCCTTCCAGGGCAGCGGCGGGCCTAGCGCCCCGAGGCGGCTGCCGAGCGCCGTCTCGATCTGGGCCCGTCTCCCCGGCGCGTTCGGGTCGGGGACCAGAGCGCATGAGAAGGGCGGCAGGGGCGCGCCGATCGCCTCCGTGCCCAGGCGCAGCGCGAGCCGGTCCGGCTCCCCTCCGTCGGTCACGACCGCGGCCATGCTGCGCGGAAGCCGCCAGCCGGCCGCCTGAGATGCCGCCTCCACCGCCTTCGGATCGGCGGGCGGATCTTGCACCAGCAGCGCGGCCAGACGCCGACGTAGGCGTTGGAGCTCGCCCGCGGCCGCCGCCTGCTCCATGGTGTACCCCTCGATCGAGTCTCCCGACAGCTCGTCGATGTAGGCGAAGATCGACTCCGCGAGCAGGTACAGCGTGCGCGGCTCCAGCCCGGCTGCCTCACCGGCGGCCGCGAGCCGCCTCCAGGCCACCCGCGCGCCGAGGCGATATGCCGCGAGGAGCGCGTCGAGGCTGCGGCCGGCCCGCATCTCGCCCCGCCCGAGGTCGACGTAGACGCGGCGACCGGCGCCGCGATCGGTCTCGGCGTGCTCGACCATCTCGACGAACTGCCTCAGCGCCTCGTCGACCCCGCCCCGCAAAGCCTCCCCGAAGGGGCCGCCGAGAGGTCGCGCGTAGTCGGGGACGCCGTGGCTGATCGCGTCGATGATCTCGTCGGCCAGCCCCGGCAGCTCGGGGCGAAGGGCGGTGGCGGTCTCAGGCGGCAGGGCATTCCAGGGCCGCTCCGGCAGCTGGGTGTGCATTTGTAGGTAGCCTACAGATTCGTGCCGCTGGGCTGTGCCGAAACGCCGCAAATACGCTTTGGTGTTGAGGGTAACTTCGGAGCATGACCCGACTACAGCGCAATGCGAACATCGGCGCGGTGATCGTGCCGTTCCTCGCCTTCCTCGCCTCGATCCCACTGCTCTGGAACGACCTCGTCGGACCGATTGACCTGGCCATCCTCGCCGGCGTCTACCTGGCCACCGCCTTCGGGATCACCATCGGCTATCACCGCCTGCTCACGCACAGGGCGTTCGAGACCTTCCGCCCACTGAAGTACCTCTTCGCGGTGCTCGGGTCGATGTCCGTCCAGGGACCGGTGATCGGATGGGTGGCGGATCACCGCAAGCACCACGCCCACACCGACGAGGAGGGCGACCCGCACAGCCCGCACGTGGGACACGGGAGCGGGCTGCGCGGCCTCTGGTACGCCCACGTCGGCTGGCTGTGGGAGGACCCACGGGGTGGCGGAGGCCAAGCGCTACGCGCCCGATCTGCTCGAGGATCGCGGCATGCGTTTCATCAGCCGCCACTTCCTCCTCTGGGTGGGGCTTGGGTTGGCGCTCCCGTTCGCGCTCGGGTACTCGATCGGCGGCACGCTGGCTGGCGGTCTGACAGCGCTCTTCTGGGGCGGCCTCGTGCGCTTGTTCTTCGTCCACCACATCACGTGGAGCATCAACTCCGTGTGCCACTTCTTCGGCCGCCGCCGGTTCGCGACCGAGGATCAGTCGACCAATGTCTTCTGGCTCGCGATCCCGTCGCTCGGCGAGGCGTGGCACCACAACCACCATGCCTTCCCGCGCGCTGCCGTCCAGGGGCTGCGCTGGTGGGAGGTCGACATCTCGGGCCTGGTGATCCGCGCGATGCGCCGGGTCGGCCTGGCCTGGAACGTGGTGCGGATCACGCCCGAGCGCCAGCGCCAGCGGCTCGCGTCGCAGCCGGCGTAGGGCCGACGGCGGCCGCGGCGGGGGCTCCCGGCCGCTCCCGGCCGAGCTACAGCGCGGCCTCGAGCAGCGCCCGCAGTTGCCCCTCGTCCGGCGGAGCCTCCATCGCGGCGATGACCGGGTGCCCGAGGGCAGCGCGCGCGATTGCGGGCAACGCGCCCGCGTCCAGCCCGATATCGGCCAGGCTCGTGGCGCCCGACCTCGCCGCCAGCGGCTCCACCCCGGCAGCCGCCTCGGCCGGGTCATCGCCAGGCTGCCCCAGCGCCCGAGCCAGCCGTCGCAGCGCCTCCGGCGCCCGCGGAGCCATGAAGCGCAGCGAATGCGGCAGCATCACCGCGTTCGTCTGGGCGTGAGGCGTGCCTGCGGTGC
Source organism: uncultured Thermoleophilaceae bacterium (assembly GCA_963802855.1). Taxonomy (GTDB): domain Bacteria; phylum Actinomycetota; class Thermoleophilia; order Solirubrobacterales; family Thermoleophilaceae; genus JAAYBF01. Next base: position 23,628 of record CAWDJP010000002.1, read on the forward strand.
GCACGATCGTCTGGCAGACCGCGTGGTGGATGCCGAGCCCGGTGACGCCGATCGCGTAGCCCCCGAGCAGCGACGCGAGGGCCAGCTCTTCGCGCTCCAGCCGCCCCGGCGCGAGCGCGTGGGCGAACAGCTCGGCTGCTCGCAACGCAGCGCCCTCGGCCACGGGGTTGGCACCCGGCGCGTAGAGGGACTCCGAGGCGTGCGCCAAGGCGTTCATCGCCGTCGCCGCCAAGGGCTGCTCCGGCATCGACGCCATCAGGGCCGGGTCCGCCACGGCGAGGGCGGGGCGGGTCAGCCGCCACTCCTCCACCCCCGCCGGCATGCGGTGGAACGGAGTGAAGGACGACCCCGCCAGCGTCGTCGGCACCGCCGCAGCAGCGCAGACCGTCTGCGCCCGCGATCGCCTTCGCGGCGTCCACCACCCTGCCACCGCCGAGCGCGACCATGGGCCGGCCCTCCACCGCGTCACGGACGGACGCCGCCGCCTCGGGTACCGGGCCCGGCGGGACGTGCAGCACAGCCGAGGCGCCGGCGGTCAGCTCGGACCGATCCGCCGCGGCGCGCGGCGTGGTCAGCAGCGCGTAGTCGGCGAACCCATGGTCGGCGAGGAGCGCTGGCGCCTCGGCCACCACCCCGGCGCCGAAGCGGATCGTGCGCTCACCGTCGCGAAAGGTGAAGTCGGCCGCCACGGCGGCGGATTGTGTCCGACTTTGGCGATTCGCGCCCACACCGCGGGCGCAAATCGCCATAGTCCGCCGAAGGTCGCCCCTATGGGGTCGACACGGCCGCCGCCTCCGGCGCGGGCTCGGGCTCCTCCGCCTCGCCGATCGCGTTCGTGATCGCGCGGAGGTAGGCTCGGCCCGAGGCCTCCATCGTGTCCGGCGAGACGCCTTGGCCCTGCGCCAGCACGCCGCCGAGCTCGAGGAGGACGCTCACCTCGGCCAGGGCGTCGCGACCGGCCGTGACCGCGCTCACGTGGTACTCCTTCAGCCGCGCCTCGTGACCGGTGGCGACATTGAGAGCGCTGAAGAACGCGTCGACGGGTCCGTCGCCCGTGAAGCTCCCCTCACCCACCGAGCCGTCGGGCATCCGCACGCGGGCTCGGGCGAACGGGGAGCGGTCGGAGCCCGCCTCGATGTCGAAGGACTCGAGGACGAAGGCACTGGTCGACTGCCGCATCTCGTCGGAGACGATCGCCTCGAGGTCCAGCGCCGTGACCTTCTTCTTGCGGTCGGCGATCTCCTTGAACCGCTTGAAGGCGGTGTTCAGCGCCGCGCCGTCCACGTCGAAGCCCAGCTCCTCCAGCGCCTTGCGCAGAGCGTGGCGACCGGAGTGCTTGCCCAGCACGATCGAGTTCGTCTCCAGGCCGATCGTCGTGGCGTCCATGATCTCGTACGTGGTGCGCTCCTTGAGCACGCCGTCCTGGTGGATCCCCGCTTCGTGCGCGAACGCGTTGCGCCCGACGATCGCCTTGTTCGGCTGCACCTGGTACCCGGTCAGCCGCGATACGAGTCGGCTGGTGCGCGCGATCTCCTCGGTCCGAACGCCGGTCCAGAGCCCGACGCTCGACTCGCGCGTGTGGAGCAGCATCACGATCTCCTCGAGCGAGGCGTTGCCCGCGCGCTCGCCGATCCCGTTTACGGCGCACTCCACCTGCCTGCAGCCCGCGGAGAGACCCGCGAACGAGTTGGCCACGGCGAGCCCGAGGTCGTTGTGGCAGTGCACGGAGACGGTCACGTCGCTGAGCTCGGGCACGAGCCGGTACAGCTCCTCGAACATCGCCCGGTACTCGTCGGGCATCGTGTAGCCAACCGTATCCGGCACGTTGATCGTGTTGGCGCCCTCGTCGAGGGCGATCCGGATCACCTCGGCCATGAACTCGACGTCCGAGCGCGAGCCGTCCTCGGGCGAGAACTCCACGTCGTCGGTGTAGGAACGCGCGTGCGCCACTGCGGCACGGGCCTGGCCCTTCACGTCATCGCGGGTGGTCTGAAGCTTGCGTTCGATGTGGATGTCGCTGGTGGCGATGAAGGTGTGGATCCGCGGGCGCTCGGAGTCCTTTATCGCGTTCCACGCGGCGTCTATGTCCGCCACGGCCGTGCGGGCCAGGCCGCAGATCACCGGACCCTCGACCTCGCGGGCGATGGCCTGGACAGCCTCGAAGTCACCGGGACTCGTGATCGGAAAGCCCGCCTCGATCACGTCCACTCCCAGCCGCGACAGCTGCGAAGCGATCTCCACCTTCTCCTGCTTGTTGAGCGAGATGCCCGGCGACTGCTCGCCGTCACGGAGCGTCGTGTCGAAGATCCGTACTCGCTGGGCCTCGTCCCTGGTCATGCCGTTCCTTTCCCTTTCGCTTCTGACCTGCCTTCCTCTTCTGTTTGCGGCTCAGGCGGCCGCCACGCGCTATTCCCCCCGAGGGGGGAGGAGAAGAAGAAGCCCAAGGTCGAGCGTGACCGACATGCGTCCAACAGACTACATGCTCGCCGCCTCCGCTCCATCCGGTGGGCGGCCGTGTTTCCTCGCGCATGGGCGGACGTCCGGGCTCAGCGTCGTTCGCCGGCCTGCTCGCCGCGGCACAGGCCGGAGACGAGGCCGCCTGGACGGCGCTCTACCGCGACCTCTCCCCCGCGCTGCTCGGATTCCTGCGCGGGTCAGGAGCCGACGACGCCGAGGACCTGCTCGGCGAGGTGTTCCTGCAGGCGGTTCGCGACCTGGGCCGCTTCCGCGGCGACGAGCGCGCGTTTCGCTCCTGGATGTTCACGCTCGCGCATCACCGCCTGCTCGACGCGAAGCGGCGGGCGCGGCGACGCCCGTTGGCGCTGCTGGCGGAGCCGCCGGAGTCTGCCGATACGAACGACGGTCCGGGCGCGGCGGCGGCTCGCGGCGCTGAGCTGGCTGAGGTCGTCGCCCTGCTCGGCACGCTGGCACCCGATCAGCGCACCGTTCTGCTGCTGCGGATCGTCGGCGACCTGACCGTGGTGGAGATCGCGCGGGTCATGCGCAAGCGTCCCGGCGCCGTGAAGGCGCTCCAGCGGCGCGGTCTCGCGGCCCTGGAGCGACGGCTCGAGCGCCAGGCGTACCCTTTCGCGCCCCCGCGGCGCTTTGTCGTAGGTGACTCGAACTTCGTGCCCCGACATGGCTGACGCGCAGGAGCGCCTCTTGGTGGGAGAGGGCTTCGACGGCGAGCCCCTGCCGGATGCAGTTGCCGCCTTTGCGGAGGACATGCGGGATGCGCTAGTCGAGTCGCCCGACCGGGAAACCGCGGCGGGCCACCTGCGCGCGATCGCGCTCGCGCGCGTCGAGCCCGTCGCGGACCCCGGGCGCCGCCCCTGGCCGGTCGTCGCACGTCTGCGCCCGCATGCCGCGATGGCGCTGGCGGCCGCAGCGCTTGCGATCTGCTCCACAGTTGGGGTGCTCGGTGCCCTGCCCGCGCCTGTGCAGGCCGCGCTCGCGGATGCGTCGCGGGCCGTGGGAGTCGAGGTCGTCCCTCGGCCCGAGCCCCCGCGACCGTCCCAGCGGCGCGCCGCGGAGCCCCGCACCACGAGCCGACCGGCGGCCCCGTCGCATCCCCCGCGCGGGGCCGCCGGCGGGGCGCCCGCGGATGACCCGCCTGCAGCGGCGCGCTCGGAGGCGACCGAGCGGCCCACCGTCGAGAGTCCGGCTCCGGCGAGCCAGGACGCGAGCCCGCGGACACCGCCGGCCCCCGCGGAGGTCGCGCCGTCCGATCCGTGGCCGGACGAGGAACTGTCAGCTACCGACGACCGCGAGGAGGCACTCGGTGACGAGCCGGTGGCGCCCGGCGGAGACGAGCCGAGCTACGAGGAGGAGCCCTGAGCCCTACAGACTGACCGTGCGGCCAGCGGCGAAGCCGTCGCTGGCGGCGATAGCGTCGACCACCTCCTGGGGGACGGCGGCGTCGGCGGTGACCACCATGGTCGCCTGACCGTCGCCGCCGTTGTCGTCGGGGCGCCGGCCCACCGCCGCGGACACGATGTTCACGCCGGCCTCGCCTAGCGCGACTCCTACCCGGCCGAGCATGCCGGGCCGATCCTCGTAGCGGAAGATCGCCAGGTTTTGCTCGAGCTGGACGTTGAAACGCGAGCCCCACGCCTCGAGCAGGTGCGGCCGGTCGCGTCGACCGAGCACGGTGCCCACGACGCGTGTTCGCTCCCCTCCCCCGCTGACGACCGTGACGCGCACCAGGTCGGTGAAGTCGCGCGCGCTCGCACGTTTGGTCTCCGCGACCACGATCCCGCGCTCCTCGGCCAGCGTCGGGGCGTTCACGTCGTTGACCTGCTCCTCGGTGTGGCCCGCGAGCGCGCCCTTGAGCACCTGGACGGTGAGGAAGCGCGTGTCGCGCTCGGCCACGCGGCCCAGGTACTCGACCTCGAGGCCGTCCACCGAGGTGCCCTCCGCGAGCGACACGGCAATCCTGCCCAGGCTCCCGGCCAGTCCGAGGAATGGCCCGAGTGCCTCGGCGTCCTCGCTGGCCACGGCGGGCACGTTCACGGCGCTCGTCACCACCCCGCCGGTGAGCGCGGCCACTACCTGCTCGGCCGCCTGGTACCCGGCGCGATCGGTCGCCTCCGCGGTGGAGGCGCCGAGGTGCGGCGTGACGATCACGTTGGGGTAGCCGAACAGCGGGTGATCGGTGATCGGCTCCTCTCGGAACACGTCCAGCGCAGCGCCGGCGACCTTGCCCGAGTCGAGTGCGGCCTTGAGGTCCTCGTCCACCACCAGCGGGCCGCGCGCGACGTTGAGGACACGGACGCCGTCCTTCATCTTGGCGAATGCCGCGGCGTCGAGCCAGTTCTCGGTCTCGGGGGTCTTCGGCAGGTGGACGGTGATGAAGTCGGCCGCGGCGTAGACCTCGTCGGAGCTGTCGGCCCGCTCCACCCCTAGCTCGCGGAAGCGCTCCTCGGCCACGTAGGCGTCGAAGGCGAGCACCTGCATCCCGAACCCTCGGGCCCGCTGCGCCACGAGCTGGCCGATGCGGCCGAAGCCAAGGATCCCCAGCGTCTTCTCGTACAGCTCGACCCCGCTGTACTTCGCCCGGTCCCAGGCGCCCGCAATCAGCGAGGCGTGCGCCTGGGGCACGTTGCGCGCGAGCGCGGTGAGCAACGCCATCGTGTGCTCGGCGGCCGTGATCACGTTCGACTGCGGAGCGTTGGCAACCACGATCCCGCGCCGCGTCGCGGCCTCGACGTCGACGTTGTCGACCCCCACCCCCGCGCGGCCGACCGCGCGCAGCCGCTCCGCGCGCGCGATCAAGTCGCTCGTCAGCTTGGTGGCCGAACGGATCAGGATCCCGTCGAACTCGCCGATGCGCCGCTCCAGCTCGCCGTCCTCCCAGCCGTCGCCGAGCTCGACGTCGAAGCCGGCCTCGCGCAGCAGGGCGACGCCCGAGTCGCCGATCTTCTCCTTGACCAGAACTCGCGGCGGCTGCGAACCGTCGGTCATGCGGTCACGCGGGTGCGGCGGCCGGCACGCCGGCCTCCCGGAACACCCGCTGGGCGGCCCCCACGCCCGCCCCCTGCTCGACGTCGTGACCGAGGTCGGCCAGCGTCATCTCCAGCCCGGCCACGGCGGTCAGGATGTCGAAGGCCCCGAAGTAGCCGCAGTGGGCGATGCGGCAGATCTTGCCCTTGAGCCTCGCCTGCCCACCGGCGATCGTGATCCCGTAGCGGTCGCGCATCGTCGACGGCACCTTGGCGCCGTCGATGCCATCCGGAAGCCGGACCGCCGTGCAGACGTTGGCGTTCTCGTCCTCAGCGCCGAACAGCTCGAGGTCGAGCGCCTTGACGGCGGTGCGGGTGGCGTGGCCCAGCAGGCGATGGCGCTCGAGCACCTGGGACAGGCCCTCCTCCTCGATCAGGGCGAGCGCCACGTCGAGCGCCTCGACGAGGCCGACCGCCGGGGTGAAGGGACTGTCCGGCGGGTCCTTGCGCTGGCCCGCCAGCGTCCGCTGCCAGTCGAAGTAGTAGCGGCCCGAAGCTCGCTCGGCGGCGCGGGCCAGCGCGGCTTCGTTGGGGCTGGCGAAGCCGAGTCCCGGCGGCGCCATCAGCGCCTTCTGCGACCCCGACACCACCACGTCGATGCGGTCGGCGTCCTGGTCGATCGGCACCGCGCCGGCGGCTGAAACCGCATCAACCGCGATCAGGGCGTCGTGCGCATGGGCGACCTCCGCGAGCGCTCGGACGTCGTTGACGACGCCGGTCGAGGTCTCGGACAGGGTGGTGAACAGGACGCCCGCGTCGGGGTTCTCGCCGAGCACCCGGTCGACCTCGGCGGGTTCGATCTTGTTGCCCCACTCGACCTCGTGGTGCACGGTCGCCGCGCCGTAGGCGTCGCACAGCTCCGCCCAGCGCTCCCCGAACTTGCCGCACGACACGACGACTGCGGCGTCTCCCGGGCGGATCAGGTTGGCCACGGCGGACTCCATCGCGCCCGTGCCCGACGAAGCGAACACGAGCACCTCGCCGTCGGTACCGAAGATCGGCCTGAGCCGCCTGAGCGCGCGCGCATAGACCTCGATGAACGCCGGCGCGCGGTGGTAGGTCATCGGCTGCGCCATGGCCAGCGACACCGCCGGCGGGAGCGGCGTCGGGCCCGCGGTCATCAGATACTGCTTCACGTAGGGGTCGGCCATAGGACCGGCGAGGTTAGCGGGACGGGGCGATGAACGGTCGCCCGTAGATTCGCCTCAGCAGGCGCCTGCCGCGGCGGCGCGAGACGACGAACACCTCCACCGAGTTCGCACCTGCTGCGAGCGCGCTCTCGGGAACGAGCACCGAGAAGTGCTCGCCCGCGACCCGCCGGACCCGAACGCTGCGGCTGACGCCGCGGACCACTCCGTTCACGGCAATCGCCACGTCACGGCGCCTGCCGCGGCGCCGTCCGAGGATGCGCCCCGTGACGTGTGCCGGCAGGAACGCGTCCCGTGTGTCGACGTTGCGGTAGTCCGCGGCGCCGTTGAGCGTGGCACGAAGCCCACCTCCACCGACGACACGCAGCGAGGCGACCGCACGCCGCAGCAGGACGCGGTTGGGCCCGAAGTCGAACAGGCTGCGGTTGCCCGCCCCGAACAGCCGCAGCCTGCGCCGCAGCGCGGTGCGCTTCATGGCATCGAGCGCCCGTCGGCTCAGCACCATCCGGCCGATGCGCGCCCGCGAGTACACGGTCACCGAGCGGCGGCGGCGCACGGGCGCCGAGGAAGCCGAGCGCCCCGTGACCGCGCGCGGCAGCCGCAGGCCGATGCGCCGGGCGATCGTCGGCAGCACGTCGGTCGTGCGCACGAGGCTGCGATCGATCCGGCCCCGGCGCTGGCCCGGATACTTGATGAACAGCGGGATCGGGGCGATGTCGCGAGCGTTTGCGGGCACGATCGTTCGGCGGTCGGTTGCCCCGAGCCGGAACGAGACGCCGTGGTCACCCAGCACCACGAGCAGCGCCCGATCCCACAGCCCGGTGAGTTTCATGCGGGCGATCAGGTCGCCCAGGAGCGTGTCCACGGCGCGCACCTGCAGCAGGTGGCGCTGCCACGCCTGGCGCACGAGGGTGCGATCGAAGACGCTGCGCTCGCTGCTGACGAGGCCGCTGATCGGCCCCTTGACGGTCCTGTCGAAACGGCGGGTGGAGGGCAGGAACAGCCAGGGCGCGTGCGGCAGCAGCGAGTGCTGGTAGTACAGCGTCTTGGGACCCGACCGTCCGAGCGAGCGGACGAAGTCGCGGAAGCGCCCGACGCGGTCATGCGCGAGGAAGTAGCGGGCGCTGAAGCGGCGCCTGCAATCGGGATAGGGACACAGCGCGGTGGCCTCCTCCTGCACGCGCAACTGGTAGCCCTGGCCGCGTAGCAGCGTGAACACGTTGCGCGGATGACCCCTGTAGGTGGCCGGCCGGGTGCTCCTGGGTTCGCGACCGTCGAGGATGGACGGGATCGCGAGCCGTGTGGAGTCGGCCACGGTGGTGGCGTTCGAGTACCAGGTGCTCGCCCGCGCGAGCCCGGCGAAGTTCGGGTGGCGGACGGGGTCCACCCTGCCGTTTCGGCCGAGCAGCGAGGTCGCCGGCAGCTCATCGAAGACGACCATCACGACAGGGGTGGTGGGCACCCTGGCCTCCGACGCCGCCGGCATCGCGAGCAGCGCGATGGCGACGAGCCCCGCCGCTCGCTTCACAGGTGGATCGACGCGGCGAGTCGCAGCAGGGCCGAGGCCATCCGCACTTCGGTCTCGAAGCCACCACCCCCGCCACCGTCCTCGTCGAGCTCGCGCTCCAGGTCGTCCAGGAACTCGTCGCTCGTGAAGACGAGGATCCAGCCGGCGGTCGCGATAAGCGCCAGCACGAGCGCCACGATCCCGATGATGAACCCGGCCTGGGCGAGCCCGCGGTGCTTGGGGCTCTGGCCGCGGTCGACCCGGCGCCGCCCCTGGAGCGAGTAGAAGATCGCGAAGCCTGCGCATCCGACCGAGACGATGGAGGACAGCCCGGCGGAAAGCACGAGCAGGCCGATCGCCGTCAGCGAGAGGATGAAGCCGACGACGGCCGGGCTGTTGTCCGGCACCTTCGCCTGCGGCTGCCAGGCCCACCCCGGAGGCGCCGCCTGCCATCCGGCCCCCGGCGGCTGCGACCCGGCCGGTGGGGGTTGCCACCCCGGTGGAGGAGGTTGCCAGCCCGGCGGAGCGGACTGCCACCCACCCGGTTGCGGTTGCCAGCCCGCCTGGCTCCCCTGCTGCTGCCAGCCGTGCTGGCCGGCCTGCGGCTGCTGCCAGTCGGGCTGCGCGGGCTGCGGCTGCCAGGCCTGCTGGGGCTGCGACTGCTGCTGCTGCTGCTGGGTCTTCGCCTCGGACCCCTCCTCGTGGGGGGCCGTCCCCCCGCCCAGGTCGGGGGCGGGACCCGCCGGCTCCGGCGGCAGGTAGCCGCCGCCGCCCTGGGTGCCGGGGTCGTCGCTCACGTCAGAACTCCGTGTCTATCCAGGGCATCATCGCCCGCAGCTCGCGCCCCTCCTCCTCGACCTGGTGGTGGGCTTCCTCCTCGCGCATGCGCTTGAAGTTCTCCTGGCCGGCGTTGTTCTCGGCTATCCACTCGCGGGCGAAGTCGCCCGACTGGATCTCTGAGAGCACCTGCTGCATCGCGGCGCGGGTGGGCTCGCCGATGATGCGCTTGCCGCGCGTGAGGTCGCCGTACTCGGCGGTGTTGGAGATCGAGTAGCGCATGCCCGTGATGCCCTTCTCGTACATCAGGTCGACGATGAGCTTGAGCTCGTGCAAGCATTCGAAGTAGGCCAGGCGCGGGTCGTAGCCGGCCTCGGTGAGCGTCTCGTAACCGGCCCGGACCAACTCCGTGACCCCGCCGCAGAGCACGGCTTGCTCGCCGAACAGGTCGGTCTCGGTCTCGTCCTTGAACGTCGTCTCGATGACGCCCGCGCGGGTGCACCCGATGCCCTTCGCGTAGGCCAGCACGACGTCCCGCGCAGAGCCGCTCTCATCCTGCTCGACGGCGATCAGCCCCGGCACGCCAGCGCCCTCTGCGAACTGGCGCCGAACCAGGTGGCCGGGACCCTTGGGCGCCACCATCCCCACGTCGATCCCGGGGCCGGGCTCGATCTGGTCGAAGTGGATCGAGAACCCGTGCGCGAACAGCAGGAGGTTGCCCGGTGCGATCCCGTCGGCGATCTCCGCGTCCCAGACCTGGGCCTGCTTCTCGTCGGGGAGCAGGATCATCACTATGTCTCCTCGACTCGCCGCGTCGGCGATCGAGGCGACCTCCAGGCCGTCGCCCTTGGCCTTCTCGACCGACGACGAGTCGGTTCGCAGCCCCACCACGACCTCGACGCCCGAGTCCTTCAGGTTCAGCGCATGCGCGTGACCCTGAGAGCCGTATCCGAGGATGGCGACGGTCTTGCCGTCGAGCTTGCCGAGGTCTGCGTCCTTGTCGTAGATCACGGCGCGGGACTCTAATGGACCTCTAGCGCAGCCCCGCCAGATCGGCGCGCCGGAGCTTCCCGGCCGCGTTTCGCGGCAGGGCCTCGACGCGCAGCACCCGTTTTGGCACCTGGTAGCCGGCCAGGTACTCGCGGCAGAAGGCCAGAAGGTCGTAGTCGGCCACCGGCCGGCGCTCCACCACGAAGGCGGTCACCGCCTCGCCCCAGTCCTCATCCGGCAGCCCGGCCACCGCTGCGTCGGCGACGGCGGGGTGTGCCAGAAGCACGGCCTCGACGGCCCCGGGAGCCACCTTCTCTCCCCCTGTGACGATCAGATCGTCCATGCGCCCCTCCACGTGCAGTCGGCCGTGCGCGTCGATGTACCCGATGTCGTTGGTGCGCAGCCACCCGTCCGCCGCCACTGCCGACCGCGCGACCATGTCGCCGCGAAGCAGGATCTCCCCGTCCGGCGCGATCTGGATCTCGGCCCCGGGCAGCGGGCGGCCGGCCGTCTCGCCCACGTCGGTCACCACCACCTGTGAGGCGCTCTCGGTCATCCCGTACGTGCAGCGCGCCGGTAGGCCCTGGAGGGTCGCCCACTCGAGCAGGTCCGGTGGGACCGGCCCACCGCCGAGCAGCATCGCGCGCAGGCCGGGCGCATCCTCGAGGCCCGCCGCCCGGAGTCGCTGCAACTGGGCGGGAACGAGCGAGACGAGCGTCGCCTCCCCGCCTTCCAGCGCGCGCTTGACCCGGCCCACGTCGAAGCGCTCGTGCAGCACGGCCGTCGTGGCGGACCTGGCGCAGCGGACCAGGATCGCCAGCCCGGCGATATGGAACAGCGGGAGCGGGCAGAGCCAGCGGTCGTCCGCGTTCGACCCAAGGGCAGCGGCCGACGCCGCTGCGGCGGCATCCTGATTGCCGACCGTCAAGGGCACGGGCTTGGGGTCACCCGTCGTACCCGAGGTGAACAGAACGCAATGCAGCGCGTCCCGCTCCAGCTCGCGGCGCTCCTCCACCGCCGCCTCGAAGCCGTCGAGCGGGGAGTCGACTACCGCGTCGGTGCCCGCCAGCTCCGCCTGGCGCCGCTGCTGGGAGGCGGGCAGGCGCGTGTTGAGGGGCACGAGGGCGGCACCCAGCCGCGCAGAGGCGTGCAGCAGCACCGCGAATGCGACCCCCGGAGCCAGGGTCGTCGCGACCCTGCCGCCCTCGCCCACGCCGAGGGCAGCGAGGTGGCGTGCGCATGCGGAAGCCTCCCGGTCGAGCTCGGCGTAGGTGATCCGCTCGCCCGCCGCCTCGACGGCGGGATGGTCCGGCCGCGACGCCGCTGCCGCTGCCACCCAGTCGTGCATGTCCTGAGCGTACGTCCCTGCGTCCGCCGCAGAGTCAAGCGTCCCGCCCAGGGCAACTATCGTACGTCGGCGCCATGGCCGCCACCGACTGGACCCGGGAGCAGGAGGCGCGTTCGATCGCCCCCGGCGCCGACTGGCAGCCGGCGGGCGAGTACGAGGACATCCGCTTCGAGACGGCCGAGGGGATCGCCAAGGTCACGATCGACCGGCCCGAGGTGCGCAACGCCTTCCGGCCGCAGACGCTGATCGAGATCTCCGACGCCCTCGAGCGCGCACGCGAGGACACGACGGTGGGCGTGGTCGTGCTCGCCGGCGAGGGTCCACTCGCCTTCTGCTCGGGCGGGGACCAGCGCGTGCGCGGGGACAGCGGCTACCTGCAGGAGCCCGGCGCGGTCGGTCGCTTCCACGTGACCGATCTCCACGTGCAGATGCGCCGCCTTCCGATGCCGCTGGTGGCGATGGTGGCGGGCTACGCGATCGGGGGCGGGCACGTCCTGCACGTGGTGTGCGACCTCACGATCGCGGCGGACAACGCGCGCTTCGGTCAGACAGGACCGAAGGTCGGCTCGTTCGACGGTGGCTTTGGGGCCGGCCTGCTCGCGAACATCGTCGGGCCCAAGAAGGCGAAGGAGATCTGGTTCCTATGCCGCCAGTACGACGCCCAAGAGGCGCTCGGGATGGGCCTCGTCAACGCGGTGGTGCCACTCGAGGAGCTCGAGCGCGAGACGGTGCGCTGGTGCCGCGAGATGCTCGAGCTGTCGCCGTTCTCGCTGCGGCTGCTGAAGGCGAGCTTCAACGCCGCCGAGGACGGCCTGGCCGGGATCCAGCAGCTCGCCCACGACGCCAACCTCCTCTTCTACGGGAGCGAGGAGGCCCAAGAGGGCCGCGACGCCTACCGGGAGAAGCGCCGCCCCGACTTCGGCAAGTTCCCCAAGCGCCCTTGAGCCCGATCCGGCTGTGGCTCGTGGCCTCACGGCCGCGCACGCTGCCCGCCGCCGTCGCGCCGGTGCTGGTGGGCACGGCGCTGGCGATCTCGGAGGACGAGTTTCGGCCGCTCGCCTTCGTTGCTGCCCTCGTCGGGAGCGTGTTCATCCAGGTCGGCACGAACCTGGCCAACGACTACTCCGACGCCCGTCGCGGTGCCGACACCGAGGACCGGCTCGGCCCGGTGCGCGTCACCGCCGGTGGGCTGATGCCGCCGCGCCGAGTCCTGACCGGCACGTACGTGGCGTTCGCGATCGCCGTGGCCGCCGGCACGTATCTCGCAGCGGTCGCAGGGCCGGAGCTGTTGGCCGTCGGGGTCGTGTCGATCGCCGCGGGAGTGCTCTACACGGGCGGACCCCGGCCGTACGGCTACGAGGGTCTCGGCGAGCTGTTCGTCTTCCTCTTCTTTGGCCTGGTGGCGGTTACCGGCTCCTACTACGTGCAGACCGAGGAGCTGAGCTGGGAGTCGTTCGCGCTGGCCGTGCCGGTGGGGCTGCTCGCCTCGGCGATCCTGGTCGTGAACAACATCCGTGACATCGACACCGACCGGCGGGCGGGCAAGCGCACGCTGGCGGTTCGACTCGGCCGCGACAGGGCGCGCTCCCTGTTCGCTGCGATGCTCGTGGTCGCCTACGCCGTGCCGGTGGCGATCCCCGCATTCGGCGGATTGTCGTGGTGGGCCACCCTCCCGCTGGCGTCGGTGGTGCTGGCCCCGCAGCTGTGGCGGACGGTTTCCACCCGCACCGACGGGCCTTCGCTCAACGCGGCGCTGGCGGGCACGGGCCGGCTGCTGGCCGTGTTCTCGTTGCTCCTGTCGGCGGGCATCCTGTTGTCGTGAAACGTTCGCTGCTGAGGCTGCAGATACCGCTCAAGGTGCCGTTCGTCACTGCGGGTGGGGTCGTTTCCGCGCGTGAGCTGGCCGTGATCAGGCTGGAGGACGACGAGGGCACGGTGGGATTCGGCGAGGCCGCCCCGCTAGAGCCTTACGACGGCGTGAGCGTCGAGGCGGTGGTCGACGCCCTGCGCGAGGGTCCCCCCCGCCGCGGCGCCCCTCCACAGGCGCGGGCCGCCTGGGAGCTTGCCGAGCTCGACCTTCAGATGCGGCGCCTGGACCGGCCACTCAGGGAGCTCGGCCCCGATGTGATCCCGGTGAACCTGACGCTGCCGGCGGGACCGCCGGACGAGGTGGCGGCCGCCGCCGAGCGCGGCCTGCGCGACGGCTACTCCTGCTTCAAGGTGAAGGTGGGGCTGCCGGACGACCGCGAGCGCGTGGCCGCGGTGCGAGACGCAGTGGGATCGTGGCCGGCGCTGCGGGTCGACGCCAATGGGGCCTGGGCTCCGACCGATGCCGTGGAGGCGATCTCCGCGCTGGAGCCGCTCGACCTCCAGCTCGTCGAGCAGCCGTGCGCCACGCTCGCGGAGCTGGCGGAGGTTCGCGCCAAGGTGGGCGTCCCGGTGGCGGCCGACGAGTCGATAGCGGGAGCGGACGATGTGCGGGAGGCGGTGGCGCTCGAGGCGTGCGACGCGGTGAACGTGAAGCTCGCCGGCAGCGGCGGGTTCGGGCCCGCCCGCGACGCGCTGCGCGCCGCCCGCGACGGCGGGTTGGAGGCTTGGCTGTCGAGCACGCTCGACGGACCGTGGGGGATCGCGGCGGCGCTTCAACTCGCAGCCGGCGAGAACCTTTCGCTCGCGTGCGGGCTCGCCACGCTGGAGCTGTTCGACGCGGAGATCGCGCGCGCCCTGCCGGCCCCCGCCAACGGGCTGATGAGCGTGCCGCAGGGGCCGGGACTCGGTGTGGACGTGTCAGCCGGCGCGCTGGCCGAGGTGCTGGTCGAGGAAGTCCACTAGCAGCGAGGCGAAGGCGTCGGGGCGCTGGAGCTGCGGCGCGTGGCCGGCGCCTTCCACGATCTCCGCGCGACCGTCGGGGACGGCGCGAGCGATCCGTCGCGCCATCTCCGAGTAGCGCGTGTCGATCGCGCCCGCCACGGCCAGCATCGGCAGCATCAGGCGATCGAGCTCGTGCCACACCGGCTCGAGCGTCCCCTGGCCGGCGGTGCGCAGCAGCAGCGCAAGCGCGCGTGGGTCCTGGCGCACGCGGCCGGGGCGCTGGGCGTCCACGAGCGCGTCGGACTGGTCGGCGAACAGCGGTTGGCGCTCCCACACGGCCACGATTTGGTCCATCTCCTGCGTCTCCATCCATGCCGCGAGCTTGGCGTCGGCCTCGGCTCGAGCTGCGCGGGTGGCGGGCGCGTCGATCCCGGCCGACGGTGCCTACGGTCACGAGGGCGGCGTACCGACGGGGGTCGCGCAGGGCGGCGCGCAGCGCCAGTCGACCGCCCAGCGAGTAGCCGCACAACACCGCGTCCGCCCCGGCCGCGGCGATCTCCTCCAGCCGCCCCTCGAAGGAGTGCTTCGCATGGTCGAGCACGACGCTCGGATAGCGTTCGGGCAGCCGCTCGGCCACGGGCGACCAGGCGTCGCCGGGCTGCATGAAGCCAGGCACGAACACCACCGCAGTCTCATCGCCGGCCGCCATGGCCCAGATCATCCCGATCAACCGCACCTACGCGCCGCTTCAGGTCCTCGTGGACGAGCTCGCGCGCTGCGGCATGCGCGGTGCGGTGACCTGCCCGGGGTCGCGCAACGCGCCGATCGCGCTCACGCTTGCCGGCGACGACCGGCTCGAGGCCGTGTCCGTGATCGACGAGCGCGCGGCGGGCTTCCTGGCGCTGGGGCTGGCAAAGGCCGGCGAGCGGCCCGTGGCCGTGACGTGCACGTCGGGAACGGCGGCCGCGAACCTCGCGCCCGCGGTGGCGGAGGCGCATGAGGCGCGTGTGCCGCTGCTGGTGCTGACCGCCGACCGTCCGCCTGAGCTGCGCGACGTGGGCGCGGGCCAGGCGATCGACCAGGTCAAGCTCTACGGGACCACGGCCAAGTGGTTCGTGGAGGTTGGCAACCTCGATCCCGGCCGCGACGCAGCGGTCCACTACAGGGCGCTCGCCTGCCGAGCCTTCTGGACGGCCGCGAGCGGCCGACCGGGCCCCGTGCACCTCAACTTCCCCCTCCGGGAGCCGCTGGCGCCGGTGCAGGAAGAGCTCGATCCGTCTGACTGGCAGGGCCGTGCCGATGGCCGCCCCTGGACTGAGGTGCTCGAGCATGCGTCGGCCCCCCACGCCTCGGACGTCCAGCGACTAGCGGAGAGGATGGCAGCCGTGCCGCGGGGGGCGATCGTGTGCGGCCCGACAGCCGAGCGGATGGCCGATCCAGTGGCGCGGCTGGCCGCGGCGTGCGGTTGGCCGGTGCTGGCCGAGCCCACCTCGGGCGTCCGCTGCGGCGATCACGACCGCTCGCACGTCGTGGCGCACTACGACGTGCTGCTCCGCGATGCCCGCTTCACGGATAGCCGTGCGGCGGCCCTCGTCCTCAGGGTCGGTGACGCGCCGACGTCCAAGCCGCTTCGCGAATGGCTCTCAGGCGCGGATCAGGTCGTGATCGACCCGCACGCGGCCTGGCACGAGCCCACCAGAAGCGCTGGCCTGCTCCTCCACGCTGCCGCTGCCCCAACTTGTGACGCGGTGGCCGCCGCCCTGGAGATGCGCACCGCGGAGCGCGATCCCGGCTGGCTTGCCTCCTGGCGCGACTCGGACGCGAAGGTGGCCAACGCGCTTGCCGCGGCACCCGACCCCTTCGAGCCGAAGGTGGCGGCGGCGCTCGAGCCGGGCTTGCTAGACGGCTCTTTGCTGTGGTCGAGTTCCTCGATGCCGGTCCGCGACGTCGAGGCCTACTTCCCCTCATCGCCCAAGCGGATCCGCTTCCTCGCCAACCGCGGCGCGAACGGGATCGACGGCGTGCTCGCCTCCGCGGCCGGCGCCGCACTCGCCACAGGCGCACCGACGACGGTCCTGATCGGTGAGATCGCACTGCTGCACGACCTCGGCGGGCTCCTGGCGGCCCGGCGCGCGGGGATCGACCTCACGGTCGTGTGCCTGAACAACGGCGGCGGCGCGATCTTCGACTTCCTGCCCGTCGCAGAGCACGCGGACCCGGCGCTCTACGAGCGCCACGTCGCCACGCCGTCGGACGTGGACCTGACCCGGGTGGCCGCGCTCGCCGACATGGAACACCGCGCGGCGACTACGCCGGACGAGGTGGCCGCGGCCGTGGCCGCCGGCCCGTGCCTCGTCGAGGTGCGCACCGACCGTGCCGAGAACGTGCGGTGGCACCGTGAGGTGGTGGAGCGGGTGGGCCGGGCGCCTTCCTGACGCTCAACCCTCGCGCCGTCCGAGCAGCGCGCGCATGTCCCCCACCGGGCCCAGGTGGCCGAGCTTTTCCGGGTTCACCACGGACCGCACGCCGTGGATCTCGCCTCCGGCGACGTCGAGCGCCATCACGCCGATCAGATTGCCCTCTCCGTCGAGCCAGAGCGCGCCGGGCTGGCCGTTGACGTCGACCCGGCGCAGCGAGGCTCCGGGTACTTGCATGCCCAGTCGCGTCCAAGCCGCCAGCGTCTTGGCGACCCGGCTGCGTCCTTGCAGCGCGCGCGCCAGCGCAGGCACCTTGCCGCCACCGTCACCGTGGAGGGTCACGTCGTGTGCCAGTAGCGCCTCGAGCCCCCTCAAATCGCCCTCCTGGGCCGCGGCGAAGAAGCGTCGGGCCAGCTCCTCGCGCTGCTCTCGCGAGGTCTCAAACCTGGGGCGCCCCTCCTCGACGCGGCGGCGCGCCCGCACAGCGAGCTGGCGCGCGTTGTCCTCGCTCTTCCCGATGATCTGGGCGATCTCGTCGTAGGAGTAGTCGAACACGTCGCGCAGGAGGAGCGCGGCGCGCTGCTCCGGGGACAGGCTCTCCAGCAGCACCAGGAAAGCGAGCGAGAGCGAGTCCGACATCTCGGCGTGGCGAGCGGGGTCGTCCGCCTCGTCGGCGATCAGCGGCTCGGGCAGCCACTCGCCGACGTAGGTCTCGCGCCGGGCGCGCGCGGAGCGCAGCTGGTCGATGGCGAGCCGGGTCGTCACGGTGGCGACGTAGGCGCGCGGAGACTCGATCCGCTCCCCCGCTTCCACCGAGCGGTGGAAGCGGAGCAGGGCCTCCTGGACCACGTCCTCGGCCTCCGCGACGCTGCCAAGCATTCGGTAGGCGATCGCGAACGCACCCGGCCGGAGGGCGTCGAGTTGCTGTTCAGACGCGGTCACGCGGCCTCTCTGCCCAGCGCGTCCCGCCAGCTCGGATGCCTCGGCTGCCAGCCCAGCTCGCGCTTGGCCTTGGTGTTGGACGCTCCCCGCACCTCGGTCATCATGACCGTTGCGGCCTCGCCCGCCACGATGCGGCCGATCCAGCGGGGCACGTGCCGCGGGGGCTTGGCACCGATCGCTTCCGCGACCGCGGGCAGCCACTCCGCGACCGGCGCCGGGTCGTCATCGACGACGTTGTACATCCCGCGCCCGCCGTGCTCGATGGCCACCACGGTGGCGTCCGCCGCGTCCTCGATGTGCACGAACGACCACACCCCGCCGCCGTCCCCGACGACGGGAAACTTGCGCTGCTGGATCTGGCCCATGTGCTCGCCACCGGCGGCGAGCGACGTGCCCGGCCCGTAGAAGCCGCCGTAGCGCAAGACCACACCCTCGGTCCAGTCGGCGCTGGTCACGGCCTCCTCCACGTGCCGGATGGCGGCCAGGATGTCGCGCAGCGCCGCCGGCGGGGTCGGATCGAGCGGATCGTCCTCGCTCTTTACCGGCCCTCCGGTCCGGGCGAACGGCCAGCCGGTGTAGCTCTGCGCCACGAACCGACTGACGCCGACGGCCCGGCCCGCGGCCAGCAGGTGGTCGGTGCCCTCGGTTCGGAGGCGGTTCGTCAGAGCGAAGTCGCGGTCGAGATGGCGCATGTCGATCGACCCGGCGAGAGCCGTCAGCTGGTGCACAATGACCTCGGGCTCGCCCTCCGCGACCGCCCGCGCCACCTGGTCGGGATCGAGCGCATCCGCGACGACGGGCTCCGCCCCCAGCTCGCGCAGCAGGTCACGCTTGGAGCTCGTGCGTGTGATGCCGGCCACCTGGTGCCCGCGCGCGACCAGGCGCGGGACGAGCTGCCTTCCCAGAGCCCCGGTGGCTCCTGCAACCATCACCTTCATGACGTCTCCTCTCGTAGCGTTCAACCCATGTGACGAGAAGAGGGGCAGGCCAGTGACAGTGCTCAGTCCCCGAGCCACTCCTTGATCCGCACCCGCGCGGCCAGCGCCGAGAAGTCGCCGTCGTCTCTGATCGCCTCGGCCGCGGCGGCCATCGCACCTACCGCCACCCACGTCAAGGCACCCCCAACGCTAACCCGCTTGGCTCCGGCGTCCACGATGTCGCTCATCGTCAACCCCTTGTGCGCGAGCACGTTCACCGGCCTCGACGTGGCCTGGCACACCTCGCGGATCTCCTTCGCGTCCCGCAGGCCCGGCGCGTACAGGACATCGGCGCCGGCTCGCTCGTAGGCGCGCAGGCGCGCGATGGTGTCGTCGAGATCGGGGTTGCCGCGAATGTGGTTCTCCGCCCGCGCCGTGACCACGAACGGAAAGTCCAGGCCGCTCGCCGCCTCGCACGCGGCGGCGACCCGGTCCACAGCTTGGTCGAGCGCGTAGATCCCAGCCTGCGGGTCGAAGTCCTCGATCGATCCGCCTACGGCTCCCGCCTCCGCCGCTCGCGTGATCGCGGTTGCGGCATCCGCGGGCGACGGCCCGTAGCCGTTCTCGAGGTCGACCGAGACCGGGAGGCTCGTCGATCCAGCCAGCGCCGCGGTGTGATCGACCACCTCATCGAGGGTCGCCGCGCCGTCCAGCCGCCCCAGCGTGAACGCGAACCCCGAGCTCGTGCTGGCGAGCGCCTCGAAACCGAGGGCCTCCAGGACCATGGCGGAGCCGGCATCCCAGGGGTTGGGAATGACGAACGGCTCACCCGAGTGCAGAGCCGAGAAGTCCGCCGCCTTTCGAGCCTGTGCCGTCGCCTCCATCAAGTCAACAGCGGCAGCAGCGCCTCGAGCTTTATCTCGGACTCCGCGAGCTCGTCGGTGGGCACGGAGTCGGCCACGATCCCACAGCCCGCGTAGAGGTGGGCCACTTTCCTACGCAGCAGTGCGCATCGGAGCGCCACGCAAAACTCTCCATCCTCCGACAGGTCCGTCCATCCCACCGCGCCCGCATACCAGCCGCGGTCGAGGCCTTCGAGCGCCGGTATCAGCGGCTCGGCAACGCGGGCGGGCTCGCCGCCGACGGCCGGCGTCGGATGCAGGCGCCCCGCCAGCTCGACGGTCGCGATCGGCTCGGCCAGCTGGGCCCGGATGGGCGTGGCCAGGTGCTGGACGTTCTGCACCTTCACCAGCACAGGCTCCTCCGCCGCGGCCACCCACACGCTCACCGGGTCAAGGGCGCGCCGGATGCGCCGGGCGACGATCGACTGCTCCGCGCGGTTCTTAGGGCTCTGCAGGAGCTGCTCGCCGAGGTGTGCGTCGACAGCCGGGTCGGCGCTGCGGCGGGTGGTGCCGGCCAGTGCCACCGTCTGTGCGCGAGCGCCGTCGCGGCGCACCAGCAGCTCCGGGCTTGCGCCGACAAACGCTCCCTCCGGCCCGCCCACGCAGTAGCAGTAGCACTCGGCGAAGGCGGCCCGGAGCGCGTCGAGCACGGGTGCCGGATCGATCGCGGCCTCTGCGTGGACCCGAACCTCGCGGGCGAGCACGAGCTTGTCGAGCGCGCCCGAGCGGATCCGCTGCACGGCTCCGCGTACGGCCTCCTCGTAGTGGGAGGGCGGCGCGGCACCGGCGACCCGCGGGCGCTTGAGGGGATGGGGGTCCAGCAGCGGCATCGCCGCGGGCTTGAGCTCGCCAACGCGCTTCATGGCACGTTCGAGTAGGGCGACCTCGGACTCATCGCCGTCGACCGCGACCGTGACCGTCAAACGCGCCTCGCCCCCGAGCCGCGCAAGGGACAGCTCGGGCAGCACCAGCAGCCCTGGGGAGAACCCCGTCCATTCGGGGCTCGAGCCTCCGTCAGGCGCGAAGGCGAAGCCTCCGAGGTGGACGGGGCCGGCGCCCGGTGGCCGGGCGGGATCGGTAGCGGGATCGTCCGCGAACGTGCGCAGGCCGAGCTCGCGGCAGGCGCTCGCCAGCCCCCGGAACCGTTCCGGCCCACGCGCTTCCAACACCGCAGCGCTGCCGAGGCCGCAGACGGCGTGGCCGTCATGTCCGGGTTGCTCGAGGCAGAAGAAGCGATCCTCGGCGCGCCGTGCGGCCAGCACAGCAGCAGAGAGGTCCAACGAGGCCGGCACTGGCACGCAGATCGAGGCCACCGCGCGAGCGCGATCGCGACGGGCTCGGAGCAGCGCCTGCCCGATCCGCGTCTCGAGCGTGCGCCGAGCCGTCGCGTCCAGCGCGAACGGTCGTTCAGCGGAACGGGTGGCGAGGCTCACACGTCAGAGGATGCCGCATGCGTGCAATGGAAGACGGTTTCGTCCTCGACCAAGCCGTGGCGGCGGGCCGCGCCCGCGGGCAGGTGGTCGACGACGCGCTCCGTGCGCACGCTCAGTCCGGCCGCCTCGAGGCGATCCGCGATATCGAGTGCGTACAGGCGCTCGTGATCGTGCTGCCAGAACTCCCGCTCGCGATCCGCGGGCGTCGTGATCGATGGGTCCTCGTAGGTCTCGGCGCGGGTCAGGTCCAGCGGCACGAGCACGAGCGCCCAGCCGGCCGGACGCAGCACCCGTGCGATCTCCGCCATCGCGGCGCGGTCGTCGCCCACGTGCTCAAGGACGTGGCTGCAGAGCACGGCGTCGAACGAGGCGTCCGGGAACGGCAGCGCAGTGATGTCCGCCTGCACGTCCACGCCGGCTGGATCGAGGTCCGCGGTCACCAGGCGCACGCGTGGCAGGGCCGCGAGTCGTTGGCGCAGCCCGTGCTCCGGTGCGAAGTGCAGCAATTCGAGCCGCTCGCCCTCATCCCCCAGACGCATTCGATCGCGCAGATAGAGCCACAGCGCCCTGTGGCGCTCATGCACTCCGCAGCCGGGGCAGATCGCATGCGGGCGGTTCCAGTCGGCTACGAAAGCCGCCCAGGTGGCGCCGCAGCAGGGGCACTGGACCGCGTTGCCCCGATGACGAAAGCGCACCCACCTGCGATGTACGGCGGCGGCCAGGCGCCGGCGCTTACGCGCGCTGGCTCGGCTGTCGAGCGCCGGCCTCACCGGGTAAGTGCCCCGGTGTCCGGACTTTGCCCCCTATGCGGGGGTAAAGTCAGGACGGCACCCTCCGCAGACTAGTCCGGCAGACCGGCGGCTTCGAGGGCTTCTTCCCTGTTTCGGAACGCTTGCTCTCGCACCACCCGTTCACCTTTGAACGTGAACACGAAGGCGAACGGCTCGTCCACCGCGATCTCGCTTGTAGAACCGGCCCCCACCGCCTGGGCAACAGCCACCACCTTGTCCCCGCCGTCGATCAGCTCCACCGGGACGACGTCGTAGCCGGACAGGGTCTTCTGGTTCTCCTCGTAGATCAGCCGGACGGCCTCGTTGCCATGGTGGGTGCCCAGCAGCAGCGTCTCGAACACCGCCTCGGGGTCGTAGACGTCGACCAAGGCATCGAGGTCGCCACGGTTGTGCGCCTCGAACCCCGCCTTGATCCTCTCCACGTTCTCCAGCGACATCGCCCTCCCAATATCCCATAACCAATCCGGGCGCGACCCCCCAGATCGCGCCCGCGAACTGCATGACCTGCCGGGCTCCCGCCGACGGAGCTACGACCAGAACTCGTCCCAAGCGTAGAGGTCGTGAAAGTGCTCCCGACCGTCAGTAATCCGGCCGTCCTTGAGCTGGAAGACGATGCAGTTGCCAACATCCAGGCTGCTTGCCGTCTCGCTCCGCGGTGCTGCGCTGGATGCCGATCACGCGGTCGTCATCATCTGCCAGCAACTGCTGCAGTTCGGCCCGGAAGGTGCCGCCCGTCTTCTGCGCCAGCTGGCCGAAGTAGGCGAGGGTCGCGTCGCGGCTCTGGTAGTCGTTGGCCATCGCGCTCCGCCCCGGCAAGTGCCACACAGCGCTCTCGTCGAAGCTCTCGATGAGCGTCGCCATGTCGCCCGTGTTGAAGGCCTCGTAAGCGCGCCGCATGATCGCTAGGTTTTCATCTGCTTTCATCGCTGCTCTCCTTCCGCTGGTCTCAGTCAACGCGCGAAGATCAGGCAAGCGATTCCAGGATGATCGGCACGGCCTCCTCGACCGTGCACATCACCTTGGTCTCGTACTCGACCCACGGCGTGTAGTTCTGCAGGTTCGCGTCGGCGCCCGCCACATCATCGGTCTCGGCGACCACGACGCCGTGGCTGGCATCGACAGCCACGTAGTGCGCGGTTGTGCCGGGTCCGGGATCCGCCTTGGCGAAGACCTCCATCAGCTTCTTCTGCTCCTCCTTGCTGAGTAGGACACAAGGCTCACCCGAGTCGACCGACCCTACCTGCGCGCCTCCTCGGGCGCCGTCCGCTCCAGGAAGGCCTCGATCTCGCCGAGCTCGATGTCGCTGAAGCCGATCGTCACGACCTCACGTGGATCGTCGAGTCCCTGGCCGGTCACTACGCGCGTCGGCAGGCCGAAGCCGCCCTCTCGCTGCCAGGCTGCGCGGAAGTCCTCGAGCGTCTTGCCCTCGCGCAGCCTCCGCGTCAGGATCGAGATCACCACCGCCGGCCGAACCTACCTCATCCGACAGCCGCGCCGGTCGGGCGTAGGAGGAGTCAGCCTGGGGGTGGCGCCGGCGGGAATCGGCACGCCGTGTGCCAACGTGGGACCTTGAGGCAGGCCTAGGTCGCGGAGCGGCCTCTCGAGACGGCGATCTCGCCGGTGCGGACCATCTCGATGAGGCCGAACGGGCGGCACATCTGCTCGAAGGCCTCGATCTTGTCGTCCGTGCCCGTGACCTCCACGGTCACGGAGCGCTTCGAGACGTCCACGATCCGGCCGCGGAAGATGTCCGCGTACTCCATGATCTGCCCGCGGCTGTCGCCGTCGGCCGCGATCTTGAACAGCGCCAGCTCGCGCGCCACCGCCTCCGCGGGTTCGAGGTCGCGGATCTTGATCACGTTGACGAGCTTGTGCAGCTGCTTGGTCACCTGATCGATCGGATGCGCGGCGCCGTCGACGGTCAAGGTGATTCGCGAGATCGACGTGTCGTCGGTGGGACCCACCGCCAGCGAGTCGATGTTGAACCCACGACGCGCGAACAGGCCGGCGATCCGCGCCAGCACACCCGGCTTGTTCTCGACCAGGATCGACAGCACATGCCGCCGCCCCGTCCGAAGCCCACTCGAGGCCTCGAGATCCTCGAGATTCAAGAGCTCCTTGGTCCCGGGCTCACCCACGGCTAGCCCACCATGTCCCTGGCGGCCTGACCCGCCGGGATCATCGGGTAGCAGTTCTCCTCGGGGGTGACGCGCACGTCGCAGATGACCGGGCCGTCCTCGGCTAGCACGGACTTCATCCCGTCCACCAGCTTCGCCTTGTCCTCGATCCGCACACCCTTCGCGCCGAAGGCCTCAGCCAGCTTCACCCAGTCAGGGCTCACGCCCATCTCGACCGAGCTGTAGCGGCGGTCCCAGAACAGCTCCTGCCACTGGCGGACCATGCCGAGATAGCCGTTGTTCATGATGAACACCTTCACGGGGATGCTCTCGGTGACGCAGGTCGCCAGCTCCTGGACGGTCATGATCAGGGAGCCGTCGCCGGCCACGCACACCACGTCGGAGTCGGGCTTGGCCACCTTGGCGCCCATCGCGCTCGGCAGGCCGAAGCCCATCGTCCCCAGCCCGCCGGAGTTGATCCACTTGCGCGGGCCGTCGAAGTGGAAGTACTGCGCGCACCACATCTGGTGCTGGCCCACGTCGGAGGTCACGATCGCGTCTCCGCCGGTGGCCTCGAACAGGGCCTCGATCATCCGCTGCGGCTTGATCTCCGATCCCTCGGAGTCCTCGTAGGCGAGGGGATGCTTCTCCTGCCAGCCCTGGATCCGCTCCCACCAACCGTCGAGCCGGGAGGAGTCGGTCTCCAGCGCTCGGTATTCGGCGGTGAGCTTGGAGAGGATGCTCCTTGCGTCCCCGACGATCGGGATGTGGGCCGGCACGTTCTTGGAGATCTCGGCCGGGTCGATGTCGATGTGTATGAACTTGGCCCGCGGGGCGAACTCGGACAGCTTGCCGGTGATGCGATCGTCGAAGCGGGCGCCCACGCAGCAGATCAGGTCGGCCTCGTCCATCGCGTAGTTGGCAGCACGGGTGCCGTGCATGCCCAGCATCCCGAGCCACTGGTCGTGCGGTGCGGGAAAGCCCCCGAGCCCCATGAGCGTGCAGGTCACGGGGAAGCGGTCCGAGGTCACCAGCTCCACCAGCTCCTTCGAGGCCTCGGCGTTGATCACGCCGCCGCCGGCGTAGATGACAGGGCGGCGGGCATTGGCCAGCGCCTTGGCGGCGAGCCGGATCTGCTTGGTGTTGCCCTCGGTGGTGGGCTGGTAACCGGGCAGGTCCACGTCGGCGACCGGCTCGTAGGAGATGTCGGCCCGGGAGAGGTCCTGAGGGATGTCCACCAGCACGGGCCCCGGGCGCCCCGTGCGAGCGATGTGAAAGGCCTCGTGGATCATCTCTGGGATGTCGAGCGGGTCCCGCACCATCAGCGAGTGCTTGACGATCGGCATCGTGATTCCGGTGACGTCGGCCTCCTGGAAGCCGTCGGTGCCGATCAGGTCGGTGCGCACCTGGCCGGTGATGAAAACGGTCGGGACGCTGTCCATCACCGCGTCTGCGATCGGCGTGACGAGGTTCGTGGCGCCGGGACCGGATGTGGCGAGCGCCACCCCGACCCGCCCGGAGGCCTTCGCGTAACCCTCGGCGGCGTGGCCGGCGCCCTGCTCGTGCCGGCACTGGATGTGGCGCACGCCGGCGTCGTAGAGGGCGTCGTAGGTGGGCAGGTTCGCGCCACCCGGGATCCCGAATACGTGCTCGACGCCCTCGGCCTTAAGGCACTCCATGATGGCGTCGACTGCTCTCATCCTGCTCCTTCCGGGATCTGCGGGCGAACGCTCGATGGTACCAGCGCCTTTCCAGGCGCTTTTCAGTCCTCGGGGTACTCCAGGTCGCGCCCGCAGCGCCCGCAAACCTGGTCGTGGATGGCGACGATCTTGCCGCACTCGGGGCAATGGCGGCGCTCAATGGCGCGCTCGTTGCGAAACAGCAACGCCGCGAGGGTGCCAATGAACGGGAGCACGAAGCCCACCAGGAACCAGATGAAGAACGACCCTCCCTTGATCTTCCCGATCGCGCCTGCGGACAGGCCGAAGAAGAAGCAGATGATCAGCAGCTCCACGGCCGCTCAAGGCCCGGTGGGCACCGCTCAGAGGACTCGCAGCGCCCAGATGACCGCGACCACGGCGAGCACCACGACGGCGATCCAGGCGACTGCGGCGACGAAGCCCAGCACGAGCTTGAACAGCAGCCAGGCGACGACCAGCAGAATGACTATGGCCAGCAGCTTGCGTCCGGCCTGGGATAGGGCCTCACCCATACATCGGAGAGTAGCTGCTGCCTGCGGCCTACAGGAGGTGCGGGGGGCGCGTCGGCAGGTAGCGGTCGAGGCCCGGAAGCGGAACGCTCGACATCACCCAGCTGGGCCACCACACGCGAAAGCCAAGGTTGTGGAGGCGGCGAAGCAGCCACCAGCTGTCGCTTGCGCAGAAGACCCCGAACTCGTCCGGCTCGCGTGCCCTGGCCACGCGATCGAGCGCCTGGAGCACGACCGGGACGAGCTCCTCCGGGCTCGCCGCCACGCCGGGCCCGATGTCGCCGTGTGGACCGACCCAACACAGGGCGGTCGCCCGGCCGGCGTGGGCGTCCATGGTCGCCAGGCATGTGCGGCTGCGCCCGAAGAACTCGTGTAGGAGCGGTCGGCGGTGGCCGATGGCCGGCGGCTCCAGGCGCTTCCATTCGGCCACCGCCCGTGCCCCCTCCAGTACCACCACGGCGGGCTCGGCCCGGTCGATCTCCTGCGAGCGCAGCTCGAGATAGTCGGCCACGCCCGCGCGGAGGTGCCAGTGCCCGGTCACGGGCATGACGCCGAACTCCTGGTTCAGCGTGAGATCGGCGGCGGACCCGACCGCGACCACGACCCGGCCGACGTCCGGTGTGGGGTCGCCCGGCCAGCAGCGCCGGAGCAGCTCCCGCCCGACGCCGCGCCGATGGTGACTCGGAAGCACCATCAGCTCGGTCAGCTCCTCCATCTGGCCCCACTCGCACACACGGCCGTAGCCGACGACGCGGCCCCCGTCCTCGCAGATCCAGAAACTGCCCGGAAGGGTGGCCAGGAACTCCAGCATGTTGCGCCGGTGCTGCCACTCGTCCTCGATCTCCGCCTCCGTGGGCGGCTCCTCACCCAGGACCCCCATCCAGTGCGCTGTGTGATGGAACGCCAGCTCGTAAACCGTGAACGTCGTCCTGAGGTCGGCTTGGGAAGCCCTCGCGGAAGGTCAGCTCGCCACCGTCGCTCACGCGAGCTCGCGCTCCGCCTCGCCGACCTCGCGTCGGCCGGGGTGCTCGGTGAGCGGGGGCGGGTGACCCAGGTGACCAAGGCCGGCCGAGGCACGACCGAAGAACAGGCCCACGGTCCAGTCCGCCATGAGCCTGAACCGCCGGGCGGTGCCCGGCATCATCGCCAGGTGGTACGTGCGCGCCGCGAACCAGGCCGGAAGGCCGCGGATGCGAACCCCGAGCATCGTGGCGACCGCCTTGTGTTGGCCCATGTCCACGAACACGCCCAGCGTGCGGTAGCGGAACTTGCGCGGCTTGTGGCCGGCAAAGGTGCGAGCGACGTTGTCCGCCGCGACCTTTCCCTGCCTCAGGGCGTGCTGTGCGGTGGGAGGGCACGGCAGCTTGCCTCGACGCGCGGGATCCGGCACTGCCGCGGCGTCGCCGACCGCCCAGACGTTCTCGTGCCCACGTACGCGCAGCGTGGCCTCCGTGTCGATCCGCCCGCCCTCGGCCAGCGGCAAGCCGAGCCGGGCAACCACGGGCGGCGGTGCAACCCCCGTGGTCCAGCAGACGGTGCGCGCCGGGACCTCCTCACCGGTGGAGAGGCGTACGCTGCTCTCGCGGACCTCGTCGATGCGCGTGTTCGTGCGGATCTCCATCCCCCGGCCGCGCAGCTCGCGGGTGGCGAAGGCGGCGAGCGAGGCGGGGATCTCGTGCATGACCCGGTCCTGGGCCTCGACCAGCAGCCAGCGGGTTCCGTCGAGGCGGCAGCGCGGATAGCGATCGAGCAAGTCCGCGACGAAGTCCTGGAGCTCGGCGATGCCCTCGAGCCCGGCGTAACCGGCCCCCACGAAGACGAAGGTGAGATAGGAACGCCGCTCCTCGGGGTCGTCCAGAGACTCGGCGATCTCGAGGTGCTGGATTGCGCGATTGCGCAGCGCGATCGCCTCCGAGAGGGTCTTGAAGCCAATGGCGTGCTCCGCCAGCCCGGGCACCGCCAACACGCGCGACACCGAGCCGAGGGCCACGATCAGGTGGTCGTACCGAAGGACCTCCTCCGTTCCGGCGGCCGTCGCCAGCATCAGCTCGCGCGCGGCCGGATCCGCCCCGGTCACGCTGGCCAGGCGGGTCTGTGCCCAGCTCAGCTCCTCACGCAGAGGCACGACAACGTGGCGCGGCTCCAGTGAACCGGCCGCGGCGCCCGGCAGCAGGGGCGTGTAGAGCAGGAAGTTCTCGTCGGCCACCACGGTGATCCGCGCGCTGTGGCGCGGCAGCTTGCGCTCCAGGCGCAGGGCGGCGTACAAGCCGCCGAAACCGCCGCCGGCTACGACTACGTGGAGCGACATCAGATCGCTCGCGCCGCGGCGCGGGCCTCGTCGAGGGCCGGCCGCATGCGCTCCGGGCAGGCGTCGACGCACGCGCCAGGGCGCGCCGCAGAACGCGTGGTTGGCCACGGTGGCGAAGCCCTCCTCGTCAGTGCGCAGCGCCAGTAGGAGGTGGGCGATGCGGTCCGAGGGCGGCAGGTCCGGATCGGGCACGCGCACGCAGAAGCAGTGCACGAGTCGGCCGCCCGGGGGCAGCAACACAGCGCCCGCCTCGCCCACGAGCCAAACGCCCATCCCGCTGCGCTCCATCGCCAGGCCCGTCTCGTGCTGTAGGTCACGCGCGCGATGGCCCAGCATGTCGCCCAGAAAGCCTTGGGCAGTGGGCTCACACGCCTCGTTGCGTGACCCCTTCGGCCGCAGGACGCTCGCCCCCCGGAAGGCGTACAGCTCGGGGATGATCCAAGCGTGGGCGAAGCTGGCGATCACGACCGCGAACGCCAGCGGCTGCACCACCGCCAACACCACGCCGGCGACGACGAAGGGCACCGTGTAGGCGATCGTCCAGGCCCGCCAGATGCGCGCGTAGCGGCGAAGCCAGCGCCTGTCGGTGCGCTCGCGCCACGGCACCTGCCCGAGCTCGGCGAGCGCGCCGACCGCGACCGCTTGAGGCGGGCCCGCGGGCGCGGGCGCGGCGTCTGCGGACATCCGAGCGGTCAGCCGCCCGCGATCGGTCGCCGCATGATCACCAGCTCGGCGTCGCGCGGCAGCTCGCGAACCTGTGTGGCGCGGCCTTCCCCCTCGTCGACCACGGCGATGTAGCCGTCGCTGAGCCCGCCGCGGAACTCGTCCACCGCGGCCTCGAACGCAGCCTGATCCGAGCGCGTCCACTCGGCGAGCGTCGAGTGGCCGCTCGCGTCCATCCTGATCAGTCGCGACATGCGCATCCTTCCCTCGGAGAGAGCTGCGCTCCATGGTACGCCTCCGTGATGGCTCAGCCACCTACAGGCGCTCGCGGATCAGCCGCTGCACCTCGCCGCCATCGGCGCGGCCCTTCGTCTCGCGCATCACGGCACCGACGATCGCGCCGATGGCGCGGTCCTCGCCCGCACGCACCTTCTCGACCGCATCCGCCTGGTCGGCCATCGCGCGATCCACGACCTCCGCGAGCTCGTCGCCCCCGGCCCGTCCCAGGCCTCGCTCGGCGATGACGGCCTCGGGTTCGCCGCCCTCGTCGAGCAGCACTCCGAGCACGGCCTTGGCGGCGGACTGGGACACCTGGCCCTCGGCGAGGAGGGCCACCAGTCGGGCCAGCGCGCTGGGCGTGAGCCGCGAGTCCGCGGGGTCCGCGTCACCGATGCGCGCGACGAGCTCCCCCGTGACCCAGTTCGCGATCGCCGCGGCGTCGGCGCCCCCGGCGTCGACGGCCGCCTCGAAGAAGTCCCCCAGCTCGGTGCGATAGGCCAGCAACTTGGCGGCCTCGGCCGGCAGGCCGAGGGACTGCTCGAGGCGCTCCGCGCGTGCTGCCGGCAGCTCGGGGAGCGCGCCTCGGGCCCGCTCGAGCATCTCCTCCGTCGGCGCCAGCGGCACCAGGTCCGGCTCCGGGAAGTAGCGGTAGTCATGCGCCTCCTCCTTGGAGCGCAGCGGAGTGAGGGCGCCGGTGCGGGGGTCGAAGTGAAGCGTCTCCTGGGTCACCTCGCCGCCGCTTCGGAGGATCGCCTCCTGGCGCTCGATCTCGGCGTCCACACCGCGCTCGAGGAAGCGGAAGGAGTTCATGTTCTTGAGCTCTGTCTTGGTGCCCAGTGTGGCCTCGCCCGCGGGGCGGATCGACACGTTGGCGTCACAGCGCAGCGATCCCTCTTCCATGTTCACGTCGGAGACGCCGAGCCTGCGCAGGGTCACCCGCAGCAGGCGCAGCCACTCGGAGGCCTGGGCCGCCGACCGCACGTCGGGCTCGGTCACGATCTCCACCAGCGGCGTGCCGCCGCGGTTGAAGTCCACCACGCTGGCCTCGGCCGAGTGGATCCGCCCGGATTCCCCGGCGTGGACCAGCTTGGCTGCGTCCTCCTCCAGGTGCACGCGGTGGATGCGGATGTCGCCGAGCTTGCCGTTGCGTGCCAGCGGAATGTCGTACTGGGATATCTGGTACCCCTTGGGCAGGTCAGGGTAGAAGTAGTTCTTGCGGTGGAAGATCGACCGCGGCGCCAGCTCGCAGCCGAGCGCCATGCCGATCATCAGCCCGTAGTGCACCGCCTCGGCGTTCACGACCGGCAGCGTCCCCGGCAGGCCGAGGCAGACCGGGCAGGTGCGGGTGTTGGGCTCCTCGCCGAAAGACAGCGCGCAGCCGCAGAACATCTTGGTCCGCGTGCTCAGCTGAACGTGGATCTCGAGCCCGATCACGGGCTCGTAGGCGCGCTCCGCCACGGCTTCAGGCACGGGCGCCGCTCCCGTCGAAGCCGATCGCCAGCTCCAGCGCGTGGGCGGCGTCGAGGATGGCGTTCTCGCTGAACGCCGGGCCGGCGAGCTGGATGCCCACCGGCAGGCCGTCCGACAGGCCGCCGGGAATCGAGATCGCGGGCAGGCCCGCGAGCGGCATCGGCACGGTGCAGTAGTCCGACAGGTACATGGCGAGTGGATCCTGGGTCCGCTCCCCGAGCTTGAAGGCGACGGAGGGAGAGGTGGGCGTCACGATCAGGTCCACTCGCTCGAAGGCGGCCCGGAAGTCGTCGGCGATCTTCGTCCGCACGCGCTGGGCACGGCCGTAGTAGGCGTCGTAGTAGCCCGACGACAGGGCGTAGGTGCCCAGCATGATCCGGCGCTTGACCTCCGTTCCGAAGCCTCGCGCGCGCGTCTCCTCGTACAGGGAGAGCAGGTCGCCGTCACCGTGCCTCGGGCCGTAGCGCACCCCGTCGAAGCGAGCCAGGTTGGCGCTGGCCTCGGCCGGGGCGATCAGGTAATAGGCGGCGATGGCGTGCTCGGAGTGCGGGAGCGAGACCTCGTGAAGCTCCCCGCCCAGCTCCTCGATGTACCGGAGCGTCTGGTCGAGCACCGCGCGAACGCCCGAGTCGATCCCCTCACCGGTGAGCTCGGGAGGGACGCCGAAGCGCACGCCGTCGAGGCGGTCCGCTGTGGGAAGGCGGACGTCGGTGGGCAAACCGGTGGAGGTGGAGTCGCACCCGTCGCGGCCGACCATGTGCGAGAGGACCAGCGCGCAATCCGTGACATCCCGGGTCAGCGGACCAGCCTGGTCGAGTGACGAGGCGAAGGCGATCATCCCGTAACGGGAGACGGCGCCGTACGTGGGTTTGAGGCCAACGACTCCGCACAGCGAGGCGGGCTGGCGGATCGAACCGCCGGTGTCGGTGCCGACCGCCCACGGCGCCAGGCCTGCGGCCACGGCGGCCGCTGAGCCCCCGCTGGAGCCCCCGGGCACGCGGGACTCGTCCCATGGATTGCGCACCGGGCCGAAGCCGGAGTTCTCCGTTGATGACCCCATGGCGAACTCGTCCATGTTGGTCTTGCCGAGCACCGGCGCGCCCGCCTGCATCAGCCGCTCCACGGCCGTCGCCGTGTAAGGGGGCCGGTAACCCTCGAGGATGCGCGACGCCGCGGCGCTCGGCACGCCTTCCACGCAGAACAGGTCCTTCACGGCCACTGGCACGCCCGCCAGCGGCCCCGTGGATGCGGCCGGATCCGGCTCGTCGGCCACCCATAGGAAGGCGCCCAGGTGGTCGGCCGCCGCTCGCTCGCGATAGGCGTCGAAGAGCTCGGCGGCGGTCACCTCGCCGTCCCGCACGCGGGCGGCGGCCTGGGCGCCCGTGAGGTCGAGCAGCTCGGCACTCATGTGCCCGGGCTCGGAACCCGGAAGCCCGTTCCGTCGGTGTCGGGCGCCTCGGCGAGCGCGCGCTCGCGCGGCAAGCTGGGCCTGGGCTCGTCCGCGCGCAGCACGTTCTCCAGCGCGACCACGTGAGAGGTGGGCTCCACGTCGTCGAGGTCGAGCTCGGAGATCTTCTCGATGTGGTCGAGGATCGAGGAGAGCTCGCCGGTCATCCGCTCGATCTCGTCGTCTGAGAGGCGTAGGCGGGCGAGCCGGGCGACGTGGAGAACGTGTTCGCGCTCGATCATCGCCCGCGATTCTAGGAGCGGGCGACCCTGGCGTGGTGGGCGCTGCGGTAGACCGCTCGTAACATCCTGGTCATGGGGCTGGAGACAGCGACTGCGGCGGATGTGCAGGGTTCGACCCGTGGCTAACTTCGCGCTCGTCTTGGTCCATGGCCCGGGCTGGGACACGTCGCGCGGTATCCGGGAGCAGCGTGGCTGGACCGAGCACGCCGAGTTCATGGACGGTTTGGTCGCCGATGGGTTCATCCTGCTCGGAGGCCCGGTTGGGGATGGACATCAGACGCTGCACGTCGTTGAGGCAGAAGATGCGGACGAGGTCCGTCTACGACTCGCCGGGGACCCGTGGGCCGGTGACGGGCTGCTCGAGGTCGGGTCAATCCAGCCCTGGGCGCTTTGGCTTGACTTCCGAGAGAACGCGACCACGACCCGAACCGAGTCCTAGCCTCGTACTCCTCTCAGAGGCCATGGTTCGGCCACTCCGGCGTGCGCCCCTCCTTGAACGCCCTCGCTCCGATCGCGTGAGAGTCGCGGCGCATGAACATGGAGACGCAGGCCTCGGCCTCCATGGCCAGCTGCTCCGGGAGCGTCCGCCCCACCTGGCGCATCAGCGACTCCTTGTCGGTCCGGATCGCGCCCTGCGGAAGCGCGGCAATCTCCCGCGCCAGCTCGAGCGCGCGCGGCGAGGGACTCGCCCTCCGGCACGACCTCGTTCGCCAGCCCGATCCGCAACGCCTCCTCGGCTGACACGGGCCTGCCGGTGATGATCAGCTCCATCGCCCTGGCCCATCCCACCACGAGTGGCAGGCGGACGGTCATGCCGTCGCCGGCGACGATGTTCCAGCGTCGCTCGAGCGCGCCGAACACGGCGTTCTCGGCCACAATCCTGATGTCGGCGAGAAGCGCGTTCTCGAGCCCCGCCGCGACCGCCCAGCCGTTCACGGCTGCGATAACAGGCTTGAAGACGTCAGTCGTGCGCGTGTAGCCGCACACGCCCGGCGAGGTCTGGAGGTGGGTGCGAAACTCGTCCCAGGTCCCCAGCTCCCAGTCCGCGGCATCCTGGAGGTCCCAGCCGGCGCAGAACGCGTCCCCCGCGCCGGTGATCACGAGCACGAACGCGTCGTCGTCGTCGCGAAAGTGCCTCCAGGCGTCGTGCAGCTCGGCGTTCATCTCGCGGCTGACCGCGTTGCGCTGCGCGGGACGGTCGTAGGTCAGGACGACCACGTGACCGTCGTGCTCGTACTTCAGGTGTCGGTACTCCAAGGCTGCCCCCCTTCCGGTTGGGAGCGCAGCCTATGCGCCGAACCCGGCCACCTCGATCACCCGGCGCTCGTGGGTGCCGACGCCGATAGTGCGGTCGCCCTCGCGGACCTCCACGTCGAAGCGCAGCTTGCGGCCGTCCACTACCTCCCGCAGGATCGCGTGGGCGGTGCAGCGGGCGCCCTTGGCCGCGGCACCCACGTGCTTCACGCAGACCTCGAAGCCGACCGTCGCCTTGCCGTCGGGGAGATTGGCGAACGACAGCACCGCGGCGTTGCGTTCGATCATCGCGATCATCCCCGGTGTCGAGAGACCTCCAGGCCGATCGTCCCGCCCACGTCGGTTAGCAGCCGGCCCTCGACCTCGAACTCGTCGGAGCGCTCAATGCCCGGCTCGAGCGGGCTCACGGCCGCAACGCCTCCTCTAGGTCGGCGAGGCGCTTGGCGCCGATGCCGTCGACCGCGCCCAGCTCCTTCACCGAGTCGAACCCTCCGACGCGCTCGCGATGCTCGACGATCCGCCGGGCGAGCGCGGGACCGATCCCATCGAGCGTGCGCAGATCGTCGACGGTGGCGGTGGCGAGGCTGATCCGTGCGTCCGGGACATCAGCCGGCGGAGGCGGACGCGGAGCGGGGGCCGGCCTCGTCGGGATCGGGCGGTGCGGGCGCTGCGGTCGCTGGACCGCCGTGGCGGGCTCGAGCACGGCGGCCGTCAGCGGCGTCGCGGCGGCGGGCCCACCAGCCATCGACGGGACCCTCGCCTCGGCTTCCGCCTCCGCCTCCTCTCCCGGCGGGACCGCTGCCCAGGCCGTACCCGTCATCTCGGAGAGCAGCGCCGCGCGGCACGCAAAGGCGATCACGGCGAGCAGGGCGAGCGACAGCAGGGCGGCCGGCTCGACGGTGGCGATCGCGTCCTGTCCGGGCTCCTGCACCATCCTGTAGGCCACGAGGACGGCCGTCGCGC
This sequence comes from uncultured Thermoleophilaceae bacterium, assembly GCA_963802855.1. Lineage (GTDB taxonomy): Bacteria > Actinomycetota > Thermoleophilia > Solirubrobacterales > Thermoleophilaceae > JAAYBF01. The sequence continues at coordinate 58,064 of CAWDJP010000002.1, forward strand.
CCGCGGCCAGCGCCGCCGCGCCGCTCGGCGTAATGGGAGGGTCGAACCGTCGGTCGCCCGCGCGCAGCCAGGCGGCGCTCACCGCCAGCAGGATCGTGGCCAGGAGGCCCGCGAGGATCACGCGGTCGACCGTCCCCGACACCTCATAGGCGTTTCGGTCCGCCCGCTCGGCCAGGAAGGTCGCGTCCTCGCGAATTCGCTGCAGCTCCGGGTTGTCGCCGCCGCGCGGCTGGGCCAGATCCTCGATCTGGCGGGCGGCGTCGGCATCGATGGTGCTGTACCAGGTCAGCGACATCAGGAGCAGGAGGGCCAGGGCAGCCACCATCGCCACAGCGTCCCCGCGGGTCAGGCGCTGGAAGTTCAAGGACGGGTGGCCCCCGGAGGGGGAGCCGGAAGCGTCTCGATCTCGGGGGGCGCGGAGACCGGCACGCCGGTGGAGTCGGTCAGGCGGCCAGGGCTGCTGAGGCGCTCGTCGCGCATGGCGACCATGCATCCCACCACCACGGCGGCGCCGGCGCCGAGCCCGATCCAAAGCCCGAGCTCGCGCGAGTCGGCCCAATCGGGGAGGTTGAGCGTTCGGACCACGAGGATCACGAGACCGACGAGGGCCGCCAGGCACAGCAGCGCCTCGTAGGCGATCGCCGTCGACGGCGTCCGCTGGGAAGCCGTCATCGGCACGAGCGCGATCGCGCCGAGCGCGAGCGCCGCCAGGATCACGTCGATGACGTCGAAGGACTCCCATGCCGTTGCGTCGCCGGGGCCGTACCAGGGCAGGAACAGGGCCACGAGCAACGCGACCCCAGCGCCGCCGACGATCCACTCCCCCGCCCTCAGCCTGCGCACGTCCATGCGGGGAGATTACCCCTGGGTGGTCGCGACTGGGCCGGCCGCGGCGAGCCGGGCCGCGCGCGCCGTGTTGGAGAGGAGCATCGCGATCGTCATCGGGCCCACGCCGCCGGGCACGGGCGTGATCGCACGCGCCTTCGCGGCCACAGTCTCGAAGTCGACGTCGCCGACCAGCCCGGCGTCGGTCCGGTTCGTGCCCACGTCGATCACGACGGCGCCCTCGCGCACCATCTCCGCCGTCACCGTCCCCGGCCGGCCGACCGCCGCCACCAGCACGTCCGCCTCGCGGCAGACGGCGGCGAGGTCACGCGTGCGGGAGTGGCACTGGGTGACGGTGGCGTTGGCCGCCAGCAGCAGCTGGGCAAGCGGCTTGCCCACCAGCTGGGACCGTCCGAGCACGACGGCACGCGCACCCTCGAGCTCCACGCCAACGTGGGAGAGCAGCTCCATCACCCCGGCGGGAGTGCAGGGCACGAGCCCTGGTCGGCCCTGGGCGAGCAGGCCGGCGCTGACCGGTGTGAGCCCGTCGACGTCCTTCTCGGGCGGAATCGCTGCGGTCAGCGCCCCGGCGTCGAGCGCCCCCGGTAGCGGGAGCTGGAGCAGGATGCCGCTCACGGCCGGGTCGGCGGCGAGCATAGCCAGCAGCGCCTCGACCTCTTCCCCGGGGGTGTCCGCGGGGAGCTCATGGTGGATCGACGCGATGCCGACCTCCTCGCACGCCTTGCGCTTGTTCCGGACATAGACGTGGGACGCCGGGTCATCGCCCACGAGGATCGTCGCCAGGCCGGGCTCGATGCCCGCTGCGCGCAGCTCCGCCACCTCGCGCGCCACGCGCTCTCGCACGCGGGTCGCGACAGCGCGACCGTCGATGACCTCGGCGCTAGCCACGTCGCTTCAGGGGCGCGTAGTCGGCCATCAGCTTGCGCTCGGCGCCGTCGTCGGCGAAGCGCACCACCACCAGCCCGCCCGGCTCGACGCCGGTGATCACACCCTCGCCGAACTTCGCGTGCGTCACGTCATCTCCCAGCGCGAAGCTCGCGGCAGGCCCGGGCTCCTGCACGGTGGGACCGCCGCCACCGGGGCTCGCCCACGTGCTCGCAGCCACCCGGCCCGACGGGTGCTCGTCGGCGTCGGTCAGCTCGGCGGGTATCTCGCCGATGAACCGGCTCGGGACGTTCCACTCGCGTCCGCCGTAGAGCGCGCGAGTGCGGGCATGCGTGATGTAGAGCTCCTTGCGTGCGCGGGTGACGCCGACGTAGCAGAGCCGCCGCTCCTCCTCGACGTCGCCGGCCTCGACGGAGCGCGAGTGCGGGAATACACCGTCCTCGCACCCGATCATGAAGACCACGTCGTACTCGAGCCCCTTGGCGTTGTGCAGGGTCATGAGGGTCACGATGCCCTCGTCGTCGGTGAGGCTGTCCTGCTCGGAGAACAGCGCCACCTGCTGGAGGAACTCCTCGACGGATGGCTCGTCGGCGGAGGCGTCGTACTCGCGCGCGACGCCGACCAGCTCCTCGAGGTTCTCCAGCCGGCCCTGGGCCTCGATCGTGCGCTCGGCCTCGAGCGCGTCGAGATAGCCGCTGTCGGTCAGGGTCTCATGGAGCAGGTCGCCCACCGACGCCCCCTCGGCGCGGTCGCGTAGCGCCTCCATCGTCTCCATGAACCTTCCGACGGCCTTGACCGCGGCGGATCCCAAGCCGGGCACGTTCTCAGGTGTCAGCGCAACGTCGAAGATCGGCTCGCCGATCGTGTTCGCATGGGCGACGAGGCGCGCCTGAGAGGTGTCGCCGATGCCCCGCCGCGGCGAGTTGACCACCCGGCCGAACGACACCACGTCCTGCGGGTTGACGAGCAGCGTCAGGTACGCGAGCGCGTCCTTGATCTCCGCGCGCTCGTAGAAGCGCGTGCCGCCGATCACCTGATAGCCGACGCCGTAGCGAACGAGCGTGTCCTCGAGCACCCGGCTCTGGGCGTTGGCGCGGTAGAAGACGGCGACGTCGTCGCGGGAGCCGCCCCCCTCCACGTAGCGCTCGATCTCTCCCGCCACGAACCGGGCCTCCGCGTGCTCGTCCTCGAGCTCGCGCAGGTGGACTGGCTCGCCCTGGCCGCGGTCGGTCCAGAGGTGCTTTGGCTTCTGGGTGCGGTTGTTCTGGATGATCGCGTTCGCGGCGTCGAGGATCGTCTGGGTCGAGCGGTAGTTCTGCTCGAGCTTGATCGTGGTGGCGTCGGGGAAGTCGTCCTCGAACCCCAGGACGTTCCTTATGTCCGCACCGCGGAACGCATAGATCGACTGCGCGTCGTCGCCGATCACGAACAGGTTCCGGTGCTCCTCCGCCAACAGGCGCAGCCACCGGTACTGGGCGTGGTTGGTGTCCTGGTACTCGTCCACGAGCACGTGGCGGAACGCGCGCCGGTAGCGGTCGAGTACCTCCGGGAACAGCTCGAACAGGTTCACGCAGCGAAACAGCAGGTCGTCGAAGTCCATTGCGTTCATCGCATGGATCTGCTGCTCGTAGCGCTCGTACACCTCGGCGGCGGTCTGCTCGAAGTAGGAGTCGACCTTCAGCCGGTAGGCCTCGGCGTCGAGCAGCTGGTTCTTGGCGTCCGAGATCTGGCGCTTGATGCCGCGCGGCGGATAGCGCTTGGGGTCCACGCCCAGCGTCCTCGATGCAGCGCTTGACGAGCCGTACCGAGTCCGCCTCGTCGTAGATCGTGAATCCGCGGGTGTACCCGAGCCGCTCGGCGTCCGAGCGCAGCATCCGCGCACAGGAGGAGTGGAAGGTCATCACCCACATCGCACGCGCGCGGGCCCCGACGAGTTGCCCAACACGTTCGCGCATCTCGGTCGCAGCCTTGTTCGTGAAGGTGATCGCGAGGATCTCCGACGGCTGCGCGGCACCGGTGCCCACGAGATACGCGATCCGGTGGGTGAGCGCGCGGGTCTTCCCCGACCCGGCGCCCGCGAGAATCAGCAGCGGGCCTTCGCCGTGCGTCACAGCCTGGCGCTGGGGCTCGTTGAGCCCCTCGAGCAGGGAGTCGGGTGCGGCCGTTGCGGTCACCCGCTCAACGATAGACCCGGCTCCGGCCGCCGCATGGCAGGCTTGGGGCCGTGGGGCTCTGCGCCGAGGTCCGGCGGGAATGCGCGGCGATCGCCGCCGGTGCGCGCTCGGTGGCGATCGATCCCGGCCGCCTCGGGGAGACCGCGCCGGGACCGCCGCCAGACGCTCGACCCCGACGTCCATTACCTGGAGGGCGCACGCGAGGACGTCGCCCTCTACACGCTCGCCCTCGACTCGATCAACTTCGGCTCGGGCTGGTTTCCCACCTTGCGCAAGCGGCCGGGGTGCTCGGGCTACACGACGGTGGCGTGGGCGCTGTCGGACCACTTCCGCTCGAACGGGCCGTGGAGTGCTTCGGATCTCCGTGGGCTCGATTCCGCCGACGGTGGCCAGGGTGCTGGGCCAGGATGGCGGGCACGAGCTGATGGGCCTGTACGCGCGAGCGCTCAACGACCTGGGCGCGTTCCTCGGCGAGCGCTCGGCGCTGGAGGCGATCGCAGCGGCGTCCGGCTCGGCCGAGCGGCTGGCCGAGTCCCTCGCCGAGGGAATGGCCTTCTTCGCCGACCCCGGCTTCTACAAGCGCGCCCAGATCGTGCCCAACGACCTGACGCTGGCGGGCGTGGCCGAGTTCGACGACCTCGATCGGCTCACGATCTTCGCGGACAACCTCGTGCCGCACGTGCTGAGGGTCGACGGGGTACTGCGCTACGAGGATGGGTTGGCGGCCCGTATCGACGCCGGCCAGCTGCTTCCACCTGGCCGCGAGGAGCGCGAGATCCGTGCCTGCGCCGTCCACGCATGCGAGCAGATTGCCGCCCGCCTCGGTGTGCCGCCCCGGGTGCTCGACACGTGGCTGTGGAACCGCGGCCAGGAGCCGCGCTACAAGGCGATCCCGCGTCACCGGACGCGGACGGTCGCCTACTGAGCTATCCCCCCGCCGGGTCGTTCCCGCCGCTGCGGCGCAGCGGGCGCACGTCGGCGCCCTCGGGGCGCTTGCCGGTCAGCTCCGCGAGCATCCCCTCCAGCTCGTTCACGCGCGCGGCCAGCCCGCTGAGCGCATCCGCAACGGGGTCGGGCAGGTGGGCCCAGTCAGCGTCCGGGCCCTGCGGGCGCTTGCCGTCCACGCGCACCGGGTGGCCGGGGTTGCCGACCACCGTCGAGTTGGCCGGGACGTCGTGGATCACCACGGAGTTGGCACCGATCTTGGACCGGTCGCCGACCTCGATCGGGCCGAGCAGCTTGGCGCCGGAGCCCACTACCACGTCATCCCCGACGGTGGGGTGGCGCTTGCCGGGCTGGAATCCGGTGCCGCCCAGAGTCACGCCCTGGTAGAGCGTCACGTTCTGGCCGATCTGGGCGGTCTCGCCGATCACGACTCCGGCGCCGTGGTCGATGAACAGGGACTCGCCGATCTGTGCCGCGGGGTGGATCTCCACGCCCGTCGTGACGCGCGTGACGTTCGCGAGCAGCCGCGGGGCCAGGGGCACGCCGGCCGAGTGCATGGCGTGCGCCACGCGGTGGGCCAGCAGCGCCTGGACACCGCCGTAGGTGAGCAGGATCTCCGTCCGCCCCACCGCGCGCGCTGCGGGGTCGCGCTCGTGGGCGGCGGTCAGGTCCGCGCGGAGCTCGCGCGCGACGCGGGCGAAGGTGTCGAGGCCGAACATCCGCCTAGGATTGTGCCGCAGCGGGCACCCCGGCACAGGCGGGGCAGTCCGCGCGACGGCCGGTGGTGACCAGCGTCTGGGCCATGTCGTGCCCGTCGATCTGCAGTATGCGGTCGAGCAGGGGCTCCCCCACCCCTGACAGCAGCTTGAGCGCCTCGAGCGCCTGGATCGACCCGACGACACCCGCCATCGCCCCGAGCACTCCGGCGTCGCGGCAGCCGCGACGGGCGTGCGCGGGAGGCGGCTGGGGAAAGGCGCAGCGATAGCAGGCGGACCGGCCCGGGCATACCGAGAGCACGAGCCCGTCGAAAGCCACCACCCCCGCCTCGACCAGCGCAACGGCCTGTGCGCAACACGCGTCGTTCACCGCATAGCGGGTCTCGAAGCTGTCGGTGCAGTCCACCACCACATCCGCCCCCGTGACAATCGCCTCCGCGTTGGCTGCGTCCAGCGAGACCGGGTAGGGCTCCACCACGACCTCCGGGTTGAGCAGCCCGAGCTTGGCGGCGGCCGCCTCCGCCTTGGACAGCCCGACGTCCGGGGTGTAGTGCAGCGGCTGGCGGTGCAGGTTGGACAGCTCGACCGTGTCCCCGTCGACGACGCCGAGCGTGCCGACCCCGGCGGCCGCGAGGTACGCCGCCACCGGACTGCCGAGAGCGCCGACCCCGACCACGATCGCGCGGCCGTCCTTCAGCCGCTGCTGGGCGTCCCCACCCCACCCGTCCATCAGCAGCTGCCGAGAGTAGCGCTCGAGCTCGGAGTCCGAGAGGGTCACGAGGGGGCGAAGAAGGGCGTGCTCACGTACCGCTCACCCGAGTCGGGCATCACGATCGCGATGCGCTTGCCGCGCATCTCGGATCGCGACCCGACCTGGATCGCGGCCCATAATGCCGCGCCGCAGGAGATACCGGCCAGCACCCCCTCCGTGCGCGCACAGGCGCGCGCGGTCTCGATCGCATCCTCGTCGTCCACCGCGACGATCTCGTCGACGACATCGAGGTCGAGCACCTGCGGCACGAAGCCGGCACCGATGCCCTGGATCTTGTGCGGGCCCGGGGGGCGGCCAGACAGCACGGCGGAGGCCTTGGGCTCGACAGCCACGACGCGCAGGGCCGGGTTGTGTTCCTTGAGCCGCTCGCCCGCCCCGGTGATCGTGCCGCCCGTGCCGACTCCCGCCACGAGCGCGTCGACCTTGGCGTCCATGTCTCGCCAGATCTCCTCGGCTGTCGTGCGCCGGTGGATCTCGGGGTTGGCCGGATTCGAGAACTGATCCGGGATGAAGACGTCGCCGCGCTCGGCGGCGATCCGGCGCGCGTCCTCCACCGCCTCGTCCATGCCGCCCATCGATTCCGTGATGCGGACCTCGGCGCCATAGAGCCTGAGCAGCCCCTCCCGCTCACGGCTCATCCCCTGGGGCATCGAGAGCACCAGGTCGTAGCCGCGCGCGGCGCACACGAACGCGAGCGCGATACCGGTGTTGCCCGAAGTGGCCTCGACGATCGTGGTCTTGCCCGGCTCGATCCGACCGTCCGCCTCGGCGGCGTCGATCATCGCCACCCCGATGCGATCCTTGACGCTGCCCGCCGGGTTGTAGGCCTCGAGCTTGGCCACCAGCTCTGCGCCACACTCCGGCGCTACTCGGGTGAGACGCACCATGGGCGTAGAGCCAACGAGCTCGGCGAGGTTGGCGGGGATGGCGCGGCCCACGGGGCTGACGCTCATGGGGCGAGGGTAACGAGCCGATCGCGGCCCCACCGCCGCCGGGCGTCGCCGCCCGCGGTCAGCCCCCGGCGGCCAGCCGAGCGCGTGCGATGTCGTGCGCCGCCTCCAGGGGCGTCACTCCCGCCGCCTCGGCGCGGTCGAACACCTCCCCCATCGTCTGCTCGATCTCGCCGACCCGCTTGCGCGCCCGCTTGGCGTCGTAGCCCTCCAGCTCCACGGCGATGTTGATCAAGCCGCCCGCGTTGGCGATGAAGTCGGGGGCGTAGAGGATTCCCTCCGCCGCAAGGTCCTCGGCCAACCCGTCGTGTGCCAGCTGGTTGTTCGCCGAGCCGCAGACGACCTGGGCCCGCAGACGCCCCACGGTCACCTCGTCGATCGCGCCGCCGAGCGCGCACGGCGCGAGCACGTCCACCTCGGCCAGCACGGCTGAGCTGGGATCGGTCCACCGCGCCCCTCGCAGCTCCTCGGCCAGCGCTCGCCGCTGCTCGTCGATGTCCGCGAGGAGCACGCGAGCGCCCGCCCGGGATAGGCGCCGGGCGAGCTTGGAGCCCACCCGCCCTACACCTACGACCGCGACGCTGCGCCCGCGCAGGTCGCCCGTTCCGAAGTGCCGCTCACAGCAGGCGCGCATCGCGGCCTCGACCCCCAGGGCGGTGAAGGGACTCGGGTCGCCGCTGCCTCCCTTCGCACGCGAGAGCCCCGTCACATGCTTCGTGCCGCGCGCGAGCACCGCCATGTCGCGCGCGCTGGTGCCCACGTCCTCGGCCGTCACGTAGCGCCCGTCCAGCGCGTTCACCGTGTCGGCGAAGTCCAGGAGCACGTCTCGCCTGCGCGCGCCGGCTGGAGGGCGGCCGGGCTCGGCGCAGATGACGCCCTTTCCCCCGCCCAGGGGGAGTCGCGCGGCCGCGGCCTTCCAGGTCATCGCGCGGGACAGCCGGAGCGCGTCACGGGCGCCGTCCGCAGAGCTCTGATAACGCCACATGCGACAGCCTCCGAGGGCGGGCCCGAGCGCGGTCGAGTGGACCGCCACGATGGTGTAGACGCCCGACCGCCGGCCGCGGCGGATGACGAGCTCCTCGTGATCGAGGCCGACGAGCGGTGTGGTCGCGCCCTCGGGCACTGCGCGGATGCTGACGCGCACCCGCGCTGAGCGCAACTCCCGGTCGCTCAACGTGTTCTCAACACGACCAATTCGGCCCGCCCTGGGCCGCCCACCACATTGGAGGAACCGACAATGCAAAGCAGGTTTGGACAGCGCTTGCGTCTCACGCTCGTCGCGGCCGTGGCAGCTCTGGGGCTTTTCGCCGTGGGCGCAACCGGCGCGCAGGCGAAGTGGGTCAAGCTGACCGGGGAGACTCAGGTCACTCCCTCCGACCAGGTCAAGCAGTTCCTGGCGTCGAAGAACGTCTCCGTGGCTCCGGTGGACCCGGCTACGGCCGCCGGTGGCGTGTTCACCTTCCCGCTGCGGGTCGGGTTCGGCAACACCAAGAACTACAACGGCATCCTGGTTCACAACGGCGGTCTGAAGTTCTCGCGCGGCGCCAAGTCGGCCGTGGTGAGGGGCTTCGTCGCGGTGCGTCACAACAAGACGGCGTTCCTGCTCGCCAAGGTCCCCGCCCTACGCGGCGGCTGCGGGCACATCCGTAAGGCCGTGCGCCGGTTCCTCGTCAACCATCCCGTCTTCCGCAGGAAGGCTGGGAAGCGGGTTCGCCGGTTCGTCCGCAAGCACCCCAAGGCCGCTCGGCACGTCGTCCAGGCAGTGCGCAACTACTGCAACGACGGCCGCGTGATCGTGCTCGCCCGGCTCACCGACGTCGGCAAGTCGGTCTCGGGCAACACCGCCACGCTGACCGCCGACCTGCGGCTCAGCAGGCAGGCGACGAACCTGCTCAACCGGCGGTTCGGCACTCGGCCTCAACGCCGGCGTCCTGCTCGGCTCCGCGAAGTCGACGGTGACGCCCGCCGGCTAGAGCGCACTCGACGTAAACCCGATGCAGCGGACGGGCGGCCCGACGGGCCGCCCGTTTCGCGTTCATGGGCCGGCCGCGAAAGCATCAGCCGCGTGGATACCCTCACACCGTGGAGGATCAGCGTGTGGTCCTGGCGCGGCGGATGTTCGACGCCCTCGCAGAGGGCGGAGTGGAGGCGATGCTTCCGTACGTCCACGAGCGGTTCGAGATGGTGACCCCGCCCGAGCTCGCCTCCGAGCCGGGCGCCTATCACGGCCACGACGGACTTCGCCGCTGGTTCTCGAGCTTCTACGAGGCGATGGAGGAGATTCGAATCGAGCCGCGGCGGATCGAGCCCGTGGGCGACCACGTCCTGGTGGCGTTTCGCATGATCGCCCGCGGGCGCAGCAGCGGCCTCGAGATGGTGCAGGAGGCCGTAGGGCTCACCGCGCTGGAGGATGGGCTCTTGGTGGAGATCCAGTTCTTCACCACCTGGGACGAAGCGACCGCCGCCGCCGCGGCCGCCTGACGCGCCTCGCCAAAAGACGAGGGGCCCGCCGAAGCGGACCCCTCGTCCTGTGCTGCGGTTGCTCTCTCCTACCTCTTGAGCGCGACCTTGGCCTTCTTCGTCTTGGAAGAGACCCGGATCTTGACGGTGCGGTTGCAGCGCACCCGCTTCGAGAGCCGCTTGAGCGTGCGACCGTTCTTTCCGATCAACCGGATCTTCACGGTCTCGTACTTCTTCGAGCTCTTGACGTTGATCACCAAGTAGCTCTTCCCGCTCTTCTTCGACTTCGAGATGCGGGCGATCCGCACGCGTGCCGCTCGCGCCTTCTTCTTGGCCTTCGTCGCGGCGCTGGGCGGCGCGGTTGTGGCGGCCGGGCTCTGCCCGTTGGGGGCGGGGCTCGGCGTGACCGGATCCACGCCCGGCGGGACCGCCGGCGACGGCGTGCCTGGCGGCGGAACGGAGACCGCCCCACCAGTCGGCGGCACCGGGCTGGTCCCGTTTGCGGGCGGGTTGGGACCACCGGACGAGTTGGCGACCGCGAAGTTCACGTCGACATCTCGTAGGAGTCCCTCGTCCACGAACAGCGCGGTCACGTTGATCTGCTGGGGATCGCTGTTGATCACCTCGATCGCGGCGTTGCCGTTCGCGTCCGTCGTCCGGCACACATCAGACGTACCGAGCGGCGGAGCCTCCCCGCCACCGATGGTGAGGCGTGCCCCGGGCCGGCCGGTCTCGCCGGTGAACCCGAAGGCGCCGTCCGCCTCGTTGTCCACGTAGAAGCACACCCGCTCGTTCCTGAACGGAACGCCGTCGATGTCCTGCGCGTGGACGGTGACGATGCGAGCGTTCTCGTTCGCGGCGCCCGGACCCTTCGGGAAGTACGACGCGAACTTCGTGAACAGCGACCGTACCGTCTTGGTCAGCGGCGCCGACGTCTTGGGCGGGTCGCTGACCGGCTGGTACGGGTAGCGGGCGATGGCCGAAATGACGGATCGCCCGAGCACGTCGATGCCCTCGAGGTCACAACCGTTGTTGCTGTTGCGAATGACCGGGAGGTTGTCGAAGTAGAACCCGGTTCCTGGGTTGTACTCGACCTGCGCCTCGCCGTGCTCGTCGGTGTATACGGCAACCGACTGGGCACCTGCCGGGGTCTGGCGCGGCTCACGCTCAGGACTCACGAGCCGCAGGCAGTTCGTGTCCGTCGGAACCGCCGTCTCGAACGTCTCCGCGATGTTCCAGTAGTCGTAGAAGCCGTTGACCAGGAATCCGCGGAAGTTGTTCCCCCGGGCCGGACCGTCCACTCCGGACGCGAGGCCCGGACGGCTCGTGGCCGGGATGTACGCGCCGTAGAACGGTGCGTACAGGTTGTGGTTGGTCGCTGCGCTGGTGCCGTTGCGGCTGTACACCGCCGCCTTGTCCGCCTTCTCGAGCGAGCCCACACCGGCGATGTCGGTGGCAGCGCCCGTGTTCGGGGCGATGCTCACGTCGATCCGTGCCGCCGGCATCGGAGCGTCGCCTTCATCGGTCTTCCCGTCACTCAGCAACGTGAAGTCCGGGACGAGCGGATCGAAGGGACCGAGCGCGAAGATCCCGTCACCGAAGTAACGCGAGAATCCTCCGAGCTCTCCAAAGCCGTTCCCGCGGCAGTTGTCGACGGCGTCGACGGGCGGGGGCGGCACCGGCAGCCGGTCCTGACAGAACGACGGCGAATCCGGCCGGTGGTCTTCCTTCTTGGTGCGATCGTCGTGGATGTCCCAGAACCCGGTGTTGTTGGCCGGGTTGGAGTCCGAGTCCTCGGCGAGCGCGGCCGCGATCGTGGCCCAGTCGGTGGGCAGCGTGAAGCTGCCACCCGGACCGAGCGGATGCGGGAACGTGCCCTTGACCTCGACCTGGACGCGACCGTTTGCCGCTCCGGCGTAGAACACGCCGTCGCCGGCCGGATCACCCAAGCCGGTAGTGCCGGTTGGATCGGTCGCCCCCACCTCGTCGATGCTCGGGTCCCCGAGCGTCAGCCAGATCACGAGGAACTGGTGCTTGAGGATCGGGGTGCCTCCGTCACTCGCGACGAGCTTGACCCTGGCCAGGCCGGGGTCGAGCGTCACGATGTCAGCCGCCACGCAGGTGGGGCTGATGAACCGCAGCGTAGGACGCTCGATCGTCGGATCCTCGTCCGGGCCGCTCCACTCCTCGACTGTGAAGTCCGCGTCGTCAGCGGCAGCAAGGTCGGGGTGGCACTTGACCAGGCGCACCTGCTCTCCGCGCCACGCCACCTGCGGCACGTTCGAAACCTGGGGGTCCCAAGGGCTCGTGGGCGTCGCGGCAACAGCCGAGCTCGCCAGTACCGCGGGGACCAGAACCGCTACGAACAACACAAGACTCGACCTGAGCCTCTTGAGCTGCCGCATTGAAACCTCCCTGACTTGCACGCCGCTCTTTGCAGACGTTCTCGCTTCCGAACCTATGCGTGGTTTTGCAGCCTGTCAATTTTTTTGTCGCTCGGAGCGGCTTTTGCTGTCTCGGACAGAGCGGCTTTCCACGCGTTATTGGCGCTTTCCAGGGGTTATTGCGAGAGAGCGCGGCGCAAGAACGCCGGCGAGCAGTCACATCTCGAGGCGGCCGCCAAGAGCCGGGGGCCGCGCTTGGCCGGCCGAAAGGGCCGACCTCACACGACCCCCGTGGGGGACTGCGACGGCGCCTCCCACTTGACGGCTACCCGCGGTGCGTACAGAGAAACGCCGCTGCGTCCGGTGACATCGCTGTAGCTGACGCCCCGCTGGGACCACCGTCGCGACCGATTGTCACCGGCCGTGCAAGCTCAGACCGCGAGGCGCCCCGGCCCCGGGGAAGTCCTTGCCTTGCGTCAGCGCGGCTCTACGGTGACCGGTGCTTCGCCCGCGGAATCCAGCGCGGGACGGCACGCTTGTACTCGCGGTACTCGTCGCCGAATCGGCGCTCGAGAACGGGCTCCTCTTGCAGCACGAAGAACACCCAGTTGACCGCGAGAAAGGCCGCGCTCCAGATCAGTAAGCCCGGCGAGCCGAACACCGCGGCTTCCCCGATCAGAACCAAGAGCACAGCGCCGATCATCGGGTTGCGCACATGCCGGTAGGGGCCTGCCACGACGAGGCGGCGCGTCGGGTCCCATGGCGCCAGCGTGCCTTCGCCGATCCGTGCAAAGAGCCTCACCGTCCACAGCCACAGCGCGAATCCGGCGACGATCAGCACCACCCCGGATAGAAGCGGCAGTGCGGCAACGGGTCCGTCGAGACCCCATCCCATGTTCGGACCGTCGCCGCCCGCCAGGATGACGGCGGGCACAACGACGGTGGCCATTCCCGGCAACAGCGCGATCGCCCGTGCCTGGCGCCAGGCGGTCATGAACGACTAGATGTAGTACATCGTTGACCTGGCGGGCCGGGGCGACCATTTGCCGCTCCATAGCGCCATTGGCACCGCTCTCGACCGCTCTCGACCGCACGAGTCAGGGGTCCATTGTCACGCCATTGTCACGCGCGGCGGAACCGATCGGGGGCGGGACGCCGGTAGTAGCCCCGCCGACGCCACCGGACCCCCGATCAACCGGAGGGCAAAGTCAGGAATGCCCTCTGGTCCCATGCCGCGCGTAAGCGGCACGGGCGAACCTATCCGACAAGACCGCTGTTGTCACGCCGTCGCGCCGTTGGTTCGGGGACGGAGCGCCGGAATGCAGCTCAATCCGACGCCCCGATCCCCCTGAACAGAGGACGGGCAGGGGTACGTGCCCTCTTCGTTACCGCCGCTTCCCTGCGGACCTAGCCGCTTCCCTACAACGCGAACGTAACCGACACGGCGTCAGGTGTCACGCGATGGGCGGAATCGCCCCAACGTCCGGGACGCGCTCTATGCGCGTTGGAGGCTGTTTCGTCCTGCTCGGGCTGGGTAGCCACCCATAGGGGTGAAATATCCCCGCAGTTCCCCTAGGGGGTCGCGCTAGGTCCGCATGCTCGGGCAACCGTGGCCCCCTAACTGCGAGTAGCAGCGGAGCGCCGGGGTGTCGGTCCCGACGCTCCGCCGATCCCAAGCCAGAAGGGCCGGTCAGGGGGCGGCCCTCCTGAGACGCCGCGCCCCGCGCGGCGAGCCGCGAACCTAACCGACGTGGAGTCACGCGCTACGCGCCGGACGGGATCGCGCCAACGTCGGGAACGCTATTTGGGTCGATCTCCTCGACGGGACCGTCGACCTGGTCGCGGTCGCCACGCCGGACCTGGATGGTTCCCCTGTCGCCGAACGCCTTGTCTGTGTAGCGCGCGACCCCGCCCTGTTTGACCTGGAGGTGGACTATCTGGCAGTGATCTGGTGCACGTCGGACCTCCGCATCGGCGTCGAGATCTTCAGCGGCGACAACTCGGTCCTCGACGTGGTCGAGTGCGTCAACGAGATCGCAGAGCACTTCAGGATCGTCGAACTCCTCGGGGACCACTTCAGGATGGGCGAGTCGCTGTTCCGGCTCCGCGAACGCGGCCTCGAGGTCGGCGTCTACCCCACGAACGACAGCCGGATGATCCCCGCCTCCTCGCGCTGTACGACGCGGTCACCCAGCGCGGCCTCCGCCACCCCGCCGACCCCAAACTCGACCCGCACGTGTCCACCGCCGTCGCCCGCCGCACCCGCAGAGGATGGAGAGTCGACAAGGCCCGCGAAGGCGACCGGAGAGGCGGTGTGATCGCCCTCGCCGTCGCCGTCGACCGCGCCCTCGAAGGCGTCCCCGAGACGAAGCTCCTGGGGTGGGTCTGATGGCGCTCTCCAAGCCGTGTTTGACCTGTGGCCGGTTGACCTCCGCCGGGAGTTACGGCCGAGGATGCAAACAGTGGCCGTCGTCACCCGGACGCCTGCGCGGCCGTCGAGGCCAGGAGCTCCGCGCACGGGTCCTCGCCGCGTTCGCCCACAAATGCGCCCGGTGCGGCGCCACCGGGATCCCCCTGGAGGTCCACCACCGGGATCACGACCACCGAAACAACACCGGCGGAAATCTCATGGTCCTATGCAGGCCGTGCCACGCGAAGGCCGGGACGCGGGGACGCTAAGCAATTGGTAGCTGTCGGGGCTACTGACCTGGCGTGCTTAGAGTGGTAGGACGGCAACACACGACTTGGACGGCAGAAAGGGGTATGTATGGGAGCGCGTGCTGGTAAGCGGTGGGGCCTCCGAAATCTGTCGGCGACGACCTGTGTAGCCGCCTTGGTGCTGTGCAGCCCAGCGGGAGCGGCTCCGCCTACGCCTGAGGTAGATCAGTCGTTCACCGAGACCGGAAATCAAACTGTGGCGGCCGCCATCAACGATTGCTGCAACTACGTGGCACAGACGTTCACCGCGGGTCGCGACGGCCTCCTGGCGGGCGTGAACATCGACACGGATGCCGCTGGCACCCCGGACGGGCCCTTGCGGGTCAGCATTCGCAATTTCGAGGGCGGCGTACCGGGAGAGACGGTGCTCGCTACCACGCTCCTACCCTCCGCCCTCGCGCCCCTCTCCCAGCTGGTCACGTTCCCACAGACCGTGGAAATCCGCGCAGGAGTTAAGTACTCAATCGTCGTGAACCTAGAGAACCCCCTCCCGCTAAGCCAGGGCAACTGGTACGGGGGATTTCCGGACCCGTACCCGCGCGGAGAGCAATGCATGAAGCGGATATCGACCGGGACGTGGTTCTGTTACCCGGGCGAGCAGGGCGACCTGCACTTTCGGACTTATCTCACGCCCTTAGGTCCTACGACCAAGGACCAGTGCAAGAACGGCGGCTGGCGGAACTTCCCCGGCTTCAAGAACCAAGGCGACTGCGTCAGCTTCATCGCCACCGGCGGCAAGAACCCACCCGCAGGCTAGGGCGAGACGCTTAGCCGGAAAACCCGGGTGAATCGTCCTGCGCCCGCCACGCGGTAGGGGCGGGTGTCCGAGTGGGCTAGTAAAGAATGCGGCGGCGGCGACCACGAGCGCAACCTCGTGGCCGCCTGCCGCAACTTCAACTGGCCTTCTACCTCCGACGAATGGCGGCCAGCCGCAGTCGCTAGCCAGCCCTTGCTCTAGTAGCTAATCCGTCCTTTCAGGGTGCCTTTGTCGCGGGTCCGTGACCGTCGTCCCGACGATCGAACTTACCTGCCCCATTGTTGGTTGACGTCGCGGTTCCACTGGCGTCGCTGAAACGCCCCGTGCCGCCGGTGATCGTAAAGGCGAGCGTGGTTTGGCCGCTGTCTCCGACGGCGGGGATCAGTGACGGCACAGTCGCGGTGCCCGTAAACGTCGCCGAACGCCTGATCACCGTTGCGCCACCACCACCGTTCCCGTGCCGGTGACCGCGAACGTGGTTGGCCCGGTGGGCACGGCCGTGGCGTTCAGTGTGAAGGTGCTTCTTCCCGAGGTGCGAAAAGGTCCCGGTCCCCTCGGCTCGTCCCCACCCCCGTGACGATGTCGAGGGTCGTGGTCCCCGAGGTCTTGCCCTTGAACGGCCGGTCGGTCCCGCCCTTCTTCGCCACTGCCGCACCAGGCGCGACGACGACCAAGGCCACCAACAGACTCGCGAAGACGAACAGTCTGCCCAGCTTCATTTCGGCCCTCCCCCTCAAAGCTCTGGCGGAGGCTGTGGCGCAGGGTCACACCCCCGCAGGTCGAGGGCGACCGTAATCGCGAGTCAACCCGCGCAGTCAACCCCGCGACCCTGAGCGCCGATTCCAGCGCCAGCGTGGCCGTGATAGTCGCCCTCCATGGCGGCGACAAACGAGACGGCCTCCACGTCGTCGTCCATCTGCGCGAGACGGCCATCAAGGTCGCGCCGGTTCACAGCGTCGGTGGGCTCGGTGGCCACCACGTTCTGGTGCGACATCGCCTACTCCGACAGCCCCACGGCTTCTGAGCGGTGGCCTTGTCCGATAAGCCAGTGTGACCCGAATGACCTTTCCATCTCGAAGCTCGTGACACGTCGACTTGGGACACATCGACCGCGATGTCACTGTCCTGCCCTTTCCGACCCACCGCGATCACGCACGCGACCTGATCTCCGCTGTCGAGGTACTCGCTGATCTCGGCGCGGAACACGTCGAAAGCCTGCAGCCATTCGGAGCAGAGCGACAGGAGCCTGCCTGCCCCTCAGCGTCGCCGAAGTATCCGCCGCGTGTCGAGGTCTCGGAACTCGACCTCGGGATGCAAGCTCTCAGCGCATCCCGCATAGTCGCCGCTGTTGAAGCTGGCGTTGCCGCGGCGCACGACTTCCACGTTCTCCTGCGACATCGGCTACTCCGACAGGCCGACGGCTTCGAGGGCCGTGCTCCAATCCCGATGATTCTCCTGCCGCACCACCAAGCCGCTCGGATGGTGGAAACGGCGGCGTTTTGGCGATCGCACCTCCAAGCCATCGCGCCCCCGAGCCCTGAACGAAAAAAGGATGACGACGCGCTCGCCACAGTCACGCAGCTCGTGGACCGCGATAGAGAGCGACTCCCAAGTCCCCCGGAAGTCCCGCCAGAACTTTCTGAAGCCGTCGTGACCGCGATAGGCGGGATCAAGGCCGGGAAACACGCCTGTGGTGACCAACTCGACGTCGGGATGGAAAATGGCGAGGATCGCGTCCATGTCGCCTCTGTTCCACGCCTCGTAGCCACGCGCACGAGCTCCACGTTCTCCTGCGACATCGCCTACTCCGACAGCCCCACGGCTTCGAGGGCCTCCGGCGCCTGTTGTAGCCGGCGGCGCGCGAAGAGTCTGTTGTCGCGGAACCAGAAGACGGTCGCCCACCGGAGTTCGATGGGTGCTCCGCAAAGGGCATGCCACGTGATGGACCGCCGACGAGTCGCCGGCAGTCGAGAGATGTCGTCGAAGCTCGAATCGAACGCATAGCGGGCGCGTCCACCCCGTCGAAGAAATCGCCGACGCACTTGACTCGCCGCCCTCGTAGCCAAGGCTCGCGTCTGATATGGCTGTCAGTCGCGTAACCTGATCTCGAAGTCGGTCGCGCAGCGCGTCGAAACACGCCGCGTTTATGGCGTCCACGAAGGCCGTACGAGCTCCACGTTCGGCTGCGACATCGCCTACTCCGACAGCCCCACGGCTTCGAGGGCTTAGAGCGTGGCTGTCGTACATGTGCCAACTCCACAAGCTTGCCGGCCACGGATGACGAAGGAGTGGGTGAAGTTCTCTTCGACTTTTACGCCCGTCACGCTGGCCACCCTGCCACGCTCCCCGCGCCACGAGCGACGACGTGCTCGCCAGCGTCGACGAACTCGACAGCCTCGAAGGCGTACTCATCCCACTGGCTGAACCAGTTCACGAGGTAGTCCATGAGACCATCGAGCCCCCGGTACTCTGTCCGCCGCGGTCGGGGCTCCTCGAGAACGTGGAATAACGACACTGGATGTCGGGGTCGGGGGACAAAATCTGAAACCAAGCGCCTACGTTCGCCGCCGGACGCCGCCTCGAAACCCCCGTCGTACCACCTCCACGTTCTCCTGCGACATCGCCTACTCCGACAGCCCCACGGCTGCGAGCGCCTCTTTGCGAGATTCGTACAGGCGGTAACGAACCACCTTCGAATCACTGAGGTCGTGAGACGCCAAAGAACGTCGCGCTCCGTTCTCACGCCGCTGCCCCGTCCTCTCCCCGCTCTGGCGGAACACATCCACGACCGAATCACCCGCATCTATGTACTCGCTCCACTCAACCCTGTAGTCCTCCCAAGCTCCGAGCCACTCGCTGAAGAACCGCTCGACTCCCCGGGTGGCCGTGGTAGATGCCTGCCGAGGGCATGTTGCTCGCGGACGTATCCCAGACAACATCTGGATCGAAATACTCACGCCAGCTCATCGCGGTCGCCTGCACTCGAACACGCTCGTGAACGCTTTGACGATCTCCACGTTCTCCTGCGACATCGCCTACTCCGACAGCCCCACCGCTTCCAAGGCCTCGGCTCTATCGCGGTACTCCCCGGAAGACGACCACTTTTTCACCTTCAATCGTCCAAGAGCTGGCAGTAGCGGTCAGTCAAATCTCGGCTCCCGCTCTCCGTCCTCGGGCCCAAAGATCGGCGACGACTACGAGCTGGTCGGCCGAGATCAACGAATTCCTCAGCGTCGAGCCTGTGGTCAGTCCACCAGGTTTTCGAACCAGCCGACCAGCGATCTCACAGACGCCGTCGTGGCCCGCGTTGCGTCTCGGTGTTCCTCGAGCCGCCCGCCACTCGAACTTCGGCGTCGATCTCACCAAGCTGCGGCCTGAGCATGCCGCCCAGCGGAGAAAGGCGTCGAAGATGCGCGCGCACGATTTCCACGTTCTCCTGCGACATCACCTACTCCGGCAGCCCCACGGCTGCGAGGGCTCGGCTTCGGTCGCGCAGTTTCAGGCCACCAGACGATCTTTCCGTCCCGCCACCCTCATCGGGCATGCACAGAACGGATCGAGGGAGTGGGCGTCGCGCTGTCAGCGGCATGCCCCCAACCGCGCGAGCGAGCGAGGGTCACAGTCGACCAAGGTCACGCAGCTCCTCGATCTCGACGGGTGTAGTCGGGAAACGCACCGAGGAAGTCGTCCCAACCAGCGACGCCGCCCTTCGTGCCCTTGGTAGCCGCCCTCCATGGACGACCAGCCTTCGACTCCACCTGCACTCCATGCGTCAACCAGACGAGCCACAAACGCGTCCCAGTCGCGGCGGTTGAACGCGTCATACGCAGCCAGCGAACAGCTCCACGTTCTCCTGCGACATCGCCTACTCCGACAGCCCCACGGCAGCGAGGGCCTCGCCATGGTCGAAGTACTCCTCTTGGCGGATCACGTCCCCGTCTCTAACGGTCATGAGGGAGGCGTATTCCTGCATCACCCGCGCTCCACTGCCTCCCCCGCGTACTTCCAGCCGTCCAAGTGTCAGGAGGCGGTCGCCGAGGTCGATCAGCTCGTGCAGCTCTCCCGCGATAGGTCCCCCAGGCGCTAAGCCATTCGGTGAAGTAGTTGCGGTAGCCATCGTGCCCGCGATAGCTCGAGCGCGACACCCGACTCGATCATGCCTCGCGGCGGGAAGAACTCCAGGTCGCTGTGATAGTTGATCAGCGCCGCCTCCAAATCCTGGCGATTAAACGCCTCATACCCCAGCGTCGCGGCTCGCCGAACCAGCGCCTGCCGCACCCGAGAGGTCGGTGGCAGGGGACCAGACCACCCGCCTCAACTGCCTGGAGAACCGAGGGAAGCGCAGCGCCAGCCGCTGATCGAACGAGCGGCGCGACCGCCCACGCAGACGGAGCGGGTTGCGCACGACCTCCACGTTCTCCTGAAACATCCCCTACTCCGACAGCCCCACGGCCGCGAGGGCTTCTGCGTGGTCCAGGTACGCCTGCACGCGGACTGCCCTTCCGTCCTTCAGGACGGAGACTGTCGCGATTGTCTCGGTCAGCGGGACCCGACTGGCTTGAGCACGCATTGCAACATGCGCCAGCAGCACAATGCGCTCTCCCAAGTCGATCAGTTCGACAGGCTCCACGCGAAGATCGGCACCAAGCACGTCAGACCAAGCCAACACGAACTCGCGGAAACCCTCTCGGCCGCGATAGCTCGGCTCGAAGAACCCCACCTCGACGAACTCGCGTGGCGGGCGGAACTCGAAGTCGGGGTGGCCAGGGGTTACCGCCGCATCGACGTCGCGGCGGTTAAATGCCTCCTGCGCAAGCCGGGTGCCGCGCCACAAGGCCGCCTGGCGCAAGCGCGAGCTGGGCTGCAACCGGCCGATCAGGCGGGCGTAGGCATCGGTGAACCGAGGGAAACGCAACACGAGCCGCTGATCGAGCGGGCGGCTCGACCGCTCACGCACCCGCAACGGCTTG
Source organism: uncultured Thermoleophilaceae bacterium (assembly GCA_963802855.1). Taxonomy (GTDB): domain Bacteria; phylum Actinomycetota; class Thermoleophilia; order Solirubrobacterales; family Thermoleophilaceae; genus JAAYBF01. Next base: position 78,641 of record CAWDJP010000002.1, read on the forward strand.
CGGACGATCTGCTTCGCTCAACATCGCCCGCCCAGTATCCGCCGTCGGGAGCGCCGGATCAATCGCAGGCAGCGGCGCCCTTGCGGAGTCGCCGCCCGCGGCCGCGAATTGGCCTCAGGCGCAGTCGTTGACTCGGCGCGTCCGGAGTGGTAGGCCACGCAGGGCAGGGCACCGGACTCGACCGGAAGGAGTGCCCAATGAGAGGTCGTTGGATTGCCACCCTTTCGCTCATGGCGGGGATGGTGGTGCTGCCCTCGTCGGCCGTCGCCCAGGTGCCCGCGCAGGACTCTGTAACCGCGAACGTGCCCGCGACCACCGGCACGTTTTCAGCGACATCCAAATAGACGCTCGAAGCGGACCGAGCGGAGAGAACCCGGCAGGAACAGCATTCGGCACGGTTTCCCTGTTTCCGGTGCCAGCAATCGGTCTCGGCGGTCCGGTGACCTGCCTGGCGGTCGACGCGGGAATACGGCCACGTTAACCTGGACGCTGCAGACCCCCGTCCGGATTCCCCATTCAAGATCCAAGTAGTCGATAACGCTGGGCACCGGAACGCCAGACACCTTTCGCGGCGGGGCCCAATCGGGCGCGAGCCGGATGATTGTTCCCCCGCTTCCCCTGGCACTTTCACGGAGATGCGTCTGGCGACATCGCCGTCGTCGACGCCCAGCCGCCCCCACCGTTGCCGACCTCCAAGGACCAGTGCAAGAACGGCGGCTGGCGCAACTACCCCGGCTTCAAGAACCAGGGGGCCTGCGTCAGCTTCGTCGCGACGGGCGGCAGGCGCCAGCCCGCAAGCTAGAGCGGAGTCTGCGGTGATTGACTCGCCGCACTCGGGGTGGTAGGCCACGCAGTACAGGGCACCGGATTCGACCGGAAGGAGTGCCCGATGAGGAACCGCTCGCTCGCGACCATCACGCTGGTGGGGGCGGTGATGCTGTTGCCTTCGTCGGCGGTCGGCCAGGTGCCCGGCCAGGACTCGGTCACCGCCGACAACGCGGCAACGACGGCCTTCAGAGAGATCACGATTGACGCCCAGAGCGGCCCCAGCGGCGAGAACCCCACCGGAACGGGCTTCTTCAGAGTCAGCTTCATTGGCGGCATCCAAGTCGGTGGTCCGGTGACGTGCCTGACCGTTTCGGGCAACAGAGCGACGCTGAACGTCACGTCTGCTATCTTCGGGCCCATCCAGATTCAGGTGGTCGACAACGCGGGAACCGGAAGGCCCGACCTCTTCGACTCCTCGCCTTTCACGCCTGGCTGCTCGCCGACGTTTTCGTTCTCGACGCCACTGACGTCGGGTGACATCACCGTCGTCGACGCCCCACCGCTCGCCGACCTCCAAGGACCAATGCAAGAACGGCGGGTGGCGCAACTTCCCCGGGCTTCAAGAACCAGGGCGACTGCGTCGCGTTCGTCCAGCGCGGGCTGTAGCCATATAGAGGACAGTTCCCGACGATGACCGGGAAAACCCGGCTGAATCCTCCTGTGCCCGCCACGCGGCAGGAACTCCGTGCACGGGACCTCGCCGCGTTCGGACGACCGATGCGCCGAGTGCGGGCCACCGGCGTCCCGCTCGAAGTCCACCACGCCGATCACAACCACCGGAACAACGCGGCGACGAATCTCCAGGTCCTTTGCCGCAGCTGCCACCGGAAGGCCGGAGCCTCCCGGCGATGACTTGCGGGGCGTTACCGGCGGGCGCTTAGGACGGAATCGTGAAGGTCTTGTCGCCGATACAGATCTTGTCGGCTTGGCCCTCAACCTCTTTCGCGCAGAGCCTGAAGTGGTAGGTGCCCGGAGCGAAAGGAACACGACTTGAAAGGGGGTATGCGTTTTGGTTACTCGCGGAGTACTGATGGCTTGAATTTGCCGCCCCTGAGTTGCATTGACTGGCGTAGTGACCAGGGAACGCCAGGAAGCCGCCGCACTGTGACTGGCTTATCAAGGTGTGCCCGTAGTTCGTGTCCGGGCCGTACTCGAACCAGACGAGCACCTGGACGTTGGCCTTGGTGGACCTCCACTCGCCCTGGAGCACCGCCGATGTCCCGATGACGCCGCTGCCGGTGGCTGCGCCACCTGCGCAGCCTGCCGCGACCAGCACTAGTGCGGTGGCGGCTAGAAGTGAGACGACGGTGCGGTGCATACGGCCCTCCCAGAGTGGGTGCGCCCCGGACTCGGCCGCACGGTGAGACTGCGGACGCAGTCTAAGAGCGCCCTAATCGCCTGAGCGTCCCACCGTTCCCGCAAATAGCGAGAACCGCGACCGAGGGATCGGAATCCCAGCCGAATCCTCCGGCGCCCGCCACGCGGTAGGCGGGGGTGTCCGGCTCCCCTGGCCAAAAGCGGGCTGGCAGGTCTAGTAAGTCGGGCGGCGGACAACCGTGCCGGGGCCGCGTGACCGCGACCACCGGCACGATTGAACTGGCGGGCGGGGTTGGGTCCCCGCCGCACCGGTCCCCTTACCTACGGGCGCTCATGCTGTCGCGCGTCCTCCTGGTTGGGCTCGCTTCCGCGCTCCAGCCCTCCCTGAGCGCCGCTCTCGTACCCGCACCCTTCTGGCCAGCATCCTCCGACGGGCTCGGGTTGTCCTCATCAAGGGCGCCCGTCGACTCCTCGGCGCTCTGCTGCGACTCCTCTGTGCGGTCAGGCTCGGAATCCATCCGTCCTCCTCTGTGTGTCGGGCATTTCTCGGTTTGGGCCGCGCTTGGCTCGCATGTTCGTCGCGCATATGGCCTTGCCGAGTCAGTCGGGACTCAACCTACCCGCGCCCGGGCACCCGCACACGGGCGGATCGTCGTCCGGTTAGGCCTTGTCGTGCGCGGGAAAGTCCGACTCCTCCGAGCCGTCGGATATCTCAGCTCGCTGCGACTTTTTTGGGTCGCCGGACTTGAGCTTTTCCGCGTCGCCCTCGATGTCTTCCTCCCGGCCCTCCTTATATGCGTGGAAGCGGGCTGTCGGGAAGGGTCTCCTCATTCGCGTGATCTTGCTCGTCTGCAGCAGGCATGTAGGCCTCCCTCTCCGTCCGTCGTGACCAATTCAACCATCATCTATTTCTCCTACGTGGGCGTTCTGAAACGTCCAGGCCCGCAGCGCCATCAGACCGCTACCTCCGGGAGAAACTCGCCGAGATCGGCCCCATGCGCAGCGCGGTAGGGGCGGGTGTCGGGGTCACGGCGGTGCTTACTGCGGGGTTGACGCGCCGAGGTCCAAGTTGATCGCCCCATCCTTCGGCAAACCCACCGAGGTCTCCGCGTCGACCTCGAAGTACGTGTTCTCGCTGGCCGCCCCCGTGAGTGGGTCCATGTAGCTCCGCAGGGCGTCCACGGAGTCGGCCTCCCACAGACAGACGGCAGCGGTCTTGTCCTGGCTTACGATGAACTGTCGCGCCCGGACTCCGGGCGGCGCGTTCTGGGCGACCTCCTCCACGCTGTGGGCGAAGAAGGACTCTGGATCCGTGATCTGGTGCTGCACCACGACGTGCATGAAGGCCACTCCCTCCCATCGGTCGGCAACTAGTTCCGAGACTACGCTCGGGGCTGCTTCGGCGTGTCGCGGGGGTGCCTTGATGTCGGTGGCGTCGTCGAACTGGTCGCCGAGGACGGTGGCGATCAGGTCGAGTACTGCCTCGGGATCGGACTCGCGCTTCATGATCGTGGTCCTACTCGGCCTTCGTCGAGGAGTTCGTTCACCCGGTCGCGGACGCGCTGCTCGCGGCGCAGCCACGCCGCCCTCCTCGCGGGCTGGGCTCCATAGGTGGACCTATCCCCGGCAGACCACCCCGCCGGGGGTTGTACGGCTCGCATGGCGCGTCCCTGAGTGGATCAGCGATGTGCGCCCCGGCACCTGAGTTCCTCGTGAAGATCGAGAGCCGCCTTCGACGGTGCTGCTGTCTGGCTGGGTCACTTTCGCTTCGCGAGTCCCTTGCCTTGGGCAGGCGGTCCTCGCACTCGCTGCCCCTAGCGGGGCGTTGTCGGCGCCGGCTATCGAGGGGCGACTCGCCGTGTAGCGCCGGGTGCGGGACAGAAGTGCGGGACAAACGGCGTCCCGGAGGGGGGTCAGAGGGGTTGGGAGGGGTTCGCGTTCTCTTTGCAGAGCGGTTTTCTCGCTCTGTGAGTGCCCCTCGGCTAGATGTAGTACATCGGCGCGCCGGCCGACTGGGCCTCGCGCTCGGCCACATCCGCGATCGTGGTTCCGGACGAGCACTCCCTTCACGGCTTCGGTCGCCTCCACCCAGACCTGACCCGAGTCGGCGGCCTCCGCGCCCAGCTCACCCTCGAGCAGCTCCACGACCTCCAGCACCGTCACCTCCGCCGGCGGGCGGGCGAACAGGTAGCCGCCCTTCACGCCCCGCTGGCTGTGAAGGATCCCGGCGCGCCTCAGGGTCGCGAAGAGCCCCTCCAGGAACTGCACCGGAATGTCCCGGGCCCGCGCGATCTCGCCGATCGGGGTCGGCTGATCGGAGCCCCTCCGGGCCAACTCTGCGAGGGCGCGCACCGCGTAGGGAGACTTCGAGGTGATCGCCAGCATCGGACAGCGAGACTAACTTAAGGCCATGCGCGAACGAGCCCGCGCGGCGGCGCCCTGGCTGCCCCCGCTGGCCCTGATGGCACTCATCTTCGTCCTCTCGGCGATCCCCAGTGACGACGTCGACCGCGGGTGGCTGCTCCTCGTCGCCCGAAAGGTCGCCCACTTCTCCGAGTATGCGCTGCTCACCGTGCTGTGGTGGCGGGCGCTGAGCACCCGGATGGCCGAGTCGCGCGCGGTGCTCGCTGGCAGTGGTCATCGCGGTGGCCTACTCGATCACCGACGAATACCACCAGACATTCGTGGACGGTCGGGTCGGGGCCGTCACCGACGTGCTGATCGACGCGGCCGGCGCCGTCTCGGCGGCCGCGCTGATCCTCCTCGCTCGTCGACGGAGGGTGCTCGAGGCATGAGGCTGCCGGCCCGGGTCCCGATCGAGTCGCCGCGACCGCTGGTGGTCTTCGCCGTCGTGCGGTTGCTGCTGTCGCTCCTGGCGCTGGGCATCGTCGATCCTGCTCGGTTTTCCATACGAAGGTGAGTTGGCGGCGGTGGTTGGGGGCGTGGCGATCCCGTGGAGCCTCTTCAACCTGGTGCTTGCCCAACGTGCCCCCGCCCAGGCCCTGAACCCGCTGATCGCCGTGGGCGACATGATCATGCTCGCCGCGATCGAGGTGGTTGCGCCGGAGACCTATGGAGCAGTCAGGTTCATGGCGCTCTCGTTTCTCGCCGTGCATGCCCACTTCCAAGGCGAGCGGATCGGGGTCGCGATGGCGGTCCTGGCCGTGATCGTGCTCGTGGTTCCCGCCGCCTTGCTGAACGAGGGAGCCGTGCACGACGACCTGCTCGTCTTCTACGAGTCGGTGTTCGCGGCCGCCGCGGTCGCGACCGTGGCGCTGGTGGGCCGCTTTCGCACCGCGGAGTCGGCCTCGCGGGTGCGAGCACGAGAGCTGAGCCGGCGAACCATCAGGGCCGAGCAGGACATTCGCCGACAGGTGTCCGAGTCGCTGCACGACGGCCCCGTGCAAGAGCTGATCGGGCTCGACATGACGCTGGTCGCGGCGCGCAACCAAGCCGCCCGCGGTGGTGACGCAAAGGTGGCGGCGATCCTGAGTGATGCGCAAGAGGTGACCGAACGCACGGTGCGGGCACTGCGTGACGAGATGCTCGACCTGGGCCCCTATGCGTACGAGGAGTTCTCGCTCGAAGCAGCGATCGAGCGCTGTGTGCCGATCTGGGAGCGCCGCTACGGGATCGTCACGCAGCTGGATCTCGACCGCGTCGACCTGCCGTCCGAGCACGAGGGCGAGCTGTTCCGGATCATCCAAGAGGCGGCGGTGAACGCCGCTCGGCATGGGGGCGCGAGGAACGTGACGATCTCGCTCAAGGCACATCGCGATGAGGCCGAGATGATCGTCCGCGATGACGGCTCCGGGTTCGACGGCGTCGACCCCCTTGGCGCCACCGAGCCCGGTCATCTGGGCCTCGCCAGCATGCGTGAGCGCACAGAGCTACTCGCGGGCACACTTCAGATCGAGAGCTCGGAAGCGGGGACGACCGTCAGGGTGACGGTGCCGCGATCGCAGCGGGGGCGTCGCTCGACCGTGGGCTGACCGCAGTCACCCTCACGGGAATTCCGTTCAGGAACGCCATCCCGGCGAGCGGCTCCAGGTCCTCCGGCGCGCCGCTGGCGAGGACGTTCACGTTGGCGCCCCCGCTCGCGTTTGCGAGACGCCACCCGCCGCGGTGGCCCCAGCCGTGGGGCAGGGCGACCGCGCCCGGGGTCATCTCATCCGTGACGACCACCGGCACCTCTACCGCCCCCGCCTTCGACTCGATCCGCACCCCGCCGCCGTCCTCGAGCCCGTGTGCGTCGGCGTCGTCGGGATGGACGCGCAGTGCGTGTACGCGCTCGCCACGCATGAGCAGGGGCGAGTTGTGCATCCATGAGTTGTGTGAGCGCAGCTCGCGCATCCCGATCAGCCGCAGCGGGAAGCCTGTGTCGGGGACCTCCGCGGTCGCGTTCGCGCGATCGACCTCCCCCACGATGGCCTCCGGCGCGAGCCGCACCCTCTTCGAGCGGGTTCGCAGCTTCGAGGCCAGGATGCCCGTCTTCAGGTGGTCGGCCAGGACGAGGCCGTGAGGATGACGCTCGATCAGCTTGCGCATGTTCAGACCCGACCTGCGCAGTCCGAAGCGGTCGCCGGTGGGCCCGATCCTCAGCAGCAGGTCCATCATCTGCCGCGGCGTCGGTCGCAAACCCAGCCTTGCGATCAGCCGGACGGCCTTCACGCTGTAGGGCGCCTTTCCGATACGACGGGCCAGGTCATCGATCACACGCCATTCCTCGCGCGCCTCGCCGGCCGGCTCGACTACAGCCTCGGTCGCCTGCACGAACGGCGTGGAGAAGAACGACAGCAGCGCCACGGGAAGGTCTTCGCGCTCGTACATCGTCGCCGCGGGGAGCACGTAGTCGGCGTGGCGGTTGGTCTCGTTCACATACAGGTCGAGCGCGACCATGAGGTCGAGCTTCCCGAGCGCCCGCTCGAGCGAATCGCCGTCGGGCACCGAGAGGACCGGGTTGCCCGCGGAGACGAACAGCGCCCGTATCTGTCGCTCGCCCGCGGTCTCGATCTCCTTTGGCAGCAGCGAGGCCGGCAGGTTGCCGAGCACGTCTGGAAAGCCGCCGAACCGGGAGCGAGTCTCTCCGTAGGTGGCCAGCCCGAGCTGCTCGCCCAGCCGATCGAGCTTGATCGGTGGATCCCCGAACACCGACCCACCCGGCCGGTCGAGGTTCCCGGTGGCCGCGTTGAGCGCGTCGAGCAGGAAGGCGACGAGGGTGCCGAAGCGCCCGAGGCAGGAGCCGGTGCGGCCATACGCGGCGGCGGATTCGGCCGCGGCGAAGTCGCGTGCCAGCTGGCGCACGCGGTCCGGCTCGATGCCGGTCTGGACGACCGTGGCCTCGGGAGCGTGACCTTGCACGAGGTCGGCGAGTCGCTCCCAGCCCTCGGTGTGCTCGGAGAGGAACGCGGTGTCGGCGAGGCGTTCGCCGAACACGACGTGGAGCATCGAGAGCAGCAGCCAGGCGTCTCCATCGGGACGGATCGGCTGATGCTCGAACTGACCGGCGGTCTCCGAGCGGCGCGGATCCACGACGACTACTCGCCCGCCCCGGGCCTCGATCTCGAGCAGCCGCTCACGGATCCGGGGGGCGCTGAGCACCGACCCATGGGAGACGAGCGGGTTTGCGCCGACGACGAGCAGGAACTCGGTGCGCTCGATGTCCGGGATCGGCACCGCCAGCGGGGTGCCGTAGAGGAGGGCGCTCGCGGCGAAGCGGTTGTTCACGTCCTGGGATCCGGCCGTGTAGTAGTGCGGCGAGCCGATCGCGTCGAGGAAGCCCTTCACCCAGACCGTGTGGGAGAACGAGAACGCCGCCGGGTTGCCCATGTACCAGCCCACGGCACCCGGTCCGTGGTCGTCCAGCGTGCGCCCCAGCCGGTCCGCGATGTCCGCCATCGCCGTCTCCCACGAGACTCGCTCGAACTCGCCGTCGGCCGTGCGCCGCAGCGGGTGGGTGACCCGGTCCGGGTCGTTCTGGATCTCGGCCATCGCGATCCCCTTCGGGCAGGCGTAGCCGCGCGAGAGCGGATTGTGGGGGTCGGGGCGCAGCTGGCTGATCCGCCCGTCGTCGACGGTGGCGACCATGCCGCAGAGGGGTTCGCAGATACGGCAGAAAGTGACCTTCTGCTCGGGCGCCATCGGCCCGGCCATCCTACTCCGACCCGATCAGCGGGCCGGCAGGTCCGCTAGATCCAGCCCCGGTCGGTGGCGATCAGGACCGCCTGCGCGCGGTCGTTCGCGCCAAGCTTGGCGTAGGTGTTGTGGAGGTGGGTGCGCACGGTGCTCGTCGACAGCTCGAGCTCGTGCGCGATCTGCTTGTAGACCTTGCCCTCCGCCAGCTTCTTCAGCACGTCGAGCTCGCGGCCCGAGAGCGGGCACGGGTCCACGTGGCGCTTGCCGTTGCCGGCGTAGGGAAATTCGTACATCAGCCCGCGCAGCAGCTCCGGAGTGAGCTCCAGCGCCCGCGCGGCCTGCAGCAGCTGGTTCGGGTCGACGCTCTGGCTGTGCCCGTAGTGCGCCAGCATGTCGGCGAGCCGGACCATTGCTGCCTGGCCGTCCGCGTCGTCGGCGTGATGGCGCTCGATCGCCCCGGCCAGGCTGCTCGGAAGGCCCCACCGGCGGGCAAGGACGCCGCCGACCAGTGCGTGGTCGACCCCCAGCTCGCGGCGCTCGCGATGGACGCGTTCCTCCGGCGTGCGGGCCTGACCGTGGATCTGGCCAGGGTAGGCCGGGTACGCATGCATCAGGACGAGCTTGCCGATGTCGTGGAGCAGCGCCGAGGTGAGGAGCTCGTCGCGATCGGGAAAGTCGATCTCGCGCGCCAGCCGGTCGGCCGCGGCCTGGGTGGCGACGGCGTGCAGCCGGAACCGCTCGGGCGCCGCCTCCCAGCCCGGCGTGCGCTCGAAGAAGTCGAAGACCTTCGCCTGGCTCGCCAGCCGCTCGACGCCCTCGGGCGTCAGGAGCTCCACCGCCTCGGGCACGGTGGCCACCTTGCCCTTGCGCTTGCTCGGGAGAGCGTTGGCCATCCGCAGCACCGTGGTCACGAGCGCAACGTCGGACTCGACCGCGGTGACCATGTCGGCCGTGGAGCTGCGGTCCTCGCGGACGATGCGCAGCACGCGGTTGCGCGACTCCGCCAGGGCGGGGAACACCTCGAGCGCCTCGAAGGCGGCGGTCAGCCGCCGCCCGTGGCCCTCGTTCTGCCCTGCCAGGGCGCTTGCAGACGCTGGTGTCTTCGTCGTCACTAGGGCTTGCATGTGTTGGCTCCGGGCCTACGCACGCGTGGCCCTGCCTCTCTATCGGCAGCGGCCACAAAAGAGTGAAGCCCTGCAACGGCCCGTCGGGGGACGGCCGTTATCCGGCTCAGCTGGAGTCGAGCCGCTCGATCGCCTCGTCCACGCGCGCGAGCGTCTCGTCACGACCGAGCGCGGCTACTGACTCGAAGATGCCCAGGTGACGTAGTCGAGCCGCTGATCGCCACCCGCAGCGGCTGGAAGACCTCGCGCGGCTTGGCGTCGAAGTCCTCCACCACTCCGCGCAGCGCCGCCTCGATCTCGGGCTCGTCGAACCGCTCGAGGCCGGCCAGCGCCGCTCGGGCCGCGCGCAGCCGCGCGGGCGCCCCGTCGCGCATCACCTTGTCCCAGGCCCGCTCGTCGGTCGGCTGGCGCTCCACGAGGAAGCCGGCGAGCGGCCAGAAGTCGGCCAGCGTCTGCAACTTGTCCTGCGCCACCGCCGCGGGCGACTCGAGGTCGCTGCGGCCGAGCAGGCTCTCCAGCCGCCGCGCCAACTCCGCCGGTTCGAGCTCGCGCAGGTAGCGGCCGTTCATCCAGCGCAGCTTCTGCTCGTCGAACACCGCCGGCGAGCGCGACACCCGCTCAAGCGAGAAGCCCTCGATCAGCTGCTCGGTACTCATGAACGTGGTCGAGGCATCGAGGCCCCAGCCCAGCAGCGCGATGTAGTTCCGCACCGCCTCGGGGAGATAGCCGCGGTCGCGCAGCTCCTGGACCGAGGCCGCGCCGTGGCGCTTGGACAGCTTCTTGCCGTCGGGGCCGTGCAGCAGCGGCAGATGGGCGTAGACGGGCGGATCGGAGCCCAGCGCCTTGAGCACCATCACCTGGCGCGGGGTGTTGGAAAGGTGGTCCTCCCCGCGCACGACGTGGGTGATCCCCATGTCGAGGTCGTCCACCGCCACGGCCAGGTTGTAGAGCGGGCTGCCGTCCGAGCGGGCGATCACGAAGTCGTCGATCGCGGCGTGCGGGAAGGTCACGTCGCCGCGGATCACGTCCCTTACCACTGTCTCGCCGTCGTCGGGCACCCGCAGGCGGACCGCTCCCTCGTGCTCGTAGGCGTGGCCTTCGGCGAGCAGCCGGGCGATCTGCTCGCGGTGGCGCGGTGCGCGCTCGGCCTGGGAGACGGGACCCTCGTCCCAATCCAACTCGAGCCAGCGGAGGGCGTCGAGGATCTGCTCCACGTTCTCCGGCGTCGAGCGCTCGCGGTCGGTGTCCTCGATCCGCAGCACCAGCGCCCCGCCGCTCTTCCGCGCGAGAAGCCAGTTGTAGAGCGCGGTGCGGGCGCCCCCGATGTGAAGCGCGCCCGTGGGCGAGGGGGCGAAGCGAACGCGCGGGGCCTCGTCGGACATGGCCGGATCGTAGATACCGGTAGAACTCTGCGCCGTGCTGATCGGCGCCCACGTCTCCACCGCCGGGGGCTTGGTGAACGCCCATGCCCGCGGCGTCGAGATCGGCGCGGAGGCGATCCAGGTGTTCAACCAGTCCCCGCGCATGTGGCGCCCGACGCGCTGGAAGGCGGACGACGTGGCGGCCTTCCGCGAGCTGATGGCCGACGGTCCGATCGGATCGGTCGTGATCCACGCGGTCTACCTCCTCAATTGCGCGTCGAAGGACCGCGAGATCAGGGAGAAGTCGCTCAACTCGCTCGTGCACTCGCTCCGCATGGGCGATGCCATCGGCGCCGCCGGAGTGGTCCTGCACCCGGGCTCCACGCTCGGTGAGCCCCATGCCGAGGCCCTGCAGCGCGTTGGCGAAGTGCTGCGATGCGCGCTCGGCGAATCGGAGTCGTGTCCCGTCCTCCTGGAGGACACGGCGGGGGCGGGCAACACGCTCGGGCGCACGCTGGAGGAGTTGGCGGAGCTGATCGACCTCGCGGGCGGGCACAGCCGGATGGGGATATGCCTGGACTCGTGCCACCTACTGGCCAGCGGGTTCGACGTCCGGACCGCGGACGGCTTGGCCGAGACGATCGACCGGTGCGACGCCCTGATCGGGCTGGAGCGCCTGCGCTGCCTGCACGTCAACGACTCGCAGGCCCCATTGGGCGCGAACCGCGACCGCCACGCCCCCCTCGGCGACGGCGAGCTCGGTCCGCGCGGCTGTGGCGCGTTCCTCTCGGAGCCCCGGTTCGAGGAACTGCCCGCGATCTTCGAGGGCCCCGGCGTGGAGGGCAAAGCCGCAACGGTGGTGGATATGAGGCGCGCGCGCGAGCTGCGGCGCAACGGGCTGCGCGCGCGGGCGCGGCGCAAGCGGGGGCGCTAGAGGCGGTCTCTGAGGTCGAACTCGCCCGCTTCCTCGACGGTGCTCGGCTTCTCGAAGAACCCGGGATTGATGCAGTCGAAGGGCTCGCCGTGACCGTCGTAGGCGCGCTCCACCGAGGTGCGGCACTGTGGCAGTGGCATGCCCGTCATCTTCACGCCGCCGAACCCGTGCCGTGTGCGCTGGGCGGACTCGAACGCCTCCACGTCGATCTCGGCACGGAAGACCTTGTTCATACAGCCCATGAACCTGCGACCGGTGTCCTCGTCGTCATAGAGGTAGAGGTACGGGCAGGCGGCCGCGATACACCCGGCGGGCTGCACGACGCGGTCGCAGAACGTGCAGCACTGGCGGCACTCACGCACCTCGCTCGGGTCGGCGACTGGCACTCTCTCCACGCGGTGAGTGTAGCCGCGGCGCGCCTGCCGCTCAGCGTAGGCGCAGGACCAGGGTGCGACTGCTCACGCGGCGGTAGCGGCGGTCGCGAAGCAGCGCCCGGAAGCGGTAGGTCGACCCCCGCCGCAGCCTGCTGGTCAGGTCGACCCGGCCGCTCCCGCGCGAGCGCCCTCGCCGCAGCGTGGTGACCCTGCGGTAACGGCATCTTCGGCACTTGCGGCGGTCGACGGACACCGCCACGGCCTTTGACCGGAGCAGGGTGGGGCGCAACGTCGCGCGCAGCGTCAGCTTGCGGCCGCGCAGGCGCAGCCGCTTGAGCGAGATCCGCGCGCTGCGATCGCAGACGTCGCCCCGCTTGTCGCGGTCCCAGTCGGTCTGCCGGCGGTTCGAGGCGCGCGGGCAGTTGTCCTCGTTCGCGCCGAGGCCGTCGCGGTCGACGTCGTTCTGGGCGTCCCGCGGAAAGCGGTCGCACGCGTCGCTCTGGCGGTCGCCGTCGGAGTCCTCCTGTCCCGGGTTGCTCTCGAGCGGACAGTTGTCCTCGCCGTCGGGGCGGGCGTCCCGGTCGGCGTCGGTCAAGGCGAACAGGGTGTAGTCGCCCGCTCCGGCTGCCGCGCGGACATCGAGGAGGTAGCGGCCGGAGGCGGCGGCAACGTAGGGGATCTCCTCGTTCGATCCAGCGGCCGCCGACTCGGCGAGCGCCAACCCCGGGCCGTCGAGGAGCGGCGAGCCCGGTCGGATCAGACGAAGGTCGAAGTTGGGGGCCGCGCTGCGCAATCGCAGCACCACCCCGACGCCGGCTACGAGGTCCAGCGCGTACACGTCGTCGCGGTCCGCTCCGGCCCGCAGCGAGCCCGTCCGCTCCCCGGGGACGGTAAGCGAGACCGCGCCGGCGGGCGTGTCGTCGAGCCGCTGGACATCCAGCAGGCCACGCGCGCTGAGGAGCGCTCGCAGGAACGCGACATGGCTTCCGCCGAACAACGCCTGGTCAGCTGCGATGAGGGCCAAAGACCCTTCGTGGAAGCCGGCCGCCGGGGTCAGGCTGAAGTGGGACTGGATCACCAGCCGGTCCGCGTTCGCAGCGCCGATTGAGGCGCGGATGTCCCACAGGGCGCCCGACCACGCCTGGCCGGCACAGTGGACCTTCGCGTTGCAGGCGGTCCCGGGTCCGACCTGCGCGGCCGTCAGATCCCGATCGACACGCCGGAGGCACGGCACCGGGCTGGGCGGAAGTCCCTGGAGAGCCTCGAACCCCAGCGCGTCCCACTCGGCCACGCAGGCCTCGAGCCCAGGCCGCGGCGGAGCGACGCTCTGCTTGGCGACGACCGCGGAGAAGTAGTCGCCGAAGCCCTCTCCTATCGCGCCGGCCTGCGCACCTTGGCCGAAGAGCGGCACCTGGGCATCCTGGATCGCGTGGCCGTACTCGTGCACGATCACCTCTCCGTCCTCGCCGTCGTCGGTTCCACCGGTTCCGAGCGAGATCTGCTTCGTGTTGGGGTCGTAGAAGGAGTTGTCCTGCTGCAGCTCGTCGTCGGGGTCGAGGGGGTCGTCCGGGAAGACCTGGTTCGCGTTGACCCTGATCTGCCCGCCGCGGACCGTGGGCCCGTTCACACCGTTGAATCCGAGGCTGCGGAGGTAGCTCTGGGCGCGGTCGACGTGGAAGTAGGCCATCAGCGCCTCGAAGCGCGGGTCCGCACGGCCGATCGGAGGGTTGACGGGACCGTCGGGCGGGGGCCGAAAGTCGCGCGACGAGTCGCTCGCGCAGACCTCATCCGGATCTACCCCGAGGTCGGGCCCGTCCGGCAGGGTGGCACGGACGAACGCGCCGGTCAGGCAGAAGTCGTCTTCGTTCAGGCGCGCCAGCACGAGCGGCTCGAGTAGGTCCAGCAGCTCCGAGAGATCGGCGTCCCCGCCGTCGGTCAGGGTGCCGCGGGAGCCGGCGGCCACCACCGGGTTGGAGTCGAAGAGGAGCGCCTGGCCCGTCGCATGGCGCAGCAGGTCGCGCATGCGCAGCACCTCGCCCGAGCGCGCATCGACGAGCACCTCGAAGCTTGCCGCCGGTCGACCGGAGGCGATCAGGACACGCCAAACCAAGCGAGCAGCTCCCTGGAGCGGCAGAATCGCCGGGGCGGCACGCGGCCGCGCACGAAGCGCCGAGGCACGGGTGGCACCCAATGCGACGCGCACGGCCCGCTGGCGTGACAGCCGTGCGGGCGGCGGCCGCGGCAGTTGCCGGTCGGAGGAGTCCAGCAACAGGTCTTCGGTCCGTCCGGGCAGGTCGGTCAGCGCGACCTCCGAGCCCAACACGGGCACGCCGCCAACGACCTGCCGATAGCGCTCGAACCGAGCGCCGAAGCTGCGCCGCTCCGACGTGCGCTCCAGTTGCGAGTCCGGCGCCACCGCCGCGCCCAGGCGCGCCCGCTCGCCCGTCAGCACCCGCGGGGCGGCCATCGCCTGCGCCGGCGTAGTCGCGGCGATCGCGATGCCGATCAGTGCCGCGGCCCGCAAGTGGGCCGCCTCAGGCAGCCAGTAGCGACGCGCCTGGAAGGGCTGAGAGCTCGGCGCGGCAGGCGGTGTCGGCCGAGACGCGGTAGTCGGGACCCAGCAGGAGGCTGCGGCGCCCCACCCGCAGGACCACCTCGTGGTCGCCCGGGAAGCCCTTCAACAGGTCCTTGAGCTCGTCGAGGAACGATTCAGGCACCTCGGGGGCCACCTCCAGCGAGATCCGCTTCACGGCCGGTTCCGCTGCCTCGATCGCCGCCGCTGCAGCCACCTCCTCCGGGCTGGGCTGAAACGGTTCGACCTCCTGGGCGATCAGCTTGACCTCACCCGCCTCCTTGTGGTCCACCCGGCCCCGTACGAGCACGACCCCATCGACGTCGACCTTCTCGGCGTTGGCGGCGTAGGCGGAGTTGAACACGAGCATCTCGACCGTGCCCTCGAGGTCGTCAAGCGTGGCGAACATCATCGGCTCCCCCTTGCGGGTGCGAATGCGCTTGCACTCGGTAACCATCCCCCCGACCGTAACGCTCTCACCGTCGCGACGCTGCGGTAGGTCGGCCAGGGAGCAGTCCACCTTGGCCCTCAGCGCGGCGCGCACCTCCTTGAGCGGGTGGCTCGAGAGGAACAGCCCCAGGGTCTCCTTCTCCCAGGCGTTCAGCTGGGGGCGCTCGTCCTCGAGCGCGGGCACCGGCAGCTCGGGGCCGCTAGCCGCGGCAGCGCCGCCGGGCCCGGGCTCCTCCAAATCGAAGATCGACGACTGGCCGAGGAGCGCGTCCTGCTGCGCTTTCTGGCCGGCTCCCTGTGCGTGCTCGAGCACCTGGAGCATGCCGGTCCTCGTGGCGCCGGTGGAGTCGAGCGCACCACACTTCACGAGCGCCTCGATCGCCTTCTTGTTGACCGCCCGGCAGTCGACGCGCCGACAGAAGTCCCAGATCGAGGTGAACCGGCCGCCCTCGTCGCGGGCGGCGCAGATCGCGTCGACCGCGGCCGCTCCCACGTTCTTGACGGCGTCCAGCCCGAAGCGGATGTCGCCCGCCGGAGCGGACCCACCGGCGTGCGAGACGACGAAGTCGTGCCCCGACTCGTTCACGTCGGGTGGCAGCACGTCGATCCCCATCTCCTCGCAGCACGAGACGAAGAACGGGACCTTGTCCTTGGTCGACATGACCGAGGAGATCAGCGCGGCCATGTACTCGGCCGGATAGTTGGCCTTGAGCCAGGCGGTGCGGTAGGAGATCAGCGCGTAGCAGGCAGCATGGGAGCGGTTGAACGAGTAGTTGGCGGCCGCCTCGTTGACCGCCCACAGGTCTTCGATCACCCGCTGCTGGGTGCCGCTGGCGCGACAGCCCTCGAAGAACCGGTGCCGCAGACCTGCCATGTCCTCGCGGCTCTTTTTGCCGATCGCCTTGCGCAGGTCGTCCGCTTCGGCGCCGGAGAACCCCGCGATCGACTTCGCGATCTGCATCGACTGCTCCTGGTAGAGGATCACGGAGTAGGTCGACTCGGTGATCGGGCGCAGGCGCTCGTCCAGGTAGCTGACGGCCTCCGGGGTGCGCTTGTTGCGCGCGTACGTGTCGATGTGGCCCATGGCCCCGGGCCGGTAGAGCGCGACCAGCGCGACCAGATCTTCGAACTCCGTCGGACGAACCTTGCGCAGTGCCTCGCGCATACCGTCCGACTCGAACTGGAACACCCCCACGGAGGCGCCGCGGGACATCATCTCGTAGGTCTTGGGGTCGTCGAGCGGCAGGGAGGCCATGTCCGGTCGCTCCCCCGTCGACTTGGCGATGATCTCGAGGCAGTCCTCGATCACGTCGAGGTTGCGCAGGCCGAGGAAGTCCATCTTCAACAGCCCGATCTCCTCGATCGGCTTCATCGAGTACTGCGTGACGGTCCGGAAGGCGCGCTCGCCGTCGACGGCCGCACCTCGGTCCTCCATCAGCTGAAGCGGGACGATGTCGGTGAGAGGGCGATCGGCGATCACGACCGCTGCAGCGTGGATCCCGGCGTTGCGGACGATCCCCTCCAACCCCTTGGCGGTGTCGATGATCTGGCGCGACTCGGGCTCGGAGTCATAGACGCGCCTCAGCTCGGGCTCGTTCTTGAGGTACTTCTCGAAGGTCTCCGAGCGCCCCATCACGGGCTCGGGGATGAGCTTCGCGAGCCGGTCGCCCGTCCCGTAGTCGAAACCGAGCACCCGGGCGGCGTCGCGGGTGGCGTTGCGCGGCAGCATCTTGCCGAAGGTCACGATCTGCGCCACTGACTCGCTGCCGTACTTGTCGGCCACGTAACGCATCACGCGCTCGCGTCCCCTCACCGAGAAGTCGATGTCGATGTCCGGCATCGACACCCGCTCGGGGTTGAGGAAGCGCTCGAACAGCAGGCCGTAGGCGAGCGGGTCGACTTCGGTGATGTCGAGGCTGTAGGACACGATCGAGCCGGCCGCCGACCCGCGCCCCGGGCCCACCGCGATGCCGTTGTCCTTGGCGTACTTCACGAAGTCCCAGACGATCAGAAAGTAGGCGTCGAAGCCCATTCGCCCGATCGTCTGAAGCTCCATCTCGAGCCGTTCGACCGCCTCCGCCGGCGGAGGGTCCCCGTAGCGGCGGTGCAGGCCCTCCTCGGCCAGGCGACGCAGGTACGCGCCCTCGTCCAGTCCGTCGGGGGTGGGGTAGCGCGGAATCAGCATCTTGCCCAGCTCGATGTCCACCGCGCAGCGCTCCGCGATCTCCAGCGTGGCGGGCACGGCCTCGGGCCAGGGTGAGAACGACTCCGTCATCTCGGCGGAGTCCTTGAGGTAGAACTCGTTCGTCTCGAAGGAGAGCTTGGGCTCCTCGAGTGTCGACTTGGTCTGCACGCACAGGAGCGCCGAGTGGTTGTTGTAGTCCTCACGGCCGAGGTAGTGGACGTCGGCGGTGGCCACCAGCGGGCGGCCGACCTCGCGGGCGATGCGCTCGATGCCCTCGTTCGCCTTGTCCTGCGCCGCGAGCCCGTTGCGCTGAACCTCGAAGTAGACGTTGTCGGCCCCGAAGACGCCGATCAGCTCGTCGGCATGAGCGCGCGCCTCCGCCGGGTTGTCGTCCACCAGGCGCTGGCAGAAGCGTGACTGCAGGCAGCCCGTGAGCGCGATGACGCCCTCGGAGTGGCGGTCGAGCAGCTCCATGTCGACATTGGCCTTGCCGCGCTTGTAGCCCTCGAGGAAGCCTGCGCTGGTGAGCTTGACCAGGTTGCGAAAGCCCGCGTCGTCGGCGGCGAGCAGGGTCAGGTGGTTGCGCTCGTAGCGCACGGACTCGGTGCGGCGGTCGTCGACGTAGTAGGCCTCGAAGCCGAGGATCGGCTTGATTCCGTGCTGACGACAGGCCTTGAGGTGCTCCACGGCGCCGTTCATCACGCCGTGGTCGGTCAGGCCGAGCGCCGGCTGCCCATAGGAGGCGGCTCGTTCGGCCAGGGCCTTGATCTTGCAGGCCCCGTCGAGCAGCGAGTACTCCGAGTGGACATGAAGGTGGGCGACGGACACGGCGGCCTCCGAATATAGGGTCGGGACCGGATCGCTCGAGGCGGCCCTCGCCCGCGGTTCCGCTAGCTCCGGAAAAGCGAGCCGCAAGCACGATTGATGCATTCGACAGGCCCCAGGCTGTTCAAAGCATCAATCGACGTGCGGCCGAGCGGGCCATCGGCTTGGTCACGACCCGCCGAGCTTCCGGGCGCCGGCGGCCGAGGGGTGGCGCGGCTGAGTCAAGGGATTGCGCGGGATCGTCGCGTCCTTGGAGCCACCCTTCGGTGCCCTCGACTGCCCTAGCCGGGCCGCTGCGAAGCTACTCGTCGCCGCCCGAGCGTGCGGCCAGGATGCCGCCCACCAGGACGAGCGCCACGACTCCCGCCGCGCCGAGCTTGACGCGGTTCTGCGTCATCTTGCGCTTGGCCACGCGGGAGCCGATCTGCCAGACGAGCCAGCCCAGGATCGTGTAGCCCTTCGAGTTCATGGTTTCTCCCTTCCCCGGTTGCGCAGACCGTAAGCCATTCGCGACTGCAGGCTCCACAACTCGATGAAGCCGGGGCTGGCCTGCTGGCTGAACAGGCCCCCCGACTCTCCGAAGCCCGCCAGCGCCTCGTCGTAGAGGGCGTTGGGCGAGCTGCGGGCGACGGGGCTCGCCCGCCCCTTGTAGAGCCTGATCGTGACCTCGCCCGTCACGTGCTCGTTCGCGCTGTCCATGTACGCGTCGATGTCCTCGCGCAGCGGCTCGTACCAGAGGCCGGCGTAGACGAGGAACGCCCACTGCTCGTCGAGCGCGCGCTTGAAGCGGTTCTGATGGATGGTGCCCACCAGCTTCTCGAGCTCACGGTGGGCCGTGAGCAGAATCTCCGCCGCGGGGACCTCGTACAGGTCGCGCACCTTGAGCCCGACGATCCGGTCCTCGATCTGATCCACTACCCCGACCCCGTGGCGCGCGCCCGCCTCGGCGCAGCGCTCGATCAGCTCGACGGCGCCCAGCCGCTCCCCGTCGACCGCTACCGGCACGCCGCGCTCGAACTCCAGCCGAAGGTCCTGGTGCTCCTCCGGGGCGTCCCGCGCGTCGGCGACCAGTTCGAAGACGTCGTCCCGCGGGGGCTCGGCCAGGTCCTCGATCGGTCCGCCCTCGGACGAACGCCCCCAGATGTTGTCGTCGATCGAGTACGGCGGGGTCTCCGTGCCGCCCTTCACCTGGATCCCGTGCTCGCGGGCGTAGGCGATCTCCTCCTCGCGGCCCATCTGCCAGTTGCGCACCGGCGCGATGATCTTCATCTCGGGATCGAGTGCGATCACGGTCGACTCGATCCGTACCTGATCGTTGCCCTTGCCCGTGCAGCCGTGGGCGATGGTGTCGCAGCCGTGCTGGCGCGCCTTCTCGACCGCGAGCTTGGCGATCAGCGGCCGTCCGAGCGCCGTGAAGAGGGGATAGCCGCCGCCGTAGAGCGCGTTCGCCTTGATCGCGGGGAGCACGTATTCGTGTGCGAACTCCTCGCGTGCATCGACTATGTCGCAGTCGAGCGCCCCGAGATCGAGCGCCTTCCCCCTGACCACGTCGAAGTCCTCCCCCGGCTGGCCCAGGTTCACGGTCAGGGCCACGACCTCGGCGTCGTACTCGTCCTGGATCCACTTGAGCATCACGCTCGTGTCGAGCCCGCCGGAGTAGAGCAACAGCACACGCCCGACTTGATCTGGCTCGGCCTCGTACGAGGCGGTGCGGTGGATGGCCTGTCGGTCCTCTGACATCGGCGGCGGAACCTACCGCGACCCGACGCCCAGCGCCGCCGCGATCCGCGTCAGAGCCTCGTCGAGCTCGGCGTCGGAGACCGTCAGCGGCGGCAGCAAGCGCACCGTGTCCGGGCCGGTGGCGTTCACCACCAGTCGGTGCTCTGTGAGGAGGCGGCGCGCGAGCTCCGGGGCATCATCGGCGGCGAAGGCGAGCATCAACCCGCGCCCGCGCGCGTCGAGGCCCAGGTCGTGCAGCCCATTGAGCAGGCGTGCGCCGCGCTCGGCCACGCCGTCGAGGAACCCATCCGCGGTGATCACGTCCAGCACCGCGTTGGCCCCCGCCGCGATCACAGGCCCGCCGGCGAAGGTGGAGCCGTGATCGCCGGGTTGCAACACGTCCCCGTAGTCAGGCGAGGTCACGCACGCGCCTATCGGCAGGCCACCGCCCAGCCCCTTTGCCACGGTCATCACGTCCGGCGCGATCTCGGCCCCCTCCCACGCCCACATGTGGCCGCTGCGGCCCATTCCGCACTGGATCTCGTCGAAGATGAGCAGCGCGCCGTGCTCATCGCAGGCGTCGCGGGCGGCCGCGAGAATCTGGTTGTCGATCGGGTGGATCCCGGACTCCCCCTGGATCGGCTCGATCACGACGGCGGCGGTCCGATCGGTCACGGCCTCCACGAGCGCCAGCGGCGAACCCTCCCGCGGCACGGCCGTAAAGCCCGGTACGAGCGGCGCGAACGGCTCCTGCTTGGTCTCCTGAGGAGTCGCCGACAGCGCACCCATGGTGCGTCCGTGAAAGCCGCCCTCGAGCACCACGAAGTCGCCCCCCGGCTTGTGCCGCCGCGCGAGCTTCAGCGCGCACTCGACCGCCTCCGCACCCGAGTTGCACAGGAACGCCTTGCCGCCCAAGGAGAGATCGGACAGGCGTGCCGCAAGGCGCATCGCCGGCTCGGTGTAGTACAGGTTGCCCACATGCATCAGGCGAGCGGCCTGCCCCGTCACGGCCTCCACCAGGGCCGGATGGCAGTGCCCGATCTGGACCACGGAGATGCCGGCGAGGAAGTCCAGGTACTCGGTGCCCTCGCTGTCCCACAGCAGCGTGCCGTCGCCCCGGACGAACTCGACCGGGTTGCGCGCGTAGGTGCCCATCGTTCCCCGCGCCTCGAGGGCCATGAGCTCCTCTATCGCCACAGCTTGGTGCCAATCCCCTCGTTCGTGAACAGCTCGAGCAGCAGCGAGTGCGGACGGCGCCCGTCCACGATGTGGGCGTTGCGCACGCCGCCGCTGAGCGCCTGCACGCAGGCCTCCAGCTTCGGGCGCATGCCCCCGTCGACTGAGGTGAGCCGCTCGGCCACCTCGGTCGCTGTGCTCTGGGTGATCAGCGAGCTCGGGTCCGACGCGTCCGCGAGCCACCCCTCCACGTCGGTCAGGAAGATGATCTTGTAGGCGCCCAGCGCGCTGGCCACCGCTGCGGCCGCGGCGTCGGCGTTCACGTTGTAGGAGTTGCCGTCCGCGTCGGCGCCTACGGATGCGACCACGGGGATGTAGTCCTCGGCGATGTGGTTGAGCACATCCACGTCGACGCGCTCGATCTCGCCGACGAAGCCGATGTCGCGCTCACCCGCCAGCTGTTTCTTCACGGTAAAGAGCAGGCCGTCGTCGCCGCAGAGCCCCACGGCGGACTGCCCGTGGCGGCCCAGCAGCAGCACGATGTCCTTGTTCTGCTTGCCGACGAGCACCATCTTCGCCACCTCGACGGTGGCCGCATCCGACACGCGCAGCCCGTCGACGAACTCCACCTCCATGCCCAGCCGCTCCATGTAGCGCGTGATGTCGGGGCCTCCCCCGTGGACCACGACCGGGTTCAGGCCGACGTACTTGAGCAGCACCACGTCGCGGGCGAACTCCTCCTTGAGCTCCGGATCTACCATGGCCGCGCCGCCGTACTTGATCACGACGGTGCGCCCGTGGAACTCGCGGATGTAGGGAAGCGCCTCGAGAAGGGTTGCGACGTCTCTCATGTCGTGTACTCCGAGTTGAACGACACATAGGCCTCCGAGAGGTCGCTGAAGATGACCTCCGTCTCGCCGCCCTCGCCCGGAAGGGTGAGCACGAACTCGACCTCCGATTCACGCACCGACTGCTCCAGCTGGCGCAGCTCGGTCGCGTCCAATTCGATCACGTCCCCGGCCGAGACCACCTGCGTGCCCTGGATCTCGAGGTCGACGACGAACGGGTCGTACTGCGGGAAGACCGCGCCGGCGGCCTGGAGGATGCGACCGAAGTTGGGGTCCGCGCCGTGCAGCGCGGTCTTGACCAGCGGCGAGTCGGCCACCGCGCGCGCGACTGGCTCGACGGCGTCGGCGCGGCCGCGGACTATCACGCGCCCGATCCGCTCGGCGCCCTCGCCGTCCGCCGCGATATCCACGGCCAGCTGTCGCAGGACCGCGTCGAGCGCCTCTCCCAGGCGCAGCTCGTTCGGGCTCTCGGACTCCACCGCCACGCCCGAGCGTCCGTTGGCGAGCACGAAGACGGTGTCGCTGGTGGAGAGCTGCCCATCCACCGAGACGCGGTCGAAGGAGCGTTTGACGCACACCCCGGTGAGGAGGTCGAGCGCATCCGCTGCGATGGCGGCGTCGGTCTGCACGAAGCACAGCATCGTCGCGAAGCGAGGCGAGATCATGCCCGCGCCCTTGGCCTGCGCCGCGAGCCGCACGCTCCCGCCGTCGAGCTCGACCTCCACGCACACGCGCTTCGGCCCCCGATCGCTCGTCAGGATCGACCGCGAGAACGCGTCGGAGTCCTCGCCCAGCGCCTGGCCCGCCTTGTCGACCCCTGCGAGCACCGCCGGGCGCTGCAGCTCATGCCCGATCACGCCGGTCGACGCGACACCGACCTGCTCAGGCTCCACGCCGAGTACCTCGGCGGCGCGCGTCTGCATGGCCCGCGCCGTGACCAAGCCGCGCTCGCCATCGCCCGTGTTCGAGCCACCGGAGTTGGCCACCACGCCACGGAGGCGGTCGACCGCCGACTCGCGCGACACCATTACCGGCGCCCCCACGCGCGCATTGCTGGTGAAGCGAGCGGCGGACGCCGTGCTCGCCTCGTCGGAGACGAGCAGGCCCAGATCGAGCCCGTCCGGCTTCAGCCCGGCCGCCACACCCGCGGCCCTGAAGCCCAGCGGCAGCGCGGTGGGCTCGATCTCCCGCGCGTGGGGCGGGGCCTCGACCCAGCGGGAGCGAAAGAAGGCGCTCACAGCAGCCCCTCCGTCTCCGGGCAGCCCCAGCATGAGGTTGAGGTCCTGCACGGCCTGGCCGGCGGCACCCTTCCAGAGGTTGTCTATCGCGGCGAAGGCGAGCACCCGGCCGGTGGCCGGCTCGACCGTCGCGTGGATGCGGCAGAGGTTGGTGTCGCGCACGTCACGCACGCCGGGTGGGGCGTCGGCCAGCTCGATGAACGGCTCGTCCGAGTAGGCCGCCTCGAACAGCTCCCTCACATCGGCGCCCGACAGCTCGCGTGCCGGCGTGACGTAGCAGCTCGCGAGCAGCCCCTGGTCGAGCGGCAGCAGGTGCGGCGTGAAAGTCACCGGCAGCCCGGCCCCCAGCTCCTGATCGAGCTCCGCCCGGTGGCGGTGCCCCTCCACCCCGTACGCGCTCACGTTCTCGTCGACCGATACGAAGTGGGTGGTGGTGGTGGCCTCACGCCCGGCACCCGAGACGCCGGACTTGGCGTCCACGACGGCGTCGGATGCCACCTCGCGCAGCGGCAGGAGGGCGAGCAGCGCCGCCGTCGGGTAGCAGCCGGGCGCTCCGACGAGGTCCGCCCCCGCGATCTCGTCGCGGTGGTGCTCGGTGAGCCCGTAGACCGCTCCGTCGAGCAGCTCGGGCGCCTGGTGGGGCTGGTAGCTGGCCTCGTAGCGGTCGCGATCGAGGCGGAAGTCGGCCGACAGGTCGACCACCTTCAGGCCGCGCTCGCGGAGCGCCTTCACGGCGGGCGCAGAGGCACCGTGGGGATAGCCGACTATCGCCGCGTCCGCGGCGTCCGCGATGCGGTCCGGCTCGAAATCCTCCAGCACCATGTCCACGCGGTAGCGGGGATAGAGCTGCGCGAGCGTTCGGCCGGTGTCGGTCCGCGCGGTCACCGCCGCCAGCGTCAGCGACGGATGTCCGCGCACAATCGCGGCCGCGAGCGCGCCCGCGTACCCGCTCGCACCGACCACGGCGACCCTAGACACGGAGCCGCCCCCCGATCTCAGCCACGGCCGCCTCGATCGCCACGCGCCGTTCGGCGACCTCCTCGTCGGTCAGCGTGCGATCGGGGGCACGGAACTCCAGCCGTAGGGCAAGCGAGCGATTGCCCTCTTCCACCTGCTCACCCTCGTACACGTCAAAGGTGGCGACACTCCTCAGCAGCTCGCCGCCACCGTCGCGAACAGTCTGCTCCAGCTCGGCTGCACTGACCTCGGCAGGAAGCACCACCGCGATGTCCTGCAGCACGGCCGGATAGCTCGTCACGTCGCGGTAGGCCGGAACCTGCCCGGCCTGCTCGACCAGGGCGTCCACGTCCAGCTCAAACGCGGCCGCCACGTCCAGATCCCACTCCCGGGCCACGAGTGGATGCAGCTCGCCGACCCACCCGATCGCCCGGTCGTCGCCGGCGAGCACGCGCGCGTTGCGTCCGGGGTGGAGAAACGGCGCCTCGCCCGGCTCGAAGCCCAGCTCGACGCCCGCGACGCCGGCGAGCGCCTCTACCAGGCCCTTCGCCACGAAGAAGTCCGCCGGCGAGGGCGGGTTCCGCCACGTCCCTGGAGCTCCGACCGTGAGCAGAGCCCCCACGTGGTGGCGCTCGAGCGCAGGCTCGGCGCCGCCCGGGCTGCCCTCGGGCGCGTCGAGCGGCCCGTCCGGCCGATAGACGTGGGCGAGCTCGAAAAGGGCGACGGCAGGCTCGCCGTGCGCTGCGTTGTGGCGGGCGGCGTCTAGCAGGCCGGGCAGCAGCAGGGGGCGCAGGACGCTCATGTCCTCACTGAGCGGGTTGACCAGCTCCAGCGCCGGCGCGCTCGGCAGGCGCATGCGCGCGAGGGTTTCCGGGGCCGTGAAGCTCCAGGCGACGATTTCGTCCAGCCCGCGATCGCGCAACGCGTCCTCGAGCCGGCGCCGAAGGCGCTGGGAGGGGGTCAGCCGGCCCACGGCACGCTCGCGCGGCGGGAGGGTCATCGGAAGCCGGTCGAGGCCGTAGATCCGCGCCACTTCCTCGATCAGGTCGGCCTCGCGCTGCACGTCGCTGTCGCGCCAGGGCGGCACGGTCACCGCGACCGCTTCCTCGTCCTCGTCATCGGCCTCGACCGCGAAGCCCAGCGCGTCGAGAATCTGCTGCATGTCATCGACCGGGATCGGCTTGCCGAGCAGTGCGGCAATCCGCGCCGGGCGCAGCTCGACCACACGCGGCGCGACGGGCTCGGGGTAGGCATCGAGCTCGCCGGGCACCAGTCGAGCGCCGCACAGCTCCACCATCAGTTGCGCCGCCAGCCGTTGCCCCGCCGCGGCCTGCTCCGGGTGGAGCTGCTTTTCGAACCGAGAGGACGCCTCGGTCCGCAACCCCAACGCCTTCGAGGTGCGCATGATGTTGGGGCCCACCCAGGTGGCGGCCTCCATCAGCACGCGTGTGGTGCTGTCGGAGACCTCGGAGATCTGCCCCCCCATCACCCCAGCGATGCCGGACGGCCCCTCCGCGTCGCACACCAGCGCCATGTCGGAGGTGAGAGTCCGCTCGACACCGTCGAGGGTGACCATCGTCTCCCCCTCCTGCGCCCTGCGGACCACGATCTCGTCGCCGCGAACCTCGTCCAGGTCGAACGCATGGAGGGGCTGACCCGTCAGCAGCATCACGTAGTTGGTGATGTCGACGACGTTCGAGATCGGGCGTTGGCCGGCCGCGGTCAGACGCTGCTTGAGCCACTCGGGGGACGGCCCGATCTCGACGTCCTCGAACACCCGCGCGGTGAAGCGCAGGCACACCTCGGGATCCGCGATCTCCACCCCCACGTAGGCCTCCGCCGCGGCGGCGACCGACGGCTCGACCTCGACCTCGGTCGGGTCGGGCGCGAGCGGGGCGGCGGTTGCGGCGTGCACCTCCCGGGCAACGCCGTAGACGGCGAGGCAGTCGGGTCGGTTCGGGGTGATCTCGAGCTCGAGCACCTCATCGACGATCGGGAGGTGATCGGCGAGCGGCGCGCCGGCCTCCAGCTCGTCCGGGAGCACCACGATGCCGTCGTGGTCCTCGCCCAGGCCCATCTCGTCCTCGGCCAGGATCATCCCGTCCGAGTACACGCCCCGCAGCTTGGCGCCGCGCAGCTCGGTGCCGTCCGGCATCACCGCGCCAGGGCGGGCCACCGCGACCGTCTGCCCCGTCGCCACGTTCGGCGCGCCGCAGACGATCGTGCGCGGCTCGCCCGATCCGTCGTCCACGTCGCACACGGTCAGCCTGTCCGCGTCCGGATGCTTCACGGCCTCGAGGACCTTTCCGACCACGAAGCCGTCGCCGGACCCCACCCCGATCCGCTCGATGCGCTCGACCTCGGTGCCGGTCATGTCGAGGCGCTCGGCGAGCTCCTCCGCCGACAGGTCGGGGTCGCAGTACTCGCGCAGCCATGCGAGGGGGACTCTCATCTCCGGACCGCTCCGTCGCCGCTCATGCGCCGAACTGCCTTATGAAGCGCACGTCGTTGTCGAAGAACAGCCGCAGATCGGGTACCCCGTGGCGGAGCATCGCGATCCGCTCGATGCCCATGCCGAAAGCGAAGCCCTGCACGCGCTCCGGGTCGTAGCCGTTCTCCTGGACGAACTCGAGGACGTTGGGATCGACCATTCCCGAGCCCAGGATCTCGATCCAGCCGGAGCCCTTGCAGAGCCCGCAGCGTGCGCCGTCGGCCAGCCAGCCCTTGCCGTCGCAGGCGAAGCAGGACACGTCGACCTCGACGCTCGGTTCGGTGAACGGGAAGTAGTGCGGACGCAGGCGAATGTCGCGCTCGTCGCCGAAGATCGCGCGCGCGAACTCGAGCAGCACGCCCTGGAGGTCGCCCAAGGTGATGTCGTCGTCGATCGCCAGGCCCTCGACCTGGTGGAACATCGCCGTGTGCGTGGCGTCGGAGTCGCGGCGGTAGACCTTGCCCGGCATGATGATGTAGATCGGCGGCTCGGAGACCTCCATCGCCCGCACCTGGAGCGGCGAGGTGTGCGTGCGTAGGAGCACCTCCTCCGAGAGGTAGAAGGTGTCCTGCAGCATCCGCGCCGGGTGGTCGGGCGGATGGTTGAGCGCCGTGAAGTTGTAGTAGTCGTACTCCACCTCCGGGCCCTCGAGGATCGAGAAGCCCATGCCCAGGAACACGTCCTCGATCTCCCGGCGTGTCTGGGTGATCAGGTGCAGATGACCGACCCGCGCGGGCGGGTCACCGGGAAGCGTCACGTCGACCGAGTCGGTCCGCAGCTGCTCGTCGAGCTCGGCCGCCTCCAGCGCGGTGCTGCGCTCGGAGAGCTGCGCGTCCAGCGCCTGCTTCACCGCATTGGCCTCCTTGCCGGCCGGGCCGCGCTCCTCGTCCGGCAGCTCGCGGATCGATCGCAGGAGCGCGGTCAGCTCCGACTTGCGTCCCAGCAGGCGGACGCGCAGATCTCCCAGCTCCGCGGCCGTGGTCGCGTTCTCGATCGCCTCCTCCGCCTCGGCGCGGATCTCGGTCAGACGGGCCGCGGCGTCAGGCATCGGCGGGCATCCTAGTCGCGAGGTGGTAGAGCGCCACGGTGGCCGCCATCGCGGCGTTGAGGGAGTCCGGGCCGTCCGGGCGCAGGGGGATCGAGGCGGTGGAGGCAGCGGCGTCGAGCAGGCCAGCGGGCAGTCCGTTCCGCTCGGAGCCGACGCACACCACCACGGGCGGCGGCGGGTCGAGCTCGGCGAGCGGGGTGGCGGCGTCCGCCTGAAGCGCCAGGAGCGACCCTCGGAGGTCCTCGAACGTCGCCAGCGCCGGCGGCCGCGCGAACAGCGAGCCCATGCTGGCGCGCACGGCCTTCGGCCCAAACGGGTCCGCGCACCCTGGGCCGAGCACGACCGGGCCGTCGCAGAGGGCGTGCGCAGACCGGATCACGGCCCCCACGTTGCCGGGATCGCCCACCCCGTGCAGGTAGACCGAGACCCGTCCCCCCGGCTCGGAGAAGCGCTGCCTGTAGATCCCCACCACCCGGCTGCCGGATCCGAGCGCACTTACCCGAGCCAGTAGCGCCGGCTCGACGTCCTCACCCGCGCGCAGCAGCACCTCGGGCGTCCACCCGGCTGCCGCGGCGGCCTCGATCAGGTCCTCGCCCTCGGCCGCGAACAGGCCGGTCCCATCGCGCTCCTTCTTGCGCTGGAGCTTGCGAATCAGCTTGAGGGTGAGGTTGTCGGGGGAGGTGATCATTTTCGGCGCTCGGTGCTCGGTTGTCGATGCTCGGTCATCGGTCGGGCGGGGCACGAAAAAGGGCGCCTCGTTGGCGCCCCCGGGAGTTCGTGCTGATGGCCGTTGCCTTGGTCTAGGCAGCGGCCGCCTCCCGGGCGGTCTCGGCAAAACGTCGGAAGGTCTCGGGGTCACGCACGGCGATGTCCGCAAGCACCTTTCGATCCAGTTCCACGCCGGCCAGCTTCAGGCCGTGCATGAATGTGCCGTACGTCATCCCCTCACGGCGAGCGGCTGCGTTGATCCTTGTGATCCAGAGGCGGCGGAAGTCGCGCTTGCGATTGCGCCGGTCGCGATAGGCGTAGCTATCGGACTTGAGCAGTTGCTCCTTCGCCCGCTTGTAGCTGGAGTGCTTCTGGCCGCGATAGCCCTTCGCCCGCTCGAGCGTGGAGCGGCGCTTCTTGCGCGCGTGGACTGAGCGCTTGACCCGGCTCATCCGCGCAACAGCGCTCTGACGCGCTTCTCGTCGGCCTTCGCGACCTCGACAGGACGTCCCAGGCGGCGCTTCCGCTTGGCGCTCTTGTGCTCGAGCATGTGGCTCGTCATGGCGTGCCGCGCACGCAGCTTGCCCTTCGCGGTCTTGCGAAAGCGCTTCTTGGCGCCGGAGTGGGTCTTCATCTTGGGCATGGCGAACGACGGAGTGTAGCCCGCCGCGCGCGTCCGGCCGGTGCTCAGGCCGAGCCGGCCGCCGCCTCGCCGGCCGGAGGCTCCTCCGCCGGCGTAGGCCTGGCGGGCGTCGCCCCGTCCTGGGCGGGCGACTCCTCGACCTTCTTCTTCACCGGTCCCAGGAGCATCGTCATGTTGCGCCCGTCCTGCATCGGGCGCTGCTCGATCACGCCCAGGTCCGCAACGTCCTCGGCGAGGCGCATGAGCAACCGCTCGCCGCGCTCCGGGTGGCTCTGCTCGCGGCCGCGGAACATGATCGTGACCTTCACGCGATCGTCGCCGTTGAGGAAGCGGACGACGTGGTTCTTCTTCGTCTCGTAGTCGTTGTCCGCGATCTTGGGCCGCAGCTTGATCTCGCGGACGTTGACCTGCTTCTGGTGCTTGCGCGCGGCCTTGGCCTTCTGCTCCTGCTCGTACTTGTACTTCGAGTAGTCGAGCACTCGGCAGACCGGCGGCCGCGCGTCCGGGGCGACCTCCACCAGGTCGAGGTCGCGCTCCTGGGCGTAGCGCAGCGCCTCCTCGGTGGGCACCACGCCGACCTGGTTGCCGTCGTCGCCGATAAGGCGTACCTCGCGCACGCGGATGCGCTCGTTGGTGCGTGTGTCGTCACGCTCGGGCGGGCGCCGATCGAACCTGCGCGGGATCGGCACTAGGCGAAGAGGAGGCTAGACGTCAAAGGCGAGAGGGCAGGTGATCGGGTGAGGGCACGGGCGCGTCAGCGGCGGCGGCGCGTGGTGTGGGTGCCCTTCATCTGGCGCGAGTATAGCGTCGAAAGGGCTGTGTCAAGCGGGGTTCGGCGGGAGTCCTGCAGCCGCCTCACCCCCGCCTCGACGCTTGCGCTGCCGCCATACCCGCGAAGCTCCCGAGCGGCGTCGAACCCTGGTCGCCCTCTCCGTGGCGACGCACCGCGACCTCACCGGATTCCTCCTCGCTGTCCCCCACGACGAGCATGTAGGGCACCTTGCGCACCTCGGCCTCGCGGATCTTGCGCCCGATCGACTCCGCCCGGGAGTCGACCTCGACGCGCAGTCCCACGTCGCGTAGCTCGGTCGCCACGCGAGCCGCGTATGTCGCGTGACGGTCGGCGATCGGCAACACGATCGCCTGGACCGGCGCCAGCCAGAGCGGGAACTCGCCCGCGTAGTGCTCGATCAGGATGCCGATGAAGCGCTCGAAGGAGCCCATCAGCGCCCTGTGGATCATCACTGGCCGGTGCTCCGCGTTGTCGGCGCCGGTGTAGGCGAGCTCGAAGCGCTCCGGCATGTAGTAGTCGAGCTGCACGGTACCGAGCTGCCACGAGCGCCCGATCGTGTCTGTCATGTGGAGGTCGATCTTGGGCCCGTAGAACGCGCCGTCGCCCTCGTTGAGCTCGAACTCGAGCCCCTTGTCCACCAGCGCACGCTCGAGCGCCGCTTCGGCCTTGTCCCACATCTCGTCGCTGCCGACGCGCTTCTCGGGGCGAGTCGAGAGCTCCAATCGCGGCACGAAGTCGAACACGTCGTAGATCGCGAAGCCGAAGTCCAGACAGCGCTGCACCTCCTCCGGGATCTGCTCCTCGGTGCAGAAGATGTGGGCGTCGTCCTGCGTGATGTGCCGCACCCGCAGTAGGCCGTGGAGCGTGCCGCTCGGCTCGTGGCGATGGACGAGACCGGCCTCGGAGTAGCGAATCGGGAGGTCGCGGTAGGAGCGGCGCTCCGAGGCATAGATCTGGGTGTGGGCCGGACAGTTCATGGGCTTCATGCCCATGGCCCGCCCCTCCACGTCGGTGAAGTACATGTGCTCGCGGTAGACGTCCCAGTGCCCCGAGCGCTTCCAGAGGTCGACGTCGTAGAGGATCGGCGTCCTCACCTCGTCGTAACCACGGTTCGCGTTTTCGAGCCGCCATAGCTCGGTCAGCTCGTTCCAGATCTGCATGCCGGCGGGCTTCCAGAACGGAGACCCCGGGGACAGCTCGCTGAACATGAACAGGTCCAGCTCGCGCCCGAGCTTGCGATGGTCGCGCTCGCGCGCCTGCTCCAGGCGCTCGAGGTGCTGATCGAGGTCCGCCTGGGACAGGAAGGCCGTGCCGTAGACGCGTGTGAGCATCTGCCGCGAGGCGTCCCCGCGCCAGTATGCGCCGGCGACGCTCGTGAGCTTGAACGCCTTGATGCGCTTGGTGCTCGGCGCGTGCGGGCCCACGACAGAGGTCGGTGAACGGTCCGTTGCGGTACAGAGAGACGGTCTCGACGCCCTCGTCGCGCACCAGGTCCTCTATCAGCTCCACCTTGTAGTCCTGGCCCTCGCCGCGGAAGCGCTCGATCGCCTCAGCCACCGGAACGTCGGTGCGCTCGAACGGCTCGTCGGCCTTGATGTGCTCGCGCATCTTCGCCTCGATCCGCTCGAAGTCGGCGTCAGAGAGCTTCACGTCGGGCGGGAAGTCGAAGTCGTAGTAGAAGCCGTCCTCGATCGGCGGTCCGATCGAGATCTTGACGCCCGGGTAGAGCTCCATGACCGCCGTGGCGAGCACGTGCGCGGCGTCGTGACGGATCAGCCACAGCGGGCCCATCCCGTCCTCGTCGCTCTTCGGCGTGACGATCTCGATTGCGGCGCCGTCGGTCAGCGGCGCCGGAAAGGTCGTGCAGCTCGCCGTCGACGCGGATGGCGAGCGCCGCGCGTGCGAGGCCTTCGCCGATCGCGCGGGCCGCGTCGGCACCCGTGGCGCCGTCCGCAAGCTCGAGCTTGTTGCCGTCGGGCAGCGTGACCGTCATCGACGGGGGAACCTAGCTGTCCTCAGCCGGCGAGCGCGGCCAGCAGTCGCAGTTCGTCCTCGAGCACTCGTGTGACGAGGAAGCGCTCGCGCACCCGTTCGCGACCCGCCCGACCCATCTCGGTCGCGAGCCCGGGATCGTCGATCAGCTCGGCGACCCGCGCGGCCACCTCCTCGGCTCCGCTCACCAGGTAGCCGTCCACACCATCGCGCACCTGAAGGGGCGTGCCGCCCTCACGGCCGCCCACCACCGGCGTGTCCCGCCACATGGCTTCGGACGCCCCCAGCCCGAACCCCTCGTGCAGGGACAGGCGCAGCGCGACGCGCGAGAGCCGATTCAGCGCACCGAGCTCGAGGTTGCCCAGCTCCGAGTAGCTCGTGAGGAGATGGAGATTCTCCTGGCCCCCTGCGTAGTCGGAGATCTCCTTCACGGCAGGCCAACCGTCTGCCCCCTCCCCCAGCTCGCAGGCGATGACGAGCTGCAGCTGAGGCATCCGCTCGCGGAGGAGCCCAAAGGCCTCGATCGCCGTGTGAGGGTCGCCCCAGCGGTCGAGGCGCATCAGCTGGCTGACGAGCGGACGGTCGAGGTCCAGGCCGAGGCGACGCAAAGCGCGTCCCGCCACGCGGGGATCGGACTCGAAGTTGCGGGCGCTCAGCGGGTCGATTCCGGGCGGGATCGCGCTCACGTCGTCGATCCCCGGAGGGGCGAAGGAGGTATCTGGCATCACGACCGCTTGGCAGCGGAGCGCGAGTTCCTGCGCGCGGTCCCAGGCGGGGGCGTCCGGATGGGAGGCGTCGACGTGGCAGCGCCAGATCGTCGTCGCCTCACCGAACCCTCCCACGAGGCCGAGCGCGGCCGGGTCGTGCAGGACCACGGCGTCCCATTCGCCCTCGATCTGCTCCGCGACCTGCCGACACGCGTCTACGTAGCCGCCCCAGTCGGAATCCCCGATCGCCGTCTCCGCGCCCTCCATGCCTCTCCGAAGGGCGGTGCCAGCGCCGGTGAGGTCGGCGCCCCCGAACAACACGCGCCACTCCACCGCCAGCCCGCTCGCGGCGGCCAGGGGCAACAGCGCGCCGAGCAAGTCGGGCACGCCGCCGCCTCCACCGGCCACCGTCACGTGCAGCACGCGCATCCCCTGCAGCGACGCGGCACGCGCGGCGATCCGCTCGATCGCTTCCACGCCACACGCGGGCGCCAGGTCGCCGAGGGGCCTGATCCCGACGTCCATCGGCTGCAACGCCGCGCTCACCGCTCGCCAGCGTATCCGCGCCAGGCTCGGCGACGCCGCGCGAAAGTGTGACCCCCATCACACTCCGAACGTCTGTTCGCCCTAGCCTCTCCTGAGTCGAGTCGGTCCTCGACGGGCGTTTGCCCGCACCGGCTCTCACCCCGCGCACCGCGCGGGCGCTGCCTCTCCGGCAGCCCTTGAACCCGACACGCAGAGGTGATGCGCGCCGTGCGCAAGCTGTTGCTGATTGTTGTGCTCGTTTCCCTGGCGGCCGTCCCGGCCGCCCTCGCCGCTTCCGGCAAGGAGACCGAGCGTTCAGACGAGAACCTGATCGAATCGAAGCTGGCGGGCAACCCGCTCGAGTCCCCGACGGCGAAGGCACACTCCCGGCGCGCCAAGCGGGCCGCCAAGCGTGCGCGCGCCGCACGGGTCAAGGCAGCCGTGCCGCCGCAGCTGCAGGCCATCGCCGCCTGCGAGTCCGGCGGCAACCCTCGCGCCGTGAGCGCGGACGGCTCCTTCCGCGGCAAGTACCAGTTCTCCCCTGCCACCTGGCAGGCTGTGGGGGGCAAGGGCGATCCCGCGGCAGCGCCGGAGGCCGAGCAGGACAAGCGCGCGGCCATCCTCTACGCGCGCTCGGGGCCGGGGCAGTGGCCTGTTTGCGGTGCCTAGCGGCGCCGTGGTGCTCGGTGCTCGGTATTCGCAGCGGGCGGTCGAGCTCTAGCCACCGAGCACTGAGCACCGAGCTCCGACTCCGAGCAGGCGTCTAGTCCCGCACCACCTGAGAGCCAGGGACGATGTCGTCTTTGCCACTTTCATCCCAGCGCACCCACGCCTTGTGCCCCCCGTCGTAGTCGGGGGCCCAGAGGACGAGCGTGGCGGGCTGCTCCCAGACGGTGCAGCGATCGTCTGACTCTGCGTCGAGGCCGCGCCAGACGCGCACGAAGGCGTTGTTCTCCCACTCGTCGCCCACTGTTGTCGGGTCGGTGTGGCCGGGGTGCAGCCGCGTGTCCGGTGGAAGGGCCATCAGCACGTCCATGATCGAGTGCTTGAGGTCCTCGAAGCTCGTCGAGCCGGGGGCACGCACGCCGCCCACAGAGCCCTTGAAGAGGGTGTCCCCGGTGAAGACGTCGTCGCCGTTGACGACGAAGTTGAGCATGCCGGCGGTGTGGCCGGGGGTCAACAGGGCGCCGATCTCCAGGCCTCCCACCTCGAGGACGCGGTCGGCGGGCTCGATCGTGCGATCGACGTCGATGAGCTCCTGCGCCTCGACGGGGTGCGCCAGGACCTCGACTCCGAAACGCTCCTTGTAGACCCCGTTCTCCGCGACGTGGTCGGCGTGGTGATGGGTCAGCAGCAGGTGGCTGACCGTCACGCCGTGCTCCTCGATCTTGGCCAGCAGCGGGGCCGACGGCCCGCCCGAGTCGATCACGACCCCGTGCCCGCCGGGCTCGTCAGCCACGAGGTAGGCGTTGGACAGCCATTCGGGGTGCATGGAGCGTTCGATGATCATCGCGTGGCGCAAGCCTAGTATCAGCGCCGTGCCGAACGCCCTGCGCTCCACGTTTCCGGTCCTCGAGCGCGTGGCGTACTTGAACACCGGGTCGGTCGGGCCTGTGCCACGCGTCGCCGGCGACGCCGCGCTAGCCGAGATCCGGGCGCAGGTGGAGGAGGGACGTGCCGCCAAGCATCAGTTCGAGCGCCTGGTCGAGCTGGGAACGCAGGTGCGCGGGCGAATCGCTGCGCTCGCCGGGTGCTCCCCTGCGGAGGTGGCCCTCACGGGCGCCACCACGGACGGCGTCAACGCCGTGCTGGCCGGACTCGATCTACGCCCGGGCGACGAGGTGCTGACCAGCGACGAGGAGCATCCCGGCCTGCTCGCCCCGCTCGGCAGGGCGCGCAAGCTGGGCGGCGTCGAGGTGCGGGTGGTCCCGTTCGAGGAGCTCCCGGGAGAGGTCCGTCCCACCACGCGGCTCGTCGCGTGCTCGCACGTGTCCTGGCACACCGGCCGCGTGGCGGACACGACGGCGCTGGCCGAGGCCGGGCCGCCGGTCCTGCTCGACGGCGCGCAGGGGCTGGGCGCCGTGCCCGTGGACGTCCGGGCGCTCGGCTGTGACTTCTACGCGGCCTCTGGGCAGAAGTGGCTGTGCGGGCCGGTCGGGAGCGGCTACCTGTACGTGAGCGAGGAGCGGATCGGGGAGCTGATGCCGGCCAATCCCGGCTACGGCACCGTGGAGGACCCCCTCCGCGCGCTCGACTTCGAGCTGTGCGAAGGCGCGGCGCGGTTCGACGGCGGCCTCCCACCTTCGCATCACTCGGCGTGGGCGCTGGCCGCGATCGACAACCTCGAGTCGGCGGGGATCGACACGGTGCTGACCCGCGGCCCCGATCTGGCGGCGCGACTCGCCGAGATGCTCACCTCCGGGGGATTGAGCGTGGCGCCGCGCGGTCGCTCGACGCTCGTGTCGTGGGAGGCCGCCGACCCCGAGGCGGAGTCGATGCGGCTGCTCGAGCGCGGCTTCGTCCTGCGCCACCTGCCGGGCACTCCGTACGTGCGCGCGTCGGTGGGGGCATGGTCGGAGGAGGAGGAGCTGGAGCGGTTGGTGGCCGCCGCTACTTCTGGGTCATGACGATGATGCCCACGGCCACCGCCGCCACCACGGCCACGAAGGCCACGACCGCCAGGGCCACGTAGCCCACCGCGGCCGTCGGATGACCATCGCGGCGCACGTCGACCGCGCGCGTGGCGCCCAGGATCGACAGCGCGAACACCGCGGTCACCCCCACTCCGGCGGCAAGCGAGGTGACCACAACCTCGCCCAACGCGTTCCAGTCCACCACCGGATCGGCGACGAGGGGCACGGCCCTATCCCTCCGCCGCGGTGATCGGGGAGCCCCGCCGGAGCCGGCGTGCAAAGACGACGCCGGCAACAACGAGGATCAGGACGGACACCACCACGGCCCCCGCCGCGCCGGTGCCGAACAGCCGCGTGACCTCGTAGGTCGCCCCACCGATCGCTGCCGCGCAGGGCAATGTCAGGACCCAGGCGAGCACGATGTTGCCCGCCACCCCCCAGCGGACGGCGGACACCCGCTTGGCTGCGCCCGCACCCATCACCGCCCCTGAGATCGTCTGGGTGGTCGAGAGCGGAAAGCCGCCGTGCGAGGAGGCCAGGATCACCGCCGCGCCGCTGCCTTGAACAGCGAAGCCCTGCGCAGTGTCCATCTTGATGATGCGGCTGCCCATCGTCTTGATGATCCGCCAGCCGCCCACGTAGGTACCGAGGGAGATCGCGGCCGCCGCGGCGACGATCACCCAGGAAGGTGTCTCGGCGTCCCCGCTGAGGTTCCCGTTGGCCACCAGCGCAAGGGTGATGACCCCCATCGTCTTCTGAGCGTCATTCGTCCCGTGCGCCAGCGCCAGGAGCCCTCCGGAGATGACCTGTCCGAGCCTGAAGCCCCGATTCACCGGGCCGGGGCGGAGCCGGCCCACGATCCGGTACACGCAGAGGATCCCAAGGCCCGCCACCACGAAGGCGAGGACCGGTGCCACCACGCCGGGGACCACGACCTTGCCCAGCAGCCCGTCGCCGTTGATCGCGTCCGTGCCCTGCGCGACGAAGGCGGCGCCGACCACGCCACCGATCAGCGCGTGCGAGGAGCTCGACGGCAGCCCGTAGTACCACGTGATGAGATTCCAGCTGATCGCCCCGATCAGACCGCCGAAGACGATCTGGAGCGTGACGAGCTGAGCGTCCACGATGCCGTTGGCGATCGTCGAGGCGACCGCGAGCGAGAGAAACGCCCCGACGAAGTTGAGCACCGCGGCATAGCCCACCGCCAGACGCGGCGCCATCGCCCGGGTCGAGATCGACGTGGCGACGACGTTTGCGGTGTCGTGAAAGCCGTTGGTGAAGTCGAACACCAGCGCGGTCGCCACCACGATGACGAGGATCAGGTCGTTCTCCATCAGCGCGGTAGGGCGCTCAAGAGTTCTTGATGACTATGCCTTCGAGGATGTTCGCGACCCGCTCGGTCGAGTCGATGGCGGCCTCGAGGCGCTCGTAGATGTCCTTCCACCGGATCACCACCATCGGGTCGATCCCGTTGTCGAAGAGCGCGGCGACGGCCTCCCGCGTGATCCGGTCGCCGTCGTTCTCGAGCCGGTTGATCTCGACCGTGTAGTGGCTGATGTCCTTGAAGCCCCGCAGACGCGGCATGGCCTCGGCGATCTGGCGGGTGCAGTCGAGCAGCACGTGCGCGAGCCGCTGCGCCTGCTCCATCGGAGCCTCGATCTTGTAGAGCCCGAGGTAGTCCGCCACCTCCTCGGTGTAGTCGACGATGTCGTCGAGGGCGGACGCGAGCTCGTAGATGTCCTCGCGGTCGATCGGCGTGACGAACGTCTCGTTGAGGCGGCGGATGATGTCGTGGGTGATGCGGTCCCCCTCCTGCTCGCAGATGAGGATGTCGCGTGCGAGGTCGCCGCCGCGCTCGGGGAAGACGCGCAGCATCCGGTCGAGCAGGTCGGCCGCGCGCAGGATGTTGCCGCCCGCCTCCTCGAAGAGGTCGAAGAACTCGCGATCACGTGGAGCGATAACACTCGAGAGGCGCATGGGAAGGGAATGTAAAGGAGCGGCCGGTCAGCGGACGAATGCGTGTTTAGCCCCTGAGGTTCCCCGGTGAAGGGTTGGGGAACCCGAAATCGGAGGAGATACCGATGAGCCCCATGACCGCTGGGGAGAAGACTCGCGCCACCCGCAGCCGCGACTCCGCGCGCCGTCTGGAGCGTCCCGACCGACGCCGCGCACCGGAGGGTCCGGAGCCCGACCGTCGCGCCACCGAGCACGCGATCGAGCGGCTCTGGGCGGTCGTCGGCCGCTGAGGCCGGGCGCTATCCTCGCCGCTGCGGGCCGTTAGCTCAGCTGGGAGAGCGCCGCCTCGACAAGGCGGAGGTCGCTGGTTCGAGCCCAGCACGGCCCATCAGAGCACGGCAGGGGCGGCTAAAGGCTCCACTCGAGCTGCCGATCTATGTAGACAGGAAGGCCGACGGGCCAGGTCAGAAACCTTTCGGCTTGGTGGAACGTCTTCGCTGCAAAGGGCCCGCGAGGGCCCTTTGCCGTGTAAGGACCAGTGTCCAGTCCCCGGACCCCAGTTTCCAGGGCTCGTCCGCTACCGCCGAGCTCTCATCCCTGGGCACTGAGGACTGGGGCCTAGCCCCTAGGCGTCCGCCTCGTCCTGCCGCTCCTTCACCTTCTGCTCGAGCTGTTTCATCACGTCCGGGTCTCGGAGCGTTGTTACGTCCCCCAGCTCGTGGCCCTCGGCGATGTCGCGCAGCAGGCGGCGCATGATCTTTCCCGAGCGCGTCTTGGGCAGGTCGTCGGCCCAGATGATCCGCTTCGGGCGCGCGAACTTGCCGATCCGCCTGGCCACCTGCTCGTTGATCTCGGCGATCATGGCCTCGTTACCGTCGAGGTCCCCCTCTAGGGTCACGAATGCGCAGACCGCCTGGCCCGTGTCCTCGTCCTTCTGGCCGATCACCGCGGCCTCTGCCACCTTGGGGTGCGAGACGATCGCCGACTCCACCTCGGCCGTCGACAGGAGGTGGCCTGACACGTTGATCGCGTCGTCCGCGCGCCCGATCACCCAGAAGTAGCCGTCCTCGTCGCGGCGAGCGGCGTCGCCCACGTAGTACGTGGACGGGCCGAACTTGGAGAAGTAGGTCTCCTTGAAGCGGTCCGGATCCTTGTAAAGCGTGCGGAGCATCCCCGGCCACGGCCGCCGCAATACGAGCAGCCCCTGCCCCTCCACCTCGTTGCCGTCCTCGTCCACCACGGCGGCGTCGATTCCCGGCAGTGGCCGCCCGGCCGACCCTGGCTTTGTCGACATCACGCCGGGCAGCGTGGTGATCATGATGTGGCCGGTCTCCGTCTGCCACCAGGTGTCCACGATCGGGCAGCGGCCGCCGCCGATCACGCGGTGGTACCAGACCCACGCCTTCGGGTTGATCGGCTCGCCCACCGTTCCCAGCAGGCGCAGCCTGGAGAGGTCGTGCCTGGCGGGGTACTCGGCGCCCCACTTGATGCAGGCGCGAATCGCCGTCGGCGCGGTGTAGAAGATGGTGACCCCGTAGCGATCGCACAGCTTCCACCAGATGTCCTTGTCGGGGTAGTCCGGCGCCCCCTCGTACATGACCGACGTGACGCCGTTCATGAGTGGGCCGTACACGATGTAGGAGTGGCCGGTGACCCAGCCGACGTCGGCCGAGCACCAGTACACGTCCTCGTCGGGCTTGAGGTCGAAGACGTACTTCGTCGTGGCGGCGACTCCCGTCAGGTAGCCGCCCGTCGTGTGCAGCACGCCCTTGGGCTTGGCGGTCGACCCTGAGGTGTAGAGGACGTACAACGGGTGCTCGGCGTCGAGTGGCTCGGCCGCACAGTCGGGATCGGCCGCCTCCAGCGCCTCGTGGAACCAGATGTCGCGCCCGTCGGTCATGTCCACGTCGTCGCCGGCATTCTTGACCACGATCACCGTCTCGATGGACGGGAGGTCGCCGAGGAATTCGTCGACCGCCGGCTTCACGGCGGCGGTCTTGCCCTTCCGGCGCGCGGAGTCCACGGTGATCAGCGCCTTGGCCTCCGAGAACTCCATTCGCTCCTTCACGCTGTCCGGCGAGAAGCCCCCGAACACCACGTTGTGCGGCGCCCCTATCCGCGCGCACGCCAGCATGGCCACCGCCACCTCGGGGATCATCGGCAGGTAGATCCCCACCACGTCGCCCTTGCCGATGCCACGGTCCTTGAGCGCGTTCGCCAGCCGCTGCACGTCGCGGTGCAGATCGGCGTAGGTCACGTCGCGCTCCTCGCCCTCCTCACCCTGCCAGTGGAAGGCGACGCGATCGCCCCGGCCAGCCTCGACGTGACGGTCAAGGCAGTTGTGCGACGCGTTCAGCTTGCCGCCGGTGAACCACTTGTAGAACGGCGCCTCGGACTCGTCGAGCACGGTGTCCCAGGGCTCGAACCACTCCAGCGCCTCGGCGTGGCGCTCCCACCATGCCGAGGGCTCCGACATCGCCTCGTCGTAGATCGAGGGGTCGGTGACGAGCGCACGGTCGGCGAAATCGGGGGGAGGATCGAACCTCTCCTGCTCCAGGAGCTCGGCGATCTCGCGCTCGAGCTGTTCCCCGCTGGGGGCAGTGCCGGCTTCCATCTGTCCTCCTTCTCGGATGCCTTTGGGGTTCTACCCGATGCGCGTGCCGCTAGACGCCGCGAGGCCCGCCTGCGCGAGCGCTAGTTGGCCTGCGCGTCCATCCCGGCGCGCAGATCGGCGATCGTCGGCGACGAGCCCTTGACCGGGTCGACGCGGTAGGAGAGGCCTTCCTTAAAGGTCAGCACGAATCGCCTGGCGTGGTTCGGCCCAAATTCGGTGACCTCCTGGTTCCCGCCCCAGCTCATCAGCCACGTGCCGTTGGCGAACTTCTCGGCCGATCCGCAGCAGAACGAGTCCCCCACGAGGGGGTCCTCCCGCTCGTCGATCAGCTCGGCCGTCCGGGCGAACAGGTTGAGCTGGTAGTGCACGGCCCGCGGCCGCTC
Source organism: uncultured Thermoleophilaceae bacterium (assembly GCA_963802855.1). Taxonomy (GTDB): domain Bacteria; phylum Actinomycetota; class Thermoleophilia; order Solirubrobacterales; family Thermoleophilaceae; genus JAAYBF01. The sequence goes on from CAWDJP010000002.1 coordinate 119,177, forward strand.
GCTGAGGAACGAGCGGTTGTCGTGCATTGTGACGCTGCCGTCCGGCATGAAGCGGCCGAAGTGCGGGCCGCCCAAGGCGTTGTCGCCATGCGGGTCGTCGATCGGGGTCAGCGACTCGAAGCGCGGGGTGCCGCCAATCTTCCAGATGATGTCGCCGGTCGACCTGGCGATCCCGTAGTGGGCGTCGAAGTGCCGGAACGAGAGGATGATCGAGTTGTCGAGCTGTTGGGCCGAGTTGATGTGGGCGTAGTCGTACGACACGCGTCCGTCGCCGAGGAGTTGGATCGGAACGGTGCCCCACCAGCGCCCGGTTTCGCTGAGCGGTATGTGGTCCTTGGTGTTCCAAGACCACACCAGTGATCCGCCCGGCGTGATCTCCTGGATCTCCCCATCGGAGACCGTGGCATTCTCGCTGGGGCCCCCGAAGGGCGACAGGTCGACGGTCCCGGGTCGATGGGGATAGGCCATCATCAGCGCATTGCCGTTGGGAAGGATCTGGAAGTCGTGTAGGTCGGTCACCGCCCCAACGGTGCGCCAGGTGCGCACGAGACTGCCGTCGAAGCGCCGCTCCTCGTACCCGGGAGTGGAGGTCCCGCCCGAGGTGGGCGTGTACCAGACGAGGTTCCCATTGGCCAGCAGCTTGCCGTCGGTGGCCGCGGCCTGGCGCCACCACACCGGGACGCCGCGGTTGTCGAAGATCGCGACGTAACGCGCGGCGGGCGTCCCCTCCGGGGTCTGCGCGGCCTGCGGTGTGGTGATGTAGAACGGGAAGCCCGGTGTGCCCGGCCGGCTGTAGGTCCATCCGGGGAAGTCCGACGGCAGGCAGCGAACGTGGTAGGTCTTCGTGTCCCCGCCCGTGGTGGTCGAGAAGTCGAAGTCCTGACGGGGCGTGAGCGAGACGTTCTGGGTGAAGTTTCCGCTCTGGCCGGCTCCCCCGTTGACCGCGACCGTCGTGCCGGCGGGAGCGGAGACGACGAACTCCACCGGGCTCGACTTACAGCGGGTCACGTAATCGGTCACCGCCGGGTTGAAGTTCGGGAAGAGCTTCGGATTGGTCTCGATCGAGAGCGCGGTGATGCTGCCCGTGGTGGTGAAGGTCCGGTCGCCGAAACACACGGGATGGTTGTCCGGGGCGTCCGCGCACAGCTGGTAGCGGTAGGGCGTGCCGGAACTCAATCCGCTGATGGCCTGCGAGACCGGGTGGGCATCGCGATCGTTGATCGTGATCGATTGGTGGGGGCTCTCCGTGCCGTACGCCTTCGTCTTGCCGTAGTTGAACCAGTACTCGATCGTGCTGTCCTCGTCGACGAAGATCTGGCCGTTGAACGTCGCGCCGGTGTTCGTGACGTTCGTCGCAGGATCGGGGAAGCCGATAGCGCAGCCCGAGAGGGCCACCGCAAACACCGCGACCAGCGCCCCCCTGAAGCAACCCCTGCTGCCTAGCACCCGAGTCATGCCCCTAACCCTTGAACCGATGAGGCACGCTACACCCGACCCGACCCCCCGGTCAAGCCAGAAGGAGTCGGGTCGGGATCGGGTGCATCAGATCCCGGGCGGTCCAGAGGCGACGACCGGAATCGAACCGGTGTAAACGGCTTTGCAGGCCGCTGCGTAACCACTCCGCCACGTCGCCGCGCGGCGCCAAGGGTATCGGCGCGCGGGGCTCTTTCAGGCGAGGCGCTGCTGCAGCGCGTCCAGCTGCTGGTGCATCTCGGCGGGGAGCGCGTCGCCGAACTTGGCCAGGTGCTCCTTCACCTGCGGCAGCTGCGCGCGGATCCCGGCGGGATCGACGCGGAGCACCTCGGCCAGGTCGTCTGGGTCGATGTCGAGCCCCTCTGTGTTGAGGTCCCCCTCCGCCGGCACGAGCCCGATCGCCGTTTCATGGGCCTCCGCGGTACCGGCACAGCGCCGGAACACCCACTCGAGCACGCGGCTGTTCTCACCGAAGCCTGGCCACAGGAAGCGGCCGTCCTCGCCCTTGCGGAACCAGTTGACGTAGAAGATCCGCGGAAGCTTGGCCCCGTCGCGGCGGCCGATCTCGAGCCAGTGGCGCATGTACTCGGCCATGTGGTAGCCGCAGAACGGCAGCATCGCGAACGGGTCGAAGCGCAACTCACCCACCTGACCCTCCGCCGCGGCGGTCTTCTCGGAGGACATCGTGGCGCCCAGGAAGACGCCGTGCTCCCAGTCGAAGGCCTCATGCACCAGCGGGATCACGGTGGAGCGTCGACCGCCGAACAGCATCGCGTCGACCGCCACGCCCTTGGGGTCCTCCCATTCGGGCGCGATGGCCGGGTCCTGCGCCGCGGGAGTCGTGAAGCGGGCGTTCGGGTGGGCGGCGGGCTCATCCGAGTCCGGCGTCCACTCCGCTCGCTTCCACGAGATGGCGTGTGCCGGGGGGCTCCCTCGTCATGCCCTCCCACCAGACGTCACCATCGTCGGTGCGCGCGCAGTTCGTGAAGATCGAGTTGCTCGCGATCGTCGCCATGGCGTTGGGGTTGGTTTCCTCGCCCGTGCCGGGCGCGACGCCGAAGAAGCCGGCCTCGGGGTTGATCGCGTACAGCCGGCCGTCGGCGCCGAACTTCATCCAGGCGATGTCGTCGCCGATGGTCTCGACCTTCCAGCCCGGGAGGGTCGGGATCAGCATCGCCAGGTTCGTCTTGCCGCAGGCGGAGGGGAACGCTCCCGTGATCACCTTCGACTCACCCTCCGGCGAGGTGAGCTTGAGGATCAGCATGTGCTCGGCCATCCACCCCTCGTCGCGCGCCATCACCGACGCGATCCGCAGGGCGAAGCACTTCTTGCCCAGGAGGGCGTTGCCGCCGTAGCCGGAGCCGAACGACCAGATCTCGCGCGTCTCGGGGAAGTGGACGATGTACTTGTTGTCCGCGTTGCACGGCCACGGCACGTCCTCCACGCCAGCTGAGAGGGGCATGCCGACCGAGTGCACGCACGGGACGAACTCGCCATCCTCGCCGAGCGCGTCGAGAGCACCCTGTCCCATCCGGGTCATGATTCGCATGGACACCGCGACGTAGGCGGAATCGGTGAGCTGGACCCCGATGTGAGCGATCGGGGAGCCGAGCGGGCCCATCGAGAACGGCACGACGTACATCGTGCGGCCCTCCATGCAGCCGTCGAAGAGGTCGTTCAGCGTCTCGCGCATCTCCCCCGGCTCACGCCAGTTGTTCGTCGGGCCGGCGTCCTTCTCGTCGCTCGGGCAGATGAAGGTGCGGTCCTCGACGCGCGCCACGTCAGCGGGATCGGAGAGCGCGAGGTAGGAGTTGGGGCGCTTGGCGTCCGAGAGGCGCTCGAACGTGCCTACGTCCACCAGCTGCTGGGCGAGAGCGTCGTACTCCTCGGCAGAGCCGTCACACCAGTGAACATCGTCCGGCTTGGTCAGTGCGGCGATCTCGTCGACCCAGGCCTGGAGCTTCTTGTTCTGCGTCGCAACGGTGCTTTGGCTCACGTGTATCGGCTGGCTCCTCGGGTCGAAATCGCGGATCGGGAAGGCCGGAGACGGTACCGGACAGCGGATGCGCGGGACCGCACATGTCTGCTCGTCGGGAACTCGCGGTCGCGTCTAGTGTGCAGTCAAACGACCGAAAGGGGAAGCGAATGGCCACACGCACCGGGCGCGCGAGGTGGGAGGGCGACCTCCCGGGCGGCCATGGCGAGCTGGAGGTCGGGGACGGCGTTTTCAAGGGCTCGTACTCCTTCCAATCCCGTTTCGAGGAGGGCGAAGGCGACGTACCGGGGATCGACGAGGCGCACTTTCGTGAGCATGCCGAGCAGGCCAAGGCCGGCGGCCCGATCTCCAAGGCCCTGGCTGCCGTGGACGAGATCATCCTCGAGACCAAGCTGGGAGGCTGAATCACATGATCGAGAAGCTCGACTTCATCGGCGTCCCGTCCCAGGACACCGAGCGCTCACGCCGTTTCTACGGCGAGACCCTCGGCCTGAGGCCCGACAAGAACTCCCCGAACGACTTCTGGGTCGGTGAGACGTGCTTCGGCATCTGGGAGCCGGAGAAGTTCGGGATGCCCTTCGCGCCCCAGAAGAACGCCCACCCCGCCCTGCACGTGTCCGATGTGGAGAAGGCACGCGCTGAGCTCGAGTCGAAGGGCGTCGAGTTCGCCGGTGAGATCTTCGACACCGGCGTCTGCCACATGGCGCTGTTCACCGACCCCGACGGCAACGACCTGATGCTCCATCACCGCTACGCGCCGTACGAGTAGGCGCAGCCTGTCGGGCGCCCCGAGGCCGCCCCTCCCGCGGGGCCTCGGGGACGCCCGATGGCCTGGCCTACCAGCCCTGGAACTCCAGCACCTGCTGGAACGTCGGGCGGTTGGTCGCTCGGATCGTGTTCGGGAGCAGTCCCGGCACGAACGAGGTTCGGGCGGCGGTCTTCAGCCACGTCGCCGGGTTCGGATTGTTGAACTCGGTGGCCAATCCGTCCGCCGCTTGGTGGATCGCGGCCCACAGGGACGCGCGGCACGCGGACTTCGACCCGTTTCCGCAGTAGCGCAGGTTGAACCGGCCGCGGACATCGCGCTTGAGCAGCGTACGCAGGTCCTTGTCGACGTACGAGTCGCCCGACCCGCTGCCGAGGTTTCGAACGTCGTTGAGGTCGTCGGTGAGGTCCCCGAAGACGGGGCGCACCACAGCCTCGGCGATCGGGCGCGCGATCCCGTCGAGGATCGCGGGCGCGGCCTCGTCGTAGAGGCCGTTGTTGTCCGCGTCCAGGCGCGGCGCGTCGCGTCGGACCCAGCCGTCGAGGATGTCCACGATCTGCTGGTCGCGGGCACTGGGGGCGGAGCCTGAGCGCAGCACCTTGCTGATCACCGGCCACACCGGAGAGCGCACGTCCTCGGTCGCGGACCGGTTCATGATGCTCACGACGTCCGTGAGGCGCGGCCGCTTCGGCCACTTGTCGAACAGCTCCACTCGCTGGGCCGAGCCATAAGGCTCGTTGTCGCCGTGCATGAACCCGCGCGCCGAGCGATTGTTCCAGTTCAGCAGCAGCCCGCCGGGCCCGCTCACGTCGTGCGGATGCTCGCGCTCACTGAGGAAGCCCTTCCACTCGTAGCGTCCGTTGCCCTTCGTGACCAACCGCCGATCGAGGCCGCGCGGTCGCTTGGGGAGCAGGCCGGACGAGAAGAACGAGGTCGCCTTCCGCGAGATGTAGCCCCAGTTGAACGTGAACCCGAACTGGTTCGCCGCCCGCCAGAACCGCTCCGGGCTCGATGCCTTGCCCTCGGTCATGTCCTTCAGCGCGGCCAGGTTCAGCCCGTCGCGGCCGAACGTCGACCGCTTCCGCGACAGCGCCACAAGCTTGCCCTTGACCGTTGCCGTGCCGACGACGGATCCGTGGACTGAGCTCTTGTAGCGCAGCGGCGTGCCGGCGAGCAGGCCGGCGTTGTGGTCCTCGAACGGCCGGCACTTACCCTTGTAGCGATAGTGGATGGACGCCCGTGTCGGCGCCGACCCGTCGGGGTTGCAGAGCCGCTCGGCGTACACGTCACGCACGTCGTGACCGGCCGATGTCAGGCTCCAGGCGTAGTTCTTGGTGCGCCCGATCAGGACGTACATCGCCAGGCCCGGCACCGTGGCCCCCTGCGCCTCCACTCCCGGGCCGCTGAGGTGCATCTGCTGCACGATCTCCGGGTAGTAGTAGCCCAGCTGCGGCCCCATGACCGCGAGCGGATTGCCCGTGGCTGACCGCTCGGGCGCCGTGATGAGCCAGTTGGAGGCCTGCCGGCCGGGCGGGGCCTGCGCCGACGCGACGGCGGCCGGCGTGGTTGCGCGCGGATCCACGTTCTGGATCGATCCCGGATCGATCTTCACCGAGCCGCGGACCTTCCCTCCGGTGAGTGGGCCGTAGTCGAAGCGCCGATCGGTGGTCGTCGGAGCCTCGGGGTCGTCCGCGAGCATCACGTCGTCCCACGCGTTGAAGCCGCGACGCTTGCCGAGCGCGCCTTGGAGCTTGGCCAGCAGCTCGCTGTTCTGAGCCTCGCCGCCACCGCCGGCTCCGAAGATCGAGCCGATGAACGCCGCCGTGGCGATCACGTCGTTCACCGTCGCCGGCGGGGTGTTGTTGTTCGTGAACCTCAAGTACGCGTTGATGCCGTCCGCGTACGCCTGGGCGTCGCGCAAGATCTGGCGTCCCTTCTCGCCGTATGTCTTGACGAGCAGGTCTTTCTGCTTCGTTACGAGGGCCTCGGCCTCGGGGCTGGGCACGAACGACTGCCCGCTGGTGACCAGGCCGAACGCGTTGATCCCAGGCACGTCGGCCACCGCAACGCGGGCCGGGCCGCGGCCGAGCATGGTCAGCAACCCCCGGTCGCGCTGGGTCACCCAGCCGGCGCCGAACGAGACGTCGTCGCGGGTCTTGCCGTAGATGTGCGGGACGCCGAAGCTGTCGTAGATCAGGCGCAGCCCGGGACGACCCGTCTGCTCCTCACGCGTGGCGCCGACGGGCTTGAAGTCCTCGGGGAGGAAGAGCCGGTCGATGTCGGCCGTGGTCACGTTCCCCCGTAGCGGGGTCAGCCCGTCGTAGAGCGGAAGCTGGTCGGTGGACTCGTCGGTGAAGGGCACCCCGCCGAAGTTGCCGGGGGGCAGGATGTAGCGCGCCGTGTCGCCCGCGGAGTTATCGCCCTTTCCGGCTAGGGCGGTGGCGGGAACGGTGGCCAGCGCGACGAGCGCGACGACGACGAACCTGAGCGAACGGCTCATTAGGGCGGCTCCTCTCTCCGACTGTGACGGCCCGTGACGGCCGCCCGGACCCTCTCACATTCCTGTTTGTCGATGTCGCGGTTCCGGCTCAGGGCCAGCGCGGCGACCACTTCGGATTCGTGTCGTTGAACGTGATCGCGGTCGGCGTCAGCCGGACTTGCCCGCTGCCATCGACATTCATGGAGAAGATGTCCGAGGCGCCGTCGCGATTCGACTCGAACGCGATCTTCGCGCCGTCGGGGGACCAATTGGCGTTGAAGTCCCCCGAGGCGTTGTTGGTGATCCTCGTTGGACTCTCCCCGTTCGGACCGATGCGGTAGATCTCGAAGTTGCCGTCGCGGTTCGTGTGGAACGAGACCCGGTCACCGAAAGGCGACCAGCTGGGGATGTTGTCCACCCCAGGATTGTTGGTGATCGCGAACGGGAACTGACTCAACGGTGGGAACATCATCCGGTGGACCTCGAAGTTGCCCGTCCTGTTCGCCGCGAACGTGACCGGGCGCCCGGAGGGCGCATACGAAGGGGCGCTGTCGACCGCCGAGTCGAAGGTCTCGCGGGTCTGGTTGCTCCCGTCGGTGTTCATCCGGTAGATCTCGTAGTTGCCGTCGTCGCGATTGGAGAAGAAGGCGATCCGATCCGCGAAGGCCCCCGGCTCCCAGGCCGGCCCGAGGTCGTCTCCCGGGGAGTCCGTGAGCTGCGTCACCCCCGAGCCGTCGGTGTTCATCACGTAAATGTCGTTGTCGCCGTCCCTGGTCGAGCGAAACGCGATCTTCTTGCCGTCCGGCGAGAACGCAGGCTGACCGTCCGGCGCTGCGTTGCTGGTCAGCCGGGTCTGCCCCGAGCCGTTGGCGTTCATCGCGTAGATCTCGAGGTTCCCGTCGCGCGTCGACTCGAAGACGATTCCCGAACGTCCTCCGGCCGGGCGAGTCGTGAACGTGTAGTCCCCGCCGCAGTTCTCCCCCTGGGAGTCCTGTGGGCAGATGCGGTAGTGATAGGTCGTGTTGGCGACCAGCCCGCCGATCGGCTCGCCGACGTCCAGAATGGTCTGGCTGAAGTTGACGGAGCGGACGGGGGTGCTGCTCCCATACGCGCTCGTCGTGCCGTAGTCGAAATGGTAGGAGCCGGTCTCCGGCAGGCTCCCGGCCACCTGCGCCTGGAGGTTCACGCTGCGGTCGGTGAGGTAGCTGAGCCCGTTCGGCAGGCCCACCGTGCAACCCGAGAGCAGGGTCGCGCATGCACCAACCATCGCGATCAGACCTGCGAACCGGCCCACTGGACCCCGAGCGTCCCTCACCGGCGTGTCATGAACAACCTGGGCGGCCGGAAAAGCCCGCAAAGTGCATCTAAAGGGAGCGGGGGTCGGGCGCCAACCGGGTGCCGCCTATACTCGGCGCCTCGCGCGGCTGTAGCTCAGTTGGCTAGAGCGTCTGCTTGCCATGCAGAAGGTCGTGGGTTCGAATCCCATCAGCCGCTTTTCTCTCGTTTTCCCTGCTGTAGAGCGCTTTTCAGGCCCTCTCCAAATGCCTCAAGACTGTATGCACAGTGTGCACGGAGTAACGCGAGGGAGTAACACTCGCCCCCCCCTTAGAGCCGATTTAGCGCTTTTGGGGCTTGCTTTCTCCGGCCGCGCCGGGGGCCTCGCCATACAACGCGGCTCTGGCCAGCAATTTCCTGTGCTCTAGCTCCTGATCGACACCGCCGTAGAGCGCCGCTTTGGTCTCCGCGAGCCGCCGCGCCAGCGGCACCGGCTGGCCCGGAATGCCTCGCCTGCCGGTGGAGCCACCTGGACCAGAACCACCAGGACCAGGACGTGAACCACCAAGCTCGACCGCCCCGCGTGGTCAGGCGTGAGGGTCACGGCCTGCTCCACCGCCAGCAGCGCGTCGGGTCCGAGCCGCTCGCGCGCGGCCCGGGTGTGCTCGGGGGTAACAAGGTAGGTGAGCGCACCGGCGGCACGGTCGCGGGCGAGGTCGAGCATCTAGGGCCGAGCGCCGCCAGCACGCGCGGCGGCGCGGGCTCGGCCTCGGCTCCCCCGCCCGCGTAGTAGGGGGCGGCGTCGACCGCGTCGAGGTACTCGCGCATGGCGGTGAGCGGCTTGCCGTAAGTATGGCCGCGCATGCTCTCCACCAGCGGCGCGTGGCTCACGCCGAGGCCCAGCACGAAGCGCCCAGGGTGCTGCGCCTCCAGCGTGCGCGCGGCGGCGTTGGCCGCCACCGCGTCGCGGCCGTAGATCGAGGCGATGCCGGTACCAATCCTGATCCGGGAGCTCGCACCTAGCAGCAGCGCAGCGTGAGTCAGCGCCTCGCGCCCGTTGCCCTCGGCGATCCAGAGCATGCCGTAGCCCAGCTCGTCCAGCTCGGTTGCCAGCGCGCCGGCGGCGGACGGCGCGAGCGAGTCGAGCGCGCCGGTCCAGACGCCGGCCGTGCCCGGGTCGAACCCGGCGCTCAGGACAGGTCCTCGCGCAGTGCCGCAATCACCGCGTCGGGCGCCTCGAGCTGCGGCCAATGTCCAACGCCGTTCAGTTCCACGACGCGGGCGTCCGGCAGCCGCTTCCGGATCTCCGGGATCACGTGCGCGCCGCTCACCGCGTCCTCCGCTCCCCAAATGAACGTGAGCGGGACCTGGGCGCCCTCCAGGGCGGCCACCCAGCGGTCGCCATGCTCGGCTCGCTCGCCCACATAGTGCAGGAGGGAGTGTGCGAGCCGGTGGCCGTCTTTCCGCGAAAGGGCACGCCAGAGATCGTCGAGCACACGGTCATCCGGCCGAGCGAAGGTCTGGGACAGCCCCGCCTTCACCGCTTCCTCGTTGAGTTGCAACGCCAGTTCGGGGCCCTCCACCGGGTCGAGCAGGATTTCCTGGACCGGCGTCGGGCGATGAAGCTGAGGGAAGACGCCACCGTTGAGCAGGAAGAGCCGCGCCACGGGAGCGTCGCGGTCCAGCAGCTCTTGCGCGATCGTCACCGAGTAGTCGTGGGCGACAACCACGCTCGAGCTGACCCCGAGCCGATCCCACAAGGCCTCCAGCAGATCGGTCTGCTCGACCAGCGAGTACGCGTGCTCGGCGGGCTTGTCGGATGCGCCAAAGCCGAGCAGGTCATGCGCCACAACCCAGTGGCCGTCGGCCACCAGCGCCTCCGCCACCTCCGCGAAGTCGTGCGACGAGCCCGGATACCCGTGCAGCAGCGTGACGACCCTTCGATTCGGCGGCCCCGCCTGCCAGACGAACAGCTCGTGCCCGCCTACTCGCATCCGCTGGCCAGCATCCCACCACGCCTGAAGCCCGGTCATCCGCCTACTCTATGCCGACCGGTCTAGCGCGCTGTCAAGGGCCGCCACTCGTTCGCTCATTTCTTCCTCGCCGCCGCTCGTGTTTTCTCCGCCAGCTCACGAACGGAATCGGGATGCCAGCCGACGAGCCGGCGGTCCGAGTAGCCGCTCCCCCGCTGATACGGTCCGCTCATGGGCGAGCGAGCGCTGGCCGGGCAGGGCGGATCGCTGCACGTGCGCACCTGGGAGCAGACTCAGGCGAGCCACGTCGTCGTCATCGCCCACGGCTACGGCGAGCACATCGGCCGCTACGAGCACGTCGCTGCCACGTTGGGGCAACACGGGGCCGCTGTGTACGGACTCGACCACGTCGGCCACGGGCGATCCGATGGCGAACGGGCACTGATCTCCAACTTCAACGCGGTCGTCGAGGACTTGCATCTCCTGGTGGAGATCGCGCGCGACGAGCATCAGGGCGATCCCCTGGTGCTCGTGGGCCACTCGATGGGCGGTCTGATCGCCATCCGCTACGCCGAGCGCCACGGCGATGTCCTCGACGGTCTTGTGCTCTCGGCCCCCGTAGGCGGCACCTGGGGCATCTTCGAGCTCCTTGCTATGGACACCATCCCCGAGAGCCCCATCGATCCGACGACCCTCTCCCGCGACGATGCTGTCGGACAGGCCTACGTCGACGATCCGCTCGTCTACCACGGCGACTTCAAGCGCGGCACGCTGGCGGCGATGGCTCTAGCGCTTGCCGATGCAGCGCTCGACTCGCCGCGCGTCACGGGGTCCCGTCCTCTATCAGCACGGCGACGCCGACGAGCTCGTCCCGCCCACCGAGACACGCCGCCTGATCGACCTTCTGACGAATGCGCAATTGACCCGGCACAACTATCCCGGCGCGCGTCATGAGATCTTCAACGAGACGAACCGCGAGGAGGTGCTCGGCGACACCACCCGGTTCATTGCGGAGGTCGTGGAGAGGGGCGGGTAGCCGACCGAGTCTTTGGATTCGGCGCGCGCAAACGCTGGCTGACAAGCCGGCGGCCCTGGACCCGGATGACCGGTTCCGCGATCTACACTCGATCGCGGGCATGGGCTCAACTGTTGTCACTGGCGCGGAGCACCGCCGCCAAGATGCAAGGGAAGCAGTCGACGCCTTGCGCCGCCGCCAGGGCGGGCCGGTCGCGCTCTACCTGGCCTCGGTCGCGGTCGTAGCGCTGGCCTATTACCTGGCGGGACGGCTTGGGCTCGAACTGGCGTACCTCGACGGGGCGGTGACGGCGCTATGGCCACCCGCTGGACTGGGCCTTGCCGCGCTCTTCTTGTATGGCATCCGCCTCTGGCCGGGTGTCGTGGTCGGCGATCTCCTGCTCGCGGACTTCTCGACACCGGCCGAGACGATTATCGGCCAGACCATTGGCAACACCCTGGCGCTCGTGGTCGGCGCGCTGCTGCTCAAGCGCCTGACGGGCGGGCGGGCCAGTCTCGAGCGCACCCTCGACGTCTTGGCGCTCGTGACCTGCGCGGTGGTCGCCGCGCTGGTCAGCGCCGCATTCGGCCCAACGGCGCTGCGCCTCGGAGAGGTAGTGAGCGCCGACGAGCTGTGGGGTGTCTATCGCACATGGACGTTGAGCGACCTAACAGGCGTGCTGGTGGTCACGCCGCTTCTATTGGCGTGGGCCGGGGCAGGCCTAAAAGGCATCCGGCGGCGCGACGTCCTGGAGGGCGTAGTCGGGCTCGCCGTGCTGACGGCGCTCGCCGAGCTGGCCCCACAGCGGGACGTGCCCTACATCGTCTTTCCGGTGCTTCTTTGGGCCGCGTTGCGGTTGGGACCTCGCGGCGCCGCCACGGCGATCGCCGTCGTGTGCGCGATCACGGTGTGGAACACCGCTCAGGAAACCGGGCCGTTCGTGCGCGAGTCGATCACCGACAGCTTGCTCGCCACGCAGGTATTCATCGCAACCGCGGCACTCACTTCCCTGCTCCTCGCCGCCGTGACGGCTGAGCGCAGCCGGGCAGCGCGGGCGCTCGCGCTGAGTGAGGCTGCACAGCGCGCGCTGGCCGACGAGCACGCGGCCCTGCGTCGGGTGGCCACGCTGGTTGCCGAGGAGGCGGCACCGAGCCGCCTGTTCCAGCAGGTGACCGAAGAGGTCGGGCGTCTGCTGGGGCTGCCTGACGCGGCGGTCGTCCAATACAGCGACACGAACTCGGCGCGGGTCGTCGGTGCCTGGAATGAGCAGGGCCGACCGGTCTTATCGGTGGGCGCGTCGTACGATCTGGACGGCGACACCGTCGTGGCGAAGGTACTGCGCAGTGGTGCCGCAGAACGCCTAGAACGTTACGACGAGGCAGCGGGCAGCCTGGCGAAGAGAATGCGAAGCGCGGGTTACCGTGCCGCACTCGCGGCCCCGGTGAAGGTCGCGGGCCGGTTGTGGGGAGCGGTGGTGGCGGCGAGCCCGTCGGAGGAGCCGCTCCCGGCGGGCCTCGAGCGGGAGCTCTGCGACTTCGCGGACCTCGTCGGCCAGGCGTTGGCCAACGCCGACGCCCGCGAGCGCCTGGCGGCTTCGCGCGCCGAACTCGTGAAGGTTGGCGACGCCGAACGCTCGCGACTCGAGCGCAATCTCCACGACGGCGCCCAGCAGCAGCTCGTCACGGTGGCGCTCCAGCTCCGTGCGCTCAGCGGCGACCTCGAGCGAGACCCAGGGACCGCCCGAGAGCTCCTCGCCACGGCCCAGGACGATCTCGCTCAGGGGATCGACGAGCTGCGCGAGCTGGCCCGTGGGCTCCACCCTCCCCTTCTGAGCGAGCACGGGCTCGGGCCTGCGCTCGACGCACTGCTGGCACGGACGCCCGTACCGGTCGAGGTCGCGGAGCTGCCCGAGGAGCGCCTGGCCCCCCCTGTCGAGGCGGCGGCGTACTACGTGGTGGCGGAGGCAATCACCAACGTGACGAAGTACGCCGATGCCTCTCGAGCGACCGTGCACATCCAGCGGTCGAACGGGTGCGCCACGGTAACGGTGTCCGACGACGGCGTGGGCGGCGCCGACCCTGCCGGGGGCTCCGGACTGCGTGGCCTTGCGACGCGGGTCGAGGCCCTCAATGGGCGCCTCGACGTCGAGAGCCCGCCCCGACGGGGCACCCGGATAACGGCGGAGATTCCCTACGCGGACGCCTGAAACGCCGGGGCGGACTCGGGCAGGCGCTCAGCCCTGCCCAGCGAACGCCTCCTCCATGCGCTTGTTCATCTCCTCGGCCGGCACATCCTCGACGTGCGAGGCGACCCCCCACTGGTGGCCGAAGGGATCCTCGAACGTACCGGAGCGATCTCCGTAGAACTTGTCCTCCACCGGCTGCAGCTCCTTGGCCCCTGACTGAAGGGCCTTCTCGAAGACGCTGTCCACGTCCTCGACGTAGACGTACAGCGAGACCGGCGTACCGCCGACGGATCGCGGCCCGCGCGCGTTCATCTCCGGAGCCTCGTCCGCGAGCATGAAGATCGAGTCGCCGATCTCGAGCTCGGCGTGCCCGATCTTGCCCTCCGGCGCCGGCATGCGCATACGCTCGCGGGCACCGAGCACCGAGCAGTAGAAATCGAGCGCCTCGCCGGCGCCGTCGACGATCAGGTACGGCATGACCCGCGGGTACTCGTCTGGGATGGACTTGGCCATCGGAGGCCTCCTTGCGTTCGTGGGCGACGCTGCGCGCGGCCCGGGCGCTGAAGCGGAGGTCGCGCGTCAGCCAGATGCAACGTACCACCAGGCCCGAGTGTGGGAAGCCATCAGGGATACTCGGAGAGATGTCGCAGGAGCACATGGACGCATTCCGGCGCGTGCACGAGGCCTGGAACCGGGGCGATGTCGAGGCGGGACTGCGCGACGTCGCCGAGGACGTCGTCTTCCTTCCGGCCAGGAGCGCGGTCGAAGGCGCTTACCGGGGTCACGACGGGCTGCGTAGGTTCTGGGCGGACAACACGGAGAACTTCGAGGTCTTCCAGGTCAGCTACAGCGACGTCCGCGACCTCGGGGGCCGGATCCTCGCCATCGGCACCATCCGGATCCGCGGCCGTGGCGGCGGCGTGGAGACGGACATCCCTACAGCGGGGGTGGCCACCGTCGACGAGGAAGGCAAGCTGGCGCGGTGGGAGGACTTCCGCGAGGCTAGCCTCGCCATGGAAGCAGCCGGCCTGCGCGAGTAGGACTCAGCCGCCGTCGGCCGCGCAGCGTCACAGGAAGTCGGCGCGCGCCCGGCCGGTCCGCATCCGCTGCGGATGGCGGCCGACGCGAATCCGGGCGATCTCCTTGCCGGTCTTGAACGAGATCACCGACACCCGGTCCTTGCGTGCAACCGACACGAAGCAGTAGCGCCCGTCGTCACTCGTCGTCGACCAGTACGGCACCCCGCCGGCCCCCACGTTCACCAGGCTCTGTACCCGCAACGTGCGCCGCGAGACGATCGCGGCGAAGTCGGACATCGTGCCCGCGACGCAGAACTTGGTGCCCTCGTTGTTCAGGCCGAGGCCGTGATGGGCGGAGTCGAGCAGGTACTCCGTGCGCGGCAGCCCCTGCGCTCGGCTCCGGATCGGCAGCACAGCTATCCGCAGCGGCCGCTTCCCCTTGAGGTCGTACTCCACGAAGCCGTGCAGGAACGAGAGCTGGAAGTAGACGAACCGCTCGTCCGGCGAGATCGCCATCGGCCGCACCGCCGCGCTCACGTTGATCCCGTACTTGGCGAGCTCCCGGCCCATGTCGACCCGGCGGATCACCCTGAGCGTCCGCGCGTCGATGACCTCGAAGACGCGCTCGCCCTTCGTCCCGTCCTGCGCTGGATCGTCCGCGCTCGTATAGACCGTTCCGATGCTGGCGTGAAAGATCAGCCGCCCGTCGCGGGAGAAGTTGTTCTCGTGAGGGGAGTCGCCCGACGGGATCACCCCAACGATCTTGCGCTCCTTCGTGTCGATCACGTCGACGACCCGCGCAGTGGACGCCGACACCAGCAGGCGCCGCCCGTCCCGTGATAGCGCCATGTGATCGGCGCGGTTCCCGTGGATCTTCACCCGCCACGCCAGCTTTCGCGTCTTGAGGTCGATCGCCACCACGTCGGCGAAGCTCGGCCTCGAGAAGTAGACGTAGCGGCCGTCGCGGGACACGAAACCGTCGTCGACATATTGGTTGTTCCCTTCGCCGACCTGCGCGCGAATGAAGTCGAAGATCGCCAGCCGACCGGGGTCGGCGTTGATCTCCGCGATCCGCTGCTGCGCATCAGGGATCACGTTCAGCCGCGCTAGCCGCTTGAACGAGCGCGGATCAACCAGATCGGCGGTGCCCGCCCAGTTGTTGCTCACGACCAGCACGTCCCGCAGCGAGCGCTTCTTCGCGGCCGTCGCGGGTCCGGCCGCTAGCGCCATGAGTCCGATGACCACGCCGAGTGCAACCAGCAGTCCCGCAGTCCGCCTAGCCACGAAGCGCCTCCGCGTGTTGCAGGGTATCCAGGAAGTGCCGGAAAGCCGCCACGCTGCGCCGTAGATCTCCTGCACGGTGTCGATGTGGCCCATCTGCCCCCCTCGGCTAGGCGGATCTGGTTTCCGTGACCCTACCCCGGCCGGACGCCGGGCGGTTGTCCGGGGCGTCAAGCCCCGCGCTCGTCAAGCGCCTCGTTGACCAAGTCGTCGGCGCGCTCGTTGCTGTCGCGCCGGACGCTGCGCACCTCCCAGCGATCGAACTCACGCAGCGCGGCCATCGCCTCGAGGTAGAGCGGCTTCAGGCCTGCGTGCTTGACCTTGTATTCGCCGCGGATCTGCTTCGACACCAGCTCCGAGTCGTTCACGATCTCGACCTCGTCCGCCTCTAGGTCTCGCGCCAGCTCGAGGCCCAGCAGCAGGGCGCGGTACTCGGCCACGTTGTTGGTGGCCTCTCCGATGAAGGCGCTGCGCTCGGCCAGCTCGCCCCCGTCGGGCGCGGCGGCCACCGCCGCCACCGCGGCCGGGCCGGGGTTGCCGCGGGCGCCCCCGTCCACGTGGACGACGACCTTGTCCAGCTCGGTCAGTCCCTCGCCGTCGGACCGATGGGCGGGAAGGTCCCCTTCACGCGCTGGCGGCGCTTCTCCGTGAAGGGGTCGTGCGTGCCGGGGCTGCCGCCCTGGGCACGGCGGTCGACGATCACCTCCACATGGGGGTCGTCCTTGTAGTACTCCGTGAGCTTGGGTAGCAGCTCGTCGGCCAGAGCTTGTGGGACCACGCAGTAGATCATTGCTGCGCCACTCCTATCACCAGTCGCCCGTCGGCGTCGAGCGCCGCATTCCACTCGCGCAGCGCCTCGTCGATCGCGTTCATCTCGTCGCCCTTCTCCTGCAACGCTACGGGCTCGGCGGCGTCGCCGAGGTCCACTCGGTAGCGATACCAGGAGAGCTCCCACGCGATCAGCACCGTGACCGTGCTGGGAGCGTCCGGGTCGGGCAGAGCGGTGGCCCACGGCGACCCGAGGCTTCGGACCAGCCCCGCCACGGTGTGCTGGTGCTCGGACGAGTTGAACAGCTCGAGCGCGCGGTCTACCTTGACCTCGGCCGTGGTGGGCACCGCGCGAACGTGGCGCGGGTCCTGCGGCTTTTCTCGCGGGCGCTCGCGCGGAGCCGGCGCTTCCTCGACCGGCCGCTCGGGAGGTTCCTCGGACGCCCCGATCTCCGGCGCTCCGTTGAGCGGCTCAGCCGGCTTCCGCCTCAGGCGAGCGAACAGCGGCCGCCGCTCCTGGGGACGCGGCCCGCGAGCCGGCACCTCTCCGTGCGCTGACTCACGGATCCAACCGGCGTGCTCGGCGCGCACGAAGCACAGCTCGCACACGGGATGGCGCTCCCCACCCGGAGCGAGGTAGGCCTCCGTGCGCTCCCCCTTGAGAATCGTGCGCCCGCAGACATCGCAGGTCACGTGGTCGTGGAACGGACGAAGCTCCTTCTTCACCGCAGCGATCCTAGCTAAGCGCGGACCGCTTCTCCCTGCTCCTGGGACTTCTCGACCACTTGTCCAGCCAGGTGCTGGGGCACCTCCTCGTAGCGCGCCAGCTCCATGCCGTAATCGCCGCGCCCGCCGGTGATCTGGCGCAGGTCGGGCGCATAGCTGAGCATCTCAGCCATCGGCACCTCCGCCCTCACCTCGGTCGCCTGACCCTTCGGCTCCATGCCCAGCGGACGCCCGCGGCGCGAGTTGAGGTCGCCGATGACGTCCCCGACGCAGTCCTCGGGGACGGTGACCGTCACCGTCATGATCGGCTCGAGCAGAACCGGCTTGGCCGCGTCCATCGCCTGCTTGAAGGCCATCGAGCCGGCCACCTTGAACGCCATTTCCGACGAGTCGACGGTGTGGTAGGAGCCGTCGAACAGCGTCACCCGCACGCCCTCGACGGGGTAGCCGGCGATCACGCCATGGCGCATCGTCTCCACGATCCCCTTCTCCACCGCGGGAATGAACCCGGAGGGGATCACTCCTCCCTTGATCTTGTTGACGAACTCGAACCCCTGCCCGTCGGGCAGAGGCTCGATCTCGATGTGGCAGTCGCCGAACTGCCCGCGGCCCCCGGTCTGCTTCTTGTAGCGCCCGTGCGCCTTGGCGGGACCCCGAATCGTCTCGTGGTACGGAACGCGCGGCGGCTTCAGCGTGACCTCGGCGCCGAACCGCTCACGCATGCGGTCGACGATCACCTCCACGTGCACCTGGGTCAGGCCTGCGACGATCTCCTCGCCGGTTTGCTGGTCGCGGTGCACATCGATCGTTGGGTCTTCCTCCTGCAGCCGGCGAAGCGCCGTGTAGACCTTCTCCTCGTCGCCCTTTGCCTTGGGCTCCATCGCGAACGCCATCACGGGCCGCGGCAGATCCGGCATGTGAAGGCCCACCTCGCGGTCCTTGGAGGAGAGCACGTCGCCGGCGTGGGTCTCCTTCAGCTTGGCCACCGCACCGATGTCGCCGGGCCCGAACTCGTCGGCGTGGTCGTGGTCCTTGCCCTGGGGGACGAGCAGTTGGCCGATCCGCTCCTTGGAGTGCGCACGGCAGTTGAAGACGTGCGAGTCGTGCTTCACCACGCCCTGGACGACGCGGAACAGGTTGATCCGCCCCGCGAACGGATCCGCGAGCGTTTTGAACACGAACGCCACCATGTCCGCGTCCTCGACCGGCTCGAGCGTCTCCTCGCCGGCCTGCACGGGGCCCTTCTTGGCGGGCGAGGGAAGGTCCTCCACCAGCGCGTCGAGGAGCCGGTTCGTGCCCAGGTTGCGCGTGGCCGCACCGCACGTCACCGGAAAGATCGTGCCGCTCGTGACGCCGGACTTGAGCGCCGTGACCGTCTCGTCGTGGGAGATCTCCTCGCCCTCGAGGTAACGCTCCATCAGCTCGTCCGAGACCTCGGCGACCTCGTCCATCAACTTCTCGCGGTACTCGTCCGCCTGGGCGCGCAGGTCGTCCGGGATGTCGATCTCCTCCGAGTTGTCGCGGCCCGCACCGTCGTAGCGGTAGCCCTTCATGTCGATCAGGTCGATCACACCCTGCAGCTCGTGCTCCGAGCCGATCGGTATCTCGGTGGCCACCACGTGCTGACCGAAGGCGGCCTTCAGGGAATCGAGGGTGCGGAAGAAGTCGGCGCGCTCCCGGTCGAGCATGTTCACGAATAAGAGCCGGGACAAGCCGAGGTCCTCTGCGCGCTGCCACAGGCGCTCGGTGTGGACCTCGACGCCCATCACGCCGTTCACCACGACCACTGCCCCCTCGCAGACCCGCAGCGCCGCCAGCGCGTCGGCCACGAAGCTCGGCTCGCCGGGCGTGTCGATCAAGTTGATCTTGCGGTCCTGCCATCTGAAGGAGGCGAGGCTCGATGCGATCGACATCTCGCGCGCCTTCTCGTCGTCGGCAGAGTCCGACACGGTCGTGCCGTCGGCCACCGAGCCCAGGCGGTTGACCGCGCCCGCCTCGAACAGCAGGGCCTCGTTCAGCGAGGTCTTGCCGCTCCCCCGGTGGCCGATCAAAGCCACGTTGCGAATCCTCTTTGCGCCATCGTGCGGCATCTGTCTCCTCTCTCGTTCCCAGAGAGAAAACCTACCCTCAGATGGAGGCGTCCGTGGTGCGCCTAGAGGGCTTCGGTGAGCGAGTCGCCCTGCAGACGCGACTTGAGGCGCAGGACCGCCTTCGTGTGCAGCTGGGAAACACGTGACTCGGTGACGCCCAGCACCTCACCGATCTCCCGCAGGGTCAGGTTCTCGTAGTAGTACAGCGCCACCACGAGCTTCTCCCGCTCCGGCAGGCGGGCGATGGCGTCGGCCAAGCGGTCCTTCATGTCCGTGAGGTCCATCTCCTGCGCCGGATCGACCGCCGCGTGGTCCTGGATCGTGTCGAGCAGCGACACCTGGTCTCCGGAGGCGTCGGAGACCGTCCACAGCTCGTCGAGGGCCACGACGGAGGAGCTGGAGATCTTGACCAGCGAGTCGTGGAGCTCCTCGACCGTCCCGCCCAGTGCGGCAGCCATCTCCTGATCGGTGGGCGCGCGGTGGAGCTGGTGCTCGAGCTTGGCGTTCGCCCGCTCGATCTCCCTCGCCTTGGCGCGAACCGAGCGCGGCACCCAGTCGAGCGACCGCAGCTCGTCGATGATCGATCCTTTGATGCGCGTGATCGCGAACGTCTCGAAGCGGATCTCGCGCGCCGGCTCGAACCGCTCGATCGCCGAGATCAGCCCCAGGAGGCCATAGGAGATCAGGTCCGCCTCCTCGACGTGGGCCGGCAGGCCGCTCGACATCCTGCCCGCCACGTACTTGACAAGCGGGGCGTAGGCGAGCGTCAGTCGCTCCCGGGCGCGCGGGTCGCCGTCATCCTTGTAGCGCCGCCAGAGGTCCCTGAGCTCAATCGACTTGAGGTTCGTCTCCACCCGCTAGATCCGTCCGTCAGGCGCGGGGATGTGCCCGCGCGTAGGCCACCTTCAAGCGCCCAGACTCTACCCGAGTGTAGGTCTGAGTCGTTGAGATGGAGGCGTGGCCGAGCAGTTCCTGGATGGCGCGCAGGTCGGCTCCGCCCTCCAGCAAGTGGGTCGCGAACGAGTGCCGAAGCGTGTGCGGGGACAGCGACGACTGGACGGCCGCGCGCCGCACCGCAGCCCTCAGCCGGCGCCGCACATCGGAGGTCGAGAGCCGGCGGCCGGTCTTCGAGACGAACAGCGGTCCCTCCCCCGCATCCGCCAGATCGGGGCGCCCGCGGTCGAGCCACGCCCGGATGGCACGCCAGGCCGGCTCACCCGCGGGGACGATCCGCGTCCGCCCGCCCTTACCCTCGACGCGCAGCTCCTCGGCGTCGGGATCGAGGCTGCGCAGGTCGAGATTCACGAGCTCCTCGGCGCGCAGTCCGGCGGAGTAGGCCAGCTCGAACATGGCCCGATCCCGCAGCTCGAGCGGCGTCGACGCCGGCATGCTCTCGAGCAGGTCGACGGCCCCGCCGGGCTTGAGCACGACCGGCAGCTCCGAGTCCGGCTTGGGCGAGGCCACGAGGTCGGCCGGGCTAGCTTCGATGTCACCGTCGCGCAGGAGGGCGCGGTAGAAGGACCTGATCGCCGCGAGCTTGCGCCCGACCGTCGATTTCGATGCACCGCGCTCGGAGAGCACGCCGGCGAAGCGCCGCAGGGCGCGGTGATCGAGCTCGGTGGGGTCACGGTCTTGAGCGGTGGCCCATTCGGCCAGCTGCCCTAGATCGATGCCGTAGGCCCGCCGCGTCTTCTCCGCCATTCCCTGCCGGCGCAGGTGCTCGTCGAACCGAGACAGGGCCCGGCCCCAACTAGGGTTGAGCGAAGGCGTGTCGAGCTTCTTCATCAACACTCAGGACGGGCGCGTGGCCACCCGCCGGCAGCTGGTCGAAGCCGGTATGACCGACTCGCAGGAGGCGCCGGTCGCGCCCTGGCACCAAATCCAGGGTCCAAGCGACGCCTCCACGATGTGGTACGCGGTACTGCGCAAGCGGGAGCGGGGAGTCTTCATCGGCACCCTCTGCATTCGGCACGCCGGACGCCAGGCCTCCCTGGAGCAACGCGGGTGGGAGGAGGTCGGAGTGGAGGCGATCACACCCTGACGAGCGTCAGGCGATATAGACCGGGCTGGAGACGGGAACCTGGTCGTAGAGCTCGATCACGTCCGGGATCGCCATCCGCACGCAGCCATGCGAGGCGGCGCTTCCGAGTGAGCCCACCTGATCGGTGCCGTGGATGCCCGCGCCGTCGTAGATGCCCATCCAGCGGGCCTTGATCGGGTTGTCGGGGGCGCCCCCGGGAATGACCTGGCCCGCGAGACTGCCCGCCCACGGCTTGTTCGGCACGCTCCAGGGCACGTTGACGCCCTTGTTCTGGATGTTGTACAGCCCCGTGGGGGTGTCGAAGCCCACGGCACCGACGGCCACCGTGTAGGTCTTGGTCAGCTTGAGCTTCTTGTAGAGGCGCAACTTGAAAGCGCCCCGATCCACGACCAGCAGTGTCGGGTACTTGCCCGCCAGCTGCGCCCGCGTGACCTTGGCCTTGGTCACGGTGGCCACCGCCTCGACACTGCGATCGTCGGGGCTCTTGAGGGCAACGCCGACGTCTGACTCCAGCTTCGCGGCGTCGACCTTCAGGCCGTCCCGCTCCTTGACCTGGGTAAGCGACGGGAAGTTGAGCTTGGCGTCCTGGGCAGTGCGGTCGACGCCCTTGCGGACGCGCGCCACCAGCCCCGCCACCGCCGCCTTCGAGTAGCTGACGCGCGGCTCCACGCGAGCGTCCTCCTCACCTCCGGTCACGTCGCGGAACGCTCGGCCGAAGATGTTGCCCGCCCGGCTCGCGGCCACGGCCTCGTCGACCATGCCGCCGACGTCCGCGCGCACCTCGGCGTCCTCGCTCGAGAGGGTGAACGTCCGCTTTCCGTAGGTGGCCGAGATGGGCTTCTCGAGCGGCGCGGCCAGCTCCCGCTGCAGTTTTGCGCGCGCCTCGTCGGCGGAGAGGCCGCCGACGCTCACACCTCCGACGGTCACGCCGTTCGCGATTCGATCCTCATTTGAGGAGTCGTAGGCGTACACCGCCACGGGTACGGCGATCAGGATCGTGAGCGCGATCGTGACCGCGATGAATGACCGGTTTCGCATTGAAGGGTCGCCCATGGGCTACTGGACGCGACAAAAAGTGTAGGGACGCATCGGTCGGTTTCACACCGACCTTGCGTCCATGCAACCGCCCTTGCGCTGGAGCGGAGCTCAGGGACTGGCGCGCGGGCCGGCCATCCGGGCAAGCACCGACTCGATGGCCCGTACCACCGCGTCGCGCCCGCGGTGCTCGCGCTCGTAGGAGAGCAACGTCTCGAGATCGTCCGGCTCCAGCGAGCCGAGCAGGGAGATGATCTCCTCCGCGGCGAGGTCGTCGTAATGGTCGACCGGCGGCGACTCGGCGCGAGGGTCGGGCTCCGGCGGCGGCGGCGACTCTGTCGGCTGTCGACTGTCGACTGTCGACTCAGACGGCTCGCGCGACTCAGGCGAAACGCGCGATCCCGGCGCAGCCGCGACGTTCCCCTCCGCCCCCCGCGTCTCGTACGCCGACAACAGCTTCTGCAGCTCGGCCATCTGCTCGCGCGTGAGACCGCCGCTGTCCTTGACGCGAGAGTTGCGCACGTTCGGGCTCCAGCGCAGGAACTCCTCGACCTCTCGCTCGTAGCGATACGGCTCGGCGCTCCCCCGCAGGAGCGGATGCAAGCGCAGGTGCTCACCGAGGGCGATCACGGCTTCGCGGCTGGTGTAGCCGTACTCGAAGCCGGCGGCCTTGAGCCTGCGATTGTCCACCCCCCGTCCGAAGCGCAGCTGGTTGAGCATCTCGGCCGGGATGGCGACCCCGAGCCGGCGGGCGACTCCCGCCGCCAACGAGGTGCCCCAGGGCGGAAGGATCGGCACGTAGGGCTTACCGAGCAGACCGGCCACCTCCGACAGCGCGAGCACGCCGTCGGCCGCCACGTTGTAGACGCCGGGCAGCCGGTGCTGGACGACGTGCTCGAGCGAGTGGACCACGTCGTCCTCGTGGACGAACTGGTAGCGGGGGTCGAAGCCGAGGATCATCGGGACGGCCGGCAGCGAGAAGAGGTCGATGTGCGACGTGGGTACGTCCGGGCCGAGCACATT
Source organism: uncultured Thermoleophilaceae bacterium (assembly GCA_963802855.1). GTDB lineage: Bacteria > Actinomycetota > Thermoleophilia > Solirubrobacterales > Thermoleophilaceae > JAAYBF01. The sequence goes on from CAWDJP010000002.1 coordinate 142,322, forward strand.
GGCAAACCGAAGGAGGGTTACCGACACGTCCGGGTGCCTGTCCGCGAACTCGGTCACGGACGCCTCCGCCTCGAGGATGTCCCGCTCGATCGGAGTTCGCGGTGCGTGTGGTCGGCCCATCCTCTCGTCGAAGAAGGCAGGGTCGTCCTGCTCGGACCCGTAGAAGTGCGTCGAGGACTTGAAGATGAATTTCCTGACCGAGCCGTCCCCTGTGCACGCGGCCAGGATGTTCATCGTCCCGATGACATTGTTCTCGTGCGCCTTGCGCGGCGTCGTGGTACTCGAGTCGACGACCAGCCGGGTGTCCACGACAGTGTCGATCTCAGCCGCATCGACCACGCGCCGCAGCAACGCGTGCTGAGTGCCGACCTTCACGTACTCCGTTCGCTCAAGCTCCACGCTCGGCTCCTCGTTGTCCACGCCCACGATCGCCTCGATGTTGGGGTCGGACTCGAGCGCTTGGGCTAGGCGGCCGCCCCAGTAGGTCGACAGGCCGGTGATGAGGACTCGTCTCGAGGGCATCGCCCGCTATCCGAACCAGACCGACTGGCGGGTGGAAACCATCTCGAAGAGGTTCTCCTGGATCCGAGCGCGCACGTCCTGGGCGGTCGTCTGCACCAGTGCCTTGTCCTCGTGGAGCGTCTCGCCGCCGAAATCGATCGGCTCGAGGAAGCGCAGCTTGAACTTGGCCGGCAGGTAGCCGAGCATTCCCAGCAGTCCGAAGTGCGGGAAGGTGGGCGTGACCGGAACGTAGAGCAGGCCGGTGAGCCGCTTCAACAGCCCGAGCTGCGCGAACACCGGCGCGGCCTCCTCCGCCCCGACGACGCATACCGGGACGATGGGCACGCGCGCGCGCATTGCCGCCTCCACAAAGCCGCCGCGGCCGAACCGGCGTAGGCGGTAGCGGTCCTTGTACAGCTTCTCGGTTCCCTTGCGGCCCTCTGGGAACACGAGCACGAGCTGCTCCTCGTCGTAGAGCAGCCGGTGCACGTTGGCGGGGTGGGCGGCCACGCAGCCGATCTTGGGGATGAGCATCGAGAAGCCGGGATAGCCCTTGAAGAAATGCTCGACGGTGATGTTGAGCGGCCGCGGGTGGGGATGCTCCTCGCGAATCGACTTGGCGATCATCGCGGCGTCGGGTGGCAGCGCTCCCGAGTGATTCGACACCAGCAGAGCGCCCCCGGTGGCGGGGACGTTCTCGATCCCCTCCACCTCCGCCCGAAACCAGTAGCGGTAGAAGAACTCGTAGAGGGTGGAGTCCATGATGCCCTCGATCCGCTCCGAGCGGCCCCAGTCCGACAGCCGTCGCTCGGGCTCGATCCCGGGCAGGTGGCGGCGCAGGTCGTCCTCCCGAACGGCGGGAAGGGGTGCGGCGGGAGCGCCCTTGGGAGCGGGCTGCTCGCGCAGCGAGAGTGGCGTGCGAGCTGACTCGGCCATGGCCGCGATTCTGGCAGGATGCTCCGGCGATGCGCACGAAGGACCAGGTACGCCGGGACGTCTGGCGATCGATGGACCGAGAGGGCGTGTCGCGCTTCCCCGGAGCCGAGGGCCGGATCCCGAACTTCGCGGGTGCCAAGGCCGCGGCCGAACGGCTCTCCCGCCACCCCGCGTGGATGGGCGCCGAGGCCATCAAGGCAAACCCCGACTCTCCCCAGACCCACGCGCGTAGGCTCGCACTGGCGCAGGGCAAGACGCTGGTGATGGCGGTCCCGCGACTGCGAGATCAGCACCCCTTTCGTCTCCTCGATCCGCGCAAGCTGAGCGAGGAACAGCGGCGCGAAGCCGCCACCATCAAGGGAGCGCTGCGCCACGGTGAGGTGATCGACCTGGACCAGGTGCCCGAGCTCGACCTCGTGCTGACCGGGTCTGTGGCGGTCAATCTCAAGGGCGCGCGGCTGGGAAAGGGCGGCGGCTTCTCGGACCTCGAGTACGCGCTCCTGCTTGAGGCCGGCAGGATCGACCGCCGAACGGTGGTGGCGACCACCGTCCACCCGATTCAGATCCTGCGCGAGAACCTCTTGATGACCGGTCACGACATCCCCGTGAACCTGGTGGCCACCCCCCGCGCGGTGATCGAGGTGGACGGCGCCTACAAGCGCCCACCCGGGATCCTGTGGGACCACCTGCAGCCACCGCAGATACATGAGATTCCCGTCTTGGAGCGGTTCGGGTACGCGGGGTAGTGCTTAGTGCTTGGTGCTCAGTTCGGTCGGTAGCGCATCAGGACGACTCCGCAGCGGAAGGGCTGACCCTCCACCAGCTCCAGCGGCGGGACATCCGTCGCGTTTTCGAACAGTCTCGCGCCGCGCCCGAGCACTACCGGGTACACGAACAGGCGGTACTCGTCGACGAGCCCTGCGGCGATCAGGCCGCGCACAAGCGTGATGCTGCCGGTGGTGACGATGTCCTGGCCCGGCTGGGACTTCAGCGCTCGGATCTCGTCGCCCAGCTCACCCCGTAGCACCGTGGTGGGCTCCCACTCCGGGTCGTCGAGGGTGCTCGAGACGACGTACTTCGACACGGCGTTGAGGTAGTCGGTGACGCCAGTCTTGTCGTCGGTCTGCTTGGGCCAGTAGCCGCGCATCTGCTCGAAGGTCACCCGTCCGACGAGGAAAGCGTCCGCTGCCTCGCGCTGCCGTGTCAGCGCCTCCTCGAGGTCGGACTGGTCGACATCTGGGTCGCCGACCACGTCGAACCAGCCCTCCGTGGCGTCGATGACGCCATCGAGCGTGATGTTCTCGGTGACGATCAGGTCTCTCATGCGGGCGCCGCTCGCCTGATCTTGATTGCGGCGGCTTACGCGCGCGCGGTCACGGCCCAGGTCGACGCCGGCGCTACGACGGCGCCACCGTCCACCGCGTAGTCCGCCAGCGCCGCGCGCAGGTCGGCGGCGATCTTCGGCCTGATCTCGCCAACGCGGTCCCCCCACAGGCGCAGCACCTCCGCCGCGGGGCCCAGCGCCATGTTGAACGCGACCGCGTGGTCGAGGTCGTCGCCGATCTTGTACGGCAGGTCCTGGCGAGCGAGGCGGATGTCATGGAACCCGGCGTGCTTCAGAACGTCCGTGACGGTGTCGGCGTTGGCCATCGAGAACGGCCCCGGCCCACAGCGCGGCGCGTCGTACTCCTCGGGCTCCTCCAGGTACTCCGCGACGACCATCTCGGCACGGTGCATGAATTCGTTGTCAAGCTTTCGCCGCCAGACGACCATGTTCAGCAGCCCCCCGGGCGCCAGCGCCTCGCGCACGTTGCGAAGCGCCACCACGGGGCGCGCGAAGAACATCGTCCCCATGCGCGAGAACGCGTAGTCAAACGTCTGGTCGAACTTGGTCTCCTCGACATCACGAGTCGCAAAGCTGACGTTCTCGATCCCGGCCTCGGCTGACTCAGCGATCGCGGTATCGATCATCCGCTCGGCGACGTCCACCCCATGCGCGTGGCCCGCGCCGCCGACGAGGTCCGCCAGGCGCACGGTCGTATCGCCGAGACCGCAGCCGATGTCCAGCACCCGGTCGCCCTCCTGGGGCGGGTGGGACGCAAGCGCCGCCTCACCGTGATTGCGCAGCCCCTCGGCCACGATGTCCCGGTACTCCATCCAGACCTCGAACAGCGGGCCGTTCCAGGCCTCGGTCGCCTCGGCGTTGTCCTCGACTACCCGGATCGCTTCCTCCACGATCGCTGATTCTACGCCCGCCGCTTGCCTACCATCACGCTGGTGGCGAGTTGGAGCGAGATCGAGGCCGCCGAGCCGCAATTCGCGAACGCTGTGCGCGAGCGTCTCGACGCCGGCACGCACAAGACGATCGCTACGTTGCGCGCCGATGGCGCGCCGCGTATCAGCGGAATCGAGGCCTTCTTCGCCGAGGGTGATCTCTGGTTCGGGTCGATGCCGCGGTCACGCAAGGCGATCGACTTGCTACGCGACCAGCGCTTCGCGCTGCACAGCGCTTCGGCGGACCCGCCGGCTTGGGAAGGAGACGCAAAACTCTCCGGCCGTGCAGAGGAGATACGCGACCCCGAACAGCGGTTGCGGATCTTTCGCACGCACGGCTCCGATCCGCCTTCGCCCGAGGCGCACCTGTTTCGCGCAGACATCACCGACGTGGTCCTGATCGGGCTCAACGAGGCGCGCGACCGGCTAGTGATCGACCACTGGCACGTCGGCCGCGGCCTCGAGCGCGACGAGCGCGAGTAGTCCGCGGGCGCTCAGGAGGCGGAGGGCCGTCGCGGGTGGAGTCCGACCGCGCCGTGAGCGAGGGCGCGACGCCCGCCGTCTCGAACCGGCCCCTGACGTTCGACCCCCCGGCTGACCTATTTCACGATTCGAAAGTGCATGTGGATCGCCGCCGCGGTCTTGATCACTTCGGTCGGCTCGAGCTGGATGTGCTCTTCACCGATCTGCTCGAACATCCGGGTACCGTCGCCGAACAGCACAGGCACGAGATGGATCTGAATCTCGTCGACGAGTCCGGCGGCGATGTACTGCTGGCCGACGCTCGCCCCGCCCATCACCCCGACGGTCTTGGCGCCGGCGGCAGCCTTGGCCTGCTCGAGCGCACTCTCGATTCCGTCCGTGACGAAGGTGTACACCCCTCCTTCGGGCGACTCGGCTGGCGCCTCGTGGGTGACGACGAACACCGGCCTCCGAGCCGAGCCGGTGGGGCCGTCCGCTCCCCACCACGGCACCGAGGCGTCGTAGGTCTCGCGACCCGCGATCACCGCGCCCTCACCGGCGATCCCCTCCTCCAGCACTTTTCGGCTCAGCTCGTCCTCGCCCCCCAATGCCCAGTCGTGCAGGCGCTCTCCGCCCTCGCCCAGCGGCTCCTCGGCAGTTTGATTCGACGCGGTGATGAACCCGTCGAGCGACATGCTGATGTCGAATACGACCTTGCTCACGGTGTTCCCCTTTGCTCGCTCTGCCTGAGCGTCGAACGAGCGAGCCCATTTTCGACATGAGCGAGTTGATCGACCGGTCGGTGAGAACGAGCTTGTACCTACCCGGCCGGCTCGACGTTCTGGTTACGAGTCACGACCGCGAGCGATCTCGTCGACCATCGCCCTCCAACGCCTGGTTGACCTCCATCTCCAGCTCGGACCAATCGCTGCCGCCCACTATTCCGTCGCGGCCCACCAGCCCCTCGTTCCATGGGTGGATCAGTGTTGCGGCGAGCATCCCGTGGCTGCGCGCCCTGGTGATGTTGACCGGACTGTCGTCGACGAGCAGGTCGATGCCCAGCTCGACGCAGCGGGTGATCTTGTCCGACGAGCAGTACAGGTCGTCGTAGGGGATCTCCATGGCCTCGAGCCAGCGGCGTGTGGCCGGAGCGGTGGACTCTCGCCGGTGGCTGGTCACATGGATCCAATGCCCGGCGGCGTGCCACCGGCGCACAGCTTCGGCGGCGCCTTCGTAGGGCACGGCGCCCTCGATGTTCTCGTCGGAGTGGGTTTCCTCGACGCACGCGATCAGCTGATCGCGCTCGAGCGTGGTTATCCCCCAGTCGCGCTGCTCCGCGTACGGGATGGCCACGCCGTACCGCTCCAACGAGATCCGCTCGAGGAGGTCCCAGTAGTGGTGCAGCGTGGAGTCGATGTCCAGCCCGATCCGTGCGATGCCAGTACGGTACGCACTGACGATGCCGAAGAGGTTCTTTCCATCGACGGTCCCCCCGGCACGGCTCAAGCAGGCGCGGGAGGCCGGCGACGACTACGGCGTTACCGATCCGCCCGATTGGCGGTCGATCGACTGGCCCGCGCACCTGCACCAGATGGAGGTCGCCGGCCGAGCGGTCAACTACGTCGACATCGGCGAGCAGGGCAACGACAGGCCGATCGTCTTCGTCCACGGCCTCGGCGGCCAGTGGCAGAACTGGCTGGAGAACATCCCGCGGTTCGCGCAGGAGCGCCGGGTGATGGCGATGGACCTCCCCGGCTTCGGGTGCTCGGAGATGCCCGCCGAGGAGATCTCGATCGAGCTCTACGGGCGCGTGGTGACCGAGATGCTCAGGCGCCTCGACCTGGCGCCCGCGGTGCTGGTCGGCAACTCGATGGGCGGCTTCGTGTCGAGCGAGGTCGCGATCCGCGCCCCCGAGGCGGTCGAGCGCCTGATGCTCGTGGCCTCCGCAGGTGTGTCGCAGATGGATCTCGCCGAGCGGCCCGTGGTGGGCATGGCGAAGGCCAGCGGGCTGCTCGTGACCGGCAACCTCGCACAGTTGCGCGCGTCCACGCTGCGGCCGCGCCTACGCCACTGGTTCCTGTCGATGGTCGCCCGCCATCCCAGCCGGATCAAGGCGGATGCCGCGTTCGAGGCGATGCTCAAGGGCGTGAACAAGCCGGGCTTCGAGCCCGCGCTGGTCGCAAATCTTCACTACGACTTCCGCGATCGGCTGCCTCAGATCGGCTGCCCCGTCCTGGTCGTGTGGGGCGACAAGGACATGATCATTCCGGTTCGCGATGCCGACAAATTCGTCGACTTGATCCCGGGCGCCCGCAAGGTGATCCTTGAGGACACGGGGCACATTCCGATGCTCGAGCGCCCGGTGACCTTCGACAATCTGCTGGCCGAGTTCCTTCAGTACCGGGTATCCGAGGGCGAGCTCGAGGGTGAGCTGGAGCCGCCCGGCGCCATCAGCTCGTGAGCGCCCGGGTCAGCTCGTGAGCGCGCCCTGGGCGGCCGAGCCCACGTGGCGCGCGTACTTGCCCAGGACGCCGGACCGATAGCGCGGCTCCGGCGGCTCGTAGGCCGCCACGCGGTCGGCGATCTCCTCGTCCGAGAGCTCCACGTTCAACTCCCGGGCGTCGACGTCGAACACCACCGTGTCGCCGTCGCGGACCGCGGCGATCGGGCCTCCCCGCGGCGCCTCGGGCGCCACGTGGCCGGCCATGAAGCCGTGTGTCGCACCGGAGAAGCGGCCGTCGGTCAGCAGCGCGACGGAATCGCCAAGTCCCTCGCCCTGTAGCGCGGCGGTCACCGCGAGCATCTCGCGCATGCCCGGTCCGCCTGCGGGGCCCTCGTTGCGGATCACGACCACCTCGCCGGGCTCGATCGAGCCCGCCTTGACCGCCTCGAACGCGGCCTCTTCGCCCTCGAACACCCGCGCCGGGCCGCGATGCTCACGACGCCCGTGGCCGGCGAGCTTCACCACACATCCGTCGGGGGCTAGGTTGCCGCGCAGGATCGCGAACCCGCCGTTTGCGGCGAGCGGCTCGGCGAGTGGGCGAATCACCACTTGCCCCTCGGCCTCCTGCGCGGCGGAGGCCTCGGCGCCGATCGTCGTGCCCGTCACCGTGATCGCGTCGGGATTCAGCAGACCCGCCTCGGCCAGCCTCGCCGCCACGAGCGGCACGCCCCCGGCGCGCCAAAGGTCCGGGGCGACGAAGCGCCCGAACGGCTTTAGGTCCGCGAGCAGCGGCGTGCTCCACGCGATCCGGTCGAAGTCGTCGATCGAGAGCTCCACCCCCGCCTCGTTCGCCACGGCGAGCAGGTGCAGAACCGCGTTCGTCGAGCCCCCGGTCATCGCCACCCCTGCGATCGCATTGGCGAGGGAGTCCTTGGTGATGATCGCGCTTGGACGCAGGTCGTGCTCCAGCACGTCGAGGACCAGCCGCCCGCATTCCTCTGCGACACGGCCCTTGTTGCCGTCCTCGGCCGGCACCATCGAGCTTCCCATCGGCGAGATCCCGAGCAGCTCGAAGGCCATGGCCATCGTGTTGGCCGTGAACTGCCCGCCGCACGCGCCGGCCCCGGGCGAGGCGACCGATTCGAGCTCGGATAGCTCTTCGTCGGACAGGTCGCCGGCCGCGTGCGCCCCGACCGCCTCGAACACCTCCTGAATCGTCACGTCCTCCCCGTTGAGCTTCCCTGGGGCGATCGAGCCGCCGTAGAGCATCACGCTCGGAAGGTCGAGCCGTGCGAGCGCCATGACGCAACCGGGGATCGTCTTGTCGCAGCCCGAGAGGGCGATCACGGCGTCGAAGAAATGTCCGCGCGCGACCAGCTCGATCGAGTCGGCGATCACCTCGCGGCTCACGAGCGAGGTCTTCATGCCCTCCGTGCCCATCGTGATGCCGTCCGACACCGCCACGGTGTTGAACTCCATCGGGGTGCCACCGGCGGCGCGCACGCCCTCCTTCACCTTCTCCGCCAGGCGGCGGAGGTGGAAGTTGCACGGCATCACCTCCGTCCACGTGTTGGCGATCCCCACGATCGGACGGCTCAGGGCGTCGTCGTCGAACCCGATGCCCTTCAGGTATGCACGCGCGGGTGCGCGGTCCGGGCCCTCGAGCTGGACCCGGCTCCGACTCCGTGGATCCGGGCTCACGTCGGAGGGACTCCCACCGACCGCGCTGCACGCCTGCGCTCCCACTCCGATAGGCGCCAGAGGTCGCGGCGCACCCGCGCAGGGTCGTGCTGTCGCCCCACGAGGTGCATGTTCGACTGGCCGATGACCCGGCTCTCGTCGGAGGTAAGCGCCATCCACTTCGCCAACACATCGTCCGACGCGGGCAGTCGACCGCGGCCCCCGCCGGTGACGTCCGGGAACTCGACGCAGTACTCACTCAGGAGCCGTCCGCTCTGGGGCACGTAGGCGACGATCGGCTTGTGCGGATAGACGAGGTAGGCGTAGGGCGGGCGTTCGCGCGCCGGCCGGGTGCGAGCCCTGTCCGGGTGGTGTCCGAGCACCCTGATGAAGCCCAGGTCGCAGTACATCGACCATTCCTCGTCGTCCACGCACGACCGCAGCAGCTGGCGCGCCCGCTGCTCGGCGCGGCGCTCGCGGCCGGGGTCGTACCCCAGCTCATCGCCCGCGCCGAGCTCGCCCCGCCGGGACCGGCGCGAGCGGCGAGCGCTCAGCGCCCGCAGGGTGAGCGAGCCGGCCAGCACGATCGCGACCAGGGCGAGGGCGAGCAGCGCGAGTAGCACGGTCGCCCGGCTCAGCCGCCGGCGGCGCGGGGGAAGAAGATCACCCGCTCGGCCTCCGGCGGGATCTCCGCGTAGTCCCGGACCATCCGGGCTTCGCGGCGGCCGCTCCCGGCGTCGCGGGTGGGCACCGCGGCCCACAGGCCCTCGTCGAGCTGCCGCCGAAACTCCTCGACCAGCCGCTCCTCGTCCTCCCGCACACTCGGATCCCCCTTAGCGAGGAGGACTTCACCATGTCCGGGTTTCATGCGCAGGAACTCCATCACAACAACGCGGGTGCGGCGGCGACCCGCCCCGCGATTATGCCAGAGGGCTGACCTGGCCGGTCGCGGCTCAGCCGCCCCGAGCGATGCCGAGAGCATCGACCGGCCCGGGCCCGGCGCCGATGCCCCGCAAGCCATCACGCACCGCCTCGCCCGCGATCTCCTTCGCCCGGCGCGCGGCGTCCAGTGGCCCGAGGCCAAGCGCGAGGTGGGCCGCGAGCGCCGATGAGTGGGTGCAGCCGGACCCGTGCGCCGCGCCGCCGGGGTGACGCTCGCCACCTATCTCCATCAGTGTCTGGCCGTCGAAGAACGTGTCGCTCGCCTCCTCGCGATGGCCGCCGGTGACCACCACCGCCGTCGCCCCGAGGGCATGGACGGCCCGCGCCAGCGCGTCCGGCGCGGGCTCCTCCCCCACCTCGGCGAGCACCCTCGCCTCGGCCAGGTTGGGCGTTACCACGGTCGCGCGCGGCACCAACCGACTGCGCAGGGCGGCGCGGGCGTCGGCATCGAGCAGGACGGCCCCGCTCTCGGCCACCATCACCGGATCGAGGACGATCGGGGCGTCGCCCACGAGATCGAGCGCACGGTCGACCGCGTCGATCGTGGGCGCCGTGCCGAGCATCCCGATCTTGATCGCGTCCACGCCGATGTCCGAGGCCACCGCCCGCACCTGCTCCACGATCGTCTCGGGCGGCACCGGATGAACCGCGGTGACCGCGACGGTGTTCTGTGCCGTGATCGCAGTGATCGCCGTCATCCCGTGGACGCGGCAGCGGGCGAAGGCCTTGAGATCGGCCTGGATCCCCGCTCCTCCCCCCGAGTCCGACCCGGCGATCGACAGGAGGCGTGGTGGGTGTCGGCCGGCTGCGCTCATCGGGTCGCCCACGTGACCAGGGCGCGTTGAGGATACGGGGGCGGTCATCGTGCAAGCACCGTTCGGTGGTGGCAACCGAGGCCGTCCGCGCGAACATGCCCAGACGCCTCGAGTCGTGAGAGCGCTGCGCGTACCTCTCGCACGGGCAGCCCCACCGCCTGACAGATCCCATCGATCCCAAGTTGTGCCTCCACGGCGTCGAGTATCGAGCGATCGAGCGGATCCTCGAGCGGCGGGGCATCGGCGTGACCGGCACTCCGCTCCCCCGCCCCATACAGGTCATCGAGCAGGTCCTGGGCCGAGGTCACGACCAGCGCCCCGTCCTTGAGGAGCGCGTTCGTCCCCTCCGCCAGGCTCGATGTGGCGCGTCCCGGGACCGCCCCCACCGTCCGGCCGAGCTGGGCCGCGATCGCACTCGTGATCATCGAGCCCGACGGGTCCTTGGCCTCGACCACGACAGTCGTGGCAGCGAGCCCGGCCATGATGCGGTTGCGGGCCGGGAAGCCCCACCGAAAGGCCCGCTGGCCCGGGGGCATCTCGGACAGCACCAGCCCATGTGCCCGCATGCGTCCGTGCAGCTTCGCGTTCGTGCGCGGGTATGGCACATCTGGGCCGCCCGCCAGCACCGCTATCGCCTTCCCGCCGGCGTCGAGGCAACCACGGTGGGCGGCGGCGTCAATCCCCAACGCGAGCCCGCTGACCACGACCACGCCCGCGGCTCCCAGCCCCCGCCCCAACGCATAGGACATCTCCAGCCCATAGGGCGACGCCCGGCGCGCGCCCACCACCGCGACTGCGGGGTCATGCGCCAGGCGTCCAAGCAGCCCGCGGTCGCCGACCGCGAACAGCACCACCGGAGGATCGGAGAGCTGGCCCAACGCGTTCGGATAGGTCCGGGCATGCCGGCAAACGGTCCACACTCCGCGTGCATCGAGACTGGCGCGGGCGGCGGCAGCGTCGAAGTCCTCGAGGGACCGCAGCACCTCGTCGCCGGCGTCGCCGGCCACTGCCGCGACCAGGGCCTCGTCGGAAAGGGTCAACAGTCCGGGAACGAAACGGCGCGGCTGGTCGAGCAGCCTGCCGACCCGAGGCGCCAGCCGCCCCATGAGGTATCCACGGCGCAGGCATGGATCGCACGAGGAGACGCCCGCGGGGGGCGTTTCGACCGCAGCGCTCATGCGGCAGCCGCCATAGGCGCGGCGAGCCGATACGCGAGCGCCTCTTCGACGTGGTGAGCCAATACCTCCTCGCGCCCCTCGAGGTCCGCGATCGTCCGCGCCAGACGCAACACGCGATCGTGACCCCGGCCGGTCAGCCGTCCGGCACCGGCGACCCCGAGCAGGCGCTCGACGGCCGCGCCTCCAAGGATCACCAGCGCCCGCGTCACACGACCATCCATGTCGCCGTTGCAGAGTGCGCTCGTTCCCGCCAGCCTCTCACGCTGACGCTCGCGCGCCTGGACTACCCGCGCGCGGATCGCCGCGGATCGTTCACCGCGGCCCGCGCCCGGCTCGACCAGCTCGGCCGCGGATGGCGACGCGACCTGACAGACGAGGTCGATCCGATCGAGTAGCGGACCGCTCAGGCGGCGCCCGTATCGGAGTCGATCGATCTCGTTGCACGTGCACTGCTCGGCCGGACGCGCGCAGGGGCACGGGTTGCACGCGCCGATGAGGGTCACGCGCGCAGGGAACTCGAGCGCCCGCTGACCCCGGACGATCTCCACGCACCCATCCTCGAGCGGCTGGCGGAGCGCCTCCAGGGCGGGCCGCGAGAACTCGGCCAGTTCGTCGAGGAACAGAACCCCACGGTGCGCCAGCGTGATCTCGCCCGGACGCGGCCTCGCGCCGCCCCCGACGAGTCCTTGGGGCGAGATCGTGTGATGCGGGGCGCGAAACGGTCTTCGCCGGGCGAGCGCTCCTTGACCAATGCCGGCGGCGCTGTGGATCCGCGTGATTTCCAGCGCCTCGTCGAACGACGGCGGCGGCAAGATCCCCGGAAGCCGCCTGGCGACCATCGTCTTGCCCGCGCCCGGCGGCCCGACCATGAGCAGGTTGTGCCCCCCGGCCGCGGCGATCTCCAACGCGCGGCGCGCATCCGGCTGACCGCGCACGTCGGCGAGGTCGGGCCCGTCGCTCGCGGCCAGGTCGGACTCGACCGCGGGGACGGCGGGAGCAGGACGCCACCGCCCGCGCAGAAGGTCCACGATCCTGACGAGCGATGGCACGCCGAGCACCTCAAGGCCCTCCACCAACGCCGCCTCGGCTGCGTTCTGAGCGGGGACGATCAGGCGGGCGCAGCCCCGCGCCTTGGCTCCCAGCGCGGCCGCGAGCGCGCCGTCGACGGGGCGCAGCTCACCGCCTAGCGAGAGCTCCCCACACACGGCGGTGCCCGAGATCGCCTCACCGGGCACCTGGCCGCTCGCGATCAGGACCCCGACCGCGATAGCCAGGTCGAACCTCGGACCGGCCTTGCGCACAGATGCCGGTGCAAGGTTCGCCGTCAACCGCTTCATCGGAAAGTCGAGTCCCGAGTTCTGTAGACCTGCGCGGACCCGCTCGCGGGCCTCTCTCACCGCGGCGTCCGGGAGGCCGACGAGCGTGAACGCCGGCAGGCCCTGGCGCACGTCGACCTCGACCGTGACCTCGCGGCTGTCGACGCCCTCGATAGCGAACGTGGAGACGCTGGCGAGCATTGCGGGGCACGCTAGGCAGCCTCGACCGACCCGTGGGCCCGCTTGTGCACCAATCTGGCTACGAAATCCAGGAGCCTTGAGACGGGTTCGTCACGCGCGTCACCCACGCGTTTCGCGCTGCCTCATAGCGTCACCGCGATGGGGCCGAACCACGCATCCGATCCGCGCCGCGGTCTCGGTCGGCTCGGCGAAGGGCTCGCCGCGGAGCACCTGGAGCGAGCGGGCTACGCGATCCTCGAGCGCAACTACCGCTGCGCCCGCGGCGAGCTCGACCTCGTAGTCGCCGATCGGCGCGCGCTCGTCTTCTGCGAGGTCAAGACACGCGTCGCGGGCGGCAGGCGCGGGCTCGGCGATCCGCTGGACTCCATCGGCGTGGCGAAGCGTCGCAGGCTCAGGCTCCTGGCGCGCGAGTGGCTGCGCGAGAACGCCGGCGGTCACCCGCGCCGGCCCGTGCTGCGCTTCGATGCGATCGGGGTCACGGTGAGCGCGGGCGGGCAGCTGCTCGCACTCGAGCACGTAGAAGATGCGTTCTAGTTGGTGCTCGGTTCCAAGGGTCGCACTGCCCGAAACGTCCAAGTAAGGGACGGAACGTCGATCTCGATCGCCGGCGGCCGTACACGGAGATCATCGAGAACGGCTACCCAGCCGCCGTAAGCACCCCTACGGCGCCAGGCGCAGCTGTGTATAGGCGATCGACTGGAACGACATGCGGTGCAGTGGCGAGACGCCGTGCTCGGCGATCGCCGCGCGGTGCTCCGGCGTCGAATAGCCGACGTTGGTGTCGAAGTCCCACTCCGGATGGCGCGCGGCGATCCCGCGCATGTATCTGTCGCGCGTGACCTTGGCGAGCACCGACGCCGATGCGATCGCAGCGCTGCGGCAGTCGCCGTCGATCACCGCGCGCTGGGGATGGTCCATCGGCGGCACGCGGAAGCCATCCACGAGACACACCGTGCCTGTGCGGGCCACCCGCAGGAGTGCGCTGCGGAGGGCGTCGAGGTTCGTCACGTGCAGGCCCCTGCCGTCGATTCCGCGCACGCACCGCGAGACGATCGCAGTGCTGGCAGCCGCGCGCATCACGAGCGGGTACAGCTCCTCCCGCGCGGCTTCCGTGTGCTGTTTCGAGTCGTTGAGTCTCGACAGCGCACGGCGGTCGGACAGGGTCAGGCGATCAAGGTCGAACAGCACCGCGGCCGCCACTAGCGGCCCGGCCAGCGAGCCGCGGCCCGCTTCGTCCGCCCCAGCCACCCAGCGAGAGCCGAGCTCGCGGTCGAACGCGAACAGCCGGCGGCCGCTGCCGGTGCGCCGGCCACGGGCGCGACGCGCGACGCGCCGAGGGGCGTCGGCCGGGGCGTCCGTGGCCGCTGTGGCCTCCTCGCTCCCGACTGCCGCTGCGGCTGTGGTGGGTTCGCCCACGATCGGGGCCCGACTATAGGCGCGAGCGCGGGCAGAAAGCGCGCGTCGGTGCGATGAGATGCCGCTTAGAGCGGGCCGATCTTCTTCGGCGGCCAGTACGTGACGAACGCCTTTCCGATCATCCACTTCTTCGGGATCGGCCCCCACTCGCGGCTGTCCGCGCTCTCGCCGCGGTTGTCACCCATCATGAAGTAGTGGCCCTTCGGGATCGTGATCTCGGTCGGGAGCTCGCAGATCTCGCAGTCGGCGCTCGGCCGGATGAACGGCTCCTTCTGGACCTTGCCGTTGAGCACGACGCGACCATCGCGGATCGAAAGCCGGTCGCCGCCGACGGCGACCACGCGCTTGATGAAGTTGGTGTCCGAGCGCTCCTTGGTGGGCCTGGGACAGGCGCTCCCCTCCGGGTGGCTCGAGCCGCAAACGTTGTCGTCCGCGCCGCGAGGCGGCTTGAAGACCATGATGTCCCCCCGGTCGGGGTCTCCGAAGCGCAGCGTCACGCGATCGACCAGCACCCGCTGCCCAACGTCCAAGGTCGGGACCATGGACTCGCTCGGAATGCGGAACGGCTTGACGAGGAACGCCTGGATGCCGAGGGCCAGGCCGAGTGCGACGGCGACGATCGTGACCAGCTCGACGAGCGAGCCGGCCGCGGACCTTTCCTTAGTGCGAGCGGCCATGAACCGGGATGAACCTCGGACGGAGCCGTCAGGCGCCGGGCTCGTCGCGTGGCTCGGGATCCTCGGAGCCGGAGTGTGAGTCGGGTGCCTCGTCGGCGGGCGCCTCGCCGCCCGGCGCCTCCTCGTCCGCCGGCGCCTCCGCGTTCGCCTCGGTGGCTTCAGCCTCGTCCGACTGCGCCTGGGCCGCCGTCTCGTCTTCCTCGGGCTGCTCCGGCGCCACCTCGTCCGCGCCCTCGTCGCGCGGGTCGACACCGGCCTCGACGTCGGCTTCGTCGACGTCGGGGGGAGCCATCACACCGGGCGCGTCCGCCTCGGGAGGCGGCATCACGCCCTCGCCGTAGTCCTCTTCGCTGGCCGAGAAGCGGCGCTCCCTTACGCGGGCCCTGCGGCCCACCCGGTCGCGGAGGTAGTACAGCTTCGCCCGCCGCACGTCGCCTCGCCCGGCGACCTCGATGCGCTCGATCTTCGGCGAATGCACCGGAAACGTGCGCTCCACGCCGACTCCGAACGACTGCTTGCGGACGGTGAAGGTCTCACGCACGCCGCTGCCCTGGCGCTTGATCACCACGCCTTCGAAAACCTGGGTTCGCCGGCGGGTGCCCTCCACCACCTGGAAGTGCACCCGCACTCGATCGCCCGCCTGAAAGGCCGGAATTCTGCGCAGCTGGGCGCGCTCGATGCTGTCGATGACACCGCTCATGGCAAGAGAGAGGCGCGAGAGCTTCGAGGCCCGGCGCGCGGCGGCGAATGGTAGCGAAGGCCCCGGCCCCGAAGCCTCAGGGCTGGTCGCCGCGCCGGCGGCTCTGTTCCAGCCTCCACTCGCGCACGCGAGCGTGGTCTCCGGAGAGCAGGACCTCTGGCACAGCCACACCTCTCCACTCGGCGGGGCGGGTGAAGTGCGGGTACTCGGGCGCCCCTCCCAGCGCCAAGCTGTAGGACTCCTCGGCGGCGCTCTCGTCATGGCCTAGCGCCCCCGGCAGCTTGCGGAGCACCGCGTCACAGACCACCATCGCCGCGAGCTCGCCGCCCGCCAGGACGTAGGGTCCGATCGAGATGACGTCGGTCGCCAGGTGCTCGTGGACCCGTTCGTCGAACCCCTCGTAGCGCCCGCACAGGAGCGCGACCTCGTCCTCCGCCGCCAGCTCGTTAGCAAGGGCATCCGTGAAGGGGTCCCCACCGGCTGCCAGCGCCACCACCCTGCGCCCGCCGCGCCCCTCGATCGGATCCGCGCCCCACCGCTCGCGCAGGGCCGCCTCGACCACGTCGACGCGGATCACCATGCCCGCGCCGCCGCCGTAGGGCGTGTCGTCCACCTGGCCGGCCCCCAACGGGGTGGTCGCCCGCATGTCGATCGCCTCGAGCCGGTGTCCGACGTCCAGCGCGTTGCGGACGTGGCGCTGGCCAGTGAACCATTCGAACCAGTTGGGGAAGAGGGTGAAGACGTCGATTTTCACGTGCGCTCCCGCCCCACGAAGTCCCAGTCGACCTCGATCCGGCGCCCAACCGTGTCGACCGCGCACACTGCGTCCGCCACCAGCGGGACCAGCGTCCCGTCCTCGAGCTCGAGCACGTCACACGATGGCCCGGCAAGGACGCGGCACACCGAGCCTCCGTCGTCCACCCGGCAGCCCACGAGATCGGACGCCAGCCACTCGCCGCTCGAGAGGTTCTGAGCCACCAGCAGAAGCTCGCCGCCGAGCGCGTCGGCCCCCTCCCTGTCGCCGATCCCGGTGAGCCGCACCAGCGGACGCTCCCTGGTCCCGCTGCGGCGTTCGATCGCCCGTGCGGTGCCGGCGACCGTCACGGTGGTGCCCTCCTCGAGTGGATGCTGCGGGTCCATCACCGCGAAGGCACCATCGAGCCCATGTGGCCGCCCCACGCGTCCAGCGGTCACGAGGCGCCGCGCTGCGTCCACCCGGGTTGAGCTCAGTCGGGGTCGACCACGTCGACCAGGACGCGCCGGCCCGCCTTGACGGACGACGCCTTGACGACCGTTCGGAGAGCGGCGACGGTGCGGCCGCCGCGGCCGATCACCTTTCCCGCGTCATCCTCGGCCACCCGTAGCTCGAGCACGATCGTCCCGTCCTCCTCCTCGAAGGATTCGACCGAGACGCTGTCGGGGTCGTCGACGATTGCCCGGGCCAGGTAGGCGAGCAGGTCCTCCACCGCGTCGCCCGTCGCCGGCCGGTCAGCCGGCCTGAGTGTCGCTTTCGCCCGCCGGCTCGTCCGCGGACGGCGGCACGGCGGCGCTGGGTTCTGCTCCGCCGGCATCCGCCTCAGGCGTGGGGGCCTCAGCCTCGGGTGCCTCGGCGGCCGGGGTCTCCGCCGGCGCCTCCGGCGGGCGGGCCTCCGGCTCGGCGGTCGCCACGGCCTGGTTGTCGGTGTTCTCGGTGCGCATCAGCTTGCGGACGGTGTTCGTCGGCCGTGCGCCCCGCTCGAGCCAGTGATCGAGACGATCGCGGTCGATGACGATCGTCGACGGCTGCGTCTGCGGGTTGTAGTGACCGATCGACTCGATCACACGACCGTCGCGCGGCGACCGCTGGTCGGCGACGACGACGCGCCATATCGGGTTCTTCCTACTGCCCACTCGCGTGAGCCGGACTCGGACGGACATGGCCGGGCAGGTTAGCGGCCGCCCGCGAGGTGCTGCAGTGAGGGCATCTTCCCGCGCGCCATCTGGCGCATCAGCTTCTGCATCTGACCGAACTGCTTGATCAGCTGGGAGACGGCCTGCACGGTCGTCCCCGACCCCTTGGCTATGCGCCGCCGGCGCGATCCGTCGATGATCTTGGGGTTGGCGCGCTCCGCGGGAGTCATCGACGTGATGATCGCCTGGAGCCGGTCCAGCTCGCGGTCGTCGACCTTCAGCCCGCCGAGCTGCTGGCCCATCCCCGGGATCATCTTCAGAAGCCCCTGAAGCGGCCCCATCGAGCGCACTTGCTGAAGCTGCTCGAGGAAGTCGTCGAGGGTGAACTGGTTCTTCTTGATCTTTCGCTCGAGGTCCTGGGCCTGACGCTCGTCGATGCGCGACTCGGCCTTCTCGATCAGCGTCATCACGTCGCCCATCCCGAGGATCCGTTGCGCCATCCGGTCGGGGTGGAAGCGCTCGAACGCGTCCAGCTTCTCGCCCGTCGACGCGTAGAGGATCGGCTTGCCGGTGATGGCCTTGACCGACAGCGCGGCGCCGCCACGCGCATCGCCGTCGAGCTTGGAGAGGATCACGCCGTCGAAATCAGTCGCCCCCGCGAACGCCTCGGCCACGTTGACGGCGTCCTGGCCCGTCATCGCGTCCACCACGAGCAGCACGTCGTGGGGCTTCGTCCGTTGCTTGATGCGCGTGAGCTGCTCCATCAACTCCTCGTCGACGTGGAGTCGGCCCGCGGTATCGACGATCAGCGAATCGCGCCGGTCCGATTTCGCCTGCCCGAGCGCCCACTCCGCAACGTCCACGGGATCGCGGCTCGTGCCCTGCTCGTAGACGGCGGCACCGGCCTGGCCGCCGACCTTCACGAGCTGCTCGACGGCTGCCGGCCGCTGCAGGTCGCACGCGGCCAGTGCAACATCCAGGCCCTTCTCCTCTCTCAGATGGCGGGCGAGCTTCCCGCACGCGGTCGTCTTGCCCGAGCCCTGTAGGCCGGCCATCAGGATCACGGTGGGACCGCTCTTGGCGAAGGCGATGTCGCGGCCGGAGCCCCCCATCAGCTCCGTGAGCTCGTCGGACACGATCTTCACGACCTGCTGGCCGGGATGCAGCGACTCGAGCACGTCGGCGCCGCGAGCGCGCTCGGAGACGGCGTTGGTGAACTCCTTCACGACCTTGAAGTTCACGTCCGCCTCGAGGAGGGCCAGACGCACCTGGCGCATGGCCTTTGCGACGTCTTCCTCGGTCAGCGTGCCGCGTGAGCGGACGTCGCCAAGGGCCTCCTGAAGGCGGTCAGAGAGCGTGTCGAACACGCACTGAAACTAGCGGGTGCTAGGTGGGCGGCGCGGGCGGGCGCGGCTTGTCCGCACCGCCGGACTCGATCACCGAACCCAGGTTGCCGAGCGCCTGGGTGAACTCCGACGGGATGATCCAGATCTTGTTCGCTTCGCCCTGGGCGATCTGGGGCAGCATCTGGAGGTACTGGTAGGCCAGCAGCTTGGGGTCGGCGTCGCCGCGATGGATCGCGTCGAACACCGTCTCGATCGCCTTCGACTGGCCCTCGGCGGTGAGGATCTGCGACTCACGCTGGCCCTCCGCGCGCAGGATCGAGCTCTGCTTCTCGCCCTCGGCGGTGAGGATCTGCGACTGCTTGACGCCCTCGGCCGTGAGGATCGCCGCGCGGCGGTCGCGCTCGGCGCGCATCTGCTTCTCCATCGCCTCCTGGATCGAGGGCGGGCGGGTCCACGGCCTTGAGCTCGACGCGGTTCACGCGGATGCCCCACTTGCCGGTGGCCTCGTCGAGCACCACCCGCAAGCGCCGTGCTCACCTGGTCGCGCGAGGTGAGCGTCTCCTCGAGGTTCATGCCGCCGATCACGTTTCGCAGCGTGGTGGTGGTGAGCTGCTCGATCGCCGACGAGGTAGTCGGCGATCTCGTAGGTGGCCGCCTTCGGATCGGTGACCTGGAAGTAGATGACCGTGTCGATCTGGATCGTGAGGTTGTCCTCGGTGATCACCGGCTGGGGCGGGAACGAGACCACCGTCTCGCGCAGGTCGAGCAGCGGCTTGACGCGGTCGACGTAGGGCACCACCAGCGCGAGGCCCGCGTCGAGCGTGCGGTGGTAGCGGCCGAGGCGCTCGACGATCCCCGCGCGCGCCTGGGGCACGATCCGCACGCCCTGGGCGATGGTGATGAGCACCACCGCCGCGATGACGATCAGCACGATGATTGCGGCCATTGTCAGATTCCTCCTCATCAGTCCGGAGACGAGCGCCGTGGCGCCCTGTATCTGCATGACCCGGACCCGCGCGCCGGGCTCGATCACCTCGTCCTCGTCATAGGACCGCGCCGTCCATATCTCGCCCGCGAGCTTGATCTGGCCGCCGTCGCCGTCCACGCGCTCGAGCACGACGGCTCGCTCGCCGACCAGCGCGGCGGTGCCGGTGCGGATCTGCGCCGGCGTGCGCAGGTGGCGCCGCGCGACGGGGCGCAGCACCAGCAGCGAGGCGGCCGAAGCCAGGATGAAGACCACGAGCTGGACCGCGAGCCCGCCCCGAGCAGGGCGACGAGACGGCGGCAGCTGCGGCGACCGCGATCGGGCCGAGGAAGAACGAGAGCGAGACGATCTCCCCGACGGCGAGCACGCCCGCGGCGATCATCCAGACGACCCAGTCGTCCATTCCCGCATCCTAGACCCGCATCCGGCGGCCTCGGCCACACGCTATGCGGGCTCGAGGATGGCGCGCGCGAAGTCGCCGGGATCGAACGGCCGCAGGTCCTCGAGGCTCTCGCCGATCCCGATCAGCTTCACCGGCACGCCCAGCTCCTGCGCGATCGCGAGCGCGATGCCGCCCTTGGCCGTGCCGTCGAGCTTGGTGAGGGCGATCCCGGTCACGTCGACCACCTCGCGGAACAGCAACGCCTGGCGCAGGCCGTTCTGGCCCGTCGTGGCGTCGATCGTGAGCAGGGTCTCGTGCGGCGCACCCGGCAGCTTGCGCTCGATCACCTTGCGGACCTTCGCCAGCTCGTCCATCAGGTGCTGCTGGGTGTGCAGGCGCCCCGCGGTGTCGATGATCACCACGTCGCGCCCGCGGGCCTCCGCGGCCTCCAGCGCGTCGAACACCACCGCCGCGGGGTCGGAGCCCTCGGCGCCGCGCACCAGGTCCGACCCCGAGCGCCCCGCCCAGACCTCGAGCTGCTCCGCCGCCGCGGCGCGGAAGGTGTCGCCGGCCGCGATCAGCACCGAGCGTCCCAGCTCCTCCTCCAGGTGCCAAGCGATCTTGCCGATCGTGGTGGTCTTGCCGGTGCCGTTCACCCCCACCACGAGGATCACCGTCGGACGGTGCGTCAGGTCGATCGTGTCGCCGTCCACGGTTGCGGCCTCGGCGAGCAGCTCGCGGAGGCGCCGCGTGAGGTCCTCGCCGCTCTGGAGGTCGCCCGAAGTTGCCTCGGTCTCGAGCCGCTCGACGATCTTCGCCGTGGTGGGTGCGCCGACGTCGGCGTAGATCAGCGCCTCCTCGAGCCGCTCGAACGCCTCGTCGTCGAGGCGCTCGAACATCGTGGCCTGCAGCTCCGCGCCGAGCGCCTGGCGCGTCTTGGACATGTTCTCGCGCAGGCGCGAGAAGAATCCCCGCCTGCGTTCGCCCTGCTCCGCTTCATCCCCAGGGCCGTCCGGGTCAGGCGTTCGCTCCTCTCCGGTGACGAACAGCTCGGTCCAGTCGCGCGCCATCGCGCGGCACTCTACGCAGCGCCTGCTGCGGCGCTCTCCGAGGCACCTGCGGGCGAAACCTCCGCCTCGCGCTCGCCGAGCTTGCGCGAGACCACGCGCGAGATGCCGTCGCCGCCCATGCTCACCCCGTAGAGGCGGTCCGCGGCGTCCATCGTGCGCTTCTGGTGGGTGACCACGATGAACTGGGCGCGATCGGAGTAGCGGCGGACGAGCTGCAGGAAGCGGTCGATGTTGAAGTCGTCGAGCGCCGCCTCCACCTCGTCGAGTATGTAGAAGGGGCACGGCCTGGCGAGGAACACGGCGAACATGAAGGCCAGCGCCACGAGCGACTTCTCCCCTCCGGACAGCAGCGACAGCCGCTTGGTGGACTTGCCCGCAGGCGTGACCTCCACCTCCACGCCGGCCCCCTCCTCGCCCGCATCGCTCTCGCTCTGCTCGGCGGGTCGCTCACCGTCGCCCTCCTCGCCTCCCAGCACGGGGCGCGGGGCCTGGTCGGGCGCCACGAGGCGCAGCCGCCCGCGCCCGCCCGGGAACAGGTGGGCGACGACCTCCTCGAAGTTCTGGGCCGCGGCGTCGAACGTCTGCTCGAAGCTCTCCCGGATGCGGCGATCGGTCTCGCGGATGAGGCCGTTCAGCTCCGCCAGCGCGCCCTCGAGGTCTCGGCGCTGGCCCTCGAGCTCGTCGACATGAGCCACCGCCTCTTCGTACTCGCTGGCGGCCAGCGGGTTGACCGGCCCGAGCTGCTCGCGGCGGCGGATGAGCCGCTCGATGCGCGCCTGCAGCTCCGCCGCGCGCTCCTGGCCGAGCGGTTCCGCGGCCGGCTCGGGCTCGAGCCCCAGCCTGCCGGCCACGTCGCGCAGGACCGCCTCGGCGTCGGCCGCCGCGTCGCGGGCTTGCTGGGCCGTGACCTCGACCGCCGTCACCCGCTCGAAGGCCGCGCGCAGCTTGGCCTGCAGCTCCGCCTCCTCGTGCGCGTAGGTCCTGAGAGCGGACGCCGTCTGCTCCCCGACCTCGGCGCCCGCGGACAGCTCGCCGTCGAGCACCGCCACCTGGCTTGCCACTGCCTCCTGAGCCCGCGCGAGCGCGGCGGCCGCCCGCGCGCCCGCTGACGCGACCGCGGCATCTCGCTCGATCCGCGCCCGCAGCCGCGCGGCGCGATCGGCTGCGCTCCGCGCGTTCGCGTTCCGCGCGCTCGGCGACCCTGCGCTCCGCACGCAGCTCCGCCGCCAGCTCCGCGCGCCGGACGGCGTCAGGGCCCGTCGTCCGGCGCCTCGCGCCGGCGCTCGATGAGCCACTCGGACCGGCGCAGGGTCTCGGCGGATTCCTCGACGTCGCGGAGCGCCCGGCGCAGCGTCACCTCCGCCTCCTCGCGCGTGCGATCAGCGCCGGAGACGCGATCGGCGGCCGCGGCGACGGCGGCGCGCGCTTCCGCCTCCACCCCGGCCGCATCCTCGGATGCGGCCACCAGCTCGCGCGGCGGTTGCGGTGCTCGAGCATCTGCTCGCCGCCGCCGGGCCGCAGCCTGGCGCAGCTCGCCGACGCCGGGGCGCCAGACGCGCCCGCCGCGGGTCACGGCCACGCCCCCGAAGCCCTCCGGGACGTTCGCGAGTGACTCGACCACCCAGGTGTCCGCCAGCAGCCTCGCAGTCAGCGCGACTGCTCCGTCGTCCGCGCGAACGCGGTCTAGCAACCGCTCGGCGCCGGGTGCGGGCGGCGCGCCCGCGCCACGCGACGCGGCCTCGGCGGCCGCAGCCACGAGCATGACCCCGCCATCGTCCCCGGCCGCGTCGAGCGCCCGCTCTCCCGAGCGGACGTCGTCCACGACGCCGGCGGCGAGCCGCGGCCCGAGCGCGGCCGCCAGCGCCAGCTCGTAGCCGGGCTCCACCTCGAGGCGATCCGACAGCGCGGATGCGCCCCCGGTGGCGGCGGCCGACGAGCGCAGGAACTGGTTCACGGCCGCCAGCTCGGCACCGGCCTTCGCCGCTGTCGGCGCGGCCGCCTCCGCCGCGCGCTCGGCCTCGAGGCCCTCGCGGCGCGCGGCCTCCGCCTCGCGCTCCGCCTCAGCCAGGGCAGCCGCGAAGCGATTCCGCGGTCCGTTCGAGCTCCGCAAGCCGCGTCCGTGGCGGCGGCGCGCTCGCGCTCGAGTCCGGCCAGCTCATCGCGCACGCGCTCCTCGCGGGCGCCCTCCAGCCGCTGCAGCTCCTTCTCCAGTTGCGCCAACCGGTCACTCGTGCGGCTCGCCGGCGTCTCCGGCGTCGGCCAGCTCCGCCGCGAGCAGCTCGAGCTGCGCGCGGCGGCGGTCGCGCGCCTTCCGTGGCCGCTGCCGCCTGCTCGCGCGGCCCGCTCGGCGCGCATCCCGATCCTCTCCGCGGCGGAGCGCGCCGCGAACAGCCGCGCGCTGAGCTCCTCTCGGTCGCGGCTGAGCGAGGCGAACGCCTCCTCTGCCGCCTCGCGACGCTGGGCGACGTCCGCCAGCAGCCGCTCCGCCTCGTCGCGCTCGGCACGCGCGCCGCTTGCCTCGCCCTCCGCCGCTTCGAGGCGGTCGCGCGCGGCGCGCACCGCGGCGCGCGGAGAGCTCGTAGCGCGCCTCGTCGGTCTGCCGCTCGAGGCGCTGGTGGAGCTGGGCGGCCTCGGCTTGGCGCTTGAGCGGCCGCAGCCGCGAGCGCGCCTCTCGCTCCACGTCGAGCGCGCGCGAGAGGTTGTCCTCCGTGCGCTCGAGCTTGAGCTGAGCGCGGCGCCGGCGCTTGCGGTGCTTGCCGAGACCGGCAGCCTCCTCGATCAGAAGACGCCGCTCGCGCGGGCGCGACAGCACGATCGACTCCACCCGGCCCTGCGAGACCACCGAGTGCATCTCCTTGCCCAGGCCGGTGTCTGACAGCACCTCCGCGACGTCGGCGAGTCGGCAGCGGGCGCCGTTCAGCCGGTACTCGCCCTCGCCGCTTCGGTCGAGGCGGCGGACGATGGAGATCTCGCCGAACTCGGCGTCCAGCCCGCCGCCCGAGTTGTCGATCACGATCTCGACCTCGGCGGCGTTCGAGCCCTTCACACCGTGACCGCCGGCGAAGATCACGTCCCTCATCGTCTGCCCGCGCACCGCGAGCGGGCTCTGCTCGCCGAGCGCCCACAGCACGGCGTCGGTGATGTTCGACTTGCCCGAGCCGTTCGGGCCCGACGACGACCGACACACCGGGCGAGAACTCGAGCCTCGTCCGGTCGGGAAATGACTTGAAGCCCTTCATCGTGATCGAGCGTAGGTGCATCAGCGATCCACCTCCGCGAGCGCCTGCATCGCGGCCTTCTGCTCGGCGCCCTTCTTCGTCCGCCCTCGCCTCGGCCGATCTCTCCGCCGTCGACCTCGGCGACGGCCACGAACCGGCGGTCGTGCGCAGGTCCCTCCTCCGAATCGATCCGGTAGGTGACGACCTCCGCCCTCCGCGCGAGTCGCTCCTGCAGCAGCGACTTGTAGTCGACCGGGTTCTCGAGCGCCTCGTCGATCTGCGCCTCGAAGGCTGCTACCACCGCCGGCGCGACGCGCTCGATGCCGAACGCGACGTAGGCGGCGCCGATCACCGCCTCGCACACCGACGCGAGCACACGCTCGCTGTTGGCGAGCATCGTGAAGCTGCGGCCGGTGCCGTCGGGCGCGGCGCGCTCCAGGCGCTCGGGGAGGCCGAGCTGGACCGCGACCTCGGCGCAGGAAGCGCCGCTGACAGCCTGGGCGCGCACCTTCGTGAGCCGGCCCGCGCCGTAGCGCTCGAAGCGGGGAAACAGGTGGGTGGACACCGCCAGGCTCAGCACGACGTCCCCGAGGAACGCGAGCCGCTCGTAGGACTCCGCGCGGTGCTCGACCCACGACGCGTGCGTGAGCGCCTGGCGCGCGAGGTCCTCGGGGAGCTGCTCGAGCAGGTCGGCAAGGCTCTCGCCCGTGTCAGCCTTCGTCGTCTTCGACATGGGCGGCGACGTAGTCGGCGGCCTGACCCACGGTGAGGATCTTGGCCGCCTCCTCGTCCGGGATACGGATTCCGTAGGTGTCCTCGAGCTCCACCGTGAGCTCCACGAGATCGAGTGAGTCGGCCTCGAGGTCCTCCTTGAAGCGGGTGGCGTCAACGATCATGGAACGGTCGACCTCGAGCTCCGTCGCGAGGTGCTGGCGGATGCGATCGAGGACCTCGTCGCGGGTCATTCGGGCGCGAAGCTAGCAGCGGGCGCGGATCGCAACGCACCGGCGGACTCGAGCGCATCGTGGGTTCGCTCCACCATCCGCTCGTCGACGGCACGGCCCGCGAGCCCGATGGCATTGGCGATCCCACGCGGGCCGAAGCTGCCGTGGGCGACGACCACTGGCCTGCGCAGGCCCAGCAGGATCGCGCCACCCACGCGTTCTGGGTCGAGCTCGTCGCGCAGCCTGCCGACCGCGCCTCGGATCAACAGTCCCCCCGCGCTCGACAAGGGCCCGGACCGGATGGCATCCCGGATGGCGTCGCGCACCGTCTTCGAGGTGCCCTCCATCACCTTCAGCGCGACGTTGCCGGTGAAGCCATCGGTCACGAGCACGTCGACGGTCCCCGCCGGGAGATCGAAGCCCTCCAGGTTGCCCGCGAAGTCGAGCGGGCCCGCTGCCAGACGCTCCCGGGCCTCCAGGACGTCAGGCGTGCCCTTGCCCGACTCGGCGCCCACGGAGAGGAGCCCCACCTTCGGCCGACTCACCCCCCGGACGGCCTCCATGAAGGCGGCGCCCATGTAGGCGAACTGGACCAGGTGCTCGGGCCGCACCTCGACGTTGGCGCCGGCGTCGAGCAACAGGACCGGGCGTGCCGGGATCGGGATCAGCGACGGCGAGCGCCGGTCGGTGCACGCCGTGCAGTCGCTTGATCGCGAGCGTGGCGGCGGCCAGCGTCGGGCCCGTGCTGCCCGCTGAGACGAGCGCCTCTGCTCGACCGTCCGCCACTGCGCGCGCGGCCTGCACGATCGAAGCCTCGGGTCGAGCGCGAACGGCGCGGACCGGCTCCTGGTCACCTCCGATCCCCACCGGTGCGTCGACGATCTCGCTTCCCGCCGCGACGGAGAGGTCCGCGGCGGCCCGAATAGGAGCACTCGCTCGTCCGAGAGCCGTGCGCCCTCGGCCACGACCCCCGGCCCGCCATCCGCACCGTTCGCGTCGAGCGCGATCAAGGAGCGGGACTACTCGTCGTCGGAGTCCGCAGCGCGCGGCACCACGACCTCACGGCCGGCGTACGTGCCGCACTCGGTGCACACCCGGTGGGGAATGCGAGGCGCTCCGCAGCGCGGGCATACCGCCAGCTTGGGCGCCGCCAGCTTGTGCTGGGAGCGACGCTTGTGCGTGCGCGAATGGGACTGTCGCTGCTTGGGGACTGCCATGGCGGTCCCGCAGGCTAGCAGGGGCCAATGCGGCTGCAGAGGGGAGGGCGTCAGTCCAGCTTCAGCTCGGAGAGCTTGGCCCAGCGTGGGTCGGGCGCCCGCTCGTGCGCGTGCTCGGGGTCGTCATTGAGGTTGGCCCCGCAGACCGAGCAGAGCCCCAGGCAGTCGGGGCGACAGACGATCTGGGCCGGCAGCGCCAGCGCCAGCGCGTCGCGCACCCAAGCCCGCAGGTCCAGTTCCTCGTCGTCCAGGTAGGTCGAGCGCAGGTCGTCCTCCTCCCCGGGCCTGATCGACCTCGCGCGCGTCGACCTCCACCGCCGCCCCGGCGTCCTCGAGACAGCGCGTGCAGGGGCCGTGAAGCGTCACTTCAAATCGCAGTCGCAGCGCGTAGCCGGAGCCGACGGTGCGGGAGACATCGAGCCTGACATCGGCTTGCCCGCCGCCCGCCCGATAGCGCTCGCCGCCGAATTGCAGCTGCTCCACGGGCACGGTCAGCTCGATGCTGCGGCCCTCGCCCGAGGAGAGCTGCAGCCGTCCGAGCTCGAAGCTGTCGGCGTGTGCCGCCACCGCCTCAGACGGTAGCGCCGGCGCTAGCTGACTTCGGCCTCCTCGCGGCCCTGGAGCCGGTCGCGGCCGCGCTGCACGGCCGCGATGAACTTCTCGAGGTTGACCTCGAGGGTGTTGAGGATGTCGTCGGCGTAGTCCTCGGCGCCGAGTCGGATCTCACGCTCGCGTGCGCGGGCGTCCTCAACGATCTCCTCGGCTTGGCGCTCGGCCTGCTTGACGACCTCCTCGTCGGAGATCAGCTGGGTCTGCTCGTCGTGCGCCTCCTTGACGATCCGCTCGGCTTCGCGCTTGGCCTCGGCGAGCATCTCCTGGCGCTCCTTGACGATCCAACGCGCCTGCTTGATCTCCTCGGGGATCGTCGCGCGCATCTGGTCGAGGATGTCGTAGATCTCCTCCTTGTCGACGCGCACCTGATCGGTGAGCGGCACGGGCTTCGCGTTGTGCACCGTGTCGTCGAGCTTGTCGATCAGTACGAGGACGTCCATAGATGAACCTCAGTTCTTCAACGCTTGAGCGCTTCCTGCAGGCGAGAGGCTACCTGGGGAGGCACCAAGCCGGTGAGATCCCCGCCGAACATCGCCAATTCCTTGACGCCGCTCGAGGAGAGGAAGGTGAATTGCGGGGCGGACATGAGGTACATGCTCTCGATGTCCGGGGCCAGTTTGCGGTTGAGCTGGTTCATCTCGAACTCGTACTCGAAGTCCGAGATCGCACGGAGCCCCTTCACTATCGCCTTGGCTCCGTTCTCCCGGGCGAAGTCGACGAGCAGGTTATCAAAGGGTTTTACCTGCACATTGCCCAGTTTCTCGACCTCCACCTCGAGGAACGCGACTCGCTCCTCCGCGGTGAAGACGGTCTTCTTCTTGCGCACGGGCTGGTTCACGACGCCCACGACGACGTTCTCGAAGACGTTCGCGGCGCGAGTGATGATGTCGAGGTGGCCGAGCGTGACCGGGTCGTACGAGCCCGGGACCACCGCGGTGCCTCCGTTCCTAGGGCCCACGGTGCACGGTGATCCGCGTGTCGCCGTAGCTGCGCTCGCGCAGGCAGGGGAACGGCAGCTCGAGGGGGGCTCGCTTGTTGGATTCGGTCACGATCAGGGCGTCGGCGTCTAGGACGGGCGGAAGGCACTCCGCGAGCGCCCCCGCCAGGTCGGGCGCGGAATCATAGGGCGGGTCGATCAACACAAGCCCATACCCCTCCGCACCGGAAGCCCTCTTGACGAAGCTCAGGGCATCCGCGCGGACGACCGCGGCGCTCAGTCCGAGTGCCCGCAGGTTGGCGCGGATGACGTCCACCGCCTGCTTTCGGTTGTCGACGAACACCGCCTCGGAGGCTCCACGGGAGAGGGCCTCGATCCCCATCGCCCCCGAGCCGGCGAACAGGTCGAGGACGCGCAGGCCCGACACGTCACCGAGGATCGAGAACACGGCCTCGCGGACCTTGTCGGCGGTCGGGCGGGTGTGGGGCGGGGTCTTGAGACGACGCCCTTTCAGGTGGCCGGCGACGATTCGCATTCGCTCCTAGTTTCCAGTCCTCAGTCCCGAGTCCCGAGGAACGGGGCCAAACGCCAGTGCTCCAGCCTGAGGAGCGAGGGCTGGGGACTAGGATTTTTACGCCGGTATCGGATCCAGATCCGACCCGAACCTCGCGATTACCGCCTCGCGCAGCAGCGCGTGCTCCGGGAGGGCCAGGTCGGGATCTCGCTCGATCAGCTCGTCGGCCCGTGCGCGGGCGCGTTCGAGCAGGTCGGCGTCGTCGGGCAGGCGGGCGACGCGGAACTCGGGCAGGCCGCTCTGACGAGTGCCGAGGACCTCTCCCGCCCCGCGCAGCTCGAGGTCGACCTCGGCGAGCCGGAAGCCGTCGCTCTCGGAGGCGATCGCGGCGAGGCGCGGGAGCTTCGGATCCCCGAACAGGATGCAGACGGACGGGTGCTCGCCTCGGCCGACGCGGCCGCGAAGCTGGTGGAGCTGCGAGAGGCCGTAGCGCTCCGCGGCCTCGATCACCATCACAGATGCGTTCGGCACGTCGATGCCGACCTCGATCACGCTGGTGGCCACCAGCACGTCCGCCTCGCCGGCGGCGAAGGAGCGCATCGCCTCGGCCTTCTCTGCCGCAGCCATCTGGCCGTGGATGAGCGCCACCCGCTGCGAGCGGAACTCTCCCTCCCGCAGGCGCTCGGCTTCGACCGTGGCGGCGCGCGCCTGGAGCGCATCGGACTCCTCGACCAATGGGCAGACCACGAAGCATTGGCGGCCCTTGGCGATCTCCTCGCGGATGCGCTCGTACGCGCGGGCGCGCGCACGCGCTCCGTCCACCACGTACGTTTCGACCGGCCGTCGCCCCGCCGGCAGCTCGCGCAGGATCGTGGCCTCCAGGTCCCCGTAGGCAGTGAGCGCGAGCGTGCGCGGGATCGGGGTGGCGGTCATGTGCAGGGCGTGGGGCACCAGGCCGTCGGGCGCCTTTCGATCGAGCGCGGCGCGCTGGCGGACCCCGAACCGGTGTTGCTCGTCGATCACGCAGACCGCCAGGTCGCGGAACTCCACCGCGTCCTCGATCAGCGCGTGGGTCCCGACCACCAGCGCGAGCTCGCCCGACGCCAGCCGCGCGAGCAGGTCGCGCCGCCGGCTGGCGGTCGTGGAGCCGGTCAGCAACTCCACCGGCACGAGCCCGCCGAGCAGCCGGTCGAGCGTGATCAGGTGCTGCTCGGCCAGCGTCTCCGTGGGCGCCATGAGCGCCGCCTGGCGGCCGTTCTCGGCGGCGCGCAGCATGCGCGTGCAGCGCCACCACGGTCTTGCCGCTGCCGACCTCGCCCATCAGGAGTCGCTGCATTGGACGCTGCGTGACCAGGTCGGCGTCCAGCGCGGCGCGCGCCGCGGCCTGGTCGCCGGTGAGCTCGAACGGGAGCGAGGCCAGCCACGGCTCGACGAGTCGCCCAGTGGGTTCGAGTGCCGCGGCGGCCCGGCCCGATTGTTGGGTGCGGCGCCGACCCGCGACGGCGAGCTGGAGCAGGAACAGCTCGTCGAATGCCAGCCGCTCCCGCGCGCCTGCCTCCTCCTCCTCGGTGTCGGGGAAGTGCGCGCCGGCGAGCGCGGCCGGACGGTCGGGCAGCGCCTCGGCCACGCGCAGCGCCGACGGGAGCGGCTCGATCGCGTGACGGATGCGGCCATAGCTCTCCCATACCAGGCTCCGCAGCGTCGCGGGTGAGATGCCGGCGGTCGCGGGGTGGACGGGCACCAGACCGAGCGTGTGGACCGGGGCCTCGCCGCCGGCCACGAGCTCGTACTCGGACACCCACAACTCGTTGCGGCGACGCAGCTTGCCGTGCAAGAGCACCTGTGCGCCGTCGGACAGCTGGCGAGCGACCCACGGCTGGTTGAACCACACCGCCAGCAACGGGCCGGTCTCGTCGAAGACGCGCGCCTCGACCCGCTTTCGGCGCCGGTCGCGCATCGGCCTCACGGCGACCGACCGGATCGTGACCGCTACGGTCACCTCCTCCCCCACGCCGACCGTCGCGACCTTGCGCGCATCGCGGCGGTCGCGGTGGCTGTGGGGCAGGTGCTCGATCAGGTCTCCGTGCGTCTCGATCCCAAGCGCCGCGAGTCCCTTCGCCCGCGCACCGGACGCCTCGAGTGGCTCCGCGAGTCTGCTCGGGCGGGGAATGGACCGAACCTCTGCGGCGAGCGCCGCCTCGCGCGTGAGCTCCTCGCTGGCCGCGAAGGACGTCGGGATCGAGTGCTGTCGGGCCGTGGCTATGGCGTGAGACTGGACGGCCGCGCGGACGGCGCCGGACCTACTCGGCGCACAGCAGCCACCACCAGGCGGGCTGGCCGCCCTCGTGGTAGTCGAGCTCCGCTCCGTCGGGGAGCGCCGCCTCGATGTCCGAGCGCGAGAGCGGAGCGCCCTCGCCGGCGATGCAGGTGACCAGCTCGGCGCCACCGGCCACGCTCTCCAGCGTCGCCCGCAGGGTCGCAGCGGGGTCACCCCACGCCACCAGCTCGTCGCCGCGATAGCCAACCGCGTCCCCTTGGGCGAACCGCCCCTGCGGGTCCTCCTTGGCGGCGACCGCCACGCCGCCCAGGCTGAGTGCCGCGGCCGCGCCGCCGACCGACTCGGCGTTGTCGGACGCGGCTCGGGCCGGGTCGAACGCCAACAGGGCGGCCAGGCCCTCCTGCTGGGCGCGCGTCGCCACGACGCGAGCCGGCTTCTCCGACAGCTCCGCCGCCCGCTCCGCCGCCAGGATCACGTTCGCGCTGTTTGGCAGCACGACCACCTCCGACGCGTGTGCCGAGTGGATGCCCGCGAGCAGCTCGTAGGTGGAGGGGTTCATGGTCGTTCCGCCGTCCACGACGAACGCACCGAGCTCCTCATAGAGGCGACGGATGCCAGCACCGCTGGCGACGGCCACAACGCCGCAGGCCGCCTCCGCGGCGCGGCCGTCGCCTCCCCCGAGCCGGGCATCGCGATCGGCCACCTGCTCCTTCATGTCCGCCACGTCGAGGCGGGAGACCTCGCCCCCGTCCTCGAAGATCGCGAGCGCCGCCTCGGGCTGGTCGGTGTGGACGTGCACGCGCAGTGTGCTCTCGTCGCCCACGACGAGCACGCTGTCACCGATACGCTCGAGCGGAGCCACGAAGGCGGGTCCCTCGAGGCCGGCGCCCGTGACCGCGAAGTTGGTGCAGAAGCGAAACGTCGAGGATTCGTGCTCGGGCCCGTGCAGGACGCGCGCGGGGGGCGGCTGGTGGGCCAGGTCGGGCGCATCGAGCCCGCGGAGCGCCGCCACGACACCGGCGACGATCACGGTCAGGCCGTAGGCGCCCGCGTCCACGACGCCCGCCTCCTTCAGCACCGGCAGCTGTTCGGGACCGCGCTCCACGGCCTCCTGCGCAGCGTCGAGCGCGCGCTCGAGCACCTCCGCTATCAGCTCGTCCTGCTGTGCGGCGGTGGCTTCGGGGCCGAGCCGCGGCGTGTCCATGTGCGCCAGGTCCTGCGCCACGCGGTGAGCCATCGCGCGCACCGCGCTCAGCATGGTGCCCTCCGCCGGGTCGCGAACGGAGTCGTACGCAGCGTCGGCCGCGCGCGCGAAGGCCGCAGCGACCAGGACCGGGTCCACCAGCTCGCCAGGGCGCGACGCCAGCTCCTCGGCCGCGCCTCGGACGATCTGCGACAGGATCACCCCGCTGTTGCCGCGCGCGCCGAGCAGCGCAGCGCGAGCGACGGCGGTCACGAGCTGCTCGCGGCCGATCACGTCGATGGGCTGGCCGTTAAGGCCGTCCAGCTCGTCGAGCACGGCGCGCATCGTCATCGCCATGTTGTCCCCTGTGTCACCGTCGGCGACGGGGAACACGTTGAGGTCGTTGACCTCCGCCCGCCGAGCCTCGAGCTCGGCGAGCGACGTGGCCACGACGTTCCGAAATCGGACCAAGCTCGGATCGGGCACGGTGTGCTTTGTACACCCTTCGGCAGTCGTGTTACGGAATGGTGGCTCGGAGTGGCAAGGTCACCGAGGACGCATGGGACGAGCAGGCCGAGGACGCAGGGAGACCGCAGTGCTACGCACACGGTCGACCGAGGACGTCGGGATGCGACGCCTCAGGCGGCTTTGGTGACCTTGCCGGCTTTCAGGCAGCGCGTGCAGACGTACTCGCGGGTGGGCGAGCCGCCGACGTCGATGCGGACCTTCTGGAGGTTCGGGTTGAAGCGCCGCTTGGTGGCCACCATCGAGTGGCTGCGGCTGTGGCCGAACGCCGGACCCTTCTTGCACACGTAACAGACCTTTGGCACGGCGCGGAAGGCTAGCAACCACCGGGCCGCTCGAAGGCGGCGGAGCAGGCGAGCGGATCAGTCACCGAGCCAGCACCGCTCGGAAGGCGGCGACCGCCCGCTCCACGTCGGCGCGATCGACGTCCAAGTGAGTTACCACCCGCAGGCGCTGAGGTCCGAGCGGGGTCACCTGCACGCCGGTCTCGAGGAGCCCGGCGACCACGTCCGGCGCGTCGTCGATCTCGACGATCACGATGTTCGTGTCGACCATGCTCGGGTCGAGGGCGACCCCGGGCAGCTCGGCGATTCCGTCGGCAAGCACGCGGGCGTTCTCGTGGTCCTCCGCGAGGCGGTCCACGTGGTGGTCGAGCGCATGCAGGCAGGCGGCGGCCAGCACGCCCGACTGGCGCAGGGCGCCGCCGACCATCTGCTTGTGGCGCCAGGCTTCCTCGATCAGCTCGGCGGAGCCCGCGAGCACGGCGCCGACCGGAGCGCCCAGCCCCTTCGAGAAGTCGATCCAGGCGGTGTCGAAGCCCGCCGCGTAGTCCGACGCCGGGGTGCCCGAGGCCACGACGGCGTTCATCAGGCGGGCGCCGTCGAGGTGGGCGCGCAGACCGTGCCGCCGCGCCACCGCCAGCACGTCACGCACGGTCCCGATCGGCCACACGCGGCCACCGCCGTGATTAGTGGTGTTCTCGACCGATACGAGCCGCGAGCGCGGGCCGTAGCGGTCGCCGGGCGGGCGGATCGCCAGCCTCGACCTGCTCCGGCGAGAAGACGCCGCTGGGTGCGTCCAGCTGCCGGGTCATCGCCTGGGCCAGCACCGCCGGGCTGCCGGCCTCGAAGTTCACGGGGTGGGAGTTGGCCGCGAGGATCACCTCGTCGCCGCCGGGGCGGCAGTGCAGCCGCAGGGCGATCACGTTGCACATCGTTCCGCTGGGCAGGAACAGTGCCGCCTCGTGCCCGAGCAGCTCCGCGACGCGTTCCTGCAACCGCAGCGTGGTCGGGTCCTCGAACCGCTGCTCGTCCCCCACCTCGGCGGCGGCCATCGCGCGCCGCATCGCCTCGGTCGGCCGCGTCTGGGTATCGCTGAAGAGGTTGACCGTCGGCACGGCGCTCAGGCCAGCTCGCGGCGCAGGGCGGCCATCCGCAGGACCGCCCGCGCGGCGTCCTCGCCCTGGTGTCGCTTGCCGTCCCCCGCCCGCGCGAGGGCCTGTTCCATGCTGTCCACCGTGAGCACCCCGAACGCGCACGGCACCCCGGTGTCGAGCGACACTCGCGCGATCCCGGAGGCGGCCTCCGAGCAGACGTAGTCGTAGTGGTCGGTCTCCCCGCGGATCACCGCGCCCAGGCACGCCACACCCCGGTACCGACCGGACTCCGCACACAGCTTGGCGGCCAGTGGCAGCTCGTAGGCGCCGGGCACGTCGTGGACGTCCACCCCGACTCCGGCCTCCTCGAACACTCGCGTGGCCCCATCGACCAGGCGCTCGGCCAGCTGGGGGTAGAAGCGGCCGACTGCGACCGCGAAGCGGTCAGCCACTCGCCGGCTCGTCCTCGGGCTTTCGGATCGGCCTCGGCCCGCCGGCGCGCTCGCGATCCTGGATCCGCTCCTCCTGGATCATCTCCTCGTCGAGCCCGAGGCCCTGGTGATGCAGCAGGTGCCCGAGCCGCTGGGCCTTGGCGCGCAGGTAGGCGGCGTTGTGGTCGCCCGGGGCGTGCTCGATCGGGATCTGGTCGGTGACCCGCAGGCCATAGCCCTCAAGCCCCACGATCTTCTTCGGGTTGTTGGTCAGCAGGCGGATCGAGGTGAGCCCGAGGTCCACGAGGATCTGGGCGCCGATGCCGTAGTCGCGCAGGTCGGCGGGCATGCCCAGCTCGAGGTTGGCGTCGACGGTGTCGAGGCCCTCCTCCTGGAGCTTGTAGGCCCTCAGCTTGTTCAGAAGCCCGATGCCGCGGCCCTCCTGCGAGAGGTAGAGCAGCACGCCGCGGCCCTCAGCCTCGATTCGCAGCAGCGCGTCCTCCAGCTGCTGGCCGCAGTCGCAGCGCAGGGAGTGGAACACGTCGCCCGTCAGGCACTCGGAGTGCACGCGCACGAGCACGTCGTCCTCACCGTCGACCTCCCCCTTGACCATCGCGACGTGATGCTTCTCGTCCACCAGTGAGCGGAAGCCGACCACGTTGAACTCACCGAAGGCGGTCGGCAGTCGGGTCTCTACCACGCGCTCGACCAGCTTGTCGTTGCGGCGCCGGTAGGCGATCAGGGCGGACACCGTGATCATCCGCAGGCCGTGGCGACGGCAGTATCCCGCCAGGTCGGGGACGCGCGCCATCGTGCCGTCGTCGTTGAGGATCTCGCAGATCACGGCGGCCGGCGTCAGCCCGGCGAGCCGCGCCAGGTCCACGCCGGCCTCGGTGTGTCCGGTGCGC
This sequence comes from uncultured Thermoleophilaceae bacterium, assembly GCA_963802855.1. Classification (GTDB taxonomy): domain Bacteria; phylum Actinomycetota; class Thermoleophilia; order Solirubrobacterales; family Thermoleophilaceae; genus JAAYBF01. The sequence continues at coordinate 177,678 of CAWDJP010000002.1, forward strand.
TCGAGCACGCCGCCGGGCTTGGCCTTGAGCGGGAACATGTGACCGGGCTGCTGCAGGTCCTCCGGCCGCGTACGCGGGTCGATCGCCACCTGGACTGTCCGCGCCCGGTCCAGCGCCGAGATGCCGGTGGTGACCCCCTCGCGAGCCTCGATCGTGGTGGTGAACGCGGTGCCGAGGCCCGACTCGTTCTTGGCCGGGAGGAGGTCGAGCCCCAGCTCGTCGCAGCGCTCGGGCGTCAGCGCCAGGCACACCAGGCCGCGCGCCTCCTTGGCCATGAAGTTGATCGCGTCCGGGGTGGCGAACTGGGCCGGCAGCACGAGGTCGCCCTCGTTCTCGCGGTCCTCGGCGTCGCAGACCACGACCATGCGGCCGGCGCGGACGTCCTCGAGCGCCTCCTCGATGGTGCTGAACGGCGACTCGCTCACGCGGCCCCAACCGTACGCGACACGAGCTTCTCGACGTACTTGGCAAGCACGTCGACCTCCAGGTTCACGTGCGATCCCGCCGCGACGCCACCGAGCGTGGTCCGCTCGAGCGTCTCAGGGATGAGCGAGACCGAGAAGCCGTCCACATCCACCTCGGCCACGGTCAGGGACACGCCGTCGACGGCGATCGATCCCTTCTCCACGACGTAGCGCAACAGCTCTCCGGGAGCCGCCACGCGCACCACGCGCGCGAAGCCCTCGTCGGTCACGGACTCCACGGTCCCGACCCCGTCTACGTGACCCTGGACGACGTGCCCGCCCATCGGATCGCCGGCCCGCAGCGGCAGCTCGAGATTCACACGATCGCCGTCGCGGAGGTCCCCGAGCGCCGTTCGGCGCAGCGTCTCCGCCATCACGTCCGCCCGAAAGCCGCCCGCGCTCACGGCGGTGGCCGTCAGGCAGACGCCGCTCACGGCGACCGAGCCGCCCTCGACGAGTTCGGGCGCCGCGCTGGCTTCCACGTCCAGGCGGCCGTCCGCGACCGACGCGACCGTGCCCATCCCCTGAACGAGCCCGGTAAACATCACCACTCCCGCAGACGTGCCGAGATCAGAACGTCTTCGTCGATGCGCTCGACATCGGTGTGAATGCCCCGGACGGCTTCCGCGATGGTCTCTACGCCCTGCCCCTCCACCGCGCCCTTGGCCTCGCGCCCGCCGAGCACGATCGGCGCCACGAACATCCGCACCTCGTCGACCTCGCCCGCCTCGAGGAACACGCCCGCCAGGTGAGGGCCTCCCTCGAGCAGGAGCGACTGGATCTCGCGCGCCCCGAGCTCGTCCAGCGCGGAGCGCACGCGAGCGGCCTCGTTCTGGCCGCTCGCGACGATCACCTCGACGCCCGCGTTGCGCAGGCCGTCGGTGGCGGTGCGCTTGGCGGCGCGCGAGCAGACGACGGTCACGGGCACGTCACCTGCGCTCGCCACCAGGCGGGACGTCGAGCGGCAGGCTGGCCTCCGAGTCGAACACCACGCGCGCAGGCTGGCGCGCGACGCCCTCCACACGCGCGGTGAGGAGCGGGTCGTCGTGGGTGGCGGTGTGAATCCCGACCGCCACAGCGTCCGACTCCGCCCGCCAGCGGTGGGCGCGGGCGCGGCTCGACTCGCCGGAGATCCACTGCGAGTCGCCGCTGGCGGTGGCGACCTTGCCGTCCAGCGTCATCGCCGACTTGAAGATCACCAGCGGGCGGCCGGTACGGGCGTGCTTGCGGAAGGGCTGGTTTAGCAACCTCGCGGTCTCGGCCACGTCGCCGTCCACGGTCGCCACCGCGACGCCCTCGTCCCGAAGGATCCCGAGCCCGCGGCCTGCCGCCTTCGGGCTCGGATCGTCCGACGCGACGACCACGCGGGCGATCCCCGCCGCGGTGATCGCATCGGTGCAGGGCGGGGTCCGTCCTTGGTGGCAGCACGGCTCCAGCGACAGGTACAGGGTGGCCCCAGCGGGGTCTTCCTCGCACGCCGCCAGCGCCATGCGCTCTGCGTGCGGCTCGCCGGCGCGGCTGTGGAACCCCTCGCCGATGACTCGCTCTCCCTTCACCAGGACCGCCCCGACGAGCGGGTTTGGCGAGGTCTGCCCCCGGGCAGAGGCGGCCAGCTCGATCGCTCGACGGAGGTGGCGGAGGTCGCGCTCTTCGGCTGGTGACGGAGCCATTCTCAAGGGCGCGAGCCGGTCGTTGACTCGCGAGTCAACTCTACCAACGGGTGTTAGCCCTCCCGACGGCAGATCGTCAGCGCGAGAGCTGGTCGCCGGCGACCGCCTTCAGCGACAGCCCGCGGGGATGGCCGAAGCGGGTGCCCCGCGGCGGCCTGATCCAATTCGTGGCCCAGCGGCCGAACATCAGGGCGCGCTTTCCGTACCACGAGCCGACCGGCAGCGGGCCGCCGTTGCAGGAACCGCCGGAGTAGCCCGGCCGGCCGATGTAGAAGTAGCCGTCGACCTTGGGGTGGTGTGTCCGGGTCGTGGGAGCGATGCCGAGCCCACGCCGCAGCGGATGGCACCAGACGGTCACCCGCCGCCAGAGGTGGCGTCGGCGGCTGATCCAGCGCCTGAAGTGCACCGGCCCGCGACCGTTGAACGAGGTCGAGATGATGAACGGCTTGCCCCCTACGCGGCTCGAGATGTCCAGCCCGTGGCGGATGTTGTTCGCCGTCCAGTCGTAATGGGTCACGTTGAGCATGAAGCCGCGAACCTTGGCGACGCCGATCAGGCGCAGGAGCTTCGCCGTGCGGGCGGCCGGCTCCCAGTCAGAGGCCCCACCCTCGATGTAGATCGTGGCGGCGGGCAGCGCCGAGAGCACGTCGACGCCGTAGCGCAGCAGATCTATGCGCGCCTGCCGTCGGTGCTTGGCGAGGCAGTCGATCGTCCCGATCGAATCGGGCTCGAAGCCGATGACCACGCGGGCGCCCCCGATCCCGCGCGCGAAGTCGCGGTACCACTTGCGCGTGCGGGCGTCCTCACGCGCCCCGCCCGCGGTGTAGCGCCTGTGGCACGCCCTGTCCCTGGTGGCGCATGACGACGATCTGGGGCACGCGCCCCGGTTGGGCGTCCTGCACCCGCGCGAGATACCTGCGGATCGTCCCGGCGGTGCCCCCCTTGTCGTTCTCGTTCCAGCGGCCGAACCACTTGAACTGGGGCTGCAGCGCGATCTTCGCCAGCAACGATGCGCGGTAGCGCTGGCCCCGGCGGCGGTACCTGCGGTACTGCCAGTACTGCGGCGCCCACCGCTTGTCCACGAACCAAGGCAGGCCCACGAGCGGGTTGGCCTGATTCGGATCGACGCCGCGCGGATCCGGCGCGGCCTGCGCGTGCGCGACCGGCGCCACCGCACAGGCGGCCACGAGCACGAGCAGGGTGGTTCGGATGCGAGCGATACGGATCACGGCCTGATTCGAGCAGCGACGTCCGACGGAGACGGCCGCTCTCTTCTGTTATCGGGCGCGAACGCCCGTGACTTGACGCTCCGCCGGCGCCAGACCCGCTACCGGCAGCGGCGCTCCGGCGAAGAGTCGTAGTAGTTGCCGTCGGAGTCCGGCGCCCCTAGCCGGCACAGCGAGATCCGCTTGCGGAAGCCGTGGCGGGTGCCGCGCGGGCGGCGGATCCACTGCGTCCCGTACTTGGCGTACATGAGTCCACGCGCGGGCCACCAGTCGCCGTCCGGCGGGGCGCCGTTGCAGCTGCCCGCGCCCGAGATCCCGGGTCGGTTGAGCCACAGGAACGCGTCGACCTTGGCGTAGCCGGTGTTCGTCGTGGGCTTGGGGCCAGTGCCCCGGTAGCGGACGTTGCAGAACACGTTGATCCGCTTGCCGTTGCGGGCCTTGTAGTGGACCGGTCCGCGGCCGTTGTAAGAGGTGGAGACCACGAAGGGCTTGCCGCCCGACGAGTCTCGACACCCTGCGCCCGTAGCGGATGTTGTTGGTGGTCCAGTCGAAGTGCGTGACGTTGAGCATGAAGCCGCGCACCTTCCGGATGCCGATGTACTTGAGCATGCGTGCGGTGAAGCGCGCGCTCTTCCAGTCCGAGGCCGTGCCCTCGAGGTAAATCGTGGCGTTGGGCAGCTTGGACAGCTCGTCGACGCCGTAGCGCAGCAGGCGCTTGCGCGCGCCGCGACGACTGCGGGCGAGGCACTCGATCGTGCCGATCGAGTCAGGCTCGAAGGCGATCACCACGCGAGCGTCGCCCACGGCCTGGCGGAAGTCCCGGTACCAGGCCTTGGTCGCGTTGTCCTCAGCCACGCCGCCCCCGGTATAGCCGGAGTTGCACTCCCTGCCCTGGTGGCGCAGGACCGTCATGATCGGCACCGAGCCGGGCTGCATCCACTGCGCGCAGTTCAGGTGGTTGCGGATCTTCGCGAAGAAGTTGGGACGCGTGAAGCGGCCGAACCAGACTGCTTTCGGTGTCAGTGCGACCTTCGCGATGAGCGCCGACTTGCTGGTCTGGCCGCGGCGCCGGTACTCCACCATGTCCTTGTAGGCGGGATCCAGGATCTTGTTGACATAGAAGTCGAGGCCCGCGAGCGGGTTGCGCGAGCGCGGGTTGACGCCGCGCGGGTCGGCGCCGTTCCCGGGCTTGGCGGGATCGCCCCCCTGGCCGCAGAAGCGAGTCGCGATCGGCACCTCACCGGGGCTTGGCCCCGAACCTTCACGCTGCCCGGACGCCGCCCACGGAAGCGTCAGACAGAGCGCGGCGATGACGGCGGCAATGCAGGGTAGGCGCAGTCGGCGAACGAGCATCGCGGCAGCGTAGCCAGCCGCCACCCTTCCCGGTAGGCTCACCCGTCTGGGTTACAACAGCCGCTGGCGCTCGACGCCGCTGCTCAGCTGACGAGCGAGCGGCCCGCGAGGACGCCGGATGGCGATGCCGCGCAGCCGTCAGCTGTGCAGCGGCTCCTTCTGCGCGTCGGTCTCGGGCGCCTCGATGTAGGGCTGCTGCTCGTCCTGCGTCTCCTCCTCGTGGTACGCGGACTCGGCGTTCACGGCCCAGATGTCGTGGTCGGTGCCCTTGACCAGGTTGTCCACCGCGCGCATGGCGGTGAGCATCGAGTGGTCCGAGTTGTTGTAGCGGTGCAGCCCGTTGCGCCCGACCTGCTGCAAGTTCTCGACCCCGTCCAGCCACCCCCGGATCGCTGCGATCCGGTCCGCGTAGTCCATGTCGTACATCGGATAGGCCTTGGGGACGCGTGTGGCGAATCCGAACTCGAGCATGTCGCGCCGGGCGAGCCCGAGTTGCTCCAGCTCGCGGATCCCCAGCTCGACCAGCTTGTCGTCGTCCATCTCCCACAGCTGGTCGCCGGCGAAGCAGAAGTACTCGAGCCCCACGCACGCCTTGTCGGGATCCGGCACCATCCACGGGCTCCAGGAGCGGAAGTTCTGGATCCGGCCGACCTCGACGTCGGGCTCGTGGATGTAGATCCAGTTGTCGGGGAACAGGTCTTCGCCGTTCAGCACGAGCGAGACGGTGAGGAAGTCGCGGTAGCGCAGGCCCTTGGCGGCCGAGACGATCTCGGGCTTGGGGTGTGGCTGTGCCATGCCGACCGTGTTGCGCAGCGGCAGCGACGAGATCACGTAGTTGGACTCGTACTCCTTGCCGGCCGCGACGAGCTTCGTGATCCTGCCGTCCTCGATCTCGAGCCGCTCGACGGGTGTGTTGAGCAGCACCTGGCCGCCCAGCTCCTCGATGTCCTTGGTCATCTGCTCCCACATCTGGCCCGGGCCGAAGCGCGGGTAGTGGAACTCGCCGATGAGCGTCTTGATGTTGCTCTTGTTGCCGAAGAAGGCGGCCTTCGCAGCGCTGAAGAACGACAGCCCCTTGATCCTCTGGGCGGCCCACTCCGCCCGAATCTCGGAGGTCGGGACGCCCCACACCTTCTCCGTGTAGGACTTGAAGAAGAGGTTGAACAGGCGCTTGCCGAAGCGGTTGGACACCCACTGCTCGAACGTGTCTTCGCGGCCCTTGGGCTTGACCTGCGCCCACAGGTAGGAGAGGAACGCGCGTGTGAGCTCGACGGGGCCGAGCTTCTTGATCACGTCCGGGCCGCGCAGCGGGTAGTCGAGGAACTTCTTGTTCCAATAGATGCGCGACATCCGCGGGCGCTTGAGGAACTCCTCGCGCATGATCTCGTGCCACAGGTCGTCGACCTCCTTCACCTTGGTGAAGAAGCGATGCCCGCCGAGGTCGAACCGATACTCGCCGCCGGGGCCTTCGCGGACCTCTGTCTTGGCGATCCCGCCGACTTGGTCCTCGGCCTCGAACACGATCACGGGGAGCCCCTGCTTGGCGAGCAGGTAGCCGGCCGTGAGACCCGCGGGGCCGGCGCCGATGATCAGCGTGGGCGTGTCCTTGAGGCCGGGCGTCGCCAGCTCGGATGTGGTGTTTGGCATGTCGCTCAACTCTTCTGGTCGGAGGTCTTTGTGTAGAGGACTCCGCGCACCCCGATGCGTCTGGCACGCCGGTAGAAGGTGGGTACCGCGCCCTCCCGTTCGAAACGCCTGTCGAGCTCCAGGGCCTGGCCCCACTGAGCCGATCTGCGCCGGACGAGCTGAGTCCACGGCGCGTCCCAGTCGTCGATGCTCGAAGTCACGGGGTGCACCAACAGCACGCGGCCCCCGACGGGCACCCTATCAAGCAGGGGTTCCAGGTTCTTCGCCGGGGTGGCCGCCTCGAGCTCGTCCTGGACGTCGCGCCAGTCCATCACGCCCTTGGTCTGGACCTCGCCGAGCTCGGTGGCCTCGATCATGTCGTTGCGCAGGTGATAGTGGATCAGCGGGTGCTGCTCGGGCTGGAGGGTCACGACGAGATCGCCGGGGCGCATCTTGTCCGACACGGCGGTCGCCAGATCCGCCGCGTTGGACTTGTTCTCGAGGTTGGTCGTTTTCGGGACGCTCCAGATCGCCAGGATGATCACGAGCGCGACCAGCCCGAGGTTCCCCGCCCGAGCCAGGCCGAGCGACGCGAGGAGGAAGATCGGACCCAGCGCCACCCCGAGGTAGCGTGTGGTCCACGCCGGCGAGACCTGCGAGAACAGCCATGCCACGGCCAGCGTTGCGACGCCGATGGTCAGCGCCACGATCATCGCGTCGCGCTCCTTCGAGGTGGTGCGGCGCGTGTACACCGCGGCGAGGCCGGACCCGGCGGCAAGCAGCAGGGCCACGGTCACGGCGCCCCCGCCGAGGAGGGACTTCGAGATCTGCACCGGCGCCCCGAGCCGCGGCGAGTTGAGCCAGGGCGCCCCGGTGTGCGCGGTCTGGTAGAGCAGCGTCGGCAGCCAGGGCACGTACAGCAGGGCGGCCACGCCGTAGCCGATCAGCGCGTCCTTGAGGATCGGCCGCCGGTCCGAGTCGGCCAGCAGCACGGGCACGAGCGCGATCAGCGTCCCCGCCGTCACGAAGATCCCCCAGCTGTGCGTGTAGAGGATGGCCGCCAGCAGACCGATGAACAGCGGCAGGTAGGCGCGATTGCGGAACACGAACACGTGCAGGAAGGCGGCGCTCAGCAACAGCGAGAGCACCACCATCAGCGAGTACATCCGCGTCTCCTGCGCGTACACCGTCAGGAACGGGTTGAACGCGCCGAGCGTCGCGCAGATCAGGCCGGCGCGGCGGCCGAAGAGGGTCCAGCCAGCCCACAGCCCGCCCGGCACGGCCAACAGCGAGATCGCCACCGAGAGCCCTTGGGTGTCGCCCGGGCCGGTGCCGAACACCTCCATCCACAGATGCAGCGCCATGTAGTAGAGCGGCGGCGAGCCGTCCTGGCGCAGGATCTCCGGGATGTCGAAGAACGGCTGGGATGCGATGCCGATCGAGAGGCCCTCGTCCATCCACAGCGACGCGCCCAGCGCACGGGTGCGCAGGTACAGTGAGATGAGGGTGAGCCCGCCCACCGCCAGCGCGATCACCACGCCGGTGGGCAGGGTGTCGAGGCGCGGCACGGCGCGGGCTCGGGAGGCGACCGTGGCCATCAGCGAAAGATAGTCAGCGGGAGGACGTGAGCTCGGGAGTTTCCGGGCGGGCCGGGACGCGCGGGGCGTCCGGTCCACCCGCCGGGCAGGCCGCGCCGCGGGCGTCCGCGCGCGGGGCCGTGGCGACGCGCCAGCGCTCGTTGCGCGCGACCAGGCGATAACGGTCATCGGTCAGCTTGGCCACCAGCGGCCCCTCGGGGCGGGTGTGCGTACGGAACGCCACCCCGGGCGGCGGTGTGCCACCCAGTGCCCCGACGTCGATCCCGTGGATGCCCAGCTCATAGGCCACCAGCTGGGTCTGGAACGGTCCGCTGTAGGTGTTGCCGCAGGCCAGCAGGCGGTCGCGGCCGCCGGCCTTCTCGATCGCGTCCGGCAGGTTGTGCCAGAGGCTGGCCTCGTAGCGGAGCACGTCGAGCGTCTCGTCGACGTTGTCGGCCTTGTCCGCGATGACGGGCGTCAGCGCGACAAGCCCGACCACGACGGCGGCACCGACGCCCGCGACGACCAACCGCGTGTCGCGCACCCGCCGCGCGAGCGCCCCGGCGAGCGCTCCCAGCAGCGTCCCGGTCCCGATACCACCCAGGACGCAGATGGCCGCCGTGGCGACGATGAGGTAGCGCTGGTTGCCCGCGTAGCCGCGCTCGGTCATGAACGCCACCAGCCCGATCCAGGCGACCGCCACACCGCAGAGCGCGAGCACCGCGCCCTGGGCCCGCCGCCGGCGCCACTGCACCGCGGCCACCACGCCCGCGAGCAGCGCGAGGGCCTCGAGCGGCAGGATCGTCCGCGGTCGTGGAAGCGCTTCACCACCTCGACGCCCGGGTGCTCGGCGAACGCCGCGCTGCCCGGGTTGGGATTGTTCGCGCGGCTCGAGGCGCGCAGGGGCTCGCCCGACCCCCACAGCTCGGGACCGAACCACAGCAACGGGATCAGCGCGCCGGCCGCGGCTATCCGGAGCCGCAGCTCCGGCTCGCGGAACCACAGCCACAGTCCGTAGGCGCCCAGGAACGGCCACACCTCGGGGCGCAGGAGCCCAGCGGCGAACGCGAGGTAGAAGGCGTGGTCGTGCCTGCCGTCGAGGTGACGCTCGAAGCTCCACAGCGCGAGCGCGGCCAGCAGCGCCTCCGAGTTGCCGAGCATCGAGTCGCGAACGAACTGATAGGTGGTGACGAGGAAGGCCGCAGCCGCGAGCCCCGCCACGACGCCCAGCACTCCTGGGCCCACCAGTCGCCTGGCCAGGCGGAACGCCATCACGAGCGCCAGCAGCGCGCCGGCACGGGCGACCACAGCCACAGGTACGGCGCCACCTCCTCCCCGAAGAGCGAGAAGGGCCCCGTGAACAGCACCGGTAGCGGCTTCCACGAGGGACCGCCCTCGGTGACCAGGTCGAACTCCAGGATCTCCCGACCCCACAGCAGCCACGCCCAGGGGTCGTAGGTGGGCGTGGAGGGGAACAGCAGGCTCACCGACGCGATCGCGAGGCACGCCAGAAGCACCGGCCACATCGGACCCGCGGGCGAGCCGCTCGCGCGCCGAACGCGGCGATGGAACCGCGCGCCGGGGTCTGCGCGCGGGAGGCGTTGCCGCGGAGCCGTAGCGCCAGCGGCTGGGCGGCCGGGTTGCGCATCGTCGTCTAGAGCGTCGCTGACGGGACGGACATCGCTTAGGCCCGGCTTGTCTGGAGCCGCGCGGCGGAGCGCAGGCGAGCCCAGCCCCCGTAGCGCACCACGAGGATCACCAACCCGACGAGGGTGATGGGCACGTAGAGCACGAAGCGCAGCAGGATCAGGTAGGAGATGACTACGGCACCGCTCCCCCCGAGCGCCTTCGCGCCGAAGGCCACGGCGGCGTCGAAGGTTCCGATCGAGCCCGGGGCCGCGGGGAGCGCGGCGACGAAGTTCGTCAGAGCGACGAGGTAGAGGGCGCCCGTCACGCTGATGTCCAGCTCGACCGCTCGAGCCACCGCGAGGTAGACCGCGCCCTCGAGGAACCACAGCACCACCGTAGCCGCCGAGCAGCGGCACGCCCTGGCGACCGTTGATCGCGCGGGCGGATGCAAGCAGCGGGCGGGCGAAGTCGCGAACCTGTGTGAGCGCGCCCCGGCGCTTGAGGATGCTGACGCCGACCAGCGCAGCCAACAGGGCCACCACGAGGCCCCCGGCGATCAGCAGCGGACGGTCGGTAGGCAGGACGTCGCCGCTCAGCACCCCGTAGACCACGATCACGAGCATCGCGCCCAGCACGATCGCGTCGAGAAGGCGCTCGGCGACGATCGTGCCCGCGAGTGTGCGCTTGCCCGCGTGAGTGCGGGAGTCCATGAGGACGACGCGTAGCGCCTCGCCCGCGCGCGCGGGCAGCACATTGTTGCCCATGTAGCCGACCACGCTGAGGCAGTAGCAGTCGACGCGCGAGGCCGCCACCTCCGTGAGCTCCAGGATGCGATGCCAGCGCTCGGCGCGAACGACGGTCGCGAGCGCGTACAACAGCAGCGAAGCCGCGATCCACATGATCGACTCGGTCGAGCTTGGGATCTCCGGGGTGTCCTGGTGGGACGCCCACAGCACGACGGCCCCGAGCGCGAACAGGGAGAAGACTGCCTGGAGTACCGCGAAGCGTCGGTTCATGGGTCGCTCATGGCCGGGACGCACCGCTCCGACCGAATGCGGGGGAGGGGCGTCGGAAGCGCGGCGAGCACCCGAACGCACTCGCCGGAGGCGATCACGGTAGCAGGCGCCCGTGCGGGATTCATCCGCGTGAAACCTACCCGCGCGCACCGCTGTTCATCCGCCGTGTCACTACCCTGCCCCGCGATGACGGCTCGCGCTATACGGATCGCTGCCGCCTGCGCCGTGGCGGCGAGCGCGGCGGGCTGCGGCCTGGGCGACGACAGCGGCGGCTCCGGGGGCGGACCCAACGACAAGCGCGCCGTCGCGCTGGGCTGCATCACGAACCGCGCGGGCCTCGACGCGCGATTGACGGGCGAGAAGTCGATCCAGGTCGACGGGCCCAAGGGTCCCCGGGTGGAGTTCTTCGTCTCGTCCGGCGAGGCCGAGGCGCTGCAGTTCCAGGGCGAGGCCCAGGGGGCGCAGCAGGTGGGAGCGGCGCTGCTGTTCGTGAACCAAGCGGACGACGAGACGCTCGAGAAGATCGAGGAGTGTTTGGCGGACCAGTAGGGCCAGTCCCCAGTCCCCAGATTCTGACCCTTCACAGTGCGCTGAGCGCGTCGCGGTTACCGTCTCGCAATCGAGTTCCCGCACTTCCTCAACCACTCGCCGTTCGGCCACGAGTCCCCGCACGCGAGCCGGCGCCAGGGGCTGTTCGTGGTCTGCGCCGCGATGTTCATCAGCGCGGTCGACATGACGATCGTCAACGTCGCGCTGCCGGACATCTCGGAGGACCTGAACGCGGGCGTCGGGGAGCTCCAGTGGGTGCTCGACGGGTTCCTCGTCGCGCTGGCGGGACTCCTGCTGGTGGGCTCAGGGCTCGCCGACAGGTTCGGTCGCAAGCGTGTCTTCCTCGCCGGCATGGCGGGCTTCGGGGTCGCGTCGGTGCTCTGCGCGCTCGCACCGTCCCCCCTCGCGCTGATCGGCGCGCGCGCGCTTATGGGGGCATCGGCGGCGTGCGTGTTGCCGCCGGCGCTGTCGCTGATCGCGGTGATGTTCCCGCCCGAGGAGCGACCGCAGGCCCTCGGCGTCTGGGCGGCGGTGGCCGGCGTGGGCCTGGTGCTCGGCCCGCTGCTGGGCGGTGTGCTGGTCAGCGAGGTGGGTTGGGAGACGGTCTTCCTAGTGAACGTGCCGGTGGTGCTGGTCGTTGTGCCCGCCGGGCTCCGAGTGCTGCCGGAGTCGACCCGACCGGGGACGCCGCCCCTGGATCTGGTCGGGGCGGGGCTCTCGATCCTCTCGCTGGGCGGAATCGTGTTCACGCTCATCGAGGGCCCCGACGCAGGGTGGACGAGCGTGGAAGTGCTCGCCGCCGGCGTGGTGGGGGTCGTGGCCGGTGCGCTGTTCCTGCACTGGGAGCTGAGACGTCACGACCCGTTGTTCGACGTTCGGGTGCTCGCGCGGCCCGCGGTCGTCGCAGGCGCGGTGGCGATCCTGAGCGTCTACATAGCGTTCATGGGAACGATGTTCCTGTTGCCCCAGTACCTGCAGTACGTACAGGACCGCTCGGTCGTGGCGGCGGGCCTCGTCCTCGCTCCGCTGGGCGTGGGAACGGCTATCGGCGCGCGCTACAACGCCCGCGTCCTCGCCGCTCTAGGTGAGCGCCTGACGATCGCGGGCGGCTTGGTGGCGCTGGCGGGCTCCACCGCCCTTCTGCTGACGCTCGGGGAGGCCACGACGGTCGCGATCCCGCTCGTTACGGCGGGACTGATCGGCCTCTTCATCGCGGTGGCGGTCCCGCCCGCCACCGCGGTGATCATGAACGACCTGGGCGAGGATCAGGCCGGCGACGGCGGCGCGGTGAACCAGCTCGCGCGACAGGTCGGCGGCGCGCTCGGCGTCGCGATCATCGGCACGGTCTTCGCGGGGATCTACACGAATCAGATCGACGAGGAGCTGGGTCGGCTCCCGGACCGCCAGCGAGAGCGGGCCGCGGAGTCGATCGAGGAGGCGCGCGACGTCGTCGGCGGCGTGGGGGGACCGCTCCACGATCAGCTGACCATGCGCGTCGACGACGCGTTCGACGTGGCCGCCCGGGCGGGGTTCGGCGTTTGCGTCGCCGTGTTGCTGCTGGCGGCGGTGCTGGCGGCGGGCGCGCTCGCGCCGGGGCGCCGCGGGGGTTAGTTTCCCGGCGGCGGTGGCGGGCTTACGCGCTGACACCGGCTGGGTAAGGGAGCGTTCGGCCGTTTCAGGGACTGCTTCGAGCGTCTTTCTTGGGCGCTGTCCCGCCTTTTGGGCGTATAGGCCCCCCTAGGCGGGACGGCACCAGATCGATGGCCAGATCTGGCTGAGCTCCTCTAGCTCATCGCGAGCAGGCGGCCGTCCGCGGCCACCTCGAAGACCTCGACCTCGTTGCGGCCGTCCCGGAAGGAGCTCGGCGGGATCATCACGCCGAAGATCTCGCCGCCGCCGGTCGCGAGGCGCAGTGTGTTGCCGACCCCGCGAACGGTTCCGTTCACAGCGATCGCGATGTCCTTCGGCGGACCGCCGCCGCCGGACACGCGGCCGGTGATCCAGACGGGCATGGTCGTGCCCTTGGTGTCCACCCGCTCGAACTCGCCGGCGTCCACCACCGTGGCCCGCGACTCGGAGCGGCCGGCCGACGTCGCGGAACGGCCGATCAGCTCCTGGTTGGGGCCGATGCGGTAGATGCGCGTGGGGTCGGAGGTGCCCTCGCCGAAGAGACGGATCTTCTTCTCGAGCTCGCCGCGAATCTCGCGCTCGAGCTCGGGCCCGGTCAGTCGCACGAAGCCCGAGAGGTCACGCTTGAGCATCCGCACGACACGGCGACGGCGAACCTCTGCGCTGAACGCCGAGCGCCCGTCGACATCGTCCGGCAGCTCGATGTTCATCAGGTCGGCGACCGTGGGGGTGATGTCCGTGGTCTCCACGATCGACGCATCGACCTTGCCCCGCTTCTGCCCGGGCTCCTTGATGAACAGCGGCACCGGTGTGATCTCGTCGATGTTGCCGCGGTTCACATCTCGCCTGTCGAACTGTCCCTTCTTGAACGACACGCCGTGGTCGGCCGTGACCACTACCAGGGCGTCGTCGTAGATCCCGAGCTTCTCGAGCCGCTCGATCGTCTTCTGGAGCTCGAGGTCGGCGAAGCCCACCTGGAGCAGGTGACGGAGCTGGAGCTGGTCGACCTGGCCCTGGTCCTTGTACGACTGGCGCGAGATGCCCGGGATCGGCTCGGTGGCTGTGCGGCGGTACTGCCGGCCGTCGGGGAGGTACTGCCACGGGACGTGCGGCAGCAGCGCGTGCTTGAAGTTGAGTGCCGGCCTGCCCGCGCGGATCGCCTCGATCCACGCGTCGAAACGGTTGTTGCGGTTGCCCTGGAGGTTCTCGCGCGTGTTCGGCTGATCGCCCGCGGGGTCACTGCCGGCGTCCCCTCCGCCGCCGCCCCCGGTGTCGCCGCCGAAGTCACCCCACGTCTCAGACACCGATGGCAGGTCGCGCTCGATCCCGGGGGTGAGACCACGTGCGCATAGACCAGCCCGAGGTCCTCCGACATGGACGCCAGGCGGTCGACGAACGGCTCGTCGAGGCGGGCGTCCTTGCAGAGATCGCGCGGACAGACGCTCGTGGCCTCCTCCGACACGTTCATGCGGTGGCTTTTGCCGAGCAGCGCGAAGATGCTGTCCGGGTGCTCGGAGGAGGTGGGCAGGGTGCCCTTCTCAGGCAGGTTGCCGTCCATGATCGCGGGCACGGCCTTGCTCGTGGAGTCGTATATCGAGTGCGCGTTGCGAAACCAGGTGCCGTCCTTGGCCAGCCGCGCGAAGCCGGGATAGCGGTCGGCATCGACCTCGCCCTTCGAGTTGAGCAGCGACGTGCTGGGGAACTCGTCGAACACGATCATCACGACCGGCACCCGCTCAACTCCGCCGATCGACTTCGCGCTCGCCTCTCCGGAAAGCGTGAGCTTGGAGACGTCCGAGACAAAGAGGAACAGGACGAGGAATACCAGCGGCGCCGGGATGAGGACGCTCATGAACGAGCGCACCGGCTCCGCGCGCGCGTACGCCAGCGCCGCCACAGCCCCGAGCGCCACCGCCACCACGATCAGCACGGCGTCTCCCGCGTCGATCGCCTTCTTGAGCGCCTGCACGAACACGACGGCGGCAAGCGCCCCCACGAACACGAGGTGTAGGACGGCTCGGGCGCGTTCGCTCACGAGCCCCGCGAGCAACTCGATCCCGAGCAGGATCGCGGGCGGGACGAACACCAGGAGCAGCGCGAACACGATGATCTCACCACCCGTCGAGCCCCGGGCCGCGAAGAACTCCGGGTTCTCCGAAAGCAGGTTGAACAGCGGCTGGGCGAGGGCGAACGCCGACAGGACCGCGAGGTGGCCGAATGCGATCAGGTTGCCCCTCCAGCCCGCGGGAGCGGCGGGCTTCTCCGGCCCGCCGTCCGGCGCGGCCACGGCCTCCTGGCCGCCCATCAGCGCTCGACGGCGGTGAGGTCGATCGGGCTTCCGGAGCCCTTGGGCCGCGCGAAGTAGAGCAGGCGCGTGCCGGACTCGAGCCGCTCGCGGCGCTCGACGTCGAACGCGTCGGACAGAACGCGCTCGAAGCTTTCGCGCTCGTAGTCCGGATGCAGGCCTTCACGCTTGGGGCCGAGGAGCTTCTTGACCATCGGGTCCTCGCGCGTGGGGAACTCGATCACCAGCGAGGTCCCCAGCGACCCCAGCCAATCGATGAACTCCGCCACCGGGACGTTGGCGGCGATGGTCACGTGGTGGATCAGCGCAAGCGCCAGCACCAGGTCGGGCCTGCCGCGGTCGGGCAGCGCCTGGCGCTCCACGCCCCGCCACCCCAGGCCCGGCGACGGGATCGGCGAGGTTCATCGTGAGCGTGAGGATCTTCTCGTCGCCCTCCTCGCGCAGGGAGCGGTAGAGGAGCTCGATCGGACCCTGATCGGCGTCGACGGCCAGCACGTTGCGGGACCCCTCCGCGGCGATCCGCGAGTAGCGCCCATTGTTGGCCCCGATGTCCCAGGTCAGGTCCCAGGGCTGGGAGGTGACCACCTCGCGGACGAACTCGTCCTTGCGCTTGGCGTCGTCGTCGGTGTAGCTGTTGCGCTCCCCGTATGCCACCCAGACGCCTTGCGGCGGGCTCCACTCCAGGCGCTCGACCAGCTTGCGCATCCTCCGTACGTTGGCCTCGATCAGCTCCTTCTTGAAGCCCGCCTTCTTGACCTCGTCCTTGACCTCCTTGCCCCTGTCGGCGTGGCGCTGCTCGAGCTTGGCGTGCAGGAACACGTTGAGGTAGAAGCCCTTGCGGAAGCGGTCGCGAAACGAAACCAGTCCGCGCATCTGAGCGGGCGTGATGCCGTCGATCGAGCCGCGCAGGAACGCGTGCGGCTCGACGCCCTTCACGGCCTGCAGCATCAGCGGATAGAGGTAGAGCATGCAGAACTGCCGGTAGCCGACCCACGGCTCGCCCTCGCGCAGGCGCTCGAACGAGCCGACGTCCACGAACACAGGCTTGGCGCCCTTGAACTGCACGTTGTAGGGCGTCGAGTCCTTGAGGATCATGCCCTCGCCGAGCGCCGCGAGGGTCAGGTCGAGCTGCAGCAGCGCAGCGTCCTTGAGCATCGAGAACGGCCACTCGTACGGATACGAGACGAACGGGATCCGCTCGTGCTTGAGCACGCCCGCCCCGTCCTTGACGAGCCCGCCCGGCAGCCCGTCCACGTGGTCCAGCAGCTCGGTGGCGACGAGCCGGCCGTCGCCGGTGAAGCGCTCCCAGAGGTCGGTCGCCGCCAGCGCCTTGAAGTCGCTCAGGCCGTCAGACGACAGGGCGCGGTATACGCCGTCGCCCGCGTAGAACACGCGGCTCTCCGGGTCTCGGAACGAGCCCGGCTCGAGGCGGGAGGTCTGGGCGCTGATGGACATGCGGGTAGCGACGCCCGCGGGGCGGGCGGCGGATCATGGTAGGGGGTAAGGAAGACAGGCAGCGCTTAGTGCTCAGGGCTTAGTACTTGGACCGCTACCCGAAGCGATCCTCTGAGCACTAAGACCGAGCACTAGACCCTAGAAGCTATGCGCCCGACGAGTCCGCCTGCTGCGTGGGGGTCTCCTCGTCATCCTTGCGAATGCGCAAAAACTTCAGCAGCCGACCCCAGTACAGCTTCGCGGTGACCGCGACCGCGGCGATGCCGCCGGCCAGGATCTGCAGGATCATGCTCCCGCTGCCGGGATCGAGGTATGCGACGAGGTCCATATTCAGCTAGCTCCAGTGCGGACGGGGTCGGGTCAAAGCGCGGGAATGCCAAAGGGGCTCCCCGCCGACAGCGCACGAGGCTAGCAGACGGTGTTACGGAATTGTCACGGAAAACCGCTGGTCCTGTTCACATTTCCTTCACCGCGGTAGAGCGCGGCTGAAATCCGCGCGGGAACGGGGCCGAGCACCTCCCACGCCCCTGCGCGCACGACCGGACGTGGGCGCACGGGTGCTCGTGGGAGGACGACCTGCTGCCCCGAGCCCTTCGCGGACGCCGTGAAGATCAGCCCCGTCCCCCGCGCCCGCTCCACCTCTCCGATCGTCAGCTTGGTCTCCCATGCCATGTGGGTCACGAATGCCCGATTTACGGCAGGTGCGCCGCGCGCGACCACCACGTCTCCCCCACCGACCCCCCGGACCGCCCCCGCCAGGTCGTGGTGCAGGTCGGCGAGTCGCCCGGCAGCCTGCGCCTGGTCGGCGAGCACGTCCACGCGGCGATCGAGATAGGGAGCGACCGCCAACGCGAGGGCGAGGGCCACCGCCGCCACCGCGGCGGGACGACCGGCGGCCTCGGCCAGGCGGGCCGCGCCCACGCCCGCCAGAACGCACATCAGCACAGTGGCGGGCAGGAAGTAGCGCGGATTGCCCGAGAAGCCGGCCTCGGTCATCCCCACGATCAGCCCGACCCAGAGGACCGCGACGGCCGCGAGTGCGAGCGTCCTCGCATCGCGACGCCACCAGGCGAACGCGGCGGCGGCCAACGCGCCGAGCTCGACGGGGAGGCCGACGATCTCGTGGACCCGCCGAAGCGCCTCGAGCCACGGCTGGTCGGTGAGCGAGAGGCTCCAGGACGGCTCGCTGCGCGCCTGCTGACCCGCGGAGAGTGGGTCCCCGGATCCGATCCACTCCGGCGCCAGCCACAGAACGGGCAGGGCGAGCGCGAGCCCGTACACCAGCCGCCGCCGTGCAGGCTCGGCGAGCCAGCGCCAGAGGCCGTACGCCGCCAGGAACGGGAACACCTCGGGACGCAACAGGCACGCCAGGAAGCCGAGCACCAGCGCGTGCGAGCGGGCACCGTCCAGGTGGCGCTCGACCCCCCACAGCATCAGCGCAACCGCCAGCGGCGCCTCGTTGCCGTGGGCGGCGTAGCGAAGCCACTGGGGACTGAGCGCGAGGGCGGCGGCGGCGATCAGCCCGGCCCCGATGCCCGTCAGACGGCCGGGAGCGGCCAGCCGGCGCGCGAGCCTGAATGCCATCGCCATCGCCAGCAGAACCCCGGCGCGGGCAACCAGCAACCACAGCGCCGGCGGCAGGCCGTCGCTCAGCTTGCCGAAGGGAGCGAAGAGCAGGGTGATGGCGACCGGGAGCGGCTTCCACGATGGGCCACCGGTGGTATCCAGCTCGAGAAAGCCGATCTCCCTCCCCCAGACGATCCACGCCCACGGGTCATACGTGGGCTCTGAGGGCAGCAGGAGCGAGAGGGCGGACAGCGCAAGACAGGCGGCGATGAGTCGTCGCACGCCCGGAGATGTTGCGGTGGCCGGCGCGCGATGCTGTGAAACTGCTGAAGCTGCCGTGTGAACCGTATGTACACCAGATGTGAAGGGCCGCCTGCGCCGCCCGGTTGGCGGCGGGCGCCCTGGATACCCTCTGGCTCTCCCCGATGAAGCTGATCATCCAGATCCCGTGCTTCAACGAGGCCGAGCAGCTGCCCGCGACGCTGGCCGACCTGCCGCGTGAGATTCCGGGCATCGACACGGTCGAACTGCTGGCCATCGACGATGGCTCGAGCGACGCCACGGTCGATGTCGCGCGCGCCAACGGCGTCCATCACATCGTCCGCCTGACCAACAACAAGGGCCTGGCGGCGGCGTTCCAGGCCGGACTCGATGCGAGCCTCAAGCTGGGCGCGGACGTCATCGTCAACACCGATGCCGACAACCAGTACAAGGGCGACGACATCCCCAAGCTCGTGGCGCCGATCCTGGCGGGCGAGGCCGACATGGTGGTAGGCGACCGCGAGACGCACCAGGTCGAGCACTTCTCCCCGCTCAAGAAGCGCCTCCAGCGGCTTGGCAGCGCCGTCGTGCGTCGCGCCTCGGGCACGGGCGTACCCGACGCGACCTCTGGCTTTCGCGCCTACAACCGCGAGGCCGCGCTGCAGATCCAGGTCGTCTCGACCTTCACCTACACACTCGAGTCCCTGATCCAGGCGGGAAAGATGCTCGTGGCGGTCGAGCACACCCCGATCCGCACCAACCCCCAGACGCGCGAGTCGCGCCTGTTCCCCTCGATGTGGGCCTACGTGCGGCGCAACGCCGTCTCGATCTTCCGCATCTACGCGCTCTACGAGCCGATGCGCGTGTTCTTCATCGCCGCCGCCGCAGTGGCTATTCCCGCCGCGCTGATCTGGGCGCGCTTCCTGTGGTTCTTCTTCTCGGGTGAGGGCGAGGGCCACGTCCAGTCGCTCATCCTCGGGTCCACGCTGCTCGTGGTGGCCGTGCAGCTCGCGGCGCTCGGCGTGGTCGGCGACATCCTGGCCGGCAGCCGGGTCCTGCAGCAGCGGATGCTCGAGCGCGTGCGCCGGGTGGAGCTCACGCTCGGGGTCGAGCCCTCCCACTACGAGCCCGGCACCGCCGAAGCCACCCCGGCCACTACCGGCGCCGGCGCGGGGCCGGCCACGGGCAAGAGCGACGCCGAGTCGCGCGAGGCGGTCGAGGCGTGACCACTCAGGCCGAGGCCGTCCCGACCGGCAACACCTTCGACAAGTACGGCTCGACCAATCCCGTCGTCCGACGCCTGATGGACGGCTTCCATGGCGCACTCGACGACCTCTGGGAGCGGGCGGCGCCGCGGTCGGTGCTCGACGTGGGCTGCGGCGAGGGCGTTCTCACGTACGAATGGGCGGAGCGTCTCGGCGACGCGCGGATCGTGGGCATCGACCTCGACGACCCCAAGCTTCGTGCCGAGTGGGACACGCGCGGGCGGCCCAACCTCGAGTACCGGGCAGAGGAGGCCACGCGGCTCTCCTTCGCCGAATCGGAGTTCGACGTGGCCACCGCTATCGAGGTGCTCGAGCACGTGCCCGACCCGGAGGCGACGCTGGCCGAGATGGCGCGAGTGGCGGAGCGCTGGCTATTGGTCTCTGTGCCGCGCGAGCCGTTGTGGCGGGGACTGAACATGGCCCGGGGCGCCTACTGGGGGGCGCTCGGCAACACGCCCGGGCATGTGAACCACTGGTCGAAGCGCTCGTTCAAGGGCCTCCTGTCGCGCTACGGCGAGGTCGAAGAGGCGCGCTCCCCTTTCCCCTGGACGATGCTGCTCGTTCGCGTGTAGTGGTCAGCCGCTGATGCCGCGCGGCACCGCGATCCTCTCGGTGGGGATCGCCACCACGGGCCTCGTCACCTACACGTACTTCTCGATGGCGAGCCACTCGCTGTCGGAGTCGGCCTACGGCGGCATCACGCTGCTGTGGTCGGCGGTGTTCATCACGGTGTCGGTGCTGTACCGGCCGGTCGAGCAGCTGCTCTCACGCACGATCGCCGACCGTGACGCGCGCGGGCAGACCGGCAATGAGCACCTGCGGGTGGCCGCCACGATCCAGCTGGCGCTCGGCGGCCTGTTCGCGCTGGTCGCTCTGGTGCTCCGCGGTCCGATCCAAGACGGTCTGTTCGAGGGCTCGGCCACGCTCTACTGGATCCTGATCGTGGCCGTGCTGGCGTACGCGGTCTCCTACTTCGCGCGCGGGTTCCTGGCCGGGCACCGGCGATTCGGTCTCTACGGCGGGCTGGTGCTGATGGAGTCCTGCACGCGAGCGCTGTTCGCGCTGGTGGTGGCAGTCGGCATCGCGTCGGGCCAGTCCATCGTGGCGCTCGGGATCGCCGCCGCGCCGATCGTCTCGCTGGCGGTGGTGCCACTCGCCCTGCACGCACACCTGGCGCCACCCGCCGAGCCGGAGGAGCCGTCCGAGGACGAAACGGAGTTCACCCTCTCCCACGGCACCGGGTTCGCCGTAGCCGTGCTCGTGATCATGCTCGCGGAGCAGACGTTCCTCAATGCGGGCCCGCTGCTGGTGAAGGCCACCGAGGGCGCAGCGGGAACGGCGCTTGCCGGTTTCGCGTTCAACGTGTTGCTGATAGCCCGGGCGCCGCTGGTGTTGTTCCAGGTCGTCCAGACCTCGATCCTGCCTCACCTCACGCACCTGGGCGCGCGCGGCGAGACAGACCCGTTTCGGCGCAGCGTGAACGTCACGCTGGCCGCCGTCGCCGTGTTCGCCGGCACGGTCGCGCTCGTGATGCTGGTGGCCGGCCCGGCGCTGATGGAACTCGTGTTCGGAGGCGAGTTCGACTACGACCGCTTCGGGCTGGTGCTCATCTCCGCTGGCATGGGTCTGTACCTGGCGGCGGCCACCCTGAACCAGGCGCTGCTCGCGCGCGGGCGCGCGCGAGCGTCCTGCGTGTGCTGGGCGGCCGCGGCCGCCGGCTTCGTCGTGTTCCTGCTGCTGCCCGGCTTCGACGACCCCGTGCTCCAGATGGAGGTGGGCTACACCGCCGCGGCGGTGGTGCTCGCCGGGTTGCTGCTGACGATCCTTCGCAGCGAGCTGGCCGAAGAGCCCAGCGCCGCGTAGGGCGCTGGTCTAGGTTTCGGGGAACGGACTCCGACGGGAAGGAACCGGATGGCGAAGCATCCCGCAGTGGGCGAGACGGCCCCCGAGTTCGAGCTCGAGGGGACCCACGGCACCTTCAAGCTCTCCGACCACCACGGCGAGCGGGTGATGCTGCTCTTCTATCCCGGCGATGAGACCACCGTGTGCACCAGGCAGTTCTGTTCCTACCGCGACAACGCCGAGGCGTTCGGCGGGCTGGGCGTGACGGCCGTGGGCATCTCCGGCAAGGACCTGGACTCAAAGCGCGCGTTCACCGAGAAGAACGACCTCACCGTGCCATTGCTGGCCGATCCCGACCTCACGGTCGCGAGGGCGTACGACGCCTACTCGGGGCTCTCCAAGATGGCCAAGCGCGCTGTGATCATCGTGGACGAGGACGGGCGTGTCGCGTATCGGCACGACCACGCCCTCGGACTCGACTTCCAGACTGTGGCCGACCTCAGGGACGCACTCGACTCGCTGCCGGCGCCCGCCTGAGCGGTCGTGGCCGAGTCGATCGCGATCCCCGCCCGCTTCATCGGGCCTCCCGACTCCGCGAATGGCGGCTACACCTGCGGGCTGGTGGCCGGCGTGCTCGGCGCCGCTTCCGCCGAGGTGACCCTTCACACGCCCCCGCCGATCGAGCGGGAGCTCGAGGTGGCGCGCGAGGACGGCGGGGTGGTGGTCCGCGACGGCGAGACGATCGTCGCCCGTGGCCGCGCCGTGGAGGTGGAGGTCGAGCCCGCCTCCGGCGTGTCCGTGCAGGAGGCGGGGCGCGCGGCCCGTGAGGGGCTGGACCGGTGGACCTCCGGCCACCCCTTCCCCACCTGCTTCGTCTGCGGACCCGACCGCGCCGAGGGTGACGGCATGCGCGTCTTCCCCGGCCCGGTGGGCGATGGCCGCTTCGCCGCCGATTGGACCCCTGACGCGTCGCTGGCTGGGGACGGCGACGCGGTGCGGCCGGAGTGCGTGTGGGCCGCCCTGGACTGCCCCACGAGCGCCCCGGTGGCCAACATGGGCGAGGGCCCTGCGGTGGTGCTGGGGCGGCTGACCGCCAGGATCGAGTCGTCGGTCCGGGTGGACGAGCCCTACGCCCTGCTGGCGTGGGAGCTCGGCCGCGACGGGCGCAAGCGTGAGGCCGCGTGCGTGCTCCTCGACTCGGACGGTGCGGTGCTCGCGCGCTCGCGTGCGGTCTGGATCGAGCTGCGCAACGGGTAGGGGCACTAAGCTCAGGGGCTCGTGCCAGCGAGCGAGAGCACGCACTTCCGGACCTGCCCCTTCTGCGAGGCCACCTGCGGCCTGGAGGTCACGCTCTCGGGCAGCGAGGTCGTGCGGGTCGAGGGCGACTCGCGCGACGTCTTCAGCCACGGCTTCCTGTGCCCGAAGGCCACCGGCATCGAGCACCTGCACGCGGACCCGGACCGCTTGCGCACGCCGCTCGTGAAGGGTCCCGACGGGCAGTTCACCGAGGCATCCTGGGACGACGCCCTGCGCCTCGTGGACGAGCGGCTCTCCCCCATCCTGGCCGAGCACGGGCGCGACTCCGTCGCCGTGTACGTGGGCAACCCCAACGCTCACAACCTGTCGGCGCTCACCTACGGCCCGGTGTGGCTGCGGGCGCTCGGGTCACGCAACGTCTACACCGCCACGACCGTCGACCAGATGCCCAAGCACATCTCGGCCGGCCTCATGTTCGGCGCGCCGCTCAGCATCCCGATACCCGACGTCGACCGCACGGACCACCTGCTCATCCTGGGAGCCAACCCGCTGGTGTCCAACGGGAGCCTGCTGACGGCGCCCGACATGCGCGGGCGCCTACGCGCCATCCGCGATCGCGGCGGAAAGGTCGTGGTCGTGGACCCGCGGCGCACGCGGACCGCCGAGGCCGCCGACGAGCATCACTTCATCCGCCCCGGTGGCGACGCGCTGCTGCTGATGGCGATCGCGCACACCCTGTTCGAGGAGGGGCTCGTCGATACGGGGCGCGTGACGGGCCACCTCAACGGACTCGACGAGGTCGAGCGCGCGGCGCAGGACTTCACGCCAGAGGCGGTGGCGGAGTCGTGTGGCATCGCTTCGGACGAGATCCGGCGCATGGCGCGGGAGCTGGCCGCGGCCGAAAGCGCCGCGGTCTACGGGCGGATCGGCACCTGCACGCAGGAGTTCGGCGCCCTCGCCAGCTGGCTGGTGGACGTGGTGAACGTCCTCACCGGCAATCTCGACCGCGAGGGCGGAGCCATGTTCACGCGCGCCGCTGCAGGGCAGCGCAACTCCTCAGGCGAGCCCGGCACTGGCAAGGGCTTCAGGTTCGGCCGCTGGTCCAGCCGCGTGCGCGGACAGGCAGAGGCGCTCGGCGAGCTACCCGTATCGTGCCTGGCGGAGGAGATCGACACGCCCGGCGAGGGTCAGGTCCGCGCACTGATCACGGCCGCCGGTAACCCGCTGGTATCGACCCCCAACGCGGCACGCCTCGAGCGGGCGGTCGAGGGGCTCGACTTCATGCTCTCGCTCGACATATACGTGAACGAGACGAGCCGCCACGCCGACGTCATCCTGCCCAGCCCCGGCCCGCTCGAGAAGCCCCACTACGACCTGGCGCTGTACCAGCTAGCCGCTCACAACGTGGCCAACTATTCCCCCGCCGCGCTCCCCGCGAACGGGATGCCGCAGGAGTGGGAGACGCTCGCACGACTCGCCGGCATCGTGTCCGGCCAGGGGCCGGACGCCGACGTCGATGCGCTCGACGGCATGGTCATCGCGACGCTCGTCGGACGCGAGCTGGCCGACCCCCACTCTCGCATCGCCGGACGCGACCAGGCCGAGATCATCGCCGAACTCGAGCCGCGCCGGGGACCCGAGCGCATCCTCGACTTCCTGTTGCGGACGGGTCCCTACGGGGACCGCTTCGGCGAGGACCCGGAGGGCCTGACCCTGACGCGACTCGAGGAGAGCCCCCACGGGGTCGACCTCGGCCCGCTGCAGCCGCGAATCCCGGAGGTGCTGCGCACGGAGTCCGGCAAGGTGGAGCTGGCGCCGGAGCAGCTTCTCGCCGACGTGCCGCGACTCAGGGAGTCGGTCGGGCGGTCGAACGGTCACATGGTGCTGGTGGGCCGCCGCCAGCTGCGGTCGAACAACTCGTGGATGCACAACCTCGACCCGCTCGTGAAGGGCAAGGATCGCTGCACCGCCCATGTGCACCCCGCCGACGCCCGGCGCTTGGGCCTGAGCGACGGCGGCGTTGCGCGGTTGAGCTCGGCGGCGGGCGAGATCAAGGCGCCCGTCGAGGTGACCGACGCCGTGATGCCCGGGGTCGTGAGCGTGCCGCACGGCTGGGGACACGACGCGCCGGGCATGCGGCTGCGCGTGGCCAGCGCCCACCCGGGCGTGAACAGCAACCTGCTGGCCGACGACAGCGCGATCGAGCCGGTGTCGGGGAACGCCGTGCTGAACGGGATCCCGATCGAGGTGTCGGCCGCCTAGTCGGCCGGCTCCGAGCGCAACACGTCCGGGAACGTCGGCGCGGGGTTCCCGTCGCCTTTCTCCCTGGTAACCGCGAGCACCGGGTACTTGGCCGGATCGACGGCCGCCGAGAACTCCACGTCCGAGCTGCCGTCGCGCGCGGGGTGGAAGGTGCCCGCGGAGATGCGGTCGGGCTTGCTGGGCGAGTCCTCCGGACCCACGAACCAGAGCGCGTAGTAGTCGCCCTTCGGAAGGATCGGGAGGTCGTCGGTCCGAAAGGCGATCACCCTGCCGATGCCTGTCTCACGGACGACCGCGGTCGCGCGCTTGCCGGGCGCTGTGAGGGCCGCCTCCAGCTCCGGCTCTCCCGCGGGCCCCTCGTCCCGCGTCAGCTCGGATCCCACGAGCACCCCGGCTCCCAGCGCCATCGCCACCGCCCCGGCCAGCGCGAAGCGGCGCACGAACGGCACGCGCGCTCGGGGTGAGCGCGGCGCGGGCGCCGGTGGAGCGGCATCCGCCTGGTCCTCCGCGATCGCGCGCTCCAGCGCGCGGAAGGTTCGCGCCTCGAGCCCCGCGGGGACCTCGAACGGCTCGGCCGCCACACCCAGCAACGAGACGGTTCCGGCGAGCTCGGCCGCCGACGCCCGCGTGACGGGGTCGGCCGCTAGCTCCTGCTCGAAGCGCGCACGCTCCGCGGGGCCCAGCCTGCCGAGCAGGTACGCCGCCAGGTCCGGGTTGGGTGGCATCGCTTCAGCCAAGGAGGCCCCTTTCCTCGAGCTCCAGCTTGAGCGCTCGGAGCCCATAGTAGGTGCGCGTCTTCACCGTGCCGAGCGGTATGTCGAGCCGCTCGGCCACGGCCTGCTGGGTCAGGTCGTGGTCGAAGTGCAGCTCCAGGATCTCGCGGTGCTTCGGTGACAGGGAATTGAGCGCATCGCGCACGTCCAGGCCCAGGATCAGCGCCTCGAACTCGTTCTCGCTGGGCTCCGCTCGGGAGTGGCCGTCGCCCTCGGCGGTGGCGAGCGGCCGCGAGGCGGCACGCCGGCGCAGGTCCACCGCCACCCTGCGCGCGATCGTGTACGCGTAGGTGCGTACGGAGCCCTTGTCGGGGTCGAACCTGTGAGCTCCGCGCCAGATGCGCACGAAGGTCTCCTGCACGAGCTCCTCCGCCATTCCGCGATCCCCGAGCAGACGCAGCCCGAGCCCGTACAGGCGCGGGCCGTAGCGATCGTAGAGCGCGACCATGGGGTCGCCGCTGTCACCCGCGGCGACGCGAGCCACGAGCACGGCCTCCTCAGCGGCGGTGGCCTCGAGGGCGGTGGCCACGGCGTTGTCGAACGGTGGGTCGGGGCATTGCCCCCAGTTCGCACCGACCGCGCCCGGCGGTTCAGAAACTGGCGCGCCGGCAGGGTCGAGGCGTGCGACTCCTCGACTAGATGGTTGATTTCGGATCGGCGTGCCCCCGGTGGCGATCCAGCGCCGGCATGGCGCGTCATCCGCGGGCGCGGGGGTTCGGAATCAGCCATCTACAGCTGTCGAAGCATGCTGGCCTTGCAGTTGTTGCAGGTCACGTTCGCCGTGTCGGACATTCGCGCGATCGTCGAGTGCGCGCCGCAGTTGGGGCACTCCGAGCGCAGCTCGAAGCGGTGGAGGCAATTCACGCAGCGGTAGCGACCGGGCACGTTCGAGCTGCGCAGCCAGGGCTCGCCGCAGGACGGACACTGCGGTCCGAGGTCGAAACGGCCCTCAGCCAAGCGTCCCCGCCCCCTTGCCCCCGCCGGCGTGACCGCGGAGGTAGGCCGCGGCCGGCATCGGCCTCCCACCCGGCGGCTGCACCTCGAGCAGCTCTAGTGCACCGTCGGAGGTGCCGAGCAGCAGCCGGCCGTCGCTCGCCTCCAGGTCGCCCGCCGGGGGCCCCTCACCGACGATGGGAACGGCGGCGCGGACACCCAGGCGCTCGTCTCCGTCCAACTCCGCGAACGCCCCGATGTGGGGAGTGAGCGCGCGTACCGTGCGGGCCAGCTCCTCGGCCGGACGTGCCGGGTCGAGGCGCCGGTCGCCACGGTCGATCTTCTCCGCATACGTCACACCGTCGTGGCCCTGCGGGCGCGGCTCGGGCATCGTGTCGAGGGTCTCAACGAGCAGCTCGCCCGCCATCGCGGCCAGCCGCTCGGCAAGGGAGCCGTAGGTGTCGTCGGGGCGGATCGCCCCCGCCCGCGCGAGGTAGACGGGGCCGGCATCGAGTTCGGCCACGGGGCGCATGATCGACACCCCCGTCTCTGAGTCCCCGGCCTGAATCGCGCGCTCGATCGGGGCGGCGCCGCGCCAGCGCGGGAGCAGCGAGGGGTGCACGTTGAGCATCTGGTGGTCGGAGAGGAGCGGCTCGCGCAGGAGCGCGCCGTACGCGCATATACAGACCGCCGAGGGCCCGAGGGCGGCGATTCGCGCCCGCGTCTCGGCGGAGTTCACGTCCTCCGGTTGGTCGACGTCGATTCCCAGTTCGCGCGCGGCATCGGCGACAGGCGGCGCCGCAAGCCGACGCCCACGTCCCCGGGGACGGTCCGGCCGCGTCACGACCAGAGCCGGCGTGTGGGCCGACGCGGCGAGGCGGCCCAGCACGGTCGTGGCGAAGTCGGTCGTCCCGAGGTAGACGGTGGCCATGCGCGCCAGCCTAGGGAACTCAACCCGCTGAGCCTCGAAGCCGACAAGGAACGGTAGATGGACCGACTCGAGCCACAGGCGCGGGCGCTGGCCGCTTCGCGCACCCGCGGCGGCGTCACACGCCGCCGGGTCGGCGGCGCGATGCTGATCGCCGGCGGCGGCCTCGGCCTGTCCGCGCTCGCCGGTCCGCACCTCTCGCGCGGAGGCGACCTGCCGATCGCGATCGTGTCGGCGATCGCGATCCTCATCGGCGCCCTGCTGCTCGTGCGCCCGCGCGCCGTCCCCCGCTGGGCGACGCCCCTTATCACGGCGCTAGGCACCGTCCTCATCTCGCTCGGGATCCTGACCGCGGGAGTCGGCGGCGAGGACGTAGCCGACGGCGAGATGCTCTACCTGCTCGTCGTCCTCTACGCGTTCTACTTCCTCACGCCTCGAGAGGCAGCGGTGCAGCTCCTGTTCATCGGCGCCGCCTACGGCTGGGTGCTGTCCACCGACGTGGAACTGGACGCGGCGGCGGCGCGCTGGCTCGTCACGATGGGGACCCTGAGCGTGGCCGGGATGCTCGTGCGGTCGCTCAACGCGCGCGTCGACGGCCTGGTGGACGAACTCGACGCGAACGCTCGGCGCGACCCGCTGACCGGGACACTCAACCGGCGCGGCTTGGACGAGCGCCTCGGGATCGAGCTCGCCCGCACGCGGCGGATCGACGACCCGCTTGCCGTGGTCGTGGCCGACCTCGACGGGCTCAAGGCGATCAACGACCGGCACGGCCACGCCGCGGGCGACGAGTGCCTGCAGCTGGCGGCAGAGGTGATGGCCGCCGGACTGCGCGACGTCGACGTGCTGGCCCGGACCGGTGGCGACGAGTTCGTGATCCTGCTCCCGAGCTGCGACCCCGGAGGGGGCCTCGAGGTGGCCGAGCAGCTGGGCGCGCGCGTGCGCGAGCGCTCCAGCACCGAATCGTGGCCGGTGACCATGAGCATGGGGGTCGCGGGCGCACCGCCGCTGCCGCTCGACCCGGAGGCGTTGCTCGGCGCCGCGGACAGCGCCCTTTACCGCGCCAAGGCACTCGGGCGTAATCGGGCCTCGCTCGCCGGCCCTGCCGAGGTGCGGCGAGCGCTCAGCCTCGACTGATCCGCTACGGGCACAATGGACGTGTGGACGCGTCCGACCTGATCTCCCGGCTCAAGCGGATCGCCGGCGCCGAGCACGTGCTCACCCACGAACACCAACTGCGCACCTACGAGTCGGACGGGCTGACCCAGTACGCCAGCTCGCCCCGAGCGGTAGTGCTGCCCGGCACGGCCAGCCAGGTGCGCGACGTCGTGGCGGCGTGCCATGCCGCCCGCGTGCCGTGGGTCGCCCGTGGATCGGGCTCGGGACTGTCAGGTGGGGCGCTGCCGGTCCAGGAGGGCATCCTGATCGCGCTCACCAGGCTGCGCCGGATCGTGGAGGTCGACCTGCCCAACCAGCGGGTGGTCGTCGAGCCCGGCGTGACCAACCTGGCCGTGTCCCACGCAGTCGCCCCGACGCACTTCTACCCACCGGACCCGTCGAGCCAGATCGTCTGCTCCATCGGCGGGAACGTGGCGGAGAACGCCGGCGGCGCCCACTGCTTCAAGTACGGGTTCACCACCAACTACGTGACCGGGCTGGAGGTCGTGCTGGCCGACGCCAGCGTCGTCCGGCTCGGCGGGAAGGGGCTCGACCCTCCCGGCTACGACCTCGTCGGCGCGTTCGTGGGCTCGGAGGGCACGCTCGGGGTCGCGACCCGGATCGTGCTGCGCGTGGTGCCGGCACCGCGGACGATCCGCACCCTGGTCGCCTTCTTCGACTCGACCTCCGACGCGGGCGGGGTCGTCTCGGCGATCGTCGCCGCCGGGATCGTGCCCGGGGCGATCGAGATGATGGACAACCTCTCGATCCGTGCCGCCGAGGGAGCGACGGGGGCCGGCTACCCACTCGACGCCGGGGCGGCGCTCGTGGTCGAGCTGGACGGGGCCGAGGAGGAGTGCGCACTGCGCTTCACCGAGGTGGAGTCGCTGTGCGCCGACGGAGGCGCGTGGAAGGTGCGCGTGGCGCGCGACGAGGCGGAGCGCGAGGTGATCTGGCGCGCCCGGAAGGCCGCCTTCGCCGCAATGGGCCGGCTCGCGCCGAACTACTACGTCCAGGACGGCGTCATCCCGCGCACGCGGCTCCCCGACGTATTGCGCCGAATCGACGAGCTCGCGGCCGAGTACCGGCTGCGCGTGGCAAACGTGTTCCACGCCGGCGACGGCAACCTGCACCCGCTGGTCCTCTACGACGGAGCGGTCGAGGGCGAGCCCGAGCGCGCCGAGGAGCTCGCCGGGCTGATAGTCAAAACCTGCGTCGACGAGGGCGGGTCGATCACGGGCGAGCACGGCGTGGGCGTGGACAAGAAGCACCACATGCCGCAGATGTTCGCCGAGCCCGACCTGGCGGCGTTCCAGAAGCTGCGCTGCGCGTTCGACCCGGACGGGCTCGCCAATCCGGGGAAGGTCATGCCCACCCCGCGCCTGTGCGGCGAGGTACCCGGCCCGTACCGCCAGCATCCACTCGAGGCGGCCGGCCTGGCCGAGCGGATGTGACCGCGGCGCCGGAGCCCCGGGGTGTGGCGGCGCTAGAACTGGCGCGCGCCTCCGCCGAGGGTCGGGCCGTGCGCCCGATCGGCGGCGCCACCAAGCTCGCGTGGGGAGCGGGCGGGGAGGGCGAGCCGCTGCCGGTGGCGCGCGGAGAGCTCCGGGAGCTCAACGCCGGCGACCTCACGGCCGTCGTGGACGCCGGCGTGACGCTGAGCGAGCTCAACGCGGCGGCCGCGGCCCATGGGCTGATGCTGGCACTCGACCCACCGCTCGGCCCCGGCGCGCGCGCCACGCTCGGCGGCATCGTGGCGACCAACGACAGCGGCCCGCTGCGTCACCGCTATGGCTCTGCGCGGGACCTCGTGGTCGGGATCACCGTGGCGCTGGCCGACGGCACGGTCGCGAAGGCCGGCGGCAAGGTGATCAAGAACGTGGCCGGGTACGACCTCGCCAAGCTGTTCACGGGCTCGTACGGGACGCTCGGCGTGATCCTCGACCTCTCCGTGCGCCTCCACCCGATACCGCCCGCCACCGCCACTGCCGTCGCGCGCGGAGCCGATCCGGCGCGCGTGGCCGCGGCCGCGTCGGAGCTCAGCCACGCGCAGATCGAGCTGCAGAGCCTCGACGTCCGCTGGCAGGACGGCGACGGTGCGCTCCTGGCGCGCTTCGGTGGCGCCGCACCGGCCGCACCGGCGCGCGCGGCGGCCGAGGCGATGGAGCGTCACGGCCTCGGCGCCGCCGTCGTCGAAGCCGACGGCGAGCTGTGGGAGGAGCAGCGCGCCGCCCAGCGCTCCGAGGCCGGCACAGTGGTCCGCGTGTCCGGCCTGCAGAGTCAGCTCGCCGACGTACTCGAGGCGGCACGGCGGCTGAACGCGCGGGTGGTGGGCCGAGCCGGGCTCGGGCTCTCGTGGATCACCCTGGACGAACGGGCGGCCGAGGGGCTCACCGAGCTGCGTCGCGCGCTGGCGCCGGCGCCCTGCGTCGTGCTCGACGCTCCCGCGGACGTCCGTCGCGCGGTCGACGTCTGGGGACCGCAGGACGACGGTGCGCTGGCCCTGATGCGGCGCGTGAAGGAGCGTTTTGATCCCGCCGGCGTGTGCGCGCCCGGGGTGCTGACCGTCTGATGGAGGGGCCGATTCAGATAGCGGCGTGGGACGCCGAGCGACCGCCCGAGCCGGCGCTGATCGCGGACTGCGTGCACTGTGGCTTCTGCCTCCCGACGTGCCCTACCTACTCGCTCTGGGGCGAAGAGGCCGACTCGCCGCGGGGGCGAATCGTGCTGATGGACGCCGGTCACTCGTCGGCGCTGTCGGCACCGATGGTCGACCACCTCGACAACTGCCTCGGCTGCATGGCGTGCGTCACCGCGTGCCCGTCGGGCGTTCGCTATGACCGGCTGATCGAGGACACCCGTGCGCAGGTCGAGCGCCACTGGCGCCGCTCGGCCTCGGACCGCTTGCTGCGGCGACTCCTGTTCGCGCTGCTCCCCCACCCACGGCGGCTGCGGGCGCTCGCCCCGCTGCTGAGGGGTGCGCGGGCCCTGCGACTCGACCGGGCCGTCGCGCGCCTGCCGCTGCCACGCGTGGCGGCGCTGGCGCGCCTGGCTCCAGCCGCCGGCCCGAAGGTGACGCCGCCCGTGCTGACGCCCGCACGGGAGGGCGCTCCGCGCGGCACCGTCGCGCTGCTCCAGGGCTGTGTTCAGCGCGTCTTCTTCGGACACGTGAACGCCGCCACCGTGGCCGTGCTCAGCGCCGAGGGCTTCGCCGTGGCGGCACCCTCCGAGCCGCGCTGCTGCGGCGCGCTCCAGCTGCACGCCGGGGAGAGCCGCGACGCCCGCGCCCTCGCTCGCGCCACGATCGCGGCGCTCGACCCCTACGACCACGTAGTCGTCAACGCCGCCGGCTGCGGGTCGGCGATGCGGCAGTACGGCCACCTGCTGCGCGACGACCCCGCCTGGGCCGAGCGCGCCGAGGCGTTCTCGGCGCGCGTCCGCGACGCGACCGAACTGTTGGCCGCCGAGCCGGCGCGCGCGCAACGGCGGCCGGTCGAACTGCGCGTGGCCTATCACGACGCCTGCCACCTCGCGCACGCCCAAGGCGTGCGCGAGCCGCCGCGCGAGCTACTGCGCGGCATCCCAGGGATCGAGCTGGTGGAGCCCGCCGAGTGGGAGCTCTGCTGCGGCTCCGCTGGCATCTACAACTTCGTCAAGCCCGAGCCCGCCGCCGAGCTCGGGCGGCGAAAGGCCGCGAGCCTGCTGGCCACCGGCGCCGACGCCGTGGTGGCCGCCAACCCGGGCTGTGCGGTGCAGATCGCAGCGCACGCGCGGGAGCTGGGACACCCGATCGAGGTGCTTCACCCGATGGAGCTGCTGGCGCGGTCGGTGGCCCGCTCGTGAGCGTTCGCGGTGTGGAGGTCCGCGGGCCGGCCGACGGACGCTTCGGTGAGATGCTCGCGGACGGCGCGCTCGAGCTGGTGGCCGCCCTGCACCGCGAGCTCGAAGGCGAGCGGCGCGCGCTCCTGGGCCGCCGCGAGAAGCGCCAGGCTGAGCTCGACGCGGGCGGGACGCTCGACTTCGCCCCAGGCACGGTCGCGGTCCGCGATGGCGACTGGGCCGTCGCCCCTCCCCCGCCCGCGCTGCTCGACCGGCGCGTGGAGATCACGGGGCCGACCGATCGCAAGATGGTGATCAACGCGCTCAACTCCGGCGCGCGCGGTTACATGGCCGACTTCGAGGACTCGAACTCGCCCACGTGGGCGAACATGGTGGGAGGGCAGGCCAACCTGGCCGATGCCGTCAACGAAAGCATCGAGTACACGGCTCCCGACGGCCGCGAGTACCGCCTCGGCGAGGATCGCGCGACCCTGCTCGTGCGTCCCCGCGGCTGGCATCTTCCGGAACGTCATCTCCTGGTCGACGGCAGGCCGGTGGCGGGCGGCCTGTTCGACCTGGCGCTGTTCCTGTTCCACAACGCGGAGCCGTTGCTTGCGAGCGGCGCCGGGCCCTACCTCTACCTGCCCAAGCTCGAGTCTCACCTGGAGGCGCGCCTGTGGAACAGCGCCTTCGTGCTCGCCCAGGATGCCCTCGGGCTCGACCACGGCTCCGTTCGCGCCACGGTGCTGATCGAGACGCTGCCGGCCGCCTTCGAGATGAACGAGATCCTGTACGAGCTGCGCGACCACTCCGCCGGGCTGAACGCCGGCCGCTGGGACT
Organism: uncultured Thermoleophilaceae bacterium; assembly: GCA_963802855.1. Taxonomy (GTDB): domain Bacteria; phylum Actinomycetota; class Thermoleophilia; order Solirubrobacterales; family Thermoleophilaceae; genus JAAYBF01. The sequence continues at coordinate 211,081 of CAWDJP010000002.1, forward strand.
ACATCTTCAGCGCCATCAAGCGATTCCGCACCCGGCCGGAGTTCGTGCTCCCGGACAGGGCCGAGGTCACGATGACCGTGCCCTTCATGCGCGCCTACACCGAACTGCTGGTCGCCACCTGCCACCGCCGCGGCGCGCACGCGATGGGAGGAATGGCCGCCGTCATCCCCAGCCGCACCGACCGGGGCGCTGCCGAGCGGGCGTTCGAGGCCGTGCGGACGGACAAGGCGCGCGAGGCGGCGGCGGGCTTCGACGGCACGTGGGTCGCCCACCCAGACTCGGTTCCGGTGGCAACGGCGGAGTTCGACGCCGTGCTCGGCGAGCGCCCCAACCAGCTCGCGTGCCTCCGCGAGGACGTTTCCGTCGACGCCTCGGACCTGCTGGCGGTGGACGAGACGCCCGGTGAGATCACCGAAGCGGGGCTGCGGGCGAACGTGAACGTGGGCATCCAGTACATCTCCTCGTGGCTGCGCGGAAACGGCGCTGCAGCTATCTACGGGTTGATGGAGGACGCCGCCACTGCCGAGATCTCGCGCTCGCAGGTGTGGCAGTGGATCCGCCACTCCGCGTCGCTTCGGGACGGTCGCACCGTCACGCCCGCGCTGGTGCGCGAGCTCGCGACGGAGGAGCTGGAGCGCATCCGCGCCGAGGTCGGCGACGACGAGTGGTTCGAGCGCGAGGGACGTCCGCGCGAGTCGCGCGAGCTGTTCGAGCGCGTGGCGCTGAGCGAGGAGTTCGAGGAGTTCCTGACGCTGCCGGCGCTGGAGCTGCTGGAGGGGTAGGCGTCAGGCCGCGTCCACGCGCCGCGCGCCCGGGCCGGGCTCCACCCGCACCTCGCGTGCACCGAGCGCCTCGCCGCAGTGCCCGCAGGCCAGCGTCGGCGACGCATTGTGCCCGCAGCGCTTGTGGATGAGCGTGATCGGGGGTCCCGCCTCGTCGGCGTGGTAGGCGTCGCCCCAGCTCATCAGGGTCACCAGCGCGGGATAGAGGTCGAGCCCCTTGCGCGTGAGCCGGTACTCGAACCGCTCGGGGCCCTCCTGGTAGCGGCGCCGCTCGAGAATGCCGTCGGCCACGAGCTTCTGCAGTCGAACGGTGAGGATGTTGCGCGCGATGCCGAGGTTGCGCTGCATCTGCTCGAACCGGCGAACGCCGAAGAAGGCCTCGCGCAGGACGAGCAGCGTCCACTTCTCGCCGATCGCGGCCAGCGCGTAACCCACCGAGCAGTTGGCCGCGTCGTAGTCCTCGCGCTTCACACCTCGAGTGTAGCCAAGGTCGGTTGCTTTTCAAAACCGACGTATGTTAGGGTGGGTTTCACCATGCAACGCACTAGGACGATCAGCTGGTCGGATCCGTTCGCAGGTGCGGCGCGGGGCGCCTCGATGCCGGGCATCGACTACCTCCGTGCGATCGCCTCAGGTGACGTGCCCGCGCCCCCCATCGCGTCGCTGATGGGTTTCAGCCTGGCGGAGGTCGAGGAGGGCCGGGCGATCTTCGAGGCCGAGCCCTCGGAGTACCACTACAACCCGATCGGCGTCGTGCACGGTGGGCTCGCCGCCACGCTGCTGGACTCCGTGATGGGCTGCGCCGTCCACTCGACCCTCCCGGCCGGGTGCCTGTACTCGACCATCGAGGTGAAGGTCAACTTCGTCCGGCCGATCACCACGGGCACCGGCACGATCGTCGCCGAGGGGACGGTGGTGCACCGCGGTTCCAAGGTGGCCACTGCCGACGGTCGGTTGTACGCCAAGGACTCCGGCAAGCTGCTCGCACACGCGACGACGACCTGCTTCATCGAAGCCATCACCCAAGAGACGAGGAGGGCTGCATAGACGATGCTTCCTGACGAGAGTACCGTCGAAGGTCCTGGCCGTCCGAGCGCGACGGTAATCGAAGAAGGGAGCAAACAGCAATGCCGATGATCGAGCTGACACTCGAGGAGGGCTCTCTGACCGACGCCGCCAAGGGCGAGCTGGTCGAGGGACTCACCGCCGCGCTGCTGCGATGGGAGGGCGCGCCCGACAACGAGGTCGCGCGCTCGATCGCCTGGACGTACGTGGACGAGCGACCCGCCGGCTCGATCAACGTGGGCGGCCGGCCCGCGGACGCCCCCCGCTACCGCGTGAAGCTGACCGTCCCCGAGGGCGCGCTCGACGACGCCGCGAAGAGCGGCATGGTCGAGGAGGCCACCCGCCTCGTGCTCGAGGCCGAGGGCGCGACGGACGACCCCGGCGCCTCCTTCCGCGTGTGGGTGATCGTGCGCGAGGTCAAGGACGGCAACTGGGGCGGCGCCGGGCAGATCTTCAGGCTGCGTGACATCGCGAAGGCGATTCAGAGCGGCGGCGTGCCGGGCGCCGAGCCCGCGAAGGTCTAGGTCCAGCCGCTTCAGGCCGCCTGGTCGGCGCGCTCGCGCTCGGCCTCGCGCAGGGCGCGCATCGCGTCGCGGCGCTGCTCACGGGTGGTGCGGTCGAGAATCAGCACGCCGTCCAGGTGGTCGATCTCGTGCTGGATCACGCGCGCTTCGAGGCCCGAGGCCTCGACGACGCGGTCCTCGCCCTCCTCATCGACCGCACGAACGCGCACGTGGATGGCGCGCTCGACGTCGACCGTGATGCCGGGGATCGACAGGCACCCCTCTTCCATCGTCTCCGCCTCCCCACTCGACCACTCGATCTCGGGATTGGCCAGCGCGATGATGGGAGCGTCGGGGGCCACGCGATAGACCAGCAGTCTCTGTGAGAGTCCCAGCTGGGGGGCCGCCAAGCCGAGCCCGAACGCATCCTGGACCAGTCCTGCCATGCGCGCGACCTGTGTCTTGGTCGAATCGTCGAACCGGTCGAGCTCGGTGGCCCGGCTCTTCAGCACCGGGTCCCCCAGCCGGCGCACGAACGACATCGCCGCGACTCGCCGGGCTTCGGCCTCAGGGTCCAGCGGCGGAGCGTCGAGCTCGTCCTCGGGTCCAGTGGGCTGCTCGCGCTCGTCCGGCTCGTGGTCCTCGACCATGGGCTCCGATTCTAGTCGGCCACGCCGGGACGAAGGCGAAGCCGGCGACGACGTGCTACTGCGGGTCCACGTCGACGGCGAACGACGCGTCCCGGTGCGTTCGCGCGGCGGCCACGGCCTCAACGGCGCGCCTGACCGCGGCTATCGCGGGCTCGCGATCGCGCGACTTGATCACGAGCTGCGACCGCTCCCGCCCCTTGAGGCGAAAGAGCGCGGCGGGTCCGAGCACCGAGGCCCCCGGCGCCCGCAGCTCCGCGCGGACGGCCTCCGCCGCGGCGACCTCGGGCCCCTGCTCGCGCGCCGAGCATACGACGCGGATGAGGTGACCGAAGGGCGGATAGGCGAGCACGGCGCGGCGTTCGAGTTCCGCCGCGACGAAGCCCGACGCGTCGTGCGCCGCCGCGTAACGGAGCGCCGCCACTTCAGGGTCGAGCGCCTGCACCACCACGCGGCCGCCGCGGGCGCCCCGCCCGCTGCGACCGGCGAGCTGGGCGACGAGCGCGAACGTGCGCTCCTCCGCGCGGAAGTCGGGAAACCGCAGGGTGGCGTCGGCGTCGAGCACGACGCCGAGCGTCACGTCGGGGAAGTCGTGTCCCTTCGCGACCATCTGAGTGCCTACCAGGACCCCAGCGGGCGCGGCGTCGAAGCGCTCGAGCGTCTCCCCCACGCCCGCCTGGGCCACCGTGTCGGCGTCGAGCCGGAACACCGGCAGCGGAGCCATCAGGCGCTCGAGCTCGGCGCCCAGCTGCTCGGTGCCGATCCCATGACGCGAGAGCGAGACCGAGCCGCAATCGGGGCAGGCGGTCGGCACGCGCTCCACGTGACCGCAGTGATGGCACGAGACCCGCCCCGCCGCGCGGTGCAGCACCAGCGTCACGTCGCAGCGGGGGCACTCCCACACCCGGGCGCAGACGCCGCAGGTGAGGAAGTTCGACCACCCACGCCGGTTGAGAAGCACGATCGCCTTCTCCCCGGCGCGGCGCACCGCATCGAGCGCATCGCGCGTTCGCTCGTGCAACGGTCCGCCGACGCCCGCCATCGCCAAGAGCTCGACCGGGGGCAGACGGCGACCGTCCACACGCTCGTCCAACGACACCCTGGTCAGGCGGCGCATGCTCTCCGGGCGGGGCGTCGCGCTGCCGACGAGCAACATGGCGTCCGCGGACCTCGCCCGGCGCTCGGCGACGTGACGCGCGTCGTAGCGGGGGTCGCCCTCTTGTTTGTATGACGGATCGTGCTCCTCGTCGATCACGATCAGCCCGAGGTCGACGAGCGGCGCGAAGACCGCCGAGCGCGGTCCCACGCATACGCGCGCCTCGCCCGAGCGCAGGCGCGCCCATTCGTCGTAACGCTCGCGCGCGGTCAGGCGCGAGTGCAGGATCGCCACCGTGTCGCCGAAGCGTTCGACGAAGCGACTCGCGGTCTGCGGGGTGAGCGCGATCTCGGGCACGAGGACGATCGCCGACCGCCCGCGCTCGAGCGCCGCGGCGGCGGCGCGCATGTACACCTCGGTCTTTCCGCTGCCCGTGACGCCGTGAAGCAGCAGGCGGCGGTCCTCGCCGCCGAGCGCGTCCATGCGGCGCAGCACCTCCGCCAACGCGCGCGACTGGTCGGCGGTCGGCTCGCCGACGGGCCCATGGGCGCCCACCCCGCGCACGGACGCGCGGCCCGGCGCCTCGGCGGTCTCCTGCAACGTCACGAGTCCGCGCGACTCGAGCCGGCGCAGCCCCGCATGGGCACACCGCGTCTCGCGCGCGAGGACGCTCGCCCGCACCGACCCTTCGGTCAGGCCCTCGAGGGCGGCCCGCTGGCGCGCTCCGAGGCGCTCACCGGACGCAAGCGCCGCCCGGCCGGCATCCGTGATCGCCGCCGTGAGAGAGCGGCGGGCGGAGATCCTCCGGGTCCTCCCTGTGCCGGTGCCCGGCGGGAGTACCAGCGCCAGCCCACGCGCCGGGGTGGACACGTACTCGCGCGCGACCCACAACCCGAGCCGCACCAGCTCGGGCGGCACGTCCGCCTCCAGAGCGGAGAGCGGCGCCACCAGCCGTTCGGGCGGCAGCTCCGAGTCCTCGGCCACCTCCACCACGACTCCGAGCAGCCGACGGGCGCCGAACGGCACCACCAGCATGCTGCCCACGCCGACGCCCGCCAGATCGTCCCCGAGGAGGTAGTCGAACGGTCCCCGGAGGGCGCGCGCCGGCGTGAGCGGCTCGACTCGGGCGATCACCCCTTCAAGTTATGGACCGTCGCGGACACCCGTCCGCGGCAGGCACAGGCAGGCGTAGTGGACCGTGAACGCGCGCTCGGCGGTCCGCGGGGAAGCGGCGAAGAGGGCCCGCCGTGCGCCTGCCTTGGCCAGTGCCTTGGCCCGCGCGGGCACCCCGGTTGCGAAGAACGTGTGCACGTCGCGCGGCAGCGGATCGGCCAGCTCAGCCGCGACCCGCAGGCCCGCCGTCTCGACGATCGCCCGCACGGCTCCGCGGTCGAAGCGGTGCAGATGGCCGATCTCCTCGCGCCCGCGCTGAGCCACGGCCCGCGACGCGGCGCGGTTGGCCTCCAACGGCACCTCTACGACCACCGCGCGCGCCACGCGCGCCGTCTCGCGCAGGAGCGGCGCCGGCTCGGGCACGTGCTCGAGCACGTGCGAGAGCACGCCGAGGTCGTACGCACCGTCCGGCGGCCGGCAACCGGTGTCCGTCGAAGCGCTCGACCCGTTCGATCTGGGGCCGACGGCGGGCGATCGCCGCGGCGCGCTCGGAGATGTCGAAGCCGTGCCGGCGCTCGCCCACGCCGCGCGCCGCCAGCGCGGCGAGCAGCACGCCCTCGCCACAGCCCACCTCGACGACGGTGCGCGGCGGGGACGGAAGCGGTTCGATCAGCGCCAGCACGTGATCGGCCTTCCCCTCGGCGCACAGCGCCCGCCATCGACCGTAGCGGTCGGCGTCGGCATCGTCTGCCTGGTACTGCGCCTCGTAGACGTCGCGAAGCTCGGCGGAGCCCGTACCGGTCACCAGGCGTAGGCTACGCGCGCCGCCAGCCGCGGCCCAGCCATGCCCACCGATTTCGAGAGCGAGGGCCTCCTCGAGGGACTCGACCCGTCCGCCCGAGGGGCGCGGCTGGAGCTGCTGCGCCAACTCGAGAACGACGGCGTGCCCTTGGAGGAGATGAAGCGCGCTGCCCGCGAGGGACGGCTACCACTGCTCCCTGTCGAGCGAGCGCTGGAGGGCGGCGGCCCCCGCTACACGCCCGAGGAGGTAGCCGAGCTGTCCGGCCTCCCGAAGGACTTCCTCGACCGGCTCTGGAGAGCGCTCGGGATGGCGCTCGCCGAACCCGGCGAGCGCGTGTACACCGAGTCGGACGTGGAGGCCGCGCGACGCGTCAAGACGATTCGCGACGCCGGGCTTGAGGACGAGCAGATCATCGACATCTCACGCGTGATGAGCCGAGCGATGGCCAGCGTCGCGTCTGCGGTGGGGGTGGAGTTCACGCGCGCCTTCATGCGGCCGGGCGACAACGAGCGCGACCTCGCGCTGCGCTACGCGCAGGCAGCGCGAACGCTCCTGCCGACGCTCGGCCCGACCCTCGAGCACATACTTGCCGTGCAGCAGCGGGCGCTGATCCGCCAGGTGGCGGTGAACGCGGCGACGCCCGACTCCATCGCGGTCCCGGGCTCACAGGAGATCTCCGTCGGGTTCGCCGACCTGGTCGGGTTCACGAAGCTCGGCGAGAGCGTCCCGACAGCGGAGCTGGGCGCGATCGCCAAACGGCTCGAGGAGATGGCGACCGACGTCGCGGATCCACCGGTGCGGCTGGTCAAGACGATCGGCGACGCCGCGATGCTGGGCTCGCCGGACACCGACCAGCTGCTCTCCGCCGCGCTCGCGCTCGTCGACGCGGCCGACGGGGAGGGTGAGGGGTTTCCCCAGCTCAAGGCGGGCGTGGCTCACGGGGAGGCCATCGCCCGCGCCGGCGACTACTACGGTCGCCCCGTGAACCTGGCGAGCCGCATCACGGCCGTCGCCCGCCCGAGCAGCGTGCTCGCGGACGAGGCGGCGAAGGAGTCGGCGACCGGTGACTACCGGTGGTCGTTCGCGGGCGCGCGGCGCCTCAAGGGCGTCGACGGCCAGGTGAAGCTGTGGCGGGTGCGGCCGGCGGAGGCCTAGCCGCGTCTACGCCGGGGTCGCGGCGCCCTCACCGAGGCCGGCCGCTTGGCGCAGGGCCTGAGCCTTGTCGGTCTTCTCCCACGTGAAGTCGTGGTCCTCGCGGCCGAAGTGGCCGTAGGCCGCGGTCTTCTGGTAGATCGGCCGGTGCAGGTTCAACTCCTCGCGGAACGAGCCCGGCCGCAGGTCGAAGTGCTCGTCGATCAGCTGGGCGATCTTCGCGCGCGAGATCTTCTCGGTACCGAAGGTCTCGGCCATCACCGACACCGGGTGGGCCACGCCGATCGCGTACGCCACCTGCACCTCGCAGCGGTCGGCAAGGCCCGCGGCCACCACGTTCTTGGCCACGTTGCGCGCGGCGTACGCGGCGGAGCGGTCCACCTTGGACGGGTCCTTGCCGGAGAAGGCCCCGCCGCCGTGGCGAGCGGCGCCACCGTAGGTGTCGACGATGATCTTGCGGCCAGTCAGCCCACAGTCGCCCATGGGGCCGCCGATCACGAAGTTCCCGGTCGGGTTCACGAGGAAGTTGCGGTCGGAGAAGAGGTGTCCCTCGTCGAATAGCTCGCCCGGGAGGATCGGGTGCACGACGTGCTCCCAGAGGTCCGGGCGGATGAGGGTCTCGGAGTCGATGCCGTCCTTGTGCTGGGTTGAGATCAGCACCTTCACGATCTCGATCGGCACGCCGTTCTCGTAGCGGACGGTGACCTGGGTCTTGCCGTCCGGCCGCAGGTAGGGCATCACGTCCGCGCGGCGCACCTCCGCCAGGCGATGGGCGAGCTTGTGCGCCAGCGAGATCGGCATGGGCATCAGCTCATTGGTCTCGCGCGTGGCGTAGCCGAACATCATCCCCTGGTCGCCCGCGCCGGCCACGTCCAGCTCGTCGTCGTCGGCCGGGTCCGTGCGCGCCTCGAACGCCGTGTCCACGCCTTGTGCAATGTCGGGTGACTGCTCGTCGATCGCGGTGATCACCGCGCAGGTGTTGCAGTCGAAGCCGAACAGCGCGTCGTTGTAGCCGATCCGGTTGATCGTCTCGCGGGCGATCTTCGGCACGTCCACGTAGGTATCGGTGGTGATCTCGCCCGAGACGACCACGAGCCCCGTGTTCACCAGCGTCTCGCAGGCGACGCGGCCGGTGGGGTCGTCGGCCATCACCGCGTCCAGGACTCCGTCGGAGATCTGGTCGGCGATCTTGTCCGGATGGCCCTCGGTGACCGACTCGGAGGTGAACAGATACTCGTTGTCTGAAAGCTGGTTCGTGGTCATGAGCGGGGAAAGGGTACAGATCGAGCTAGCGGCGGTCGCCGCCAGACGTCTTGAAGTCGATTACGAGCGGTACTCCCTCCAACCGGAACTGTTCGCGTAGCCGATTCTCGATGAAGAACGCGTAGTCCGGGTGACCAACCCGCGGTCGTTCACCTGGATCGCGATCCGTGGCGGCGCCGTCCCGAACTGGGCGGCGTAGTACATCTCGCAGCCGCTTTCCGCGGGTGGCGGGAGGTTGGCGGAAGCCCTGTACGTCACCCATGAACCGGTTGAGCTGCGCGGTCTGGATCCATTGCGACGAGCGGTCCGCCAACCACAGGGCCTCCGATACGAGCCGCTTGAGGCCGCGGCCCGTCTTGGCCGACACCGCCATCACCCGCGGCCGCTGACGGAGCTTCTCGGTGACCCGAGCGGTCGCGTCCTCGAGGTCGGTCTGCGTCACGTCCCACTTGTTGAGGGCGATCACGGTGGCGCACTTCTTCTTCATCGCCATCTCCGCGATCCGGAGGTCCTCGCTGGTGACCCCCTCGGAGGCGTCGCAAACGACGATCGCGACAGCGGCGCGCTCGGCGGCGCGCTCGGAGCGAAGCTGGGCGTAGTAGTCCACCGTGCCCGCCACCTTCGTGCGGCGGCGGAGCCCGGCGGTGTCGACCAACGTGACCGGGCGACCCTCGAACTCGATCGGGGTGTCGATCGCATCGCGCGTGGTGCCCGCCACGTCGGTGACTATCACGCGCTCCTCCCCGAGTAGCTTGTTCACGAGCGACGACTTGCCGACGTTGGGGCGGCCGATGACCGCCAGCCGCGTGCTCTCGACCGCCGCTTCGGTGGTCTCGGGCAGCCGCTCGGCGAGCACGTCGAGCAGATCGCCCGTGCCCAGCCCCTGGGCTGCGGAGACGGCGACCGGATCGCCGAGACCGAGCTTGTAGAACTCGGCCGCGAGCCCGGCCTGCAGGCCCTCGTCCACCTTGTTGGCGGCAACTACGACCGGCACCGGACCCCGGCGCAACTCGGCCGCCAGCTCGGCGTCGCCCGCGCGCAGGCCGGCGCGCGCGTCGACCACCAGCAGCGCCAGGTCGGCCTCGGCGATCGCCGCGCGGGCCTGGCGGCGCACGGCCTCCGCCATGTCGCCCGCCTCCTGCTCGTCGACCCCGCCGGTGTCGACCAGAGTGAAACCCACGCCGTTCCAGTCCGCCTCCACTGCCTTGCGGTCGCGGGTGACGCCCGCTTGCTCGTGCACGACCGCCTCGCGGCTGCCGGAGAGGCGGTTGACGAGCGTGGACTTGCCGACGTTCGGATAGCCGACGACTGCCACCTTCGGCCGCCTCACGGCGTCGACGCGGCTTGCACCATGGCCGCGATGCGCTCCGCCACCTCGTCCACCGTGAGCCCGGTGGTATCCAGCTCCGTGGCGTCCTCGGCGGGGCGAAGCGGCGAGTGCTCACGGCCCTCGTCCTGGGCGTCGCGCAGGGCCTGGTCGCGCCGGACGGTCGAGATGTCCGCGCCGAGCTCGGCGGCACGGCGGCGGGCGCGCTCGTCGGGCGCAGCGGTGAGGTAGACCTTCACGGCCGCGTCGGGAGCCACGACCGTGCCGATGTCGCGCCCCTCGGCAACCCAGTCACCGTCGGCGAGCAGCGCGCGCTGCTTTTGCACGAGCGCATCCCGGACCTTCTGGTTCGTCGCGATCTTCGACGCTGCCTCGGACACCTCGGGCGTCCGGATGGCCTCGGTCACGTCGCGCCCGTTGGCGATGACGCGGTCGCCGAGCTCGATGTCGAGCTCCTCGGCGCGCTCGGACGCCGCGCCCCCACGCTCGAGCAGAGCCAGCGCCACCATCCGGTACATCGCGCCTGAGTCGAGGTAGGTGAACCCGAGCGCGCGCGCCAACGCGCGCGCGACCGTGCTCTTGCCCGCACCGGCGGGACCGTCGATCGCCACGACCATGCCGTGAAGGCTACGTCCCGCCAACGCTTACTGAGGCCGGGTAGGCAGGGTCGGCTCCGGGAAGGCCTCCTTACCCAGCCCCATCCCCGCCCGAGGGCGAGGATGGCGCCGGCGCGGGGCGCACCATCCCGGCGAGCACGTCCGTGCGGCTGTAGTGGCCGGCGGCGTCGAAGGACCGCTTGGCGTGCAGCCCGACGCGCAGGTCGCAGTCGGCAACGATGATCCCCTCCTGGTCGCGCAGGGGGCCTGCGATCACCTCTCCGGCGCCCGGCTCGATGATGGCGGCGCCACCGGCGCCGAACGCCAGGGTGTCCGGCAGCTCGGCGGGGAAGTCGTCCGGAAACGCTGAGCGCGGGATGTACTGGGGCGCGGAGACAACGAACGCCCCCGACTCGATCGCGATGTGGCGCATGCTCGCCAGCCAGCCGTCGCTGTCGTCGGCGGTCGGCGCCACCCAGATCTGCGGTCCGCCCTGGTAGACGGCCCAGCGCGCCAGCGGCATCCGGTTCTCCCAGCAAATCAGCCCGCCGATCCGCCCGAGCGAGGTCTCGACCACGTCCAGGTCGTCGCCCGCGCCGATGCCGTGGAAGAGCCGTTCGTGGTGCGTCGGCATCAGCTTGCGGTGCTTGTGCAGCAACCCCTCCGGGCCGATCAGCAGCAGCGTGTTGTAGAGGCTCCCGGGGCGCTCGGACTCACGTTCGTTGACCCCGATCGCACACAGCACCCCGTGCTCCCGGCAGGCCTGCACGAGCCGCTCCACCAACGGCCCCGGCACATCCACCGAGTTCGCCCACAGCCGCTCCCACAGCTCGTCGAAGCCACCAAAGGACGCGGCCTGCTTCGCCCATGCACCGCTCGGATAGAGCGGCACGAAGGTCTCGGGGAGGACGGCCAGCTGGGCGCCCTCGGCTGCGGCCTCCCCGATCAGGCCGACTGCCTTCTCAACCGACGCCGGGGCGTCGAGGATCGCAGGTGTGGCCTGCACTGCCGCGACACGGACAGTCGGGAACCCGGGCATCGACCGGATCCTAGTCCTACTTCTTGGGCGCCGACCGCAGTAGCGCTTGGAGGTCCTCTTCGAAGTCTGGGTACGAGATCGCAGCGGCCTCCATGCCGATCACCTCGACCCCCTTGCTGGACGCCAGGCCCGCGACCGCGCCGAGCATCGCGAGGCGGTGGTCGCCGCGGGCATCCAACACCCCACCCTCGAGCGGGCTGCCGTCGCCCCTTACGACGAACCCGTCACCCGTGTCCTCGATGTCGGCGCCGAGCGCCGACAGCCCGTCGACCACGCCGGCGATCCGGTCCGACTCCTTGTAGCGCAGCTCGCCGGCGCCCGTGAGCACGGTCTCCCCATCCGCAAACGCTCCCAAGAGCGCTACGAGCGTCAGCTCGTCGATCGCCAACGGCACCTCGTCGGGCTGGACTTCGGTGCCCTCGAGCGGTCCGTGCGCCACGTCGAGGTCGCCGACGGGCTCGCCGTCGGCGACGGTCCCGGGCTCCTCGAGGTCGCCGAGCACGACCGCGCCCATCCGCTGTGCGACTCGGAAGAAGCCCGCCCGGGTCCAGTTGAGCCCCACGTCGGCTATCACCACCCGCGACTTGGGCACCAGGCAAGCCGCAGCGGCGATGAACGCGGCGGAGGAAGGGTCGCCCGGCACGACGATCTCGTCCAGCTCAAGCTCGTCCACCTCGGAGACCGTCATGGCCAGGCCGTCGCGCTCGAATGGGACGCGCGAGCGGCGGAGGATGCGCTCGGTGTGGTCGCGACTCTGCCGTCGCTCGCTCAGCGTCGTGCTCCCCGCCGCCAGCATCCCGGCGATCAGCACACAGGACTTCACCTGCGCGCTGGCCACGGGCAGCTCGTACTCGATCCCGCTCAGGTCGGCTCCCGTCACGCGCAGCGGCGCGAAGCGGCCATCGCGGGCCTCCACGGCGGCGCCCATCTGCGCCAGGGGCTCGACCACCCGGTCGACCGGTCGGCGACGGATCGACTCGTCGCCGTCGAGCGTCCACTCGCCACCGCGCTGCCCCGCGAGCCAACCCGGCAGGAGCCGCAGCAACGTGCCTGAGTTCCCCACGTCCAGGCGGCCGCCAGTGGCTTCGAGGGCAGCGTGGAGCCCCACCCCCCGGATCACGAGCTCACCGCGCTCCTCGTCGACGCCCGCGCCCAGGGTCAGGAGGGCGTTCAGGGTCGAGCGGGTGTCGGCGGAATCGAGGTAGTTGTGGACCGGCACCGGCTCGTCGCACATGGCGCCAAACAGCGCCGCACGGTGGGAGATCGACTTGTCGGGAGGTGGATCGAACCTCCCGCGGAGCGGGCCGGAGGGCTCGAACCGGGCCGAGCTCACGCCTCGGCCACGGGGAAGCCGAGATCTCCGATCAGGGTCCTGGCCCCGCGCGCCGCGTCGTCGCCGGCGATCCACAACGTCATCGCGCCCGAGCGCATGTCCGGGGCGGGAGCGAGGCTCATGTCCGCGATGTTCACGCCTTCCTTGCCGAGCGCCAGGGCCACCTGCGCGACGATACCGGGGCGGTTCGGAACGGTCACGCGCAATTCGTGAACGGGGCCGCCGGGCAGGTCGGCTTCGAGCAAGGCCCGCCTGTGCTCGCGGGCGGCGTCGTTCCAATCAGTCACCGCTCCGGGCTCCCCTGCGCGCAGCGTCGCGGCGGCCTCTCGCAGATGCTCGATCGCCGCTTCAATCTCGTCCGCGATCGCGTCGCGATTGGCCAGATAGATGTCCGTCCAGATGGCCGAGTTGGCTCCCGCCACCCGAGTCGCGTCGCGAAAGCTCGGCCCGATCCGCGGTAGCTCACCACGCTCGGCCGCCTGGGAGACGAGCACGTTGGCCAGCACGTGGGGCAGGTGGCTCACCGTGGCCAGGAGGCGGTCGTGGGAGTGCGCGTCGATCGCCACCGGGCGCGCCCCGAGACCGATCACCAGCCGGTGCAGCCGCTCGTAAAGGAGGCCCGACGAGTTCTCGGACGGCGTGAGGTACCAAACGGCTCCGTCGAAGAGATCCGCGCGAGCATGCTCGACGCCCGCGGTCTCCGCCCCCGCGATCGGGTGGCCGCCCACGAAGCGCTCGTCGCGCACGCCGTCCACGATGCTGCGCTTGACCGAGCCGACGTCGGTGACCACGCAGTCCTTCGGTGCGGCCTCCAGCGCTCCGGAGATCTGCTCGCCGAGGGCTCCGACGGGGCCACAGCAGAAGCAGGCGCCGGCTTCCTCGAGGGCCTCCTCGAGCGAGGACGCGGCACGGTCGATGGCGCCCAGCTCACGCGCTCGCGTGAGACGCTCGGGCGAGCGCCCGAACCCGATCACGTCGGCGCCGTCGACGCGCTCACGCGCGGCCAGGCCGATCGACCCGCCGATGAGCCCGGCACCGAGGACGGCGATCCTCAAGCCGCCCGCCGCTCGCGCACCGCCCCGGCCAACCCGTCCAGCACGCCGACCGTGGTCTCCCAGTCCATGCATGCGTCGGTGATCGACTGGCCGTACTCAAGTGCGCCGCCGCCGAGATCCTGGCGTCCCGCGACCAGGAAGGATTCCAGCATCACGCCAACGATCGCCCGGTTGCCTCCAGCAACCTGTGCCGCGATGTCGGCCGCGGCGGCCGGCTGGCGATCGTGAGACTTCTGGCTGTTGTCGTGCGACGCATCGACCACCACCCGCTCCGGCAGCCCGACGGCCCGCAGGCCCGCAAGCGCGGCATCGATCCCCGCGGCGGTGTAGTTCGGAGCTCCGCTCCCTCCGCGGAGGATGATGTGGCCGTCGGGATTTCCGCGGGTATGGAGGATCGCCGGGGTGCCGGTCACGTCTACACCGGCGAACGCGTGCGGCACCGCAGCCGCCCGCACGGCGTCCACGGCCACCTGGATGTTGCCGTCGGTTCGGTTCTTGAACCCGACGGGCATAGAGAGCCCTGACCCGAGCTGTCGGTGGATCTGGCTCTCGGTGGTGCGGGCTCCGATGGCCCCCCACGCCACCGTGTCGGAGATGTACTGGGGGGTGATCGGATCGAGGAACTCGCAGCCCACCGGCAGGCCCAGCCCCAGCACCTCGAGCAGAAGCTTTCGAGCCATCCGCAGGCCGGTGTTGACGTCGCCCGACCCGTCGAGGTGGGGGTCGTTGATCATTCCCTTCCAGCCGGTTGTCGTGCGCGGCTTCTCGAAGTAGACCCGCATCGTCAGGCACAGGTCGTCCTTCAGCTCGTCCGCCTTCGCCGCCAGACGGTGGGCGTAGTCGAGCGCGGCATCGACGTCGTGGACGCTGCAGGGCCCCACGACGACCACCAGGCGGCCGTCGGTGCGGTTGAGGATGTCGGCGATCTCGGACCTGCCCCGCAGTACAACGTCGGCGAGGTCGGGGGCCAGCGGCAGCTCGTGGAGCATCAGCGCAGGGGTCACCAGCGGAACGACCTGCTCGATCCGCTGATCGCGGACGCGATCGCGAGTTGGGCTCAGGGGTACCTCAGACGACAGAGGCGAGTTCCTTGCCGGCGATCTCGGCGACCCGCTCGACCTGGCGCAACAAGGCGGCGAAATCCTCTCCGCGAAGCTGCTGCGGCCCGTCGCAGACGGCCTCGTCCGGATCCGGGTGCACCTCCACGAGGATGCCGTCCGCACCGGCCGCGGCCGCCGCCATCGAGAGTGACGGCACCAGGTCCCGCCGCCCCGACGCGTGGCTGGGGTCCACCAGCACCGGGAGATGGGTCATCTCCTTGAGCACCGGCACCGCCATCAGGTCGAGCGTGAACCGGTACCCGGTCTCGAACGTGCGGATTCCGCGCTCGCAGAGCATCACGTCCGGGTTGCCCTCCTTCAGGACGTACTCGGCCGCCATCAGCAGCTCCTCCAGGGTGGCCGACAGACCGCGCTTGATCATCACCGGCCGCCCACAGCGACCGACCTCGGTGAGCAGCGAGTAGTTCTGCATGTTGCGGGCCCCGAGCTGGATCACGTCGGCCACCTCGAGGACTGGCTCGAGGTCGCGCACGTCCATCAGCTCCGTGACGATCGGCATGCCCGTGGCCTCCTTGGCCTCGGCCAGCAGCCGCAGCCCCTCCTCTCCGAGTCCCTGGAACGAGTACGGCGACGTGCGCGGCTTGTAGGCGCCACCGCGCAGGAGCTGCGCGCCCGCGTCCTTGACGACGTGAGCAGCATCCAGCATCACCTCGCGCGACTCGACCGTGCAGGGTCCGGCGATGGTCGCGAAGGCATCGCCGCCGATCCGCCGCCCGTCGATGTCGATAACGGTCCGCTCGCCGCGCTTGAACTGCGTCGACGCGAGCTTGTACGGGCGCGAGATCGGCACCGTATGGTCCACGCCGGGAGCCCCCTCGAGCTCGAGCTTGGCCACGTGCTCCTGATCGCCGATCGCCCCGATGACGGTCTGGAGGTCGCCTTCGACCACGTGTGCGCGCGCCCCTGCGGACTCCACGCGGGCGATCACCGAGCCGACCTCCTCGGCGCTCGCCCCCTCTTTCATCACGATCATCATCTCTACCTGTAAGCCTCTCAGAACGTTGAATGGGTCTGGTGTAGCGGTGGCCTGCGTGCAGGCCGGGTGGGGTCGGCGCCCGGACGGGACTCGGTTCACGGTCGGCGGCAGCGGACTGCCGTGGCCGGACGCCTAGCTAAATCGCCAATACCAGGAGCTGGCACGCCGAAGGGCGCCTGCGGAGGCGCTGGAGATGGTGCTCGGCGTGGCCTGGTGCGGCATCGAAGAGGTTTGTAGCAGGAAGGGCGCAGGGCGGCAAGGGGCGAGCATCACAGCAGCCCACCGAGCGCGGCCAGGAAACGATC
This sequence comes from uncultured Thermoleophilaceae bacterium, assembly GCA_963802855.1. Lineage (GTDB taxonomy): Bacteria > Actinomycetota > Thermoleophilia > Solirubrobacterales > Thermoleophilaceae > JAAYBF01. The sequence continues at coordinate 227,256 of CAWDJP010000002.1, forward strand.
GTTCTCCGAGCGCGTGCCGAAGGTCACCCGCAGCCACCCCTCCTGCCCCAGCGCGGCACCCGCGCGAACGATCACGCCGCGCTCGGCGAGTCCGCGCACCACGGCGGTCTCGTCCCGCTCCCCCAGCCCGACCCACGCGAAGTTGGCCTCGCTGCGGGTGGTCTCGAGGCCCAGCTCGGTCAGCTCGGCCTCCACGTGCACGCGCTCGACGATCGTGCGCTCGACCCGGCGCTCGACCTCGTCCTGGTGGCGGATCGCCTCGGCGGCGGCCGCCTGGGCGAGCGCGTTGACGGAGAACGGCTGGCGCACACGATCCACCGCCAGGCGAAACTCCTCCGATCCGAGGGCGTAGCCGGCCCGCAGGCCGCACAGCCCGTACACCTTGGAGAAGGTGCGCAGGAGCACGAGGTTTGGATGGCGCTTGAGCAGGTCGAGCGAATCGTCGGGGTCCTGGAGCGTCGAGAACTCCACATATGCCTCGTCGAGGACCACGGCGACGTGGCGCGGCAGCTCGGCCACGAAATCGTCGATCTCGGCCAGTGGCAGCGCTGTCGCGGTCGGATTGTTGGGGTTGCAGACGAGCACCAGGCGCGTGGCCGCCGTGACCTCCGCGGCCATCGCGGGAAGGTCGTGGCGGCCCTCCGCGTCGAGCGGCACGACGATCGCCCGCGCGCCCGACTGGGCCGCCAGATGCGGGTACATCGAGAACGATGGCCACGCGTAGACGAGCTCGGCGCCGGGCTCCAGCAGCGCGTCCGACGCCGCCAGCAGGATCTCGCACGAGCCGTTCCCGACCGCCACGCGGGCGGGCGACACGTCGCAGCGCTCGGCGATCCGGCGCCGAAGCTCGGCCTTGTCCGGGTCGGGGTAGCGGTTGAGCGTGCCGAGCCGAGCCTGGAGCGCCTTGAGCACCTCCGGCGCCGGGCCCCACGGGGTCTCGTTCGAAGCGAGCTTGACCAGCTCACCGTCGAAGGCGTAGCTGTCGGCCGCCGGATAGACCGGGATCGACTCCAGCCTCCGGTTGAACTCGAGCCCGGGGGTCACTGGGCGGACTCGAGATCGCGGCGCAGCGCCACCGCCTCGCGCAGGTAGACGTGACGCGGCGGCTGCGACTCCTCGGCGTAGCAGTGGAGCAGGAGTCTGATCGTCAGGGGCAACGCTCCCGGCACGTCGATCTCCCTCGTACACAGCAGCGGCACCGAGCTGAGCCCGAGGTTGCGCGCGGCGACGGCGGGGAACTCCGCGTCGAGATCGTCGGTGCAGGTGAAGATGCAGCTCACCATGTCCTCCGGGACGAGGCGATTGCGCTCCGTCACGGCGCGCAGCAGCTCCTCGGTCGCCTCGAGGATGGCGTCCGATGTGTTCTCGGGCACGGTGGTTGCGCCTCGCAGCGCGCGCAGTCTCACGGCGGCGGATTGTTTCAGGCGACCGCCTTCCGCAGGCGCTCAACCTCGGCCGCGGTGAGCAACCTCGATTCCCCCGCCGCGAGCTCACCCAGACGGAGTGGTCCGAAGGCTATGCGCTCGAGCTTCACGACCCTGTGGCCCACGGCTTCGCACATGCGGCGAACCTGGCGCTTGCGCCCCTCGGCGAGCACGATCTCGAGGAGCCCGGGCTCCACCTGGCGAGCGGATGCCGGCGCCGTGGGCCCGTCGTCCAGCTCCACGCCCTCGCGCAACAGCTTCAGCGCGCGCGGGGGGACGTCCTCGGGGGTCACGGTGGCGCGGTATGTCTTCTGCACGCCGTAGCGGGGATGAGAGAGCCGATCAGCTAGATCGCCATCATTGGTCAGCAGGACGAGCCCGGTGGTGTCGGCGTCCAGGCGGCCGACCGGGTAGAGGCGCCGCGACGAGGACACGAGCTCGACCACGGTCGGACGCCCGTGCGTATCCGCCGCGGTGGACACCACCCCCGCCGGCTTGTGGAGGGCGTGCACCTCCCGCGGCTCGGGCTCGACGGGCGCGCCGTCGACGGCAACTCCGCTCGAGTCGTCGACCTCACGAGCCGGGTCGGTGACGATTTCGCCACCGATGCTCACGCGCCCCTCCGCAATCAGCCGCTCGGCCGCTCGCCGAGACGCCACGCCCGCGTGCGCGACGAACTTCGCCAGGCGCATGCCTAGGCTGAATCGACCGTAAGCCCGGGTGCCGCCTTCTCGGCTGCCAGTTCGCGATACCAGGCGATCGTGCGCTCGAGTCCCTCCTCGAGCGACGTTGTGGCCTCGAAGCCGAATAGCTCGCGGGCGCGGCTGGTGTCGAGGGCGCGGCGCGGCTGTCCGTCCGGCTTGGTGGCATCCCAGGTCAACCGGCCCTCGAAGCCGGTGAGGCGTGCGATCAGCTCGGTGAGGTCCCTGATCGTGATCTCGCTGGAGGAGCCCACGTTGATCGGGTCCGGCCCGTCATAGCGCTCCGTGGCGGCCACGACGGCGTCCGCGCAGTCGTCCACGAATAGGAACTCGCGCGAAGCGCTGCCCGTGCCCCAACACTCCACATGCCCCGCCCCGGTGATCCGAGCCTCCTCACACTTGCGGATCAGGGCCGGGATGACGTGGGTCGACTGCAGATCGATGCTGTCCCCGGGTCCGTAGAGGTTGGCCGGCATCAGGAACACGCCGTTGAGCCCGTACTGCTCGCGGTAACCCTGAAGCATTACGAGCAGCGCTTTCTTTGCCACCCCGTACGGCGCATTGGTCTCCTCCGGATAACCGTTCCAGAGATCCTCCTCGCGGAAAGGCACCGGTGTGTGCTTCGGATAGGAGCACACCGTGCCCACCTGCAAGAACTTGCCGACCCCCCTCCGCCGCGCTTCCTCGACCAAGTGCAGACCCATAGCCATGTTGGCGTAGAAGAACCGACCCGGATTGTCCCTGTTCGCTCCGATCCCGCCGACCTCCGCCGCCAGGTGGATGACCGTGTCGGGCATCGCCCATTCATAGGCGTCTGCCACCGCATCCGGGTGCGTCAAGTCGAACTCGCGCCGGCGCGGGATGAACACCTCGCCTTCGGCCCTCTCGAGTTGTGCTCGTACGCGGGCACCCAGGAAGCCACTGCCCCCCGTGAGCATCACTCGCTTGCCCCGCACGTGCTCAGACATCGAAGGCCAGGGTATCGGCTGCGACACTGGACTTCGTGGACCTCGAATTGCTCGACAGGACCCTCGCCGAGCTCGGCGAGCCGCGCTTCCGTGGGCGGCAGATCTGGGAATGGGCCGCGGGTGGGGCCGCTTCGTATGACGAGATGACGAACCTGCCGGGACCGTTGCGCACCCGGCTGGCGGAGCTCGTGCCGCTGTCCTCGCTGACGGTCGAGCACGAGGCGTACTCCGCCGACGGCACCGAGAAGGCGCTCCTGCGCACCGCGGACGGGCTGCCGCTGGAGGCGGTGCTCATGCGCTACCGGGATGGACGCCATTCGCTGTGCCTCTCGAGCCAGTCGGGCTGTCCCTTGACGTGCACCTTCTGCGCGACCGGGTCGATGCGCTTCGGCCGCAACCTCACGGCTTCGGAGATCATCGACCAGGCGCTCCACTTCAGGCGGAAGGCGCCCGTGACCAACGCCGTCTTCATGGGGATGGGCGAGCCGCTGCTCAACCTGGACGCCGTGCTCGGCGCCTGCAAGCGGCTTCCCGGGCTCGGCGTCCACCCCTCCAGCACGACCATCTCCACGGTCGGCTGGATACCGGGCATCGACGCGCTTGCCGAGCGCGAGGGGCCGACGATCAGGCTGGCGCTGTCCCTACACGCTCCCGACGACGCCCTGCGGTCCGAGCTGATGCCCGTGAACGAGCGCTACCCGCTGGCGGACGTGCTCGACGCCTGCAAGCGCTGGCACGAACGCCGGCGACGTCGCGTATTCATCGAGTACCTGATGCTCGCCGGCGTCAACGACCGCTTCGAGCAGGCCGTGCAGCTCGCCGCGCTGCTAGAGCCGCGGGGCGCGTTCAAGGTGAATCTGATCCCGTTCAACCCCACCGGCTCCGATTTCGAGGGCTCGGGCCGCGCCGCGATCGACGCCTTCCGCACCGCCCTCTCCGACCGCGGTGTGCCCGCCACCGTCCGTCTCACGCGCGGCCGCGACATCGAGGCCGCCTGCGGGCAGCTGGCGGCGCGGGGCTAGCGCGCCGGCCCGTGCGCGGGATCCGGCCGGCCGCGGCGGAGCTCCGGCGTCGGGCGCATCGGCTCCCGCGCACGGCGGGGCTGCCACGGCAGCCGCGCCTCGGCCGCCAGCCACGAGCCGCCGACGATGAGCACGAGGCCGGCCAGGGTGGCGAGCGTGAAGTCCTCGCCGAGGAGCGCGACGCCGTACAGGACGGCGAACCCGGGCGCCACATACGCGACGAGCGAGGACTTGGCGGGTCCTATCTGCTGGATCAGGCTGTAGAAGAGAACGAACGAGATGCCGGTGCCCAACACGCCGAGCGCCACGAGCGAGCCGACCGCGTCGAGCCCGGGTGCCGCCGTGGGCAGGTCGAACGCGGCCACCGGCGCCGCCATCGCGGCGCTCGCGGCCATCGTGGCCGCCACGACCGTCACGGGCGGCACGTCGGACAGCTTGCGCTTGAGGTAGTAGGCGCCGAGCGCGTATCCGAGGCTGGCCACTACGACCATCAGCCCGCCCGCCAGAGCGGCGGTGCCTCCGCCCGCGTCGATGCCGAGCAACAGCACCACGCCCGCGATCCCGAGCCCCACGCCAACTATGCCCACGCCCTGGGCCCGCTCCTCGTGGCTGATCCAGATGGCCAGCAGGAAGGTGAAAATGGGCGCGGTGGCCACCAGGATCCCGGTGAGCGACGACGAGATGTGCTGCTCGCCGAAGGAGATGAGCATGAACGGCGCCGCGACCTGCACCAGGGCCAACACGGCGATCGCGCCCCAGCGCCCTCTGAGCGGTTCGAGACCGTCGCCCCGCGTGACCAGCGGGACCAGCACCAGCGCCGCCAGCGCCGTGCGGACGAAAACGATCACCGGTGGCGAGAAAACGTCCTCGAGCGCAACTTTGATGAACAGGTAGCTCGCTCCCCAGAAGGCAGCGAGGAAGGCGAATTGAATCCAGGCGCGGCGACTCACGCCCACTCAGGATCGCAGCCCGCAGGCATCAGCTCAAATGAATCCTTCGTCTCGCTTCGATAAGCTCCGCTAATGCTCGATATTCGTCGCATGAAGGTCCTCCGCGAGGTCGCGACGCAGGGCTCATTCTCCGCCGCGGCCGAAGTGCTGTCGTTCACCCAGTCCGCAGTGAGTCAACAGGTGGCGGCGCTGGAACGTGAGGTCGGGACCACGCTGCTCGAGCGCGGCCCGCGCGGAGTGCGGCTCACCGACGCAGGCCGCACGCTTGTGGCCCACACCGACGCCATCCTGTGCCGGATCGAGGATGCCGAGGAGGAGCTCGCCGCCCTGGCGGGTCTCCGCGGCGGGCGGCTGCGTCTCGCGTCGTTCCAGAGCGCCGGCGCCACGCTGGTTCCGCGCGCCGTGGCCGGGTTTCACGAGCGCCACCCGCAGGTGGAGCTGGGCATGATCGAGGCCGAGCCCGACGACGCCCAGGACCGACTGCGAAACGGTGAGATCGACCTGGCCCTCGTGTACGACTTCGAGCGGCTGCCGGGCACTCTGCGCGACGACCTCGAGCTGACGCACCTGATCGACGATTGCTACGACGCGGTGCTCGCGCGCGATCACGCGCTGGCCGAGCGGCGGCGTGTGCGCCTGTCCGACCTCTCCGACGAGCCGTGGATAGCCGCCACCCAGCGCTGCGGCTGTCGTGTGATCGCCGAGCGGGCGTGTCAGGACGCCGGCTTCGACCTCCGCGTGGCCTTCGAGGCCGACGAGACCATGGCCGCCCAGGCGCTCGTGGCGGCCGGTGTGGGCGTCACGATCTTCCCGCGCTTGGCGCTGAACCCGCTCCACCCCGGCGTGGTAGCGCGCTCACTCGGTCGCGATGCCCCGGTTCGCCGAATCTGGGCCGCACGGCTCAAGGACGGATACCAATCGCCCGCCAGCGACGCGATGCTGCAGATCCTGATCGACGTGGCGGAGGAGTTCCGCACCGACGCGCCGCTGGCGGCGGTGTCGTAGCGGGACGGGCCTCGAATGCCCGACCACAGCGGATAGCGGCTCTAGCCTCCCCGGGCGATGCCGAGCCAGAGCCTCGCTCGCGACGGGCTGCACCTCGCCGCGCTCTGCTCCTTCGCGTTTGCCTGGCAGTACTTCGAGCCGCTCGCCGATGGGCCCGACTTCTTCATCCAACAGGGAGCCACCTCGACGGATGTCGTCCTGTTTGCGCTCGGGTTCCTGGTCGTCCCGCCGGCTTTGCTGCTCGGGCTCGAGTGGCTCACAGGGCTCGCGAGCCACCGCGCCCGCGAGGCGCTCCACCGGGTGTTCGTCGGCGGTCTGATTGCGCTGATCGCCTGGCAGGCGATCACCGACGCGGACCCCGACGCCAGACCGGCGTTGGCGTACTCGATCGCGGCGGGAATCGGCGCGGGCGCGGCCTACGCCTATGCGCGCTTCGATTCGGTGCGGACCTGGCTCACCGTGCTGTCCGCGGCGCCGGTCGTGGTGCTCGTGCTGTTCCTCGGCTTCTCACCCGCGCGTACGCTCGCGTTCGGGGGCGGCGGGCCCGAGCCGCGCTCCCCATCGTCGAACGGCGCACCCGTCGTCATGCTGGTGCTCGACGAGCTGCCCACCACGTCTCTGATGGACGGACGGGGGCGGATCGACACGGCGCGCTATCCGGGCTTCGCCGCGTTCGCTGGCGACGCGACTTGGTACCGCAACGCCGTCTCGGTGGCCGACTACACACAGCTCGCCGTGCCGGCGTTGCTCACGGGCAAGGATCCCCGCCCGGGGGCCGTGCAGGTGGCGGCCGAGTACCCGGACAACCTCTTCACCCTGCTCGGTGGGAGCTATCGGCTGAATGTCTTCGAGGCCCTGACCGATCTCTGCCGCGCGGCATGTGACAGCCAGCTGCGGGAGCCGTTCGGACCCCGGATGCGCAGGATGGTGTCGTCGACCTTGGAAGCCGTGCCGGCGCTGCCGCCGTCGATTCGCCGCCGGCTGTCGGAGGCGATCTCGGTTGACGCGCCGCCGAGTGACGCACGCCGCAGCCGGCCCTTGCCGGGCGAGAGCGTGCGCCGCTTCCTCGCCACGACCCAGGACGTGCGCTTCGAGCGTTTCCTCGACACGCTCGGGCAAGGCAGCGACCACACGCTCGACTTCATGCATCTGCTCCTGCCGCATCGGCCGTGGCACTACCTGCCCGATGGCCGCCGGTATCGGAGCCCGCGCTCCTATCGCGCCGGCATCTTCGGGGCCTGGCCCCGCGACAGGCGCGTGGTCCGGATCGGCCGACAGCGTCACCTCCTGCAGACCGCGCTGGTCGATCGGATGCTGGGACGCCTCATACTTCGCCTGAAGAAGAGAGGCGTCTACCACCGGTCGCTCGTCGTCGTGGCGGCCGACCACGGGGTGAGCTTCCGCCCGGGCGCTCATTCGCGGATCGTGAGCCGGTCGAGTTTGGACGAGATCGCGCCGGTCCCGTTGCTGGTGAAGGCTCCGCGACAACGCCGCGGCCGGATCGACGACTCTGACGTGGAGACCACCGACGTCCTGCCCACGATCGCCGCGCATCTCGGCGTCCGCGTGCCCTGGAAAACGGACGGCGTGCCCGCTCAGGCGCGGCCCGTCCGGCGGGCCGTGACCGTCTGGCGCCATGACGATGGCGACCGTGTGGTGCTGGGGCGACGCGAGCTCGAGCGTCGTCGCGACGCCGCGGTCCGTACGAAACTCGCCATGGTCGGTTCAAGCGGTGACCCCTTCCGAATCGGACCCCGGCCCGAGTTGATCGGACGCCGTGCCGACGAGGAGCCGGCCCTTGGCTCGGCCCGGGCGACCGTCGACGCGCCCGGTCGGTACGAGTCCGTGGACAAGAGCGCCAGGAGCCTGCCCGTCGACGTGACCGGCGAGGTCCATGCTGATCGGCCACGTAGCCGACCGCTCGCGATCACGGTCAACGGGATCGTTGCGGCCACCGCCTGGTCCATCGCGGGAGAGAACGTCGAGTACTTCAGCTCGCTGGTGCCTCCCTCCGCGCTGAGGCAGGGCCGCAATCGAGTCAGAGTGCTAGGGATCCGCGCCGGGTATGGTCGCGGGGGCTAGCCCTCCCCCGCCCGCTGCTCGCCGGCCTTCAGCAAGCGCTCGCGCAGCTCGCGCTCGTCCTCGGGCGAGGGGTCGAAGCGCGCGACGTCGGGCAGCGCGTCAAGCGCCTCGAGCCCGAACAGCTTCTGGAACAGCTCCGTGGTGCGGTACATGATCGCCCCGAACCGAGACCGCCCGGACTCCTCGATCATCCCGCGCTCGAGCAGCGTCCCGACCGCGGACTCCGACGCCACGCCGCGAATGCGGGCGATCTCCGGCCGCGACACCGGCTGCAGGTAGGCCACGATGCCGAGGCACTCGGCCTGGGCCTGGGTGAGCGGAGGCGTGCGCGGGCGCGCCAGCAGCCTTCGCGCCGCGCGCTCGGCCACCGGGTCGGTGGCGAGCGTGAAGCCCCCGGCGACCTCGCGCAGGACGACACCGCGAAAGCCCTCGGCATAGTGCTCGCGCAGGCGGGCGAGAGCCTCGAGGACCTCCCCCTCCGAGCATTCGCAGGCGTCCGCCAGGCGATCCACCGAGACCGGCTCGGCGGACAGGAACAGGAGCGCCTCGACCACCCGGGCGAGCTCGTTCACGCGCCTCCCGCGCTCACTGTGATCGGCCCGAACGGATCCGGCTGGCGCCAGTCGGCCTCACCCGCCTTGTACAGCTCGAGCAGCGCGAACAGAGTCACGGCCTCGGTCAACCGATCGGCGCCCTTCACGGCGTCGTCGAAGGAGAAGCTTTTGAGGCGACGCAGTAGGCCGCGAACGTGGTGGAGTCGCTGCTCGACGGTGACGTGGGGTTGGGCGAGATGGCGGAGGTCGAGCGGCGGCGGGACCGCCAGCAGCCCGCCGACGGCCTCCGCCAACGAGTCCGGCGCGTAGACCGCCTCCGCGAGCTCGGCCGAGACACGCCGCAGCTCCGGCGGCAGCGGCGCCGAGCGGTAGCGAAAGCCCGCCTCGCTGGCGAGGCGCTCAGAGAGGTACTCCGCCGCGGACTTGTAGCGACGGTACTCCAGCATCCGGGCCAGCAGCTCCTCGGCCGCCTCACCCGGCTCCAGGTCGAGCCCGTCGGCTTCCTCGCTCGGCAGCATCAGCCGCGACTTCAGCTCGAGCACCGTGGCGATCAACACGAGGAACTCCGTGGTGGCCTCGAGGTCCAGCTCGCCGGTGTGCTCGAGATGCTCGACGTAGGCCACCACCACGTCCGCCAATTCGACCTCCAGCAGGTCGACCTCCTCTCGCAGCACGAGCGTGAGCAGCAGGTCGAACGGACCCTGGAAGACCTCCAGGTCGAGGTCGAGCGTGGCGACGGACATCGGACGGGGAGACTAGAGCGCGGCGCCGACGGCGCGGGGCACACCGTCCTACGCCTCCCACGCGGGCTCTCCATAGACTCGCGCCCCGTGCGCCGACCGCTCGGATTCGTCCGCCCGTTCGCCCTGACCGCCGGCCTGCTGGTCGCGGCCTCGGCGGCGCCCGCGACGGCCTCCTCCGCCACGGTCACCTCGGGGTCGGTGTCAGCCCAGGTCGACACCACGCCGTGGCGGTTCACCCTCCGACGCGAGGGAAAGGCACTGCTCAGGCAGGCCGGTAGCCGCGGATCCGGCGCCACGGGTGCGTTGGGCTTCAGGTCGCGCGGACGGTGGTGGCGCGCCACCAATGTGCTCAGCTCGAACACGCGCAGCGCCGTTTTCACCGCGCTGGTGGCCACCACGGACCCAGCGGGGCGGCGGCTGGACGTGCGGCTAGAGCCCGACGGCCGCGGCGCGGTCCGCCTGCGGGCGGCGGTGGTCGGCGGTCCCGTTGCCGACGTGGACGCGGTGGGGATCGCGTTCGCGGCGCCCGCGGGCGAGCGCCACCTCGGATTCGGCGAGCGCTCGAACGCCGTGGACCAGCGCGGGCGAACGATCGAGAACTACGTGGGCGAGGGACCCTACGAGGCCGGCGACTACCCGATCGTCGCCAGCTCGATCCCGCCCTGGGGCATCCGGCGCCGGACCGACGCCTCCTACTTCCCCATGCCGTGGCTGCTCTCGACGCGCGGCTACGGGGTGCTGGCCGACAACACCGAGGAGAGCTCCTTCAGGCTGGGGAGCGACCGCCGCGACGCATGGAGCGTCGAGGTGCTGGCGAAGGAGTTGCGGCTGCGGTTCATAGCCGCCCGCACCCCGGCCGGCGTCGTTCGCGGGCTGACGGCACGGATCGGGCGCCAGCCGCCGCCGGTCGCCCCCTGGATGCTCGGCCCCTGGTTCCAGACCGGCCACGACGACAAGGAGGCGGCGGAGGGCGACTACATCCGCCTGCTGCGGCGCGGTGACGCGCCGGTATCCGCCGTGGAGACGCACATGCGCTACATGCCGTGCGGCAACGACCGCGGGAACGAGGCCTCCGAGCGCAACCGCACCGCCGGCTTCCACCGCAACGGCCTGGCCGCCCTGACGTACCTCCGCGAGGCGGTCTGCGCCTCGTATCAGCCGATCTTCTCCGAGGGCGTCGCCGGGCGGCTGTTCCTCAAGCGCACCGACGGGACGCCCTACACCTACCGCGCCTTCGTCGGTGGGCGGGTCACGGACATCGGGCAGATCGACTTCGGGGCGCCCGGGGCCGACGCCTACCACGCCCGCCTCCTCGGCCGCGCGGTCGCCAACGGCTACGACGGGTGGATGGAGGACTACGGCGAGTACACGCCGCCGGACGCCGTCTCATCCAACGGGCTCGACGGGTTGCGCTTCCACAACCTCTACCCCGTCCTCTACCACCGCTCCGGCCAGCGATTCGCCGACCGCCAGCGGCGCCCGATCGCGCGCTTCACGCGCTCCGGCTGGACCGGCGTGCACCGCTACACGCCGATCGTCTGGGGCGGCGACCCCAGCACCACATTCGGCTTCGACGGCCTAGAGTCGTCGGTCAAGCAGGCGCTCAGCGTGGGGCTGTCGGGCATCGGCGTGTGGGCATCCGACGTCGGCGGCTTCTTCACCTTCACGGGCGACAAGCTCACGCGCGAGCTGCTGCACCGCTGGATTCAGTTCGGCGCCGTGTCAGGGGTGATGCGCACCAAGGGCGAGGGCATCGGCCTGCCCGCGAGCGAACGCCCGCAAATCTGGGAGGCCGAGACCAGGCCACTCTGGCGCCGCTACGCGAAGCTGCGCACCCAGCTCTACCCGTACATCGCTGGCGCCGCCGCCGACTACCGCCGCACCGGCATGCCGCTCATGCGCCACCTGGCGCTGGTGGCGCCGGCAGACCGACGGGCGACGGGGCGGGAGGACCAGTTCATGTTCGGCCCGGACCTGCTGGCCGCGCCCGTGCTCCGCGAGGGCCAGCGCTCGCGGAACGTGTACCTGCCTTCCGGACGGTGGGTGGATCTGTGGCGATCGGTCCGCTACGACCGCCTGCGCGGCGGCCTGAGACTGCGCCGCGCGCGCGTCCTGCGCGGCAGGCGCAGCGTGCGCTTGCCGGCCCCGCTCGACGAGCTGCCGCTGCTGGCCCGCGCCGGGACGCTGCTTCCGTTGCTGGCACCCGACGTGGACACGCTGGCCGACTACGGCCGCGGCGGCGGCGCCGTCCGACTGCGCGATCGCGCGGGCCGGATGCGGCTGCTCGCCTTCCCGCGCGGGAGCTCGTCGGCCCGGATGGGCCTGCGCGGGCGCCTCTCGTCGGTCGAGGGCAGGCGGCGATGGCGTCTGAGCCTGCGCGGCGAGCGCCGGCGCCGCTACGAGCTGCAGGCGTCTCTGCGGACGCTGCGGCGGCCGTTCGTGCCGATGGCGGTGGCCGTGAACGGCCGCCGCGTCGCTCGCCGGACGTGGCGCTATGACCGCCGGACGGGCGCGCTGGTGCTGCGGTTCTCGGCGCGTCGCGCGACGGTGCGGGTCTCGGGCTGAGTCTGGGCATGCCCACCTGGGACGACGTGGTGGCGATCGGCACCCGCTTTCCCGGGGTCGAGGTGGCGCAGTCGTACGGGACGCCGGCGCTGAAGGTCCGTGGCAAGTTCATGTGCCGCCTGCGCACCGATCCCGACGCGCTCGTCCTACGCGTGATCGACCTCGGCGAGCGGGAGGCGCTCTTGCAGGGAGAGCCGCGCACGTTCTTCTCCACTCCCCACTACGACGGCTACCCCTACGTGCTCGTGCGCCTGGCGGAAGTCGACCCGGTCGAGCTCGCCGAGCTGATCGAAGACGCGTGGCGCCTTCGCGCGCCCAAGCGCGTGGTCGCCGATTTCGACGCTCGCTGAGGAGCCCTCAGCCGCCGCCGGGCGGCCCAACGCCCATCACGCGCCGCACGTCGGCGAGGGTTCCCGAGGCGATCGCCTGCGCCTGCCGCGCGCCGTCCGCCAGGGTCGCCTCGAGCGCGTCCTCGTCGGGGCGCAGCTCCGCGTAGCGCTCGCGGACTGGCCGCAGGTAGTCCACCACCGCCTCGGCCACGGCGCCCTTGAAGGCGCCGTATCCCTGACCCGCGAACTCGCTCTCGATCGCCTCGGCGTCGACGCCGCGGATCACGGCGAGGATGTCGATCAGGTTGGCTATCCCCTCCTTGCCCGGCCCCCGGCGCACCTCCGAGCCCGAGTCGGTGACCGCGCTCTTGATCTTCTTGACGATCGCGCTCTCCTCGTCGTCGAGATAGATCAGTCCCCGCTCCTCGCTCCCGGTGGTCGACATCTTGCGCGTGGGCTCCTGCAGGTCCATGATGCGCGCGCCAACCTCGGGGATCACGTGGCGCGGCGGCACCAACACCTCGCCGTAGGTGGCGTTGAACCGCTCGGCGATGTCGCGCATCAACTCGATGTGCTGGCGCTGGTCGTCGCCCACCGGCACCTCGTCCGTCCGATAGGCGAGGACGTCGGCGGCCTGGAGCACCGGATAGAGGAAGAGGCCCGCCGAGACCAGCTCGCGCTGCTGGGCGGACTTGTCCTTGAATTGGTGCATCCGGTTGAGGTCGCCGTGGGCGGTGACCGACGACAACAGCCAGCACAGCTCGGTGTGCTCCTTCACGTCCGCCTGGCGGAACAGGATGCAACGCGCCGGGTCGAGCCCCGAGGCCATGAGCATCGCGGCCGTGTCGTACACGTGGCGCCGTAGGTCGGGAGGGTCGTAGGCGACCGTGGTGGCGTGCAGGTCGACGATGCAGTAGATCGCCGGGTCGCCGCGCTCCTGGCCGTCGAGGTAGCCGCGGATGGCCCCGATGTAGTTGCCCAGGTGCTTGCGCCCGGTGGGCTGGATGCCGCTGAAGATGCGCACGGCGTGCGCCCTAGTCGTCCGCCCGCCAGCGCACGACCGGCCGCTTGGCGGCACCGGCCTCGTCTAGGCGCCGGACGGGGGTGGTGTACGGCGCGCCGCGGGCGATCTCCGGATCGTCCTCGGCCTCCCTCAAGATCGAGCGCACGACCTCGGCGAAGTGGTCGAGCCGCTCCTTGGGCTCGGTCTCGGTCGGCTCGATCATCAGCGCCTCGTCCACCAGCAGCGGGAAGTAAACGGTCGGCGGGTGCACCTCGTGGTCGAGCATCCGCTTTGCGATGTCGAGCGTCTTGATGCCGAGCTCGTCGCGGGCGCCTCGTCCCGACAGCACGAACTCGTGCATGCAAATGCGATCGAAGGCGATCGGCAGGTAGCGGGCGATGTCCTTCTCGGCCAGCCGGGCGCGGAGGTAGTTGGCGTTCAGCACGGCGGTCTCGGACGCCTCGCGGAGACCGTCCCCGCCGAGCGAGCAGATGTAAGCGTAGGAGCGCACGAACACGCCGAAGTTGCCCTGGAAGCCGCGCAGCTTCCCGATCGACTTGGGCCGGTCGTGGTCGAGCTCGAACACGGGCTCGGATCCGTTGCCCTCGCCTCCCCGGCGCACGACCTGCGGCCGCGGCAGATACGGCTCGATCCGGTCCGAGACAGCGATCGGCCCAGCGCCCGGACCGCCGCCCCCGTGGGGCTGGGTGAAGGACTTGTGCAGGTTGTAGTGGACGATGTCGAAGCCCATGTCGCCGGGCCGCGAGATGCCCATCACGGCGTTGAGGTTCGCCCCGTCGTAGTAGAGCGTGGCCCCCGCACCGTGCACGATCGAGGCGATCTCCTCGATGTTGCGGTCGAACAGCCCGAGCGTGTTGGGGTTGGTGAGCATGAGGCACGCCACGTCGTCGCTGGCCTTGGCGCGCAGATCGTCGATGTCCACGCCGCCGTGCTCGTCGGTGCCGACCTTGACGACCTCGTAGCCGGCCATCGTCACGGTGGCGGGGTTCGTCCCGTGCGCCGTGTCGGGGGTGAGCACCTTGTGGCGCTGCTCGTCGCGGTCCTCGTGGTAGGCGCGTGTGAGCAGCAGCCCCGCGAGCTCGCCGTGGGAGCCTGCGCTCGGCTGCAGCGAGACGTGCGGCAGACCCGCTATCTCGGCCAGGGCGCCCTGCAGCCGCCACATCAGCTCGAGCGCCCCCTGCGCGTACTCGGGGTCCTGCAACGGGTGAAGGCGCGCGTGCCCCGGCAGGGCGGCGACCCGCTCGTGCAGCTTGGGGTTGTGCTTCATCGTGCACGAGCCCAGCGGATAGAAGCCGGTGTCGAGGTCGAAGTTCTTCTTCGACAACCCGTTGAAATGGCGCACGATCTCGGGCTCCGAGACCTCGGGCAACGCGGCCGGATCGCGCCGAATGGCGCCCGCGGGAAGCAAGTCGGCCACGGCCACCTCGGGCACCTCCGCGGGCGGCGGCGTGAACGCGCGCCGGCCTTCGCGCGAGCGCTCGTAGATCGTCACCGTCTCCTCGCCCGCGCGCGGGTCGAGCTGCGGGCTCATGTGCGCACCGCCTCGCGTGCCCCGGCGGCAACGGTCGCCAGCCGGTCGATGTGTGCCTTCGTGCGCCGCTCGGTTATCGCCACGAGCAGTCCGTCCGGGTACTCGGGGTAGGTCTCGCCGAGCCGGTAGCCGGGGTTGATCCCCTCCGCCCGGGCGCGCTCGAAGAGGAGGTCGATGTCCGGCACCCGCACGGCGAACTCGCGCACGACCGGCCCGGGGTTGATGGGCTCGAGGCCCAGCGCCTCACGCGCGTAGTGGGTGCGCCGCAGCATCAGCTCGCCCAGCTCCACCAGGCCGCGTTTCCCGAGCCAGGAGAGGTAGACGACCCCGGCCAGCGCGTTGAGCGCCTGCGCGGTGCAGATGTTGTGCGTGGCCTTCTCGCGGCGGATGTGCTGCTCGCGCGTCTGAAGCGTGAGGACGAAGCCGCGCTTGCCGTCGAGGTCGCGCGTCTCGCCCGCGATCCGCCCCGGCATCTTGCGGATGAAGCGCTCGTCGGCGGCGAAGAAGCCGAACGACGGGCCACCGAAGTCGAGCCGGTTCCCCAGCGACTGGCCCTCGCCGACGCACAGGTCGGCCCCGAGCGCGCCCGGCGGCTGGAGGATCCCGAGCGGCAGCGGGTCGGCGGCCACCACGTACAAGGCGCCCGTGCGCTTCGCGGCCTCCCCGAGCGCGCCGAGCTCCTCGACCGTGCCGAGGAAGTTGGGCTGCTGCACGAACACCGCGGCGGTGTCGTCGTCGACGAGCGCCGCGAGGGCGTCCACGTCGGTGGCGCCCTCGGCGGTGAGGCCCGCCTCCTCCACGGTCATCCTGTAGCCGGCGGCATGGGTCGTGAGCGCCTCACGCGAGTGCGGGTGCAGGCCACGTGAGACCACGAGCTTCGAGCGCTTCGTCTCGAGCTTGGCGAGATAGCCCGCCGCGGCGACCGCCGACGGCCCCTCGTACACGGACGCGTTCGAGACGGGCAGCCCGGTGAGCTCGGAGATCGCCGTCTGGAACTCGAACATGACCTGCAGGCCACCCTGCGAGATCTCGGGCTGGTAGGGCGTGTACGGGGTCAGGAACTCCGACCGCGCGAGGATCGAGTCGATCAGCGACGGCACGTAGTGGTCGTACATCCCGGCACCGAGGAAGGTGACCTCCTCGTCGGCGTGGCGGTTGCGCGACGCCAGCTCGGACAGGTGGTCGAACACCTCTCCCTCGGACCGCCCGTCGGGGAGGTCGAGCGGGCGCTGCAGGCGCACCGCGGCGGGGATCTCGGCGAACAGGTCCTCGAGCGACCCGACGCCGATGGCGTCGAGCATCGCCCGCCTGTCGGCGTCGGTTGCGGAGGTGTAGCGGCTCACTGTCTCCTCACGATTGAAGCAGGGCCTTGTACGCGTCCACGTCGAGCAGGGACTCGACCTCGCTCGGATCGCTGAGCTTGACGCGCACCAGCCACCCCTCTCCGTAGGGGTCGGCGTTGATCTGCTCGGGGCTGTCGGACAGCGCCTCGTTCACGGCCACGATCTCGCCCGAGAGCGGCGCGAACACGTCCGAGACCGCCTTCACGGACTCGACCTCGGTGTAGGCCTGGTCCTTGGTCACGGACTTGCCGATCTCCGGCGGGTCATAGAACACGACCTCGCCGAGCGCGTCCTGGGCGTACCAGGTGATTCCGAAGGTCGCCTCGTCGCCCTCGATCCGCGCCCAGTCGTGCTCGGGGTGGTACTTCAGGTCCTCGGGGTAGCTCTCGGCCACTACTTCCTCTCCTTGTCGTACAGGGGCTTGGCGCGCACCTCAGCCGCGCGCGACTTGCCGCGGACGTCCACCTCGATCGCGGTGCCGGGCTCGGCCGCCGCGCGGGGAAGGTACGCCATGCCGATTCCGGTGCCCAGGCAGGGCGACATGGTCCCGCTGGTGACGATGCCCTCGCCCGCCGCGGTGCGCACGGAGTTTCCCTGGCGCGGGATGCCGGGGCCCGTGAAGACGAACGGGGCGAGCGCCTCGTCGGGCTCGACCTCCCGCAGCGCGTCGGAGCCGATGAACCCCGTTTCGAGCTTGCAGCACCAGCCGAGGCCCGCCGTGATGGGGTCGCGATCGGTCGAGAGATCGTTGCCGTAGAGGTGAAAGCACACCTCGAGGCGAAGCGTGTCGCGCGCGGCGAGCCCCGCCGGCCGGACCCCCTGCGCCAGCAGAGCGTCCCAGACGGTGGGCGCGTGCTCGGGCGGGATCAGCAGCTCGACGCCGTCCTCGCCGGTGTAGCCGGTGCCGCAGACTCCAACCTCGGGCACGCCGGCCACCGTGGCGAGCGTCCACCGCATCCGCGCGGGCTCGTCACCCTCGAGCAGCTCACGCAGCGCCGCGCGGGCATCGGGGCCCTGGAGCGCGAGCATCGCGAAGTCGGCATGCGCGTCGTGTACCTGGACGTCGCCACCGAACTCCGCGGCATGCTCCGTGAACCAGGCCAGATCGCGCTCGTGGTTCGCCGCGTTGGTGACCGTGAGGAAGCCGCCGCCTCCCTCCGAGAAGCGGTAGGTGAACAGGTCGTCGAGCACGCCCCCGTCCTCGCGGCAAAGCACCGAGTACTGAGCGCCGTTCTCGGCGATCTTCGTGACGTCGTTCGACAGGATCCGCTGCAGGAAGCGCTCCGCGTCCGCGCCCGTCGTGCGTATCTCTCCCATGTGGGAGACGTCGAACATCCCCGCGGACGTGCGCACCGCAACGTGCTCCTCGCGCACGCCCTCGTACTGGACGGGCATCTCCCAGCCCGCGAACGGCACCAGCCTGGCCCCGGCCGCCTGGTGGCGATCGAACAGGGGCGTGCGGCGCAGCGTGTCGGCGGCGGAGGGCAAGCCCGGAGAGGCTATCGGCCGCGGGGTCGCTCGCGGCCGGGCGGCCGCCGCGGCGTCAGTCCTTCAAGAACGACGGGATGTCGATCTCGTCGTCGGAGATCTCCAGCGAGGAGCGCTGCCGCTCGTCCATGGAAACGTCGCGCCGCCGCGGCTCGCGCCTGCGGCCCGCGCTGTCCTCCGTGAACAGCGGCGCACCCGAGCGGCCGTCGAACCCGGTGGCGATCACCGTCACGCGAACAGAGTCCCCCAAGCCGTCGTCCACGACGGCGCCGAAGATGATGTTCGAGTTCTGATCGGCGGCGCTCTGGATGATCTCCGCGGCCTCGTTCACCTCGAACAGCCCGAGGTCACTGCCGCCGGTGATGTTGAGCAGGATGCCGGTGGCACCCTCGACCGACTGCTCGAGCAAGGGACTGGAGATGGCGTTCTTGGCCGCCTCTGCGGCGCGATTCTCGCCTCCCGCCTCACCTATTCCCATGAGCGCCGACCCAGCGTCGTGCATGATCGTGCGAACGTCGGCGAAGTCGAGGTTGATCAACCCGGGGATGGTGATCAGGTCGGTGATCCCCTGCACGCCCTGGCGCAAGACGTTGTCCGCCTCGCGGAATGCCTCGAGGATGCTCGTGCGGCGCTCGACCACGGCGAGCAGCTTCTCGTTGGGGATCACGATCAGCGTGTCCACCTGATCGCGTAGGGCATTGATTCCCTCGTCGGATTGCCGCTTGCGCTGCGAGCCTTCGAACTCGAAAGGCCGCGTGACGACCCCGACGGTGAGCGCCCCGATCTCCTGCTTGGCGACCTCGGCGATGACCGGGGCAGAGCCGGTCCCGGTGCCGCCACCCTCGCCGGCGGTGACGAACACCATGTCGGCGCCCTTCAGCGCCTCCTTGATCTCATCGCGACTCTCGTTCGCAGCCCCGTAGCCGACCTCCGGATCTGCGCCGGCGCCGAGGCCGCGCGTGAGCTGGTTGCCGATCTGGAGCTTGATGTCGGCATCGCACATCTGGAGCGCCTGGGCGTCCGTGTTCACGGCAATGAACTCCACGCCCTTCAGGCCGGCATCGACCATGCGGTTGACGGCATTCGTCCCGCCTCCGCCAACGCCGACGACCTTGATGACCGCCAGGTAGCTGCCCGTCTCCATCGCGAAGATCCTCGTCTCGTGTGTCGGGGTTCCGTCCGTGCGTCAAGCGATCATTGAGGGTTTCCAGACTCCAAGATCGCCCAGAAGCCCGGACTGTAGGTGGGATTCGGCGCAGATGTCAACAGAACCTGCAACATTTTCTGCGCCGCAAGCCTCGAGTATGGGTTGAGGCTCGTGTGAATCTCAGGTCAGGGTTGAGGGTTTGGGGCCGCGCCTCCCCCAGCACCCGATGGCGGTGTCGGCGCGGTCGGAGCAGGGCTCGGGGCGGGTGCCTCGGTCTGCGTTTGAGGTTGCTGGGGCTCCGGGCTCGGTGCCACCTGGGGGCTTTCCTGACCGGCCGCGGGCGCGTTCTCGCCTGCTGTTGCGGTCTCGCCGGTCACACCAGGACTCGTGGGTGCGAGCGGTGCGCCGGAGTCCAGCGCACCCGCCGGCGCCAGAGGCGCGACCGTGCGGACCGGCAGGCCTCCAGCCGCCGGGCGCTCCGGAATGCGCACATCCACGTAATCCGCGCCCGTCGCGTCGCGATCGGCCAGGACGCGCGTCGCCGCCGCCCACTTCGCCGTCACCCGCGTGGCGGTGCCGAAGATCAACTCTGGGCCGTCCTTCACGTGGACGACGATTCCGCGTCGCCCCTCCCGCTCGATCTCTTCCAGGCGGGGCGTTAGCACCGCCGGCGCTGCACCCGCTACGCGGGCAGCGTCGAGCGCCGGGCCGGGACCGAGGCCGCGCACCGGCACGCGCCCGTTCAGCTCGATCGTCGGCAGCGAGCCCTTAACCGGCAAGCCACTCAGCAGCGACCCATCGCCGGCAACGGGGATGCGCTTGCCACCGCCGACCAACATCGCCGCGGGCCGGTGCTCGATCACGTGGATGTGCATCCCGTGGGGGAAGTCGGTTCTGACCTCGATGGCTCGGATGGTTGGAAACGGCTGCGCGGCGTCCTCGATCGCCGCCTCGTCCACGCGCAGTGTCGTGCTCTGACGCCCCGCGCCTACAAGAGCCGACCGCACGCGCTCGCCGTCCTGGCCCGTCACGCCCGTGACGGTCACGCTCTCCACCTTTACCAGCGAGGAGTTTCGGAGCCACAGCATGTAACCCGCGGCGAGCGCCGCCGTCACCAGTGCGATGGCTACCAGCATCCGCCGCAGGCGCGGGCCCGGCGTGACTGCCGCGAGCGCCTCGCGCACGGGGATAACCCGCAGCCTCCGAATGGCGGTCGCGATCATGCGTCGTACAGCTCCGACGCGTCGACCTCACCCAGCAGCTGCACCTCGGGCTCCAACTCCACGCCGAATCGCCGGCGGACCCGCCGGCGGCCCTCCGCCATCAGGGCGATCACGTCCGCTGTAGTGGCGGGGCCCAGGTTCTCCACGAAGTTGGCGTGCTTCTCGGAGAACCGCGCCCCACCGACCACGAGGCCCCTGCAGCCCGCCTCGTCGAGCAGCACGCCCGCGCTACGCCCCCCGGCGCGTGGGTCGTCGGGATTCTTGAAGGTGGAGCCGAAGGTCTTGATCCCCGCCGGCTGAGCGGCGCGCCGGCGGGCGCGCATGTCGGCGAGCACGGCCTTGACGGCATCGGGGTCGGCGGGCTCCAGTTCGAACGAAGCGCCCGCCACGATCTCGCGCGGACCGAGATTCGAGCGCCGATAAGAGAAGCCGAGGGCGTCGGGCCGCCGCCGGTCCACGCCGTCCGGTGTGGTCACTTCGACCCACTCGAGCACCCGCGACAGGTCGCCCCCGTAGGCGTTCGCGTTCATCTTGACCGCGCCGCCCACGGTCCCGGGGATGTTCACGCCAAACTCCAGCCCGCTGAGGCCCTCCCGCGCGGCCCGCGCCGCGGCCTGCGGGAGCCGCGCGCCACCGCCGCAGAGCATGCGGGTGCCGTCGCGCTCGATCGCGGCGAGCGCGCCATCCAGCTTCACGACCAGTCCTCGGAATCCAGCATCGGCTATGAGGAGGTTCGATCCCGAACCCACCACTCCTACCTCGAGGTCCTCGGCATCCGCCCACGCCAGCAGGGTTGCGAGTGCCTCGGATGTGCGCGGTCGGGCGTAGAAGTCGGCCTTTCCGCCCGTTCGGACGGTGGTCAGGCGCGCGAGCGGAAAACCCCGCTCGACACCCGCGGGAACCTTCACGCGCCCACCGGGGCGCCGGCAGTAAGCCGGCGCGCGAGGGCGTCCACGTCACCGGCCCCCATGGTCAGGACCACGTCCCCTTCCGCCAGCTCGCTCCTGAGCCACCCCTCGGCGTCGTCGATCGTTGGCAGCCAGAGCACTCGCCGCCCGCCCGCCGCGTCCGCGGTCGCCTGTGCCACCAGCAGCCCGCTGACGCCGGGGAAGTCTTCTGCGCGCTCCCGCGCCGGGTAGACGTCGAGCACCACGACGATGTCGGACAGCGCCAGGGCGCGGCCGAAGTCACGCGCCAGTTCTCGCGTGCGCGAGTAGAGGTGCGGCTGGAAGCAGGCGATCACTCGCGCTTCGCCGAGGGTGCGTGCGGCTTCGATCGTGGCTCGGACCTCCGTGGGATGGTGTGCGTAGTCGTCGAAGACGCGCGCACCCTCGGCGGTCACGCCGCAGTCCTCGAAGCGCCGGCCCGCCCCGGCGAAACCAGCGAGCGTAGGGGCGGCCTCGGCGATCGGCAGGCCCGCCTCGCGGCATGCGGCCAGGGCTGCGAGGGCGTTCAGGACGTTGTGGCGCCCGGGCACGCTCAGCTCGACGGTCGTGCCTTCCACTGTGAAATGGGCGGACAGCGGCCCAAGCCGCAGCTCCTCGGCCCGTAGGTCGCCGGAGTCGATCCCGTAGGTGAGCGCTCCGTCGAGCGCCACGCCCGGACCGGCGATCCGCGCGGTCGCCGGCTCCGCGAACTCCGCGAACGCCGATTGAAGCTCGGACAGTGAGCGGTAGGTGTGATGGTGGTCGAGCTCCACGTTGGTGACCACCGCCACGTCGCGGCTCAACTCGAGAAACGAACGGTCGGATTCGTCGGCCTCGACCACGATCCAGTCGCCTGCGCCCCATGCGGCATTGGTCCCCGCAGACCGCAGCTCGCCCCCGACGAGATAGGCGGGGTCACGCCCGCATATGGACAGCGCGTGGGCCGCCATGCCGCACGTCGTGGTCTTGCCGTGGGTGCCGGCTATGGCGATGGCACGCTTGAGCCGCGAGACCTGCCCGAGCAGCTCTCCGCGGTGCAGGACGGTCGCACCCGCGCGGCGGGCGGCAGCGACTTCGGGGTTGTTCTCGGGGATGGCCGTCGACACGACGACCTCCGCGTCTGTCGGCAGGTTGGCGGCGTCATGGCCGATCATCGGTTCGATCCCGTGCTCGCGCAGGCGCGCGGTATAGGTGGACTCCGCCCGGTCGGAACCCGAGACCTCGGCGCCGAGCTGCTTCGCCACCATCGCCAGCCCGCTCATGCCCGCCCCGCCGATGCCGACGAAGTGCAGCTTCCGCGTGGCGAAGGGGCCACCGCTCATCGGCCGCCACGATAGCCCTCCCACCCGGATGTTCCGGGCGCGCGCGCGACCCTGGCGAGGCCGCTTGCCCTTTTGCCACATGGCGGAATCGGGGGTAGGCTGGAGCCGCAGGACCGGACAGACGCAGGAGGCTGTCCGGTCTCCGTCCCACCCAATCTCCGCCTGAAGAAAGCGCCCTACCCCAGCGGGGCGTGCCGCCGACCGAGGAACCCTCAATGAGCCGACCGTCGTTCCCGTCTTTCCGTTCGCGACCCGTCGCCGCGCATCTGGCCGGGGCCTCGGTGGTGCTGGCGATGCTCGTCGTCGGGACGGTGACCGTGTTCGCGGAGGTCCCGACTGCCGGCTTCATCGTCACCCCGGACCCGCCCGTAGCCGGTCAGTCGGCGACCTTCGTCGCCAGCGCGAACGACCCCGACGGGCTCGAGATCGTGAAGTACGAGTGGGACTTCGAAGGCGGAGGCTACGTCGACGGCGGTGCGAGCCAGCCACACACGTTTGCGACCGCCGGCCCGAAGAGCGTGAAGCTCAGGGTGACCGACGCCGCCACCGAGGTGACTGAGGTCACCCAAGCCGTCACCGTCGACGACCCGCCCCCACCCCCGCCGACCCCACCCAGCAACCTCACGCCACCAACCGTCTCGGGCACCCCCGTCGACGGCGGGACCCTGACGTCGACCAACGGAGTGTGGAACGGCACGGAGCCGATCACCTTCACGCGCCAGTGGCAGCGCTGCCAGGGGTTTGTGTGCTCGGACATCCCCGGCGCCACTGGTACGAGCTACTCGCCCGTCGCCGGGGGACGTCGGCGAAACGATTCGCGTCGTGGTGACTGCGGACAACGAGGCTCCGGGCAGCGTCAGCGAACCGAGCGCCGCGACCGGCGCCGTGGCCGCGAACGCGCCGGTCAATACGTCCCTCCCCGAAGTGGATGGAACCACTGAGGAAGGTGCGACGCTGAGTCTCTCGAATGGGAACGGCACTTGGTCCGGCACGTCTCCCATCACCTTTGCCCGTCAGTGGCTTCGCTGCAACCCCGCGGGAGACGCGTGCGTGGCCATCGCAGGGGCCACAGGTTTCGGCTACATCCTCAGGGCAGCTGACCTAGGAAGCACGATCAGGGTGCAGGTCACAGCCGACAACGCGGCGCCCGGCTCATCAGTCGCCCTTAGCTCGGCCGTGGGGCCAGTCGTCGCTCCTCCACCCGGACCACCGGTGAACACTGAGCTGCCCACGATCGTGGGCGCAGCAACCGAAGGGAGCACCCTATTCGTGGGGAGCACTGGCACCTGGGACGGAACGCGCCCGTTCAATGCTTTCCAGTACCAGTGGCAGCGGTGCGCCCCCGCGTGCGTAGACATCCCGGGTGCGACCGCGGCGTCGTACCCGCTGACGCCGCCCGACGTGGGCGCCACGGTCCGTCTGCGGGTCACGGCGTCGAACGCCGCGGGCTTTGCCGCGGCCACGACCGCTCCGACCGCAGCTGTGGCCCGCCGGCCGCCGGTCAACCTCGGCCTCCCCTCGATTTCGGGCCCCGCCAGCGTGGGCGGGCGGCTCACCGCATTCGACGGCGTGTGGACGGGTACCGCTCCGATCACCTACTCGCGCAAGTGGTTCCGGTGCAACGCCGCCGGCGGGGCATGCGTCCAGACCTCCGCAGCCGGCCTGTCGACCTACACGCTGACGCAGGGGGACTTCGGGAAGACGATTCGGGTGCAGGTCACCGCCAATAACGCGTCGGCAGGAACGGTCCAGGCCACGAGCGCGGCTACGCCGCCCATCGTTCAGAACCTTGCTCCGATCGCCGGCTTCAGGTCGTCGCCCGCAGCCCCGGTGGCAGGCGACGCGGTCGACTTCACGTCGATCTCATACGACCCCGACGGGCCGATCGCCAAGTACGCCTGGGACCTCGACGGCGACGGCGACTATGCGGACGACAATGCCTCCGACCGCCTCGCCTCCAAGACATTCACGAAGGCCGGGCAGCACACCGTCCGTCTGCGAGTGACCGATCTTGATGGCGCCACCGACGTCGAGACCGCGATCGTCAACGTGGGCGCCCGACCGGTGGTGCCGCTCAAGCAGCTGAGTAGGCCATTCCTCCGGCTGAAGTACTCGTCAAGTCGGACTTGGACGCGGATCAAGAGCTTCAGCGTCCGAGTTCCGCGCGGAGCAACCGTCAAGACCCGGTGCCGCGGCCGCGGCTGTCCCAAGAGCGGTAGTTCGAGCATCCGCTCAAAGGGTCGGACAATCCGGCTTCGGCGCCTCGAACGGCGGCGGCTGCGGGTGGGCACGAAAATCGCGCTCCTCGTGAGCTACCCCGGCCGGATAGGGAGGTACACGTCGCTGGTGGTCAGAAGCCGTGCTCGTATCGCGCGCAAGGACCTGTGTCTCATGCCCGGCAAGCGCAAGCCGGTACGGTGCCCTCCTGAGTGAGTCGTTCGCGGCGAATAGCTCTCCTCGCGGTTGCGACGGCGATGTCGTTCGGCGCCCTGTTCGCCGTCGCCAAGGCGACCGACTCGGGCAGCAGCGCCACCGCACCCCGACCGCCCGCCGTTCCGCCGGTCCTGACCGGCGACGCGTCGCTCGGCCGCGCCGCGGCGCTGCCGGCGCTGCGCCCGGCCGCCAAGAAGCGCCGCCGGGCGGCGCCCGCGCCGGCGCCCAAGCCCTCGCCGGCACCGAGGAGACGCGCCACTCCGGCGCCGTCGGCCCCCGCCCCGACCCCTGTGGCTCCGGTCGCGCCGGCCCCTGCACCGCGGCCAACCCCCACTCCCCGCCCGGCCCCAGACCCGCCCGAAGACTTCGACGACTCGGGCTGATCCCATGAGCTCCCTCCGCCAAGCCACCCGCCCCCATAAGAAGCCCCACCTACCAGGCCCCGCCAAGACGGTGGCCGAGCACCGCCTCCTGGGCCGCCTCTACGGGAGCGCAACTACCTGGGAGATCGAGGGAGAGAACGGGGGCCTCTGCGCGCTGAAGCTCGCGGACGAGTTCTGGCACCCCGAGACACGTACCGAACGCCGGGCATTTCGCCGCCGACTCCGCTCCCGCGTGGAGCTCGAGCACCCGAACCTCGCCCCGGTCATCGGAGGTGGCGAGAGCGATCGCGGGCCCTACCTGCTGATCGAGCCTCCCGATGCCCGCCCCTTGTCGGATTTGATCGCCAAGGGCCCGCTCGAGATCGAACGTACCGTCACGCTGCTCCGCGGGGTCGCGGCCGCACTCGACCTGGCGCACTCGCGGGGGCTGCTCCACCTCGAGCTCTCGCCGGCGAGCATCCTGGTCGAGGAAGGCGATCCCGGGCGAGCCCTCCTCACCGACTTCGGACTCCCGCCCGAGGTCTCGGCATACCGTCTCAGCCTGACGCCCGACTTCCGCTCACCCGAGGAGCTGCGGAGCATGCCCCCCGAGCCTGCGAGCAACGTCTACTCGCTCGCCTGCATCCTCTTCGCCTGCCTGACGGGCGAGCCTCCGTACGTGAGGGAGTCGCCCGCGATCGTTTTCTACGCCCACTGCACGGACCGCCCGCCCAGCCTCAGCCAGCGCTGCCCGGGCCTACCCGCAGAAGTGGACGAGGTCTTCGCCACGGCGCTCGCAAAGGAGCCCGAGGATCGGCCGCAGTCAGCCAAAGCGTTCATGACCGCGTTCGGGCGCGCCGCCGGGCTTCGCGACGTTGCGCTCGTCCCGCCTGCCGCGCCGCGGGCACCAGAGCCGGCGCCTGAGCCCAAGCCGGCTTCCGCGCCGAAGCCCACGCCCAAGCCGGTCAAGGCCCCGCAGACGGCAGCGAAGGCTTCCGCCCCGCAGGTCAAGGCCCCGCAGGTCAAACCCCGAGTCGCCCCGCAGGTCAAGGCCCCGCAGGTCAAGGCCCCGCAGGTCAAGGCCCCGCAGGTCAAGGCCCCGCAGGTCAAAGGCCCCGCAGGTCAAGGCCCCGCAGGTCAAGGCCCCGCCGAAACGCCGGACCGACCCGGCCCCCAGTCCCGGTGACGCCGACACCCCCGCGCCGGACAGGGTCGCGGCGCCCCGCCGACCACGCAAGCCTGCAACCAAGAGCCAGGCGCGAAAGCCCGCGTCACCGCCCTCCGGGCGCAAGCCGGCTCGCCCGACGGCACCGAAGCCCGCTGCGCGTCCGCCTGCTCGCAACCAGCGCCCGGCTGCGCGCAAGCTCTCGCCCTCAACGCCGCCACTCGCCCGCAAGGCCGGGGCGCCGCGCCGCAAGCCAGCGGCACCGCCCCCGTGGGAGACGTGGAAGGAGCCCAAGAAAGCCCCGCCGCGCCCCAGGCCGAAGGATCCGGCGTCGGGCAACGGTCATTCGCCCGCTCCCCCGGTTGCGCTGCCGCCCAGCTCAGGACCGGCCGCTGCTCTCGCGGCGAACCAGGCCGCCCGCACCGAGGCCCCATCCCTCCCCCCACCGTCACTCCCGGCGGCGCCCAAGCCGGAAAGCCCCGTCGCGCACCCGGCGCGACGCTCCGTACTCTCAGGCCGCCGTGTTCTGGCGCTTGGGGCGGGGCTCGCACTGGCGGCGGGAGCCGCCGGGTGGCTGGTCGGCGGTTCGGCTCCCGATACGGCCGGCGCCGAACGCGACCGCGCCGCAAATGCACGCGCGGAGGCCGCCGCCGCCGACGTGCGCGCTCGTAACGACTGGCGCGCGAAGACAGAGACCGCGATCACCCAGCTCGACTCGCGCCGGGCGGCGGGCCGACGAGACCTCGCTGCTGCACGAACCCGCTCGGGCCAGGCGAGCCGTGCCGCCGCACTCGCCGGCGCGTTCGCCGCCGCGACCCGGGGCGTGGATGGAGCACCACCGTCCGTTCGCGGTGCCGCCGAGCTCGAGGCCGCATTGCGCAGGACCGAACGCGCCTACCGGAGCCTGGGCCGGGCCGCGAGCAACGGACGCGGTTACAGACGGACCCGCACCGGTGTCAACCGGGCGGAGGCGGACGTCGTGCGCGCCGTCAACGCCCTCGACTAGCGCGAGTCCCCGGCCAGCCGCAGCAGCTCCTCCGCGATGCGGGCGGCCGCGTCGGACCGCGCGGTCCCCCGCGCCGCCTTGGCCATCGCTGCCATCTGCTGCGGCGCGCGCAACAGGGCCGCCACCTCACGCGCAAGACGTGGGCCGTCCAGCTCCGAGTCCGGCACGATCGTCGCCGCACCGGCCTCCGCCATGTAGCGGGCGTTGGCCGTCTGGTGGTCTGCGGTGGCGTGCGGGTAGGGGACCAGGATCGAGGGGAGCCCCGCTGCCGCCACCTCGAGCACCGAGCCGCCGGCGCGCGCGACCACCAGGTCGGCGGCGGCAAGCGCGTCCGCGAACGGCTCCACGTATGCATACAGCCGGTAGTGGGCGGGTGATCCGATCGCCGCCAGGCGGCTCTCGAGCTGCGCGTGATCACGACGCCCGCAGGCATGCAGGACCATGCCGGGCGCCGCGGCACCGAACGCATCGAGGGTCGCATCGTTGAGTCGCTTCGCGCCGAGCGAGCCGCCGAACACCAGCACGCACGCCTCTCCCTCATCGATCCCGAACCGCTTCCGTGCTGCGGCGCGGTCAGCTCCGCCCGTGCCGGCCGGGACCGGGCGCCCCGCCAGCTCGTACTTGGGCCCTGAGCGACCGGCGATCGGAAACGCGAGGAACACGCGCTCGGCGAGCGGTGCGAGCAGTCGGTTGGTCACCCCCAGGTGGCTGTCGGCCTCGGTCAGCACCAGCGGAATGCGCAGGGACCACGCGGCCAGGCCCACGGGTCCCGCGACGTAGCCCCCGCCGCCCAGCACCGCGTCCGGGGCGATCGACCGCAGCAGCTTCCGAGCTCGAACGGTGGCGCGGGCCGCGAGCGCGATCGCCTTAGCTGCGCGGAGCGGGTTGCCGCGGTCGATGCCGGCCACCGCGAGCCGGTGGAGCTGATAGCCAGCCGCGGGCACCAGCTCGGCCTCGGCGCGTTCGCCGCCGAGGAACTCGACCTGGGCTCCGTCAGCCCGTAGCGCGTCCGCGACGGCGAGTGCCGGCACTACGTGCCCGGCCGTCCCGCCGGCCGCGATCACGATCCTCGCCATAACGCCCGCCGTCGATAGCACGGAGCCGCGGCTTCTCTCGCCGCGCCGGCAGGCCGCCGGTGGCCGCCACGTTCATCAACAGCCCCATGGCGCCGAGCAGCACGATCAGGTTGCTGCTGCCGTAGGAGATGAAGGGCAACGGCACACCGGTGAGCGGCGCCATCCCCAGGACGGCGAAGAAGTTGAGCGTGGCCTGGCAAAGAATGAGCGAGGTGATGCCCACCGCCAGGAGCTTCGAGTACCGGTCGCGTGCGGCTTTCGCGGTGCGCAACCCGGCGTATCCGATCATCACGTACAGGACGGCCACGCCGACGATGCCGAGCAGACCCGAGCTCCTCGCCGATGATCGCGAGGATCATGTCCGTATGGGCCTCGGGCAGGTAGAAGATCTTCTGGACCGACTCGCCGAGACCGACACCGAACAGCCCGCCCGAACCGATCGCGGTGAGCGCCTGCACGGCCTGGAAGCCGCTGTCCCCCGCATCCGAGAACGGGTCGATGAACGCGGTGAGGCGCCTCATCCGATACGGCTCCATGGCCGCCAGCACGAGTGCCAGGCCGGCCAGCCCGCCGAGCAGCGAGCCAATCAGCCGCACCGGTGTCCCCGCCGCCAGGAGCAGCGCGCCCATCGCGAAGCAGATGACCATCGCGGTACCCATGTCGGGCTGCTTCATCAGCAGCGCGCACGCCGCTCCGACCACCATCAACAGCGGGCGCACGAGGCCGCCGAGCGACTTGACGCTGGTGGGGCGCTCGGCCAGCAGGTTGGCCGCATACAGGATCAACGAGAGCTTGAGCAGTTCCGACGGCTGGAACTGAATCGGACCGGCGGCAAGCCACCTCGTCGCGCCGTTCACGGTGACCCCCACGCCGGGCAGCATCACCGCGATGACGAGCACGAACGAGCTGACGAGCAGCGCCGGAGTCAGCCGCCGCACCGCGACGAGGCCGTGTCGCGAAACGAGGTTGAGCACCACCAGCCCCAGCAGCCCGAACACGACGTAGCGCTTGAGGTAGAAGGAGGGGTCGCCGGGACCCTGTAGCAGTGATTCGGCGGAGCTTGCCGAATAGACCATCACCGCCCCGACGGCGAGCATGCACAGGGTGGCGGTGTAGAGGATGGAGTACTCGAGGGGGCGCTTCGCGCGCGCGCGTGACGGCGACATCCGAGCCTCCTTCGACGCCGCGGGCGAAAGTCATTCAAGCCCCCGGACGAGGGCGCGGAAGCGCTCGCCGCGGTCCTCGTAGTCGCGGAAGGCGTCGAAGCTCGCGCAGGCCGGCGACAGCAGCACCACATCGCCCGGCTGGGCCGCCGCCGAGGCCTCGCCGACCGCCCCTTCCAGGGTCCCGCAGCGGACCAACGGCACCGTCCCCTCGAGGTCGGCGGCGAGCCGCTCCTCGGCGTCGCCGATCAGGTACGCGGCGCGGCAACGGGATGTGACGGCCGCGCGCAGACCGGCGAAGCCGCCACCTTTGAGGCTGCCGCCGAGGATCGCATGCACCCCGCCGTCGAACGCCTCTATCCCGCGTACGGCGGAGGCCGCGTTCGTGGCCTTGGAGTCGTTCACGTAGAGCACGCCCTCGATCTCCGCGACCTCCTCGAGGCGGTGGGGAACGCCCGCGAAAGTGCGCAAGGCCTCCGCCACCGCATGAGGCGGAACGCCCATCGCACCCGCCGCGATGGCTGCCGCGCGCGCGTTCTCGAGGTTGTGTGCGCCGCGCAGGCGAAGCTCCTCGGGCGGGATCGGGAGCTCACCGTG
Source organism: uncultured Thermoleophilaceae bacterium (assembly GCA_963802855.1). Classification (GTDB taxonomy): domain Bacteria; phylum Actinomycetota; class Thermoleophilia; order Solirubrobacterales; family Thermoleophilaceae; genus JAAYBF01. Next base: position 257,405 of record CAWDJP010000002.1, read on the forward strand.
CAGGTCCTCCGGCAACACTGCGACATCGCCCTCGCGCTGATTGGCGAAGATGCGCAGCTTGGCCTCGCGGTAGCGGGCCAGGTCGCCGTGGCGGTCGAGATGGTCCGCCTCCACGTTCAGCAGGACGGCGCACTCGGGCGCGAACGCCGAGGTGTCCTCGAGCTGGAAGCTCGACGCCTCGCAAATCACGGTGGCCTCCGGGTCCACCGCGCCCACCAGCGACCCAAGGGGCGTGCCGACGTTGCCGGCCACGGCCACGGGCAAGCCGGCGGCGCGCCACATCGCCCCCAGGAGCTCGACCGTGGTCGTCTTGCCGTTCGTCCCCGTCACCGCCACGAAGCGGTGCGGGAGCAGGCGCCATGCCAGCTCGAGCTCGCCCGTCACGTCCATCCCGCGAACCAGCGCGGCTGCGACGACCGGCGCCTCTCGGGGCACGCCGGGGCTCTTGACGACCGTGCGCACCCGATCCAGCAGGTCGACGCCGTCGGTCCCGAGGTGCACCTCGGCCTCCAGGTCGACGTCCGGCGCGCCCGAGTCACATGCGATCACCTCCCCGTGCGGGGCGAGCATGCGCGCGGCCGCGCTGCCTGACCGCGCGAGACCCACCACGAGGTAGGGACCTGGCGGCAGGGGCGGCCGGGGCCGCCCAATCACGTGATCGATTGTTGATAGAGCGTGAATCCGATGGCGCTGCAGACGGCGGCGACGATCCAGAACCTCAGGATGATCTTCGTCTCCGACCATGCGAGCATCTCGAAATGGTGGTGGATGGGCGCCATCAGGAACACGCGCCGGCGGAAGCGCTGGAAGGCGAACACCTGTATCAGCACCGACAGCGCCTCGATTACGAAGATCCCTCCGATGATCAGCAGCAGGACCTCGGTCTTGGTCATCACTGCGAGCGCGGCGATAGCTCCGCCGAGGCCGAGCGACCCCGTGTCCCCCATGAACACCTCCGCGGGAAACGAGTTGAACCAGAGGAAGCCCACGCACGAGCCGACCAGGCACGCGCACAGCAGCGCCAGGTCGAGCTGCCCGGGGCCGGTGGTGATGAAGGTCATCGCGGTGAATGCCAGCAGCACGATCGCGCAGCAGCCCGCCGCGAGGCCGTCGAGGCCGTCGGTGAGATTGACGCCGTTCGTAGCGCCGAGCAGCACCGCCAGGATCAAGACCGGGTAGAAGTAGCCGAGGTCCACGGAGGAATCGACGATCCGCAGCCGGAGGGTGTCTCCCAGCCCGACGTACTCGGTCGCAGCCAGCCACAGCCCCACCGCGATGGCCGCTTGCACGGCGAGCTTCGTCCGGCCCGAGACGCCCAGCGAGCGGCGCTTTCGGATCTTGATCCAGTCGTCGGCGAATCCGAGCCCGGCGGTTGCCAGCGCCGTGCCGAACACCGCCAGGCTGACCGCGCGATAGTCGCTCAGGATCAGGAACGGCACCGAGACGGCGAGAAATAGGACCAGCCCGCCCATCGTCGGCGTGCCTGCCTTCTCGTGGTGGCCCTCGGGACCCTCCTCGCGGATGTGCTGGCCGAACTCCCGCGCGCGGAGCTCGTCGATGAACGTGGGCCCGAGGAAGATGCAGATGAGCAGGGAGGCCATCCCCCCTATGAGGATCTCTCCCATCAGTTGTGCCTCAAGCGAGGACCCGTTCCAGGCCCACGGAGCGCGAGCCCTTCACCAGCACCCGATCCCCCGGCTGCGCGATCTCCTCCAGCAACGCCCCGGCTTCCTCGGGCGAGCCCGCCGGGTAGCTCTCCCCGCCGAAGCCCTCCGCGTAGCCGAGCGCGTCCTCGCCCACCGTCACCAGGACGTCGATTCCGAGCGCTGCCAGCTCCTCGCCGATCTCACGGTGGAAGGCGGCGGAGCCACCGCCCAGCTCAGCCATCGCGCCGAGCACGGCCACGCGGCGCTCGGCAGGCGTCTCCGCGAGGTGCTGGAGGGCCGCCCGCATCGACATCGGGTTGGCGTTGTAGCAGTCGTTGACGATGGTCACGCCCCCGGGCAGCTCGACCACATCGCCCCGCATCGACGAGAACTTCACGTCGAGGCGACCGCTCGGGCGCACCCCCAGCGCGGTCGCCGCGCCCACGGCCGCCAGCGTGTTGAGCAGGTTGTACGGCTCCTCGTAGGGCAACTCGAGCGAGACCGGATTGCCGCGCGCCTCGATCTCGGCGCGCCCCGAGTCGAACGACAGCAGCATGACGTCACCACCGGGGCCGAAGGTCACAGTCTCCAGGTCGTCGCGTAGGTGCGCGTCGAGCAGCGGCTCGCTCGCGGGAACGACACACGCGGCGCCCGGCCGCAGGTCGCGGATCAGCTCGGCCTTCGCCGCGGCGACCCGCTCGACGGTGCCGAGCAGCTCCAGGTGCACAGGTCCCACGTTCACGATCACGCCCACGTCCGGCTCGGCCACGGCGACGAGCTCGGCGATCTGGCCCTCGCCGCGCATCGCCATCTCGAGCACCATCGCCTCGGTGCCGGGCGCCGCCTCGAGGATCGTCAGGGGCAGGCCGACCTCGGTGTTCAGGTTCTCCCGGTTCGCATGGGTGAGCATGCTGAGCGACAGCAGCGCGGCGAGGATGTCCTTCGTCGACGTCTTGCCGGTGGAGCCGGTGACTCCGACGACCTTGCACCCGAGTTCGCGCCTCCAGGCGTGCGCGAGCGAGCTGAGCGCCTCCAGTGGCCGGTCGGCCGAGATCACCACCGCCGCTCCACCCGCCGCAGCCGCAGCGCGTTCCACGTGCTCAGGCGCCACCAGCACGCCCCAGGCGCCCGCCTCGAGCGCCTCCGGGGCCAGCCTGCCGCCGTCGACCCGCTCCCCTCGAAGTCCGGCGAACAGGTCTCCCGCCGCGGCCTCGCGCGTGTCCACCACTGCGCGCAGGGGCCCCCGAGCGTCAGACTCGCCCGCCACGAGCCTCCCGCCCGCCGCGTCGGCAACCCATTGCGCGGTGAGGTCCCTCACGCCTCGGTGCCCCCGGGAACGGGGTGCACTGAGAGGCGGCGGCGCAGCGCCTCGCGCGCCACGGTCACGTCGTCGAAGGGCTCCTTACGGCCACCTTCGAACTCCTGGCCCTGCTCGTGGCCCTTGCCCGCGATGACCACGACGTCGCCCGGCTCGGCGGCCTCGACCGCGAGCGCGATCGCCCGCCGGCGGTCGGGCTCCCGCTCGACGCCCGGCCCGGCGCCATCGACGATCTGTTCGATGATCGCGTCGGGATCCTCCGACCGCGGGTTGTCGGAGGTCACGATCACGCGATCCGCCAGCCGGGCGGCCACCTCCCCCATCAGCGGGCGCTTGCCCCGGTCGCGGTCGCCGCCCGCACCGAACGCCACCACCAGCCTCCGGTCGGTCAACTCGCGGGCGGCGCGGAGCACGTTCTCGAGCGAGTCGGGCGTGTGGGCATAGTCCACGAGCACTCCGAACGCCTGCCCCTCCTCGACGGGCTCGAGTCGCCCCGGAACGCGCCCGGCCTCGGCGAGCGCGGCGGCGGCCAGCTCGAGGTCGACCCCGAGCGTCCGCGCGGCACCTAGCGCGGCGAGGGCGTTCTGGACGTTGAACAGGCCGGGCAGGCGGGTCGTCACCCGGAGCGGGCCCTCCGGCGTGGCGACGGTGAAGGCCGCTCCCGCCACGTCGAACGAGACGTCGCGGGCGCTCAGATCCCCCCGCCCGATGCCGAACGTCACGGCGTCGCCGAGTTCCTCCGCCAGCCGGCGGCCGTACGGGTCGTCGGCGTTCAGGACCGACGGCCCAGGCTGGTCGAACAGCCGCCGCTTGGCGATGAAGTAGTGCTCCATGTCGCCGTGGAAGTCGAGGTGATCCTGCGTGAGGTTGGTGAATACCTTGCACGCGAACCTGATGCCGTCGGCTCTGCCGAGCTCCAGCGCGTGCGACGACACCTCCATCGCGCACGCCTCGTCGCCGGCGTCGAGCATCCGCCGGAAGGTGGCCTGCAGATCGATCGCCTCCGGAGTCGTGCGCTCGACGCTCTCCTCCACGCCGCCAACCACCTGCTTGACGGTGCCGAGCAGGCCCGTCCGAATGTCCGCAGCCTCGAGGACCTCGCGCACGAGGAAGGCCGTGGTCGTCTTGCCGTTGGTGCCGGTGATCCCCACGACCCGCAGCTGCGCTGTCGGATCACCGTGAAAGCGGGCGGCCGCGGGTCCCATGGCGGCGCGGGCATCCGGCACGATCACCTCGGGCACGCCGAGGCCCAGTGGGCGCTCGCACACGAGCGCGACCGCTCCTCGCTCGACGGCGTCGGCCGCGAAATCGTGGCCATCCGCGGTGAAGCCGCGCACACAGAAGAAGAGCGTCCCCAAGGAGACGCTCCCACTCGAGTAGGCAAGCCCCGACACCTCAACATCGGGCGCTCCATTCCCCATCAGTTCGCGAAGGGTCATGGCTGTGCGGAGTCTAGAGGCGCGTTCGGGCGGTCAGCGGGGCGGGATTCGCATGTACGGGAGCGCGAACTCGACGATCTTCTCGAACGCCGGCGCGGCCACCTCGGCGCCGTAGTAGCTCCCCTTGGGCTCGTCCACCATCACCGCCACCAACAGCCGCGGCTTGCGGGCGGGGGCGTAGCCGATGAACGAGGAGAAGAACTTGAACTTCGAGTAGCCCCCCTTCTTGGGATCCGGCTTCTCGGCGGTTCCGGTCTTGCCCGCCAGCTCGTAGCCCGGGACGTGGGCCGCCTCCGCGGTCCCACCCGCCTCGAGTACGCCTTTCAGCATCCCCGAGACCCGCTCGGCCGTACGTGCCGAGACCACCCGGCGGCCCTCCTCTTCCGCGCCCTTGATGACGTGCGGGGGCCGCATCACCCCGCCGTTCGCAAGCGCCGTGTAGGCGGCCGCCATCTGGATCGGCGTGACAGCGAGGCCCTGGCCGATTGGCATGTTGCCGAGCGAGGAGCCGGAGTACTCCTCGGGCCTCGGCACGATTCCGCCCGCCTCGCCCGGCAGGCCGATGTCGGTGGGGCTGCCGAAGCCGAAGTTGCGCACCCACTTGTCGAACCGCTTGACCCCCATCTTCAGCCCGATCATCACCGAGCCCACGTTGGAGGACTGTGCGAGGATCTCGGCGGCCGTGAGGCTCACGGCGCCGCGATCGTGCGCCTCGCCAATCTTGCGGTCGGCCACCTGGATCTGCGGGGGGAGGTCGAATCGGGTGCTCGGCTTGATCAGACCCTCCTCGAGCGCACCCGCCACGGTGAAGGCCTTGAACGTGGAACCCGGCTCGTAGCTCGCGCCGACGGCGCGGTTCTGGCGCGCGTAGCCCGGGGCGCCGCCGATGTCGTTCGAGTCCACTCGGGGCCAGTTGGACATCGCCAGCAGCTCTCCGTTGCGGGGGTCCATCACGAGCGCGGTGGAGGCGCGGGGCCGAAACGCGCGTCCGACCTCCCCCATCACCGCCTCGACGCGCTCCTGCAGCGCGGAATCGATCGTCAACGCGATGTCCTCGCCAGGCTCGGTGCGGTCGCTGTCGATGATGCTCACCGGCTCGCCGGTGGCGTCCTTTACCAGACGCCTTCGGCCGTCCTTGCCGTGCAGCTCCTCCTCGTGCTCCTGCTCGATCCCCGACAGGCCGACGTTGTCGGTGCCCACGGCCCCGATGAGCTGCCCCGCAAGGGCGCCCTGCGGATACGTTCGACGGGGCTCCGTGACGGTGTCGATGCCCTCGATCTCGAGCTCAGCGACCTTCTGGCCCAGGTCTGGGTCCAGCTTGCGCCGCAGGTAGACGAAGCCACGGCGCGCCGACAGCAGCTTGAGGAGCTCCTCCTCCGAGCGGCCGAGCAACGGCTCGAGGCGCGCCGCGGTACCCGCTCGATCCTTGACGATCATCGGGTTGGCGAAGACGGTCACGGCGTCCTCGGAGACCGCCAGCTCCACCCCCCGCCGGTCGGTGATGGTGCCGCGACGCGCCACCACGTCGAAGTCCTCCACCTGCTGTGTAGCCGCCCGTTCGCCCAGCGAGCTCGCCTTGACGGTGCCAAGCCACGCAGCGCGCAGGCCGGCGAGCCCCAGAAGCACCAGAAAGAGCGCGAAGAGGAGGCCGATCCGGCGATCGACGAGCCGCACGACCTACTGCCCCGCCCCCGGGGCCTGGGTCTCGGGAGCGGTTTGGACGGGCTGTGGAGTGGCCCCCTGCGTCGTCACCGGCGTCTCGGCGGCGGGCGGGCCGGCCGCACCCGGCTCCCCGCTCGGGGGAGCCTGAGTGGCGGGTGTCGGGAGCGGGTCGGGCTCGGGCGGGGGCACCGAAGGCGCGACCGGCGGGCCTGAGATCTCGCCGGCCGCGATCCGCTTTGCGGCCCGGCGGGCGTCACGCGGCGTGTTGGCGTGCAGGTAGCGCACCTCACCCGGCGCTGGGAACGCGAGGCCCGCCTGGACGGCGACGCGCTGGATCCGCTCGCTCGAACCCAGCCGGGCGAGCTCGGTCCTCAAGCGCGCGTTCTCGCGCTTGACCGCGGCCGCGCGATCGGCGGTACGCGTGATCTCGCGGTTCATCCGCAGCAGGTCGACGTTGAAGAAGACGATGCCGGCCAGCAGCACGAAGATGAGGCCGAGCCAGATCCTCCCCGCCAGGAGGGTGTCGAGCACGACGGCGCCGCGCGCGCGGGCGACCGGTGCTGCGGCCGGCCTCCTCCGCGTGGCCTTTCGGCGGGCTGGGACCGGCACCCGGGCCGGTGCGCGGCGAGCGGGGATCGCGGCCATCAGGCGGTATCCCCCTCGATACGGCGGGCAACACGCAGTCTGCCCGAGCTCGAGCGCGGGTTGTCGGCGATCTCGCCGGGCGTGGGCGCCACGGCGCGCCGGGTCAGCAGCTCGGCCTGCGGCGTCCGCCCGCACGCGCAGACAGGAAGCTCGGGCGGGCAGATGCAGCCCCGGGCGCGGTCGGCCAGGAAGCGCTTCACGCGCCGGTCCTCGAGGGAATGGAACGAGATCGCGGCGATCCGACCACCCGGGCGCAGGATCGACCACGCCTGTGGGAGCGCACCATCCAGGTCCTCGAGCTCGTGGTTCACGGCGATCCGGATCGCCTGGAAGACGCGCTTGGCGGGAGACCGGCCGCCGAACTTCCTCCGCACCGCGGCGGGGAGCGCAGCCTCGACCGCCGCGACCAGCTCGCCGGTCGTCTCGATTGGCGCGCGCTCGCGCCTGCGCGCGATCTCGCGCGCGATCGCGCGCGCGTTCGGCTCCTCACCGAACGAGGCGAGGATCTTGGCCAGCTGCCGCTCGTCCATCGTGTTCACCAGTTCCCCGGCATCGGGGCCCGCGGTGGGGTCCATCCGCATGTCGAGGGGGGCGTCGTAGGAGTAGGAGAAGCCGCGCTCGCGGGCGTCGACCTGCATGGAGGACACTCCGAGGTCGAAGTACACGAGGTCGGCGCCGAATCCCTCTTCGGCGAGCAGCGCGAGGGCATCGACGTAGTCCATGCGCAGGAAGCGGGTCCTGCATGCAACCTCGGCGGCCAGCTCCTCGTAGCGCTCCTCCGCGGCAGGGTCGCGGTCGATGCACACGAGCGTCCCACCCGGTCCGAGCCGGTCGGCCACCAGCCGCGCGTGCCCGCCGGCGCCGAAGGTGCAGTCCACGGCATCCTCGCCCGGGGCGGGCGCCGTGAGATCGATCAGCTCGCCTGCGAGGACGGGTACGTGCGTGCGCGTCATGTCAAGAAGGATCGCCAAGCGCCTCCGTCACCTCCCCGATGCTGCCGTCGAGCGCGCTCTGCTCCTCGCGCCAGCGCTCGCTGCCCCAGACCTCGATGTGGTCGCCGACGCCCGCCACCACCACGTCCCGGTCGATCCCGGCGTGCCCCAGGAGCGGCGCGGGGAGGATCACCCGGCCGGCGGAGTCGAGCTCGACGTCGAACGAGTTGCTCTGGAAGAAGCGCTGGATCTGCTTGTACTGGGCGCCCAGGGGGTTCTTGCCCGCCAGCGCTCGCTCGATGATCGCCTCGTGGACGTCCGGAGTCCATACGGCGATGCAGGCGTCGGAGTCCTTGGCGAGAACCAGACCGGAGGAGAACGATGCGCGGAACCGAGCGGGAATGCTCAGCCTGTGCTTCGCGTCGAGCGAGTGTTCGTAGTGGCCTCTGAATGCCATCCGGGGCTCCGGTGTCCCTGCGGCTACTCGGACCGGAGTGGCGGAGTGGGAGGAGCCCCGCCACTCCGGTCCTCGTGAGCTGGCGCGCACCTTACCCCACTTTGCCCCACGTTGCAACACAACGCCCCACATCTCGCCCCAGATCCGGCTGCTCACGGCTCGTTAGCCGTGGCTCTTGGCTCCACGAGCGGCTTTTGTGCGCCAGATCAGGTGGGGCGCGGGCCCAGGATCACCGCGCGCGAGCTTGCACACGGGCCGGTTGGGTGGGATGTTGCGCCCACCACGCCCGTGTGCAAGCGTGATTGCAAGCGGCGCCGTGCTCGAACCCGGCGAGGTATCCCGCCCTGTGGTCGCGTGGCGACCCCTAGACGGGACGCCCCGCCCGAAGGCTCAGCGACAGAACACGTTGAGGCACTGCGCCGCGGCGCCGTTCCCCGACGCGCGGTTGCCACGAGCGAAGACGCCTTGCACGGCCTCGATCCCGTAATCGCCGTTCCGTCTCGCCCGGTTGGCCTTCAGCCGCGTCGAGGCGCTCTCGACGTCCAGCCCGTCGTCCCCGTTGCCCCAGGCCCGGTTGCCCAGCAGCAGCGAGCGCGATGCAGCGGCGGCGACGAAGATCCCGTCGCCGTCGTTGGCGAACGCGCGGTTGTACGCGAGCAGGTTTCGCGAGCCGGCGGTCAGCTGCAGACCGACGATCGCGTCCCTCACGGTGTTGCGGATCAGCTCGTTGCCGCGGGACCCGGAGACGGCGATGCCGGCGGGCGGGGTCTGGGACTGCGTCGGCTGGCGGTCGGCCACGTGGTTGCGCACGACGGCGTTCCCGTGCGAGCCGTCCAGGCGGATGCCCTCGGAGAACTCGACCAGCACCCGGTTGTGCGCGATCAGGTTGTCGTGTGCGTTCGAGAGCAACAGCCCGATCGGCTCGCCCAGGGTGATGGCGTTGCCGACGATGCGGTTGCGGCTCGAGTCCGCGATCCTGACGCCCCCGTAGAGGCTCCCATGATCGTTGTTGCCGTGAAGGAGGTTGCGATCCGAGCCTCCGTGGAGCCCGATCCCCTCGCGATAGCCCGCGGTGTCGGTGGCGAGAATCCGGTTGCGATCGGAGTCGGTGAGGCGGATCGCCGAGCCAGTCAAGGTGCTCGCCCTCAATCCTCGGAGGACGTTGTGCTCCACGCCCATGAGCCCTACAGCCGCCACATCGGCATCCACCGTGCCGTTTCGGATCGTCACGTCATCGTGTCCCCGGTTGCGAATCCCGTGGTCCCGACCCGCCACGTCGTGTCCGCCTAGGTCCAAAGTGATGCCCGGGGCGCCGATCTCGATCCCAGCCTCGCAGCCATAGGGGATGTCGCGATCGAGCGTCGTGTCCTCGGTGACCACGAGGGCGGCCTGTCCGCCGGCCGGAAGGTCAACACACACCGGAGGCGCGGCCGACGCGCTGGGCGCGTGGATCGCGAGCAACGCGAGGACCAGAAGCGGGGCGGCTACGGCGCGCGCAGGCAGGCGTACGGATACGAAGGGCAAGACAGGATTCCTCTCCGTGGGGTCGAGGCGGCTGGGGTCGCCTCCGGACTTGGGGCCAATGTAGGTACGGCTCGTCGCAGGTGTCCACAGCGGGCCCGCGCAGTGCACACGATTAGGCCGCAATACGCGGCAAAACTTGCTCAACCGACGGGTTCGCCGCCCCGCTCAACCGCCCACGCCTGGCAGCCCGCCCGAGTCCAGCAGCGCCGCGGCCAGCGCCGCCGCCACCATCAGCAGCACCGACGGCACCAGCATGAGCGCCACCACGAGCTGGATCTTGGGACCCGCGCGGGCGGCCTCCTCCTGCACGTGACGGCGCAGAGCCGAGCGGGTGTCGCGCGCCTGGGCCGCGAGCGTTCGACCGAGCGGTGCTCCGTGCCGGCGCGCCCGCTCGAGTGCCCCGCAGAGCGCCTCCACCTCCGGCTGCGGGAGTCGATCAGCCATCGCAGCCAGCGCCTCGCCAAGCGGGGCCCCCAGAGCGGTCTCGCGTGCGACCGCGCGCCACTCTGCGGCCAACGGCCCGCGAGCGCGCTCGCCGACCTCCGCGAGCGCGGCGGGAAGGGAGGCGCCGGCGTCCACCGTCACCCGCAGAAGATCGAGCATCCCTGGGAGATCCCGCCGCACGGCGCGAGCGCGGGCGCCCGCCGCGCGGATCAGCCACAGATCCGGGGCGAAGAAGCCCGCCACCGGTGCACCCGCTGCCATCACCAGGCCGACCCGGCCAGGGGCCGCGGCGCCGAGGGCGAGACCGGCGACCGCTCCTAGACCGGTGGCCGCCAGCTTTGCCGCCATGACCTCCCGCGCGCCCAGCCCGGCGGGCCGCCCTGCCGCGAGGATCCGGCGCTCGAGGTCGCGAGGCGCCCCTCGCCGCGAGGCCGTCCGAGCGCCGAGCCTGGCCAGCGCCCGAACGGGCGCGGGGGCACGGTTGCGCGCGCGTGGAGCGCGAGCGTCCCAGAGGACAGCTGCGAACCCCGCCACTCCGAGCGCACCGAGGGCGCCGGCCGCGAACGCCAGCACCACGGCCATCACCATCGCACCCGGCCGAGGCGGCGAATGAGCACGGCCCCGAGTACCTGGAGCAGGAGGGCGATCCCCACCAGCCAGGCCGTGATGAACGAGCCGGCCAGCCCGCCGAGGAACCCCGGGCTCGCCAGCTCGGCCAGCAACGCGCCGCCGAGCGGCAGAAGCACAACGAGCACCCCCGTGAACCTCGCCTGGGCGGTGGCGCTGCGAACCTCGTCCTCGAGCCGAGCCTGATCCCCGAACGCCTCGGCGCATTCGCGCAGCAGGCGTGCAAGGTCGCCGCCCGCCCGACGCTGCACCAGACAGGCGGCTACGACGGTGTCGAGTCGCGCCGAGCACACCCGTCTGCGCATCGCCTCCAGAGAGTCGTCGGTGTGCGAGCCCGCCCGCAGCTCAGCGGCGGCGCGCCGAAGCTCATGCCCCGCCGCGCCGGGCAGCCCTTCGGCAGCGCCCGTCAGCGCCGCCCGCAGCGAGTGCCCAGCCCCCAGCGCATCCGCGAGTACCAGGCAAAGGTCGCTCGCGCCGGCCTCGACGGAGCGGCGATAGTGCTCGCGCCGCGCGCGCAAGACTCTCGCCACCGCCCACGGACCTCCCGCCCCGAGCGCCAGTCCGACGAGCGGTCCCGCGAGCAGCGCTCCGACGGCGAACGCCAGCACCGCTCCGGCGGTCAACAGCCGTCGCCGCTCCGCCGCTCCAGGGTCGTGCCCCTCGCTCCCAGCGCGCACGAGCGCATCGGCAAGCGCCGCGACCGAGCGCGCAAGCCTCGCGCCCCTTCGCGTCGCACCGGCCGCCGCTGCCTGGACGAGCTCCGCCAACCCGACGGTGAGCAGCGCGGCGGCGGCGAAGGCCAGGCCGATCGGGCTCATCTCGAGCCCCCAGCGAGCCGGCGCGCCAACCGTCCCTCGCGCAGCTCAGTCACCCGCCCGCCGACCAACAGCTCCCGGGTGGCCGCTCCTCCCGCCGCACGCACCACCTCGGTCACGGACTCGACCGCACGCGAGCCGTCCGGTCGCCGCGCCTGGTGCACCACGAGATCGACCGCGCTCGCCACCTGCTCGCGTACGGCCGCGTGCGGGAGCCCGACCGCGGCCATGAGCGCTAGCGTCTCCACACGCCGCAGGGCGTCCTCGGGAGAGTTCGCGTGCACGGTACTCAGCGACCCGTCGTGTCCCGTGTTCAGGGCCTGGAGCAGGTCCAGCGCCTCGCCGCCGCGCACCTCCCCCACCACGATCCGGTCCGGTCGCATCCGGAGCGCGTTGCGAACGAGCTGGCGGATTGTCACCTCGCCCCGGCCCTCGAGGTTGGGCGGTCGCGCCTCCAGGCGCACGACGTGCGATCCGCGCAGGGCCAGCTCGGCGGCGTCCTCGATCGTCACGATCCGCTCGCCGTCCGGGATCGCACCCGAAAGGGCGTTCAGCGTTGTCGTCTTGCCCGACCCCGTGCCACCGCTGACGAGGATGGACGCGCGAGCCTCGACCGCGGCCGCCAACAGCTCGGCGGCGGGCGCCGCCAGCGTCCCGTTCGCGACGAGATCGTGCAGCGAGAAACCCTCGCTGCGAAAGCGCCGGATGGTGAGACACGGGCCGGCCAGCGACAGCGGCGGCACGATCACATTCACTCGCGATCCGTCAGCCAGCCGGGCGTCGCACAGCGGCGAGGCCTCGTCCACGCGCCGCCCGAGCGGGGCCAGGATGCGCTCGATGGCGTGCAGCAGCTCGCCCTCGGACTGGAATGCGACCCCCGTCGGCTCGATCTGCCCGCGGCGCTCGACGTAGACGGCCCCCGGCCCGTTCACCATCACCTCGTCCACCGTCGCGTCCGCAAGCAGCGGTTCGAGCGGTCCGAGGCCGCCGGCGAGCCGCAGCACTCGCTCGCACAGCGCGGAGCGCTCGACCTCTGACAACGCGGCCGCCTCACGCTCAACGAGCTCGCGCACCTCCTCGCGCACGTCGGATCCGCCGCCGCCGCCACCCGCCCGCGCGCGTTCGATCAGGCGCATCCGCAGCGCCTCCGCCAGGTCGTCGATGGGTCTCACCGACCTCCCAAGGCCCCGCACCCCGCGGCCTCGCCCCCGTGGCAAGATGCCCGAATGGAGCAGACCGCGCTCGACACGGTCAAGGAGATGTGGATCGCCTACCGCGAGCAGGGTGTCGAGGTGGCCCTCCAGCACCTCCACCCCAACGTCGAGTTCGTGGCGGAGGACGGGGTCGTGTGGGAGGGCCACGACGGCGTGCGGGAGTTCTTCGAGCGCTTCGAGCGCCGCGGCCGCAGATTCTCGGCCGCGCCGTACACCTTCGAGCCGCTCGGGAGAGGCGTGGTAGTCGTCGGCCACCGCCGGATCCGCTCGGCGGACGGTCAGCGCGCGGACGCCGAAAACCTCTACTTCTCACACCGCGTCGACGCCGGCCTGATCACCCGGCTCGCCGCTTGGGACACACGCGAAGAGGCCGAGCGCGACGCACGAGCGGGGTGAGTAGCGGTGCGCCGGCTGTTCCTGCTGGTGGCGGCTGCCGTTCTCGTGGACACGATGTTCTACGCGGCCATCGCGCCGCTGCTGCCCTCCTACCAGGACGACCTCGGCCTGTCGAAGACAGCCGCCGGCGTCCTCAGCGCCTCGTACGCGGCCGGGACCCTTCTCGGGGCCCTGCCGGCGGGATGGCTCGCGGGGCGCGTGGGAGCCAAGCGGACGATGCTCTTGGGGCTCGGTCTCCTGTCGGGGTCGAGCCTGGTCTTCGGGCTGGCGGAGAGCATCGTGTTGCTCGACGCCGCCCGCTTCATTCAGGGACTCGGAGGCGCGTGCTCGTGGGCGGGGGGCCTGGCCTGGCTGCTCTCGGTGGCGCCGCGTGACCGCCGCGGGGAGCTGATCGGGGCCGCGCTCGGCGCAGCGATCTTCGGGGTGCTGCTGGGGCCGGTGCTCGGCGGAGCGGCCACCGAGACGAGCCCGCAACTCGTCTTCAGTTGCGTGACGGCGCTCGGCGTGGCGCTGTTCGCCTGCGCACTCTTCACTCCTGCCGGACCGCGCGAGGTCCAAGCCACCTGGTCAGATCTCGGCGCGGCGCTGCGAGGCGCACCGATGCAGATGGCGGTGTGGCTGTTCACATTGCCGGCGCTGTTCTCGGGCGCACTCGACGTGCTCGCGCCCCTACGGCTCGACGACCTCGGCGCGAGCGGCCTCACGATCGGCGCGGCCTTCCTGGTCGCGGCATCCGTAGAAGGAGTGCTCAGCCCCCTGCTCGGCCGCCTCTCCGACCGTCGCGGGCGAATGCTTCCGTTGCGCTTCGGGCTCGCGGCGGGCGCGGTCATGGCGCTGCTGCTCCCCCTCCCCGAGACGGTCTGGCTGCTGATCGCCGCGATCGTCTTCGCGGTGGCCGCTCTCGGCTGCTTCTGGGCACCCGCCGCGGCGCTGCTGTCCGACGCGTCGGAGGCGTCCGGCCTCGATCAGGGTTTCGCGTTCGGCCTGATGAACCTGGCCTGGGCGGGCGGGCAGGTCGTCGGCGGCGCCGCCGGGGCGGCGCTCGCGGACGTCACGACCGACGCGGTGCCCTACGCCCTGCTCGCGCTCCTGTGCGCCGGAACGCTGGTGCTCGCTCGCTCGAGGGACCCGGTCACTGCCTGAGGTCGCGAAATGCCTCAGCCGCAGCTCGGCCACGGCGCGCTGCCGCGGGCGCGGTAGAGCTTGAGCGCGACGCGATCCTGGTGCTCCTCGCTGGCGCGCGCGGGGTCGCGGGTGCGCCCGCCCCACGCCTTCCAGGTGGAGCGCATGAACTGGTACTTGCCGCGGTAGCGCCCGTTTCGAGAGACCGCACGCGGATTGCCGCCCGACTCGCATTGGGCAATGCGTACAAGGGCGCGCGGCAAGCCCCGGAGCCCGCCGGAGCCGACGGCCACGCGGCGGCGGCTTCGCTTGCGCGGATGTCTGACGCTGCTTGCCTTGAACGCGCGCAGGCGCAGGGCGCGTCGGGTCATCGGCCCGACGATGCCGTCCACGGTGAGGCCCCTGCGGCGCTGGAAGCGACGCACCGCACGATGGGTGAGCGGGCCGAACACGCCGTCGGCCGACAGCCGCAGCTTTCGCTGCACGGCGGCTACCGCGGGGCCGCGGTCGCCCTTGCGCAACGTCACCTCGGCGCCTGCTGCCCGGGCTTTGACACCTGGATCGTCCGCGAGCGCCACCCCGGCGCCGGCGACGCCCAACAACAGGGCGACCGACACAAGCGCCAGCGCGCTACGAACCGCATGCTTCGACCTCAACGAGCCTTCAACTCCTCTTTCCTGGCGCCTACGGGGTGAGCTGACGGGCTCGCGCTGGAAAGTGCGCTACGCCGCTGCGTCGCGGCGATTCGCCCCGGGGAACGGCCGGCGACAGCCGTTCCCAGTGGTTCCCCCGCTCTCCGTCACGCGGGGCGACGGAGACTCGGCTGGGTTCACTGAAGTCGGGTATGGAAGCAGATCCTGCGGATCGGTGCGGCGCACCGCACTAGTCTGCCTGCGTGGATCTGGCGTCTGAAGGATCGCGTGGCGCTCGTGACTGCTGCCTCGAAGGGCCTCGGCTTCGGCATTGCACAGGCGTTGTCCGAGGAGGGCGCGCGGGTCGCGATCAGCTCGCGCTCGGAGGAGCGGATCGCGGCGGCCGCCTCCCAGATCGGCGCTCGCCCCTACGTGCACGACAGCGCCGACCTCGACGCGGTGCCCGGTCTCGTCGACTCGGTCGAGTCGGATCTCGGCCCCTTGGACATCCTCGTCACGAACACCGGCGGGCCGCCGCCGGGCCCGGACGCCCTCGGGTTCTCGCGCGAGCAGTGGGAGGCCGCGTACCGAGAGCTGGTCCTCTCACCCATCGCCTTCATCGAGCGGGCGCTCCCGGGGATGCGTGGGCGCGGCTTCGGCCGGGTGGTCTCGGTGGCATCGAGCACGGTGCGCGAGCCCGCGGCGGTACTCATGCTCTCGAACGCACACCGCGTGGGCCTCGTGGCGGCGCTCAAGACGATCGCCCGCCAGGTGGCGGGCGACGGCGTGACGCTGAACGCGCTGCTACCCGGTCGGTTCGCGACCGATCGCCTGGCCGACGCCTCCGGCTCGCTCGAGGCCGCCGAGCGCGCCGCCGCCGACATGATTCCGGCGGGGCGGCTCGGGACGATCGAGGAGTTCGGCGCCGTGGCCGCGTTCCTGTGCTCCGAGCAAGCGGGCTACGTAACCGGCACGACCGTGCTTGTGGACGGCGGCGTGACGCAGAGCATCTAGTTCCCAGTGCCCCCAGAGCCTCAGCCCTGGGACTGGGGACTGGGGACTACGCCACCGCCGGCGCCGGCGCGGGCTCGAGCGCCAGGTCGAGCACCTCGTCGATCGTCATCACCGGATGGAACGACATCTCCTCGCGGACCTCCTCCGGCACGTCGTCGAGGTCGGCGCGGTTGCGCTCGGGCAGGATCACATCCGTGAGCCCCGCCGCGTGCGCGGCCAGCACCTTCTGCTTGAGGCCGCCGATCGGCAGGACCCGGCCCTGAAGCGTGACCTCACCGGTCATGCCCACCGTGTGCTTGACCGGCCTGCCCGAGAGCAGCGACGCCAAGGCGGTGGTCATCGTCACGCCCGCGCTCGGGCCGTCCTTGGGAACGGCGCCCGCGGGGACGTGGACGTGGAACTCGCGCCCCTCGAAGTCGTCCTCGTCAACGCCGATCCGATCGCCGTGCCCGCGCACATAGGAGAGCGCGATCCGAGCCGACTCCTTCATTACGTCGCCGAGCTGCCCGGTGAGCACCAGCGGCCCGCCATTCCCGGACCCGCCGCGCATCGAGGTTGCCTCGATGAACAGGACGTCGCCTCCGACCGGCGTGTACGCCAGGCCGGTCGCCACGCCGGGCACCGCCGTGCGCTCTGCCGCCTCCTGGAAGAACTTCTGGCGCCCGAGCGCCTCGCGCACCGCGGCCAGGTCTACCACAACGGGCGCTTCTTCCTTCCCGGATGCGATGCGGGTGGCGGTCTTGCGGAGCACCGTGCCGAGCTCGCGCTCCAATGAGCGCACACCGGCCTCGCGCGTGTAGTCGGTGACCACCGTGCGCAGCACGTCGTCCTCGACGGTCACCTCGTCCTTGCGCAGCCCATTGCGCTCGCGCTGGCGCGGCCACAGGTAGTCGCGCGCGATCGCCACCTTCTCCTCCACGGTATAGCCGTCGAAGCGCACGACCTCCATCCGGTCGAGCAGCGGCCCGGGGATAGTGTCGGCCACGTTGGCGGTCGCGATGAACAGCACCTGAGAGAGGTCGAGCTCGACGTCCAGGTAGTGGTCCCGGAACGAGTGGTTCTGGGCTGGGTCGAGCACCTCGAGCAGCGCGGACGAGGGGTCGCCGCGCCAGTCGGCGCCGACCTTGTCGACCTCGTCGAGCATGATCACCGGGTTCATCGTGCCGGCGTCGCGCAGCGCCCTCACGAGGCGCCCCGGTAGCGCGCCGATGTAGGTGCGCCGGTGGCCGCGGATCTCGGCCTCGTCGCGGACTCCGCCCAGCGACATGCGGACGAACTCGCGGCCGGTCGCGCGGGCGATCGACTCGCCGATCGACGTCTTGCCGGTGCCGGGAGGCCCGATCAGGGTGAGGATCGCGCCCGAGCGCTTCTCGTCTTCGATCCCGCGCTCCTTGCGCAGCTTCATCACGCCGATGTGCTCGACGATCCGGTCCTTGACGTCCTCGAGACCGGCGTGGTCGGCGTCGAGCACCTCGCGCGCGCCGACGGGATCGAGCCGCTCCTCGGAGCGTCCGGACCACGGCACGGCAATCAGCCAATCGAGGTAGCTGCGGATCATCGAGCTCTCGCCCGACTGCTCGCCCATCCGCTCGAACCGCGCCAGCTCCTTCTCGGCCTGCTCGCGGACGGCCTCCGGCATACCGGCTTCCTCGATCTTCGTGCGGTACTCCTCGGCCACCGAGGCGTCGTCCTCGTCCAGCTCCTTGCGGATCGACTCCATCTGCTTGCGCAGGAAGTACTCACGCTGCTGCTTGTCGGCGCCCGACTGCACGTCCTCGCGGATTCGCCGCCGGACCTGCAGCTCGGTCAGGCGCTCCCGCTGCAGGCCGAGCGCCTTCTCCAACCGCTCCGTCACGTCAAGCGTCTCCAGCAGGTCGACCTTGCTCTCGTAGCTGATGTCAGGCGAGTAGCCGGACGTGTCGGCCAGCGCTCCCGGCTCGGTGATCGACCGCACGAACGCGGCGATGCGTCCGTCGTCGCCGCGCAGCTCGAGGATCTCCTCGACGATCGCGCGATACTCACGCTCGAGCTCGCGCGTCTTGCCGTCCACCGGCTCGTCGTCGGGGTGCGGCGTCACCTCCACGCGTAGGTTGCCCGCGGGGTCCGTGTGAGCGGCGCCCGCGACGCCGCGGTGCAGTCCGGCCAGCGCAACGGCGCGACCGCCACCGGGCAGGCGCACGCGCTCGGCCACCTCGGCCACTGTGCCCACGCCGGCGAATGCGTCGCCGTCCCGCGGCACGAGCAGGACCCGGTCCTCGTCGCCCACGTCGATCGTGAGCGTGACCGTCATGTTTGGGAAGACGACGGAATCGTCGACGGGCACGAGCAGCATGGTTTCCATGTTTACTCCACTCTCCGTAGTCACTAACAAGTCGTAAGTAGTTTAGCTGCCGCGCGCATGAGAGTCTTCGGCCGTGTCACCGGAGCGATCACCCGCGCGCGATGCGGCCGCCGCGGCGGCGGCGGACCTCGTCGAGCCCGGCATGACCGTCGGGCTGGGCTCGGGCCGCGCGGTGTGGCGGGTGGTGGAGTTGCTGGGGCAGGGTCATCGCGAGTTTCGCGCCGCCGTGGCCTCCGAGCGCACCGACGCCCGTGCGCGGGAGGCCGGAATAGAGCTCGTGGAGCTGGACGGATCGACCGAGCTGGATCTCGCCCTGGACGGCGCGGACGAGGTCGATCCGGAGCTGAGGCTGATCAAGGGCGGCGGGGGCGCCCTCCTGCGGGAGAAGATCGTGGTGGCGGCCGCGCGGCGATTCGTGGTCGTGGCCGAGGCCGACAAGCGCGTCGAGCGACTGGGAGCGGGCTTTCGCCTACCCGTGGAGGTCGCGCGCTTCGCATGGGCGGACACGCGCCGGCGAGTGATGCGCCTGCTGCCGGACGCCGAGCGCCGCTATCGCGACGGGAACCCCTACGTGACGGACGAGGGCCACTACATCCTCGACTGCGCGCTGCCGACGAGCGTCGACCTGGACTCGCTCGGCCCCGACCTGCACACAGTCCCCGGCGTGGTCGAGCACGGCCTGTTCGTCGGGATGGCCGAGACGGCTCTGCTGGGAACGTCCGCCGGCGACGTCGAGGTGCTCAGGCGCGACCGCTGACCGCACGGGCGGCGCCGACCAGCTCGGGAATCGTCACGAAGCGCAGGCCCTTGTCGGTGAGATCGTGAAGGATCATCTCAGTGGCTTCGACCGAGCGGCCGCGATCGCCCTCCGGCGTCAGATGCGAGCCGTCATGGAGCAGGATCACGTCCCCGCCGCGCGCCTTCTTCCCGCGCGCGGCGAAGTCATCTGCGGACTCGCGCTCTCGCCAGTCCCAGCACGTCACCGACCACAGCACCGGCACGTAGCCCGCGCTGCGGACAGCGCGCAGTGTGCCAGGGCGGCGGCGTCCCCACGGAGGACGCATCAGCGCGGCACCGTCGACTTCGGCGAAGCTCACGCCCGCGGCCTCCACCGCCCCGCGGCAGCGATTGAGCTCGTCCGTGACCTCGCCCGCGGAGCACAGCGCGAGCGTCGGGTGGCTCCACGTGTGGTTGCCGATCGCGTGGCCGGCGGCTTGGACCTCGTGCAGCAGGCCGGGCTCGCGCTCCGCCCAGCGCCCGATCGAGAAGAAGGTCGCCCGAGCCTCGTAGCGGGCAAGCGTCTCGAGCAGGGCCGGCGTGTGGCGCGGATTAGGACCGTCGTCGTAGGTCAGGGCCACCTGGCCCGCGGCGTCGGGCTCCTGGCAGACCGTGGCGCCATAGAGCTGAGAGGTCGGCTGTTGCCCGTGGTAGTAGGCGAAGCCCGCGGCGCCGACTCCGAGTCCCGTCGCGGCCAGGCCCCTCATCGCACGGACCTCCGCGCCTGGCGCCGCGCCCGGCTGCGCTCCCGGGGGGCGGCCGCGGCGGCGGCCTTCGCTCGCCGTTCGATCGTCCGGAGCGCGACCGAGTTGCCAACCTGCTCGTAGCTCGCCAGCGACTCCTCGAACTGCGGCAGCCGGTCCAGGAAGTCGCTCAACGTGCCCTTGGTGACCCGCGGGGCGCAGATCCCGTAGCCGAGGCGCGCGAGGTAGCGCGCGTTCATCAACTGCTCGAACTGGCCGCGCAGCGGGATCGACAGGACGGGCTTGCCCAGGTAGACCGCCTCGCTCAGCAGGGAGAACCCGCCCCCGGCAATCACGCCGCGAGCGGTGCGAAGGTCCTCGACGAACCCGTGATTAGAGGGCGGCTTGAACTCGAGGTTGCCGTCGGCCGTCGCTTGGTCGGGCCCGCCCCTCATCCCGTAGACGATGCAGCGTGCGCCGCTGGCATGCAGGGCGTCCAAGAGGCGCTTCTCGCCGCTCGAGTACACGACCAGGTGATCCCCGTAGCTGGCGCTGGCGCGTGCGATCTCCGGCCGCACGATCGGCGGCACCAGCGTGGTGTTGCGGCGCGCAAGGGGTGGCCTGAAGAACGTGGTCACGATGTACTCGCCCGCGCCCGGCACCATCGAGCGCGTGACCGCGCGCGCGACCAGGTAGTCCTCGCGCTCGTCGCCCAGGATCTCCCGATCGTGCCGGCAGCGGTCGATCATGTTGATGTTGTCTACCGCGAGCAGCGGTGTCCGGGTCCAGCGGGCATAGAGCCCCGACAGCGGCTCGAAGTCGCTGATCACGACCTGCGGCTTCCAGTCGTCGACGAGCGAGATCCAGTGCCTCAGCGTCTCGGGCAGCTCCCGACGCGCAAGACGCACGTTCAGCAGCACCGTCTGCCACCGCTGTATCTGGCCCTCCCCCATGGCGAACGAGTAGCCGAAGACCTCCTCCACACGGGGCAGCCGCTCGCTCAGATGCCGCAGCGCCGCACCGGAGGTCACGACCCTCACGTCGTGGCGCCCCATCAGCGAGTCGATCACGACCTCCGAGCGCGTCGCGTGGCCCATCCCCTCGCCGTTGACGCCGTACAGGACTCGCATCGGCCGAGCCTATCCGCCCTCGACTCGGGCATCCGACCGCCGCCGCGCCCGAATGCGATCGGTATTCAGCTCGCGCACCGCCGCGATCAGCTCCCCCTGGTCGTAGTGGTCCACCGCGATCAGGTTCACGGGCAGCCCCCGCCTGCGCGCGCAGCGGTGAGCGCGGTCGAGAAGCACGCGCTTGGTCTGGAACGGCCGGTTCGCCTCGAGGCGCGGCGGGAAAAGATCGGCCCAGTGGTTGAGCATCAGCAGCGGGCTGTCGGCGTCCCCGCGTGCCAGCCGGCAGCTGAGCTGCTTCACGCGCGTGGCTCCCAGCGGGGTGTCCTGCACGAACGAGAACCCGTCCAGGTACCAGGGCACGGTCCCGTCCGCGTCCTTCTCCGTGAACACGATCACCCGGCGGTCGTCCTCCACGAGCTCGCCCAGGGTCGGCAGCGGCTCGTCGCGGTCGAGCGTCGCCACATGGCGGTCCAGGCCCGCCTGCTCGAACGCCTTGGCGATGTCGCGGGGCGGCACATAGGGCTCGATGAAGAGGATCACGACCTCCCCACGGTTTCGGTCGAGGAAGCGCCGGATCCCCTCGAGCGAATCGACCATGCGTGTGGCGCCGAGCTCGCAGACCGTGTGGCACAGCCACAGCTCCCGCTTTCCGCGCGTGTCGCCGGCGCCGAGCCTTCCCGCCAGCCGCTCGGCCGCCTTGAGCACGTTCGGCGGCAGCGCCTTGGCCACGCGGTTGCGGTCGCGTCCCTCGGCCTTGAAGTCCGTGCGGACGGCGCGGCCCGAGCTCTGCACACCCCAGTGCGGGTCGATCAGGAAGAGACGGATTCCGTCTCTGAGCTGACGATCGATCGTCCGGCGCTGGTTGGCGATGTACCAGCCGGGGCTGTCGGCGGCCGAGAACGAGTTGTGCGTTCCGGCGAAGGCGACCTCGTTGACCCGGCTCTCGCACAGGGCGGCCGAGCCGTTGCACTTGCCGCTGGTGGTCTGCGCGAGTGCTCCGGACTCGGGCCCGCCGCTCGTCACCGTGACCGTCAAAAGCACCAGCGCGCCCAGGACCAGCGCGCCGGCTGCGGCCGCCGAGGCCAACGCCCGGCGGCGGGCCCCGCGGGCGTCCCGGGCTGTCTGTCCGGCGGGCTGAAGCACCACGAGCACCTCGGTCGTCCCGAGCAGGACCAGGTACGAGCCCGCGACCACCGCTGCCACCTGCAGCGCAGCCTGCGGGTTGAGCACCACAAGGACGCCGGTCACGAGCAGGCCCCCACCCCGCAGGGCGCGACCGCGCCGGCTTTCGGGTCGCGCCATCACGCGCCGGCGAAAGCGCGCCAGCGGTTGTTCGGCGTCCTCCGGGTCGAGCGCGGCCGCGGCGGCGGCGAGCACGAATCCGAACAGGGCCAGCAGCAGCGCCCACTCGAACAGGTCGCCGAAGTACGCGTCCAACAGGCCGGCACCCGCCTGCTGCACATCCTCATCCGTCAACTCGTCCTCTCCACGCAAGCCGGCGATCGTGCGGGCGCGGACGACAAGCATCGCGATCGCCATCAACGCGCCCACCACGCCGACCGCGACGCCGGAGCGGAGCACCGCGAGGCGGCGATCGGGAGCGACCGCCACGGCGAGGACCAACGCCACTACGGCGAGCGCCGGCAGCAGAACGCCGAAGAACCGCACGTCGTCGGCGATTGCCAGCGTCTGGCCGGCGAACTCGCGCCGGCGCAGCGTCACGAGGTCCGGCTCGAGATCTCGCGGGAGCTGGCGCGCGACCTTCGGCGAGACCGACTGCAACCCGAAGCGCACCACCTCCGCGGCGTTCCCGAGGTCGAAGAGGGCGTTCGCCTGCTCGCGCTGGAAGAACACCCGGTTTGTCTCGGACGCCGCGGTGCGGAACACCCGCCTAAACGGGTCGGTCTGGATGACCGTCCCCACGACGGACTCGAGAAGCGGACGCGCCGCCACCAGGTCGGTCGAGCCGCGGTCGACGAGGTACACCACGATCTCGCGCCCGACCACACGACGCAGCTCGTCGTCCTCGAGCGCGCTAACCGCACGGTTCGCGAACGCCTCGCGGTCGATGATCTGCTCGCGCGCGTAGAGCGCGAGGGTGCCGGCAAGGAGCAGGGTGGCGCCGACGATGGTCAGCGTGACACTGGCTGTGAGCCGCGAACGGCGCGTGAAGCGTCCCATGGCGGAGTCCGAAGTAGCGCGACTCTAACCGCGCAGGGCGAGGACGCGGCGCGGTACCTGTGGCTCAGCTTCGGTTCACCAGGGCGGGTCCGAAGCCAGGCGCGGATGCCCACGTTCCGGTACCGCTTCGCCCTCGAGACGCGGTCCGGCAATCGGTCGCGCGAGTCGCCGCTCTCGCCGCGGCCGTCGGGGAACTCGAGTCGCTCGACCACTACGGTCTGCTTTGCTCTCCTGCGCCCCCGGACTGTTACCCCGAACGTCATGACCTACGCACTCTGCGGTCACCTGCGTAAGAGGCCATCCACGCCCACCGCCGCGTGGCCGGAGCGGCGACGGTCTCCGGCGGGCCGTGGCAGCAGCCGCACCTCGCGCGCGAAGTTCTGTGCCGCGGTGAGGTAGACGGCCTGACGTAGCGTCACGCGCAGGGTGGCGACCGACGAGGCCGGAGCAGCGCCGTCGGCGTCCCCGGGGGCGGTCGGCGCCTCTCCGGAGGCGTCACGCAGGTCGAGCAGCTCGACGTCCTCTAGCGCGATGAAGCTGACGCCCGCACCCTCCCGCTGCTCAGTGGAGACGAGCACGTCCACGCGCGCGCCCGGACCAACGTCAGTGGTCAAGGCTCCCCCATCGGCGACACCCACCTCGACCGCTCGCTCACCCGCCCGTAGTACCCGAGGACCGCCGCGCGCGTCGGTGCCTCCGAGTAACGCGGCCGTGACGTAGCTCCCGCGCGCCATGGCCGTCGCCGGCTCCGATCCGATCGCCTTGTCCGGCGTGGTCAACGCGCCCGTCGGTGCGAAGCGCCCGGGCACATGGCGGATCTCCAGGTCCGCGCGCTCGAGCGGCGTACCTGGGCCAACGTCCCTGCGGGTCACCAGAACCGGGACCGGCCGGCCCACGCGGGCGTCGACCTCTTGCACGCGACTGGCTACCTCGGAGGCCGCCAGACCACCACTCGCAAGCGCGAGCGAGAGCAGCAGCGCGGCGCGCCGGCCGCGAACGCGGGCGTTCACTGGTCGGCGAGCGGAAGCTCGATCGCAGCGGTCGTCCCATCAGGGCGGCTGTCGAGGGCGAGCCGGCCGCCGGCCTCCTCGACGGCGCGGGTCGCGATCGCCAGGCCCCGCCCGCGATCGGGGTCGGGGCGGTCCCGGGTGGTGCCCGTGCCCTTGGCCGGGCCGCCGTCACGCACCTCCACCACCACGTCCGATCCGACCCTCCGGCCGCTCAGCTCGACGGGCCCGGAGCCGTGCTCGACCGCGTTGGCGACCAAGTTGGACAGAGCCTGCGCCAGCCGCCGGCGGTCGACTCGCACGTCTGCGGGTGCGCCGTCCCAGCGCAGTCGCATCGGGCGGCCGTTGCGTCGCGCCGCGCTCCGCCACCCAGCCACCGTGCCGCGCAACAGCCGCTCGAGCGAGACGACCGCGGGCGACGCCACGGCCCGCTGGCCGTCACGAGCGCAGTCGAGGTCCGCCAGTCCGCCACGTAGGCGCTCGACCGCCGCCTCGATCGCGAGCGCCCGGCGGATGCCACCGGGCTCACGGCGAAGAGCGGCGGCGGCCAGTGCCACCGTGACGGCCGCGCCGCGCAACTCGTGAGCCGCTTGCGCCGCGAGCTCTAGCCGGCGCCGAGCTCGCAGCCCGCCGATCGCCAGCACAGCCGCCAGCGCCCATCCGAGCGCCGCCAGAAAAGCCAAAGCGAGCGGGCTCACGCGAGCCTTCGTGGTGCTACCGCTGGCGATAGCGATCGTGCTGGGGCCCAAGTACGGTGCGGAGGACCGCCCCGCCTTCCTCCGGCCGGACGAGAAGCCTCGTCGTATGGTCTGACGCCCGCGCGCCGCACCACCGTCACTGCGCACCGGTGAGCCGGTAGCCCACGCCGCGCACGTTGACTATCCACGACCTGGCAGAGCCCGCGTCGGCCAGCTTGCGCCTCAGCCGGCACGCGTGGGCGTCGACCGTGCGCGTCCGACCGATCGCGACGTAGCCCCACACGTCGCGCAGCAGCTCGTTCTTCGACCGCACCCGCTCCGGGTCCTCGGCCAGCGCCTGCAGTAACGCGAACTCCTTCGCCGACAGGTGCACCGGCCGATCCCCCACACGCACCGCCCGCGTGGCCGGATCGACCGTCAGCTCTCCCACCCGCAGGACGCCGCGCTGCGGCCGCCCCTGCGCCCGGCGCAACACGGCTCGCACGCGCGCGAGTAGCTCGCCATAGGAGAACGGCTTTACGAGGTAGTCGTCGGCCCCGCGCGCGAAGCCACGCACGCGGTCGGCCTCACCGCCTCTCCCGGTGAAGACGATGACGGGCACATCCGGATCGATTCGCGAGGCCATCCCATCGGCACCGCGGACGCGGTCGAGGAGCTCGAGTCCGCTGCCCTCCTCCAGGGTCAGGTCGAGCAGGACGAGTGACGGATGGCGGACCTCGATCGCCCTGACGGCCTCTGCCGCGCCGGCGGCGCACGCAACCTTGAAGCCGTCCGCGGTGAGGTTGTCGGCGAGGAACGCGCAGGTGGCTTCATCGTCCTCAACGATCAACACCGATTGCCTCATGCACAGCCGAGTGAGGAGCCGAACATCTTCGCCCCCCGGAAGCGCGGATTTGGTGCAACTCCCGTTGCACTCCGTCCGGCGAGGAAGGGAACGGGGCTAGGATGCCGACGCCTCATGGACCCCACGACCCGACGCGGCAACTACGAGTCAGGCGCTGACTACGTGCTCGAGTATGGCGAGCTGCGCTTCACGTTCAACGAGCGTGACTTCACCGAGCGGGTCGAGCAGGCCGCCGTCAAGCTCGGGTTCGTCGGCGGACCGCTGGGCGACGACGAGCGCGAGGACCTGGTGAACCTCGCGGTGAACGGCGAGGTCACCGATGCCCACTCGCTACTCGGCGAGCACGTGGTCGAGCGTTGGGCCGAGTTGCACGGGCCCGCGGACAAGTCGTTGGTGCACTGGCTGCGAAGGCTGGTCTTTCGCGGCGCGTGGCTCGACCAGCGGGTGATGGAGGGCGAGCTCGAGGTCGTCTTCGACGGCGACACCCATACCTTCGGCTACGCGCAGCCGGATCGAGGCTTCGAGCTGATCGAGCTCTCGCCCGAGCCGTCCTGGAAGCGCGTCGCCTACCGCCGCTAGCCTCGCGACTCGATCCGCGGCCGGCGGTGCTCCACCGCCTTCACGACCTCCAGCACGCGCTGCGGGTCGTCGGTGACCTCGAGCGTCTCCACGTCCTCCGGCGAGATCTTGCCCTCCGCGGCGACAGGGTCGCGGAGCCAGTCGACCAGCCCGCGCCAGTAGTCCGAGCCGAACAGCACGATCGGGAAGTGCCGGATCTTCTCCGTCTGACGCAGGGTGGCCGCCTCGAAGAGCTCGTCCAAGGTTCCGAACCCGCCCGGGAAGCCGACGAACGAGCTGGCGTAGCGGACGAACATCACCTTGCGCGTGAAGAAGTAGTGGAACTCGAGCGGAAGGCCGACCCACTCGTTCATCCCCTGCTCGTGCGGCAGCTCGATCCCGAGCCCGATCGATGGCACCCCGGCCTCCTGCGCCCCCCGATTGGCGGCCTCCATGATCCCGGGCCCGCCGCCAGTGATGATCGCAAAGCCCTCCTCGCCCAGACGCCGCGCCAGGTCGCGCGAGTGCGCGTAGAACGGATCGGTCCGGGAGGTCCGCGCCGAACCGAAGATGGAGACAGCCTTACCCACGTGTGCGAGCGCCTCGAACCCCCGCCGCAGCTCGTCCTGGACCCGCTCGAGCCGGGCTTCGTCGCTGAGCTGCGACGCGATCGTGAGCGACTCGGCCTCGAGCAGCTCCTCGTCCGGGCTGGTGGGCTTTCGGGGCGGGCTCGTCACCCGGCGCGACCGCGGCTCAGCTGATCAGGTCGGAGCGCTGGGTGCGCGAGCGCGAGGCAGACACCTGCGGCTCCCCCCGCGGCCCGGGTGCGTCGAGTGCGATGTGCGTACTGGCCTGGCGCTGAGGCTCCTCCGCCCCGCCGGTGGTGGCGAACACGGTCAGCGATCCGCCCTCCTCCACCTTGCGCGCCGCACCGAAGATCCGCCGCGCCGCACCCGGCGGCATCGACACGAGGGAGTCGACGACCACGACGGCATCCCCTCCCCGCTCGACGATTCGCTTGGCGCGCTCCACCGCCAGCTCCGCCGCCTGCACCTGGGCGTCGTTGGGCTGGTCGAAGCTGCCACCGGAGACCGCGCCCTCGGCGCTTCGCTGCCATCCGGTCAGCTCCTCGGGGCGGGCACCCACGAGGACGACCGATAGCGTGAGCTCGGAACTGTTGCCGAGGGCCTCGGCCACCTCGCCCAGCAGTCGCGTGCCGCCGGCTCCGGGCGGGCCCGAGAGCGCCACCCGCGAGCCCTTCCCGTAGGCGACCGAGGCCAGCGACGGCGGCGTTGGCAGCCGCTCGGTCGGGTGGACCGGAGTCAGGTCCGCGAAGCGCGGCCGCTCCTCGGGTGGCTCGGCGTCGCGGCCGTTGACACTCTCGACGCGCACGAGCGAGGGGTGACGCTCGTTGCGGCGAGCGGGTCGCAGCGGTCCCGCCACCTCGTCCCCAGCGCGTAGCTCGCAACGGCGGATCTGTGCCGGGGAGACGTACACGTCGTCACCGTCCGCGACCCGCAGGAAGCCGCTGCCGGCCTGAAGCACGTCGAGGATGCCCAACACCTGCACCGCCTCCGGCTCGCCCGGCTGCTCGTCGTCGGCCTCGGCGGAAGCCTCTTCGGGGACCGGCTCCTTGTCGGGGACCGGCTCCTCCTCTGCTGCCGGCTCGTCGGGCCGGTCCTCATCCGCGGTGGGCTCCCCCGCTGAATCCTCTCCGCCTTGGGCCTCCACGATGGCCGCGATCAGGTCGTCCTGCCGAAGCGCGCGGTAACGCTCGATCCCGAGCTCCGCCGCGATCGCGTGAAGATCGGCGAGCGGGCTCTCCTCGAGCTCCTTGCGCTGGAGAACTGACACTTAGCGAGGCTCCTTCGATGGATGACGGAGCGCGCAAGGCTAGCCGCTCCGCCCGTCCTCCTCCTCCAGCCTGCCCACCGCGTCGAGCACCAGGCCCATCAGGGTGCGCAGCGTGTCATCGACACCGGTGTTCGCCACGACCGGGACGCCCGCGGCCTGGGCACGCGCCACGAGCTGTTCCTGGAGGTCGCGGATCTCGGCGAAGCGGGCCAGATAGCGCTCGGCCGGCCGCGCGGCGCCGCGCAACGAGAAGTGACCCCGGTGGAGCTCCTCGTCCTCGACGACTAGCAGAGCCTCCACCGGGACGCAGCGGCCGCGCAGCTCCAGCGCGAGCGCCCCGGGGACCGCGTGGACGCCCTCGACTACGATCGGCGTTCGCTCCCCGCAGGCGCGCTCGACGATGGCCGCGATCCCAGTGTCGACGTGCTCGACCTGTTCGCGAAACTCGTCCGGAGCCAGCTCGAAGGCCGAGGGATGCACCGACGGCATGGCCTCGGTGGTGAAAAACGCACGCAGCACCTGGCGGATCACGTCCGTTGCGATCACCCGCGTGATCCCCAGACGGTGGGCAAGCATCGTCGCGAGCGTCGACTTGCCGACGCCGGCCGCGCCGCCGATCATCACGACCAGCGGGCGCTCCAGTTGATCGAGACGGTGCCAGTCGCGGTAGCGGCGAACGGCGCCGGCCCCCTCCTCCTCGAGCAACACGTCTTCGGCCAAGGCACGCAGGCCAGCCAGGTCGATCACCGCTTCGGCGCGCGCGTCGAGCCGCCGCTCGACCGCCCGGGCGAGGTCGAAGGCGCGGTGTGGCGGAAGACCCGTCGCCGACAGGGTCTGCGACATCAGCCCCTTCGAATAGGGCAGGCCGTGACCGCGGTGCATCACGACGGTCTCAGGCATCGGCGTAGAGGTTCAGCAGCGCGGCGTCCAGGTCCGCGTCGATTCCCACCGGCCGGTTGCGGACGAATGCCACGCGCGCACCCTCGGCCTCGGCACGGGCGGCGACCGAGTCGATCGCGGCGGCCTTGAGCTCGGTCAGGTACGTGTCGCACCGTTCGGCCGCCGCGCGGTCGAGGTCGGACGCCAGCGCCCCGCGGCGCGCGAGGTTCGTGCTGACCACGATCGGATCGACGCCCTGCACAGCGCTCGGCGCCCGTCGTGAACAGCGCCACGCGCGCACCTGCGTCCACCGGCTCGGTGGGCTCGGAGCGCAACTCGCACCGGATCGCCCGCCCTTCCGCATCCGCGTCGCCCATCAGGAGGAGCAGGTCGGCGCGCAAGGTTCGGTAGCGGTCGAGGCCCTGCACCGGCCCACCCACGGCGCACACAGTGCGGGAGACCTCGACCGGCGGAATGCACGATCCCGATCCCTCCAGGAGGAGCGTGTCGGGGTGCAGCGCGGCTGCCACGGCCACGCCCTCGGCCACGTTCGATTCCGCGGGCTCCCCGGCCGGTCCGCCCCCGACCCGGCGGCACCCGACCGAGCGGACCCCCGCGACGACCGCGTCCTCGAGATAGTCGGAGGCGGCGTGCTTCCCCGCAGCCGCGAGGCCACGCAGGTCCGCGAGCGTCGTCCCCACCTCGGCCACCTGCGGCTCAGGAGGCCCGCCGCGGCCCATCGAGACGATCACCGGGTCGCCGCCGGCATCGCGGATCAGCCCGGCCCAGTGGCCTGCGACCGCGGTCTTCCCCGTCCGCTTGCCGGTTCCGATAACCGACAGGAGGGGTCCGTCGAACGCCGGCGTCACATAGGTGGGCGGCTCGAGCCGGAGGCCCGGCGCCTCGTAGCTCAGCCCCAGATGCAGCGCGAGCGCGGCGAGCTCCAGCCGGGCGGTAGGCGCCAGCACCGGCTCGTCGGCGAGGTCGACCACAGCGCCGCCTGGCACATCGGCCGCCACAGTCCGCAGCGCTTCAGCAGGCAACCGCCCGTTGAGGACCGGCCGGCCGTAATGGCGGGTGGAATCGGCGAGCACGTCCGGGCCTACCTTCTCCTCGCCGCCGCAGAACACCACCGCCGCCAAGCCACGGCTGCGCTCCAGGCCGTCGAGCGTCTCCCGCACCGCCGCCGGGTGGTGCTCGCCGTCGATCAGCGCGATTACCGGGCCACGGGTCACGTCGCCATTGTTGCGCCCTTGGGAGCCGCCTCAAAGCCCGGCGGCCGGACTTAGCTGCCGGTGGTCTCGCCCAGGAGCGAGCTGTCCTTCTCGTAGTCGAACGAGCGCGGGTCGAAGGTGAGCAGCGCCTCGCGGTCGTGGAACGGGAACTTGCGGAACACCGTGACCCGCTCCGGTGACGCCTCGATCACGTTGTAGCAGGGCTTCGTCTTCCCCCGCAGGCGTGTCGTCGAGACGGTCCCCGCGTTCACCACGAAGAGGTCCTCGAGCCGCCACGCGTAGGGCACGTGCTTGTGGCCGGATAGCACCAGGTGCACGTCCGCGCGCTGGAGGCACTCGAGCGTGTCGCCCGCGTCGTGGACCACGTTGCGCTCGCGCCCCGTGCCGGGGATGGGCAGCAAGTGGTGGTGCAGCACGAAGATCCGCAGCCACGCCTCGTTCGCACCGAAGCGCTGCTCTATCCACTCGTAGCGTCCGCGTCCGATCACGCCGTGGTCGAGGTCCGGCTCGGTCGAGTCGACGGCCACGACCGACACGCCATTCGAGTGGACCTCGGAGCGCCGCTCGCCGAACAGCTCCTCGAAGTGCACGTAGCCGACATTGCGCGAGTCGTGGTTGCCCGGGATCACGAGCATGTGGTCGCACCGGACGCGGTCGAGGTACTCCCGCGCCTGCTCGAACTCCGCGCGCAGGCCGTCGCCGGTGAGGTCGCCGCTCACGATCACGAGGTCGGGCTCGAGCTCGTTGATCTCCACTAGCGCACGGTCGAGCAGGCTAGGCACGAAATGAGGAGAGCCGCAGTGAAGGTCGGAGATCTGGGCGACCGTGTAGGAGCTCACGCCATCGCCTCCCGCCTCAGGTCGTCCCCCAGCGGCCCCGTCGGCAGCGTGGACTCGCCGCGGAGCGCCGCCCGGACGGCGAGGAAGTCCGCCGCTGCGGCCATGTCGTGCACGCGCAGCACCGCCGCGGCGACGTCCAGCGCCGGCTCGATGGCACCGAGCGTCCCGGCGCCGCGGTCCCGTGGTGGGCGTCCGGTCAGCGCACCCACGAAGTCCTTGCGGGAGATCGCGACCAGGAGCGGCCTTCCGAGCGAGTCGAGCTCCTCCATCCGGCGCAGGATCTCGACGGACTCCGCCGGCGTCTTGGCGAGATCGATCCCGGGGTCGAGCAGGAGCTGCTCGTCGCCCACTCCCAGCTCTCGGGCACGCGCCGACCGCTCTCCCAGCAGGTCGGTGACATCGGCCATCACGTCGCCGTAGGGAGGAAACGCCTTGGTCTTGGGCGCCGCCCGCGTGTGGGTGATCACGAGGCCGGCACCCGAGCGGGCACACAGCTCGGCCAGGGCGGGGTCGGCCAAGCCGCTCACGTCGTTGACCATCGCGGCCCCGGCTTCGAGCGCCGCCCGCGCAGGCCCGGCGCGCCATGTGTCGACGGACACGACGACCCCGGCGGCCACAAGCTGCTCGACTACCGGAACGATCCGCGCGGTCTCCTCGGCCTCGGACACCGCCCGTTGATCGGTGCGGCCGGACTCCCCACCCACGTCCACGATCGCCGCCCCGGCGTCCACTAGCGCGTGCGCGCGCTGGACGAGTTCGCCAGGATCCTTTTCTCCCTGCGGATCGGAGAACGAGTCGGGCGTCGCGTTGACGATGCCCATCAGCAGCGGGCGCCCGCGCTCGATTTCGAAGACCCTGTCGCGCAGGCGCAGCCTCACGCGCGCTGGGCCTCGCGCTGGATCGTCGGGGCGCCGGGCAGGAGCCCCTCCGCCGATGCGACCGATTGCCAGATGTCGAGCTGCTCCGCGATCCCCGCTTCGTCCCAGCCCAGCTCGGGGGCCATCGCCCGGGCCATCGCCTCAGCGCCCTCGGAGCCCGGGACGGCCAGCTCCCGTGCGGCGAGCAGACCGAGCCGGGTGCGCCGCAGCATCACGTCTGCCAGCGAGCGCGTCTGCTCGCGCCGGGCCGCGAACGGCGCCTCCGCCACGAGGTCCGGAAGATCGGGACACACGCGTCGCGCAAGGCTGGGGTCCTCGGCGGCCAGCGCCAGCACGTCGACGGCCGCGTGACCGTATCGGCCCGCCAGATGCTCGCGGGACTCGTCATCGACGTCGCCAACGCCGGCCAGCTCGCCGGGGGCGGCGGGCATGCCGAGCGGTATCTCGTGTGTCCGGCAGGGAGCCTCGCGGCCCTCGCGCTCGACGATCCGATCGACGGCCATCTTGGCCATACGCCGCCAGGTGGTGAGCTTGCCTCCTGTGATCGTCACCAGACCGGAGCTCGTCTCGTACAGCTCGGCCTTGCGAGAGATGTCGACCGACTTCTTCGGATCTCCGGTCGAGATGAGCGGCCGGACGCCCGCATAGGCACCGGTCAGATCGCCCACGCCCAGTGAGGTCCCGAAGAAGTCGTTGGTCGCGTCCAGCAGGTACTCGATGTCCGAGTCCCCCGGCGGGACGTGGTCGAGCGACCCCTCGTAGTCGTTGTCGGTGGTCCCGATCAGGGTGCGTCCCAGCCATGGCAGCACGAAGATCGAACGCCCCGAGCCCGCCGGGACGATCGCTCCCGCCTCGACGGGGAGCGCGTCCTTGGACACGGTCACATGCGTGCCCCGACTGGGGCTGATGGTCGGCACCTCCGCCTCGTCGTGCAACTCGTCCGGGCGGATGCGGTCGGCCCACACCCCGGTCGCGTTCACCACGTTCGCGGCGCACAGCTCGAACTCCCCCCCGCCCACGGCATCACGGCAGAGCACGCCCGTAGCGCGCCCATCGCGCTCGACGAGGCCCGACACCTCCAGGCCATTGCAGCACACCGCCCCGAACCGCTCCGCCTCTCCAAGCGCGGTCAGCACCAACCGCGCGTCGTCGGTCTGGCAGTCGTAGAAGAGGTAGGCGGAGGTGGGGTTGCGCGGTGCGAGAGCGGGCAGGAGCTCGATCGTGGCCTCCGCGTCGATCGTGCGGTGCCGCTCGGGACTCCATTCCTCGGCGTCGGCTCCCCGGCGGCGGCGTAGCCGATCGGTGGCCATCACGTCGTACATGTTCAGGCCCACGCCCATGAGCCGGTCGGGCCGGTCTCCTCCGAAGGCGGGGATAAGAAGCGCGAGCGGGCGCACGAGGTGGGGCGCCAGATTCACCATCAGCTGCCGCTCGACCAGTGCCTCGCGCACCAGCCCCAGATCGAAGTTCTGGAGGTAGCGAAGCCCGCCGTGCACGAGCTTCGACGACCGGCTGGAGGTCCCAGACGCATAGTCGGCCTTCTCGACCAGCGCGACGGTGTATCCGCGCGACGCTGCGTCCAGCGCGACGCCCGCGCCCGTGATGCCGCCGCCGATCACCACCACGTCGAAGTCGTCACGCTTGAGCGAGGCGAGGGCGTCCGCGCGGGGGATCACGGGAGATACGTTACGAAGTCGGCTGACGGGAGGCGCTCGGGGGCGGGCTTCTCCCCGAGCGCGCGCCCGAGATGTACGAGCGCAACGAACAGCTCGTCCTCCTCCATTCCCACCGCCGCCGCGCCGTCGGGGGTTCGCAGGACGCCCGGTGTGCGCCAGTAGCCGGCGAGGCCGCGAGCATGCGCCGCCAGCAGGACGATGTACACCGCGCAGGCGGCTGCGCACAGGTCCTCCTCGTCCTGGACCGGATCGCCCGAGAGCTTCACCGACGCGCACACGAGCGTGGGCGCGCGGTCGAGCTTGGCCGCGGCGTCCGGGGCCGCAGACGCCTTGAGCCGGGCGAGCGACTCGGGCCCGAGCACGCGGAAGCGCCACGGGTTGGTGAGGTGATGGTTGGGAGCCCAGCGCGCGAGGTCGAACAGCTCTTCCAGCGCCGCGCGCTCCACTGGCTCCGGGCGCGTACGCCTTATGCGTGCGCCGACCCATTATCGCCTCCTCCAGCTCCACAGCCGCGACGCTAGCGGATAGGTTGGGCGGCCATGAACAGGCACGTCGTCGTCACGGGAGCGTCCACCGGCATCGGGGAGGCGACGGCGCTGCACCTGGACTCCTTGGGCTTCTCGGTCTTCGCCGGGGTGCGCAAGGACGAGGACGCCGACCGGCTGGCGCGGGCCGGCTCCGATCGGCTGCGTCCCCTGCGGATCGACGTGACCGACGCCGGGTCTATGGCCTCCGCCGCCGCCGAGGTCGAGCAGGCGGTGGGCGCCGCTGGGCTCACCGCCCTCGTCAACAACGCCGGAGTGGCGGTGTCCGCCCCGCTCGAGTTCGTACCGATCGACCAGCTCCGCCACCAGCTCGAGGTGAACGTGATCGGGCAGGTGGCCGCCACGCAGGCATTCCTCCCCCTGTTGCGCGCCGCCCGGGGGCGGATCGTCAACGTCAGCTCGATCGGTGGCCGCATGGCGCTGCCGCTGACGGGGCCCTACGCCGCATCGAAGTTCGCCCTCGAGGGAATCAGCGACTCGCTGCGCCGCGAGCTGCGCCACCTCGGCGTGGGCGTCGTCGTCATCGAGCCGGGAGGAGTGAAGACGCCGATCTGGGACAAGGGGACCGCTGTGGCCGAGGAGATGCTCGCCGGCATGCCGCCCGAGGCGGAGCGCCTGTACGGCAAGCTGACAGACAACGTCCGAGCGGAGGCACACAAGATCGCCACCGAGACGGGCATCGAGCCGACCGAGGTGGCCGAGGTGATCGGCCGCGCACTGACTGCCACCAAGCCGAAGACCCGCTACCTGGTCGGCCGCGACGCCAAGATGCGCGGCGCGTTGGTCAAGCGCCTGCCCGACCGCGCGTTCGACGCCATGGTCGCGCGGATTCTTCCCGCCGAGTAGCGGCGGCGGCGCGCGACGCCGCTAGGCGAAGCCGCGCGTGCGTAGACGTCGTCGCAGCAGCCACAGCGCACCCAGCGCCGCCGCGACTACGCCCACGGCGATGCCCGCCCCGACGATGGCGGATCGATCGTCTCCGGGCCGGTCCGATCGGGCGCTCGTCGGGCTCTGAGCGACCGTCGAGGCGGCATCTGGCGCCGGCGCGACGGTCCGCTCTTCAGCACCGGGCGCCTCGACAGACTCGGCCTGGTCGCGGCCCCGTCCGGCCTTCGCGGCTCCCGCCCTCCGCGCCGCGGCTGCGACCGCGGCGCGCGCCCGCCGCTTCTTCCGCGGCACCGTGGCAAGCGGGAACGGCTTGCGCCGCAGGGCCATCAGCGCCTGGGCGGTCACCCACACCGGCGTCTGGTTGCTGGCGCGCGAGTACGAGATGTGGCCGTCGCGACGCTGGAGTCGCCGCAGATAGCGAATCGGATCCGCCCCGAGCGACCGTGGGGACAGACGAGCCGCCACGAGGCCCTGAACGGCCCAAGCCGTCGACTGCGCGTTGGACGCCCGCCCCTCGCTCTGCCCCAATCCGCCGTCGCGATTCTGGGCCGCCTTGAGATAGGCGAAGGCCTTGCCGGCCGACAGCGCCGCCGCGGCGTCCGGCGGCTGCGAGCGCCTGCAGCACCGCGCCGGTGTCGTCCACGTCGCTCTCGGCGCTCGGCACGAAACCGAAGCCGCCGTCGCCGTTCTGGGCGCGCTCGAGGTAGCGGGCGGCGCCCTGCACCGAACCCGACTCCTGTGGATCGCCGGCGGCTCGCAGGGCGAAGACCGCGAATGCGGTGAAGGCCACGTTGCCCTGCCACGAGCCGTCGCGGCGGCGGCGGCGCATCAGGTCGGCCACCAGGTCGCGGCCGCCGAATCGGCGCGGCGACAGGCCGGCGGCTTTGAGCACGAGGATCGTCCGCTCCAGCTCGCCGGTGTCGCGGATGGACCCCGCGCGCCTCAGGTAGGTCGTGATAGCTCGCCCGCGGGGGCGCGCCACGTCGCGTGGGTTGCGACCTGCCGCGGCCAGGCCGAGCGCGGCCCAGCCCGTGAACAGCTGGTTCGAGCGCTGTCCCTTGCCGCCACCGAAGCCGCCGTCCCTGTTCTGGGCGGCTGCCAGGTACCGCGCGGCCTTCGTCGTCGGCGAGGCGGCCGCGTCCGCACGCTCGGTCGACGTGATCGTGAGCGAGGTGATCACCGCCGCCGCGGCGATGACGCGGCCGCAGCTCCAGCGGCTCCCGCGGCCGCGCTCGGCTTCGCCCGTGCCGTCCAGCTGACCTCGAACCGGCGCCGGTAGCGACGCAGCGCGTGGATGAAGAGCGGGCCCGATCAGCAGGCAGAACGCGACGTTGCCGATCGCGTGGGCCAGGTTGTAGGGCAGCGAGGTGCCGGACACCGCCAGGTAGGTCGGCAGGTCCTGCCGCGCCGCCAGCGTCCACTGGTAGACGTCGAGCACGGCGCCGAAGGCCAGGCCCGCGACCCCGCACGCGATCGCCAGGGGCACCCGCCCGAGCTCTCGGCCGCCGGCGGCGCGTGCGAGAGCGCCGCCGGCCACCCCGACCCCACCCCACGCCGCCATCTGCCAGACGGTCCACGGGACCCTGGCCGAGGAAGACGTTCGAGACCAGCGCGGTCACGGCGCCTACGGCGAACCCGGGCACGCCGCCGAGCGCGTAGCCGGCGAACAGCACGATGTCGGTCGTCGGCTTGACGTTGGGGATCGCCGCGAACGCGAGCCGGCCGACCACCGCCAGCGCGGCCATCGCCGCCACGAGCGCAACGACCTTCGCCGGCGGCCGCCGGCGCTCGTACCAGGCGAAGCCGGCGGCGAGCACCAGCGCGAGCACCACGGAAGATGCGGCCTGCCAGCTCACGGACCAGCTCCCGCGCGATGGCCCGCGCGCCCTCGGTCCGGGGTAAGCGCCCCGGCAGCGCCGCCGAGCGCGCGCGCGACCTCCGTCGAGAAGTGCCAGCCGCCCGCCAGCACCTCGGCCGGCGGGCCGTCGGCGATCACGTCTCCCTGGCCCATCAGCACCACCCGGTCGGCGAACGCCGCGGCGAACTCCGTGTCGTGGGTGGCGACCACCACCGCCGCGCCCGGCTCGCGCGAGCTCCTCGATCCTCCGCGGCCAGCGCGTCCTTGCGCGCGCGATCCATGCCGCGCGTGGGCTCGTCGAGGCACACGAGCGCGCTCGGCTCGCCGCGCCAGCACGACCTCCAGCGCGAGCCGCTGGCGCTCGCCGCCGGAGAGGTCGCGCGGGTTCGCCTCGCCGCGCCCCTCGAGGCCCGCGCGAGCGAGCGCCTGCGGCCCGGCCTCCTCGCGCGCGTGCTCGTGGATCAGGAAGTCGCCCGGGGTTCTGGAGCAGGAGCGCCACCTCGCCCGGCGCGCTCGATCCGGCCGCGCGTGGGCTCGGCCAGCCCCTTGAGGTGAGCGCAGCAGCGTCGACTTCCCGGCGCCGTTGCGCCCCATCAGCGCCACCCGCTCCCCGGCGCGAATCGCAGGTCCACCCCGCGCAGCACCTGGGGCCCGTCGTGGATCTCGTGCCAGACGCCCACCACACGCGCGGCGGCCGGCTCCGACTCGCGCCGTGGTCGGCGCGCCAGGAACCGCGTGGCTCGGGGTTCGGCCCGGCAGGCTCGGGGGCTGGCCCCGCGGCGCCAGACCGGCTGCGCGCAGCTGGCCGCGCGCCTCCTTCACGGACGCCGGCAGCGGCCCGAGGCCCGCGAGGGAGAACAGCCGCGCGACCGGCGTCGCCGAGCGCCTCCGCGTGCGCGGCCGCCAGTCGAGGAACTCGGCGGGCGCGGCGTCGCAGGCGACGCGCGCCGTCCTCCATCGCGATCACGCGGTCGGCGGCCGGCAGGCAGCGCTCGAGCCGGTGCTCGGCGATCACCACCGCCGTCCCCCACTCCTCGTTCAGGCGCCGCAGCAGCCAGATCAGCTCGTCGCCCGCCACCGGGTCGAGCTGCGACGTGGGCTCGTCGAGCAGCAGCAGCCGCGGCCGGTGCACGAGCGCGGCGGCGATCGCCACCCGCTGGAGCTCGCCGCCGGACAGCGTGTCGGTGCGGCGGTCGAGCAGGTGGGCGACGCCCGAGCGCCAGCGCCACCTCCTCCACCGCGCGCGCGACCGCCGCCGGCGGGCTCGCCGCGGTGCTCGAGCGGCAGCGACAGCTCGGCGCGCACGCCGCCCATCACCACCTGCGTCTCGGGATCCTGGAACACGGTGCCGCACACGCGCCGCCAGCTCGCCCGGCCCGTGGTCGCGCACGCTCAGCCCGCCGACCTCCAGCTCGCCGCTCGCCTCGCCGCCGTGGAAGTGGGGCACGAGGCCGCACAGCGCGCGCAGCAGCGTCGACTTGCCGGAGCCCGACGACGCCGGCGAGCACGCGAGAAGGAGCCGCTCGGCATCTCCAGCGAGACGTCGCGCAGCGCAGGCACGTCGCGCTCGGGATAGCGGTAGCCGAACCCGCGCGCGCGACACGAGCGGGCGTCAGCACGGGCCACCCCCAGCCGCGCCGCCGACCCGGCGAACGGCAGCGCAGCCGCCGCGAGCAGCACGGCGGCCAGCAGCACGCTCGCCGGACCCGGTCGGGATCTCGAGCGCCGGGTACTCCGTGACCTCGAACCCACGCCGCGCGATCCGGGAGGCCACCGCGCTCCCGCGCCATCAGCAGCGCCGCGGCGGCCACGCGCAGGTCGTGGCGCGACCACGGCCGCGTGACCCTGGTCGGGCGCGACCGCGCGCGAGTAGCCGCGCACCTCGAGCGCGGCCGCCACGTCCACCGCCCGGTCGAGCGCGCCCGCCAGCGCCGCGCGGGCCACGGCCAGCCGCCCGGGCGGCTGCGGGCCGGCAGCGCGCGGCGTCGCCCATCCGCAGCGCGTCGCGCGCGAGCACCGGCACAGCCGCGTGGCGAGCGGCGCGGTCAGCGCCGAGCGATACGAGACGCGGCGGAACAGGCGCAGCAGCTCGTCGGGGTCGACGCAGGCGGAGAAGAGGCCGAACGCCATCACGAACGCCGTCACCCGCAGCCCCGCGAGCGCCGCCCGCGGCGAGCGCCTCGAGCGTGATGTCGAAGCGCCGGCCGAGGAAGGTGCCGCCGCGGACGAGCAGCGTGTCGCCCTCCTGGTAGACGAGCGGGTTGACCAGCGCGATCAGCAGCGCCAGCGGCACCGACAGCCAGGCGGCGCGCGCGCAGCTCGGCGCCCACGCCGGCGGCGATGCCCGGCGCCCAGCACCGCCGACCAGCGACGCGCCGAGCACCAGCGGGTGCTCGTAGAGCGCGCACACCAGCGCGAACGCGCGCGCAGAAGGCG
Source organism: uncultured Thermoleophilaceae bacterium (assembly GCA_963802855.1). GTDB lineage: Bacteria > Actinomycetota > Thermoleophilia > Solirubrobacterales > Thermoleophilaceae > JAAYBF01. The sequence continues at coordinate 296,599 of CAWDJP010000002.1, forward strand.
GCGCCGGCGCCGGCGCGCGCCGCGTGCAGCGGGCTGGGCCGCGGGCGGTAGACGGGCACGAGGCCGCCGTCACGAGTCCTCCTCCAGCGGCAGCTTCTCGGCCCGCCGGGCGTACGCGCCACCGCGAAGGCGTCGCGCAGCGACCGCCGGGTCGAGCGCGGCGCGGCCGCGTCGCGACGCCCGCCGCGTTGCCGCCGGTGACCACCCAGACCAGCTCGTCGTCGCGCGGGCGCACGGCGGCCACCAGGCCGGCGCCGGGTCCCTCGGCTGCGCACCGTGCGCCCGCGCTCGTCGAGCAGGTCCAGCCGCCCGCCGTCGTCCGAAGCGCGCGAACACGCCGCTGCGCTTCGGGTCCCTGCTCGAGCACGCGCGCCGACGGCAGCGTCGCGCGCGCGGTCCCAGGCGGCCACCACCACGCGGATCACGTTCTGCGTGCCGGTCGCGCCGAGCGAGGAGCCGCGTGGCGGGCACGCCGCGCGCGCGCAGCAGCGCTTCACGTCGCCGGCACTCCCGCGATCGCTGTCGGCGCACTCCACCCGCACCGGCCGGCGCTTGCCCTCGATCCCGTTCAGGAACGGCTCGGGGAAGGCGCCGACGATCGCGCGCACCTCGGCGTGGCCGCGCCAGTTGCGGTAGTCCCACTGCACCACGTCGCCGGGCGAGAGCTCGTACTCGGCGGCGCCGACGTCGGCCTCGAAGCCGTTCACGAAGAAGAACCAGTCGGCGGACCCGCCGGCGCCCTGCCGGTCGAGCCCGTCGATCGACTGCACGAAGCGCCCGCCGTAGCGCGTCTCGACGTCGTTGTCGGCCTGCAGGAGCCGCATGGCGGTCTGCCCTCGCGCACGCTCTGCCCGGGTCGGCGCCGAGCAGCTCGCGGCCGAAGTCGCGGGTGACGCGCAGCTGCGCGCCGTCGCCCGCTGCGCTCCTCGCCCTCGCCCAGCCCGCAGCCGGCGAGCGCGAGCAGCGCGACAGGAGCAGGACGACCGCCGCGCGCATCAGCGCACGATCACCCGCTCCGCGAACGAGCGGATCAGGCCCGGCTTGGTCGCGCGTGAAGCACGTGCGCGCCCCGGCGGCAGCGTGAGCGGGCGACGCCGGCGGCGTCCGTGGTGGCGCCGTGCGCGCCGGCCGACACCTCGGCGCCCGCCACCGGCGCGCCGCGGCCCTCGTCGTCGTAGCCGCGCACGCGTCACCGCCAGCGCGCCGGTGCCCGCCCGCGTGGGCCTCAGCTCCAGCGTGCGCTGGCAGCTGCCGCGCGCAGCACGCCGTAGAACCAGGTGACCCGCGCGCCGCTGCGCAGCCGCCCGCGGCCGAACGGCCCGCCGGGTCCGCGGCGCCGGCCGTGGCGAGCCTTGCGCCCGACCTTGTAGACCCAGCCGCCCGCGCCGCGGTTGCGCTCCCCGCGGATCGAGCGCACGAACAGCTGGCCGGAGTCCCGCGTCGCGGCGCGAGCACGAGCCGAAGTCCTCGAGCCCGATCCGTCCGGGCTTCGAGCGCACCAGCGCCGCGAGCGGCGTGCCGGCGGCGACACCGCAGCGGCGGCGCCCGACCTTCACGCGTCGCGCTTGCCGCGCGGACGCGCTCCTGGAGTGCCTTTCCGCCCTTGAACACCACCAGCTGTTCCACGACCGGCGGCCGCTTGGCGGCCGGCGCCGACGCCGGCCCAGAGACGCCGCCGAGCACCCCGGCGGCCACGAGCAGCGCGGCCGCCGCGCGCAGACGCGCGCCTGAGCGGGGCCATCGGGCCTAGCCCCGCACCCGCTTGCCGCCGCGGATCACGACCTCGCAGTCGCGCGCCGCACGGTCGTTGCGGCTCATCCGGACCGTGTCGCGCCCAGAGCCGCAGCGGACTCGGTCGACCTCACCGCCGCGAACGTCGACCTTGTCCTTCCCGGCGCCCGCGGTGATCACGTCACGTCCGCGAGAGCCGCGCAGGGAGTCCGCGTTGGGGGTGCCGAACAGGCGCAGCCCGGGCTTGGCCGCACAATCGCTGAGCCGCTTGCCCACGCACACCGATCTCGCTTGAGGACGGGATGTCCGCGCCTCGAGTGGCGCGCAGCCGGACGTCCCCTCTCGAGTTGATCGTCACCGTGGCGCGCCCGGCAGCGTCGGTGGTCGCGATACCACCGCGGAACGCCACCTGCGCCCCTGCCGCGGGCTTCCGCGTGCCGTTGAACGCGTAGGCGGAGACGCTCACGGTGAAGGAGCGTCCGGTTCGCGCCCGCGCCGGAACGGTGATCGCCAGCTCGTCGCCCGTGTTGCGGTTCGCGACCGTGTCCTGGAAGAACCAGAGGACGTCCGCCCCCTTCTTCAGCGGGAACTGCTCGCCACCCACCTCCGGCGCCACGTGGTTGACCTTGTACAGCCAGAAGGAGCTATCGGTGGCGGTGAACGACCCCACGCCGCACACGAGCAGCCGAAGCTGAACTTGTCGCTCACACCGACCGGCCGCAACCTCGCCGTGGAGGTCGCCGCGTCCACCAAGATCCCGAGCGCGTTCGGCCCTGCCAGCGGCTTCGCCTGCCCTGTGCCGCCGCAGGCGGGCTGACGGGTGTCCGTGGTGACCGTGGTCGTGTCGGTCGAGTAGCTGTGACCTGGCACAAGTGCCTGGCCGCCGGCCTCGACGTGCAGGTCGGCGACTACCGGTGCGGCTGATGCGGCTGGGGCCGCGATCGCGGCGGCCACGGCGCATGCGGGCAGGGCCAGCTTGCGCATTGAGCGGGAGACGGAGGTCTGCATGTGGATCGCCCTTCTCTCGAGGGTTGTTGATCGCGGCCGGAGGCAGGTCTCCTGGCTTCGGGCTCCGCCCCGCGCCTTCCCGGTCGGCCGTTGCCGCCCAGTGGCTGGCGCCTCAGCGCCGTGCGGGGCTTCGTCGCCCGGTCACAGTGGCGGGACCGCGCCGGATTCTCACCGGACTTCCCTCACCACCGGCCGTATTGACGCGGCCGAGGATACAGCCGCCGCGGTGGCGGCGGCTCAGCCGCGGCGGGTCAGGGCGCCGACGAGCCCGGCGAGCAGCGCGGTCGCGCTCAACGCGATCGCGCCCGCCACGGCCAGAACGCCGTGTGCTCCTGCGCGTACGCCGTGAAGTCGGTCGGCCGCATCACCACGGCCACGACGGCCGCCGCCGCCAACGCCACGGCCGTCCCGACGAGGATCGCCGCGAGCCCCACCGCGGCAAGCGCCTCGACGGTCCTGCGACTCGCCGCGGCGAGGCCGGTGCGCCAGGTGCGCTCGCGGCCAGCGCGCGTTCGCCCAGCAGCAGGCCCGGCGAGCAGTACGAGCGCCCAGCCGGTGGCCAGCAGGTAGCCGCCGACGACGTCGCTCGGGAAATGCCACCCGAGCGAGACGATCGAGAACGACACCGCCAATGCCAGCGCCACGCCGACGACGGCCGCCGCCGGCCGCAGCCGACGCGGCATCACCACGACCAGGGCGATGGCCAGCGACATCGCCGCCGTGGCATGTCCGCTGGGGAAGGCCGCCGGGCGAGATGTGCGCGCCGTCGATCATGCCCTCGTAGCGCGGGTAGGCGAGCACCGCCTTGAGCACCTGGCTCGACACGCTGGTGGCCGCGAGCAGCGCGAGCACGAACAGCGCCACGCGCGGTCGGCCGCGGGCAACGGCGACGAGCGCCAGCGCGCCGCCGATCAGCCCCACCTGCAGCGGATCGCCCAGCGAGGCGAGCCAGCTCGGTCCAGCGGCGAAATGGACGGCCCCTGCAGACCCAGGAAGCCCTGGAGCGCCGGAGGCGTCGACCCAGCGCGCCCCGTCAGACCCGTAGGCGAGCACGAGCAGCACCGCGAACGCGGCGGCGCAGCACGGCGGCCGCTGGGAGCATCGCTCTCGGGGTGAGAGCCATGCCGCCCGAGGCTAGCGGAGCGCTGTGCCGCCGCTACAATCGCCCACCGGCCGAGCCGCCATCGTCTAGGGGACTAGGACGCCGCCCTCTCACGGCGGAAACCGGGGTTCGAATCCCCGTGGCGGTACTCCGCTGTGCCGCTCCACAAGCGGCCTCACGCCTCGCCCGACGCCCTCTCGGGAAGCAACTCGGGAAAAACGCCTGGCACTCCCACTCAGGGAGCCGCCCCTCGATAGCCCGCCGCGACAACGCCCCGCGAGGGGCAGCGAGTGCGAGGACCGCCTGCCCAAGGCAAGGGACTCGCGAAGCGAAAGTGACCAAGCCAGACAGCAGCACCGTCGAAGGCGGCTCTCGAATCTTCACGAGGAACTCAGGTGCCGGGGCGCACATCGCTGATCCACTCAGGGACGCGCCATGCGAGCCGTACAACCCCCGGCGGGGTGGTCTGCCGGGGATAGGTCCACCTATGGAGCAATTCCGACGGTCGCGCCCGCGAGTTGCGACACACCCTCGACCGGGTTTATGGTCACCTGCAGTCCCTCCGTCCCGAGCAGGGGAGAGGTTCGACACGTCCCGGTGGCGAGCCGCGCGTCCTCGCCGTAGATGGTTCCGTCCACAACGAGGAGGAGAAGGATGCCTAGGCTCATAGCTGTTGTTGCGATGGTTGGTGCTCTGTCAGGGGCGAGCGTTGCGCTTGCGGGGCAAGGTGCCACCAACGAGAAGGGCGACTTCGTCGCTCTTGACGTGGCCGTCTCGCCGCCGGTGGCTGGGACGGCTAAGGCACCGCGCGGTGTTGGGGTGTCGTTCGACTCGTTCCTTGGCAATCGCATCAACGGCAACACCTACAGCACCAACGACACGGTCGTTGTGCGCTTCAGCAGGGGCTTCAGGGAGAACCTGTTGCGCTTCCCGGGGTGCAAGATCAACCCGACCGACTCCACCGTGTGCCCGAAGTCGACCCAGGTCGGGACGGGAACTGCCGAGGCGAGCATCGCCGGAGCTAACGGCGCTCCGCCGACGTTCGTTCCCGCCACGCTCGCCGTATACAACGGCAAGCCCTACAACAACAACAAGGCGCCGACGCTGATCTTCATCGGGTCTGTGAACGGTGCCCCGTTGGCTGAGCTTGACTTCAGGGTCCGGCGGCAGCCGACCGGTCCCTACGGGCTGGCCTTTGACGACATTGACGCGAGCGAGTTCCCGGGGCCGGTGACTCCTCCTACGTTCGAGTTGACGAAGTTCAGCGTCACGATCCCCAACCGGACCGTGACCCGCAGGGCCCGCGGCAAAAAGGTCAAGTACCACCTGCTTGTGGCACCGACGACGTGCCGTGGTTCGTGGAAGTTCGCGCAGACGAACACCTACACCAACGCAAGCCCGCTGACCGCCACCGACACCCAGCCCTGCACAACAAAGCGGAAGCGGCGCTAAGCGGCAACGCGGAACGACTGCACGGGTCACGGCGGCCGCCCGTCCCTGGGTGGCCGCCGACGGCCCGCCCAAGGCCGCTACCTCACGGTTCCTGATCCGGGCGGGGCTGTACTAGGCCGTTGATCGAGGTGCCCGGCCTCGACCCGCGACCCGGGTCGCTCGCGCAAGCTCGCGAGTCGGGTTTACCCGGCTGCCCCGACGCGGGTCCGGGCGACGGCGTGTTCGTGTGGCGCCGCGCCGAGCGTGGCTCGGGGTCCGGACTGGCCCCCCGGCCCAGTCCGCCCTCGGGCTGGGGATGGTGCTCGGCCAGGACGAGCGGATCGACCCCTCGGTGCGCGACGACTTCCGCGCGGCTGGGCTCGCTCACGTACTCAGGTACAACCTACAGGGCAGAACGGAGGCGGGAGGCCTAAGCCTTGAACCCTTCTAGACGGATGATCTGGCCCCATTCGCCCGTGGACGCCTGCTCTCGGACAAACGAGCCGAGCGAGGGCTGTGTCGGATCCGTGTTGGACGGCACCCAGGCCTGCGCGACTCACGCCGCGCGTTCGTTGGGGAACTTGGTCTGGGTCGCGGCTGATGCCGTAGCGCCGCTGAACAACACACCGCATGCCACTCCTGTGGCGGCAAACCTGAGGTAACGCACCGGGCTCCTCCTTCAGTTCGACTGCAGCAAGGCTAGACGCGGTTGCGCGGCTTCGCCAGCGCCGCGTGAGCGCCGGGAATCGCGCACGGCTTGAGGGCGTACAGGCCAGAACGCAGCCTACGGAGCCCCGGGCTGGCAGTTCGGCCGGGACTATCGCTTCGACGTCGACGAGTTGCTCGACGCCGGTGATCGCGTGTTCGTCTTGGCGACCCACCACGGGCGGGGACGGCACAGCGGGGCGACAGTCGAGCAGCGCACGGCGTTCGTCTACACGCTGAGCGAGGGCAAGGTCGGCCGAGTGGAGGTCTGGACCGACCGCGAAGCGGCCCTCGAAGCCGTGGGGCTGTCGGAGTAGGCGATGTCGCAGCAACCCCGCCATCGCTCCCTGCGGGCACGATCTGCTCGGCCGCGAGTAGGCGGCTAACTGGCTGTCGCTTAGGGGACGGTGAAGGTCTGCTCGCCCACGCAGATGGGGCCGTGTGAGTATTCTTGCGCGCATAGCCGGAAGTAGTACGTCTGACCCCGGGAGAGCGCCCATCCCAGAGCGGGCTGGTCGGCCTGATTGGTGTTCACCGTGTACTGGAGCAGCTTGTTCGGTCCCTGTGCCACGCACATTGTTGCCTTCTGGTTGGGCCGGTTCGGGATGTCCAACAGCGCCGGGGCGCAGCCCGGTTGCTGGGTCGCGCGCGTCGCGCCCGCAGCGAACACGCCGCTCGGGTTGGTGGTCGAATAGCTCCCCGACTCGCTCCTTAGTTCGTACCACACCAGCACGATCTGTCCGCCCGAGCTCGTCGACCGCCAAGTACCTTTCAAGTTGGCGAAGCCGTCCAAGGACGGAGTGACCCCGACGTCGCCGGGGCCGAGGGGATTCGCGCGCCCGCCCGCACAGCCGACAACCGGCACAGCGAGAAGCAATGCGAGTCCTGCGAGAACGGGGCGCCTCATCGCATCTCCAAGGGAGTGCGCCCCAACAAGCGGGCGCTCGGGGAAGGGTCACCCGCGAAACTAACCCTTCGGGCAGCGCAGAGTCAACCGTTCGAACTGTGTGCACAGCGGGGGCACCAGGCTCGACTGCCCCTGGCACGACCTCCACGGCCACCGACGCATCAACCGATAGCCGAGGCACCGACTGAAGCCCTCGACGCCGTGGGGCTGTCGGAATAGGCGACGCCGGAGTCGGGTCAAGCCGCTCGAACCCCCTGACGGCACGACACACACCGCACCGAGTCCCGCCGAGGCGGGACGAACAAAGCCCCACAATCCACACACGGACGTAGCGGATGGCGAAGCCGCCGCGCCCAGTTGTACGCCGCGACCGCCTCCGGGTTCGCCTCCCGCCACTTCCTCGTCGCCGCCGCATGGCACGCCGCGCACCAGGACGAAAGCCCGTCGCTCATGCGGGAGTTGCGCCTGAACTCGCCAGCGGGCTTCATCTCGCCGCACCTGACACACTGCTTCTTTTCTCGCGGGTTTTCCTCGCGATGAGCGGGAGCGGGGTGACGGGTGGGGTGTTGATCCTCGCGAGGCCCCTGCCCCCCGGGTCGTGGGCTCATGGGGCGCATTTGCTCATCGGGCGTGGGGGTCGGTTGCCTTATCGCAACGTTTGCAGAGGGTCGGCCATTTGCCGGGTCGTCCGTCCCGCCAGCTGCGAGGTGGGATGGTGTGTGCGGCTCGCAGGTCGCCGGTGGCGCCACAGACCACGCACCGGTAGCCGTCGCGTGCTTTGACTGCTCTGGCGAAACGCATGTGGCTGGCGTGGTTGCGGTTGGTCGACCACGGTTGGCGGTCGCGTGCCACTTTGACTGGGCATGGGCCGAGGTGGATGCGTTGGCAGCGGTGACACCAACGGCTCATGCGACCGGTCGGAACTTGGTCGGGTGCGCGACCGCGGCAACGAGGCGCTCACCTGTGCGTTCGGGCGGACCCTTGATGCGTCCTTCAACAGACCGGCCAGCTCGCGGCGATTCGACGCGCGGCGGCCGGCGCGGCGACCGGCACCGGGCCATCAACCGCAAGCCCTGGGGCGCCGGTGACCCGTTGTGGTCGGGGCGCTGGTTTGACGCGGGCGGCGGTTCGTCATAGCTGCCACGGCGGCCGTCCCACCCACCAATAGGGCAGACCTGCGTGCTGGAGCTGGCCACCGACGCGACTGGCTGCGCCGAGGTGCGGGGTCCACGGCGGGCTGGCGGCTGCGTGCGACGAGGTCACGAAGCGCCGCGCGGGTGGCCGCGTCCGCTGGATCCGCGGGCTCAAACCGGTCCGGGTAGGCGCGGACGGCGGCGTGGCTGGGGCGCACACGTTCGCCGAAGTTGAAGCGATCGCCGTCGAAGATGAAGTGCTTCGTGACAACGGCAAAGCCGGTACCGCGAAGCACAGTGTCGCGCTGACGGGGGTCGCGGCCGACCCCCCTAGAAACCGCGGCGCGTACGCCTGGAGTCGTGAGCCGGGGCGAGCTAGTCACAGGCTGGTCTCCTTAATCGTCGTGTGGGCTCCTTCGCTACGCGGGCTGCGGAGCTGCCAACCCGAGTCCCAAGAAGGCAACGTCCCGCGCCATATGCCACGCCCGAGGGCCGATGGGTCGCGACGCGCCCTCCGCCACACCGGGAGAAGCCGCCAAGAACCCGGTGTGTCCTGGGATGCCCGGCCGAGTCACGGACACCACACAGAGGACCACTACAAGAGTAGATCCACTCGGGGACAGACAGGCGACGCCAGATCACCCACCCAAAGCGATCGGCCGAGCGAGTGGACTGGTGGGGACGGGCTTTCCTCCTCGTGTGGGGCGTGCCATGCGGCGGCGACGAGGAAGTGGCGGGCGGCGAATCCGGAGGCTGTCGCGGCGTACAACTGGGGCCGGCGGCTCCGTCACACGCCGCGTCCGTGTGTGGGCTGTGGGGCGTTGTTCGTCCCGCCTCGGCGGGATTCGGTGCGGTGTTCGTCGTGCCGCGAGGGGTGCGAGCAGCTTGATCGACTTAGGCGTCGCCTACTCCGCCAGCCCCACGGCTTCGAGGGCCTCGTCTGGCTCGTAGAACCACTGGAAGCGCACTGCTTTCCCCTCGCGGATGGTCCAGACGGAGCCGTGCCGGCGCTCGACCTCAGCGGCGCTTGCGCTCCCGTGTCCCCGCATTGTCGCTATCACGACGACACGGTCGTCGGCATCGATGAACCGCTCAACGTCATCCGGAGATCCTTGATTGTGTCGTCGAGCTCGTCAGTGATGGATCGTAAAGAGCCTCGATGCCCGTTCGGGTTCCCGGTTCAAGGGCATCGCTTGGGTTGACCCATTCGATATCGGGGTGCAGCAGATTCGACTCCGCTGGAGAAGATCCGGGCGCCCAACTCGCGTAGATAGCGGCGAACGATCTCCACGTTCTCCTGCGACATCGCCTACTCCGACAGCCCCACGGCTGCGAGGGCCTCGGCCTTGTCCGAGTAGTTGCGGATGCGGACGATCTTGCTGCCCCGCAGCGAATAGAGCAGGGTGACGTTGACCTCAACGGGAACGCCGCTGCGCCTCCCCCGACCTGTCAACCGCACGGGGACGATGACGTGCTCGTCCACGGCAATCAGTTCCTCCGCCTCGACGTGGACTCGCTCGAAGTCGTCAGCAAGAGCTCCGAGGTATTGGCGCACGCTCTTCATGACCGCTACGCGTGTGCGGCTCCACGAAGATGCCTCTGGTGGTCCACTCGATCTCCGGGTCGAGCAAGTCAAGGACCTCCTCGCCGCGGTTGAAGGCATCGATCCCCCGGCGAACGATCTCCACGTTCTCCTGCGACATCGGCTACTCCGATAGTCCGGCGGCTTCGAGGGCTGCCTTCGGGTCGAAGTAGGACCGAACGCGGATCGCCCTGCCGTTCTTGTAATCGACCACGGAGGCATGGGGCGACTCGGTCTCGGCTCCGCTCTCCCTGCCACGGGCGCAGACGCGGCCGATCCCGACGATGCGATCGCCGAGGTCTCGGATCTCCGGGTACTCAAGGCGGGACTCGCCCATGGCGTCGTACAGGTCTCGGAACCCCTCGCGGATGCCCTCATGTCCTCGATACACCGCCGCCTCCCCTCCCAGCCCCGTAAGAGTCCCCGGTTGCCACTCGATCTCGGGGTCAGCGACCTCCAGCATCGCTTCGACGTCCTGGCGGTTGTACGCGTCAAGTCCGCGCTTGAAAGTCTCCACGTTCTCCTGCGACATCGCCTACTCCGACAGCCCTACGGCTTCGAGAGCCTCGGTCGGGGTGTCAAAGGCCTTGAAGCGAATCACCCTGCCGTCGCGGAAGGTCCACACTTGGCCCGCGTCGGTCTCAACCTCCCGCGTGCTTCCCTTCGGCCGTCCGTGCTGGCGGGTGAGAACCAGTACCTGATCGCCTACCTCGATGAAGTCCTTGGCCTCCTGCCAGAACAGGTCCCAGGCTTCGAACGCGTCACGGGTGGCTATCTCTACGCCCTCGATCCCGTGATAGGCGTCAACCCCAGTCAAGCCCGACATGCTCGACGACCACGACCACTCGACCTCGGGGTGAAAGACCTCACGGGCCGCCCAGAAATCGCCGCGGGCCATCGCCTCGTAAACCCCGCGCATCGCGTCCACGTTCTCCTGCGACATCGGCTACTCCGACAGCCCCACGGCTGCGAGGGCCTCGGCGTGGTGCAGGTACACCTCGTCGCGGATCACCATGCCGCCTCTCAGGGTGGCGACCGTCGCCAACTCTCCGGTCACGGGGACTCCGCTGGCCCGACCCCGCAGCGGAGCGTGGTAGAGGATCGCGATTCGCGTCCCCTGGTCGATGAGTCGCACTGGTTCCAACCGCAGATCGGCGCTCCATACTTCGAACCAGGCCTCCATGGACTTGCGGTAACCCTCCGCACCGCGATAGCACGAGTCCACGAACCCCGCTTCGACCAACTCGCGAGGCTGGTGGATCTCGAAGTCGGCTCGGTAGCCGATGAGGAATGCGTCGAGGTCGCGGCGGTTCCACGCCTCCACCCCGAATCGAGTGGCTCGCTGCACAACGGCCTGGCGCAGCCGCGATCCGGGCGGCAGTCGACCGAGCAGACGGGCGGACATGGCGGCCACCATCGGAAATCGCAGGCCAAGGCGCTGCTCAAACGTGCGCCCCGACCCTTCCCGCACCCGGAGCGGCTTGTGCACGACCTCCACGTTCTCCTGCGACATCGCCTACTCCGACAGCCCCACGGCTTCGAGAGCCTTGTCGACGTCCCTGTAGAGCTTCGAGCGGACGATCTTTCCGTCGCGGAACTCAGCAGACTGGGCCAGTCGTTGGTCGAGTGCGACCTGGCTATTTCGGCCGCGCAACTGAACCCGGTAGACGATGACCACCGTATCGCCAGCCTCCTCGAACCTTTCCGGGGTCGACTTTCCATTCGTCCCAGGCGCGAAAGAGGGACGTCCAGAACTTCTTCACCTGGGTCTCGTCCGACGTACTGCTCATAGAGAGGATCTTCATCGGCCATCTCGAGGACGATGTCGCAGCGAAAATGTTCCAGCGCCGCGTCGAAGTCGGCACACGAGAACGCGGCCAAGACTTCCTTGGCGGCTTTCACGTTCTCCTGCGACATCGCCTACTCCGACAGCCCCACGGCTTCGAGGGCCTCGCTTTGAGTCTCGTAGGCCAGCCACCGGACGAGCTTCCTGTCACGCCACTCGGTTACATGCCACGAGCGCTGCTCGACCGGCGTGTCGCTGGCCGCGCCGCGGCCGCTACCGCGCACCTCCGCGAGCGTCACGTCTCCAAGGTCCCGTACTTCGACGACTTCCACGCGGAAGTCGGGGAAAGCGTCGTGCATGCTCTCCCACCAGCGACGCATTCCGTCGTGGCCGTGATAGCCGCCCTCCATCGGGGCCAGTCGCGGGGCGGCTTCCACGTCAGCGTCCATGAGCGCGAGAAACCCGTCGCAGATCGCCGTCGGTGACCGCCTCCGCCGCGCGGCGGTACAGCTCCACGTTCTCCTGCGACATCGCCTACTCCGACAGCCCCACGGCTGCGAGGGCCTGCTCACGGGCATCGAGATCCCAGGTAACCATCCTTCCGCTTCGGAAGCCCAATACGAACCAGCCGCGCCGGTCACCGGGACACCCCCGCCGGCGCCCCGGCCCCCTGCAGCGATCGCACGACTACTATCCTCGGAATCGACGAACTCCTCGGCTTTCCCCGTGAAGTCGTCAAAGCCTTCCAGCCATTCCGCGACGAGATCGAGAGCACCCGCGCGTCCGTGCCAAGTCCCAGGGTCTGGCATTGGAGGATGTCTGCGGGTGACCAACTCCTCGTCCAAGGACGCAAGGAACCCCTCGAGGTCATCTGCTCTCCCAGGCGGCAAACACCTGCCGACCGTCTCGACGTTCTCCCGCGACATCGCCCGCCCAGTATCCGCCGTGGGGAGCGCCGGATCAATCGCAGGCAGCGGCGCCGTTGCGGAGCCGCCGCCCGCGGCCACGAATTGGCCTCAGGCGCAGTCGTTGACGCGGCGCGTCCGAGGTGGTAGGCCACGCAGCACAGGGCACCGGACTCGACCGGAAGGAGCGCCCGATGAGGAAACTGCTGCTGGCGAGGTGGACGCTCATCGCCCTCGTCGTTACAGCTTGGCTCGGGACGGCGCCCGCCAGCGCGGTCGAGACGACGACGATTACTTTTGACACCAACGCCGCCGGCGCCCCGCTTTCGGCACCGTGCGCTTTCGATCGAACGGCTCCCTTGACCGAGCTTTACGCTGCGCTTGGCGTTCACTTCAGCGGGCCAGGGGAGCAGCTTGGCGGAGCCGTTCTGAACCAGTGTGGCGGTTTCAGCGTCCCGGCTCGGAGCGGCACAAACTTCCTCGCCTTTGCCCGGGCAGTCTACGGCCGGGACCCGGAGACAATTCGCTTCGACGTCCCCCAGCGCACAGTCACAATCTTCGGGGGATCCGGCTATGCGGGGACATTCACGATGGTCGCCTACCGAGGAAGCGCACAGGTTGCTATTGCGACCACGACACCGGGCGTAGGAGCCTACGGCGAGTTGAGCGTCACGTCGGGCCAGGGCATCGACCGCGTGGTCCTCACTGCGACGTTCTCCACGCCCGCCTTTGTCTTCGACGACCTCTCCTTTCTCGCTGCGGTTCCGGAGTCGAAGAACGACTGCAAGAACGGCGGCTGGCGCAACTACAGCGGCTTCAAGAACCAGGGCGACTGCGTCAGCTTCGTCGCGACGCGCGGGAAGAACGCACCCGCGAGCTAGATCGGGGACTGCGGTGATTGACTCGCCGTCGGGGTGGTAGGCCACGCAGTACAGGGCACCGGACTCGACCGGAAGGAGTGCCCGATGAGAGGAAGGTTCCTGCTCGGCATTCTCGTGGCCGCGATGCTGGCGTTGCCTGCGGCGGCCAATGCGTCGCATGACCCGACCGGGCAACCCGTGAATGAAGACTTCGCGACCGGCGAATTCATCTCCGAGGTCTGCTTTCCCTTCCCCCCGGGGTGTCTGGTAGGCCGTTTGGACGCCCACAGCGGAGCCTCGGGCGAAAACCCGCGGGGCACATTCGCGTTCGGCCCGACAACAACCCGAGTGACATGCCTCACCGTGAACGCAAACAAGGCGACGATCGGCGTAGAGATTGTGATCTCACCGTCTGTTTTCCAATCTCTCGTTTTCGTGACGGACAACGCGGCTTCTGGGCAACCCGACGAGATCTACTTCGACGAGGGTGGTAATCCGCCTGGCGAGTGCGCAGGCGCCCCGCCGCCTGGTCTGAATCCGCTCAGGGGGAGACTTCGTTGTCCACAACGCGCAGCCCTTCCCGACCACGAAGGACCAGTGCAAGAACAACGGCTGGCGCAACTACCCAGGGTTCAAGAACCAGGGCGACTGCGTCAGCTTCGTCGCGACGCAGGGAAAGAACCAACCCGCGAGCTAGATCGGGGACTGCGGTGTTTGACTCACCGCGCTGGGGGTGGTAGGCCACGCAGCACAGGGCACCAGACTCGACCGGAAGGAGTGCCCAATGAGAGGTCGCTACCTCCTCCGCGCCGTGCTTGGCTGTGCGACGGCTGCTGCTGTCGCTTGCCCGACCGCCCTTGGCGCGTTGCCGCCGCAGGACACAGTCACCGGGCAAGTCGTGGTACCCCAATTCTCCTTCCCTTCCGCGTTCTACACGAACATTCGAATAGATGCGCGGAGCGGCCCGTCCGGTCAGACACCGACCGGCACAGTCGGCATCTATGAGTGCGAAAGAGGGATTTGTGGCTTAATCCCGTCTGAGCGGGGAGGCGACGTCACCTGCCTGCGGGTCGAGGGAAACCGGGCGATCATCGGCTACTACGGACCGATCTACCAAGACCCTGTCTCTCTCGACCGAATCCGATTTCGCGGCTTGGTCGAGGTAGTCGATAACGGACCGCCGAGCGAACGCGCAGACGAGCTGACCGTCGTAGCAAGACCCGTTTTCATCGGCTTTCCCGATCCGGACGTGCCGATTACTACCTGCCCCGCGACTCTCCCCCCGGGGGCTGAGTACCACCCGTTTCCGCCACCGCCAAACCCCGACGACCCGGAAGCCGGACACCTCTCCAACAGCCCCCAGGACTTCACCGTCACTGACGCCCAATCCATCCCAACTTCGAAGGACCAGTGCAAGAACAACGGCTGGCGGAACTTCCCCGGCTTCAAGAACCAGGGCGACTGCGTCAGCTTCGTCGCGACGGGCGGCAAGCGCCAGCCCGCGAGCTAGATCGGGAATCGCGGTGATTGACTCGCCGCATGCGGGGTGGTAGGCCACGCAGCACAGGGCACCGGACACGACCGGAAGGAGTGCCCCAATGACCGTCAAGGTTGCGACTCTCGTCGCTGTTCTGAGCACGCTCACATTCGTACCGGCTGCCCATTCCGCCCCTGGGACCGGCGTTCTGTTCGGGACCGATGCCAGCTCGGGCAACCTGATCAGGATCGATCAGGTCACGGGAGCTGGCACGATCGTGGGAACCACGGGAGCGTTTTCAGTTCCCTCCCTAGCTGTCGATCCGACCACGGACAAGATGTACGCCGGGACAGGCGCAGGCACCGCCGCCATCTATACCGTCGACCCGACCACCGGTGCCGCGACGCTCCTCGGCGACACCGGCCTGGGGTTTGCCGCAGTCGGCGGCTTGGATTTCAGGGCCGATGGCACCTTGTTCGCAGCGGTCAACGTCGTCGGTGACGGCGGCACAGGCTCGGATCACCTCGCCACCATCGATAAGGCCACGGGGACCGCGACCGTCATAGGATCATTCGGGACATGCAGCCAGTTCGCATGCTCGATCGAGGGGATGGAGGGCATCGCGTTCGACCCATCCGGCACGCTTTGGGGATCGCAAAGCCGTCGCGGGGGTCCCTCCGGGCTCTACACCATCAACCCCGCGACCGGAGCAGCCACGTTCAAGACACCCGTCCTAGATTCGTCAGGGATACCGCCATCAGGTGGGGTCGTCAGCCTGCAGTTCGCCTGTGATGGGACGCTGTACGGGGGGACCGCGAGAGGCATCGAACGCCAAGACGGAGGCAGGCTGATCACTATCGCTCCAACGACCGGCCGCTTCAACTTTGTTGGCTCGCAAAGCGCGACGCTCACCGGCTCCAGCCTCGGCGCGTTGGCGTTCCAGAAGCGATGCCTCCCAACCTCGAAGGATCAGTGCAAGAACGGCGGCTGGCGGAACTTCGGCGTGTTCAAGAACCAGGGCGACTGCGTCAGCTTCGTCGCGACAGGCGGGAAGAACCCACCGGCCCGCTAGGGCGATGCCTGCGGTGATTGACTCGCCGCAGGCGGAGTGGTAGGCCACGCGGTACAGGGCATTTGGACTCGACGGGAAGGAGTGCCCAATGAGGAAGTGCCGTCTCGCGATCTCGGGACTTGCGTTGGCAGCGGTGCTCATGGCGTCAGGTCCCGCACCCGCGCAGGTTCCCTCCGAGGATTCGGTCGTCGGAAGCGGAGCGGGAGGCCCGGCCATGTTTGAAGTCCTGTTCGACTTCGCCGTCAGCAGCGGCCCTTCCGGGGAGAATCCCTCCGGGGAAGCGTCGCTTTTCGTTGTTCCTTTCCCCGCATTCGCGACAACCTCCGAGGTCAGCTGTCTGTCGGTCAGTGGCAACACAGCAACTTTCGTGGCTCGGCTCGGCGAAAACACGCTTCCATTCACGGCCGAATACCTCAAGGTGATCGTGGTCGACACCGACCCCGCCGGGGGTGACACGTTCGGCGTCGGCGCGTACGTCACGTTGCCCACCTGCTCGCCGGACTTCACAGACGCGCTGGCCAACACCGGCATAGAACCACTGACGAGCGGACACATCAGCGTAAGTGATGCCCAACCCCTGCCCACCTCCAAGGACCAGTGCAAGAACAACGGGTGGCGCAACTTCCCGGGCTTCAAGAACCAGGGCGACTGCGTCAGCTTCGTCGCCACCGGCGGCAAGAACGCACCGAGTTAGAACCGCCTGTCACACACCCCAGCGAACTTTTTTCTCGCGACGAGCGGGAGCGGGGTTACGGCGCTGCTGGCGGTTCGCGGCGACCCCCCTTCCCCCTGGGGGGTGGTGTGCTCATCGGGCGGCGCTTGCTCATCGGGCGTAGGGGTCGGTCGCCTCGTCACAGACCCCCCACCACCCCATGACCACCCAGGGGGGAGGGGTCGCCGCGAACAAGAGGCAACCCCGACACCCGTTCCCCCCGCGCCGCGAGAAAAAGCGAGCGATTTCTTGTAGCCGTCGCCCTTCGCCACGTCGCCCGGCAGTGATCTACCGAGTCGGGGCAGACGCGATCGCGAGTCCGACCACGGCACCTGCTTAGATCTAATAGTCACCGATCGCGCTTCCTGGTTGCGGTCATGCATTGGGTGCTCGGGCGCCGCCCCTCGCCGGGCGGCGTTCGCGCTTGAGAGGGTGGCCCCCTGGTTCCGTCGGGGCGACCTCGTACCCTGCGGACACCCTTATGCGTCAATAACTGACGAGCACCTCTCGCCCGACGTGATGACACGTCTCCCCTCGTCCCGCTATGGGACGTATCCGGAGCTACGCCAGCGACTGGAGCGAGTGCGGAACGAGGTCGGTGGCGAGCGCGTCGTTGCCTCAGATGAGGCGGGTTGGGCAGCTGCTGCAGACGCGAGAGCGACCGCAGCGGAGGCGACCGTCACCCATCTCGAAAAGCTCATCAAAGATGAAGCCCCGCCGCCTGATCCCGCCAAGCAAGCGGAAGCCAAGGCGGCGCGCGCCGAGGCGAAGCAACTGCGACAGAAGGTCGGAGAGGCCGCGGCACGGTCGGCGATCGCCGCGAAGGCGCTGGAGCTAGACGAGCAGATCCTGCGCTCCTTGGATGCCCTCAGGCTGCAGGCTTACGGCTTACAGGCTGGCGCGACGGTGGGCAAACGCTACGCCGAGACGAGGAAGTGGGTGGTCGTCTCGGCCGCGCTTATTGCAGTCGGAGTGATCTTGCTCGCGCTCGCACCGAAGCCCAAGGCAGAGGAGGAACCGAGTGCGGCGCCGCCAGCTCCAGAGCTCGTCACGCTCGTGCCGTCGGTCGCCGGGCAAAAGGTACTTCGCTGCAATGAGAAGAAGGTGCCTGCACTCAAGGTCGGAGGCGACAAGAAGACGCCTATCGTGATCGTTCTGCCGGGCGGTACGTGCCCTGTCCAGACGATCAGATTCGTAACCGCAGAGCCCACCCCACTGGGAAAAGCGACACCCGTGAAGGAAGTCGAGCCGAAATGACCACCTCGACTACGAGAGGTGTTCCACCGCCACCACCCGCAACGCGCGCTCGCCCCGCGGAGTCTCGAGCGCCCGCACGTCACCGGCCCTCGCCCCCGCTAGCGCCCTGCCAGCGGGCGAGTCGATCGAGATCGAGCCCGCCGCCGGATCGGCTTCGCGGCTCGGCACCAGCCGGTAGCTCTGCTCGCGCCCGGCGGTCTCGTCGACGTAGGTCACTGTGGAGCCCATGCCGGCGGCCTCGCCCTTGCCCGCCGGCTCGACGATCTCGGCCGAACGCAGCTGGTCGCGCATGCGGGCGATCCGGGCCTCCAGCATCGCGGCGTCATCCTTGGCGGCGTGGTACTCGGCGTTCTCCTTCAGGTCGCCCCACTCGCGGGCCACTCCGATCCGGGCGGCCACCTCGCGCCGTCCCTCGCCTTCGAGCGCCGCGATGTCGACTTCGAGCTGCCGATGGGCGGCGGCGGTCATTCTCGTCGGGTCGGCCATGCCGCCAGGCTATGCCACGGCACGGCGGGCGAAGGATCAGCTCGAACCGGCGGCTGCGGGAAAGTCGCGGGAAAGTCCACACCCCTCCCGAGCGGTCTCTAGCGGTCCTCAGCGGTTCACGAACCCGCATGAGTACTAGGAAACCGCTCTAGAGAGCGGCTCCCACCCGCCTTCGAATCCCCGTGGCGGTACTGCTGAAAGCCCCGCATATCGCGGGGTTTTCTAGTTCAGGAGGGCCCTGCGGGAGAGAGCGCGGGAGCAATCCGCCGGGAAACGTCCCCCATCCCCTCGCTCCGTACCTGGCCGCCCACCGAGCACGGCAGGGCGATAAGGGTCGGTCGGGTTGACCTCGGCGACGAGGGACGCGACAGGCTGAGCAAGCCCACATCGAGGCGTCAGCCCCAAGGCAGGCTGCGCCGAGGGCGAGGGGGTCTGCGAGCTGCTCGTCGCTGATCCTGGTCAGGTACGGCAGCGGTAGCTCCACAGCCGCAGCAAGCCCGGTAAACGGGCCCCGTCACACAGCGGCGCCCACCGAAGTCCCGTTACTCCGAGGAGGAGATCGAGCGCGGGCTGCTCGAAGTGGCGATGTGCCGGGGTAACACTCGACGCGCGTCGGAGCAGCTCAAGGCGCAGGGCCGTCCGATCTCGCGCGGGACCTTGGAGCAGTGGGCAGCCCCCGCGCGGGGTGCGGCGCGCTCGGCCGCCCGCCGTCTACGGGCCCACTCGCGCCCAAGGGCGGCAATCCCGCCCGCCGTCGGGGCGGAGGTACAGCGTTGTCGCCGGAGAGCTCGTGGCCGTGCGCGCACCGCTCGCGACGTTCGCGCCGGCGGTCGCAGGGGTCGAGGCCGGCGGCTTCGAGCGCGGCGGCCCACGAGCCAACAGCGCGACGATGGTGAAGAAGGACGGGCGCGCGCCGGACTTCTTCCAGTCGGTCAAGGGGACGAAGTGTGGCCGCGCCGGTCGGCGTCGAGTGCGATCGCCGCGACCCCTCGCTCTCGGGTCCATGAGCTCCGCCGTCCGCCGCTAGCCACGAGCGACTCCGGAGCCGAGCCCCGCGAGGCGATCATGCGCGGCAATTGTCAAGCCGATAGGCTCGCGGCGCGCACCGTAGTACACGCCATACCGGTGTCCTCGGCCGGCTTCGGGGCGCGCGTGGGCGGCCGCCTTCGTTGGGGCAATCCTGCTCGTGTTGGCGGTGCCCTCGGCCGGCGCAGCAGCCGCCGCCCCATCGCCCGTGGGAGAAGCGGATGGCGTGCGCGTTCAGAGAGAGCGGGGCGCGATCGTCGTGGTGTTCACCAAGCGCGCCGCGCGGTCCACCGGCGAGTGGCCGGCAAGCGGATCAGCATCTACTGCACTGAGCTGGTGGAGACGGACGCCAATGGCTTCGGCGGGAGCAATACCGGCGGTTCGACCTTCCGGGCGCCCAAGCGGCGCCGGAAGATTCGCACGGGTGACCTGACCCGCGGCCTGGACTACTGCCGTGTGTGGCTCGCCGCCCGCACGGTCAAGCGGCGCGGCAAGCGGCGGCGGTATTGGCGCAAGCTGATCGTCTCGGTTCCTCTCACGCAGACCGGCGCCGTCCACCTCGACGAGGAGTCCAAGTCGTCGGCGATCTGGACCTTGCTGCTCGTCGCCGGCTTGGAGACGGACGACCCGAAGGCGTATCCGACACCCGCCCAGCTCCTCGAGGCCCTTCGCAAGCGGAACGGCGTGCCAGCGTCCGCGATCGTCGCGCTCGCGCGGCCGACCGACACGCCACAGGCCGGGTCTATCGGCTACTACAGCAACGGGCGAGAGCACGTGGCTCGCAGTGATCCTCTCCGCGTCGGGCCGACGGCTGTTCGTCGAGTTCGAGGCCGACATCCTGCGCACGAACGTGGCGGAATACATCTACGGCGATCTCGACTAAGGGCGCGCAATTAGGGCCCACGATCGTCCCCGCCGGCGGGTCACGATCGAGGAGCCAGAGGACCGACAGGCCGTAAGCCTCCCCGACCGCCCGCTTCGCAGCCGTCGGCAGCCGCACAAACGCGGGAGACGCACGCCCCGGCCTCGTAGCCTCCCAGTGATGAATCTCGCTGAGCAACGACGCAGGAAGGGTGGGCGCTACTCAGAGGATGAGATCGAGCGCGGACTCCTAGAGGTCGCGATGTGCCGAGGAAACACGAGGCGCGCGGCGAGGCAGCTCGAGGCGCAGGGTCTGGCCATCCCTCGCAGCGACGCTGGAGACCGTGGCAGAACCGCCTCCACCCTGGGCGATACGCGCCAGGTGCAGGAGCGCGTGCTACCGATGATCCACGCAGCGGATGGCTGAGCAGTCCGAGGAGCTGGCTCAGGCCTACGCGGAGGCGGAGCACGAGGCCTCGCCCAACCAGCGAAAGGTGCCTGACATGAGGGCCAGCGACGCGGCAGGAGCGGTGCGCAACCTCGCCACGAGCCGAGGCATCAGCGTGGACAAGGCCGCTCTCCTCCGTGGGCAGCCCACGTCCATCGAGGAGCGCCGCGACGTGGGGAAATCCTCTCCGCCCTCGAGAGGCTCGGGCGTTCGCATCAAGCGGCCGGCGCGCCAGAGCGTGTGGAGAACGCAGAGCCCGACGCGCTGCCCCCTGCCGCGTAGAGACCACCCACGGGGTAGCCTCACCCCGTGGCGTACCCGCACGGGATGCGGCATCAGCCCACGATCCGCGGCGTGCGGGAGAACGTGAGGGAGAGTGCCCCCTCGATTTGCTTATCAAAAAGAAAATTTCTCCGACGATCAGAGGCTGAGTTCGGTGGCGGGCGGACGGACGGGCGAGGACCGGTGCCAATCCCTCCCCTCGAACGCCGGTAGCGTGGAGAAGCCGAGGATCGCTACCCAGGGGGGCGGGGGAGTGGTCGTCGCGCAGCGGCCTCCCCTCCTTACATACACACGATCGTGAGGTTCGTGGCCGCGTTGTTCCGGTGGTCGTGATCGCGGTGATGCACTTCGAGAGGGACACCGGTGGCCCACATTGGTGCATTGGTGCCCGAACGCGGCCATCACGCGGGCGCGGGGGGGTAGCTCCTGCCCGCGTCGACCTCGGAGCCTCCCCGACGACGATGGCCACCGCTTGCAGTTCCGGCAGTAGGAGCCTGTTGCGATGATCCGGCCGCAGCCGATGCAGGTGCGCTTCACGGCGTTTGCCGGTACTTCAGACCGGCTGTAAGTTGGGAGCGGTGAGACGCGCGCAACTAGGCGCCGCACTTATCCGCCGAGGCCCAGGGGTAGCACGGGACCCTGGGTCTCGCTGCGTTCAGAATTCGCCGCTTGCAGCCATCCAGACAGCCGGGCTGGTTCGGGCTTCGGTGCTTGGGCGCGCTCGATAGATGGCGGGGCGGCGGCGCCGCAAGGCCGGTACTGCCGGCGATTGATCCGGCGCTCCCGACGGGGGATACTCGGCGGGCGATGTCGCAGGAGAACGTCAAGCTCGTGCACCGAGTGGTCGATGCTTGGAACCGCGGCGATGTTGCCGCGTTCCTCTCCCGGTATGACCCGGATTGCGAGGTGGTATTTCCGCCCGAAGTCCCAGAGCCGGGGCCCTTTCATGGCCACGCCGAGCTCAAGCAGTGGGTTGACGGGTTTCTTGCCGCGTGGGAATCGCACCGCGTCGAGGTTGTGGAGGTCATGGACGCGGGAGACGACGTTGTCGCTGTGCTTCACATGGTGGGGCGCGGTTCCGGGAGTGGAGTGGATCTGGATGAGACAGATGCCCACGTCTTCACGATCCGAGAGGGCAGGATCGCCGCTGGCAGAACTTCAACGCGCGGGCCGAGGCCCTCGAAGCCGTGGGGCTGTCGGAGTAGGCGATGTCGCAGGAGAACGTGGAGATCGTGCGGCGGATGTTTGGAGTCGTATGACATCACTGCCCGACATCGATCCTGGCTGGTCGAGTTCTTCGACCCGGAGATCGAGTGGCATGACGCTCCCTCGCGTTGCCGGGCGCGGCTGTGGTACAAGGGGCGCGAGGCCTTCTACCGCCATGTCGAGGACTACCTCGATGCTTGGGGCCGAGTCCAGGGTGGAGATCGAGGACATCAGTGCGGTCGGCGATCGAGTCCTGGCTCACATCCGGTATGTAGGCAGAGGGCACCAGAGCGGCATGGAGCTCGAGAGACATGTCGTCACGGCGGTCTACGACCTCCGAGCGGGGCGCGTCCTCCGAGTCCGGCAGTTCGTGGACGAACCGAAGCCCTCGAAGCCGTGGGGCTGTCGGAGTAGGCGATGTCGCGAGAGAACGTGGAGCCCGCCAAGCGTGGGATAGAGCTTTGGAACCGCGGCGACATGGATGCGCTGCGCGAGCGTTACCACCCCAACGCGGTCATGCACCACCCCTCGGGCTGGCCCGAGCCGGTCCGTCCGTCGGACGGGACGCAATCTTCGCCCAGTTCCGCAGACTGCGCGAGGACAATGAGGCCGACGAGTTGGAGATGACTGTCGTCGCGGACCCCGGTGACTGGGTCGTGTGGGAGTACCGCTGGTCGGCGGTTGGCCTGGAAAGCGGATTGCCGATGGACCTGTTCGGCGCACAAGCGACGCGCTATTCCGAGGGCAAGGTCGTCGAGGTGCGGGTCTTCGGAGCCAAGGACGATGCCCTCGCAGCCGTGGGGCTGTCGGAGTAGGCGATGTCGCAGGAGAACGTCGAGCTTGTGCGGCGGACGTGGGAAATGTGGGAACGCGGCGATCTCACCGGGTGGCTTGAACTGATGAGCGATGACTTGGTGACGCGCCGCGTCGGTCTGGACGACTCCGGCATACCACGGAAAGGAGGGCCTTCTCGAGCAGGCTTCGGAGTGGAGCGAGGGGTTTGCCGAGTGGTCGGTGGCGCACTTGGCCCTTTGGGGCAGCCGCCGGGTTGGGTTGTGACCTATGTTGGCGGGCCATGGTGCGCGAGGGCGGCGTGTCGGAGCTGTTTTGGGCTGCGTT
>CAWDJP010000003.1:0-197329 GCA_963802855.1 uncultured Thermoleophilaceae bacterium
CTGGAGACCCTCGAGGGCGGCTCGCTAGCGGGTGACGATCTCGGTCGTGACCGGGACAGCGCGGGCGATTGCATCGCGCACGGGCGACCGGGCCTCCGCCCGCTCCGCGAACTGACGGAGCGCCTCCGGCGACGCGCCCTCGGCCGAGATCGAGATGCGGACCCGGACAGCGGAAGGCCCGGGCGCGACCGATTCGTCGACGCGGCGACGAGGCCGCGGTTGTCGGAGTCGCTCTCCACGGTCACCTTGAGCTCGGAGATCTCGACCCCGGCACCAGCAGCGTCCATGGCGATGATGCTGGCGTCGCAGGAGGCGAGCGCGGCCCGCAGGAGCCAGCCAGGGCTGGGCGCTTCAGCGCCGCCGCCGAGGGCCGTGGCCATGTCGGTCGAACCGCCCCGCTGGGCCCGTCGACGCGGAAGCGGAGGGCGCCCTCGTGGCGTGCGGTGGCCGGCGAGTCCGTGCCTGCACCCGCCTCGGGGTGCTCGCGCAGGTGGTGCTCGACGCTCTCGAGGGCGCCGGCGATCAGTCGGTGCTTGGTATCCCGGTGTCGGTGATGGGCCGAGCCTACGGGTTGGCGGCTGCGCACCGCTGGGCTACCTCGACGCGCCTCAGGCTCCAGCGCCGGGTTGGCCCAGCCGGCGTCGGCGGGGTTGACTTCGCCCGGGGGCACGATCTCGTCGATGCGGTCGAGGAGCGCGGCGTCGAGCGGGCGTCGGCGGCGCCGAGCTGCGACTCGAGCTGCTCCATCGTGCGCGGCCCGATGATCGCCGCGGTGACCGCCGGGTGGTTGATGACGAACGCCAGCGCCATGTGGATCAGCGAGATGCCCGCCTCGTCGGCGAGCTGCCCGAGCGCGTCGGCAGCATCGAGCTTGGCCTGGTTGGCCGGGATCGAGGTCGTAGCGATGGGGGATCATCGCCGCGCGCCGCGAGGTCAGGTCGTCGGCGCCCTTGCGCCAATTGCCCGACAGCCAGCCGCCCGCCAGCGGGCTCCAGGGGATGACGCCCATGCCGTACTCGCTGGCAGGTGGGCAGCACGTCGGCCTCGATGCCGCGCGCGAGGATCGAGTAGGGCGGCTGCTCGCAGACGAAGCGCTCGCAGGCCGCGCTCTCGGCGACCCACTGCGCCTTGACGATCTGCGCGGCCGGGTAGGTGGAGGAGCCGACGTAGCGCACCTTGCCCTGGGCGACGAGGTCGGTCAGCGCGGCGAGCGTCTCGTCGTGGTCGGTCCACGGGTCCCAGCGGTGGACCTGGTAGAGGTCGATCCAGTCGGTCTGCAGGCGCTCGAGGGAGGCCTCGACCTCGCGCAAGATCCAGCGCCGCGAGTTGCCGGCCTGGTTGGGGTCGTCGCCCATCGTGCCGTGGAACTTGGTCGCGAGCACGACGTCGTCGCGGCGGCCGCCGGCCAGCGCCTTGCCGACGATCTCCTCCGACTCGCCGCGCGCGTAGACGTCGGCGGTGTCGACGAAGTTGATCCCGGCGTCGAGCGCGCGGTGGATGATGCGGATGCACTCGTCGTGATCGGTCTCGCCCCAGGCGCCGAACATCATCGCGCCGAGGCATAGCGGGCTGACATGGACGCCGGTGCGTCCGAGCGTGCGGTGGTCCATGGGTGCACGCTACCGCGGCGCTGTGGCGGGCTGCATCTGGCCTGCTTTTCGGGCGTTTCGGCCGGGCGCGGCTAGACTTGGTGGTGCTTCTACGGGGACGACAGGCTTCGACGTGGACGTTCCGTGGAGGCAGTCGCGAGTCGAGGTCGCCGGTAGGCCTCGTTAAACAACCGGCAAAACCATAAGTGCGGATCGAGATCACTCGTTCGCGCTTGCTGCCTAGCAACAGCTAGCTAGCGAGCTCCCGGCCTCCCCTCGGCCCGTGGGGGAGATCACCGGGATCAGATAACGGGCTTGCCCCCCACGTGCGCCTCTGGCGCGGGGGGACAAATCACAGAGGCTGGTCCCCGAGCAACCCCGCCGGCCAGGCTATCCCGGGACGAGATCAGAGGGCCGGATACGCTCGTAGAAGCTGTCTTCAGGCGTCCGCGGACCTGGGTTCGATTCCCGGCGTCTCCACTCGCTTGTCGGCAACGGCACGGTCTTAAAACCGTTGTGGGCGGTTTCGTCCACCGTGGGTTCGAATCCCACCCCCTCCGCTTAAGGGCTAATACCCCTGCACATCGCGAGCTTTGAGCTCATACGTATCTTGCGCCTGTCGGGCCGGTGCCATCGCCGGCGGCGCGATAACGGCGTATGCAGGGAGGTCTCACGATCGCGCGCCAATCGCGCGAGGAGCCTCAGGTGTGACCGGCCAACACGGCGTTTCTCGGATTGGGCGGCTCGTTTCTGCTTCGCGCCGGGAGCGATCGTGCGTCCGCCAGTAGCGATAGCGGCAGCTCTTGCGCCTGCATGGCCGGCGAGAGTGTCGCTCGCATGGGAAGGCAGGCGCCTGTTACCAGCTGCGCTGGACTCTCGGTCGTCGTCCATCTCAGATCCTCACGGGCCTTGCGGACTTCGACTTGCCGGACGTGTTTCGGTGCCTTCACGGCTACAAGCCTCAGGACAGGAGCTGGTACGTACGGCGACGGGGAGGCGACACGGTGGGTCGGCGATTCGATCACGTGTTCGCATCAGCGAGCCTGGGCGCGAAGACCTGCGAGTACCACCATGGGTGGCGAAAGGACGGGCTCAGTGATCACGCCGCAATCGAGGTCGCTTCAATGTGAGGCGCCGTTCTCTCTTAGGCGTTCGAGGGTCATCCCATCAACGCGACCAGGTCGCTTTCGCGGAACGCTGCCTGTCAGAGGTCCCACCCGAAGTACACCTCCTGGCGGCAGATCTGCTCGCCCCTGAAGGTGAGCACCTCCGTGTTGCGGAAGCGGCTGCCGTCGGTCTTCGTGCTCTCGTAGGTCACGATCACCTCGTCGCCGGCCTCGACCAGCCGCACGAACTCGAACTCCTCGATCAGCTCTGAGTTCGGCCAGCAGCGCTCGAAGAAGCCGGCGCGGTCGAGCTTCGGGTCGGGAGGGCTGGAGAAGGTGAGGTCGTCGGTCAGGAGCGCTTCGAGCGTGTCCCGGTCGCCCGCGGCGAACGCCTCGTAGGACTTGCGTGCCAGCTTCGCCAGATCGGCCATGTTCGTCTCCGTGTTCGGTCGGGTTCGCTAACAGTGACGGCTTGGCCTACTGGATCAAATGCACGGGCACCAGCGCCAGCCCGCTCGACGTCGACGACTAGCAACCGCGCCGCCGCGCCTGGCAGCGCGAGCACGGGCCGATTAGCGCCTTCCCGCGCAGGCCGCGGATCGCACAAGGGCGACCGCCTCGTCAACTACGCCGTCGGCTCGGCGCACGCGTTCGGCGTGGGGCGGATCTACCTGGTCGAGGAGGTGGTGTCCGAGGAGCCCGAGCTGGGCGGACATCCGCGGTGGCCGTGGGTTCTGCGGGTCGACCCGTGTCTCCGTGTCGACGCTCTCGTTGCGCGACCTCGACGACATCGGCGTGCGCGCGCGCTCGCTCGGGCCGCATTCGCAATCTCGATCGGTCGCGTGGTGCGCTGGGCGAGCGCGCTGGACCGCGAGCAGCTGCACTTGCGACGGCGGCTTCAACGCGCGAGCTAGGCCGGCGGCTCCCCGAGGACCAGCCCGAAGCGCTCGAGCAGCACCGGGATGCTGCCCGGATCGACCTCGAGGCCGTAGCGCTCACTCAATGCGTGGAGCTGCATCGGAGCCGCGTTCCGTGATCCACCGAGCTCCACCAGCTCGTCGAAGTACTTCTCGAAGCCAGCGGGGGAGATGATCTCGAGGATCCGGCATGGCTCGTCGCCCGCGTTCCAGAACGTGTGCCACTGGTCGCGCGGCTTGAAGACCAGGTCGCCGGGGCCGGCTTCGAGCACGTCATCGCCCAGCAGCGCTCCCATCCGCCCCTCGATCACGAAGCTGTACTCGTCCTCACGGCTGTGGCGGTGGAGCGGGGCGGCGAGCGCTCGCGGTGGCATCGGGTGCTCGACGAGGGAAAACCGCTCGCCCGCCTCCACGCCGTCGATCATGAATCGCACCACGATGCTCCCCAGCCAGCCGGCCTTACCGTCATGTGGGCCTACGACCTTCGGTTGTGCCATGCGCGCCTCCTCCTCTCTCGGACAGCCCGTCAACAGGCTCTCATCCACCTCTCACGCCTGCCTCACCGACCGGTCATCCGCCTTCCGTTGAGTGGCGCTCACAACGCACTCAGCGAAGGACGGTGACCCACAGATGTTCCTCAACGCCAGCAAGATCCGTACCAAGGCAGTCGAACGGGCGCGTCGCGGTCGCGGCGTCGCTGGTCGGCGGCGGCGGCCGGCGGCTCCGCGGGTGGCATCGAGCGCCGCCGCGGCGCCGGCCAGCCAGGACCGCCGCGCAGAGGTTCAGCAACCCGCGCAAGATCGACAACCCCTACCTGCCGATCACGACCAAGACCCGTTGCGAGCACCGGGGCAAGGACCACGACGGCACCAAGACGAAGTCCGTGCTGACGGTGCTCAAGCGGACCAAGCGCTTCACCGTGTTCGGCCAGACGGTGGACGCGGTCGTGGTGCGGGACAAGGCCTACAACGACGGCAAGCTGATCGAGATCGCGTACGACTACTTCGCCCAGGCGGACGACGGAACCGTCTACTACCTCGGCGAGCACGTCGACAACTACAAGAACGGCAAGGTCACCGACCACGACGGCACGTGGCTGCTCGGCAAGCACACGGACGTGCCGGGGGTCGGCCATGCCGGCCAAGCCGAAGCTGGGTGGCCAGCACCGGTTCGAGGACGTGCCGGGCGTGACCACCGAGTCAAACCGCGTCGAGGAGATCGGCCTGCGCGCCAAGATCGGCGGCAAGCTCTACCGCGACGTGATCCGGATCTCGGAGTTCATCCAGCCCGAGGGCGAGATGGAGCAGAAGCTGTACGCACCAGGCGTCGGCAAGATCACCGAGTACCCGCCTGATGGGCGGGCGGTGCTGAAGGGCTGCCGGTAGACCGAGCCGAGTGTGGCGTCCCGCACGCGCCGGCGCTGCGGGACTGCCCACGGCTGGCGCGCGGTCTAGCGCCGCCTGACCCGCACGCTCCCGAGCGCGATCGCGCCCGCGCGGGAGCTCAGGTAGATCCGCCAGCGTCCCTTCTTGGGGACCTTGACCGCCAGCAGGTAGGAGCGCTGCCGCGCCCTGAGCAGCACCCAGCGGCCGCGCGCCATCGCGACCGCGTCGGCGGGCGACCAGGCGAACACGTGCCGAGCCGGTCGCCACCCGGAGCCGGACGCGGATCTTGCGACCACGAGCGGCGGTGCGCAGCGAGCGCAGGGCGAAGGCCTTCGGCGAGCCGCCCGGGGTCGGGAACGAGCCTGGGCGGCGGCGCCGGGACCGGACGCGAGGACGGGCGGAGCCGGCGCGACCGGCCGGGGGTCGCCGTAGTCGCCGCTGGTGTTGGCCGCATTGCGGACGCAGGGCATCCCGAAGGCCACTGCGTGCCCCCTGCGCAGCCCCACGCCGATGTGCGTGATCTCGGGGTCGAGGACCACGGCGCGATGGCCGGACGAACTCAGCCAGCCGTCGAGGACGGAGCGCACGCTGGGATAGCTCGGATAGGCGATGCCGAGCACCGGGCCCAGCCACTTGCCGCAGCCGACCGCGTTGGCCAGCGCCGTGTACGGCGCGTCGCGCGCGTGCGTGATGCCGCCCGCGCGCTCGTTGTGCAGCACGTAGTCGTCCGCGATGGCCGTGAGCGCTGGGGAGATCTCGACCCGGCTCAGACCCTGAGCGACGCGCTCGGCATTGAGCAGCCTGGTGAAGTCGCGCTCGGATCTGGAGGGCGACGGGTCGCCGGCTACCGCCGCCGAGGGGCACGCGCCGAGGGCTACCAGCGCCAGGCAGCCGATCAGGGCCCGCAGGCGAATCGGGGTGTCGCGCGCTTGACGCACGGCGCGGAAGGGTGGCATGCGGGGCGGCGGTCACGTCGTCCGGCAACGCGAACTCCCTTAGGGCAGCGCTGGGGAAGTAGATCCGCGCGCGCCGGTCCCGCACGCACGCCGGTGCGGCGAGACTGCCACACTGGCATCGTGAGCCCGCCGAGCACCGTCGCAGGCCGAAAGCCCGAAGGCCGCGCGACCACCACGCCAACGACGCCACGAACGGCGCGCTGCCTCCCGGCCCAAAGCTCCCGCGCTGGCTCCAGACCTTCGGCTTCATCTTCGCCAACCGGCCCTGGGTCGAGGCCAACCGCCGCCGCTATGGCGACATCGTGACCTTCAGCAGCCTGTTCGACTCCGGCTTCGTGATGGTCTTCCACCCCGACCTGGTGAAGCAGGTCTTTCGCGCGCCGCCCAACCAGCTGCGCGCGGGGGAGGCCAACGCGGTGCTCGAGCCGGTGGTCGGCCGCCGCTCGGTGCTGCTGGCCGACGGCGCCGCCCACATGCGCCAGCGCAAGCTGCTGCTCCCGCCCTTCCACGGCGAGCGCATGCGCGCGTACGAGCAGACGATGCGCACGGCGGCCGATCGCGCGATCGACTCGTGGCCCGTCGGCGAGACATTCACGCTGCTGCCGTCGACGCAGTCGCTGACGCTCGACGTGATCGCCAGCGCCGTGTTCGGAGTCGCCGAGGGGCCGCGCCAGGAGGAGCTCAAGCGGCGGATCAGGACGCTGCTCGATCCGACGGCGTCGCGGCTCGCCGTGCTCACGCTGATCCTCACCGGCGGTCGACGCGGTGCGGCGGCCGGCGAGGGGTTCGCCACCCAGCGGAAGCAGGTCGACGACCTCATCTACGAGGAGATCGCCCAGCGGCGCGAGGCCTCCGACCTGGAGGAGCGCGAGGACATCCTCTCGATGCTCCTGCTCGCTCGCGACGAGGACGGCAACCCCATGACCGACCTCGAGCTGCGCGACGAGCTGGTGACCCTGCTCGTGGCCGGCCACGAGACGACCGCGACCGCGCTGGCCTGGGCGTTCGAGCTGCTCATGCGCAACCCGCGCGTGCGGGAGAAGCTCCAAGAGAGCCTGGCCGACGGCGACCGCTCCTACCTCGACGCCGTGGTGAAGGAGACCCTGCGGATCCGGCCGGTGATCTTCGGAGTGGGGCGCAAGGTGCGCGAGGAGCCGTTCGAGCTCGGCGACTACGTGATCCCGCCGGGGATCGAGATCAACCCGAGCATCGCGGCGATCCACCGGCGCGCCGACCGCTACCCGCAGGCGGACGCCTTCCGGCCCGAGCGCTTCCTCGAGGACGACGCGCCGGACACCTACACCTGGCTCCCCTTCGGCGGCGGCACCCGGCGCTGCCTCGGCGCCAGCTTCGCCACCTTCGAGATGGCCGTGGTGATCGCCCGGGTGCTCGAGCGCACCCAGCTCGAGCCGGTGGGGAGGCCCGCGAAGGGCGCGCGGCGCGGCGTCACGTTCGGGCCCAAGGGCGGCGTGCGGGCGCGCCAGCGGGTCGCGCCTCAGGCAGCGGCCTAAGAGAAGACGGCGGGCGCCGCGCGGGCTAGGCTCGCACCCCCGTGCCCGACCCCGAGCACAACCGCCTGCGCGTCCTGGTCGCCGACGAGCGCGAGATCTACCTCGAGCCGATCGGCGACGCGGTTGAGGAGCTCGGGCACGACGTGATCGCGCACGAGGTCGAGATCTCGAAGGTGGGGCGGGCCACGGTCGAGCACGACCCGGACCTCGCGCTGGTAGCTCTGCACGAGGACACCGACCACGCGCTGCAGATGATCACCGAGATCATCGACGAGGCGAGCTGCCCGGTGGTCGTCCTGGCCCGCTCCGCGAGCCCCGAGTTCATCTCCGAGGCGGCCCGCAGGGGAGTGTTCGCCCACGTGGACTCGACCGACGAGGCCGAGCTCCAGGGCGGCATCGACGTGGCGCTTCACCGCTACACGCAGTACCGGCAGCTGCTCGAGGCGTTCGATCGCCGCGCGCTGATCGAGCGCGCGAAGGGCATCTTGATGGAGCGTCACGGCATCCGTGACCAGGAGGCGTTCGAACGCATGCGGACCGCGGCGCGCAGCTCGCGCCGCCCGCTGATCGACGTTGTGCGCGACGTCATCGGCGAGGACGACGAGTAGTCGCGACGCCACCACGCGGCTACAATCGTCGAAGACCGGCCCAAACCCCGCCGGCGAGGCACCAGCGCTTCGTCTACGCACACCGGGGAGGTCGATACTCATTTCTTCACCATCAGGTCTCGCAGCGTCACCCGCGCCGGGCGGCACGCCGCGGCGCACGCACGACAAAGCTCGCGAGCGGCGGCTCTTTCGCCGCTATGCCCGATTCGGCGACGAGGCGGCGCGCGATGAGCTTGTCGAAATCTTCCTGCCGCTCGCGCGGAGGCTCGCGCATCGCTATCGGCACACGAGCCTGCCGGACGAGGACCTGGAGCAGGTGGCCAGCCTCGGCCTGGTGCTGGCGATCGAGCGCTTCGACGCGGAGCGCGGCGTCGAGTTCTCCTCGTTCGCGGTGCCGACGATCCTTGGTGAGCTCAGGCGTCACTTCCGCGACTTCGGGTGGGCGATACACGTCACGCGCTCGGACCAGGAGCTGGTGTTGAAGGTCAACCGTGAGACGGAGCAGCTCTCGCAGCGGCTCGGGCGGTCGCCGACGTCGCAGGAGCTCGCGGACGCGACACGCTTGAGCGTTGAGCAGGTGGTACGCGCGCTGGAGGTGGCGGCCGGGGCCCGGCCTCGGTCCATCGACGAGCCAACGGACTCCGACGACGACGAGTCGACCACGCGCATCGAGCGCCTGGGCTACGACGAAGCGGGCTTCGAGCTCGTCGAGTCTCGCGCGGCGGCGTGCAAGGGCCTGGGCGCCCTGACCCCCCGCGAGCGCGAGGTGCTCTACATGCGCTTCTTCCAGGACATGACCCAGTCCGAGATCGGTGAGCGGATCGGCGTCTCGCAGATGCATGTGTGTCGCATCCTTCGGCGCGCGCTTGAGCGGGCGCAGAGCGTCGCCGAGCCGTCGCAGCAGCCCTGAATCCTGGGAAGCTCTCCGCTCACGTGGAGAGGAGGGGCGATGGGTGAGCTGGACGGACGAGCCGCTTTGGTGACCGGTGCGAGCCGCGGGATCGGGGCTGCGGTGGCGCGTCGGCTTGCGGCCGAGGGCGCCGGCGTCTGCCTGGCGTCGAGATCGGGCGATGACCTGGGCATCCCAGGCGCGCTGGGCGTCGTGTGTGACGTGGCGTCTCGTAGCGATGTCGAGCACGCCGTGGCAGCCACGATCGAGCGCTTCGGCCGGCTCGACATCCTCGTGAACAACGCCGGCGTGGGCGCCTACGGACCCTTCGGCGATCTCCCGCCCGAGCAGCTCGACGAGATGATCGACGTGAACCTGAAGGGCACTCTGTACGCGACCCAGGCCGCCCTGCCCCACCTACTCGAGAGTGACGCCGCGGACGTGGTGAGCCTGGCTTCGGTCGCTGGCCTGCGGGGACTGGAGGGCGAGGCCGTCTACTGCGCGTCGAAGTTCGGCCAGGTGGGCTTCATGCGCGCGCTCGACCACGAGCTGCGTGAGCGGGGCGTTCGATGCACCTCGATCTGTCCTGGCGGCGTGGCGACAGACTTCGCGATGGGGCGAGGGAGGACGAAGGACATGCCCGAGCTCGAGGGGATGATGAGCGACGACGACGTGGCCGACGTCGTGCTGTTCGCAATCACGCGGCCGCGAGGGCACCGGATGCTGACGATGTCGTTCCGGCCGATGTCCGAGCCTGCGGCCGGCTAGCTGTTCAAGGAGCGAGCGGCCAGGATCCAGGTCGTCCAGCCGGCGACGTTGAACGCGATACCGGCCTTCAGCGTCGAATCGAGCTCTCCTCGCTGGCGGTACTCCTGGACGAGCGCGACCAAGTCGGTCGCCTCGCACGAGATGTTGGCCAGCAGGGCCTCCCTCTCCCGGCCGGCGCGAAGTGCGGCCACGGTCAGGCCGGCGACCGTGAGGTCGCGGCCGCCGAAGAGCGCGTTGAAGTAGCGAGTGTCGTCTACGACCTCGTCCTCGCCCGCGGCCGAGAACAGGATCTTGGGGGCGAACAGCGACACCAGCCCGTAGGTGGTGCGGACTACCGCGCCCGCGATGAGGTTGCCCCGTGCGCTCACGGCGCCCGACCCTACCCGACGCTAGGACATCCGGTCCATAGCGAGGAGCCGATCCGTGTGCTTGGCTGCAAGACGATGTCGATCGAGGTCATCGACGCCACCGAGGACCACCTCCCGGCCATCGCCGCGATCTACGCGAAGGCGGCCGCGGAGACGCACGTCACCTTCGACGTGGAGGGGCCGAGCGTGGAGGAGTGGGGGGAGACGCCTGGCGGCCACGCGCTCTGGCTCCGAGGGCAACGAGTTGCTCGCGGCGGTCGAGGACGGCGCAGTGCTCGGCTACGCCAAGACCAGCTGGTTCAAGGAGCGGCCCGGGTACTTCACCACCCGCGAGGTCTCCGCGTACGTCCACGAGGACCACCGCGGGCGCGGGGTCGGTCACGCCCTCTATGCGGAGCTGCTCGGGCGGCTTGATCGCTGCGAGGGCCTGCGGATGGCGGTCGGCGGGGTCGCACTGCCGAACGACGCGAGCAATGCCCTCCATCTCAAGCACGGCTTCACCGTGGTGGGCACGTTCGACGACGCGGGGGAGAAGTTCGGGCGGCCGTGGAGCGTGCGGTGGTATCAGCGGCCGCTGGGCCGGCCGCCTGGGGCCTGATCGTCGGGCGCGACGACTGGGCTATGACCTGCCCTTGTCGACTTTGACTCACATAGGTAGTCAAAGTCGACAAGGGCGCGCAGCCGATGGAATCCACCCTTCGTGTGGTGAGCCGCGCCCCGCGCCGGGCGAGCGGCCTTCAGCTCACGGGTGGACCGTGAACCGCCAGACCTTCTGGGCCAGGCGGTTGCCCGCCACGTCCCTTGCCCCGGTCGACAGGGTGGCGGTGTACTCCACGCCGGGCGCGAGTAGATCGGACGGTCGGAAGATCAGCCCCGCGCTGCCGAACCAATGGAAGTTGCCCGCGACAGCGGCTCCGTTGCTAGACCGCTTGAGCGAAAACGCCTCCTGGGTCGCGGACTTGTTCATCGCCTCTGAGAACAGTGCGACGACCAGGTCGTTTTGCCCCACGTTGGTCGCCCCGTCCGCCGGTGACAACCCGACCACCACGGGCGCCGTGGTGTCGCTGTTGACGGTGAAGTCCCAGGCGATCGCCGTCGGCAGGTGATTTCCACCGCGGTCCTTCGCAGCGGTGGAGACAGTGGCCGTGTACTCCGCGCCGGGGACCAGCGGGCTCGACGGTGTGAACAACAGCGCCGTTCCGTACCAGGAGAAGCTGCCGGCGACCGTGGCGCCGGTGCTTTTCAGCTTGAGCGAGAAGGCGCCCTGCGTCGCGGCCTTGTCCATCGCTTCGTTGAATGCGGCGACCACCTGGGTGTCGCGCAGCGCATTGCGTTCGCCATCCGCCGGGAACAGCGTGACCAACGCCGGCGGCGTCCCGTCGCTCGTGACCGTGAACTGCCAGATCTTGGGTAGGTAGAGGTGAACGCCGGATACGCTCGTCGCTGCCGTCGATATCGAGGCCGTGTATCCGGCCCCGGGTGTCAACGGAGCGGACGGCTTGAAGATCAGCGCGTTGCCGTACCAGGAGAACGCTCCCGACACCGCAGCGCCGGTGCTCGTCCGCCGGAGGACGAAGGCGCCCTGCGTCGCCGACTTGTTCATCGCCTCGGAGAAACCCGCCACGAGCACCGCGTCCCGTGGGACCCCGGTTGCGTTGTGCGCCGGAGTGACGCTGTTCACCTTCGGTCCGCTGGCGTCGACGACTCGGAGGTCGCCGCTGGTGGCGCGGTCGGTGACCGTTTGCTCGTCCGGCCTGAACGGCGTGCAGTCGCCCCTCGGCCTGGATACGAAGCCGGCGCGGACCACGTCCGGCTGGCCCGTGCCCGCATTGTCGACGGCCTCGCCTGGGAAGTCGCCGAAGATCGTGACGATGTTGAACGTCGCCACGTTCCCACGCACGTTGAGGCAGGTCAGCGGGCCGTCGAAGTCGAAGTCGCCGAGGCCGTTGAAGTCAACGGTGCCCGATGGGTTCTCGCCATTCGGTCCGCTGTGCGCGTCGAACACGACCTCGACGAAGAACGGCGACCGGATGGTGCCGGTCACCGAGTCCTGGGTCGGCGCCTGGGCGCTCGCCGTGGCGGCCACCGCGAGCATCGATCCGACCACCGCGAGTGCCGCGAGCCATCGCACGGTGCCAGCCTACGCCGACTCGACCGGCGAAGCCAGCCACAACGCGCGCCTACGCGGCCGCGGGGATCTCGAACCGCACGCCCGTCAGCTTCTCCGACTCCTCCCACAGCCGCCGCCCGACCTCGGGATCGCGACCCTCGGGGATCACGTCGACGAACGTGGGGTGCCCGCGCGTTTCGCGGAAGCCGTCGGGCCCGATGTAGGAGCCGCCGTCGACGTTCGGCGCCGTGGCCGCGTACAGGGTCGGCAGGGCGCCCATCTTCTGGTCTTGGGCGAAGAGCTTGTTGCCGACCGCGAGGATTGACTTCATCGCCCCGGTCGGCCCCGTGCTCTGGAGGTTGGTGTCCGAGTAGCCGGGATGCGCGAGCACGCTGATGATCGGCGAGCCCGCGGCGCGTAGCCGGCGGTCGAGCTCCAACCCGAACGCGGCGTTCGCCAGCTTGGACTGCTGGTAGGCCTTCCGAGGGGCGTAGTCCGTCTCGCTCTGCAGGTCGTCGAAGTTCAGGTGACCGGCCTTGTGCTCGATGCTGCTCAGAGTGACCACTCGTGCCGCGTCCGCGCGCGCGAGCTTGTCGAGCAGCAGGCCGGTGAGGGCGAAGTGGCCGAGGTGGTTGGTGCCGAACTGGAGCTCGAACCCGTCCGCCGTCTTCTGGGCCGGCGTCATCATGATCCCGGCGTTGTTGATCAGCAGGTCGAGCTTGTCGTGGCCGAGCGAGTCGGCGAACGCGCGCACGGAGTCGAGGCTCGCGAGGTCGAGTTGAGTCACCGTGACATCGGCATCCGGCACGGACGCCGCGATGTCCTTGGCGGCCGCTTCGCCCTTACGCGGATCGCGCGCCGTCAGATGGACGTGCGCGCCCTTGCGCGCGAGCTCGCGCGCGGTCTCCAGTCCCAGGCCGCTGTTGCCCCCGGTGACCACGCCCACGCGGCCGCTCTGGTCGGGTATCTGGTCGGCGCTCCACTTGCTCACGATTTCCCTCCGGCTTCGACTAGACGAGACACTAGATGTCTGCGGTCAAGCTCGTCGGCCGTCGCGCCGATATGACCGGCAGGGGTATTGAGATGAGCGCAGCGGGAGAACACCTCCAGCTAAGCCAGAAGCACCTCCAGCGCGAGCGACTGCTCGACATGGAGGCTCGGCTGAAGCCCTACCGCGTGGCCGCCTTCGCGGTGCTGGCGGCCGCCCTGGTCGTGTCCGGCCCCGAGCTGGGCTGGTGGTGGCTCGCCCCGCTGGGGGCCGCGTTCGCCGCATTCAAGATCGGCGACGCGATGGTCGTCCGCAAAGCGCGCCCCGAGCGCTGGATAGGCGCCTACTGGGCGATCTCCCCGCTGATGATCGCTCTGAGCGTCGCGCTCACGGGTGGACCTGAAAGCCCGGCGATTCCGTGGTTCGCGTTGCCCGCCGTGACGCTCGGCGCGCGGTTCGAGAACCGCGGCATCGGGTTGGGGTTGATCTGGATCACGCTGCTGCTGGTCGGCTCGACCTGCGCGGTCGATCCCGCGGCGTTCGTCGACGATCCGCTGCCGATCGTCTTCGTCCTTCGCCCTGATGCTCGCGGTGACGATCCTCGGCGGGGCGCTGGTGCAGTCCGACCGCGACCATCGCCGTGAGGCGGTGCTCGACCCCCTCACCGGGCTGCTGAACCGGTCCGCGCTCGCGCAGCGGTTCGCCGAGCTCGACACCGGCTCCCCGCGGAGCAGGGACCGTCGCGATCCCGCCAAGGCCGAGTCCCTGGCGCTGCTGATCGGCGACCTCGACCACTTCAAGCGCATCAACGACGAGCACGGGCACGCCGCGGGGGACGCGGTGCTCAAGGACGTGGCCTACACGCTGCGCAAGGAGCTGCGCGCGCTCGACCACGTCTACCGCGTGGGAGGCGAGGAGTTCGTCGCGATCCTCCCGGGCGCCGACCTGCACTCGGCGCATCAGGTGGCGGAACGGCTGCGCGTGGCGATCGCGAAGAGTCGCCCGGCGGGCCTCGACGTGTCGATCAGCTTCGGCGCGGTCGCCTGCCACGGCGGCCGCCTCGACACGGACCGGCTTTACCAAGAGGCCGACGGCGCGCTGTACGAGGCCAAGCAGGCGGGGCGCAACGGGGTGCGGTCGCGCGACTTCCGCGCCGTCGAGCTCGCCCCAGCCTGAGCGCCAAGCTGCGCCGGAATAGAGTGCCGCCGCGGCGGCCATGATCCTCGCGGAGCCCGAGCACGCAGACCTCACCACGCCGTTCGGCACGATGCGCACCTACGTGTCGCGCCCCGCGCGCCCCGGGCCGCTACCCGGGCGTGGTCCTGTTCTCGGAGATCTTCCAGCGGACGGCTCCGATCGCGCGCACGGCCGCGATGCTCGCCGGGCATGGGTACGTGGTGGCCGTGCCGGAGATCTTCCACGAGCTCGAAGGGGAGCCCGGCGTCGTGCTGACCTACGACGAAGCGGGCGGCGAGCGCGGCAACGCGCACAAGTACGCGAAGGAGCTGGACTCCTACGACGCCGACGCGCGCGCGGCGCTCGACCTGCTGGCCGGGCACGAAGCGTGCAGCGGGCGACTGGGCGTGATGGGCATCTGCATCGGCGGCCACCTGGCCGTGCGCGCGGCGATGAACGCCGAGGTGCGCGCCGCGGCCTGCTTCTACGCGACCGACATCCACTCGCGGCAGCCTCGGTCGCGGCAAGAGCGACGACACGCTCGACCGCTTAGGCGAGATCGAGGGCGAGCTGCTGATGATCTGGGGACGCCAGGACCCGCACATCCCGCGCGAGGGTCGACGCGTGATCCACGACGCGATGGACGACGCCGAGCTCGACTTCACCTGGCACGAGGTGAACGGCCAGCACGCGTTCATCCGGGACGAGGGCCACCGCTACGACCCCGAGCTGGCGCGCGAGTGCATCGGGCTGACGCTCGATCTGTTTCATCGGCGCCTGGCTGTTGGCTAGGTCAGCCGGTGGACAGCCGCAGCACGTCCGCGCTGACGCTCCGCAGCCGGCGCGCTCCGCAGGACACGCGCACCCGGACCGTCCCGCCACGCGAGACGTAGCGGGTGCCCGCGCCGGCCGCCGAGATCCGGAGGGTGCGTGACTTCCGTCCCAGCGACACCCGCGCCACGCGCGCCCACCGGCGCGAACCGGGCACGTAGATCTCCACGCGGCCGCGGCACGACGTGGACGCCTTTCCGCGCAGCGTCAGCTTCATGCGCCCCTTGCCAGAGGTCACGCGCGCGAAGCGGGCCTCGAGCCGGGCCACGCCGCGGCGGGCGCGGACCGAGTAGGCGCGGCCGTCCGAGCGGTGCAGGCGAACGCGCCGAGCCGCGCCCGCGCGAGCCGCCGATTGCCAGGACGCGAGCGGGCAGGAAGGTCCGGCGAGCGACGGGCACGTCGTCGGACGTGGTCGGCGGATCGAGCGATGGGCCTGCCGGGCCCGGTGCCTCCGCCGTGACGGGCGGTGCCGGCGCTGTCGTCGGCACGGCCAGATCGACGCTGACCGTGGCGCCGAGCGGGCCGAGGGAGTCGAGCCGTACGGCGGTCGAGGAGACGGGGTCGAAGAAGGACTTCCCGGCCGGCAGGGCGGAATCGTCGAAGAGTCGACGACGCCGGGGTCATGTCCAGCAGCCGTGTGAGGGCGAGGACCGGCGGCGGCGTGGCAATCCTCACCGAGAGGCCCTGGGTGACGGCGCTGGTGGGGTTGAAGTCGTCGAACAGGCCGAACGGCCGGCGGATCTCCAGGTTCAGCTCGGTGCCGTCGCCGCGCGGGATGCGCAGCACCCGCGTGGCGTCGTCGAGGGCGAGCGCGCCCAGTTGGTAGGTCCCGTCCGAGGTGACCGTCTTCGCCTGCGCGCTCGTCACCCAGCCGGTGCTGAATCGGTGCGCGGCGTTGAACAGGCGGCCCTCGGGATGATTGCCCATCGCGTCGAACGGGTCGCCGTACTCGTCGTTCGTGCAGGTTCCGCCCACGGGTACCGGGGTGGTGCCAATCTCACAGCGGTCGCTGGATGCATGGTCGAGATAGAGGTTGTGGCCGAGCTCGTGAGCCACCACCGAGGTGTCAAGCGTGTTGCGCATCATCGACCAGCGCCCGCCGACGGACGCGAGCCCCAGCCAGTCACACCCCGACCCGGGCGGGAGAACGTAGATCACGTGGTCGTAGTCGCCGAGCTTGGCGCCGGAGGCGTTTGCGACGTTCGCGGCGGCGGACTTCCATGACAGGTACGCGTCTTCGGGGCAGCCCGCGTTGGTGGGAACGGGGTAGGGGCCGAACGCGTCGCCACCCGTGGGGTTGTCGCGGCCCACGAGCGAGATGTCGCCGTCGGAGACCTCCTTGAAGTAGGCGTCCGCGGAGCGCGATCCGGGGGTGTCGTCGAACACCTTGAGGCGCGCACCTGCGAGCGTGAACGCAGTTGGGGCTCGAGGCGAAACTCATCAGCACTATGGCTGTCTTGCGGTTGCCGACGTACTCGGAGGCGCGCGCCCTCACCCGCTGTCGTGCCCGCCCGAGGCGCCTGACGCCGATGGAGCGCCCCTTCACGCGACCTCGCAGCGTCACGGTCGAGGAGGCGCGAAGCCGGCGCCGGCTCACGGCGCGGCGGAAGCGAAGGCGGCGCTCGCCGCGCGCCGTCTTGAGCGTGAACAGCGGGCGCGGCTTGGCGGAGCCCGCGCCGAAGGTCGTCTGCGTGGTCGGTCACCACGGTGCCGGTCACGCGCGGACCCGGATGATCGGCGGCGGCAGGTGCGGCGGCGAGCAGGGCGGCGGCGAGCGCCGCGGCAAGGGGCGTCGCGGGCCGGACCGCCCGGGACCAGGCAGAGCTCTTGCGTGAACGGGACACGCACTTCTTTTCTCGTCACGCGCGCGCGAGGGCTTTAGCGGCGCCCAGGGGTGGCAGACAACGCTTGACGCGGCTAGCGTCGCGCGGCGCGGCGGGCCGCCCGGCGGCCCTTCCACGTCAACCGCCACTCGGACGGAAGATCCGACTGGCGTCGCACGTTCACCAGTCCACGGTCGAAGGCCTCGCGCAGCCACTCCTTGACCATCGGGCTGGCCCACGGATCGCTGCAGCGCTCGCTCACCTGCGCGGCGGTGAGCGGTGAGCCGCCGGCGTCGTCAAACACCGCCAGCAGCGGCGCATCGAAGCGCTCGTAGGAGGTTCCCATGGCAAACACCCCCCGACTTCGCTTAGGGTGGCAGCAGTCAAGGGGGAGGTGCAGGATGGCAGGCCGCCGGAACCGCTGGATCGCATCGACAATGTTGTGCGCCGCGTGCGCGCTGCTCACCGGCTGTACACAGCTACGACCTCGCGCGCCTGGCCGGTGACGACACCAACGGCCGCCAGAACGGAACCGCCGGCTCAACGCTCGCACGCAACTACCTGATCAACACGCTGAAGCCGCTCGCGCAAGGCCTCAACACCGTCGCAGACCGGCGACGCGGCCTACACGCAGGCCATCGCCGGGCGGAACCAACGTCGTGGCGGTGATCCCGGGCACGGACCTCGCCGACGAGTACGTGGTGGTCGGCGCGCATTACGACGGTTTGGGCAACTCGTGCGAGCCGCCGCCCTCCCCCGCCGACACGATCTGCAACGGCGCCACCGACAACGCCACCGGCGCGGCGGCCGCGCTGTCCATCGCCCGCTCGATCGCCGCCCAGCCCACCAAGCCTCGCCGATCGGTGATCCTCGCTTTCTGGGACAGAGAGGAGGATGGCCTGCTGGGCTCCCTCCACTACGTCAACAATCCCCTGGTGCCGCTGGCGGACACGGTGGCCTACGTCAACTTCGACATCCAGGGCACGAATCTCCTGCCGAGCCTGCGCAACACGACCTTCGCGGTGGCGTCGGAGACCGGTGGCAGTCGGTTCCAGGACATCGTGCGAACGGCGATCGGAGACCGGTCGCTCGACAACGGCATGCTGAGCTCGGTCTTCGGCCAGGGCCGCAGCGACTACGCGAACTTCATCGCGCGCGACGTGCCGAGCGTGTTCTTCACCGATGCGAACGGTCCCTGCTACCACACGGTCGACGACGAGATCAGCATCGTCGACTTCCCGAAGCTCGACATACAGATCGCCACCGCGCTCGCGGTGACCCGCGACCTGGCAAACACCTCCGACCCGCCCGAGTTCACGCCGGGCCAGCCGGCCGCGACCTTCGATGACGCCGTGGTGATCGCGCGTGCGGTCAACCGGGCCTGGGTGGACCGAGGGCTATTCCCGCCGGCGGCTCAGACAGACTTTCGCCACCATCAGGACGAACGTCCTGACAGATCGTGGCCGACGGGAGGGCGGCGTTCGACGACGCTGACATAGGGACGCTGCTCGGCAGCTCGGCGACCCTGGTGTCGATGCTCGCCCAGGGCGAGTGCGACGGGTTCCTGTCGCAGTCGGCGGCCGCGCAGGCGAAGGTGGCCGAGGCGCTGATCGCGCCGGCGCGCTGAGCCGGGCCGAGCCCGCTCAGGCCCAGGTCGGATACGGAGGGCGATCCGTACCGGCGAAGGGCTTGGCGACCGCCAGGCGGTCGCCTCCTGCGCGCTTGGACTCCTCCATCGCGGTTGCGGCCGCGGAGATCAGCGCGCGCCAATCGGTGTCGGCGGGGTTGGGGTCGTGGGCGAGCCCGATACTCGCGCTGGTCCACGCGATCCCGCCGTCGGGCACCTCGACCACGGCCGTCTTCGCAACGCGCAGGAGGTCTCGGGCAACTGTCGCCGCCGCCTGTTCGTCGGCGTCCGGCAGCAGCACGCCGAACTCGTCGCCGCCGAGCCGGGCGATCACGTCGCTCTCGCGTAGCCGCTCGCGGATCGCTCGCGCCACGCTTGTGATCATCGCGTCGCCGATCTCCTGGCCGAGCTCGTTGTTCACCGGCTCGAGGCGGTCGAGGTCGAGCACAATCACGGTGACCGGTCCGCCGTAGCGCCGCGCGCGCGCCAGGTGGTTGCGCAACTCCTCGTTGAAGCGGTGCCTGTTGTCGAGGCCGGTCAGATCGTCGTGGCTCGCCACCCCGTGCAGGGCCACGAGCCGCGCGTGATCGCCGCGTAGTGCCAGCAGCTTGGCGGCCGTCGCGGCGAGCGCGACGCAGAGGACGATGATGACGGCGATCGTGAGCATTCACGGTGTATATCGGCCGGAGGGCGGCAAA
Source organism: uncultured Thermoleophilaceae bacterium (assembly GCA_963802855.1). Classification (GTDB taxonomy): domain Bacteria; phylum Actinomycetota; class Thermoleophilia; order Solirubrobacterales; family Thermoleophilaceae; genus JAAYBF01. Next base: position 19,351 of record CAWDJP010000003.1, read on the forward strand.
TCCGAAGTGCGCGACTACGATCGAGCGGGATGCTGCGGCTTCTCCTGGTGGTTGTGGCGGTGGCGCTTCTGGCCGCCGCGGAGCCCGCCCTCGGCGCGGCGGGTGGCGGCAGCTCCGGGTTCGGGGGCGGAGGTGGGGGCGGCGGGTCCTTCGGAGGCGGCGGTGGGAGCGGGTTTGGTGGCTCCGGCGGGAGCGGGGGAGGGTCGCTCGTCGGAGCAGTGATCGTGCTCGGCGTCTTCGCGCTGATCTTCCTGTTCGCGGGGATCGCGGCCTTCCGCTTCGCGCGCAGGCGCAAGAAGCGGATCGAGCGCGTGCGGCTCGCCTCCGCTGAGGCCGCCGAGGACGACCCGGCGTTCGCAGCCGACGCCGTGGTGCCGGCCGCCGCGGTGCTGTTTCGCCAGGCCCAGGAGGCCTGGGATGCGCGCGACCGCGAGCGGCTCAGGACGCTGGTCGGGGAGGACCTGTTCGTGGAGTGGTCGCGCCGGCTCGACGACTTCGACTCGAAGGGCTGGCACAACCGGGTGCGGCCCCTCGCCGATCCCGAGGTGCAGTACGTCGGCCTGGTCAACCGAGTCGAGGATCGCGAGGACCGCGTGGTGGTGCATCTGGCAGCGAAGCTCGAGGACTACGTGGTCGACGCCCACGGCCAGACGATCAACCGGACCGGTGCGACGTCCACCACCACCGGCCTGGCGGAGTTCTGGACCCTGGCCAAGCGGGACGGACGCTGGATCGTGGTCTCGATCGAGCAGAGCGCCGAGGGCAGCCACCACTGGGAGAGCGAGATCGTGGCCTCGCCGTGGTCCGACTCGCGCGTGGCGGACGAGGCGATCGTCGAGACGGCCGTCGCGGACGGCCTCCCCGAGGGCTTCAAGCCCGCCGACGTCGCCGACCTCGACTTCGACGGCGACGCCCGCGCCGCCGCGCTCGACCTGAGCGTGGCCGACCCGCGCTTCGCCCCGGCGGTGCTGGAGGCGGCGGCTCGCCGCGCGGTCGAGGCGTGGGCGCAGGCGGTCGACGGCGATGACGCCGCGCTCGAGCAGATGGCGAGCCCGGAAGCGATCGGCGATCTTCTGCATCCGGGCGACGCGAGTCGCCGCACGCGGCTGGTGGTCCGCGGCCCGCGCGTGCGAGCGATCAGGATCGCGGCGCTCGATGCCGGCGCCGACCCGGCCACGATGACGATCGACGTGGAGCTGGGCGGAGTCCGTTACGTCGAGGACCGAGACACCGCCGCGGTCGTCGCGGGCGACCGCGACCGCGCGGCGAGCTTCAGTGAGCGCTGGACCCTGGCGCTCGACGGTCCGGACGAGCGACCGTGGCGGATCGTGCGGGCAGCGGGCGTCTCGGCGGCGGCTTAGTTGCGCGGTCCCGGGAGCGGGGAGGAACGCGCCGTCTCCGGTCGAAGCCCGGTACGCAGTGGTGTCCACGATGGACGCAGAGTCGCTGCATACCCGCGAGCACGCCGAGAACGTGGCCGCCTATGCCGCCGCGCTCGGGCAGGAGCTGGGACTCTCGGAAGAGAGGGTCGCGTGCCTGCGCAGGGCGGCGTACTTCCACGACATCGGCAAGGTCGCGGTCTCACCCAGGATCCTCGCCAAGCCGAGCGCGCTCGACGACGCGGAGTGGGAGGAGATGAGGACCCACCCGTCCATCGCGCGCTCGATGCTCACGCGGGCGGGGCTCAAGCGGGAGGCGGAGTGGGTCGGCCAGCACCACGAGCGGATGGACGGGCGCGGCTACCCGAACGGGCTCAAGGGCGACGAGATCGCCGAGGAGGCCCGGATCATCTTCGTGGCCGATGCGTTCGAGGCGATGACCTCGGATCGCCCCTACCGCAAGGGGGTGGAGGTATCGGCCGCCGTGGAGGAGCTGCGAGCGTGCGCGGGGACCCAGTTCGATCCGCGCATGGTGGAGGCGCTGGCTGATCTGGTCGAGCAGGACCGGCTGAGGGTGCTGGCGCTGCGGGTGTAGTGGACCGTCCCGCTTAGGGGTCGCTACACGACCCTTAGGCGGGATTGCTCCCCGATTTCGGCTCCCCCGATCCCCTCCCCAGCGAGTCCACGCCGGAGCCTCGCGCCCGCCTGAGTAGCCTGGACGGCCATGGCGAGCAACGAGTACCCCGCCTCGATCGAGGTCGAGGGCCTGGTCAAGCAGTTCAAGAAGGGTCCGCGCGCGGTGGACGGGATCGACCTGCACGTCGACCCCGGGGAGATCTACGGCTTCCTCGGTCCCAACGGGGCGGGCAAGTCCACCACCGTGCTCATGCTCACCACGCTGTTGCCTCCGGACGCGGGGACGGCGCGGGTGGCCGGCTACGAGGTGCGCGAGAACGGCGCCAAGGTGCGCGAGAACATCGGCGCGGCGCTGCAGGAGGCGGCGCTCGACCCGTTCCTCACCGCCAACGACCACATGCGTCTGCAGACGGGCCTGCACGCGATCCCGAAGTCCCAGCGCCGCCGCCGAGGTGACGAGCTGATCGAGCGCGTGGGGTTGTCAGAAGCTGCCGACAGGCGCGTCGGCGGGTTCTCCGGCGGCATGAAGCGGCGCCTCGACCTGGCGCTCGCGCTGGTGCACGACCCGCGGATCCTGTTCCTGGACGAGCCGACGACCGGCCTCGACCCGCCGAGCCGCACCGCGTTGTGGGAGGAGGTCGAGCGCCTGTCGAAGGAGGACGGCGTGACCGTCTTCCTCACCACCCAGTACCTCGAGGAGGCCGACGCCCTGGCCAACCGCGTGGGGATCATCGACGACGGTCGGATCGTGGCCGAGGGCACACCCGAGGCGTTGAAGGCCGAGATCGGGCAGTCGAGCGTCGAGGCCGTGCCGGCCGACCGCTCCCGGGCGCTGGACATGGCGCGGGTGCTCGAGCGCTTCGGTGACGGCGACTGCCCGCACCACGAGGCCGAGAGCATCGGCGTGCGGCTCAAGGACGGCGAGGGCTCGCTCGCCGCAGTCGTCCGGGCGCTCGACGCCGAGGGCATCGAGGTCTCCCACCTCCAGCTGCACGTGCCGACCCTGGACGACGTGTTCCTGGCCAAGACCGGTCGCACGCTCGAGGGCGCCGGGGAGGAAGAGGACGCCGAGGCCGCCTCCGCGCCGCGAACCGCCGACGCCGCGGCGGTGTGAGCTCGCCGGTCTGGACCCAGGTCGCCGAGCTGTCGCGGCGATCGCTCATCCGCACGGCGCGCCAGCCCGCGCAGATCGTCCCGTCGATCCTGTTCCCGCTCATCCTCCTGGCGATCAACGCCGGCGGGCTCGACACCGCCACCGAGATCCCAGGCTTCCCGACCGACTCCTACCTGACGTTCGCCCTAGCGGTGCCGTTCATCCAGGCCGGGATCTTCTCGGTGTCCGGGGGTGGAGCCGACCTGGCGCGGGACATCGACACCGGCTTCCTCGACCGGCTGGCGCTCACGCCGATGAGCGGCGTGGCGCTGGTGGCGGGCCAGCTCGCGGGCGTCGTCGCGCTCGGGGTATTCCAGGCGGTGGTGTTCGTCGCCGTCGGGCTGGCCGCCGGGGCGAGCCTGGAAGCGGGCGTCGCGGGCGGCCTCGTGATCGTGGGACTGTCGCTGGTGATCAGCTTCGCCTTCGGCTGCATCGGCGTGTTCGCCGCGTTCAAGTTCGGCAACGGCGAGGCGGTGCAGGGGTTGCTGCCGGTGTTCTTCATGTTCCTGTTCCTCTCCTCGATGGCGCTCCCGCGCAACCTGATCGAGCAGGACTGGTTCCGCACCATCGCCACGCTGAACCCGGTCTCCTACCTGCTCGAGGGGATCCGCAGCCTGTTTATCGAGGGGTTCGACGGCGAGGCGTTGGCGCTCGCGTTCGGGTGGGCGATTGCGATCGGCGTCGTCTTCCTCGCGCTGTCGGTCGTGACGCTGCGAACGAGGTTGGTGCGGACATGAGGTGGCGCAGCGTGGCGGGCGCCGTGGCGTGGCGGAACCTGCACAACTTCTTCACCAACCCCACGCTGCTCATCCCCGCGGTTGCTTTCCCGATGTTCTTCTTCACGGCGTTCGCGGGCGGCCTCTCGGGTGTCGAGAACACGCCCGGCTTCACCTTTCCCGACGGCTACACGGCGTTCCAGTTCGTGTTCGTGCTGTTGCAGGCGTCGGCGTTCGGCGGCGTGTTCACGGGCTTCTCGATGGCGCGCGACTTCGAGTCGGGCTTCGGGCGGCGGCTGATGTTGGCGGCGCCCAGTCGGCTGGCCGTGCTCGGCGGCTACGCGCTGGCGGCGTTCGGGCGTGCGGTGTTCATCTGGGTCGTGTTGACCTCAGTCGCGCTCGCCGTCGGGATGCAGGTAGGGGGCGGGCCGGGCGATCTGGTCGGCCTCTACACGCTGGCGGGCATCGTCAACTTCGCCGCGGTCATGTTCGCGGCCGGCATCGCCTTTCGCTTCCGCTCGATCCAGGCGGCCCCGCTGATGCAGACGCCCGTCTTCCTGATCCTGTTCCTCACACCGGTCTATGTGCCGATCGACCTAGTGAGCGGCTGGGTCCAGTCGGCCGCCGAGGTCAACCCGCTGACGCCGGTGCTGGAGGCCGGCCGCGAGCTGATCTCGGGCGGGGCGCCGGACTTGGGGCTCGCGTTTGCGGCCGTGCTCGGGCTGGTGGCGGTGATGGGGTTCTGGGCGATCCGCGGCGTGCGGCGCGCGGAGGCGTCTGGGGGTTGAACAGGCGCAGTAAGCGTCGAGGTCGCGGCGCGCGATACTGACGGCGCGTGTCGGAGCAGAACCTCGAGATCGTGCGGCGGCTCTATGACGCCATGGACCGCGACGCGTTTCCGGGCGATGTCGCTGAGCTCCTCGATCCCGCGATCGAGTACGTGAACCCGCCCGACGCCGTGGAGCCCGGGACACGCACCGGCCTCCCGGCGTTCATGGGGGCGGTGGAGAAGGTGTTCGAGGGTTGGGAGTCCTGGCGGGCGCAGCCCGAGGTGCTCAGGGCTGCGGGCGACCAGGTCGCCGCGGTAGTCCGCTACCGCGCGCGGGGGCGCGGGAGCGGCCTGGAGGTGGACGGTCGCGAGTCGGCGCTGTGGACGCTGCGGGACGGGAAGGTCGTTCGCTACGAGTGGTTTCACGGGCCTGCGGAAGCGCTCGAGGCGGTCGGGCTGGCGGAGTAGCGCCGTTTCGCCCGCCCTTGCCGGGGTAGGCAAACGTCATGTCCGACGACACCGAAGACCGCGAGGTCGACCGCCAAGTCGAGGAGCTCGAGGAGTCAGGCGAGCGGGTGGGCTCCGACATCGAGGACGCCAAGCGCGACTGGGAGGCCAAGCAGCAGGACCCCGGCGTACCCGGCGCGGTGGAGGCCGCCGAAGACGAGGACGGCGAGCCGTCGGTGGCGCAGAGCGAGCACGGCGAGGCCGCTGACGAAGCCGGGCAGTAGGTCGCCCTCGGGGCGGTAGTGTCACGACCATGAGCGAAGAGGTGAAGGAGCCCACGAAGGGCGACGGCTACACCGTCGCGAACGTCGACGGCCTGGGCGACGGCCCCGGCTTTCGCAAGATCAGACGCGAGCTGGACGTGGGGGAGATGGGCGTGAACGCGATCGTCATGCCCGCGGGGTACGAGACCAACTACCACTTCCACGATGAGCAGGAAGAGCTCTACTTCGTGCACCGCGGAACCGTGGAGTTCGAATTCGGCGACGGGTCCGTGCACCGGCTCGGCCCGGGCGGCCTCGCGCGAGTTGCTGCTTCCACGCACCGCAAGGTGCGCAACGTGGGCGACGGCGATGCCACCTACGTGTGCGTAGGCGCGAAGGGCGGATACGTGGGTCGCGACGGGCGCGAGCCAGAGAACGAGTAGTGCTGCCCCGGGCGCGCGCGGCGCTGGTCGCAACCGTCGCGGTTCTGGCGCTCGCCCCGATCGGCGCCGAGGCGCGCACGCGCGCGCCGCGATCGGATGACTTCCAGCACGTCTTCAGCGTTCGGGCGAAGCGCGCGTTCGACGTCGGGCTGAGCGCATACGTCTACGGCCTGCCGCTGCTCAACCAGCAGCGGGTAATCCAGGTCTTCCCGCCCAACACTCTCATCAACGTCACCCGTCTGAGCACCCCGGCGCAGCGGCTCGTGGTGCTGCCCAACGTCGACACGGTCTACACGGTCGCGCGCCTGCGCCTTCAGGACGGCCCGCTAGTGCTGCAGGTGCCGGAGCTGAACGGTCGCTACTACACGATGCAGCTGCTCGACGCGTACACCAACTCGTTCGCCTATGTGGGACGTCGCACGACGGGCACGCGCCCCGGGCGCTTCGCCATCGTGCCGCCGCGGTGGCGGGGGCGGCTGCCGGGAGGGGTGCGGCTCATCCGCTCGCCGACCCCGGTCGTGTGGCTGCTCGGTCGGACGCTGGTCGATGGGCCCGCCGACCTGCCGGCGGTAAACGCCATCCAGCGCCAGTACACGCTCACGCCGCTCGCCCGCTTCGGTGGCGCGCCCAACAACGCGATCTTCCTGCCGACTGCGGCGCTGCGGGCCCCGCCGGCGCCCACGGGGTTGGACTTCTTCGACCAGATGGGCGCCCTGATGAGGGAGAACCCGCCACCGAGGCGCGATCGCAAGCTCGTCCGCAGCTTCCGCCGCGTCGGAATCGGTGCTGGGCTGAAAACCTCGCAGCGACGCCTGAGTGCAGCCACGCGCGCTGGTTTGGCCGCGGCCGTGGAGGCCGGCCCCGGGCTGGTCGGGGCCTACGGGCGTCGTCAGGCGCGCGCCTCGGCCAAGAAGAACAACGGCTGGCGGCTGGCGGCAAAGGCGATCGGCGACTTCGGTCGCAACTTCCTGCTGCGCGCCGACATCTCGGAGACGGCGCTCGGCGCCAACGTGCGCGAGGAGGCCGATCTACCCCGTGACGGACACCGATCGCAGCGGACGGCGGCTGACGGGCGCCAATCGCTACGTCCTTCGCTTCAAGCGCGGTCAGCTCCCGCCGGTCAACGCGTTCTGGTCGCTGACGATGTACGGCCCGGACCGGTTCCTGGTGGAGAACCCGATCCAGCGCTACGCCGTGGGCAACCGGACGCCGGGGCTGACCCGCAACGCGGACGGCTCGCTCGAGATCCTGCTTCAGAAGGACCCGCCCGCCGGGCGCGAGTCAAACTGGCTACCGGCGCCGGCGGGCCGCTTCTCGATCGCGCTGCGGCTGTACGAGCCCAAGCGCTCGGTGCTGCGCGAGAAGTGGCCGCTGCCGACGGTGAGGCGAGTGCGCTAGACCGCCCGTCGGTTGGTTCCTTTGCCGTGATATGAGCGGCAAAGGAACCAATGACGGGTAGGCCGCGAACCGCGTGCGCACGGTTGTCTCGGCGTCGCGGCGGGAATATGCTCGCCGCTGCCCACGCGTCTAGGGGGGAGGACCCAGATGAGCATGATGAATTCGATCGAGAAGGGCTTCTCGACGGTCAACTCGGAGGTCTTCAAGCGCGTGAACAGGAACGCGCGACTGGTGGCACCTGCCGAACGTGGTGGCGCTGCTCAACCTCCGCGCCCTGCGCGACGACCTGCGCCAGTTCAACCTCTACGACACCAACGACACGGACAAGCCGGAGGTAGTCCCGCGCGAGGAGCTGCCCAAGTACCGCACCTACGACGGGTCGTTCCAGGACCCGACCAACCCGAATATGGGCCGGGTGGGCTCCCGCTTCGGGCGCAACGCCCCGGTGGAGGCGACCGCGCCGGAGCCGATGCCGCGGTTCATGGAGCCCAACCCGCGCGAGGTCAGCCGGCGCCTGCTGACGCGCGACACCTTCAAGCCCGCCACCACGCTCAACGTGCTGGCCGGCTGCTGGATCCAGTTCCAGAACCACGACTGGTTCGGCCACGGCGAGAACAACCCGGACGCGTTCATCGACGTGCCGCTTCCCGAGGGCGACGAGGACTGGCCCGAGAACCCGATGCACATCAAGCGCACGAGCCCCGACCGCACCGCGATGAACGGCGGGTCAGCGCCCCCCACCTACGTGAACACCGTCACGCACTGGTGGGACGGGTCCCAGATCTACGGCTCCGACGAGGAGCGCAACCGCAAGCTGCGGACCGGCGAGGGCGGCAAGATGATCGTCGAGGAGGGTCGCCTCCCGGCGGAGGACGACCCCAAGCTTCAGGGCATCGACATGACCGGGTTCAGCGACAACTACTGGACCGGCCTGGCGCTCCTGCACACGCTGTTCGTGAAGGAGCACAACTCGATCTGCGACTACCTCAGGGGCGTGTATCCCACCTGGGACGACGAGCGCCTGTTCCTGACCGCCAGGCTCGTGAACTCGGCGCTGCTGGCCAAGATCCACACCGTCGAGTGGACGCCCGGGATCCTGGCCAACCCGGTGCTCGAGCGAGCGATGCACGCCAACTGGTACGGCCTGCTCCCCAAGTGGGTCCGCCAGAAGTTCGGTCACCTCGGCACGGAGATGATCGGCGGCGTTGTGGGCTCCAGCCAGGCGCACCACGCGGCGCCGTATGCGATCACCGAGGAGTTCATCTCGGTCTACCGGCTGCATCCGCTGCTCCCGGACGACTACGAGATCCACGACCACCGCTCCGGCGAGCTTCTGGGCGAGTCCGACTTCGACCCGATCCAGGGGGCCGGCACGCGTGCCTTCATGGACGAGTGGGGTCTGTCGAACCTGTACTACTCCTTCGGCACCGCCCACCCGGGCGCGATCACGCTGCACAACCACCCCCGTGCGCTGCAGAACCACGTGCGGATGACCGGCGACCGGGTGGACCTCGGCACGATCGACATCCTGCGCGACCGCGAGCGCGGGGTGGCGCGCTACAACGACTTCCGCGAGAAGCTGCGCAAGCCGCGTGTCGAGCGTTTCGAGGACCTGACCGACAACCCCGAGTGGGCCGAGGAGATCCGCGACGTCTACGACGGCGACATCGACCGCGTGGACCTGCAGGTCGGGATGCTCGCGGAGCCGCTGCCGCCCGGCTTCGGCTTCAGCGACACGGCGTTCAGGATCTTCATCCTGATGGCGTCGCGGCGGCTGCGCAGCGACCGCTTCTTCACCGACGACTACTCGCCGGACGTCTACACGCCGGAGGGCATCGACTGGGTCGAGAACAACACGATGAAGGACGTCCTGTTGCGCCACCACCCGGAGCTGGCGCCCGCGCTGGAGGGCGTCGACAACGCGTTCGCGCCGTGGCGGAAGGTCGGCTGAGGCGCACGTCGGGAGTGGCCTGATGGCGCGCGAGCTCCCGCGCGCGAGCGTCGTCGAGAACGCGCGCTTCAACGCGTTGGTGGCGGTGCCGAACGCCGTGCAGGGCCTATTCCGCCGCCGCCCGGCGGCGGTCAAGGCGGCCACCAAGGCGAAGGTGGACCACTGGGCGGTCAGGCTTCTGGACGGGATGCGCCGCAGCCACGGCTCTGGGCCGGTCTGGATCCGGATACTGAAGGACCCGGCGCTGCTGGTGCTCTCGCGCGACGACGTCCGGCGCGTGCTCGGGGGCTCACCCGACCCGTTCGCCCCCGATCCGCCGGCCAAGCGCGACGGCATGGTGGCCTTTCAGCCCGACGCGCTCACGATCTCCCGCGGCGAGCTGTGGGAGAACCGGCGCCGGTTCACGGAGGCGGTGCTTGACACCGGCCGGCCGCTGCACCGGCTGGCCGACCGCTTCGCCCAGGTGGCCCACGAGGAGGGCGAGGCGCTGCTGCGCGCGTGCCGCGGCGTGGGGGGCGAGCTCGACTGGGAGCCATGGCACCGGGCGTTTCGTCGGACCACGCGCCGGGTGGTGCTTGGGGACTCCGCCCGCGACGACGAGGAGCTGTCGGAGCTGCTGGCCGAGCTGATGTCCGAGGCGAACAAGATGCCGGGCAAGCCTTCCGATCGCCTCGACGCCTTCATGGGCAGGCTGCGCCACTACGTGGCGGCGGGGGAGGAGGGCAGCCTCGTGAGCCTGTTCGACGAGGCGCCGTCGGACGAGCGAGACGCGGGTCGAGGGCCAGATCCCCCACTGGCTGTTCGCGATGCAGGACACGCTGGCGATCAACTCCCTGCGCTGTCTCGCGCTGCTGGGCAGCCACCCGCGCCAGCTCGGCGAGGTGGCGGCGGAGCTCGAGCGGGCGCCGGAAGGGTTCGACACCGCGGCGGGCGTCGCCTCGCTCGAGTACCTCGAGGCCTGCCTCGAAGAGGCGATGCGGCTGTGGCCCACAACGCCGATGCTCTCGCGTCAGACGATCTCGGACATCGACTGGGATGGCGCCGCCGTGCCGGCCGACACCCAGGTGGTGATCGTGAACACCTTCCTCCACCGCGACCGCGAGCGCCACGACTTCGCCGACCGCTTCGCGCCCGAGGCGTGGACGAAGGGCGCGGCGGCGGACGACTGGTCCTTCAACCACCTAAGCCATGGCCCGCAGGGCTGTCCCGGAAGCTCGCTCGCCCTCTTCGTGGGGAAGACGATGCTCGCGACGGTGCTCGCGGGCCACCGCCCCCGGCTGGTCGCGCCGAGGCTGGACCCCGGCCGACCGCTGCCTCGCATGCTCGACTTCTTCTCCGTGCGAGTGGCGCTCGAGGCGAAGGGCTGAGCTCGGTCATCCGTCGAGTCGGTGGCGGCTGGACGTCATGGGAGCTCCGGTACCGGCCGTAGCCTCTCGGACATGGTGCGCCTCGTGGCCATCTGCTGTGCGCTGTCGCTTCTCGTGGGAGCGAGCGCCGAGGCCCGTCCGCTCCCGGGTGCGCCCAAGTGCCCGCTGTTCCCGCGCACGAGCCACTGGAACCAGCGCGTCGACCGGCTGCCGCTGCATCCGCGCTCGGCCGCGATCGTTGCCGCCGTGGGCCGGCAGGCGCACGCGCACGCGGACTTCGGATCCGGCCTCTACGAGGGACGACCGATCGGGATCCCGTACCGGGTGGTGCGCGGGAGCCAGCGGCGGGTGCCGGTTCGGTTCGAGTACGCGGACGAGTCCGACGGGCGCCTGTACCCGCTCCCACGAAACGTGCCGATCGAAGGGGGGCGCGGCTCGGACGGGGATCGCCACGTGATCGTCGTCGATCGCACGCGCTGCAAGCTGTTCGAGCTGTTCGCCGCCTACCCCGAGGCGGGCGGCGCGCGCTGGCGCGCCGGCTCCGGCGCCATCTGGAGCCTGCGCTCGAACCGGATGCGCCCGCGCGGGTGGACCTCGGCCGACGCCGCCGGGCTGCCGATCCTGCCCGGCCTGGCGCGCTACGACGAGGTCAAGCGCGGCCGGATCGACCACGCGCTGCGGATCACCGTCCCGCGCACCCGCCGCGCCTACGTCTACCCGGCACGCCACTTCGCCTCCAGCCTCACCGACCCCTCGTTGCCGGCGATGGGCGAGCGGGTGCGCCTGCGGCGCGGCTTCGACGTGTCGCGCTATCCGCGCCAGACGCGCGTGGTGCTGCGCGCGCTCAAGCGCTACGGGGCGCTGGTGGCCGACAACGGCGCCGCATGGTACGTGTCGGGTGCGCCGTCCAAGGGCTGGAACAACGACGACCTGCACTCGCTGCACCGCGTCCGCGGCAGCGACTTCCAGGTGGTCGACACGCGGCGGCTGCGCCGGCCGCGGCGATGAGCGCTTCGGCATGACGCCCGGGGGCAGGGTGGCCAGGCCTCGGAATCGATCGAGTGAGCACTTGTGCATGCCATGGGGTGCACAACTGCTCACTCGACGGTGTTACGGCGCGGTGGTAGTCCTCGGGGCCGTCTCGGATCCGCCCGGCGTGGTCGTCGACGGCTGAGTAGGAGCGGGCGTTGTGGGCGTCGTCCGGTCTGACGGCTCGTCCGGCGTGGTCGTCTGGGGTGTGGTCTGGTCCGGCGTGGTCGCGTCGGGTTGGTCCTGCTCGTCCGAGTTCGAGCGGTCGCGGTTGTTCCCCAGGATCGACGTCCGCCCGTCGCCTCTGCCGAGCGACTGGCCGGCGATCAGCTCAGGCAGCGTGAGGACTGCAGCGGCGATCACGAATGCCAGCGCGCCGGTCGCCAAGATCGTCTTCCATGGCAGCCTGCGCCGCGCCCGCACGGCCGCCTTGCTGGGCTGGCGGTAGACCCGCACCGGCGCCTCCCCGGGCTCGCGTTGCGGGGCAGGAGGTTGCTCGCGCGCGGGCTGGGGATCGGTCGCCTCGGAGGGCGGCGGCGGTCCCGCGCCGGCTGCCTCGGGCAAGCGCGTCAGTCTCGGCGGTCAGCTTCTCGGCGATCTTCTCGGTGGGGCGATGCAGGATCTCGCTCACCAGCGCCACGATCACAGGGGTGAGCGCCGCGGCGTAAGGCGTGCCTTTGATCCAGAACTGGGAGGTGATCACGGCCGCCGTGGCCGACGCCGCGCTGGCGATCGTCAGCGTCCGGAGATTGATGCGGCGCTCCTCCTCCCGCGTGCTGCGGGCCTGAGAGGACATCGCCGCGACACACTAGCGAGAGGATTCCCGTCACCCGGTCCCCCGCGGCACGTGGGATACGGTTGCCCGATGAGCGAGGGAGCACTGCGCGAGGCCGATGTCGCGGTGGTCGGCGCGGGTCTAGCGGGGCTCGTAGCGGCGCGCGATCTGCTCGCGGCGGGCGCCTCGGTCGTGGTGGTGGAAGCACGCGATCGCGTCGGCGGGCGGCTGCTCAACGAGGAGCTCGGTGACGGCAAGATCGTGGAGGTCGGGGGTCAGTGGATCGGTCCCACGCAGGACCGCCTGGCCGCGCTCGCGGACGAGATGGGCGTGGACACCTTCCCCACCTACGCCGAGGGGGAGAGCGTGTTCGAGTGGCGGGGTCGGCTTCGGCGCTACAAGGGAACGATCCCGCGCATCAACCCGATCGCGCTGATCGACACCGAGCGCGCCCAGCGCAAGCTCAACCGGATGGCGAAGGAGGTCCCACTCGATCGCCCCTGGACGGCGCCCGCCGCCGCTGAGTGGGACGGCATGACCGCGCACACCTGGCTGCGGCGCAACGTGAAGACGAAGGGCGGCCGCGCTCTGCTGGAGCTGGGCACGGAGGCCGTCTGGGCGGCTCAGCCCGAGGACATCTCGCTGCTGCACATGCTGTTCTACATCCACTCGGCGGGCTCGCTCGAGATGCTGTTCGACACCGCGGGCGGCGCGCAGGACAGCCGCTTCGTGGGCGGCTCGCAGCGCGTGCCGATCACGCTCGCGGAACGCCTCGGGGACGTGGTGATCACCTCTGCGCCCGTGCGTCGGATCGACCACGTCGCCGACGCCGTGACTCTGGCCACCGACGTCGGCACGGTTCGGGCCAAGCACGCGATCGTGGCGATTCCGCCCACCCTGGCCGGGCGGATCGTCTACGACCCACCGCTGTCGGGTCACCGCGACCAGCTCACCCAGCGCATGCCACTCGGCACAGTGGGTAAGTGCATGGCCGTGTACGACGAGCCGTTCTGGCGCGATGACGGTCTGAGCGGCGAGGCCGCCGGCGACGCGGGGCCGGTGAAGATCACCTTCGACAACTCGCCGCCCGACGGCACGCCCGGAGTGCTGCTCGGCTTCCTCGAGGGCCGGCACGCGCGTCGGCTTGGCCGGCTCGAGGCATCCGAGCGGCGGAAGCTCGTGGTGGACTGCTTTACCCGATACTTCGGCGACCGCGCCGCCAAGCCGGAGCGCTACATCGAGCGGCTGTGGGCGGAGGAGGAGTTCTCGCGCGGCTGCTACGGCTGCCACCTCCCGCCGGGCGCCTGGACCAACTACGGCGAGGCGCTGCGCGCGCCGATCGGGCCGCTGCACTGGGCCGGCGCGGAGATCGCCGAGGTGTGGTCGGGCTACATGGACGGCGCCGTGCGCTCCGGCGAGTCGGTCGCCCAAGAGGTGCTCGCCGCGCTGTGAGTGTTCAGGCGGCCGCGGCGCCGTGAGCCCGTCGCTGGACGCGGTAATCGTCGGGGCCGGTCACAACGGTCTGACGGCCGCGGCATACCTCGCACGGGCGGGCCTCTCGGTGGAGGTGTGCGAGCGGCGCGAGATCGTGGGCGGCGCGTGCGTCACGGAGGAGCTGTGGCCCGGCGTGCGCGCCTCGCCGGGTGCGTACACGCTGTCGTTGCTGCGCCCGGAGATCATTCGCGACCTCGAGCTCGCTCGCCACGGGTTGGAGGTACACGTGCACGAGCCATACCTCTTCGCCCCGTTCCCCGACGGCCGCAGCGTCGTCACGTGGTCGAGCCGCGAGCGCACGCGCGAGCAGCTGGCGCGCGACTGGTCCAGCGCTGACGCGGACGGCTACGAGGCCTTCGCGGAACGTTGGGAGACCGCAGCGGCACGCGCCCGGCCGCTGCTGACCGAGCCCCCGGATCGTGAGCGCTGGATCAAGGCGGTCGGCCCGGGAATTCTCGACGGGCCGATCTCCGCGGAGCTGAGCGACATCCCCTCCGAGGAGGTGCGCGTTCCGTTCGCGATCCAGGGCCTCATCGGCACCCTCGCCGGCCCCGACGATCCCGGTACCGCGTTCGTCGGCTTCTACCACGACCTCGGCGAGGCGGCCGGTGTGCCGGGCGCGTGGGGCTACGCCCGCGGGGGCATGGGCTCGGTCACGTCGGCGCTGCGGGCCGCGGCGGAGGCGGCGGGGGCGCGGGTCCGCCTCCAGGCGGCCGCCGAGCGGATCCTCGTGGAGGACGGACGCGCGGGCGGCGTCGCGCTCGAGAGTGGTGAGGAGCTGCGCGCGCGAGCCGTGCTCTCCAACGCCGACCCGGTGACGACGGCCCGCCTCGCCGGGGTGGAGGCCGCGCGACGGCTGGCGCCAGGCCGGACCGGTGGTGAAGGTGATGCTGCTGCTGGACGGGCTGCCCGACTTCCCGGCGTGGCCCGGTCCCGAGCCGTGGCGGGGCGCGATCGACATCGGCTTCACGCTGCACGACCTCGGCCGCGCGGCCGCCGAGGCGCGCGGCGGTCGCCCGGCGGCGCGACCGTGGATCGAGGCCGCGTGCCAGACGGCCACCGACGACTCGCTGGCGCCACCCGGGCGCCACGTCCTGTCCATGTTCTGCCAATGCTTCCCGCCGGACGTTGACGCCGACGTGGCCGCGGACTCGGCGATCGCCCGCTTCACCGAGGTGTGCCCTGAGCTGCCCGACCGGATCGTGGATCGCCTGGCGCTGGGCCCGCGCGAGCTCGAGGCGAGGTTCGGGATCGTGGGCGGTCACATCTTCCACGGCGAGATGCTTCCCGGACAGCTGCTCGAGGGTCGGCCCGACCGGCGCCGGTTCGGCGGGATCGAGTCGCTCTATCCTGGCAGGGTCAGGCGCGCACCCGGGCGGAGCCGTCACGGGCGCACCGGGGCTGCTGGCGGCGCGGGCGGTGATCGAGGACCTGGGGGCACCGGGGTGAACGGGCCGACCAACGTGGAGATCGTGCGCGGGATCTACGACGCGATGGCGCGCGAGGACTACGAAGCCGTCTTCGCGTGCATTCACCGCGACGTGGACGTGGATCTCACCCCCTCGGCCATCCCCGGCGCCGGGCGGGGCACCGGCCACGAAGCGCTCAGGGAGATCTACACGAAGTGGCGCTCCGGATGGGAGACCTACGACGCCGAGCCCATCGATCTGATCGCCGAGGGCTCGCAGGTGCTCGCCGTACTCGACGTCTCGGCCCGCTCGAAGGGTCAGGGGATCGAGCTCGAAGGGCGGTTCGCCGACCTGTGGACGTTCGAGAACGGCCTCGTGGTGGCTTTCGCCGCGTACACGGACGAGGCCCAGGCAAGACGGGACGCGGGCCTGTGATGCGTCTTCGTCACGCGCCGGCTGCCCGGCGGCGCTCTCGACCGCCTGGCCGCCGCCCACGAGGTGGAGGTCTGGTCCGAGCCGACCCCGCTGCCGCGGGCCGAGCTACTCGCCCGCGCGGCGGCGGCCGAGGGGCTGCTCACCCTGTTGGGCGATCGGGTCGACGCCGAGCTGCTCGCCGCCGCCGCGAGGTTGCGGGCGATCTCCAACTACGCGGTCGGCTTCGACAACGTCGACCTGCAAGTCGCGACGGCGCGTGGCATCCCGGTCGGCAACACGCCCGGGGTGCTGACCGAGTCCACCGCCGACCTGGCCGTGGCGCTGATGCTCGCACTCATGCGCCGGCTCGCCGAGGGTGAGGCGGCCGTCCGCCGTGGCGAGTGGGTCGCCTGGGACCCCACCTTCCTGCTCGGCCGGGACCTGCATCGCTCCACGGTGGCGATCGTGGGGCCGGGCCGGATCGGGCGGGCGGTCGCCCGCAGGGTCGAGGGGTTCGGCGGCCGTGTGGTGATGGTCGGTCGCGGCGACCCGCTCGAGCGATCGCTGGCCGAGGCAGACGTGGTGAGCCTGCACACGCCGCTCACCGACGAGACCCGCGGCCTGATCGACGAGGACGTGCTGCGAGCCATGAAGCCCAGCGCTTACCTGGTGAACACCGCGCGCGGCGCGGTCATCGACTCCGCGGCGCTGGAGCGAGCGCTGCGAGAGGGCTGGATCGCCGGCGCTGCGCTCGATGTGACCGACCCCGAGCCGCTCCCGCCGGACGCCCCACTGCTCACGGCGCCGAACCTGCTGGTGGTCCCGCACATCGCGTCCGCCACCCACGCCACGCGCGAGGCGATGGCGGACATGGCGGTCGACAACCTGCTGGCCGCGCTCGCCGGCGAGCGGATGCCGCACTGCGCCAACCCGGAGGTCTACGGCTGACGAATCAGCAAACGGGGATGATCGGGAGCCCGCAGATGAGGCCCACCGTTCCCTGCAGGGTCGTCACGCTGTTGCCGAGGTTCGTCACGTTCGTGCTCAGGCCGGAGACAGTCGTGCCGAGCCCCGCGAGGCCAGAGCCCAGTCCGCTCACGTCCGTCGTCAGGGCGCCCACGTCGCTGGTGAGCGCGGCGATGTCAGTCGTCTGCTGACCGACAGTCGTGACGAGCCCGTTCGTGGTCGTGGTCAACCCTGCGACATCGCCCGTGAGCGAGCTGACCGACGAACCGAGAGTGGTGATCGTGCCCTCCGCGGTGGTCACGCGGGCGCCGAGGGTCGTCAGAGCGCCGTCGAGGGCGGTGACCTGGCTGATCAGGCCCGGGATCTGGGCGAGCACCGTCTCGGCGGACGTCAGGCGGGTGTTCAGGTCCCCCACGGACGCCACCAGCGGCCCGATCTGCCCGTCCAGGAGGGCGAGCTGGCTCTGCAGGCCGGTGACGGTCGAGCTCAGGCCGGCCAACGAGGTGGAGAGCCCGGTCGTGAGCGTCTCGAGGTTGCCCACGCGCGAGAGCAGAGAGGAAACGTTGGTTTGGAGCTGGGCGATCACGGCCGGGTCGGGCACGAGCGTCTCGAGCAGGTCGAGCCGCGCGACGAGCGCCGTGAGCGAGGATCCGAACGCGCCGAAGGAGCTCTCGAGCGCCGACAGGCGCCCGTTGGTGGCGCTGAGACCGACGCTCATGCTGGCGAACCGGGCGTCCGTCTGGGCGCTGAGTCCGTCCACCCGGCGCGACAGTCCCGACAGCTGCGCCGCAAGCCCGTCGACCACGCGCGCCAGCTCGTCGGTGGAGAGCGCCGACGCCCGCGAGATCACGCGCGTGCGTCCCACACGCATCGCAGGCACCGAGCGCCGCTTCAGCTTTCGCACCTGACGGCGCGAGAGCTTCACCGAGCTGCGCAGCTCGTCGCCGACCCGCAGCGTCGACGGCAGGATCGAGGTGGTACCGCGCCCGCTCGGAGCCGGTGCGGAGAGCTTCCTTCGGCGAGGCAGGACGAGGCGCACGACGCCCTTGCCAAGGCGCAGGCGCCGCTCGGCGCGCTCGGACAGCAGCACGGGCACGGTCACGCTCGAGCGGGAGAGCTTCGGACGCGCTAGCACGTCACCGTCGAGCGGCTTCGAGCGCGCGTCCGCCGCCCCGGGGAGCGCCGGGAGGAGGGCGATGGCGAGGACTGTGATGGCGAGCCGTCGCATGGATGCCCGCGTGAGCGGGCTACGAGCACCCATCGGCCGCTATCGCGGCCACTTGAGCCCTGAAGGGGCGATCCCGGCGCGTCCTACTCGCCAAGCACCTTGATGATCAACCGCTTGTTGCGCCCGCCGTCGAACTCGGTGTAGAAGATCGCCTGCCACGGCCCCAGGTCGAGCCTTCCCGCGGTGACGGGCACGATCACCTGATGGTGGACCAGCAGGTTCTTAAGGTGGGCGTCGCCGTTGTCCTCACCGCCGCGGTGGTGGCGGTAGTCGCCGGGGTCCGGGAGCAGGTGCTCCGCGACCTCGTTCGCCGGCGGGCGCCAGGATGGCGGGGCCAGCTTGTCGAGCCACTCGAGCGCGTCTGCCTGGATGCCCGGCTCGTCGTCGTTCACCCACACGCCGGCGGTGATGTGCATGGCCGACACGAGCGCCATCCCTTCGGCGATGCCCGACTCGTCGACCGCCGCCTGCACGTCGTCGGTGATGCGCACGAACTGGCGCCGCTCGCTGGTGTTGAAGGTCTTGTAGACGGTGTGCGATGTCATGGGCGCATCATCGCGCTCCGGCGCCAGCTCTCCGCGGCCCGCCGCGCCGCCTAGGGCGCCTGGCCCACCGCGCGGAGCGCCTGCTCGGGATCGCGGTAGGGCCGGTTGCGCAGGAGCCGCCCGTCCCTCAGCGTCCAGACGTGACCCGTCCGCTGGGACAGCGGTGCGCCGCTCTCCTTGCCGCGCATGTGCATGGTCATCACGATGGCCACTCGCCCGTCCGCTGCCTCGGCGACGCTGTGCACCTCGACGCTCCACTCGCTCCAGGCCGTCGCGATGTCGTCGAAGTACTCGCGGATGCCGTCATGGCCGATGTACGCGTGGCCGCTGACCGCGAGAACGGACAGGAACTCCACCTCCGGATCGCAGACGGCGACCGCGCGGTCGGGGTCGCGTCCGGTGATCGCGTCCGCGAGGGTGCGTACCGACTCCTCGCCCTCTGTCGCCATCCCGCGCAGTATCGCGCTCACTGGGGCGTTCCAAGGTGCCGGTCGAGGCCGGGGAACGGCATGATGCGCCGATGGATCTGGGCCTGACGGGAAAGGCGTGCGTCGTCACCGGCGCGAGCCGCGGCATCGGCGCGGCCGTCACGCGGATGCTCGAGGAGGAGGGCGCCGAGGTCTTGCCCGTCTCGCGCAGCGCGGGCTTCACCGCCGACGTGACCGATCCCGACGCGGCCGATGCCATCGTTGGCGAGTGCGAGCGGCGCTTCGGCGGGATCGACGTGCTGGTGAACAACGCCGGCACCATGGCGGTGAAGCCCCTCGACCAGCTGGAGGATGCCGACTGGCAGACGCAGTGGGACCTGCACGTGATGGCCCCGATGCGCTTGATGCGGATCGCGGCACCGCGGATGGCGGCCCGCGGGGGCGGCCGGATCGTGAACGTCTGCTCCTCGTCGGGCAAGCGCCCGTCGCAGAACAACGGGGCCTACTCGGTGACGAAGGCGGCACAGCTGTCGCTGTCGCGCACCTACGCCGATGCGTGGGCGGGGGAAGGGGTGCTGGTGAACGCCGTTGCGCCCGGGCCAGTGGATACCGGGCTGTGGCACGACGAGGGCGGGCTGGCCGATCAGGCTGCGGCCGCCCGTGGCATCGCTCGTGAGGAGGTCCTCGCAGCCCAACGGGCGAAGATCCCGCTCGGCCGGTTCGGGACTGCGGACGAGATCGCCGCGATCGTCGTGGTGCTCTGCTCGGCGGTGGCATCCAACGTCGCCGGTGCCGCGTGGTCGGTCGACGGTGGCGCCGTTCCGGTGATCATCTAGACCCACCATCCCGCCCTGTGGTCGTCTGGCGACCCCTCGACGGGACGGTAAGGGGCGTTACGCGCCGACGGCCGGGCCGCCCTTGAGCCCTGGGCGATCCGTTGCACGGGCAAGGCGCGCACACCGTAGGCGCGAACCTCCCCGACATGGCCGTCCGTGCGCTGCTCTCCGTCGTCATCGTGACCCTTGCTTTCGGGCCCGTCGCCCTGGCCGACCCGACCGGTGGCGCGAGCGCACCCGAGCCCGATCCCAGCGGCGGCGCGAACGTGCCGGACGCCAAGTCCGCGGGCGGTGGCGCCACCAGCCCTAAGGCGGATCCGCCGCCGGCCGCCAAGCAGGGTCAGGTGTCAGAGGACCCGCCCGGTGCCACCCAGGAGGAGGGCGGCACCACCCAGGGCACGCAACAAGACGGGACGGGCGGTGACGTCGACGTTCAGGTGCCGGTGCCCGAGGAGCAGCAGCAGGGCACCCAGGACTCCACCGACGAGGACTCGGGAGGCGGCCTCGCCCGCACGGGTTTCGTGGTCGCCATCGTGCTCGGGCTTGGCCTGCTCGCGATGTCCATCGGCATGGGCGATCCGTGACGCCACGCGCGACCGTCCGGGCAAGCGGCCCGACACCGCGCGCAAGCCCTCCTAGAGCCGGGCGCCGCGAGCCTCAGCGCCGGCGCGGCTTGAGCCGCACGGTGCGCTTGACCACGGCGAGGTTGCCGGCGGGGTCGCGAGCGTCGATCTTCAGCCGGATCGTGGCCGGGCGCGAGCGCACCAACGCGCGCCGGACGGGGCCCCACATCTTGCGCGGGATCTTCACCTTGAGCTTGGTGGTCCGGTTGGCGCCGACGCGGCGGTTGCGGATCCGCGGCGTGGCGACCCGGCGCGTGCCACGGACCTGCACGCTGCCGGCCACGTTCATACGGCAGCGCTCGTTGCAGCGGGCGCGTACCAACAGGTAGTGGTTGGTCAGGATCCGCTGCACGCCCGGGATCGAGACTCGCAGTCGCGGCGGGCGCCGGTCCTTGCGCGGCGAGTCGCCGAGGGCCGACCAGACGTACCGCACGCTCGTCGACGAGCCCTTGTACGCGTTGTCGCCGGCCCCGGCGGTCGGGGGCGTGCCGCCGTCCAGGAACAGTGCGGTGAAGCTGTATCGGCGCGCGGCGTCCGGCGAGATGAACCCGAGCGGCTGGGTGTTCATCGCGGCGAACGGCCCGGAGTAGACGGTGGTGGGCGCGCCGGGGGAGGTCACGTCGCGAACGGTCAGGCGGAGTCGGTTGGATAGCGCGCCGCCGCCCGGCCCGACCGTGTCGGTCAGCTGCGACTGGCTCAAATAGAAGTACCCCTTCAGCGTGCCGGTGTTCGCGATCGTGACCTCACCGGAGGCTGAGTTGCCGGGCCCCACGTTCGAAGCGGTGAAGATCGGCATCCCCGCGCGGGAGTTGGACTGCGTGAAGCTCCCGCTCGCGGACTTGACTATCGCCCGCGGGTTGGCGGTGCGCTTGGGCGCCTCTCCTTTGTTGACGAGGACGAGGGCCGCCACGGCCGCCGCCCCGGCCACCGTGACGTAGAGCCAGCGCACCTAGAACTCCCTGTCCGCCGCCCCCGACTCCGTGGCGGCCGCGGTCGAGGCCGCATTCCCGGCACGGTCGGTGGCGCTGGAGGAGGGCGGCCAGCTCATCGTGCCGTTGCCGCCCGCTGTGGTGGCGTCGACGCCCAAGCCCACTGCCGACTGGGTGCCGAGTGTGATCGTGATCGAGTTGCCGCTCATCGTCATCGTGGACGCGGTGCCGGTGGCCCCGAACTTGAGGGTTCCTCCCAGCAGCCCCGAGACGTAGTCGGGGCGCTTGAGGTCGACTCGCCCGAGCGGCAGCGCCGCAGTGTCGCCGGCGTTGAAGACCTGGAAGTCGTCGTCCCCGAGGCCGAGCAGGCCGCCGTTGACCATCCGCACGACGACGCTCGTCGAGCTGCCGTTCCAGCCTGCGAGCACCGAGCTGGGCTCGATCGGCTCGCTAAAGGTGAGGGTCATCGTGTCGCCCGGCTGCGCGCGGCCCACGGTCGAGCCGTTGTTCTGAGCCTGCACGTCCGCTGCGGTCGGGGCCGTGTTGTCCACCGTCACGCTGAGGTCCGAGCGCGTGCCCGAGTTCGACGCGGCGTCGGTGGCCGTCACCGAGTAGGGCTTGGAGCCCTCCGAGAGGGCGGCGTTGGCCGTGAGCGAGGCACTGCGGTAGTTGTAGGACACGCCCCCGACGGTGAAGGAGCCGGCGGTGAGCGTGACCGTGGTCTGGCCGGTCGTGACCTGCGAAACGTTCGCGGTCACCGAGGACACGCCGCTCGCCGGGTTGCCGGTGTCGGTGACGTTCGCGTAGACGTGGTAGGAGCTGCCCTGGCGGATGAAGCCCGGCGTGGCGGTGGCGGTTCGGGAGATCGCCGAGGCGGTCACCGTCGGCGCGCGGAAGTCCGGCGCGGCGGTCACGCTGTTGCCGGCGTTGTCTGTGGTCGCGGTGAAGGCCCCGAAGGTGCCGCCCAGCGCACCGCCGCTCACCGCGGCGACGACTACCAGCGCCAGCGCGCCGCGGAAGGTCCTAGGCAGTCGCGCCATCGCGGGCCTCCTCCGCCGGCCGCCAGATCCGCACGATTTCGTGGACGCCCAGCAGCATCAGCGGGACCAGGATCAGCAGCTACCAGCCCCGTGCGCGTCTGTGCGAACAGCGCCAGCCGGCCCACGAACGGCACGCGATAGCGCACCTGGCTGATCTGCCCTGACGCGCTGACACGCCACCGCTCCGTCGCGTTGTTGGCGTCCCCCTTCGTTACGAACTGGACCTTGCCGCCACTCGCGCCCACGTCACGCACGCGGTGGGTGATGAGCTTGCCCGAGTCGTCGGGATCGCGGAACGTCACGACGTCGCCCGGGCGGGCGTCGAGCGGGGCTATGCGGGTGGCCACCACCACGTCGCCCGTCGAGATGGCCGGCTCCATGCTGCCCGAGAGCACCGTGTAGGGGCGTCCGTCGAACGCCAGCGGGACGACGAGGGCGAGCGCGATGCCCAGCGCCAAGCCGCCGGCCAGCCACAGCACCCCCCGCCCGACGAGGCGCACCACGCTCATCGCCCGGGCCCCGAGGTGACGAGAGACACCGAGACGTCCGTGAGCCGCCCCTCGTAGTCCTTCGCCCCGGCGCGAATCCGCATTCGTGCGTCGATCGCGGCGGATTCACCCGGCGCGATCGACAGCGAGCGACTGCTGGGTCGCCGCAGGCGTCCAAGCTGCCCGGCCGCGATTCGCCGCCCCCCGCTCGTCAGCTGCACGTACAGCGCCCGGTCGAGGTCTCGGTTTGACGGCTCCATTCGCACCCGGACGCGCTGGCGCCGGGGAGAAATGTTGCGCACCCGCAGGGTCCCCTTGGCGGTGTCGCCACCGGCACGCAGCTCGCGGGCGCGCAGGAAGACCGCGGGCTCCGCGGTCAGCTCTCCCGGCGGGACGGCCACGAACGCGGCCTCGGCGCCGAGCGTGCCTCCGCCCGACGGCACCCGCCAGCCCGAAACGAGCGCCGCGGCCAGCACCAAGCCGGTCGCCAGGGCGAGCCACCGGACGAGTCCCTCTGTAGCGAGCGCCGTCATTGGGCTCTTCCGGAGAACCGCGACGGGGAGCGCTCAGTGCGCTCCCCGTCGATCGCGGTTCTCGATGGAGCTCCCGTTACTGGTTCTGTGCCTCCCAGCGAAGCGTGTGGGAGCCGGTCGAGGCTCCCTGGGACGTCTCGGGTGTGGTCGCCGACAGTGTCGCCGTGACCCGGTAGACGACCGCGTCGCCGTTGACCCACTCGGTCGCGGTCGTGCCGGGGAAGTCGGCCACGCCCCCCGCGTAGGTGGTCGGGAAGGTCGACAGTGCCGTATCGAACAGAGTGGTCTCGGCGCTGAAGTTGGTGCAGCTCGGGAAGCTGGGCGAGGCCTGCGTGCCAGCCTCGATCTTCAGGTTCACGTGCGGGCCCAGCGCACCGATGGAGCTCGGGGTGTAGAGCCTTACGTTGGCGTTCGAGCGACCCGCTGTAGGCCACCCGGATGCACGACGTCTGGCTGTCGCCCGGGCTTTCCGGCGGGGATGTTGTAGAGGGCGGTTCCGGAGTCGTTGTCGGTCAGGGTCACGGAGCCCGCCGTCACGACGTTGCCGGGGTTGTCGGTCTGGCTCGAGAACGCGGAGAACACGCCGAGGGCCGCCAGGCCGCCGACGACGCCCACCACGACGAGCGTTCGCAGAATCTTGGTCGTCTTGTTCACAGCTTCCTCCTTGTCGGTGCCCGCGCGGGATCTGGGGTTCGAGGACGGCTGTGGTCCTCCGGGTGGCGCGGTGCTAGACACCTGTCGACCGGTCTGGGCAGGGGCTTGACTGCCTGGACGAATGGCCGATCCCGTCTGGAAGCCGATCGCGCCCCTATCGTGGTGCGCCGTGTCAGCCATCCCGTACTCGATCCGCCGCTCCGACCGCGCCCGCCGGGCGCGGGTCCAGGTCTCCGCCGACGGGGTGGAGGTGGTGGTGCCCCGCCGGCTGCCGCTGCGCGAGGTCGAGCCGTTCGTCGAGGAGAAGCGGCCCTGGATCGAGCGAACGCTGCGGCGCATGCGCGAGGCCGAGGCCGAGCAGCCCCCGCCGCGGCTGGTGGACGGCGGCGAGGTCCCACTCTTGGGCGAGCGGCTCGAGCTCCGCGTGCACGTGGAACCGGGACGCGTGCGGCCTCACGTGCGCCGTGCTGGGGTCAGGCCGGCCTCCCGGTTGATCCCGGTGGGCCGGATTTGGGTCGATATACGGCCCAAACCCGACCCAGCACCGGTGGGCAACCCGATGGAGCCCTCCACGTGCACGTCGCCCGGCCCGGTGAAGAGGCCCTGCGCGACGCCCTCGAGCGCTGGTATCGCCGCCGGGCTCGGGCTGAGGTCGAGCCGCGGCTCGATGCCGTCGCCGCCCGGGCGGGGGTCGCTTACTCGGGGTTGCAGATCCGCGGTCAGCGCACGCGCTGGGCGAGCTGCTCCTCGACAGGCGCGATGAGCTTCAACTGGCGTCTGCTGCTGGCCCCCTCCGAGATCCTCGACTACGTGATCGAGCACGAGGTCGCCCACCTCGAGGTGCACGACCACTCCGAGCGCTTCTGGACGCTGCTGGGGAGCCGCGTCCCGGAGTACCGCGAGCACGAGGCCTGGCTGCGCCGCCACGGGCAGAGCCTGCGGTTGTAGGCGATCCTGGGGGCTGCCGGCCCCCGCGTTCACCGGGGCTGGGTAGGGGCGGTTTTGGGGCGATCGTCCCGCCTAAGGGTCGTCATACGACCCCTACCCGGGATGGTCCACCCGTGTCGCCGCTCGGCAGGCTCCCTAGGGGACATTCCGGATTGTGGCTGGCGCCGCGCGACGGCACCCTCGGTCGTGCAAGCACAATCGAAGATCGGAGAACGATGGACACGCACGACCCCCAGCAGCCGAACCGCCCCGAGGACGAGCCCAGCGCGAGCGGGCCGGATCCTTCGGAGGCGCCGACCGAGAGCGGCCCGCAGTCTCCCGCGACGGAGCCGACAGCCGCGCAGCCGACGGCCGTGCAACCACCCGTGCGCCGCCTCTATCGCTCGCGCACGGACCGCATGCTCGGCGGCGTGTGCGGCGGGATCGGGCGCTACTTCGGGATCGACCCGATCCTCGTCCGCATCGGCGCCGTCGTCGGGCTCCTGCTCGGCGGCGCCACGCTCGTGGCGTACATCGCCGCGCTGCTCCTGGTGCCCAGCGAGCCCCCGGAGGGCGCGCCCGCGGCGGCAACCGCGGGCGCGCCCGCGGCGGGCGGGAGGTCCGCGGGCACGATCGCCCTCGTCGTCATCGTCTTGCTCTTCACCTGGCCGCTCGTCGTGGGCGGCGGCCTGCTGGCGGCGGGAATCGCGATTCCCCTGGCGATCCTCGCCCTGACCGGTCTGGCCGCCTGGTGGCTGGTCTCCGGCGAGGGCGCCGGAGGCAGCGCGGGCGACATCGCTCGGCGCGCCGGCCTCGGACTCGCTGTCCTGTTTGTCTGCCTGCTGCTGTTCACCGGCGGCGCGTGGCTCGCCGGCATCGGCGGCGGCACGGTCGCTGCCGGTCTGGTGATTGGGGCTGGCGTGGCCTTGGTGATCGGCGCCTTCGCCGGCGGCATTCGCTGGCTGGCGCTCCCGGCCGTCTCGCTGGCGCTGGGCGTCGGGCTGATCTCGGCCGCGGGCGTGGACCTCGACGGCGGGGTCGGCGAGCGTGATTACCGACCGGGATCGCCTGCGGACCTGCGCGAGAGCTATGAGCTCGGCATGGGCGAGCTGGTGGTGGATCTGCGCGACGTCGACCTGCCGCGCGGCGACACACGCCTCGACGTCCGGGTCGGCATGGGTCAGGCGCGGGTGATCGTCCCGCGCGACGTGTGCGTGGCCTCCAGCGCGGACGTAGGCGCCGGTAACGTCCACGTATTCGGGCAGGACAACGGCGGTCTCGACCTCGATTGGGAGGACGAACGCAGTGTGCGGCCCGGCGGGAAGCGCCTCGTGGTCGATGCCGAGGTGGGCATGGGCGAGCTGCGCGTGCGCCACGACCGCTCGGACGACGGCTTTGGACCGGGCGATCGCGGTCGCTTCGGCGATGACGACGAAGTCGAGCCGAGCGAGCGTGGAAACACCGCCTGCGTCGGCGGCTCGGAGGTCGCCCGTGCGTAGGCCCGATCCTCCGTCGCTTGTGGCGGGCGTTGCGCTGATCGCCATGGGCACGGCGCTGCTGCTCGACCGGACCGAGACAATCGACATCCGCTTTGCCACCTTCGCCCCCATCGCGTGCGCCGCGGTGGGGGCGATCCTGCTGGCCCTCGGCCTGTCCCGCCGCGCCTGAGCGCTGCGATCATGCATTCGGCGATGGCCACCACCCCGGCTCCTGGACGCGCCGCGACGCGCCCCCCGCTACGCCGCGATCCGGAGCATCGCCTGCTCGGGGGCGTTTGCACCGGGATCGCGGCGCGGACCGGCATCGACGTGGTGCTCGTGCGGATCGCCTTCGTCGTGTTGACCGCGGCCAGCGGGCTTGGCCTGGTGCTCTATGCGCTGGCGTGGGTGGCCATACCGGTCGACGAGCACGCCGGGGCGCCGGCGCGTCGCCTGGCGGCCGGTCGCGGCGGGGTCGAGGTCGCGCTCGGGGCGGGTCTGCTGCTGCTGAGCCTTCTGCTGGCCTTCCGCGAGCTCGGCTGGTGGTTCTCGGACGCGATCGTGTGGCCGTTGGTGCTGGTGGCGGCCGGCGGTGCGTTGCTCTGGCGCCAGTCGGCTGCCAAGAGCGAGCGGGCGGCGCCGACCCCGACCGCTGTCAGGCCCGTCACCGCCAAGGAGCCAGAGGTCGAGCCAGCGGACGCGGTGCGCGAGCGCGCGGCGATCGCCTCGCGCACCGGCCTTGGCGTGGCGCTGGTGATCGCTGCCGGCCTGGTCTTCCTCCAGGCCACCGGAGCCCTCACCGCCGCCCGCGACGTGCTCCTTGCGGTAATCGTGGTCGTGGTGGTCCTGGGTGTGATCTTCGCCCCGTGGGTCACGCGCCTCGTGCGCTCGCTCACCGCCGAGCGGGCCGAGCGCATCCGTTCCCAGGAGCGCGCTGAGATGGCCGCGCACCTGCACGACTCCGTCCTCCAGACGCTCGCGATGGTCCAGCGCAGCGCCGAGGACCCGCGTGAGGTGTCCGCCCTCGCACGGCGCCAGGAGCGCGAGCTGCGCTCGTGGCTCTCGGGCCGCGCCGAGGCGGCCGAGGGCCACCGTCGTCTGGCCGAGAGCCTGGAGGAGGCGGCCGAGGCGGTCGAGGCCGCGCACGGCGTGCCCGTGGAGGTGGTTGCCGTCGGCGACCGCGACCTCGACGAGCCGACCCAGGCGCTCGTAGCCGCCGCCCGCGAGGCGATGACGAACGCGGCCAAGTTCGGCGCCGGCGCGCCCGTCGACGTGTATGCGGAGGCGGACGGAGATCGCATCCAGTTGTTCGTGCGCGACCGGGGCCCGGGCTTCGACCCGGAGCAAGTGCCGCCCGATCGCCGCGGAGTGCGCGAGTCGATCGTGGGGCGGATGGAGCGCCACGGCGGCCGCGCCCGGATTACGAGCCGCCCCGGCGCGGGCACCGAGGTCGAGCTGGTGATCGAATGAGCGGCCCGCGCGTTGTGATCGTCGACGACCACCAACTCTTCCGCGCCGGCGTGCGCGCCGAGCTGGAGGAGCTGGTTGAGATCGCGGGCGACGCCGACTCGGTGGGCGCCGCTGTCGAGCTGATCGCGGCCGAGCAGCCCGACGTGGTGCTGTTGGACGTGCACATGCCCGACGGCGGGGGTGTGGAGGTGATCCGCTCGGTCGCCCCCGAGCATCCCGAGGTGCGGTTCCTGGCCCTGTCGGTGTCGGACGCCGCCGAGGACGTGATCGCCGTGATCCGCGCGGGCGCGCGCGGCTATGTGACCAAGACGATCTCCGGGGAGGAGCTGGCCGACGCCGTGCGTCGCGTTCACGAGGGGGACGCCGTCTTCTCACCGCGCCTGGCGGGCTTCGTGCTCGACGCGTTCGCGGGGACCTCCGCCACGGCGGCGGCCGCCCCGGGCGCGGACCCCGACCTCGACCAGCTCACGCCGCGCGAGCGCGAGGTCCTCCAGCACATCGCGCGTGGGTACATGTACAAGGAGATCGCCCACCGGCTCGAGATCTCGGCGAAGACGGTCGAGGCGCACGTGTCGGCGGTGCTGCGCAAGTTGCAGCTCTCGAGCCGGCATGAGCTGTCGCGGTGGGCGGTGGAGCGGGGTGTGGAGTAGGCAGCTTGTTTTGCCCCGGCGTCTACGGCGGCGGGGTAGGAGGGCGGCCACGGCCTCGCGGGGCTTGGAGACATCGAGTGATGCTTTGTGCATGCCATAGCGTGCACAACTGCTCACTCGGCGGGAATTGGGCGCCGTTCTACTCCCAGCGGAAGCCGCGGATCGCCACCGTGACCCCTGCCGCGCCCCAGAGGGCGATGATGGCCAGGGAGGTGGCGTTGTCGAGCACTCCCTGTCCCGTCACTATCGCCCCCGAGAAGCCGTCGATCACGTGCTTGAGCGGGAGCGCGTTGGCGATCGCGTCCAAGGCCGGGGGGAGCGAGTCGCTCGAGTAGAACACGCCCGAGATGAAGATCGCCGGGAGGAAGATCGCGTTCACGTACGCGGGCGCGGAGTCGAAGTTGGGGATCGCGTGGGAGAGCGCGATGCCCAGCGCGCCGAACGTGACCACTCCGACGGCGGTGAAGACGATCAGCGCGATCCAGTCCTTCGGCCAGCTCACGTCGTAGACCAGGTGGCCGATCGCCACCACCAGGCCGACCTGCACGAACGCGTTGGCCACCGCGTTACCGAGGAAGCCGGCGAAGTAGGAGGCCGCCGGGATGGGGGTCCCGCGCACTCGCTTGAGGATCCCCTGCTCGCGCAGGAACGTGAGGTTGAAGGCCATCGCGTTGAAGGTCGTGGCCATCACGCTCATGCCCGCGATCCCGGGGATGACGATCTCGAGCTCGTCCTGGTCGTTCGCGAACACCGACGCCACCAGGAGGAGCAGCGTGAGCGGGAGGATGAAGGAGAAGAACGCCGCGCTCGGGTTGCGCCAGAAAAGCTTTCGCTCCAACCGGAACTGCACCCATGCGAGGCCGAGCGAGGTCACCGGTCGTCCTCCTCGGTCAGCTCGAGGTACACGTCCTCGAGGGTTGGTCGCGCCACCTCGAGGCCCACGAGTTGCTCGCCCCGCTGCAGCGCGTCACCGGTCAGGCGATGCAGCAGATCGGTGGGGTCGTCGGTGCGGTGCTCGACCCGCCGCCCGCCCGACTCGTAGGAAACCGTGTAGCCCGCGCTCGACGGCGCGAGGTCGCCCGGCGGGCCCTGCGCCACGATCGCGCCGTCCTTGACGATCGCCACGCGGTCGGCCAGCGCCTGGGCCTCGTCCAGGTAATGCGTGGTGAGAAGGACGGTCTTGCCGAGGTCGCGCAGCGTGCGCAAGACGCCCCAGGCGGCGCGGCGCGCGGCCGGGTCGAAGCCCGTTGTGGGCTCGTCGAGGAACACAAGCTCCGGGTCGCCGACGAGCGCCAAGGCCAGGTCGAGGCGACGGCGTTGGCCGCCCGACAGCGCGTTGGAGCGCGTCGACGCCTTCTCCTCCAGCCCCACGAGCGCGATGGTCTCCGACGGGTCCCGCGGGGCGGGGTAGGCCTTGGCCATGTGCTCGACCGCCTCACTCACGGTCAGGCGCGGGTAGAAGCCGCAGCTCTGGAGCACGATTCCCACGCGCTCCTGGAGATCGCGGCCGCGGTTCCTCGGGTCGCGTCCGAGCACGCGCACGTCGCCGGCTGAGCGCTCCCGGTAGCCCTCGAGGATCTCCACCGTGGTGGTCTTCCCGGCCCCATTGGGCCCGAGCAGCCCGAACACCTCTCCGCGCTGCACGTCGAAGGAGAGCCCTCGGACCGCCTCGACCGACCCGTAGCTCTTGCGCAGGCCGGAGACCTCGATCGCTGGTGGATCCACGGCGCTGGACTATGCCAGGGCCAAACGCTCGCGCACGCGCGCTACACGCCCGCGCCTGCTCCGCCGCGCCCCTCGCCGTCGGCGAACCGGGCGGCGCCGCGGGCGGCGACTGCGAACGTGCGGGGGCCACTTTCGGCCTCCATCCGCATGCCGTCGGAGAAGGGCATGCCGATCCCGTCGATCGCTGCCTGGCGATCGGCCAGCATCGTCTCCTGTGGGAAGCGCGCCAGCGCCTCGGCGATCTCGAGCGCCCGATCGAGGTGACGGCCGGCGGGCACTACCTCGGTAAGCAGGCCCATCGCCAGCGCCTCGTCGGCCGCGACGATCCGCCCTGTGAGGATCATGTCGAGCGCGCGACCGAGCCCGACGATCCGCGGCAGCCGCTGCGTCCCGCCGTCCACGAGCGGCACGCCGAAGCGGCGCTCTGTGAACCCGAGCTGCGCCCCCTCGGCAGCGACGCGCAGGTCGCACCACAGCGCCAGCTCGAGCCCGCCCGCGAGGCACCAGCCGCCGATCGCGGCAATCGTCGGCTTCGGTGGCGTCAGGCGGGTGAAGCCGAGTGGCCCGTTCTCCAGCGACAGCCGCGGCACGAACGTATCGATCGCCTTCAGGTCGGCGCCGGCGCAGAACGACACGTCGCCGGCGCCCGTGAGCACGAGCACGCGCGCGTCGTCGTCTGCCACGAAGCGCTCGTAGGCGTCGGTCAGCAGCGCCGCGGTGGGCCCGTCGACGGCGTTGCGCCGCTCCTCGCGGTCGATCGTGACCACCGCGGCGGCCCCGCGCCGGTCATAGGTCACCTGCTCCGAATCGAGCCCCATCGGCGGGAATCCTCCCAGAACGGCGCGCGGCCCCGAGCGGGGAGCTCCGGGGCCGCGTGCGCGAGGAGGGATCTGCAGAGACGATGATGCCCTCGCCGCTCCCGGCGCGTGTGAACCTTCTGAGAACTGCTCCCGCCCCGGGGATCGGCTACCAGCCGACGCGAGAACGCAGCTCCGCGGCCTTCCGTGCTTCCTTGCGCTTCTCGAGGCGGCTCTGGATGAACGACCCCAGGCACACGACGAGGAAGAAGAAGACGACGACGCCGAGCGAGAAGAAGGTGATGATGCGGTCGTCGGTCTCGCCGACGAGCCCTTCACCGTTGTCGTTAGCGGCCGCCGGTGCTGCGAGTGCGAGGCTGACGAAGACGGCCGGGATGAGGGCCCAACGGATTCTCATCGCGCGCGAGTCTACCGGGTAGGCTGCGCCACACCGTGGCGGACAGCACGTTCAGCTGCATCATCGAGATTCCCAAGGGGAGCCGCAACAAGTACGAGTGGGATCACGAGCGCGATGCCATCGTGCTCGACCGGTTCCTCTTCTCCTCGGTCGTCTATCCGACCGACTACGGGTTCGTCCCGGAAACGCTCGGCCAGGACGGTGACCCGCTCGACGTCATGTGCTGCGTGTCCGAGCCGACCTTTCCGGGCTGCATGATCGACGTGAAGGCGATCGCCCTCTTCCGCATGGAGGACGACAAGGGGATCGACGACAAGGTGCTGTGCGTTCCCCTCTCGGACCCTGCGTGGAGCAAGTTCGACACCCTCGAGGACATCCCGGACCAGCTTCGCGACGAGATCGCCCACTTCTTCTCCATCTACAAGGATCTGGAGCAGAAGGCGGTCAGGGTGGACGGGTGGTACTCCCGCGAGGACGCGATCGAGGAGATCGAGGCCTCGCGCGAGCGGTACAGGCAAGAGGGCCATTAGCCGTAGATCGGCTGCATCGCCTGGCCGGGGGCAGCCACCTCGGTCACTAGGGTTCCCGCCTCGTGCCGATCCTCGAGGCGATAGTCCTCGGGATCGTGCAGGGGCTGACCGAGTTCCTGCCGATCTCGAGCACCGGCCACCTGCGCATCGTGCCGGCGTTCCTCGGCTGGGAGGATCCCGGCGCCGCGTTCACAGCGATCACCCAACTCGGCACGATGGCCGCGGTGCTCCTCTACTTCCGCGAGGACCTGATGCGGATCGCGCGGGCGTGGCTGCGCAGCCTGCGCGAGCCCGCGATGCGCTCCGACCGCGACGCGCGCACCGGTTGGTACATCGTGCTCGGCACGATCCCGATCGGGATCTTCGGCCTTGCGTTCAGCGACCAGATCGAGAACGGGGCGCGCGACCTCTACCTGATCGGGACCACGCTGATCGTCCTCGGCCTCCTGCTGCTGGTGGCCGAGAAGGTCGGCCGGCGAACGCGGTCGCTGGACGACGTCGGGCCGCGGGACGGGCTGGTGGTGGGGCTCGCCCAGGCGATGGCGCTCGTGCCCGGCGTCTCGCGCTCGGGCGCGACGATCACCGCAGGCCTGTTCCTCGGCTTCGACCGCGAGTCCGCGGCGCGCTTCTCCTTCCTGCTGTCGGTTCCGGCGGTCGTGCTCAGCGGCCTGTTCGAGATGCGGAAGTTCATCGGCGAGGGGGGCGACGACACCGGAGCGGGTTCACTGATCGTCGCCACCTTCTTCGCGTTCGTGGTCGGCTACGCGTCGATCGCATTCCTGCTCAAGTTCCTGGCGTCGCACACGACGTACGTGTTCGTGGCGTACCGCGTGGTGCTCGGGACGGTGGTGCTGGTGCTTGTGAGCGCGGGGGTGATCTCGTAGCGGGCCGGTGTGCCCAGGCGTGGCGGCGTGCTACCGGGGAACATCCCGGGTTGGGGTCGTCATACGACCCTTAGGCGGGACGATCCCTTCGCGCGGCCGGCTGCTGGGGCCGCCTACCCGGCCGGCGCCCCAGGCCCGGCGCTAGCCTTTCCCTCGTGCAGACCGCCTGGAAGTTCGGCGTCGTCGCGCTCATCGCGCTCGGCCTCACGGCGCTCCCCGGAGGGGGCGGCGCCCTGCGCGTCGTGCTCACCCTGTTCACGATCGCCTTCTTCACAGCGGTTGCCTACCTCGCCTACCGCCTGTACCACCAGTTCGGCATGGAGCTGGACACGCTCGACGACCGCCAGCGGCTCGTGATGTACGGCTCGATCGGCGTGGCGTTCCTCACCTTCTGTGCCACCGAGCGGATGTTCGACGCCGGCGGACTCGGGGTGCTGGCGTGGTTCGCGCTCCTGGGGCTCTGCTCCTACGGGCTGTTCTGGGTGTGGCAGCAGTACCGCGAGCTGGCCTGAGCCCTACTTGTAACCGTCGCATCTCCATGTAGTAACGCGCGCTCCTTGTCCCGCAACTCGGCCCCGGGCAGGTTGTGGGTGTGCACCTAACAGGGAGACAGCGATCGGGCGAGAGCGGCCAGGCCAGCGTCGAGCTGCTCGCAGCCGTCCCCTTCGTCCTGTTAGTTGGCGCGCTCGGGTGGCAACTCGCCCTCGCGGGCCACACCGCATGGATGTCCGCGCACGCCGCGCGGGCCGGTGCGCGAGCGGACGCGGTCGGGCGCGATCCGCGGGCGGCCGCTGAGAGCGCCCTGCCGAAGGGGCTGAGGCCCGGCCTGCGCGTCGAGCGACTACGGCGCGGCGGCGTCCGCGTGCAGGTCCGGGTACCCGCCCTGCTGCACCGCTGGCGAACGCCGGCTCGCGTGGGGGCGACGGCATCGCTCGGGAGGACGCGCAGGTGATGCCTCGGCCAAGACAGCACCGACCGCGCGCCTCACCCCGCGGGCGGGAGCGCGGCCAGGCCACCGTCGAGCTGCTGGGCGCGGTTCCGATCGTGATCCTCGTGGGCCTAATCGCATTCCAGCTGCTCGCCATCGGGCACGCCGCGGTCCAGGCAGGAGCCGCCGCCGAGGCGGGCGCGCTCGCGCTCGCGGCGGGCGGCGACGCTCGCGCCGGCGCTCGGGAGTCGTTGCCGGGGTGGTCACGCGCGCGGGCGCGGATCACCGTGTCCGCTCGGAGGGTTGAAGTGCGCCTGCGCCCGGCGTCACCGTTGGCCGCCGTCTCCCGGCGGTTTGCCGTGAGCGCAGATGCCTCGGTGGCCGGACGGTGAGGCCTTCGCCTCAGGGGCAAGGCCTCGTCGCCACCGCGGTCGGGGCGGCGGTCGACTGGCTGCTCGAGCCTGCTGGGTCGCCCGCCGACCAGGCGGCCACGACGCCGCGGCCGGAACCGCGGCGGGTAGTGGCCGTCGCCGGCCTCGCGCGGCGCTGTGGTACCACCGTGGTGGCGCGTGCACTCGGAGCGGAGCTCGCAGCGCGAGATGTAGCTGGGGCGTGCGCCGTGACGACCACGCCCGGCGCGGCGGGCGTCCCGTTTGGCCTGCCCGCTGCGGGGCGGCTCGCTCGCGTCCTCGGGCCGCTCACCGGAGGCAATGTGCGCGCGTGTGGGCGGCTGTGCCTCGTCTCGAGTCAGGATCGGGCGGCAATCGCGCAGGCGGCGCGCGACCTTGCGCCGCTGGTCCTCGACGTCGGCGATCCTGCCGAGGCGTCCGCGGCCGCCGCGTTGGCCGACTGCCTGCTCATCGTCGCCGCACCCGCGACCGAGCCGGCTCTGGCCAGGGTCGTTGCGGACTCTCTCGCGCCCGTCGGGCCGGCCCCGATCGTCGTGCTGAACCGGGACGGCGGCGACGCCGCCGGCCACGGCTGGGCCGAAATGGAGGCGGTCACACTGCCCGAGTCGCGGATGGGCGCCCAGCTCGCGCTCGCGGGCAGGGAGGCGCGCGGCGAGCTCGGTCGCGCGGTCTCGGCGCTCGCGGAACGGTGCATTTGAGCCCGGCCGCCGTACGTATCCTTAGTAAGCGAATCATGGGACGCACCTGGGTACTCGACACCGGCACGAAGGGCACGGGGGCACAGATGGTGCCCCTCGAGGACGTGGGCTCCGGGCGTCCCTCTCGCGCGCTACGCGCCCCCGCCGGACCCGCCCCGGCCCCGCGCGCAACCGAGCCCCAGCCCAAGCCGCCGTTGAAGTTCAAGGTGGTCGACGCGATGACGCGACAGGTGGTGGCGGACGGCGTCGGCACGCGCGCTGCGGTCGAGGCCCTCGAGGGCATTCGCAGCATCGTCGACGTCAGCATCTACGCGTGGGAGCACAAGGCCGAGAAGTGGCGGCCGCTCACCCACACCGAGAAGCAGGTGCTCTGGGGATTTCGCGGTGTGCGAGTCCCGCCTCAGCGCCGCCGGGCGTAGGCGCGCACCGGCGGCTCCGCGCGACTCTAACCCGCTCACTCACGCCCGCAGCCGGTAACCGATCTTGAACAGGCGGTGGTTGATCGCGAAGAGCGCCGTGGTGGCCGCCGTAAGGACCGTGAGCGAGAGCGCCACGTTGGCCTCCGAGTAGCCGAGGAACCCGTAACGGACCAGGGCGATCATGTAGTAGATCGGATTGAAGTGGGTGATCGTCTGGAACGGCTCGGGTAGCAGCGCAGCCGAGTAGAAGACGCCGCCGAGGAAGATGAGCGGCTGCAGCACGAACGTCTGCGCGAAGGAGACGTCGTCGAACTGCTCCGCGCGCACGCCCACGAGCACCCCGAGCTGGGCGAAGAAGAATCCCACGAGAAACAGCGCCGGCGCCAGGACGAGGATGTGCTCGACCCCGATGTCGACGAGTGCCGCGGCGGCGCAGAAGGTCACAGTCGCCACGATCATCCCGCGCAGGAAGCCCCCGAAGGTGAATGCCAGCAGCAGCTCGAGTGGCGACGCTGGCGACGAGAGCTGGTCGTCGATCGCGCGCTGGAACTTCTGCTGGAGGATCGACGACGAGTTGTTGGCGAAGGCGTTGATCGCCCAGGCCATCATGATCAGGCCCGGGATGATGAAAACGACGTAGTCGATCCCGTGCAGCTCGTCGATCCGCGAGCCCAGGGCCGCGCCGAACACCGAGATGTAGAGGAAGGTTTCGAGCAGTGGCGCGCCGAGGGTCTGGCGCTTGATCTTCAGGAAGCGGTTGACCTCGCGCCTGAGCAGCGTGAAGAAGCGGATCTGCGCCGGGCTCACGGAGCGATGTCCTGCACGTGTGCCCGGGACAGCTCCTGGCGCCCGACCAGCTCGAGATATGCGTCCTCCAGGCTCGCGACGCCATATTCGGCGCCGAGCTCGGCGCTCGTGCCCTCGGCGACGATCTGGCCCTCGTTGATGAAGGCGATCCTGTCGCAGAGACGCTCCGCCTCCTCGAGGTAGTGCGTCGTGAGCAAGACCGTCGTGCCCTCGGCGTTGATGCCCTGCACGTAGTGCCACAGCTCGAGCCGCAGCTCGACGTCGACCCCGGCCGTGGGCTCGTCGAGGATGAGCAGCCGCGGGCGGTGCATCAGCGCCCGGGCAAGGACTAGGCGCCGCTTCATGCCACCGGAGAGCGTTCGCGTGCGCTCGTCCCGCTTGGCCGTCAGCGAGAACGTGTCTAGCAGCTCCCTGGCGCGCTCGGCGCGCTCGCGCTTCGGCATCCCGAAGTAGCCGCCGTGGTAGTCCAACGTCTCCTCCACCGTGAGGAACCAGTCGAGGTTCAGCTCCTGCGGCGCCAACCCGACCGCCAGGCGCGCCTCCTCGTAGTTCTCGATCGCGTCGTGGCCGAAGACTCGGATGATGCCCGACGTCGGCTGGGCCAGCCCCGTGGTGCAATGGATGAGCGTCGACTTGCCCGCGCCGTTGGGGCCCAGCAGTCCGAAGAACTCCCCCTCGTCGATGCCGAGCGAGACGCACCGAAGGGCTTCGGTGCCCGTCGGATAGCGCTTGACGAGGTCGGCGATCTGCAGCGCCATCACGCGCGCCGCGAAGACGGACGGGGAAACGGCGGCGGCGCTGCGTCGGTGTGCATGACTAAATGATGCACGTTCAACGTCGCTTGAAGTCAAGCGCCGCCGAATCGCTCAGCGGTAGCCCGGCGCCCGACCGAGGATCCGAGTCACGCTTGTGAACCGGTCGTAGGAGCGCGTCAGCCGCCGGGTGCCCCATGTCTTCTGCGCGAGCACGCGCAGCCGCGGGAAGATCCCGGCCGCTATCTGCTCCTCGGTCTCGCCGGTCGGATCGTCGTTCCAGACGTGAAGCTCCGAGCCGAGGAGGCCCGGCTCCCCGCGCGGGACGACGAAGCGGCTAGGTGGGACGCCCGGAGTGGGGAAGACCGAGAGGAAGCCGAGGAAGTGGTGCGGGCTCCAGGTGGCGTAGGCCGAGCCCATGTCGGGGCGGATGCGACCGGTCGGCCCGACCAGGTAGTAGGTCGGATACCAGCCGGCGTTGAGGACGCGGTGGCCCGCGGTGAGTAGAGCGTTCGGCGTGGGGCCCAGGCCGTCGGTCCACCACTCGACGACCACCCTCGAGGGGATGCGCACCGCGCGCCCTCCCCCGAGGCCGTCGTGCCAGATCCGCAGGGTCTTGCGATGGCGACGCACGAGCTGCTCGATCTCGGCGACGAACGAGAGGATGGCGTCCTTCCCGTTCGCCGTCGGTCCGTGGCGTGAACGCGCGAAAGCGCCCAGCTGGGGGTAGCGGTCATAGGCCGCCTCGCCCGAGCCGACGCCCAGGTACTCGTCCGCGCCCATGTGCCAGTAGGGGCCCGGGAAGAGCGGCAGATACTCCTCGATCAGCTCGCGCGCGAACCGGCGCGCGGCCGGCAGCGAGATGTCGAGGTTTCGTGGGTTACGCCGGCCGGCGGTGTCGGCCAGCTGGAGCTCCGGGTGGGGCGCCAGCGCGGCACCCATGTGCCCCGGCATGTCGATCTCGGGCACGACCCTCACGTGGTACCGCGCCGCCAGGCGCACCAGCGAGCGGACCTGCCGCTTCGAGAGCCGCGGGCGCGAGACGACCTCGGGGTGACGCTCGCTCGCGATCCTCCAGCCCTCGTTGTCGGTGAGGTGGAGGTGAAGCTGGTTGAGCTTCAGATAGGCCAGCTCGCGGATGTGCGATGCGAGCCAGCGCACGCTGAAGTGCTTGCGGCCGACGTCCACCATCAACCCGCGCTCGCGGTGGCGGGGCCAGTCGCGCGCCCGCCCCGCGGGGATCGTCCGCCGGCGGCGCAGCAGCTGGAGGATCGTGCGCGTGGCGTAGAAGACGCCGGCGCGGGTGCGGGCGCGTACCACGACCCCCGCCCGAGCGATCGTAAGCGCATACCCCTCCCGTCCGAGACGGCGGTCGGTCGCGCCGAGCCTCAGAACCAGGTCGCCGCTACGGGTTGCTGATCCCCGCGCGACCCTCACGCGGCGGCCCGTCAGCGCGCGCAGATCGGCGGCGAAGGTCGATGCGGTCACCCTCAGACGGCGGTCGGCCGCCACCACGCGAGGCGCGCGCGGCAACGCGTAGCGCCCGTCCGCCGGCGCGAAGGATCGCAACGCGGGGACGGTCTCCGGACGGGCCGCATTCGCGGGGTCGGCGGTTGCCAGCGCGACCGCCCCGGCCGGCGACAACACGAGCAGGGCGAGCCCCACGGCGAGCAGGCATCTGCGGTTCATCCGATGCGATACTGGCGGATGCAGCATCTCAGCAACGTCGTCGCCTCCGGGCTACGGGCGCGTGGTGCCGGAGGGCCGTGGAGGGGAGGGTTAGATGCACGCTCGTCTCAGCAGGTTCGTCGGCCTCGGTCCCGAGCGCATCGAGGAGACCGTCAAGGAGTTCGAGGAGAACTCGCTTCCTCGACTCGAGCAGCAGCCAGGGTTCCAAGGGATCACGGTGGGCGTGAACCTTCAGAGCGGCCAAGCGGTCGCCATCGCGTTGTGGGAGTCCGAAGCGGACATGAACCAGAGCGAGGAGCTCGCCGCCGAGGCGCGCGAGCAGGCGGTGGCCACGGGAGGGCCGGATCGCCCCCCGATCCTCGACCACTTCGAGGTCGTCATACATCGCTAGTGGGGGGCCGAGTATCGACCGGTCTAACCTCGCGGACGGCATGCCGTCCACCCACACAACGGGATGAGCGCGCGCGGCTGGGCGTTGTTCGCGGCCGTCTCGGTCGTATGGGGCATGCCCTACCTGTTCATCAAGATCGCCGTCGACGACGGCCTCACGCCGGGCTTCGTTGCCTGGTCTCGCGTGGCTCTGGCGGCGGCGCTGCTGCTGCCGGTCGCCTGGAGGACGGGCGCCCTACGCGGGTTGCCGCTGCGCTGGCTGGTGCTGTTCGCCACGGCTGAGATCGTCATCCCCTTCCCGCTGATCGGATTCGGCGAGCAGCGCATCTCCTCGTCGCTGGCGGCGATCCTGATCGCCACGCTCCCGCTCGTGGTGGCCTTCCTCGCCCTGCGATTCGATCCCGCGGAGCGCCCCACGCCGATTCGGCTCGCCGGCATGCTCATCGGCCTCGCCGGGGTGGCGGCGCTCGTGGGGATCGACATCGGCGGCCGCGGGACGGAGCTGGTGGGGGCCGGTGCCGTGCTGCTCGCAACGGTCGGGTACGCGATCGGGCCGCTGATCGTGAAGCATCGGCTCTCAGGCGCCGACCCGCTGGGCCCGGTTGCCGCCGCGATGGGAATCGCCTCGATCATGCTGCTTCCGTTCGGCATCGCGGACTTCCCGGCGGAGGCGCCGCCCGACGACGCGGTGGCCTCGGTGATCGTCCTCGGCGTCATCTGCTCGGCGCTCGCGTTCCTGCTCTTCTTCCGCCTGATCGTCGAGGTCGGCCCGAGCCGCGCGACGATCATCACCTACGTGAACCCGATTGTCGCGCTGGCGCTCGGAGTGGCGATCCTGGGGGAGGAGGTCACGACCGGGGCGATCGCCGGCCTACTGCTGATCCTCGCCGGCTCCTGGCTCTCGACCGACGGCCGCCTGCCCCCCGGCCTCGCGTCGATCGTGGATCGGGTACGAGTGCGCAATCGTGTAGTCGAACAGGGCGACGGTTGAGGCGACGCGCGGACACCAGGGCATTCCTCTCCGGCGAAGCCGTTCACACCTATCACCCGAGGGCGTAGGCCTCCAGGCGGTCGGCCAGCTCCTTCGGGCGACTGAGCGCCGGCGTGTGGCCACAGTTGATATTCCTGCGGTCGCCGACCACCTCGACCACCGTGTCCGTGTACTCCGCCAGGCCGGCGGTGTCGTCGTCGCACGGCAGGTCGACCGCCAGCACATCGTGGCCCCGCCCACACAGCTCCGCCTCGACCAGGTGCCAGTACCAGCCGACGTCGCCGGCGCCGTGGATCAGGGCGAAGGTGGCCACGTCAGGTCGCGGCGTGCACGCCGGCGGCGTCGTACTCGTCCTTGCGCCGGACCCACTCCATCGGGAACGACATGGGCCCCTCGTTGCGGCCCTTCGGCGCCCGGTCGAGCAACTGGTAGATGCCCATCAGCACATCGCCGCCGCGCGCGAACGACGAGTAGGTGTGGTAGACGACACCGTTCTCGAGCGCGAACGCGCTGAGGCCGGGAAGTTCGTCGATCCCGGGGTCGCCGATCGGCTCGAAGTTGTACTCCACGCCCTCGGCCCGCTGCTCGTCGGTGAATGAGACATTGAAGTCGAAGTTGAACTCGCTCCCCAGCGACGAGACCCAGTTGAACTGCCAGCCCATCCGCCGCTTGTAGGCGTCGAGCTTCTCCAGCGGGGCGCGTGAGACGCAGATCATCGTCACGTCGCGCTGGTTGACGTGGACCATCTGGCCGTCGAAGCCGTCGGCCGACATCGAGCAGCTCGGACAGCCCTCGTCCCACTCGGGGCCGAACATGAAGTGGTAGACCATCAGCTGGGAACGCCCCTCGAACAGCTCCGCGAGCGTCTTCGTCCCGGCGTCGGTCTCGAATCTGTACTCCTTGTCGATCCGCACCCACGGCAGCTCGAGACGCTGTCGTGCCAGCTCGTCACTGCGATGGGTCAGCTCCTTCTCGCGGCGAAGCAGATCCCTGCGCGCCTCCAGCCACTCCTCGCGGGTCGCGACCTTTGCTGCTGAATCATCTCGTCCTCCTCCTACGACGCGTATTCGACGTGGCGCTTCGGCCAGTCCGGGTGGGCGTCGTCCTCGCGGCCCTTCGGGGCCCTGTCGAGCAGCTGCCAGGTGGGGTTAAGGGCGTCGGTGCCGCGGTCGTAGGTCGTATAGGTGTGGTAGACAACGCCGTCCTCGAGCACGAAGGCGCTGAGCGCCATCAGCTCCTCGCCGTGGATCACGTCGATGTCCTTCCGCCGCGGCGTGCCGAAGTTGAACCCCGTGCCGCTGCGCCTGTCCTCCTCGTTGAAAGCGCTGAAGTCGCGGTTGAAGTCGCTGCCCTCGGATGAAACCCAGGGGAAGCTCCAGCCCATCCGCCGCTTGTAGGCCTGCAGCGTCTCGAGCGGCGACCGCGACGCGCACAGGAACGTGACGTCGTGCGCAGCCAGGTGCGCCACCGCACCGTCGAAGTGGTCCGCAGAGAAGGTGCAGCCCACGCACCCCTCGGGTGTGTTCGGCCCGTGCATGAAGTGGTAGACGATCAGCTGCGAGCGCCCGTCGAACAGCTCGGCCAGCGACTTGGTCCCGCCCTCGGTGTGGAAGACGTACTCCTTGTCCACCCGCACCCAGGGAAGCCCTTGACGCTTCGTGGCCAGCTCGTCGCTGCGGCGTGTCAGCTCCTTCTCCTGCTCGAGCAACTCGATGCGTGCGGCGAGCCACTCCTCGCGGGTCCCGATCCTGTTGTCCGTTCTCGTAGTCATCACGCTGCCTCCGAATAGGCGAGCTCGGCCTCGGCCGGCTCGGTGTTGGTGTCCTCGGTCTCCTCGGTGGAGTCCGAGCGAAGCACGGTCAGGGCCGCGACGAACGCCGCGGCGACGAGCACCGCGCCCACTACGTAGGCCAGGTGGTAGCCGGAGTTCAAGGCGTTCGCGACCGACTCGCCGTCGGCTCGCAGGCCGTCGGTGCGCTCGGACGCGAGCGTCGCCAGCACGGCCAGGCCGATCGCGCCGCCGACCTGCACGGTCGCGTTGACGAGCCCAGACGCCAGCCCCGAGTCGCTCCGGG
Organism: uncultured Thermoleophilaceae bacterium; assembly: GCA_963802855.1. Taxonomy (GTDB): domain Bacteria; phylum Actinomycetota; class Thermoleophilia; order Solirubrobacterales; family Thermoleophilaceae; genus JAAYBF01. The sequence goes on from CAWDJP010000003.1 coordinate 61,302, forward strand.
TGGCGCCCGACATCGCGAGCGTCATGAGCGAGGGGAAGCTCAGGCCGGCCCCGAGCCCCATGAACACCACCGCCGGCATTACGTCCGTCACGAAGCTGCCGTCGACCGGCGTGCGGGCGAACAGCAGCAGGCCCACGGCCACGAACACCACGCCGGGCAGCAGCGTGGCCCGCGCGCCGAAGCGCATGTTCAGGCGCTCGGTGTACCGAAGCGAGATCGTGCCCATGACGAGCGTGGCCGGCAGGAATGCAAGCCCGACCTCGAGCGGGTCGTAGCCCAGGATCCGCTGCAGGTAGAGGGCGCCCAGGAAGAACATCGAGAACATCCCCGCCACCAGCAGGGCCATAACGATGTTGGCCCCGACCACGTTGCGTGAGCGGAACAGCCGGAGCGGCATCAGCGGGTTGGGGATCCGCGCCTGACGCACCACGAAGGCCGCCACGAGTGCCAGCGAGACGGCGCCGAGCACCAGCGTCTGCGTCGATCCCCAGCCCTTCTCGGCCACCTGCAGGATGTTGTAGACGCCGAGCATCAGGCCGGTCGTGAGCACGACCGCGCCCGGAAGGTCGGCGCCCTCGGAGAGCCCGATCCCCTCGTCGCGCTCGACCAGTCGCTGCGCGAGCACGGCGGTCGCGATGCCCACGGGAACGTTGATGAAGAAGATCCAGTGCCAGTTGATCGCTTCCGTCAGCACGCCGCCTGCCAGCAGGCCGATCGACCCGCCGGCGGACGCGACAAAGCCATAGACGCCGATCGCCTTGGCCTGGTCCCGCGGCTCGGGGAACATCTTCACGATCATGCCCAGGACCACGGCCGAGGTGAGCGCGCCCCCGACGCCCTGCACGAAGCGCGCGCCGATCAGCATCCCCTGAGTCCACGCCACCGCGCACAGCACCGACGCGACGGTGAAGACGGCCAGGCCGATCAGGAAGATCCGCCGCTGGCCGATCAGGTCGCCTAGGCGGCCGGCGAGCAGCAGCAGCCCACCGAACGGAATCAGGTAAGCGTTGAGCACCCACGCGAGGTTGCTCTGGGAGAAGCCCAGATCGTCCTGGATCGAGGGCAGCGCGACGTTAACGATCGTCGCGTCGATCACGATCATGAGCACGCCCGCGCATAGGACGTACAGCGCCAGCCAGCGCGAGCGCTCGCTGCCTGCGGACGCGATCGTTGTTGCGGTCTCGGTCATGTCGGTGGGCGGCACCTCCGGGGAGTCGTCGGGGCGGCTTGCGGGCGGCATGCTAACAGCTTTGTCCTAAAGATGAACTACTCAAACCTAAAAAATGAGCAAATGGTGTACAATCTGCACCGATGTCGACTTCGCGCACATATGGAGACGCGTGTGGGATACCGCGCGCGCTCGACAGGGTCGGCGAGCGCTGGGCGTTGATGATCGTTCGCGAGCTGCTGCTGGGCCCCAAGCGCTTTACCGATCTTAAGGCGGGTTTACCCAACGCCAGCCCCAACGTACTCACGCAGCGTCTGCGCGAGCTCGAGCAGGCCGGCGTAGTCACGCGCCGCAAGCTTCCGCCGCCGGCCGCTGCCCGAGTGTACGAGCTCAGCGAATGGGGCAGGGAGCTCGAGCCCGTCCTCGATGCCCTCGGCCGCTGGGGCGCACGCGCCCCGCTGGCGCCGCCGGAGATCGGGATGAGCATGGACGCGCACCTGCTGTCGCTGAAGACCCTTTTCGACCCGGCGCTCGCGGGCGACTTCATGGCGCTCTTCGACGTGCGCCTCGGCGAGCAGCGCTTCCGCGTCGAGGTCGTGGAGGGACGACTCGAGATCGATCCCGGCCAGGCCGAGTCTCCCGACGCGGTCGTCAAGACTGACGCCGCGACCCTCCTTGCCCTCGCTCACCGCCGCCGTGGACTGCCCGACGCGCTGCGCTCGGGGGACATCGAGATCGAGGGCGACCTGCACGCGGTGGAGCGCTTCGTCGGGCTCTTTACGCTGCCCGAGCCCTACGCGCCGGCCGCGTAGTCTTCCGCTCCCTGAGGAGGTCGAGGAGCTGGTGCGGCGCGCGGTCGACGAGTACCCCACGTACGCCCATGGCTCGCGCGTACGCAGCGCGACTACGGGCAGATGCTCGTTGCCCGGAGGGCGGCGGGAGACCGGCAGAGGGGCAAGCTGCTTCTGTCTCAGGCGTCCGCGAGCTACCGGGAGCTCGGGATGGGTAGGTCAACGCTTGCGGCCTGGCGCGTCTGCCCGTTCCGCGCGGAGGTCGGCGACCCGCGCCTCGGCAGCCTGGTGAGAGCCCGCCGCCTTCTCGGCGGCAGCCGCGGCCCTCCGCGCCTGGCGTTCGGCGCGCTCGAGATCGCGGCGGGCGTCGGCGGCGGCTTCGGTCGCCACCTCCAGCTTCTCGCGCGCCCCGCGCTCCGCCCGCTCAGCCCGCTCCAGCTTCCGCTCCAGCGCGGAAGTGCGCTTCGACTTTCCGGCGGAAGGCGCCTTCGCGCCGCTCGGCGCGGAGGCCACCATGGGTCCCAACCCGACTGCTACCTGCTCGCGCGGCAACCGTCCGAGGGCGATCAGGTCCCGTACCCGTTCGTCGAGGGCGGCGGCATGGAGCGTCTCGCGCACCTTGTCGACCGTCGCGGCGCCGGCGGCAGGACTCACGTCTTCCGCCGCGGCTACGAGCTCTGCCACCAGCTGCCGCTCGCGCTGCTGGGCAGCTTGCAGTTGCTCCCGGTCCGCCTCGCCCTTCACGAGCTCCTCCTGGAGGCGCGCGAGGTCTGCCGCGACGTCGCGCAGCTCGGCCACGCGCGAGCCCTCGCGACCGGCGATCTGGTTGACCGTCCAGGCCGCGACGCTTGGCTTCCTCAGTCCCTTGGCCCACGCTGCCGCATCGGCCTGCCCGTCCGCGCGTAGCTGCTTTGCCAGCGCGTCGCGGGCAGCCGTGAACTCCTCCAGTGGCCGCGCGTAGAGGTCCCGGAGTGTCTCGTCGGCGACGCCATCGGGAACGGCCAGTGGATCGCTCTCCGCCATGCCTCAGCGTGGGGCCGCGCGCCCCTCGCGACGAGCCTTGCGCAGCCCCTGCTTGGCCAGCAGGCCGTTCGCCAGCAGGAGGAGCGTCTTGTTGCTCGGCGCGCGGAAGGCGCTGGCGGTGTGCGGTGCGTACAGGCCGTCCTCCAGCCAGCCGGTGTGCTGGCGCGCCTGGAGCGCCACGAGGTTGGCCTTGTAGGCGTGCCCGAGCACCCCCGCGCGGCGCCCGCCAGGCGGCAACCCCGCCGCGCTTGCCAGGCGGATGCCGTCGGCGCCGGCACCTTCGATGCGGGCGGCGACGACCGTTGGGAAGCCATCCGCCTCCCGCCACGTGGCGAGGGTATGGGGCAGACGGGCGAGCTTCCGCGCCGCGTTGGTCGCGTCCAGCCTGGGACCCGTCCCCTTTTTCGGTGCGGTCTGCGGCTCGGGCTCGCGTTGCGGGCGGTCGGCGCCGTGCACGACCGGCTCACCGGAGCAGTCGAGCTCGGGCCAGACCACCACCCGCTCAACGTCGACAGTCACCGCCACGCGGTCGGCGTAGTACTCGCGCAGCCAGCGATCCCAGAAGGCCCCGCGTCGCGGAGGCCCGAGGAAGCGCTCCGACGCCGGCCCCAGCACGCGCTCGTTCCACTCCTCGTCGGCCGGCCCCACGGGACGGCAACGTCCCTGGACGAGCACGAAGGAGGTGCCCGACGCGAAGCCGTGGTCGCGGGCGTGGTAGGCGAGGGCTACGTGCGGGTCGCGCTCGATCCGCTCGAGCTTCTTCCCCAGCCCCAGCGACGTGGTGAACTTGACGGTGCCTTGGCTCCGGTCGCGGAGCCCGCACGGTGCGACGGCGATCACGACCGCGCCCTTCGCCGGGGTGAGGTAGGAGAGCGCGGCGGTCATGTCACCCGCGAGCACGTCGTCGACATCGTCGGGCCAGGACACGGGCATGGAGGCGAATCTATCCCAGTTCGATCGATCGAATAGTGTCGCCGCGCGGATGGCTCGCCCATCGCTCGTCACCAGTTCCGGCGGCCCGCGCGAACTTGCCGAAGCGGCGCGGCTGGCCGAGGCCGCCGGGTTCGAATCGGTCTGGGCCACGGAGTTCTACGACCGTTCGGCCACCGTCGGGCTCGCTGCCATGGCGGAGGCGACCACGACGATCGAGCTCGGCAGCGCCATCGCGTACGCGTTCGGCCGCACCCCCGTGGTGTTGGCCGCCGAGGCACGCGATCTCGACGAGCTCTCGGACGGGCGCCTGACGCTCGGGCTCGGTACCGGCACGCGACGGATGCAACGGGAATGGCACGGGCTCGACGGTGAACACCCGGCCGCGCGGATGGAGGAGCTGGTGCCGCTGCTGCGGCGCATCTGGCGTCTACACGAGGGGCCGCTGGAGCACGAAGGGCGCTTCTACCGGATGCGGGTGACCCCGACGGCGATGGTGTCGCCGCCGCTCCGGGCCGCGATCCCGGTCTACATGGCCGGCGTGAACGCGCGCATGATCGAGGCGGCTGGCGCGGTGTCCGACGGGCTCGTCGGGCATCCGTTGTTCACTCCCGAGTACGCGCGCGAGGTGGTCCGCCCGGCGCTCGCGAAAGGCGCCGCGCGCGCTGAGCGCGACCCCGTGCCGATCGCGGGATACCTCACCTGCTCGGTCGGATCCGACCGGGGTCAGGCCCGCCGCGAGGCCGCCGCCATCATCGCCTTCAACTCCACGGTGAAGACCTACGACGCGGTGCACCGGGTGAACGGCTTCGAGGAGGAGGCGGCAGCGATTCGCAAGGCCTGGCGCGATGGAGACTTCGAAGGGATGGCGGGGGCGGTGTCCGAGGAGATGATCGACGCGACCGCGCTCGCGGGCACGGCGGACGACGTGCGAAGCCGTTTCGAGGAACGCTGGGCGGGGGTGTACGAGCGAACCCTCCTGTGGCCGCCCGCCTTCAAGGGCCTCGACGGCGTGCGGCAGGCGGTGGAGGCGTTCTCGGACCGGTGATCGACTTCACGATCGAAACCGGCATCGAGCGTCCCGTCACCGAGGTCTTCGCCTACGCGACGGACCCGGCCAAGCTCGCCACATGGCAGACGAACACGGTCTCAGCAGTCCCGGAGGGCGACGGCGCGGTGCGGCTTGGGAGTCGACTGCGCGAGGTCCACCGCGCTCCCGGAGGGAAGGAGCTCGAGTCCGTCGTCGAGGTCTCAGAGTACGAGCCCGACCGCGTGTTCGCTCTACGCGTCATCGAGGGTACGCCGGTGCACCTCCGAATGACCTTCGAGCCCGCCGAACGCGGAACGATGATGCGTTTTCGGGCTCACGGGCAGTTGACCGGTCCGATGCGGCTGGCCGAGCCGCTCGTGCGGCGGACGCTCAAGCGCCAGTTCGCCGGTCAGTGCGCCAGGCTCAAGCAGCTCCTCGAAGGCGCCTAATCGAGCCGCTCGCTGGCGAGCCCGAACGGACTCCCTTCGGAATCGCGACAGATAGCCCACACCTCGCCCGGGTGCACCACGCTCCCACCCAGGTCCTGAACCCGCTCAAGCGCCTCGGCGATGTCGTCGACCACGAAGTAGGGCAGGGAGAAGGTGTCGCCGGGGCCGCGGCCGCGGTCGTGGACGCCCACGGCCGGCCAACCGCTGTGGGTCTGCCACCCGTCGCCCTCGCCGGCACGTCGCGGCTCGAGCTCGAGGCCGAGCAGCCCGCCCCAGAATCGGCGCGCGCGCTCGGGGTCGTCGGCGGGGAACTCGATCAGTGCCGGCTTCATCTGAGCCAGTATCGCGCCCGCTAGACCCCGACGACCTCGTAGCCGTTCGCGTCCGGCACGCAGATGCGGGCCGTGCGCTTGGCCTCGGCGCGGATCTCGCTCCGTGACTTGCGGCGGATCTCGGCGTGGGGGGTCACCACGACCCTGGCTGTCTTCGTGGCGCGCTCGAGCTTCCAGCTGGCGGCCACCCGGCCGTCCACGGTCACGGTCGGATCTCCGCTCAGCGTGAGCCTCAGCGCCTGCAGCTCGGGGGGGATGATGCGATCCCGGTCCGCGTAGGCCAGCAGCGCTTGGTCCCAGTGGGCCAGCAGGCGCACCGGGAGCTTGGTGGACGCGGGTGGCAGCGGTGCATCGGGCAGGTCGAGCAGTTCGGCGCCCTTCTCGTCGCGATACGAGACCGTGGGTACCTTGGCGAAGGCGTCGCCGAAGTCGCGCTGGGCGACCCCGGCCCAGGCAGCCACGTCGCGACGGCTCGCCGGCCCGAACGCGCCCAGGTATTGCGCGACCACATGCCGGGCGGCCTCGTCGGGGTCGGGCAACGGGCGCGGGTCGACCACGAAGGTCGGTCGCTTGCGGTTGCCCCAGAAGCCCGCGGGCGGAGGTTGCACGAGCGGCACCAAGGTGCGGGCGAAGAACACCGGCGACCAGTCGTCGTCGACCACGCCGTCGTAGCGCAGCACGCGCTCGCGGATCTGGGCGTTGCTGCGCGGCTTGCGCAGCCAGGCCCCGAGCTCGGCATTGACCCTGGCCTCGTCGAGGTGCGGAAAGGTCTTCCGCCATGCGCGCATCCGCGTCTGGCGGGCGAGCTGGGCGTACGCCGGATAGTCCGCCCCCGCCGCCAGGTGGAGCGTCCCGCGCATGATCGTCGTCTTGACGACGGCCGCGGAGGCAAGCGCCGACTCCAGGTCGTCGCGGTTAAAGCCCTCCAGTCGCCCGGCCAGCGCCAGGTACGGTGCCGGCCCGTGCTGACCCTGGAGCGGCGTGAGACGCCGGATCGCCTCTGCGGGGTCGAGGCGCCCGCGTTCGAGCAGCATCTGACGCGCGGCCAGCGCCGCGGTCAGCTCGGTTCGGGTCAGGACTCGCAACCTGGCGTGGGCGCGGCAATGCGTCAGCTATCCCTGGGGGACGAGCTCCTGCACGCTCCACTTGTTGCCGTCTGGGTCGCTGAAGAAGACGAACCTGCCCCAGGGGAACTCCTGCACGTCGCTGGCGTCGACCCCCCGCTCGACGAGCTCGGCGCGCGCCGCCTCGGCGTCGGGCACCACGAGCTGCACGCCCTGGACCGAGCCCGGCTCCGCGTCGACCACTCCGTTGCCGATGGCGATCGAGCAAGCCGATCCGGGCGGCGTCAGCTGGACGAACCTGATCTCATCGCTGACGACGTGATCGTGGTCGGCGTTGAAGCCGACCTTCTCCGTGTAGAACGCCTTGGCGCGGTCCACGTCCGATACCGGGATGGCCACGAGCTCGAGCTTCCAGTCCACGGTTGACCGTTCCTTTCGTCGGGTTGGGCCGGGAGGCTAGATGGTTGATTCCGGATCCCCGCTGCGCGAGATGTGCAAAGGGCCATTCCCCGTTCGTCTCCTGGGAGACCATTCCCACAAAGGAGGAAGCAATGAACTCCACTCCGATGCCGAGCGGCGCCTCCTTCAGCGGCGGCTGGCCGAGCTCAGTGACTGAGCGCGTCGTGGCCCGCGCTCGGGCTCTTCAAAGCGTCTGCGAGCTCGCGTCGCTCTTCCCCGCTCATGCTGGACAGGAACTCCACCAGCGCTTGGCGCCGCGTCCTCGCCAACGACGCGTGCGTGGCGAGGCCCTTCTCGGTCGGTTCGTAGCGGCGGTGGCTTTCCTGTGCGTAGCCCATCGAGCGAAGCTCGTGCAGCGCGCGGGTGGCGTCCTCGACCGATATGCCCACCTTTTCCGCGAGCTCCCGGGCCGCCACCGGCGTGTCCTCCGGATCGAGCATGAGCATCACGCTCGCGGCGAGGAACGGGACTTCCGCGTTCAAGAGCCAGCGCACGACGGTCGGCTTGGTTGCCCGATCGGCCCGCTCGAAGATCTCGACGAGGGGATCGACCAGATCATCGTTCTGGGCAGTACGAGAATCGCCCAAGTCGTTCACTGCCGATCAGTCTCCCACAGGGAGCTGGCCTCGAGCGCCTCGAGCGCCTGACCCCAGTCGGTGACGTACTCGATCCGCACCATCATCCCATCCCGGAACGTGGTGACCTGGTGATACATCTCGGTCTCGAGCTCCACTCCGCTCTCTCTGCCCCGCCCGTAGTAGCGCAGCCGGACCGCCACGCGGTCGCCCGCGTCGACGTACTCCTGCGGATCGAGCCGCAACTCCTCCATCGTCTCGTCGAGCTCCGCCCAGAACCGCTTGACCTCCTCGGGGCCCCTGCAGGAGTCGGATCGCTGGTGTTCGGGTAGCACCCAGTCGACCTGGGGGTGGAAGAACTCGACGGCCACGTCGAAGTCGCGCCGGTTGTAGGCCGCGATGAAGTCTCGGGTCTTGTCGACGTTCTCGCGCGACACTGCGCCGTTCAGTATGTCGATTCGGCCGACGGTCCTTCGACGCATATGTAAAGGCTCCGAATCTGCCAGGAGGTGTCACGTGTTGCTAGAGGGCAAGAACGCGGTGATCTACGGAGGAGGCGGCTCTATCGGCGGGGCGGCGGCGCGCGCATTCGGCCGCGAGGGCGCGACGGTGTTCCTCGTCGGCCGCACCATGGCCAAGCTGGACGCAGTCGCCGAGGCGATCCGCTCGGCGGGCGGGGTCGCGGAGACGGCACAGGTCGACGCGCTCGACGAAGGGGCGGTCGATCGGCACGCCGACGCCGTGGCCGCCGGGGCCGGCGGAATCGACGTCTCGTTCAACGTGATCACGCACCCGCACGCCCACGGCGTCCCGCTCGCCGAGATGTCCGTCGACGACTTCATGGCGCCGGTCGAGACGGCGGCGCGGACGACGTTCCTGACCGCCAGGGCGGCCGCGCGCCACATGATCCCCCAGGGATCGGGGGCGATCCTGGCGTTCGGCGGCCCCGGCGACCGCAGCGGGCCGATGCGCGACTACTACCTCGGCGGGACGCAAGTCGCCTTCGATGCGATCGAGACGATTCGACGCCAGCTCTCCGTCGAGCTGGGAGGGCACGGGATTCGCGTCGTCACACTCTCGTCCGGGGGGATACCGGAGTCGCTCCCGGAGGGCTTCGACGGCCGCCAGGAGATCGTCGAGCTGATCGAGGGATCGACGCTGCTGGGGCGGGCCGCGACGCTCGAGGACGTGGGCAACGCGGCCGCCTTCGCCGCATCCGATCGCGCCAAGGCGATGACGGCAGCCACCCTCAACATCAGCGCCGGAGCGCTCGTGGACTGACACGAAACGCGACGAGGCGGCAACATGCGTCGCACGAACCCGCCCGCGGAAACCAGACCACTGGCCGGCAAGGTTGCGCTCGTGGCGGGCGCGACACGCGGCGCTGGGCGCGGCACGGCCGTGGCGCTGGGGGAGGCGGGCGCGACGGTGTACTGCACCGGCCGCACGACTCGCGCGCGGCGGTCGGAGTACGACCGACCGGAGACGATCGAGGAGACGGCGGAGCTCGTCAGCGCGGTCGGCGGCACAGGGATCGCGGTCGCGGTCGACCATCTCGAGGCGGAGGAGGTCAAGGCGCTCGTCGAGCGCATCGAGGCCGAGAGCGAGCGGCTCGACGTGCTGGTCAACGACATCTGGGGCGCGGAGCTGCTGTTCGAGTGGGACACGCCTGTGTGGGAGCACGACCTCGAGAAGGGGCTGCGGGTACTGCGCCTTGCCGTCGACACGCACCTGATCACCAGCCACTTCGCGCTGCGGCTGTTGATCCGCCGGCCCGGCGGTCTGGTCGTCGAGATGACCGACGGCACCCGCGACTACAACGCCGAGCACTACAGGGTCAACACGTTCTACGACCTCGCGAAGGCCTCGGTCCTGCGGCTGGCGTTCGCGCAGGGCGAGGAGCTCGCCCCGCACGGGTGCGCGGCGGTGGCGCTGACGCCCGGCTGGCTGCGCTCGGAGCTGATGCTCGAGCGCTACGGGGTCAGCGAGGAGAACTGGGGCGACGGGGCGGCCGTCAACCCGCACTTCGCGGCAATCTCCGAGAGCCCGCGGTTCGTGGGACGCGCGGTCGCGGCACTCGCGGCGGACCCGGAGGTCCAGCGCCACAACGGCGGCTCGTTCTCCTCTGGCGGGCTCGCGAGGGAGTACGGCTTCACCGACGTCGACGGCTCCCAACCGGACTGTTGGCGCTACCTCGTCGAGGTTCAGGACGCCGGGCTGCCGGCGGACCCGGCCGGCTACCGCTGAGTCCGCTGGTAGGTTCCTCGCCCCTCATGCGCCCGGCCGGCCCAGGGAGACGCTCGCGATGCTGATAGAGGATTACGGCCTGATCGGCAACCTTCGGACTGCCGCGCTCGTCGGGCGCGACGGCTCGATCGACTGGCTGTGCCTCCCACGGTTCGACTCGGGCGCGTGCTTCGCCGCGTTGCTCGGCGACGAGAGCAACGGCCGGTGGCTTCTGGCACCGGCGGGAGGGGTTCGGTCCGTCAACCGCCGGTATCGGCCCGGCACGCTGGTGCTGGACACGGAGTTCGAGACCGAGGACGGAGTTGCGCGAGTCGTCGACTGCATGCCCCCGGGAGATGGGGGAGGGGACAGCGTCGTTCGGATCGTCGAGGGGGTGCGAGGGTCGGTTCCGATGCGCATGCAGCTCGTGATCCGGCTCAACTACGGATCGACGATCCCGTTCGTGACCAGCGACAACGGCAGCCTGTCAGCGATGGCCGGGCCGGACGGTCTGCGGCTGTGGACGCCGGATGGAGGCGCGCTGAGCTCTCGCCAGCCCCACCGACCGCCGCCGTGGGCGATTCTCCAGGTCGCCGTCGTCGTAGCGCTCCTGCTTACGCTGTTCGCGTGGCCCAGCGCCCGGCTCGAGCCGCGCGACCTGCCGATCGGAGTGGCGGGGCCGCCCGCCGCCGCCCAGGCGATCGAGCAACGGCTCGCGGCACAGGAGGGCGCATTCGACGTCCATCGCTATTCGGACGAGGCCGCCGCGCGCGACGCGATCGAGGATCGCGACGTCTACGGCTCCTTCGTGGTCGGAGCCGGCGGGGCGAAGGTGCTGACCGCGTCGGGCGCGAGCCAGGCCGTTGCCCAGCTGCTTCAGCGCGCGGCCGCCGAGACCGGGGCCGAGGTCCAGGATGTCGTTCCCGCCCCGCGCGGAGCGGCGCTCGCCTCGTCCGTGCTGCCGCTTGTGCTGGCCGGCATCGTGACCGGGGGCATGGCCGCCTTCATCACGCCCAACCGCGTGGGGCGCGTTGCCCTGCTCGTGGTCGGCTCGATACTCGCGGGACTCTCGGCGACGCTGATCGTCCAGAGCTGGCTCGACGTGGTGGGGGGCGACTGGCTGGCCAACGCCGCCGCCCTGGCTCTCACGGTGCTTGCGATCGCCGCCTTTGTCGCCGGCCTATGGGCCGTCCTCGGGGTACCCGGCGTGATCGCTGCCCTGCTGACCATGGTCCTGATCGGCAACCCCTTCTCGGGCGTCGGCTCCGCCCCAGAGCTGCTGCCCCAGCCGGTGGGCGCCATCGGCCAGCTCATGCCACCCGGTGCGGGCGGCAACCTGCTGCGCAGCACGGGGTTCTTCGACGGCGCCGGGGCGGGCGGACATGTCGCGGTCCTGGTGGTGTGGGCGCTCGCGGGGATGGCGCTCGTGCTGGTCGCAAGGGCGCGGCCCTTGACGACTCCCGGCCATGGTGAGACGGTCGCGCCGTCCACCGGCACGGGGGCTTGATGATGAGCAAGGATTACGACGCGATCGTTGTGGGAGCGCGCTGCGGAGGGTCGCCCACGGCGATGTTGCTGGCGCGCCTCGGCTATCGGGTGCTGCTCGTCGACAAGGCGACGTTTCCCAGCGACACGATGTCGACGCACCTGGCGCATCCGCCCGCGGTGGCCGCGCTCGAGCGGTGGGGGATCCTAGGGCGACTGGAGACCACCGGCTGCCCCCCTATAAAGAGGTACTCGTTCAACTTCGGGCCGGTCACCATCTCGGGCACGCCGCGGCCGACGAATGGCGCGACGCACGCCTACGGACCGCGGCGGATCGTGCTAGACGCGCTGCTCGTCGACGCGGCGGTGGCGGCCGGGGTCGAGATGCGCGAGGCACTTCGCCGTCGAGGAGCTCCTCGTCGAAGACGGGCAGGTCATCGGCATTCGCGGCCACTCAAAGGGCAGCTCGACGGTCACCGACCGGGCCCGCGTGGTGATCGGGGCCGACGGCAAGCACTCGCTCGTCGCGAAGGCGGTGCATCCCGAGCGCTACAACGAGACCCAGAAGCTGGCAGCCGGCCTACTACGCGTACTGGAGCGACCTGCCCACCGACGCGTTCGACACGTTCATCCGCGCTGAATCGGATCGCGGCTGGGCGGCCATCCCGACGCACGACGACCTCACGTGCGTGGTGGTCGGCTGGCCGCAGTCGCAGTTCGACGCCAACCGCAAGGACGTGGAGGGCAGCTACATGAAGTCGTTCGAGGCTGCGCCCGAGTTCGCCGAGCGGATTGGCGGCGCCAAGCGCGAGACGCGCTTCGTGGGAACGGGGGACCTGCCGGGCTTCTTCCTCAAGCCCTACGGCCCGGGGTGGGCGCTCGTCGGTGACGCCGGATACCACAAGCATCCGATCACGGCCTTCGGGATCACGGACGCCTTCCGTGACGCGGAGGCGGTGGCATCCGCCCTCGACGACGCGTTCGCCGAGCGACGCTCATACGATGATGCGATGGCCGACTGGCAGCGCGCCCGCGACCAGGAGTCCATGCCGATCTACGAGTTCACGTGTGACTTCGCGAAGATCGAGCCCCCTCCGCCCGACATGCAGCAGCTCTTCGGCGCCATGGCGAGCAACCAGGAGGCGATGGACGACTTCGTGAGCGTCATGGCAGGCACCCTCCCCGCGCCGGAGTTCTTCGCGCCGGAGAACGTCGGCCGCATCATGGCCGAGGCCGGGCCACCGCCCGACTGACCGATCGTCAGGACTCCGTGCCGCCTCAGCGCGGCTGCGGCACCACGCGGATGTAGGGCTTCGGCGACTTCCAGCCGTCCGGATAGGTCTTGCGCGCGTCGTCGTCGGAGACCGAGCCGGCGATGATCACGTCGTCGCCGTCCTGCCATTGGGCGGGGGTGGCCACCTTGTGGTTCGCCGTCAGCTGGAGGGAGTCGATGACGCGCAGCACCTCGTCGAAGTTGCGACCGGTGGTCATCGGGTAGACCAGGATCAACTTGATCTTCTTGTCCGGCCCGACCACGAACACGTTGCGCACGGTCTGGTTCGCGGCGGGCGTGCGCTCGGTCGGATCGCCTTCGGTGTCTTCCGGCAGCATCCCGTAGAGCTTGGAGACCGTGAAGTCGGCGTCGCCGATCAGCGGATAGTTCGGTGCGGTGCCCTGTGTCTCGGCGATGTCCTGCGCCCATTGCTCGTGGTTGGAGAGCGGGTCGACCGACAGGCCGATGATCTTCACGCCGCGGCGATCGAACTCGGGCTTGATCGATGCCATGTATCCCAACTCGGTCGTGCAGACGGGGGTGAAGTCCCTCGGGTGGGAGAAGAGCACCGCCCACGAGTCGCCGATCCAGTCGTGGAAGCGGATCTTCCCCTCGGTGGTCTCGGCCTCGAAGTCGGGGGCGGTGTCGCCGAGCTGCAGTGCCATCGTCGTCGTCCTCCTGGTCGCGGGTCCTCGGAGAGCCAGTCTAGGGCGCGGATTCGATCGCGGCGGGCCGGGTATCGAACGCGATGACCCTGAAAGGAGGAGCCAACCGATGGCCAAGGATCACGGACCCAGCGTCAAGAACGACAAGCAGTACGAGGGCCTGCGCAAGAAGGGGATGAGCAAGGAGCGCGCGGCCGCGATCGCGAATGCCAACGCCGGCTCGGGCAATCAGGCTTCACGCAAGGGCGGTCAGCGGTCCGGCAGCGGCAGCTCGGGCAGTAGCCAGAGCAGCAAGAGTTCCGGCCGAGGCAGCGGCGGCAACCGCGCGCAGAAGCAGGCGGCGGGTCGCAAGGGCGGCAAGGCCTCGAGCTGACGTCTGGGGCGCCTCGTCACGAAGCGCTCAACGCAACCGGCGCGCCGCCGCGCGTCGCGCCGAGAGATGCTCGTTCCCTGCGAAGCTCGCCTCGACCACAAGTGACCGACGGCGCCGCCTGGAACGGGGTCGGGCGATCGTCGTCGACGAGCGGAAGCTGCAGTCGGGCCGGAGCGTCGCGACGCGCTTTGTGACGGTCCGCCGACGGCTCCTCACGCGCACCGACACGAGCCCTGCCGAGCATCCCAGCGCCGGGGTGGTGCCGCGCGGCAGCAACAGCGTTCCCCTCGCGCTCACGGCAAGCCGGCGCTTGGCGCGACGGTGTGTGGCCACTCGCAGCCGTAATGCGCGCGGACGCTGCTGACGGTACTGCGGCCCGGGCGTGGCAAGGAGCGAGAGGTCGATCGAGTCGGCCATCGCCCGTTGGCCCGCGGCGTTGGGGTGCAGGTTGTCCCCGCTGTTGTAGGCCGCGGCCCAGCGGCTGGGATTGCGCGGGTCGCGGACCACGGCATCGAAGTCGATCACGCCGTCGAACGCCCGGTTCGTACGGACCCAGCGGTTGACCGCCTCTCGTGTCGGGTCGCGAGGGAAGCCAGGGGTCAGGGTGGTGCCGAGCACCTTGAGCCCGCGGGCGCGAGCGCGCCGGGTCACCTGCTCCATCGCGCCGACTATCTGCGTCGCGGAGGCACCCGCGGCCACGTCGTTGATGCCCAGGGCGAGGATCACGTGGGAGACGCCCGGCTGCGAGAGAACGTCGGCGTCCAGCCGGGCGATACCGGCGGGCCCGCCCTCGGGCTGGGCGCTCAGCGTCAGCCTGTTCCCGCCGATGCCCTCGTCCACCACCGACCGCTCCGGAGCCCTGGGAAGCGGCTCGAGTCGACGAGCGAGAACGTCGGGCCAGCCGGCGTCGGCGTCGAACGTCGCATATGCGCCGTCGGTGATCGAGTCGCCGAACGCCACGATCGTCCCGGTGCCGAGAGGGGCGAGGGTGTCGACGCCGTCGATGAACAGCCACTGGGCCATCCTGTTGCGATAAGGCGTGCCGCTCTCGTCTGCGACCAGGTCGCCGGCCCCGGGCGCCGTGGCGTATGAGGTCTTGTTCGCCGCTGCGTGCCAGGTCATCGGCCCGCTCGCGCCGGGTACGTGGAGGCTGATCGCGAGCTCTTGTCGGGGCTCCACGACGAGCTGGACCGGATCGCTCACCGCCTCGCCGCCCGCGGGGATCGTGACCCAATGCGCGCCCGCGAACCTCAGTCGGCGGTTCGTGGCGGGCACCAGCGCGGGTCCGCTTCTGCGCAATCCCACTCGTGCATGGTGGAACGTCACGGGGCGTGTCCCGAACCGGTTGGTCAAGCGGACGCGCAGAACGTTCCCCCCGATCGTCGCGCGCACGATCTGACGCATGCTCTGGTCGCGGGCGGAGTTGCCCTGGAAGACGCCCTCGAGGGGATAGCTCGGCGTGCGCCCGGACAGGGTCGCCGCGTACAGCGGTGAGAGGGTGCCGCCCGTGGTTGCCTGGTTCGGGTCGATGGGCACGCCCTGCGGATACGAGTTCTGAGGGGCGGTGCTCCACATGCCCACCCAGTGATGGCCGCTAGGAGGGGCCGCCGCCTGAGCATCGGCGCTCGATGTGACGATCAGGGCGCACACCGCGATCGCCAGGGCAATCCGACCTGAAGAGAGGACGCCCACGCCGATCAGCCTACGTTTGATCCCGCTGAACTAGCTCCACCTCAGGGGGGAACACTCAGCGGGCGCGCACGATTCGCACCTTCGCGGTTCCGTTCCCGCCCGGCAGTGCGATCCGGAGCCGGCCGGCTCGGTCGGTGGCGATCCGCCGCCTGACCGTTGCGCCCGCGCGGGCGATCCGGATGCGGTAACGGGCGCGTGGGCGGTAGCGCGCAGGCGTCGTGATCCTCGCGCGCCCGCTTCCCGTGAACGAAAAGCCATGCTTGTCGGCGCGGCTGAGCGTGCTGAACTCCACCTTGGGTCGCCTCAACGCGACGCGCCAGCCGAAGACGGAGTAGGACGGCTCGATCGAGGTGTAGGTAACGCTGCGGGGAGCCCCTACAGGGGTGTCGAAGCGCCGCATCAGCCACGGCAACGTCTCGCGTAGGTCGCGCGCCCAGTAAGGCCACGTGTGCGCACCCGGTCCGTGGTCGTCCCAGACGTGGGGGATACGAAGCCGGTCCAGACGATCGTGCAGGTTCACGTTCATCGCGTGCGCGCCGAACTCGATCACGTCGAAGACGTTGCCGCCGAGCGGACCACCGGGCTGCCCATTGCCGGTGTGCAGCGCCAGGCCGAGGCCCCTCAGGTTTGCCGCAAGGTCCGGCGGGTTGTGGCCCCGCCAGCGAACGTTCTCTGTCGTGAAGTCCCCGAAGACCGAACCGGGACGGCCGCCGTCCTGTGCGGCGGTTGCGTTCACGGCGACCTCGCCCGCCGATACCCCGGACAGCTTCAGGTTCAGGTCGAGCCCGCCCGAGAAGCTTGCCGCGGCGGTGAACAGGTCGGGGTGCCGCCCGGCGTAGCTGAAGGCGCCGAAGCCGCCCATCGACAGTCCCGCGATCGCCCGCCCGCGCCGGGTCGCGACCGTCCTGTAGCGCCTGTCCACGAGCGGGACCAACGCGCCAAGGTGGTAGTCCTCCCACGCCGGGGCCCCGCCCGCCCCGCCGTTGTACCAGTTGGTGTACCAGCCCCCGCGGCCGCCGTCGGGCATCACGACGATCAGAGGCTGCCCGGCCGTGGTGCGCTGAACGTCCCCGGACCTGGTCCAGGCGCCGTAGTTGTCGCTCGCGCCATGGAGGAGGTACAGCACCGGGTAACGGCGCCTCTTCGCCGCCGCGTAACCGGAGGGGAGCAGTACGCGCACCCGCGTGTCGGCGGCGAGCGCCGGGGTCCTGACGGTCAGCTCGAGCAGCCGGTCGTCGACCCGCTTCGTGGCCACGACCTTCGCGTTCGTGCCCGGTTGCGCGCGCGCATCGTTCGCCGCGGAACCGGTGGCAGCGAGAACCACCACGGCGAACGCCAAGCCGACCGTGACTTTGAGCTTCACCGAGCGATCGTAACATCCACGAACAGTCGTATTCGTGGATGCGGTAGCGTGGCGGCATGGAAGGGTCCACGCCCGCCCTGGACACCTCACGCGGGCGCGAGTCGGCCGCGCGGCCGCGCATACCGCCCGGGACCCGCGAGGACGTGGGCCGAGTCAACTTCGCGCTCGCGGGCCTGCTGGGCGCACTCGCCGGCGGCGGTCGGCCCAATGTCTTCACGACGCTCGGGCGTCACCGCAGGCTGTTCGGCAAGTGGCTGCGCTTCGCCGGCGCGCTCATGCCCGGGGGCGTGCTGCCACGGGACGAGACCGAGCTGCTCATCCTGCGCGTGGCGCACAACTGCGCTAATGACTACGAGCGGGTCCAACACGAGCGCATCGCATTGACCGCGGGGCTGTCGCGATCCGAGGTCGAGAGGGTGCGCGAGGGGCCGCAGGCGCCGGGCTGGTCGGAGCGCCGGGCGCTGCTGCTGCGGGCCGCCGACGAGCTGCATGAGCATCGCACCATCTCGGACTCCCTCTGGGATCAGCTGCGTCCGCGGCTCTCAGACGTGGAGCTGATCGAGCTGTGCATGCTGGTCGGCCACTACGAGATGCTCGCGATGACCCTCAACGCTCTCGCCGTGGAGCCCGACGTGTTCGACGATCGCCCGCCGTCGCGGGCCATCGGCTTCCTGGAGTCGGTGGCTCGGCGACGGGGTCGCTCGCGGAGGCCCGCCGCGTGACCCCTGGCGGAGGAGGCGCCCTGCAGGGTCGGCGGGTCTTGATCACGGGCGCGGCACGCGGGATCGGGGCGCTGACCGCCCGGCGGCTGCACGAGCGCGGCGCCCGCGTCGCGCTCCTGGGCCTGGAGCCGGAGGGACTGGCCGCGGTGGCGGCGGACTGCGGCGACGCGCCATGGTTCGAGTGCGACGTGGCCGAGCGCGCCCAGGTCGACGAGGCGGTCGCGGAGGCGGTAGCGCGGCTCGGCGGCGTGGACGTGGCGATCGCCAACGCCGGGGTCGGCGGTCAGATGACGCTGGTCGACGGCGACGCCGCGGTGTGGGACACCACATTTGCGGTGAACCTGGGCGGCACGTACAACTTCGTCCGCGCCGCGGGCCCTCACGTCAGCCACCGAAACGGTTACTTCCTGCTCACGGCCTCCCTCGCCGCGGCGGTGCACCTGCCGCTCATGTCCGCCTACTGCGCATCGAAGGCGGCGGTCGAGTCGCTCGGAGACTCGCTTCGCATCGAGCTGCGGCCCTCGGGCGCGCGAGTCGGCGTGGCGTACTACGCGGAGCTGGACACGGACATGACCTCACGCGGATTCGCCACGAAGGCGGCCGCGCGGATGTCAGCCGGCGGCCACGGGCGGTTGTCGGTATCGCCGGTGGAGCCGGCGATCGACGCCCTGGAGCGGGGCATCGAGCGACGCTCACGGCGGATCGTCTCCCCCCGCTGGGTGGGGGCGATCCTGCCCTTCCGCGGGATCGTTCAGCGCCTGGCAGAGCTCGAGACCCGTCGCGGCCTGGGGCAGACCCTCGAGGTCGCGCGGGAAGAGGACGTGCAGCTGACCACGCCGCAGCCGCCGCCATGATGGCGGCCGCCGGCGGCACGGCCGCGCGCCTGCCCCGCGGGCGTCACGGTCTCTCGCGCGAGGAGGTGGCGCGCTCGCAGCGCGAGCGGATCCTGCGGGGGCTCGCGGAGACCATGGCGGTGAAGGGGTACGTGGGCGCGTCCGTGGCGGACATCCTGAGCGCGGCTGGTGTGTCGCGCGAGACCTTCTACCAGCAGTTCTCGTCCAAGCAGGACTGCTTCATGAGCGCGTACGAGGCCGCCGTCGAGACCCTGCTCGCCGGCATCTCGGCATCGGTGGACGCGGGCGGGGAGCCCGTCGACGGGATGGACGGGCTTCGACGAGCGTTCGGCGCTTACCTGGAGGCCCTTGCGGCAGAGCCGGCCTTGGCACGACTGTTCCTGCTCGAGGTGTACGCGGCCGGCCCCGCCGCACTGGAGCGGCGGGCGCAGTCGCAGCAGCGGTTCGTCGCGCTCGTTACCCGCGCGTTCGACGCTCGCGGACCCGAGGAGCGCTTCGCGTGCCAAGCGCTCGTGGCGGCCACGAGCTCGATGGTCACCACGTTGCTGGCGGCGAACGACCTCGAAGGGCTGCGGGCCCTGAAGGTCCCGCTCACCGAGCTGGCCGGACGGATGCTCACGCGCCCCGCCTGAAGCGCTGCTCACCTCTTATCCGGATCTTACGGGCCCCTGCCTAGCTTCATCGACGTACCCGAAGGAAGGCAAGCCATGAACGAAGGATCGAAGCGAAGGAGGAGGTTCCTCGCGGGCTTGGCCGCGATCGGCGTGCTCGCCGTCGCCGTCCCCGCAACCGGCGCAGTGGCGGGTTCGGGCTCGGACTCGGGCGCGCAGCCGCAGAGCTCGGGGGCCGAGGCGGGCTCCGGCTCGGCGGCGCCGGGCTTCCTCGACGCCCAGCAAAGCCAGGACCGACCCGACCGCGATGGCGATCGCGGCCGCGACTGCCCGAAGGACCGCGAGGGCGGCTCCGGGAACGATGGGCCGGGATCCTCGACGCCCGATGAGGGCACGGGGACCACGACGGCCCCGGATGACGTATCGCTCTAGCGCGTGTGCGGCCGGCTCGACTCTCCCTGGTCGGGCCGGCCGTCGCGGCCCTTATCCGGACTTGACGCGAGCGTGCCTAGGTTGAGCCCATGACCCCGCCCGACCTCTGGGCCGGAAGAAGGCCCGACGTCGACTACGAGACCGGGCGCCCGGCGGCGGTTCGCCGTCGTCGCCCGCGGGAACGGCGCGCCGTTGGCGACGAGCCGCCTCGGAGCGGGTACCGGCCGCGGTCGCATGGCGACGCTGGAGGCGCACGGCCCCTCCGACCCCGTTCGCCCCAAGCGGCGGGCCCCCGTCCGGATAGCTGCACTGATGGCGCTCGGAGCGGTGGCGCTGGTAACGGCGGGCGCCCTCGGCGCTGCCTTCGTCGAGGACGACGGGCAGGGCGGCGCGGCCCAGGGAACGGGCGTGCTCCCCTCGACCGGGGGCGGCACTCCCGACACGGATGTCGGACGCGTGTATGCGGCTGCCGGCCCGGGCGTCGTCTCGGTGCAGGTGGGCTCGGCCTCGGGCACGGGATTCGTGATCGACCGCGACGGCACCATCGTCACGAACGCCCACGTCGTCGGCGACGCCAAGGAGGCGCGCGTACGGTTCGGCGATCGCGGCCGACGGCTGGGCGCACGAGTGCTGGGGACCGACCCCTCGTCCGACCTCGCCGCGATCAAGGTCGATCCGACCGAGGCGGGACAGCTCGACGCGCTGCCGCTGGGCGACTCGTCCAAGGTCGAGGTCGGAGACTCCGCGATCGCCATCGGCCATCCGTTCGGGCTCGATCGCACCGCCACCGCGGGGATCGTCTCCGGCGTTGGCCGGGAGATCCGCGCCCCGAACGGCTTTCAGATCGACGAGGTGATCCAGACCGACGCCCCGATCAACCCGGGGAACTCCGGCGGGCCGTTGCTCGACTCGCGGGGGCGGGTGATCGGGGTGAACTCGCAGATCGCCTCCGGTGGCAGCCGCGGCAACGTGGGGATCGGATTCGCGGTGCCCTCCAACGTCGTCCGCGAGGTGATCCCGCGCCTGCGTGGAGGAAAGGCGATCGAACGGCCCTACCTCGGGGTCACCACCTCCGAGGCCGACAACGGAGCCCGCGTCGAGGGGGTGACCACCGGAGGCCCGGCGGCGGACGCCGGACTGCGCCCCGGCGCCGACGTGATCCGCTCGATCGCAGGACGCCTCGTGGACGAGCCGGGCGACCTCTCGCGCGCCATCGCCGACCTCGACCCCGGCGACCGTGTGGAGCTCGAGGTGGAGCGCGACGGGGAGCGAAGGACCGTGCGGGTCGAGCTCGGCAAGCGTCCCGACGGCACACCCTGAGGCGCCCTCGGTCCAGTGACCTTCCAGGCGCCCCCTTTCCTGCTCCTGCTGTCGGCGGTGCCGCTGGCGGTGATCGGCGTGCTCTGGTTTCACCGCCGCCGTAACCACTCCGGCGGCGAGTTCGCCTCTCCGGCTCTGCTTCCGTCAGTCGCGCCGAACAAGCCGGGATGGCGGCGGTACGGCGCACTCGCGCTGTACCTGGCGGCGCTCACCGCGGTGGTGGTGGCGCTTGCTCGTCCGGAGGCGACCGTGGCCGTGCCCGACGAACGCGCCCAGGTGATGCTGATCACCGACGGCTCCGCGTCGATGCGCGCCGAAGACGTGAAGCCGTCGCGAGTGGAGGCGGCGCGTGAGGCCGCAGATGAGCTCATCGACGGCCTGCCCTCCGGGCTGCGGGTGGGCGCCGTCGTCTTCAACGATCAGGTGCTCGCGGCGCAGTTGCCGACACGCGATCACGCGCGCACCCGCGCTGTCCTGAGGGGACTGCGCGCAACCGGCGGCACGGCCACCGGCGACGGGCTCGACGCCGGCTTGGATTTGATCGGCCGCGACCGCGGGCGCCGGCGTACCCCGGCGGCATTGGTACTGCTGTCGGACGGCAAGTCCACCAGCGGGCGGGACCCGGTGTCCGTTGCGACCGAGGCGCAGGCGCGCCGCATTCCGATTCACACCGTGGCCCTCGGCACGCCCACCGGGACCATCGAGCCCCGGACGCCGGGCGGCGCCCGCCGTCGGGTGCCGCCCGACACCGCGACCCTGCGCAAGATCGCCGAGGGCACCGGTGGCAAGGCGTTCTCCGCCGACGACAGACTCGAGCTGGACGCCGTCTACGACGAGCTGAGCGAGCGGGTGGGTACGCGCAAGGAGAAGCGCGAGGTGACGGGCGTGTTCGCCGGCGCGGCGGGGATGCTGCTGGCCGGCGGCGGACTCATGTCGCTCCTGTGGTTCGGTCGCCTGCCATGACCAGCGCGCTACCGTCCGAGGGGTGAGCGACGTGCCTGGATCCCGAGGCGGCGCGGACGAGCCAGGACGGGAGCGGTCGCGCGCGGCAGGGCCAGCGCGGGCCGCCCTGGTTGCTCTTCTGCTCGGAGGAATCGGCCTGTTCGCCGCCGCGCTCGATGGGATCGCCGACGTGGACGGCCGGCTGGCGAGCGGGCCGTCGTTGAAGACCCAGCCCGCGTCGTATCGTCAGCCGATCGGGGCGCAGGAGCGGCCGCGCGAGCCGCTCAACGAGCGCTGCCGACGAGACGCTCGCTGGAGGCGCTTGTAGTCGCCCGACGGTGGGACGGCAGCCTGACGTTCACCTCCAGCCCGCCGCGCTCCCGAGCGCTCAGGGCGAGTTCGCCTCCGTGTGCCTGGGCCACGGCGCGCACGATCGAGAGCCCGAGGCCGACGCCTGTCCCGCTAACGCCCCGATCGAGTCGCTCGAACGGCTCGGTCAGCCGCCGGACGTCCTCGTCCGCAATCGACGCCCCGCTGCTGGTCACGGCGACGACCGCGTGATCGTCCTCAACGCGGGTCGTCACACGCGCCCAACCCCCCGGGTGGTTGTGCCGCACGGCGTTCTCGACCAGGTTCGCCACCAGGCGCTCGAGCAGCGCCCGGTCGCCCGTCACCGGCGCCGGGGCGAGCACGGTCGTCAACCGCACGTTCTCCGCTCGCGCCTCGGCGGCCACCGTCGCGGCCGCCGCGCGGGCGCCGTCCGCGAGGTCGGCCCGGTCGCGGCGGGTGAGGCCGCGCTGGCTGCGCGCGAGGATCATCAGCCCGTCGAGCAGCGCCTCGGTGCGCTTGCTCTCGGCCACCACTACGCGCGCGACGGCCTCCAGCTCGTCGGGATCGAGGCGCTCGCCCGCCAGGGCGACCTCCGCCTCCGTGCGGATCACGGTGAGCGGGCTGCGCAGCTCGTGGCTTGCATTGGCCACGAACCGGCGCTGGTCCTCGAACGATCGCGCCAGCCGGTCGAGCATCGAGTCGAACGTGTCGGCCAGCTCGCGCAGCTCGTCGTCGGGGCCGTCCAGGTCGATCCGCTCGTCCAAGCGATCCTCGGACACCCGCTGCGTGGTGCTGAGTATCCGCTTCAGGGGCGAGAGCGCGTGGCCGGCCACCGTCCAACCCACGACGATCGCGATCAGCAGCGTCCCGCCCAGCGCCAGCGCGTACTGGTAGCCGATCTGGGAGGTGGCGTCGCGCGGCGAGATCGGGGGGCAGGGTGCGATCGAAGTGGCGGGCGAGCAACGCGTAGCTCACGGCCAGGAGCAGGGCGCCCGAGAG
Source organism: uncultured Thermoleophilaceae bacterium (assembly GCA_963802855.1). Taxonomy (GTDB): domain Bacteria; phylum Actinomycetota; class Thermoleophilia; order Solirubrobacterales; family Thermoleophilaceae; genus JAAYBF01. The sequence goes on from CAWDJP010000003.1 coordinate 84,410, forward strand.
CCCGAAGAGGACGGCGTAAAGGGCGGTCAGGCGCGCCCGCACGGTGAGCCGCAGCCGTTTCACACGCGGTAGCCGGCTCCCTTGACGGTCTCGATCACGGCGGGCGGGCCGAGCTTGCGCCGCAGCGTCATCACCGTCATGCGGACCGTGTTGGAGAACGGGTCCGCGTTCTCGTCCCACACCTGATGCAGCAGCGCCTCGTTGCTCACCGCCGCTCCCTCCGCCTCCAGGAGAAGTTCGAGCACGGCCAGCTCCTTCGGTGTCAGGTCGAGGGGGCGACCGCTGCGCTCGGCGCTGCGACGCGCGGGGTCGACCGTCACGTCTCCCGCGCGCAACAGCGGCGGGCGAGTGGGGCGGCTGCGCCGGCCGAGCGCGCGCACACGCGCGACCAGCTCCGCGAACGCGAATGGCTTGGCCAGGTAGTCGTCCGCCCCCAGCGAGAGGCCGTCGACGAGCTGACCGAGCTCACCCGACGCGGTGACCATCAGCAGGCGGCTGTCGGGTCGTTCGGTGGCCAGCACCTGACATACGCGGTCGCCGTGTACGAGCGGCAGGTCGCGATCGAGCAGCACCACGTCGTAGTCGAACACGCGCGCCTTGTAGAGCGCGGCTTCGCCGTCGTTCGCTACGTCCACGGCCATCCCCTCGCGGCGCAGCCCGCGCGCGAGCGACTCGGCCAAGCGTGACTCGTCCTCGGCGATCAGGACGCGCATGCACCCAGAGTAGGCAGCGGCGTGTAAGGGGAACGTAGGTCCCGCCTGACCGATCGCCGCCCTTATGCGCACTTGACACGGGCGTTCCTAGCTTGTGCTGCAAGCACCCGACAAGGAGCGACCGCATGAGGACCACGAACAACTCCGACGCCCCCGTCCGGCCGTCCGCCGTCGAGCCCGCGGCTCTTCGGGAGCCGCTGGAGGAGGCGCTATACGAGGTCAAGCGGGTGATCGTGGGCCAGGACGCGATGCTGGAACGTCTGCTGGTGGCGCTGATCGCCGGGGGCCACGTCCTGCTCGAGGGCGTCCCGGGCCTCGCGAAGACCCTCACTATCAAGACCTTGGCGGCGGTGCTCGGCGGGCGCTTCACCAGGATCCAGTTCACGCCGGACCTGGTACCCGCGGATCTCGTGGGCACGCGGATCTACCGTCCCGACAGCGGGACCTTCGACACGGAGCTGGGTCCCGTATTCGGCAACTTCCTGCTCGCCGACGAGATCAACCGCGCCCCCGCGAAGGTGCAATCCGCGCTGCTCGAGGTCATGCAGGAGGGTCAGGTCACGATCGGCGGCACGAGCCATCCAATGCCCCAGCCGTTCCTCGTGATGGCGACCCAGAACCCCATCGAGTCCGAGGGCACCTATCCGCTCCCAGAGGCGCAGGTGGATCGGTTCCTGATGAAAATCGTCGTGGACTACCCGACCCCCGAGGAAGAGGTTGACGTGGTCACCCGCGTGATCGGTCCGCCGCCGGACGTGCGCGAGCGCCTGGACGTGGCCGACCTGCGCCGCTACCGCGAGCTCGTCAACGACGTCTTCGTGGACCGCGAGGTCACCACGTACGCAGTCGACCTGGCGGATGCCACCCGCCACCCTGCTCGCCACGGCCTGGAGGAGCTCGAGGAGGCGATCGAGTACGGCGCAAGCCCGCGCGCGCCGATCGGCCTGATCGAGTCCGCGCGGGCACTGGCCCTCCTGCGTGGCCGCCGCCACGTCCTGGGAGCGGACGTCCGCGACCTCGCCGCCGACGTGCTGCGCCATCGCCTGGTGCTCAGCTACGAGGCGTTGAGCGACGGAGCCCGCCCAGACGACCTGCTCGAGAGGATCTTCGAGGCGGTGCCGGAGCCGGGCGCCCCGCCGGTCTTGGAGGAGGCGGTGGCATGAGCGCCGTGCCCGGCCTCCGGGTCCCGGACGGGGCTCAGGGTCCGGGCCCGCTGGCCTCCGCGCTGGTCGAGGCCCTCGACCTGCCCATGGCCCGGCGGGCCAGCGGCCAGCATCCCGGTGACCGCCCCGCCGCGGGCGCGGGCCTCGGAACCGAGCTGGCTCAGCTGCGCGTCTACCAGCCGGGCGACGACGTGCGCCAGCTCGACCCGGCGGCCACCGCCAGGACCGGCGTTCCGCACGTGCGGCTCCAGGTGCCCGAGCGGCTGCTGACGACCTGGATAGTGCTCGACCTCTCGCCGTCGATGGCCTTCGGAACGGCCGACCGGCTCAAGGCCGACGTGGCCGCTGGAGTGGCCCACGTGGTGGGCCGACTGGCTGTACGCCGCGGCGGTCGGGTCGCGCTACTCACCTACGGCGCGCCCGTGCAGCGCTTCCTCGCGCCGCGCAGCGGGCGCGGAGCGCTGACCGGGCTCCGGAGGGCACTGACGGAAGGCGTCGCGCCGGACGGGCAGGGTGGCGAGGAATTGGCTCCGGCGCTGACGCGCATCCGCCGCCTGGCCCGCGGCCCAGGGCTCGTGTGCGTCATATCCGATTTTCGAAGCCCGCTGGACTGGAGCCGCGCCCTGCGCGGACTGTCCGTGCGCCACGCGGTCCTGGCGGCGGAGATCCGCGACCCGCGCGAAACGGCGCTGCCGGCGATTGGTCAGCTGGCGCTGGTCGATCCCGAGAGCGGCAGGCGCCTGACCGTTGACACGTCGAGCCCAGTGCTGCGCCAGCGCTACGCGGACGCCGAGCGGGCCGGGCGCGCCGAAGTGGCCCGGACCCTGAGGGCCTGCCGAGCCGAGCACGTGCTGCTCTCCACGGAGGGCCCATGGCTGCGCGAGCTGGGTCGGGGGCTGCGATGAGCGCCATCTCGCCGGTTGCAATCAGCTTCATATCGCCGGTCTTCCTCCTCGGATTGGTACTGGTCCCCGTAGCGCTCCTGGGCCTATGGCTCGCAAGGCGCAGGCGGTCACGCTTCGCGGTGAGGTTTCCCGGCGTGCCGACGCTGGCGGCGGTGCTGCCGCCCGTCACTTGGCGCCGCCACGTGCCGCCCGCCCTTTTCCTTGTGGCCCTAGCCGTCCTCGTGGCCGCCCTGGCGCGGCCGCAGCGGACGGTCGCGGTACCGATCGAGCGCGCGTCGGTGGTGCTCGTGATGGACTCCTCGCGCTCGATGCTGGCGACGGACGTTGAGCCGTCCCGGATCGAGGCCGCCCAGGAGGCGGGCCGCAGCTTCCTGGACCGCGTGCCAGACCCGCTGAGGGTGGGAACGGTGGCCTTCTCGGATCGGCCCCACTCGATCTCGCCCCTCTCCGACGATCACGGTGAGGCCGAGGCCGCGATCGACGCCCTCAACGCAGATGGAGGCACAGCCACCGGCGACGCGCTGGCCAGTGCCCTGACGCTGTTGCGATCGGAGCGCGAGGGGCGCCGCCGACCAGCGCCTGCGGCAATCGTGCTGCTCTCGGACGGAGCGACGACGCGCGGACGCGATCCGGTGCCCGTCGCGCGCCAGGCCAAGGCGCAGCGCGTGCCCGTGTACACGGTGGCCCTCGGCACCGAGACCGCCACCGTCCCGTCTCCGGACGGAATCGGGACGCTTCCGGCGGCGCCCGACCCCGAGACCATGGAGCGAATCGCCTCGGCGTCGGGAGGACGCGCCTTCACCGCGGAGCGCCAGGACGAGCTCGACGATGTCTACGAACGGCTGGGCTCGCAGATCGGCACCCGCGAGGCGAAGCGCGAGGTGACCGCCGGGGTCGCCGGCGGAGGACTAGCGCTGCTGCTCATCGCGCTGGGCCTCTCGCTGCGGTGGTCGGGCCGGCTCCCGTGAGTGAGGGTGAGGCGCCGTAAGGTGAACCCATGCGGCGTCGCTGCGAATGGGTCACCGAGGGCGACCCGCTCTCCGTCGCCTATCACGACGAGGAGTGGGGCGTCCCGTCGCATGACGACCGCCATTTGTTCGAGCTCCTGACGCTGGAGGGCGCACAGGCCGGACTCTCCTGGGCCACCATCTTGCGAAAGCGGGAGGGCTATCGGGCCGCGTTCGAGCAGTTCGACGCGGACCGCGTTGCACGCTTCGGTCGGCGCAGGGTCGAACGCCTCTTGGAAGACCCAGGGATCGTCCGTAACCGGCTCAAGGTCGAATCAACGGTGAACAACGCCGCACGCGTGCTCGAGGTGCAAGAGGAGTTCAAGAGCTTCGACGTCTACGTGTGGCAGTTCGTAGGGGGCGCGCCGATCGTCGGGCGCTGGCGCACACTGCGCGAGCTGCCTTCTGAGACCGATGAGTCGAAGGCGATGAGCAAGGACCTGAAGCGGCGGGGCTTTCGCTTCGTCGGCCCCACCGTCTGCTACGCAATCATGCAGGCGGCCGGGCTGGTGAACGACCACGTCACGTCGTGCTTTCGGTACCGCGAGCTCTCTCGGTAGCCGCCGTAAGGGCATCGATCAGCCGTTCGACGTCCTCGTCGGTGTTGTGCAGGTGCGGCGAGATCCGCAACGAGTCGCCCCGCACGGCGGCGAAGCAACTCCTGTCCTCGAGTTCCGCGAGGACCCGCTCACGAAGGGCCTCGGGCAACCGCACCCCGAGCAGGTGCGGGCCGCGCTGATCCTCGGGCACCGGTTCGAGCCCGAGTTCGGTCGCGCTCCGGGCGATCTCGGCCGTCCGCCGCGCGAGCGCGGCTGCCACACGCTCAACCCGCCATTCCACGATCTGCTCGAGAGCCGCGATAGCCATCGGGGTCAGCTCGAACTTCGTTCGCTGGCCCACGTCGTAGCGGCGGGCGCCGGGCTGGTAGTCGTCCCGATAGTCCACCAGCCGGGCGAAGTCCTCAGAGCCCGCCCGGGCGATCCAGTTCTGCTCGATCGGCTCGCCTCGTCGGAGGTCGTCTGCCACCCACAGGTATCCGACCCCGAATGGCCCGAGCAGCCATTTGTAGCCGACGCTGATGACGAAGGCGGGCCCGAGGGTCGCGACGTCCAGGGGCATCGCGCCAACGGACTGGCTCGCATCGATGACGAGCCGGGCACCGACCTCTCGGCTGCGCGCCGCCACCACGGAGAGGTCCACCATCGCCCCGTCGGTCCAATGCACGTTCGGAACGCTCACCACGGCGACTCGGTCGTCGAGGGCAGCCATCACCGCATCCGTCCATGTCTGGCCCCGCTCCCTGGTGACGGTCAGGATCTCGGCCTCGGAGCGCCGGGCCGCAGCCCGCCACGAGTAGACACCCGAGGGGTACTCGTCTGCCAGGACGAGGATGCGCTGACCGGACCGAAGCTCGAGGTTGCGCGCTGCGACGGCAAAGCCGTAGCTCGTGGCCGGGACCAACGCGACGCCTTCGCTGTCGCCGCCCACGATCTCGCCGAACAAGCCGCGCAGGCGCTCGACGTCGGTGAACCAGTCCGCTGCGCCGATCGTCCACGGTCGGGCGCGTCGCTCGAGCGCCGCCTCACCGGCGGCACGCACCACATGCAGCTGGGGGGCGAGATTGGCGGTGTTGAAGTACGCGACCTCCGCGGGGACGTCGAACGCGGCGCGTTGGTCGGGTAGCGGTGGCACGGGGCCGAGCCTACGCCGCCATTGTGCGAGGCGTCCCGAGGAACGACGCTACTGCGCGGGGCCCGAGGCGGGCGCGGCCCCCGTGCAGATCGACCAGTAGCCGTCCTGGTAGCGGCTCATGCGGGCGGCGTTCGGGAACGTGCGGGCGACCAGGGCCATCGCGCCGGAGACCGTGTAGACCCGGCCGAAGTTGCTGCTGATGACGCCCGGCGTGGGGTATCAGCGCTTGCGCAGCGCGTCGGACTGCGCGCTCGTAGCGAGAGCTCGGCTCGCCGGCGCGGGCTCCTCGACAGGTAGGACCGTCCAGGTCGGGTGTCCCGGCATCGGCGGAGTCGTCGCGTCGTAGAGCCAGGCGTGCAGGAAGGCGGAGAGGTCGCGCTCTGCCACCCGCGACGCGAGCGCAATGAAGTCGCGCGTGGAGGCCGACTTGTAGCGGTAGCGCTGTACCCAGGCTCGCTCCAGCCGCCGGAAGGCGGCATCGCCGATCTTTTGGCGGAGCGCGTAAAGCACTAGTGCGCCGCCCTCGTAGACGTTCGTGCTGAAGAGCCCTCGAGAATCCGCGCTGAGGGGTCGGGCGGGCGGGCCGAACTGGGCGCGTAGGCGGTTGCTCTGAGCGTAGGTATCGCGCATGAGCTCCTCGACGGTGGCGACGCCCCTCGCCTGCGGCAGGAAACCGCGCTCCTGGGCATAGTGGAGCTGGTACCAGGTGGCGTGGCCCTCGTTGAGCCACACATCGCTCCATTCCCAAGGCGACACGCTGTCGCCAAACCACATGTGGGAGAGCTCGTGGACCATGGTCGGCTCCCAAAGCGATTGCGGCAACGCGGTGAACCAGTACTTGTCGTAGAGGGTCAGCGTCTGGGTCTCGAGCGCGAACAGGAGCAGTGCGTCCACCACGACCGAGCCATAGGAGTCGAACGGATAGCGCCCCAGGCGGTCCGTCATCCAGTCGATATGCCCTGGCTGGCGGGCAAGGATGGGTCGCATGAATGCCGTCAGGCTCGGCGGTGTGACGTCTCGTAGCGACAGACCCCTGCGCCGGCCGGGAGAGGTGATCTCGAACCTTCCCATCACGAGCTGGATCAACTCCGCCGCCATCGGCTGGCGTTGGGCATAACGCCACACGGTGCGTCCCGCGCGCGTGCGCGGGGGACCTAGCGAGACACCGTTCGCCACTGCCGTCGTGCCAGCTGGAACGTCGAACCGGAACGCGAAGCTCGCCTTGTCTCGCGGATGGTCGTTCGAGGGGAATATCAGGTGCGCGAAGTTGGGCTGCGGCGCGGTCGCCGACCCGTCTGGGCTGAAGAAGAAGGCTGTCGACCTGGGGTCGAGCACCGCCGGGGCGGTGGGTGTGGCGACGAAGTGCTTTACGCGGACGACGAAGACGCCGCGGGCGCGCAGGGGGTGGCGTGGGGTGACCACGAGCTCCTCGCCCTCGCGGGTCCACCTAGCGGACCGGCCGTTGACCGACACGCTGCCGATCGCCCCTCCGCCGAAATCGAGGTTGAAGCGAGAAAGTGGTTGCGTGGCGCGGGCGACGATCTTGGCCGTGCCGTCGATCGACTGGGACGGCGCGCTCGTTGCGTAACGGAGGTCGAGGTCGTAGTGGAGGACGTCGTAGCCTCCGTTGCCCAAGGTCGGGAACAGCCGGTCGCCGATGCCCGCCGCCCCTGGCCTTGGCTGATCGAGTCGTGCAGCGGCAGCGGGGGAGGGGGCGGTGAGCGCGAGGCTCGCGAGGCTCGCGGCTAGGGCCAGCATCACAGCGGATGGACGCGACTGCGTCAGTCGATGGCTCAAGCGCCGACCCTATAAGGCCGGACGGGGCGATCGCAAGGAGCACGATCAGCCGTGGCGATCGCACTATTCCTTGATACCGAGGGGCGTACCCAGGACGTAGCCGCCCCACGGGGTTCGATCGGCGCCTGCAGTTGTCGGACGCTACTGCGGCGAAGGGAAGATCGACTCGGTGCGGCCCGCGCGCTCCTCGAGCAGCCGGTCGGCGTAACGGAGCAGAGCAACAAGGGAAACGAGCGCCGCGACGCCGCCCACGCCCGCGGCTACGCCAAGCGAGGTATCAGCGATCGCACCGAGCGCGATCGCGATCGCGCTGCCACCGACCACGCTGTTGATCACGGCGACGACCGTTGCGAAGGTGAAAAACTGCTTGCGCCTCTCGGGCGGCACCGCAGCGTTCTCGAACACCCCTCGTCCGTCGTCGTGCCCGGAGAGCAGGAAGAGCTTCGCTTGGTCGCCGGCGATCTGCTTGTAGTAGTTGCGGATCCGGTTGATCGCGACGCCGTAGCGGAAGTCCTCGGCACCGCACTCGACCACTCGCACGAATGTGAACACGCCGAGGACATAGAGCGTCGGGAGTACGGTGAGGGCGAAGACATCGAAGGTGGTGCCGATCTGCGGTGTCTGGCCGATGAACCCCAGCGCGACCAGGGCGCTGGAGACCGAGAGGATGTAGAGCGAGGCGCGGGAGGCGCTCTCGCTCGCGGTCTGCGAGCGGGCGCCCTGGAGCGTGAAGTGCTCGGTGGTCAGAGCGGTCAAGAGCTCCTGGCGATCCGGGGGCTCCGCCACCTCACCAACGTACCAACGCCGACCAACGGGGATCGGAGGTCGATCAATGACTCGCAGCCAGGCGATTACGTCTCCTTAGACGCGGCACGTGACCGCAATGGACGAATTGCGACTGTCCTCGGCCGTTGCCCACGCACTACCGCTTCCGCGTGAAAGCGGAAGCACAAGGGCCTGGCGTTGCGCCTCGTCTGTCTCGGCCCCTCCCGGCGGAGCTGCCGGAAAACGCCGTTACGCCGCGCGCCAAGGCTGTCACGGACTTGTCGCTCCCAAGTCTTGAGCTGTAACAGGGCTCGCAGCAGCGTTGACGGGGATGAAGTCACGCGGATTCCTCGTTCGATCCGACTCCGGCCAGGCGCTGCTGCTGGTGCTCGGCATGGTGGCGGTGCTGCTCTCCGGGATGCTCATCCTCACCGCCTTTGGCCAAGCACTGGGCGGGAAGAGCGCGGCCCAACGGGGGGCGGACCTGTCGGCAGTGTCGGCCGCGCGCTCGATGCGTACCGACTACCCGCGGCTGTTCGTCCCGCCGGTGCTTCCCAACGGCGCTCCGAACCCGCGCCACATGCCGCTGCCGGTCTACCTCGCCCGGGCGCGTCGGGCGGCGGCCTCTGGCGCGCGGCGCAACGGCGCCCGAATCGGCCTCGGCGACGTGACCTTTCCGGGCGCCTCGTTTGCGCCCACGCGCGTGGCGGTGCGGATTCGCGACTCGGTGGCGGTGAACGTGGACGGTCCGGCGTCTCGCCGGCGGCGCAGGATCGCCGTGAAGGCGCGGGCGGTCGCGGAGCTGAACACCCCGGCCGACGCCGCGCTGGATTTCCCCGCGCGCGGAAGCGGCGGCGGCTACGAGGGGCCACTGGCGTACAGGATGGGGAAGCCGATGCGCCCAGACGCGGCGCGGGCGTTCGACCGGATGGCCGCCGCGGCGAGGCGCGACGGGCACGCGCTGTCGGTCACGAGCGGGTTCAGGTCCGACGCCGAGCAGGCGCGCCTGTTCGCCGCGAACCCGAACCCGAAGTGGGTAGCGCCGCCGGGCACGTCGCTGCATCGCTACGGCACTGAGCTCGACCTCGGCCCACCCGCCGCCTACGGCTGGCTCAAGGCCAACGCCAGACGGTTCGGCTTCATCCACCGCTACGCATGGGAACCCTGGCACTACGGCTTCGGCACCAACCCGCGCGACCGTGCCCACCCCGCCCAGTACGAGCGCGGCTCGTGGGAGCCGCCGGGCGGCGATCACGGCCGGATTCACCACGGCCTGCCGAGCTTCGTACCGGGGCGCTACCACGACCCGATAGCGCGGGCGGCCCTGCGCTGGAACGTGCCGATGAGCCTGCTCGCCGCCCAGCTCTACGCCGAGTCCGGCTTCAATCCCTTCGCTAGTAGCCCGGCCGGAGCACAGGGGATCGCCCAGTTCATGCCGGGGACTGCCCGCGCGTACGGACTCACGAATCCGAACGACCCGGAGAAGGCGATCGACGCCCAGGCGCATCTCATGAGCGACCTCCTGCGCGAGTTCGGCGGCAAGCCCGCGCTCGCGCTGGCCGCCTACAACGCGGGCGCCGGGGCCGTGCGTCGCTACGGCGGTATCCCGCCCTACCCCGAGACGCGCGCCTACGTGGCCAAGATCCTGGCGCTGCTAGGCGGCGCTGGGGAGATCTCGATGCCCACCTTCGAGATCGGTCTGGTCGAGTGAGGCGCGGCCCGCGTTGACGCTGAGTGAGGCGCTAGGCTCCCGCGCCATGGCACCCACCACCGTCAACGGGATCGACGAGCTGAAGGGCCTGATCGGACAGCAGTTCGGTCCGAGCGAGTGGCGCGAGATCACCCAGGAGATGATCAACTCGTTCGCGGAGCTCTCCGGCGACGACCAGTGGATCCACGTCGACGTCGAGCGAGCGAAGACGGAGAGCCCGTTCGGGACCACGGTCGCTCACGGCAACCTGACGCTCTCCGTGATCGACGGCTTCCGCGGCGACCTGCTGGTCTCGGAGGGTTTCAAGCTGGGCGTCAACTACGGCTGGAACAAGATCCGCTTTCCCGCCCCGGTGCCGGCCGGATCAAGGGTCCGCGCTTCGGTCGAGACGGTCTCGGTCGACGACGTCGGCGGCGGGTGGTGGCAGGTCGTGCAGCATTGGACCGTCGAAGTGGAGGGCTCCGAGAAGCCCTGCTGCGTCGCCGACTCAGTCGGCCGCGCGCTCGTCTAAGCCACCCACGTCCGGAGCGCGCAAGGCGCGAAGCGCCTCCTCGATCGTCCGGTACTCCTCAACGCGCACGATCTTCTCGTCGCGCACGAGCACGGCGTACGTCTCGAAGACTTCAATCTCCACGCCGCTGCCTGCGCCGTGCAGCAATGCCGTCCACGGAACGATTACCCACGGCCCGCGAGCGATGAAGTCCCCGAACACGACCGTGTCGTCGAATCGGTCCTTCCACGGCTCCGCCATCGAGGCGACCAGGCTCCTCAGCCCCTCGATCCCGCGGTAGACGCGGGAGTCGGGCTCGTCCGCCGCGGTTCTCCACTCGGTGCTTGCATCGTGCTCCGCGAAGGCGGCCTCGAAGTCGCCGCGCGCGAGGGCCTCGAAGCTGCGCCGCGCGATCTCCACCGGATCTGCCAAGACTGAGAGGTTCGCAGTCGCCGCGCGAGCCTGCTCGCCGAGGCCCTCCGCCGCGTACGTATCCTCGAACCGATGGCCGTCAAGGACCTGACCGACCGCGAGGAGCACGTCCGCGAGCAGCGCCGCGCGCTTCCCGACGCGCCCGGCGTCTACATCTTCAGGGACGCCAAGCGACGCGTGCTCTACGTGGGGAAGGCGAAATCGCTCCGCAAGCGGGTGGCCGGGCACTTCTCGAAGCCCGCGACCACCACCGGGGCGGCCGACATGGTCTCCCAGATCGCCGACATCGAGTTCCTGGCGACCCAGACCGAGGCCGAGGCACTGCTGGCGGAGCAGAACTTCATCAAGCGCCACCGCCCGCGGTTCAACATCCGGCTGCGCGACGACAAGAGCTACCCGTACATCGCGATCTCGCTCGACGAGGACTACCCGCGGATCTACTTCACGCGCGAGAAGCACCGTCGCAACCGGGTCTACTTCGGCCCGTTCTCGAACGCCAAGCGGGTGCGCGAGACACTCGACCTGCTGGGGAAGGTGTTCCAGTACCGCACCTGCGAGGGCAAGGAGCCCGGGCGGCTCTCGGGCAGCCCGTGCCTCGAGTACCACATCAAGCGCTGCCAGGCCCCGTGCGTCGATTACGTGACGAAGGAGGAGTACAGGGACAACGTCGAGACGATCATCGACTTCCTGTCGGGCCGCTATCGCCAGATCGAGCGTGAGCTTGGGGAGGCGATGCAGGAGGCGTCCGAGGCGCAGGAGTTCGAGCGGGCCGCGCAACTGCGCAACCGGCTGCGCGCAGTGCGCTCGCTCCTCGAGCGCCAGCGCATCACCAACGAGGGCGTCGGCACGCTCGACGCGATCGCGGTCGCGGCGGAGGGGACCGACGCCAACGCCCAGGTGTTCCAGGTCCGAGACGGCGTGCTCGCCGACAGGCAGAGCTTCTATCTCGAGAACGAGGCGGCCCGCGACGAACCCGAGGTGCTGGAGGAGTTCGTGCTCCAGTACTACGCGACCGCGGTTGCGATCCCACCCCAGGTGGTCGTCCAGCGCGGATTCGAACGCACGGGGGTGCTCGAGGAGGCCCTCAGCGACCGCCGTGGCGGGGCGGTGGAGGTGCGCCCCGCCGAGCGCGGCGACAAGCGGCGCATCGTCGAGCTGGCCGAGCGCAACGCACGCCTGGCGCTCGACCAGGACCGGCTGCGCTCCGAACGCAGGCGCACCCGCAGGATCGAGGCTCTGGACGGCCTTCAGCAGGCACTGCGGATGGAGCAGATCCCGATGCGGATCGAGTGCTTCGACATCTCCAACCTCGGCGAGACCCACACGGTGGCCTCGATGGTGGTCTTCGAGGGCGGCGCGCCGAAGAAGTCGGACTACCGCCGGTTCAAGATCAGGGAAGCAGCGCAGGACGACGTGGGGGCGATGGCCGAGGTTCTGTCGCGGCGGATGTCCCAGTTCCGCGCCCAGCGCGAGCTCTCACCACACGAGAAGGCGTATGACGCGAGCTTCGCCTCGCTGCCGACGTTGATCGTGATCGACGGTGGTAAGGGCCAGCTCTCCGCGGGCATTGCGGAGCTCGAGGAGTTCCGCGCCCTCGGCACGGTCGTCGTGAGTCTGGCCAAGCAGCTCGAGGAGGTGTTCGTGCCTGGCAGGCCCGCGCCCCTCTTGCTGCCGCACGAGAGCGCGCCGCTACAGCTGCTTCAGCGCGTGCGAGACGAGGCGCACCGGTTCGCGGTCGAGTTTCACCGCGGCCGCCGTGATCGCGCCATGACCCGCTCGGTGCTGGACGACCTGCCGGGCGTCGGCCCGGCCCGCAAGCGGGCGATCCTCACCCACTTCGGAACCCCCGAGCGCTTCCTAGCAGCGAGCCGCGAGGAGCTGGAGGGAGTGCCCGGGCTTCCAGGTAAGACGGCGAGGGAAATTCATTCATTCGTGCACCGGGTGGATTAGGCCCGACGCGTGTTTGGTCGACTAGCACCGAGAAACCGCCGACAGAGGCGCTACAACCAACTCAACGCGTGGAAGACTTCGTCGTCATCACCGGCTTCTCGGGCGCCGGCAAGTCGCAGGCCATGGCCTGCTTCGAGGACGCCGGCTACTTCTGCGTGGACAACCTGCCGCCGGAGATGATCGGCCAGCTCGCGGAGCTGTTCGAGCACGAGGGGTCCAAGGTCGAGCATGCCGCGGTGGTCTCCGACGTACGCACGGGCGGCTTCTTCGACGGGCTCGTGAAGGTGCTCGACGAGCTGACCGAACGCGAGCTGCCCCACCGGTTGCTGTTCCTCGAGGCGTCCGACGACGTGCTCGTCAACCGCTACAAGGAGACGCGCCGGCGCCACCCGCTCGCAAACGGGGAGAACGACCGCGGGGAGGAGCAGGCACCAGTGGGCGGCCAGGTGTCGAGCGCAATAGCGGCCGAACGACGACTGCTGGACCCGCTGCGCGAGCGCGCCTACGTCTCGATCGACACGACCGACCTGAGCGCGGCACGCCTGCGCAAGGTGGTGGCCGACAAGATGCTCCCGCGCGGCAGCATCGGCAAACTCGCAATCACCTTCCTCACCTACGGCTTCAAGCACGGTGCGCCGCGCGACGCAGACCTGCTGTTCGACGTGCGCTTCCTGCCCAACCCGCACTACGAGTCGGACCTGCGCCCGCTGACGGGCCTCGATGCGGCGGTGCGCGAGTACGTTGAGTCCTCCGACGGCATCGGCGACTTCTACGAGCACCTGATCCCGCTGCTCGACTATCTGCTGCCCGAGTACGAGAAGGAGGGGAAGGCCCACCTCACGATTGGGATCGGCTGCACCGGGGGGCGCCACCGCTCGGTCGTGATCGCCGAGCGGCTCGCGCGCGAGTACGGCGAGCGCGACGACTACCTGATCGACGTGGTCCATCGGGACATCGACAAGCCGCCGCGGACCCCCTGAGGGCGCCGCCCGCGGGCTCGCCGGGGCTGGATCGGTAGATTCCGGGCCCCGGGAGTCAGCAACGAAAGGACGGAATCGCATGGCCCTGAAGGCCGGCATCAACGGCTTCGGCCGCATCGGCCGCAACGTGTTTCGCGCCGCTCACGAGCGCGGTGCGGACATCGACTGGGTCGGCGTGAACGACATCACCGACACGAAGACGCTCGCCCACCTCCTCAAGTACGACTCGATCCTGGGCCCGTTCGCCGGCACCGTCGAGGCCACCGACGCCGGGCTGGTGGTGGACGGCAAGGAGCTGCGCGTGTTCGCGGAGCGCGATCCGGCGGCCTTGCCGTGGTCGGACGTCGGGGCGGAGGTGGTGATCGAGTCGACCGGGCTCTTCACCAAGCGCGACGATGCTTCGAAGCATCTGGACGCGGGCGCCCGCAAGGTGATCATCTCGGCGCCGGCGACCGAGCCGGACGTGACGCTGGTGCTCGGCGTGAACGACGAGGCCTACGACCTCGACTCCCACCACGTCGTCTCCAACGCGTCCTGCACCACCAACTGCCTCGGCCCGGTCGCCCGCGTCCTGCATGACGCGGTCGGGATCGAGTCGGGGATCATGACCACGATCCACGCGTACACGGCCGACCAGGCCCTACAGGACACCCCGCACAAGGACCTCCGGCGCGCCCGCGCCGCGGCCATAAACCTGGTCCCCACCTCCACCGGGGCGGCGAAGGCGATCGGGCTCGTGGTACCGGAACTGGCGGGCAAGCTGAACGGCATCGCCGTGCGGGCGCCCGTCCCGACGGGCTCGGTGGTCGACCTCAACTTCGTCGCCTCGCGTGACGTTACGGCCGAGGAGATCAACGACGCGGTGGCACAGCGGGCCGACACCGGCCCCCTCGCCGGCATCCTCCAGTACACCGAGGACCCGATCGTCTCGACCGACATCCAGCGTTCCCCCTACTCGTCGATCTTCGACTCCAAGCTGACGATGGTGATCGACGGCCGCCTGGTGAAGGTCGTCGCGTGGTACGACAACGAGTGGGGCTACTCCAACCGCGTCGTGGATCTGGCCGAGCGGGTGCTGGTCGGCCTCACGGAGACGGTCGCATAGGCATGCCCGGCCCCCCGACGTGACCGCCGGGGTCTCGGAGCTCGGTAAGCGTACGGTCCGCGATCTCGAGCTCGAAGACGGCGCCCGCGTCCTGCTGCGGGTCGACTTCAACGTGCCCCTCGAAGACGGCCGCGTGGCCGACGACGCTCGCATCCGGGCCGCGCTGCCGACGATCGAGCTGCTGCTCGAGCGCGGCGCCCGGCCGGTCCTTTGCTCCCACCTCGGACGGCCGAAGGGAATTGACCCCGAGACCTCGCTGCGCCCGGCCTCGGACCGCCTTGCGCAGCTGATCGACGCCGAGGTCGTCCAGGCTGCGGACGTCGTGGGTGAAGACGCGCGCGCGAAGGCCGAGACGCTCGCCGACGGCTCGGTGCTGGTGCTGGAGAACACGCGCTGGGAGCCGGGCGAGACCGAGAACGCCCCCGACCTCGCGCGCCGGCTGGCCGGGCTCGCGCAGGTCTACGTGAACGACGCCTTCGGCGCGGCTCACCGGGCGCACGCCAGCACGGCGGGGGTGGCTGCGCACCTACCCTCGGCGGCCGGGCTGTTGCTGGAGCGCGAGGTCACGACGCTGCGCGGCATCGTCGAGGCGCCCGAGCGACCGCTCGTCGTGGTGCTCGGGGGCGCGAAGGTATCGGACAAGATCGCCCTCATCGATCGCTTCCTCGAGCTCGCGGACGCCGTCCTGATCGGCGGAGCCATGTGCTTCAGCTTCTTCCGCGCCCAGGGCAAGCCCACGGGCGACTCCCTCGTCGAGGAGGAGGGCGTCGACCTGGCTCGCTCCGCGCTGGCGAAGGCCGAGGGTGAGGGGGGAGCGAGGCTCCTGCTGCCGCTCGACCTCGTGCTCGGCGATCGCTTCGATGCCGAAGCTGACCGACGCGAGCTCGACGGCAGCGAGGTACCCGACGGTTGGATGGGCCTCGACGTGGGACCCCGTACGGCCGAGGCGTACGGCCGCGAGATCGCCGCCGCGGGCACGGTGTTCTGGAACGGCCCGATGGGGGCGTTCGAGATGGAGCCGTTCGCGGCCGGGACGCGGGCCGTGGCCGAGGCGGTGGCAGAGGCCGACGGGATCACCGTGGTGGGTGGCGGTGACTCGGCGGCGGCACTGGCAGCCTTCGGGCTCGCCGACCGCGTGAGCCACCTGTCGACGGGCGGCGGCGCCGCGTTGGAATTGCTCGAGGGCCGGAAGCTGCCAGGTGTGGAGGCGCTCGACGATGCCTGATCGCCGGCCCTACATCGCGGGGAACTGGAAGCTGTGGGGCACGCGCGCGCAGGCCGCCGATTACTGCGAGCGGCTGCTGGCCCTTCTGCCCCCGGCAGCTCAGCGCCCGACTGACGTCGGCCTCTGCGTTCCGTACACGGCGCTCGACACGGTGGTCACGGCGCTCGATGGGTCCGGCGTGATCGTCTGCGCGCAGAACATGCACGCCGAGGAGACCGGCGCCTTCACGGGCGAGATCTCCGCGCCGATGCTGCTGGAGCTGGGCGTGCACAGCGTCCTGCTGGGCCATTCCGAGCGGCGTCAGTACGACTGCGAGAGTGATCGCGCGCTCCAGGACAAGGTCCCGGCGGCCTTGGATGCCGGCTTGGCGCCGATCCTGTGCGTGGGCGAAACGGAGGAGGAGCGGGAGGCCGGAGACACCGAGCGCAAGCTGCGCCACCAGGTGAGCGAGGGCTTGCTGCGGGTCCCCGACGAGCGGCTGGCCGAGGTCACGATCGCGTATGAGCCGATCTGGGCGGTCGGCACCGGCAAGGTGGCCACCCCGGAGCAGGCGCAGGAGGCGATCGCGTTCGTCCGCGCGCTCGTGGGCGGGCGCTCCGAGGAGGCGGCGGCCGCAGTTCGGGTTCTGTACGGCGGTAGCGTCAAGCCTGAGAACGCCGGCGAGCTCGTGGCTCAGCCCGACGTCGACGGGGCGCTCGTGGGCGGCGCGAGCCTCGACCCTGAGGACTTCGCCGGCATCGTGGCGGCCGCGGGATGAATCGCGGCCCCGGCCCTCCGCCGGTCCCGTCGGTCTGCCTGGTGATCCTGGACGGGTGGGGCCTGGCGCCGCCGGGGCCCGGCAACGCGGTGGAGCTGGCCGATACGCCGGTCTTCGACGAGCTCTGGGCGACCTACGAGCACACCCAGCTCACGGCCTGGGGGCGGGCGGTCGGCCTGCCCGAGGGGCAGATGGGCAACTCCGAGGTGGGTCATCTGAACCTCGGCGCAGGGCAGGTCGTGCGCCAGGACCTGACGCGGATCGACGATGCCGTGGAGGACGGCTCGTTCTTCGAGAACGAGCGTGCTGCGGGCCGCGTGCGCCGCGGGCCGCGAGGCCGGAAGGCTGCACCTGCTCGGGACTCGTGTCCGCGCGGCGGGGTGCACGCGAGCATGGATCACCTGAGGGCGTGCATCGACCTCGCGCGGCGGGAGGGAGTGCCGGACATCGTGCTCCACGCCTTCACCGACGGCCGCGACACGTTGCCCGACTCCGGCGCGGGCTACGTTGCCGAGGCCGAGGCGATGGCTGCGCGAGGCGGGCGGCCGGGTGGCGAGTGTGTCGGGTCGTTACTACGCGATGGACCGCGACAGCCGGTGGGAGCGGACAGGCCTGGCCGTCGACACGATGGTGCGAGGCGAGGCCGATGGCCGCCATGCCGAGAGCGGGGAGGAGGCCGTGCGCGCCGCCTACGCGCGTGGGGAGAAGCGACGAGTTCGTGCTGCCCACGCTCGTGGGGGAGGAGGGGCGCATTCGCGACGGCGACTCGGTGCTGTTCTTCAACTTCCGGCCCGATCGCGCGCGCCAGCTGACTTCGGCCCTGGACGAGGCGCTCGACCTGCGCCTGCACCACCCTCACGAGCTACCAGGAGGAGTGGGACTACCCCGTGGCGTTCCCGCCCGAGCGGCCCGCCACCACCCTGGCCGGAGTGCTTCGGATCGTGGAGTCGCGCAACTGCACATGGCCGAGACGGAGAAGTACGCGCACGTCACCTACTTCTTCAACGGCGGCGAGGAGGACGCCCCACGTCGGCGAGGAGCGCTGCCTGGTCGACTCCGCCCGCGACGTGCCGACCTACGACCACAAGCCCGAGATGAGCGCGCGGGCGGTGGCCGGCAGTTCGTCGAGCGCTGGCAGGGCGGCGGCTATGGCTTCGGGCTCATCAACTTCGCAAACCCCGACATGGTCGGGCACACCGGCGTGATTCCCGCGGCAGTGAAGGCCGTCGAGACGGTCGACGAATGCCTCGGCCGTGTCGTCGACGCGGTTCACGCTGCGGGGCGGGGCCTGCATCGTGACCGCCGACCACGGCAACGCCGACCACATGCTCGAGCCCGACGGCAGCCCGAACACGGCGCACTCGCTCAACCCCGTCCCCTCATGGTCACCGCCGAGGCCGGCCCGCTGCGCGACGGCGGCATCCTCGCGGACGTCGCCCCGACCGTGCTCGCCCTGCTCGGCATGCAGAAGCCCGGGGAGATGACTGGGGATTCGTTGTTGAAGGGGACCTGAGCGAGCTGTTACGCGGCCCGCAGGGGAGTGGCTCCTCAGCGATTCAGGGCGCCCACAGGCGGGCGGGCCGGCGCCGGGCCAACCGGATCCGGGCATCCACGATCACGGCGCCGTTAGGGCCGGCGATCACCGGGTTGCAGTCGAGCTCGGCGATCTCCGGGTGGGCGGCAGCGAGCGCGGCTACCCGCTCGACGACGTCCTCGACCGCGCCGATGTCGGCGCGAGGCGCGCCGCGGAACCCGTCGAGGAGGGGGAACGTGCGCAGCTCCCGCAGCATGGCGGCCGCTTCGCGGGGACCGACCGGGGCCAGGCGGACCTGCACGTCGCCGATCAGCTCCGCAGTCGTGCCACCGGCACCGACGGCGACCAGCGGGCCGAAGCGCGGATCGCCGACCACGCCGACGATCAGCTCGGGGCCGGCGGACGCCATCCGCTGCACGAGGAATCCTCCAAGGGCAACGTCGGCGGCGTTCAGTGACGAGCGCATCTCGCGCGCCGCGCGCTCAGCGCCGGCGGCCGTGACGCCGAGGCGCACGGCACCCAGGTCGGACTTGTGCAGCAGGGCGGGACCGGTGGCCTTGACCGCCACCCGGCCGCCGAGCTCCTCCGCGGCCCGCCGCACGTCCCGAGGCGTCGCGGCCGATCGGCTCTCGGCGATTGGCAGGCTGACACTGCGTAGCAGCGCCTCCGCCGCGGCGGGGGACATCCAGCCGCCCCCCGCCGCGAGCCCGTCGGCGATCACAGCGGCCACCTGGTCGCCCTCGGCCGCCGGCGTCGGTGTAGGCGGGTCGGGCGGGGCAGCGCGATGCTGCGCGTAGCGCGTGGCGTGGCCGAGCGCGCGGGCCGCCTCCTCGACCGACCCGAACAGCGGAACGCCCTCGTCGACGTTCGCCGGCATATCAGGGCCGAGGAAGACGGCAAGGATCGGTGCGCGACGAGCGCGCGGCGAAGCCCCGACCGCCCGCACGGCAGCCGCGACGTCGGCCGCCCGCGTGGCGAGGGGGCGGACGAAGATCGCGATCACCGCGTCCACTGTGGGATCGTCGACCACCGTCTCCAGCGCGCGGTCGTAGTCGGCGGCGGTCGCCGAGGCGATCATGTCGACGGGGTTGGTCACTGACGCTTCGGCGGGCAGCGCGGCGGCGAGCGCCGTGCGGGTCGTCTCGCCCAGCGGCTCGACGCGGAGGCCGTCGGCCTCGCAGGCGTCCGCACAGAGGATCGCCGGGCCGCCTGCGTTCGTTACGATGGCAACCCGGTTGCCCTGCGGCAGCTGCTGGCGGCTGAGCACGGCAGCCACTTGGAACATCTCGCGGACGGTGCCGGTACGGATCACGCCCGCGTGTCGGAAGAGTGCATCCACCGTCGTATCGGCTGCGGCAAGGAGCGCGCCGGTGTGCGAGGAGGCTGCGCGCTGGCCGGCGGCCGAGCGGCCGCTCTTGACGGCGATCACCGGCTTGTGGGCGGTGACGCGGCGCGCGATGCGGCCGAACTTGGCCGGGTTGCCGAACGACTCGAGGTAGAGGGCGATGACGTCGGTCCGCTCGTCCGCCTCCCAGTACTGCAGGAAGTCGTTGCCGGAGAGGTCCGCCTTGTCGCCGGCGGAGACGAACGAGGACAGGCCGATGCCGTGCGTCCGGGCGAGGTCGAGCGCGGCGATGCCGAAGGCGCCGCTCTGGGAGGTGAAGCCCACCCGGCCGGGCGGCGGCGCGCCGGGCGCGAAGCTCGCGTTCAGTGAAACGTCCGGGTCGGTGTTGATCACGCCGAGGCAGTTGGGACCGACGAGCCGCATGCCGGCGGCGCGGCAGACGGCTACCAGCTCGCGCTGGCGCTGCTCACCCGCTTCGCCCACCTCGGAGAATCCGGCCGAGAGGACCACAAGAGCGCGCACGCCGGCCGCGGCGCAGTCGCGAGCGATGGTAAGGACCTGGTTTGCGGGGACGGCGACGACGGCGAGCTCCGGCGCCTCGGGCACCTCGCGCAGCGAGGCGTAGGCAGGCAGGCCCTCGATCGTCGCGGCGCGGGGGTTGACGGGGAAGATCGGCCCCGTGAAGCCGCCGGCGACGAGGTTGGCCATGACCGCCGCGCCGATGCCTCCGGGGCGCCGCGACGCGCCGATGATGGCGACCGATCGGGGCCGCAGCACGTGCTCGACGGCAGCCACGGCGGCGGTGCGCTCGCGCTCCTCGAAGCGGCGCCGGCCGTCCTCGGTCAGCTCTGTCGGGAGGGTGACCTCGAGCTCGCCGGATCGCGTGCGGACCTCGACAGGGAACCCGGAGTCGCGGAACGTCTCAACCATCTTGTGGTTGCCGGCCAGCACCACGGCGGTGAATTGGCGGATGCCCTCGGCGGCCGCCGACTCTGCGAGCTGGGCGAGCAGGACGGTGGCGATCCCGCGAGCCCGCCAGCCGTCGGCGACGGCGAACGCGACCTCTGCGCTCTCCGCGCCGTCCGGGACGTACTGGCCGTGGCCGACCACCAACCCAGCGGCGTCCGAGGTGACGGCGAGGAGGCCAGTCCCCGCGCCCGTGTCGGTGAACGAGCGCGCCATCCCGCCGACGTCGGCGGCTCCGCTGAAAAAGCGGAACGAGCGCGCCTCATCGGAGAGGTCGCCCAAGAAGCGCTCGATCCGCTCGACGTCCTCCGGTCGCACCGGGCGGATGCGGACGGTGGAGCCATCGCGGAGCGCGATGTCGGATTCGGCGGCGGCGATCGGCATGCGCTTAGGATCCCAGCCGAGATCCCGGATCACATCCGGACTCCTCCGCGGGATCGGCTGCGGACCTCTACGGCGACTGAGCCCACGCCGTTCACCCGATCTCCGACCTCCAGATCGAGTACTCGATGCTCTGACAACGGCATCGAAGATGAGATCCTGCCCGCCTGTCGTGAGCTCGGTGTGAGTGTGACCGCCTACGGCGTGCTGCGCAATCTCGCCCTCGTCGACGCGCTGCGCGCGGTCATCAACGAGAAGGGACCCACGGTCGGTTCGAGCGCGCTCATGGCGCCTGCAAGTAGCCGGCGGCGCGAAGCTGTTGGATCACGTGGCGCTCGTGGCGCTCGAACTCTTCGCCGAGGCGCTCGAGCGAGTGCTCGAGCTTCACTCCCTCGCGCTCGGCTCGGCGCACCGCCATCAGCTGGCGGCTGGTTGCGTCCTGTCGCATCGCGGCCTCCGAGGCCGGAGACGGTGGCGGCCCGGCGTCCGACGGCCCTTTGACCTCGACAGCGATGGGGAGTCCCTTCGGATGCCACTCGAGCCCGGGCTTGACCCCCCGGTCGACCGAAGCAAGGTACGGCGCCAGGTACCGGCCGGCCGCGTGCCCAGGGGGCCACCAGAGGCAGTGGGTGGCGGGTTCGTCGTCCCGTATCCAGGGCGAGCCGGGCGGACTCGGGAAGCGCGGCGGGAGCGTGAGGAAGCCATGCAGGACGGACGCCCACGGCTTCGGATCGACCTCCGCTCCCGCGGTGGCGGCTATCGCCTCGGCTACAGCGGTCCCCTGCGCGGAGGCGAGCGTACTGTGCTTTAGGGCGAGCGCCGTCGCGTCCCCGGCGGCGTAGACGCTCTTTGTGCGCGGCACGCGGCCGTGCTCGTCCACCGGGACGAAGCCGCGATTATCGTGCGGTGTGCCGGCGACAGCCGGTCCGCGGACTTCCGGAAGGAAGAGCGCGCTGTCGAACGCCATCGCGGTCCCTGGGTCCAGCTCGAGGACTATCTCCTCGGCGTCAGCTTGTTGTCGCTGCCGTCGGGTGAGGCGCGCCACCACCGGGGAGAACGCGTCGCGACCCGCGTCTCGGGCGGTCGCCTGACTACCGACCTCCACTCCGGTGACGAGCTCGATGCCGGCGCGGCCCAGCTCAGCGCTCACGCTCTCACCGGCCGCGGGTCCGAACGCCAGAAGCGGCGCGGCCTCGGCCGTCAGGAGGAAGACTTGAACTGCGGAGGCTGCACGAGCGCCGGCGAGCGAGGCGATCAACGCCAGCTCGTAGGCGTCGACCGGCCAGGCAGTCCTGCCGGGGATCACGAACGCTACTCTGCGCGCGCCCCCATTCTCGAGCTCTCGGAGGAGCTGAGCGAAAGCAGCCATGCCCCCGGGGCCGCGGTTCCAGACGGCGCCGCGCCCTTCATGGTGTAGGCGGGCTCCCACCGCGATGACGAGCGCGTCGTAGGGCACGAAGTCGCCATCGTGGGTGAGCACGCGTCTGCGTGCCTCGTCAACCTGCGCGAGGCCATCGCGCACGAAGGTAGCCCCGAGCCCGCTGGCGAGCTCCTCCAATTCGCGGGTTCTCTGCTCGCGAAAGGTGTATGGGATAGCCGTTGAGAGCGGCCGGTAGGAGAACGACCGCTCGGGAGCAAGAAGCGTCGCCTCCACGTTGCCGCGGGCGAGCGCATGCAGGCCGGCGAGTACTTCGAGTGCTGCCAGGCCGCCGCCCGCCACAACGACCCGCATCAAGCGCTCGGTCCTTGACGCGCGATCGCTTTCGCTCCCGCGGCGATCACGCTGCTCGCGCGAGCAGGTCGCGCACGACTTTCAGGTAGTCGAGCAGGCTCCGCTCGCTGAGGAACCTTGCCCGCACCTGCTCGCGCGCGGTCTCCCCGATCTGCTCTGCCCATCGCGGCTGATCGAGCAGGCGGCCTACGGCGCGGCCATAGGCCTCGAGGTCGTGCGGATCGTCCAGCAGCACGCCGCTCTCGCCATCCTGGATCTGATCCTGGATGCCGCCGATCCGCGAGGCCACCAGCGGGCGCGCCTTCCACATCGCCTCGGCGACGGTGAGCCCGAAGCCCTCCGCCAGGCTCTTTTGGACCACTATCCGGGCATGTCGCTGCAGCGCGTTGACGATGATCGCGTTCTCTTCCAGGTCGGACATTGGCAGGGTGGCCAAGTGAACCCGAGCGCGTGGTTCTCGCGGCAGCTCCTCGAGCAGGGCAATCGCGTCTCGCAGCACCTGCTTCCCCTCCGGATCGTCGGCCACCGCCTCGACCGCGGGGCCGGCGTAGAGGAGATGGGCGCCCGTGTGGGGGGGCACGTGCTCCGCGAAGCCGCGGATCACCCCGAGCGGGTCCTTGAGGGCGTCCCAGCGAGACACCTGCATCACCACGGGCACGTCGAGTGCGAGTGGCTGCTGCTCGTAGAGTTTCGCGCGGCGCTCGACGCGCCCGGGGGTGCCGTCGAGGCGCTCGAAGGTGGCCGGCGCGCCCACTCCGCCGTCTGCGACGAGCCCGCTCGCCCTCAGCACCCCGCTGACGGTGTCCGGGGCGAGGTGCTGGTTCTTCGGTGCGAACGCGTCGATCGAGGGTGGGATCACGACGATGCGGTCGCTGTCGAGCCCCTCCCAGACGAACGACTGGCGTGAGAAGACGAATGCGTCGGCATCCTGAACGTAAGCTCGGAGGAAGTGCCACGCTTCGCGCGCGTAGTCGTGAGGCTGGTCCAGCCCGACGTGGCAGCGCCAGATCACCGTGGCGCCCGCGCCCCTCAACGCGGACACCATTCCTGCGGTCTGGGGGTCGTGCAGGACCACGACGTCGCCGGCACGGACATTTGGCGTGAACTTGGCCAGGTTCTCCTTCAAGACGGACTCGTAGAGGCGCGCCGCGGCCGCGTCCAGCGGACCGCCGTCTCCTTCCACCCCGTGCAGCCGGTTGTGGATCCGCTTCGTCAGTGCGAAGAACTCGTCGCTGCCGTCGATCACGATCCAGCGCGCGTCGATCCCCACTCCCCGGGCATAGGCCACAAGCGGGTTCAGCAGCTCCACGACGCCGCCGCCGCGCGCGGTCGAGTTCACGTTCCAGGCCACTCGCCCGCTCAACAGCTCCCGCGCCTCCCCAGCGGCGCGTTGGAACTCCTCGAAGCGGTCAGGGGGGAGCACCGACTGAAAGCGCTCGGTGCTGATTGGGGATATGTGGACCTGTTCGGGCATCAGCCCCCTGTGCGGGATGCCGGGCGCGGGGATGGCTCCCGGCGCTACGGCTCCAAGGAGAACGGCGGATAGCGTCGGTGACCAGATTGAACGCGTATGCGACGACCCGGTTCATCGGGGCACGACCGCAGCCCTCCTGCGGGCATCTACGGTTGGGAGCGAGCGCGCGCACACGTTAGGTTCGAACCGTGTCAAAGCCGCTGAGTCAGCGCGCTGAGGGATCGCGCCGCGCGAGACGGGCGGGGCGCTGGGGCCATGCTGGGCATCGACGCCCCGGCCACTAAGCGTGGAGATCGCCGTGCTCGCGCTGGCGGGGTCGGGAACTGCCCTGGCGACCGGACTCGGCGCGCTGCCCGTCTCAAGGCTCGGCGATCGCGCCGAGCAGCTTCGACCTGCACTCTGGGGGCTCACGGTCGGGCTTATGACCGTCGCCTCGGTCGTCGGCCTGCTGCTGCCCGCGTTCGACGAGGGGTCCGCGCTGGCAGTCACATCCGGGTTCGCCACCGGCGTGGTGTTCCTGCTGGCTTCTCGCGGGGCGTTGCAGCACCGCGACGTGCACGTGGGGGAGCTGAGGGGCACTGGCGTTCGGCGCTCGATCCTGGTCTTCGGCGTGCTGCTCGTGCACAGCTTGCCGGAGGGATTGGCGATCGGCACCGCGTTCGCATCGGACACGGAGGGGCTCGGCCTGTTCGTGATCCTCGCTATCGCCCTGCAGAACGTCCCGGAGGGCACCGCCACGGCCATCCCGATGGAGGCGGCCGGCTTCCCTCCCCATCAGCAGTTCTGGGCGGCTGTGCTCACGAGCGCGCCGCAGCCCGTGGGTGCGATCGTGGCCTACGTGCTCGTCGAACAGGTCGAGGCCCTGCTGCCGTTCTCGTTCGCGTTCGCCGCCGGTGCAATGCTGTCGCTCGTGGTCGCAGAGCTGGTTCCTCAAGCCTGGCGGTCGGGCCATCACGGCCTGGCGGGCGCGGGCGCAGCCGCAGGAGCAGGCCTGATGATCGTGCTCGCCGCGACGCTGGGCGTGTGAGGGCGACCTGGGCGCGAGGCCGCGGCGCACATGGGTATGTCTTCTGTCGAGAGCCGCCGCGAGCCGCTGGAGCCGCTGTCGATCATGAGGAGGCCGCATGACACAGACCAAGTCCGAGCCCCGCGCTGAGGGGCCTCTCGCCCCCGAGGAGCTGCGGCTCCTGGACAGGTACTGGCGGGCGGCGAACTACCTGTCGGTGGGGCAGATCTACCTGCTCGAAAACCCGCTCCTGCGCGAGCCGCTTCGGCTCGAGCACGTTAAGCCCCGGCTGCTCGGGCATTGGGGGACGACGCCCGGGCTCAACTTCGTCTACGCGCACATGAACCGTGCGATCAAGGTGCACGATCTCGACGCGATCTACGTCAGCCGGCCCCGGGCACGGTGGCCCGGGGCTGGTGGCGAACACCTACCTCGAGGGCACTTACAGCGAGGTCTACCCGCACATCGGCCACGACGAAGAGAGCCTTCGCCGGCTGTTCCGCCAGTTCTCCTTCCCCGGGGGCATCCCCAGCCACGTGGCTCCCGAGACCCCGGGCTCGATCCACGAGGGCGGCGAGCTGGGGTACGCCCTCGTGCACGCCTATGGCGCGATCTACGACAACCCCGATCTGATCGCGTGCTGCGTCGTGGGGGACGGCGAGGCCGAGACCGGGCCGCTCGCCACGAGCTGGCACTCCAACAAGTTCGTGAACCCCGCGCGCGACGGCGCCGTGCTCCCGATCCTGCACCTCAACGGCTACAAGATCGCCAACCCCACGTTGCTCGCGCGCATCGAGCGCGACGAGCTCCGCGCGCTCTTCGAGGGCTACGGCCACCGGCCCTACTTCGTCGAGGGGCACGAGCCCGAAGCGATGCACCAACTGATGGCCGAGACGCTCGACGAGGCGGTCGGGGAGATCCGCCGCGTGCAGGCCGAGGCCCGCGACGGCGGCACGCCGCAGCGACCGCGCTGGCCGATGATCGTCCTGATCACCCCGAAGGGGTGGACAGGCCCGAAGGAGGTGGACGGCAAGCCCGCGGAGGGCTCGTACCGATCGCATCAGGTGCCGCTGGCCAACCTCGCGAAGGACCCCGAGCACATGCGGCAGCTCGAGACCTGGCTGCGCGGCTACCGGCCCGAGGAGCTGTTCGACGAGGGCGGGGCGCTCGTGCCCGAGCTGGCCGAGCTCGCGCCCGACGGGCGAGCGCCGGATGGGAGCCAATCCGCACGCCAACGGCGGGCTTCTCACCCGCGACCTGGACCTGCCCGACTTCCGCGACTACGCGGTCGACGTGCCTACCCCGGCGGAGGCGAGCAGCGAGGCTGCCGATGCCTGGGCAACCTGCTGCGTGACGTGGTGAGTCGCAACGAGGACCGCTTTCGCCTGTTCGGGCCGGACGAGACCGCCTCGAATCGGCTGGGCTCGGTGTTCGAGGTGACCGACCGCCAGTGGCTCGCGCGAGGGAGCCCACCGACGATCACCTCGCGGCCGAGGGCCGAGTCATGGAGGTGCTCTCCGAGCACCTGTGCCAGGGCTGGCTCGAGGGCTATCTGCTGACCGGCCGACATGGCCTGTTCAACTGCTACGAGGCCTTCATCCACATCATCGACTCGATGTTCAACCAGCACGCGAAGTGGCTCAAGGTCACCCGCGACATTCCATGGCGGCGTCCGATCCCTTCGCTCAACTACCTGCTGAGCTCGCACGTCTGGCGCCAGGACCACAACGGCTTCTCGCACCAGGACCCCGGCTTCATCGACCACGTGGTCAACAAGCGCGCAGAGATCATCCGTGTCTATCTGCCCCCGGATGCCAACTGCCTGCTGTCGGTTGCCGACCATTGCCTGCGCAGCTATGACTACGTGAACGTGATCGTCGCCGGCAAGCAGCCCTCGCTCGACTACCTCACCATGGACGAGGCGATCAAGCACTGCACGCGCGGGCTTGGAATCTGGGACTGGGCGTCGACCGGCGGTGACGAAGAGCCGGACGTGGTACTCGCCTGCGCCGGCGACATCCCGACCCTCGAGGCGGTTTCGGCCGCAGCGATGCTGCGGGAGCACGTGCCTGAGCTCAAGGTGCGCCTGGTCAACGTGGTCGACCTGATGCGCCTCCAGCCGCGAGTCAGAGCACCCACACGGGCTACCCGACGCCGAGTTCGATGCGCTCTTCACCACCGACCGGCCGGTGATCTTCGCCTACCACGGCTACCCGTGGCTGATCCACCGCCTCACCTACCGGCGCCGCAACCACGCCGGCCTCCACGTACGCGGCTACAAAGAGGAGGGCACCACCACGACGCCCTTCGACATGGTGATGCTGAACGACATGGACCGCTTCCACCTCGTGATGGACGTGATCGACCGTGTGCCGGGGCTAGGCACCCGCGCGGCGCAGCTGCGCCAGCTGATGGCCGACCGGCGGCTGGCCATACGTAGCTACACACGCGAGGTGGGCGACGATCCGCCGGACGTCCGCGACTGGACCTGGCGCGCGGATGGCGATCAGCGCGACGGCGAGCCGGAGCGCGGCGTACGAGCCTGAGCCCGCGCGTGCGGGTCCTGATCGTCAACGCCGGGTCCAGCAGCCTCAAGCTCCGGCTGCTCGCAGAGGACGACGCGCCGCTCGGGGAGCGCGAGCTTCCCGCGCCCCGCGCCGAGATCGACGTCGACGAGGTGCGGGAGGCCGTCGAGCTCCGGCCTGGGCGCGGCCGATGCAGTAGGGCACCGGATCGTCCACGGCGGCGAGCGGTTTCGCTCTGCCGCCCGAGTCGACGCCGGCTTGGTGGACGCGCTACGCGAGCTCACCGCCCTCGCGCCCCTTCACCAGCCCAAGTCGCTCGCGGGTCTCGAGGCGGTGTCGAGCGCGCTGCCGGACACGCCGGCGGTCGCCTGCTTCGATACGGCCTTCCACGCCACGATCCCGCCGGCCGCGCATACGTACGCGTTGCCCGCTGCCTGGCGCGAGCGCTGGCCCCTTCGGCGCTTCGGCTTCCACGGCCTCTCGCATGCTTGGGTAGCCCGGCGCGCTCCCGAGCTGGTGGGCCGGGGGGCCGGCGGGCAGCGGATCGTTAGCTGCCATCTGGGCGCTGGCGCCTCGATCTGCGCGGTCCGCGACGGCCGATCCGTCGACACGACGATGGGCTTCACCCCCCTCGAGGGTCTCGTGATGGCCACTCGTTCGGGACCGTGGATCCCGGTCTCGTGCTCTGGCTGCTGGAGCACGAGGGGGTCACTGCGTCCGAGCTGGGTCGCGCGTTGGAGCACGAGTCGGGGCTGCTGGGTCTCAGCGGCACGGCGGATATGCGCGTGCTTCTCGAGCGGGCCGGGCGCGGTGATCCATCTGCGGTCCTGGCGCTCGACGTGTACGTCCAAAGGCTCGCGGGGTCGGTGGCGACGATGGCCGCGGCACTCGGAGGCCTCGACGTTCTCGTCTTCACCGGCGGCGTCGGCGAACGGGCGTCCGAGGTGCGCCGGCGGGCGGCCGAGCGGCTCGGGTTCTTGGGGGTCGTGGTCAATCAACGGCTCAACGAGGCGGCCGTCCCGGACCTCGACATCTCGGCCCCCGGCTCCGCCGCCGCCACGATCGTGCTGGAGGCGAGGGAGGATCTGGAGATGGCGCGGCAGGTTCGGGAGACGCTCGCCGCCTGACCCCGGTGGTTGCGGTGGGTGCGGATAACCACCGACAGCCGCTGCGGGCGCACCCCGATGACGAGTCCGGCTGGCGGGGGCGATCCTCTGCTCCTTCGGCGGAAGGGATCACCGGGTGTACTGGACAATCGTCGTCGGCTGGGATGACAGCGAGCAGGCGCGCGACGCGTTGGCGCTTGCGCGGGCGCTCCGCGCCGCCGACGGAGTCGTCATCGCGGCCTGCATCCACCCGCGTCCCGAACCGGACGGCGGGCGTGTCCGGGACCGAGCCGTGGCCGAAAGCGCGGAGGAGGCGCTGCGCGGCGCGCGCGCGGAGGTGACCGAGCCGTGGCTCGACACGCGCGCGGTGGCGGGCGTGTCGGCCGCGCACGGCCTGCACCGGCTGGTGGAGGAAGAAGGTGCCGATCTGGTGGTGGTCGGATCATCGCGCGGCGGCCAGAGCGGTCAGGTGTCGGCCGGAGCCGTGGGACAGCGACTCCTCAACGGGTCCCCCTGTCCCGTGGCCGTTGCGCCGGCTGGATTCCGCGACCTGGCGCACCAGAGTCCGAGCGTCCTCGGCGCGGCCTACGACGGCAGCGAGGAGTCCGTGAGCGCCCTGCGCGAGGCCGCGAGGCTCGCCGGCGAGCTGGGGGCCGCGATCAAGCTCATTACCGTCGTGCCTCCGCTCGAGGTCTGGACCGGCGATTCGATCTTCACCCCGTTTCAGGGTGACGAGGAGATCGACCGGTCCCGTCGCGATGAATACGGAAGGCTGCTCGAGGAGGCGGCAGCGCGGCTGCCGGACGAGGTCCGTGTCGAACGCGTGCTACGCGAGGGCAAGCCCGCCGACCAGATCGTCGAGGCGATCCGCGAGGGCATCGACCTGATGGCGATGGGCTCGCGCAATTACGGTCCGCTGCGGCGGGTGGTGGTGGGCAGCACGGCGATCGAGCTGATCCAACGCGCACCGTGCCCAATCATCGTGGTCCCCCGCGGGGCCGCCAACGCAGGTGGCTCACCCGGGCGCGGCGCTTAGCGCCCGGGCCGCTCAGCTCAGATCTTCTCCGGCTCCATCTCGATGGCGCCGCAGGGGCACTCCTCCACGCAGATGCCGCAGCCCTTGCAGAAGTCGAGATCGAACGCGTAGGCGTACGAGCCGGTTGGCTCGAGCTTGATCACCGCGTTGTCCGGGCAGACCCCGTAGCAGTTGTCGCAGGCGAAGCAGGTGCCGCAGGAGAGGCAGCGGCGCGCCTCGAACAGGGCGGTCGACTCGTCCAGGCCGCTTACGACCTCGTCAAAGGTGGATCTCCGGCGGGCGGCCTCCAAGTGGGGGCGGACGGTGCGCGGTGCATCCGAGTAGTACCAGGTGTTGAGCGTGTCGAAAGTGGCCGGCTCGTTCTTCGGGGGTGGCTCGTACGCGGCGCCGCGTAGCCACGCGTCCACGTGGCGGGCCGCCTTCTTGCCGTGGCCGACCCCCACGGTCACGGTCCGCTCCGCCGGCACCATGTCACCGCCTGCGAAGACCCCGGCGTGCCCGGTCATCATGTTCGGTCCCACCTGCACAACACCGTCCTCGACCTCGATCCCGGGCACGCCCTCGAGCAGTGACAGGTCGGCCTCCTGCCCGAGAGCCAGGACGAGCGAGTCCGCCTCCAGCTCCTCGAGCTCGCCCGTGGGCTGAGGAGAGCCGGAGGCGTCGAGCTCCATCTTCTCGATCACCAGCTTGCCTTCGTCGGCGTGCTTGATCGTGGAGAGCCACTTCACCAGCACCCCCTCCTCGAGGGCCTCCTCGACCTCGAAGTCGTGGGCCGGCATGCGATCGCGGTTGCGCCGGTAGACGACCACGGCGTCGGTGGCGCCGAGCCGCTTGGCGGTGCGCGCGGCGTCCATCGCGGTGTCGCCGCCGCCGTAGATGACCACGCGCCGCCCGAGCTGCGGTGGCTCCTCGCCCTCCACGCTGCGCAACAGGGACACCGCGTCGAGGATGCGCGCAGCCTCCCCCGCGGGCACGTACGCCCGCTTGCCGATGTGCGCGCCTACCGCTAGGAAGGCGGCGTCGAAGCCGCCCTCGCGCATAGCGTCGACCACGTTGTCGACCTGGCTGTTGCACTCCAGCGTCGACGCCCATGTCGAGGATCCGCTGAACCTCGGCGTCGAGCACGTCGCGCGGGAGCCGGTACTTGGGGATGCCAAAGCGCATCATGCCGCCTGGCAGCGGGCCCGCGTCGCGGATCACGACCTCGTGGCCGAGGCGCGTCAGGTGGTAGGCCGCGGAGAGCCCCGATGGCCCGGCGCCCACGACCAGCACGCGCTTGCCCGACGCTTCCACGGGCGGCCATTCGACGGCCCAACCCTGCTTGATCGCCTCGTCACCGAGGAAGCGCTCCACGGAGTTGATGCCCACGGCCTCGTCGATCTGGACCCGGTTGCAGGCCGTCTCGCACGGGTGGTAGCAGACCCTTCCCATGATGGCCGGGAGCGGGTTGTCCTCCATCAGCACGCGCCAGGCGGCCTCGTAGTCGCCCTCTTCCGCGTGGTAGAGCCAGCCCTGGATGTTCTCCCCGGCCGGGCATACGCTGTTGCAGGGCGGCAGCCGGTGCACGTAGGAGGGGACCTCCGTGCGCCACGCGCCCGTCTTGTTGGCGCGGCTCGAGCCGACGTCGAGCGTGATCGCGAACGGCTTCTCCATCACCGCCGGAGACGCTCCTTGGCGTCGAGTGCGCGATAGGGATCGCCCGCGGACGTCGTCGCCGGCAGCCTCCCGCTCGACATGGTCCTCGGGCAGTCGCAGCCGCTCGGGGCCCGCGGACGAGGCGCCCTGCGTCGTCTCCTCCGTCAGGCGCGAGGCGCCGGTCTCCTCGAGCAGCTGAGCGGCGCGTGCCGCCTCGTGCTCTGGTAGGCGCAGCCCGGTAGGGCCGACCTGTGGCAGCTCGGGTCTGGCCGTGTCCTCGTCCACGAGCCCGAAGCGCGCGATGTTGCGGTCGGCGATCGCCTGGACGCGGGCGATCACGTCGAGGTGCGGCGGGTCGCCGAAGAGGTGCGCGAAGCGGCGCTGAAGCTTGAGGTACTCCTCGACCGGCACCCGCCGCCGGATCTTTGACACGCCGACGACTTCCCCGTGCTCTGCCTCGAACACCGGGAACAGCCCGCATTGGGTGGCAAGGCGGGCTATGCGGACGCTGTCTCGGGAGGCCGAGCCCCAGCCGAGAGGGCAGGTCACGAACACGTGCAGGTAGCGCGCTCCGTGCATCTCCATGGCGCGCTCGACCTTGTACTCGAGGTCGCGCAGGTCGGCGATCGTCGCCGTGCCCACGTAGGGGATCTCGTGCGCCATGGCGATCAGCGGCAGGTTCTTGCCCTGCCCGAAGACGTTGCCGGGCTCGTCGCCGACGGCGGGCGTGGTGGTGGTGCGCGCGGTGGCGGGCGTGGCGCCGGAGCGCTGCACGCCGGTGTTCATGTACGCCTCGTTGTCGTAGCAGACGTAGAGCACGTCGTCGTTGCGCTCGAACATCCCCGACAGGCAGGCGAAGCCGATATCCACCGTTGCCCCGTCGCCGCCCTGGCCCACCACGCGCACGTCCTCGCGGCCCTTCGCCCGCAGTGCCGCGGCGATGCCGGTGGCCACGGCCGGGGCGTTGCCGAACAGGGAGTGGATCCACGGCAGCTGCCAGGAGGTCTCGGGGAAGGGCGTGGAGAAGACCTCGAGGCAGCCGGTTGCGTTGGCAGCGATCAGCTTGTTGGCGCTGGCGCGCATCGCGGCGTCGAGCGCGGCCCTCGCGCCCAGCGCCTCGCCGCAGCCCTGGCACGCTCGATGTCCCGACGTGAGCGTGTTCGAGCGCCCGATGTCGGCCTGGACCGAGCGCTGATCGGGGTCCAGCAGGCGGTTCCCGACCACGTAGCTCCCGGCTTGGTAGTACTTGATCTCCTGGTGGGGCACGGTCAGGGCCTCAGTGGGGGTTGGCGGCAACGATGCCGACGTCGCGGAGGATGTTCTCGGCGTGCGGTCCTGTCCGCCGCCCCTCCCGGGTCCGGCGCAGCTCGGCTTCAAGGAGCTCCCAATCCATGTCCAGGAACTCGAGCCGCGAGCCGAGCTCGCCGTTGATCGCGCGTCCGAACAACCCGCGCAGGGACTTCTTGGTGATCGGCCGCCCGCCCAGCCCGGCGACCACGTTGTGGACCTCGACCCCGAGCCCTGACAGCGCCAGGCGCACGTTCTGGCCCACGATCCCGCCCGCGCCGACGGCGAATGCCTTCTCCAGGACGACCACGCGACGGGCGTTCCGCAGCGCCTCGCGGACCTCGTCGAGCGGATACGGGCGGAAGCACTTCACGGCCAGCGCACCGATGCTCACATCCTGGTCGCGCAGCTCGTCAATGACGTCCTCGATCGTGCCCAGCACGGAACCGAGCGCCACCACGATCGTCTCGGCGTCGTCCGCGCGGTACCCGCGCACGAGGTCGCCGGACGGCCGGCCGAACGCGCGCTCGAACTCCGAGGCGACCTTGGGGACCAAGTCGAGCGCCTGCATCTGCTTCGCGTGCATCAGGTACTTGACCTCGGAGAACGCCTCGGGCCCGACCAGAGCGCCGATCGTGACCGGCTCGTCGGGGTCGAGCGCCTGACGCGGCTCGAAGGCCGGGAGGAACGCATCCACCTGCTCCTGCGCGGGCACATCTACGCGCTCGACGGCGTGGGTGAGGATGAACCCGTCCATGCAGACCATCACGGGGAGCGCCAGCTCCTCGGCGATCCTGAACGCCTGGACGTGCAGGTCGAGCGCCTCCTGGTTGCTCTCGGCATAGAGCTGGATCCAGCCCGAGTCGCGCTGCGACATGGAGTCGCTGTGGTCGTTCCAGATGTTGATCGGAGAGCCGATCGCGCGGTTGGCGACCGTCATGACGATCGGCAGGCCGAGGCCGGAGGCGTTGTAGAGCGCCTCGGCCATGTAGAGCAGCCCCTGACTGGCGGTGGCGGTGTAGGTGCGCGCCCCTGTGGCCGACGAGCCGATCGCCACCGACATGGCGGCGAACTCCGACTCGACGTTGATGAACTCGCATGGGGCGAGCTGCCCGGACTTCACGATCCCCGAGAGGCGCTCGACGATGTGCGTCTGGGGCGAGATCGGGTAGGCGCAGATCACCTCAGGCCGGCAGAGCGCCACCGTCTCGGCAACCGCCTGGGATCCCTCAGCCTGCTTCAGCACCGCTCAGCTCCCCCATCTCCTCGGTCACGTAGCCGTACGCGCGCTCGGCGCCCGCGACGTTGCCTTCGGCTACGCGCCCCGAGAAGCGCTCGCGAATCGCCGTGGCCAGCGCGTCGAGCGAGATCTGGCCGCTCAGCGCGGCGAAGCCGCCGAGCAGCACGGCGTTGGGCAGTGGCCGGCCAAGGCACTCGCGTGCGATGTCCGTGGCGGGAACCGCGAGCATCCGTTCCGGGCGGAATCGGTCCCCGAGCTCCGCGATCCCGAGCTCTTCGAAGCTGTGGCCCGAGTTGATCAGCACGTAGCCGTCGGGCTTGAGGCCCTCGAAGAGTGCCACCTGGTGGAGCAAGGTCGGGTCCTGGACGATTAGGGCATCGGGCTCGGCGATCGGCTCGCGCAACCGGATCGGGCCGTCGGCGATGCGGCAAAAGGCCACTACCGGGGCACCGGTGCGCTCCGAGCCAAAGGTGGGAAACGCCTGCGAGTGGCGTCCCTCCGCGAACGCCGCCACAGAGAGCAGCTCGGCCGCGGTGACCACGCCCTGACCACCACGACCGTGGATGCGCACCTCGAGCATCGGCCCACGCTACCCACGGCGCGCCCGCCTGGTCATGAGGGGTGACCACGGTCGCATGACCGTAGATCCCACGGTCATTCGGAGCGTGCGGATTCCTTACGCTGGGCCGATGGCGTCGGGCGACCGAGTGATTCTCTGCTACGACGGATCCCCTGCTGCGACGAAGGCGATCGAGACCGCCGCTCTCATCCTCGGCGGCGGCCCGGCGATCGTTCTGCACGTCTGGACGGCACCCGTCCCCGCCCCGCGCAGGGGGTCGAAGACCCCGGGGGGCGACGAGATCGCCGAACGGCTCCGAGAGGACGCGCGCCACCACGCGCACGAGATCGCCGCCGAAGGCGCCGACCTCGCCCGGGACGCCGGCTTCGACGCCGAGCCGCTGGCGGTAGAGAGCCGCGACCGCGAGCCGGAGATCATCGTCCAGGAGGCAGAGCGCCGGAGCGCCCCTCTCGTCGTGATGGGCTCGCGCGGCCTCTCGGGCGTGGCATCGGTGCTGCTCGGGAGCGTCTCCACGACGGTCCTTCACGCGTCACCCAGCCCCGTGCTCGTGATTCCGCACGGCTAGCCGCTGAGCCGCTGCCCGGCGCTAGACGAGCTGTTCGCGCACCAGCCTCGCCGCATCCGCCACGGCAAGCTCGACCGGTCGAGTCAGCCCGGTGCCCGTCGCGAAGCTGCCGCCTTCGATGCCCACCACGAGCAGCCGGCGCGGAAGCTGTTCCAGGGCCCGCCCCAGCTCGACCGCCTCGGCGAGGCCAAGCAGGTGCGTCGAGCCGCGGAACAGCTCAGCGGGCAGCTCTCGAGTCGCCACTTCGAACGCGTGGATCATGCCTGCAGGCGCCCCCGAGCTCACGGCGTCGACGACGATGGCCTCGTCGGCGCCGAGCCAGTCATCGAGCAGGCCCAGCGGCTCGCCGTCGCGCTCCATGATGTCGGCGTCGGGCGGTGGCGACTCACGCAGGCGGCGCGCCACCAACAATCCCGCGGCGTCGTCACCGCGCCACTCGTTGCCCAGCCCGATGACCCGCCGCGAGCCGGTCAGGAACGGTCGACCTCCAGCTTGAGGAAGTGAGTCGAGCAGGAGATACACGGGTCGTAGTTGCGGATCGTCTGCTCGCAGCGCAGGCGCAGGTCGTCGTCGGCTAGGTGCACGTTCGCACGCACCACCGCATACAGGTCCTCCTCTATCTGGCGCTGGTTCTGCGAGGTCGGCGGCACGATCTTCGCCGTCCGGATCGTGCCCTGCGCATCGATCTCGTAGCGATGCCAGAGCATTCCACGGGGAGCCTCCGTCCAGCCGCAGCCGCTCCCGTCTCGCGGCGCCACCTCCGCGGCGGGAGGATCGGGCTGCTCGTAGGCCTCGATGATCCGTAGCGCCTCGTCGAAGGCGAAGAGAACCTCGACTGCCCGCACGACGATGCTGCGGAACGGGTTGCGGCAGACGGCGTTCAAGCCGGCCTCAGTTGCGGCCTCGCGAGCGATGGGGGACAGCAGCTCCGAGTTGAGCGCGTAACGTGCCAGCGGGCCGACGAGGTAGGAGCCGCGCTCGAGCAGTCGCGAGTACAGCGCCGTTGAGTGCGGCACCTGTTCCTCGGCGAAGTGCTCCTCATATTCGCCTGGCGCGATGTCGAGTCCGCGCGTTGAGCGCAGGCGCCCGCCCTCGATCGCGTACCGGTCCGGCTCTGAGAGCGCCACGAACTCGTAGTCCTCCTCGAGCTCGGGGAAGTCGAGCGCGCCGACCCAGCGGACCGCCTCAAGCGCCAGCTCACGCGCCTCCTTCAACTGGTCGACGACACCGGCAAGCTCTCGCGCCGAGGGTGCACGCCAGAAGCCTCCGAGGCGCACATTGATGGGGTGGACCTCGCGGCCTCCCACCACCCGGATCAGCTCGTTGCCGATCTTCTTCATCCGCAGGCCGAGCTCCACGACCTGGCGGTGGTCGCGCGCCATCTCGATCGCGCTCTCGTACCCGAGGAAGTCCGGCGCGTGCAGCATGAACACGTGCAGCGTGTGGCTCTCGATCCACTCGCCGCAATAGATGAGCCGGCGCAGCTCGCGTATCGGGCCGTCGATGGCAACGCCGCACGCGTCCTCGAGCGCCGCGCAGGCGCTCATCTGGTAGGCCACCGGGCAGATCCCGCAGATGCGCGCCGTGATGTCGGGCGGCTCGGTGTGGGCCCGGCCCCGCAGCAGGGCCTCGAAGAAGCGTGGGGGCTCGTAGATCCGCAGCTGCACCTCCTCCACGTCGCCGTTGGCGATCCGGACGTGCATGGCGCCCTCGCCCTCGACCCGGGCCAGGGCCTCCGTTCGGATCGTTCGCGTCCTCGGCGCCTCAATGCTCATGGCGCTCGCTCTCCTCGCGGAAGGGGCCGGCGTTGGCATAGAAGGTCCGGTAGGTGCGCACGAGGTCGGTCTCGTCGTCGCCGAGTTGTCCGAGCCAGCCGGACAGCGATCGGGCGTTCGGCGTCTCCATTGGACCGAAGCAGCCGTAGCAGCCGCGGTCATACGACGGGCAGAGCGCACCGCATCCGGCGTGGGTGACGGGGCCCAGGCATGGCGTGCCGTGCGCCACCATCACGCATACGTTGCCGCGACGCTTGCACTCCATACAGACGCTCTCGGAGGAGATGGCGGGCCGGCGCTCGTTTAGGAAGGCGCTGACCACCTCCAGCAGCTGGCGCTTGTTGATCGGGCAGCCCTGGAGCTCGAAGTCGACGTGCACGTGGTCGGATATCGGCGTGGAGGTCGCGAGCGTGGACACGTACTCCGGCGATGCGTAGACCACTGACATGAAGTCCTCGACGTCGGCGAAGTTGCGCAGCGCCTGGACGCCGCCCGAGGTGGCGCAGGCCCCGATCGTCACGAGCCGGCGCGACTGTTCGCGGACCTCCTGGATGCGGCGGGCGTCCTCGGGGGTGGTCACCGAACCCTCGACCAGGGAGAGGTCGTAGGGGCCCGCGATCGTCTGACGCCGGGCCTCGAGGAAGTAGGCGATCTCGATCTCGCTCGCCAGTGCGAGCAGCTCGTCCTCGAGGTCGAGGATGCTGAGCTGGCAGCCGTCGCACGAGGCGAACTTCCACACTGCAAGCGTTGGCCTGCGCGAGCCGGCAGCGGCGCTCACAGCTCGCGCGCCCTGAGCAAAGGCTCGATCGTGGGCAGCGCGAAAACGGGACCGTCCTTGCAGATGAACAGCTCGCGGAGCTGGCAGTGCCCGCACAGCCCGATCGCGCAGTGCATGCTGCGCTCCATGGAGAGATAGATGCGGTCCTTGGGCATTCCGCTTGCCTCCAGGGCACCGGCTGCGAAGCGCATCATCACCTCGGGGCCACAGACCATCGCCACCGTCTTCGCGGGCTCGAACTCGGCACGGGGCATGAGCTTGGTCACCACCCCCACGCTGCCGCGCCAGTGCGACGGCGCGCTGTCCACGGTGACCTCCACCTGCATGTCGAAGCGCCCGCGCCACAGCTCGAGCTCCTCGGCGTAGAGGAGGTCGGCGGGCGTGCGGCTGCCATAGAGGACGACGACGTTGCCGTATTGCTCGCGGCGCGCGAGCACGCGGTACAGCGCGGGCCGCAGGGGAGCGAGCCCGAGCCCGCCCGCCACCAGCACCACGTCCTGACCCTCGGCCTCTCTGACTGGCCATGCGGTACCGAACGGCCCGCGCACTCCCAGCACGCCCCGCTGCTCGAGGTTGCAGAGCGCGGCGCTGACGGCGCCGACCGAGCGGATGGTGTGCACCAGCCGCCCGGGGTCGGCCAGGTCGCCGCTCACCGAGATCGGGATCTCCCCGGCGCCGAACGCGTAGAGCATCGCGAACTGCCCGGGTTCGAAGGGGGAGAGGGTGGCGCCGTTCGTAGGCTCGAGCTCCAGCGTCCAGGTGTCGTGAAGCTCCTGCTCACGATGCGCGACCCGGAAGGACTCCGGGGTCATCGGGGCGGGCGCACGCTCAGCCAGCGGCATGGCCGTACACGTCGAGCAGTTGTAGTCGAGTGGCTTGCAGGCGCTCCGAGATCACCTGCACGAAGCGCGACAGCAGGTCGTAGCCGAGGGTGGGGTCGGCCTCGCACTTGCCGCGCAGGCAACGTCCATCGAAGGCCACCGTGCGCGTGGTTCCCGTCGCGCGCGCGTCGAACGCGGAGCGGTGCGGTGGCACCAGCCACGACCAGCCCAAGAGCTCGCCCTCGTGCAAGGTCTCGAGCGTGAGCGCGCCGCGGTTGGGAACGTAGGTCTCGAGCGCGACCGCGCCGTGGCGGATGACGTAGAAGGTGTCGGCGGGGTCTCCCTCCCGCAGCAGGTAGTCGCCGTCCTGGAATGCGCGGTTGACCGCGCACCCCGCGATCAGCTCGAGGCGCTCCCGACCGAGGCCCTCGAAGGCCGGCACTCCAGTCAGCAGCTCATCGATCGTCTGCATGGTCCTCGACGCCAGGTCGATCCATGTCCGTGGCACGGATGGCGGCGGCCTCCTCGGTGATGTCGATCGCCACCGGACACCAGGTAATGCAGCGGCCGCAGCCGATGCAGCCGGAGGTACCGAATTGATCGATCCAGCTGGCGAGCTTGTGGGTCATCCACTGCCGGTAGCGGGCCTTTCCCGAGGTGCGCACGCTTCCGCCGTGGACGTAGGAGTGCTCGAGCGTGAAGCAGGACTCCCAGCGGCGCACACGCGTGGCCTCTTCGCCCGCGAGGTCGGTCACGTCGTCCACGCTGGCGCAGAAGCAGGTGGGGCAGACCATCGTGCAGTTCCCGCAGGTGAGGCAGCGGTCGGCCACCTCGTCCCAGCGCGGGTGCTCGCGGTTGCGGTAGAGGAGGTTCCTGATGTCGGTGGTGTCGAGCTCGCGGCCCATCTGGGACGAGGTGTGCTCGATCACGCGCTCGGCGGCCTGCACCGTCGGCGTCGCCCGCGGCGCGGCTGTCGAGCTCGGCGAGGAGCTCGGCGCCGCGCTCGGTGCCGACCTCGACGAGAAACCGATGGCCGCCCTCGTCGAGCAACTCGGTGAGCGCGAGATCGAAGCCGGACTCGGCCCGCGGGCCGGTGTCCATCGAGACGCAGAAGCACGTCCCGCCTGCCTGCCCGCAGTTGACCGCCACGATGAACGCGCCCTCTCGGCGCGAGGCGTAGTCAGCGTCCGCCCACGGGCCGTCCACGAACGTTCGGTCCTGCACTGCGATCGCATGTAGGTCGCACGAGCGCACGCCGATAAAGGCGTAACGGGGCGGTTCGCGACTGATCCTGCTCGACCTCCAGGCCATCGTCTGTGCGGCGCGCCTTCCACAGCTCGAGGGTGGGGGGGAAGAGGTGGCTCTTCCACGAGTTCGGGCCCACGTTGTGGCCGAACATCGCGTCGTCGTCGCGGCGCTCGAGCCTGTAGGTGCCGCCCTCCTGCACGTCGGTCCAGCCGGTAGGGAGATCCGCGGCGCCGGCCAGCTCCTCGTAACAGATGGCGCCTTGGCGCACCGTGGGCCCTATGGGGGTGAAGCCACGCCGTCGCAGGGCTTCGAGCAGCCCGTCGAAGGCTTCGGGCTCGATCACCGCGGCCGGACGCCCATGCGAACCGCCAGTCATGAAGCGCTCACGCTAGATCCGTGCGCGGCCGCGGGCGTCCGTAGTTGGCCGCAGGCCCTGTCGTGATCCACCGCCCAAGCCTGACGAGGGGGCGAACTACGGTCACGGTCGGTAATTTAGCCCAGTTGCCGGGACGGATTCATGGCGGCATCGTTGTGAGTGTGAGACGGCATTCGACTCCGTTGCGG
This sequence comes from uncultured Thermoleophilaceae bacterium, assembly GCA_963802855.1. GTDB lineage: Bacteria > Actinomycetota > Thermoleophilia > Solirubrobacterales > Thermoleophilaceae > JAAYBF01. The sequence goes on from CAWDJP010000003.1 coordinate 124,700, forward strand.
CGCCAGTCCGTCGATGGAGCCACGGCGTGAGTGCGAAGTTCAGGGTCGTAGTCGCCGGTGGCGGCGTGGCCGCGGTTGAGGGTCTGCTGCGCCTGCGCAGCCTGCTCGGCAACGACTGCCGGAAGACGCTGATCGCCCCGAACCGCGACTTCTCGTATCGGCCGACGGCGGTTGAGGCGGTCGGCGGGAAGGGGTGGTCGCGTCGCTACGCCCTGTCGGGCATCGCGCAGGACACCGGCGCTGAGTGGCTCACGGACACTCTCGACTCGGTCGACACAGAGACACAGGTCGTCCACACGGGCGCGGGAGCGGAGCTTCCCTTCGACGCGTTGCTCGTGGCTGTGGGGGGCCGTCCCGTCGCCCAGCTCGACCACGCTCTGACATTCAATGACGCCGAGGCGGACGAGGTCTATGACCGGGTCGTGCGCGACGTCGAGGGTGGCCTCGCGAGCAACCTCGCGTTCGTCGTGCCCGAGGGTCCGGTCTACCCGTTGCCGGTATATGAACTCGCGCTACTCGTGGCCGAGCGGGCGCGTCGGGTCAGGGGCCGAGCAGTGACGGTGACGCTGATTACCTCGGAACCGCACCCCCTCGCGGCCTTCGGCGGCACGGCGGGCGCGGCTGTCCAGGGCCTCTTGACGCAGGCCGGCATCAGAACCTATTCGTCGGCGGTGGCATACGCCCCCACTCCGGGCCTGCTCCTTGTCCAGCCGCACGGCGTGACGCTCGAGCCCGACCAGGTGGTGGCGCTTCCCCGAATCGACGGACCAGCGATCCGCGGCCTGCCGGGAGGTGGCCCGCACGGGTTTATCCCGGTCGATCGCCGCTGTTGCGTTCCCGGCACCGGGGGGCGGGTCTTCGCGGCAGGCGATGCGACCGCGTTCCCGGTCAAACACGGCGGCCTTGGGGCGCAACAAGCAGATGTGGCGGCGGCGGGAATGGCAGGTCTTGCCGGTGCCGGTGTCGATGAGGCCGTGTTCGTCCCCGAGATGAACGGCAAGCTGCTGACCGGCGGCCGGCCCCTGTACCTGCGTGCCTCCCTGATCGGTAGCCAAGGCCTCGAGTCCGAGGTCTTTGAGAGTGCTCCATGGCCGGTCGACGACAAGGTGATCGCTCGGGAGCTTGGTGGCTACATCGCTGCCGTTGAAAGCCGCTGAGCGCCCCCGATCGCCTATGCTGAGGCCGCGTCCCTAGGCTTGGAGGAGCGCTGGCCGGTTCCCTACTCGACGATCGCCGCCTGCGTCTGCTGCTCGACGCGGGCCGGGTGCTCGTCTCCGAGCTCGACCTCGAGCGCGTCCTGCGCCGCCTGCTCGATGTCGCGCGCGACCTGACCGGTGCCCGTTACGCCGCCATCGGGGTGCTCGATCAAGATCACAGAGAGCTGGCTCGCTTTATTACCTCCGGCGTCGACGCGGAGACTCACCGCGCGATCGGAGAGCTGCCACGAGGGCGCGGCATCCTCGGGGAGCTGATCCGCCATCCCGAGCCCCTCTCGCTTAGCCGGATCAGAGACCATCCGCGTAGCTACGGACTTCCGCGCGGCCATCCGCCGATGACGACGTTCCTGGGGGCGCCGATCCTGATGCGCGGAGAGGCCTGGGGCAACATTTACCTGACGGACAAGGCGGGCGGGGACTTCGCCGAGAGCGACACGGAGGCGATCGTGATCCTGGCCGAATGGGCGGCCGTTGCGATCGCCAATGCCCGGCTCTACCAGGACGTGGAGGAGCGGCGAGACGAGCTAGAGCGCGCCGTTCGAGCGCTCGAGGCCACTACGACCATCGCCCGAGCACTGGGTGGGGAGCTCGAGCTCGAGCGCGTGCTCGAGCTGGTAGCGAAACGGGCCCGAGCGCTGGTGGAGGCACGCTCACTCCTGATTCTCCTCCTGGAGGAGGACGACCTGGAGGTGGTGGCCACCGCCGGCGAGCTGAAGCCGGCCACTGCCGGTGCACGCCTTTCGGTGAAGGGCACGGTACCGGGTGAGGTCGCGCGCAGCGGCGTCGCGGAGCGCCTGGCCGATGTGGGAGCGCGACTGCCGCTCGGCCTCAGGGAGCTGACCGGCGACGCGAACACGGCGCTCCTCGTACCGCTGACGTTCAAGGGCCGCACATCCGGGGTGCTCGTGGCGCTCGACCGCCTGGTCGACGGCCCCGAGTTCGACGTCGAGGACGAGCGCATGCTGCGTGCCTTTGCGACCAGCGCCGCGACCGCGGTCGCCACGGCGAAGAGCGTCGAGGCCGATCGCCTGCGGCACACCATCGAAGCGGCGGAGCTCGAGCGCGGACGCTGGGCGCGAGAGCTTCACGACGAGACATTGCAGGCACTCGGCGCCCTGCGGATACGGCTCGAGACAGCCCTTCAAGGCGGCGATGTGGATCGGATAGGGGTCACGGCGACGAAGGTAGCGGCCACCCTCGGTGACGAGATCGAGAAGCTGCAGGTCCTGATAACGGAGCTGCGTCCCGCCGCCCTGGACGACATCGGGTTGAAGCCCGCGCTGGAGAGCCTCGTCCAGCGCGCCGCCGCGGCAAGCGGCATGGAGGTGCAGCTCGTCGTGGACCTCGACTACGCCTCCGGCCGCCACCCGACCCGGCTCACAGCCGAGCTCGAGCGCACGTCGTACCGGCTCGTCCAGGAAGCGCTCAACAACGTGAGCAAGCATGCCCGAGCCGGTTCGGCCTGGGTGAACGTCACCGAGTCGGCTGGACGCGTGAGGATCGAGGTGAGCGACGACGGGCGGGGCTTCGACCAGGCGAAGGTCGAGGGCGGCTTTGGTCTGGTCGGGATGCGCGAGCGGGTGGACCTCGTCGGCGGCTCCCTCGAACTGGAGTCCACCCCCGGATCCGGCACGGTCATCAATGCCGAGCTGCCGGCGCGCCACAGGGTCGATGCGGCGTCACGCTCGACGTCCGCCTGAAGCGCCGTCTGCCCAACGCGCGAGGTTGACCTCGACTCGCATCGCACCGTCCTGTCCGACCTCCAGCTCGCCGTGCCGGACGCCGAGGTAGGGGGAGAGGTAGCGCCCTGCGATCTTGCTCGGTGGCCACCATAGGGTGCTTTCGGCCACCCCCTCGCGATCGCCGTGGCCGCCGGTGACCTCGGAGCGCATGAAGCGGAGCTGGCCGCCGATGAGCAGCGCGCCGCGCAGCACCGGCCGGAAGGGCTGGGGGTCGACGTCCGCCCCGGCGAGCGCTGCGATCGCCTCCGCTGCCGCATCCGCCTGCTGGGTTGCAATCCCCCCCTGCTTCACGGGAAAGGTGGTCGCATCGCCTGCTGCGAAGACGCCGGGAGCGTCGGGCACTCGGGCGTGCACGTCGGTAGGGACGAAGCCCGCCCGGTCCGCGGACAACCCCCTCAGGCGGGGCCCGGTCAGCCGCGGCTTGCTCACGACACGGTCCGCGGCGAGTCGGTGGCGGTAGTTCGGCACCAGCACGAGCCCGTCCTCCTCCACACTCGCCGGGTAGCGACCGGTGTGGAGCTCGATCTCCCGCTCGTCGAGCAGCCGCTGCACCTCCGCGGACGCCGCGCTGCCGAGCAGCTCGAGCGGACGGCTCTCCGGCGTGACGAGCGCCAGTTGGACCGCGAGACCACGATCCGCAACCAACTGCGAGGTCAGAAGCGCCAGCTCGTAGAGGGGCAGGACCCATGCCGGGCCAGCGGGAACGGCGAAGACCAGCTTCTTGATGCGACCGTCCTCAAGCTCCGCGAGGACTCCTTTGAACCGTTCCGCAAAGTCCGGCTCCGTAATCGATACGGCGCCCGGCAGGCCGATGCCCGGACGCCCGCCCACGGCCACCAGCAGAGCGTCGTAGTTGAGGACACGGCCGTCCCGGGAGATCGCCTGCCGATCCCCGGCACGGACCTCGGCCAGGGCCCCGTCGTAGAGGGTCGCGCCGAGATCGCGCGCGATCGGCTCGAGCTCATAGCTGCGTGGCCGCTCGATGTCGAACGGCTCGGTGACGGCCAGCGGGCGGTGATCCATCCAGTGCTTGGGCGTGATCACTTGGACGTCGACCATGTCGCCAGCGTGTTCGCGCAGGGCCAACAGCGCCTCCAGCGCGACCACCCCGCCACCGGCGATCAGGATGTGCATCGAGCCGAGGGTAGGCTCGTATTCCGAGGCGGGCATCGGGTCGGATCCCGGACGACCAGCCCGGGTGAACTACGCACGCGCTGCCGGGCGGGGCGGATAGGCTGCCCCCCGTGGCGTCGGTAACGATCGCAGGCGGAGGCATTGCAGCACTCGAGACAGTGCTCGCCCTGCGGGCTCACGGCGTCGAGACGCCGATCGAGATGCTGGCGCCAAAGACCGAGGCGGCGTACCGGCCGCTGGCGGTGCTGGAGCCCTTTTCGGCCGGCGAGACGCCCGCGTTGGACCTCCGGGACTTCGCGGACGACCATGGCGTATCGCTGCGCCGCGACACGCTCGTGGCCGTGGAGCCGGATGACAAGACGCTGGTCACGGGCCGGGGTGAGCGGCTGCCGTTCGAGCTGCTGCTGGTGGCTGCCGGCGCGCACGCCGTCGAGACGCTGCCCGGCGCCCTCGTGTTCCGCGGCTATGACGACAGCCGCCGGCTCTCTCAGCTCGTGGACGAGGTCGTGGCCGGCGCGCTCGAACGGATCGCGTTCGCGGTGCCAGAGGGGCAGGCTTGGTCGCTGCCCGCATACGAGCTGGGCTTCCTCACAGCTGCGACCCTGCGCGCCCGCGGCGCCCGAGCGGAGCTAAGCCTGGTGACGCCCGAACCGGAGCCGCTCGGTCTGTTCGGCGAGCAGGCGAGCGCTACGGTGGCAGCCGCTCTCACCGAGGCCGGCATCGCGTTCCACGGCGGGAGCGTCCCCGTTCGGCTGGAGGGCGGGGTTCTCGAGACCGCCTCGGGGGGCCGGCTCAGCGCCGATCGCGTGGTTGCCCTGCCACGGCTCAGGGGACCTGGGTTCCCTGGCCTTCCGGGCGACGAGGCGGGCTTCATCGTCACGGACGAGCATGGCCGCGTGGAGGGGATCGAGGACGTTTACGCCGCCGGTGACGTGACGGCCTTTCCGATCAAGCAGGGTGGACTCGCCACCCAGCAGGCAGATGCGGCCGCCCAGTCCATAGCCGCCAGCCTGGGAGCTGAGGTGACCCCCGAGCCGTTCCGCCCGGTGCTTCGCGGGATGCTGCTCACCGGAACCTCGGCGCAGCCGATCGGGGGTGAGCCCGAGGGCCCTCGCCCGGTGCTGTTCGCAGCCTCCCGCAAGGTCGCCGGGCGCTACTTGGTTCCGTATCTAACGGGAGTGCAGGACGAGGGCGAGCCGCAGACCGCCGGCGCGATGCAGGTCCACATCGACCTGACTCCGCTTCGCGGCCAGGGGCCCTGAGCCCTACCCCACGAGTTGGTGGTCCAGCGCGTAGCGGACAAGCTGCGAGCGCGTCACCTGGCCCGTCTTCTGCTGGATGTGGGCGCGGTGGGATTCGATCGTCCTGACGCTCAGGAACAGCTGCTCCCCGATCTCGGCGTTGGTGTGGCCGAGGGCGATCAGCTTAAGGATCTCGAGCTCGCGACTGGTAAGGCCATCCGGCGGTCCAGTGGGCCCGGGCAGCTGCGCCGCCATCCGCGCGCCGAGCTTGGGGTTCAGGTAGGTCTCACCGATCGCCGCCAGGCGCACGGCCTCCAGCAGTTCCGTGCCCGCCGCATGCTTGAGCACATACCCGCTGGCCCCCTTTTGCATCGCCTCCCGCGCGAACGCAAGGTCCTCCTGCATCGTAAGCACGACGACGGCCGTGTCTGGGAACTCCTCCCGCAGTTTGGGGATGGCCTCCAGGCTTGAGCCCCCAGGCATGTTCAGGTCGAGCACCAGCACGTGCGGCTTGTGCCCTCGCACATAGCGGACGGCTGAATCCACGTCGCCTGCCTCGGCGGCCACCTCGATGTCGGCCTCACCGTCCAGTAGCAGCTTCAGCCCGTCGCGTACAACCTCGTGGTCGTCGGCCAGGACGACCCTGGTGCGCTTGGTCTCCTCGCCCACCGGGCGGGGACTCTACTTGGCCGGCACCGGTCGCGCAGACGGCCCACGCAACCGTGCGCGGCCCTCTGCAGGGTCAGTAGTACGCCGCTCCAGCCGGTGGCAAACCCACGATGCGGTACGCGCGCGTGCCCGGTTACCTCGTATCCAAGCGATTCAGGAGGCAGACCAGATGGCGACGCGTGTGGCGATCAACGGCTTCGGCAGGACCGGACGGTGCACGTTCAGAGCGGCTCACGAGCGCGACGTCGGGATCGAGATCGTTGCCATCAACGACGTGATGGACGTGGCCACGCTGTCTCAGCTGCTTCGCCGCGACTCCGTCTTCGGTCGCTTTCCTGGCGAGGTCGCTGCCGGGGAGAAGCACCTCACGGTGGACGGGCGCGAAGTCGCCGCCTTCTCCGAGGCTGATCCCGCTGATTTGCCGTGGGACGACCTCGGCATCGACGTGGTCATCGAGTCGAGCGGGCATTTCCGCGATCGCGCGGGTGCGGGCAAGCACCTGTCTGCCGGCGCCGACCGGGTGATCGTGTCCGCCCCTGCGAAGGACCCCGACGTGACGGTGGCGCTCGGTGTCAACTTTGCCGACGTCTACGACGCCGAGAGCCATCGGATCATCTCGAACGCGTCGTGCACCACCAACTGCCTCGCCCCGGTCGCGAAGCTGCTGCACGAGGCGGTGGGCATCCGCCACGGGCAGATGACCACGGTGCACGCCTACACCTCGGACCAGCGGCTGCAGGACGCGCCGCACAAGGACATGCGTCGCGCGCGGGCCGCTGCCCTGAACATGATCCCAACGACCACCGGCGCGGCCAAGGCAGTCGGCCTGGTGATCCCCGAGCTCGCGGGCCGCCTGCACGGATATGCCCTTCGCGTCCCGCTGGCCACGGGCTCGGTGGTCGACCTGACCTTCGAGTCCGAGCGGCCGACCTCCGAGGAGGAGCTCAACGGCGTGTTCGCCGAACGCTCCGACCGCGCCGAGCTCGAGGGCATCCTCTGCTACAGCGAGGAGCCGCTCGTGTCCGCCGACATCGTGGGGTCGCCGTATTCCTCGATCTTCGACTCCGGCTTCACGAGCGTCACCGATGAGACCTCGGTCAAGGTGCTCGCCTGGTACGACAACGAGTGGGGCTACGCCAACCGGCTGGTGGAGGTGGCGGAGCGAGTCGCGGAGCCGGTCGGGGCTTCCGCCTGATCGAACCCGAGCGCCCGCTGACGGGCGCTCACCCGGTCGGCGTGTGTCGCTAGCTCGCTGTTGGCTCTGCGGGCGTCCCGATCTCGTCGGGCGTCCCGATCTCGTGGCGGACCGCGAGCAGGATCGCGGTCTCCACCTTCTCGAACAGGGCGTCGTGCGTCTGCTGGTCGAGGAAGTCGACTTCGCCCGTCACATCGTTCACGCGAAAGTCGTGAGCGAACAGCTCGACGCTCTTAATATCCTGTCTGTCGTCGCTGCGGACGTCGATCTCGGCGATGAAATCGTCGGTTCGCTTGTCCATGTCTCCGCTCCTTTGTGAGAGTGACTTCGGGAAGGCGGACTCCGCCGCCAGAGGCAGGCTAGGACAGCGCCGCCGGCGTCGGCATCAGTAATTGGGTGTTGATCGCGTGCGGACAACCCGCACGAGTCAAGAGCGCCCGACGAGCTGCGCGAACTCACGACCGAAACCGGCCGTCCCAGGACTCGCGGGCGCCGGTTCGGAGCGCTCCTAAGGGGGCCATCTTTGACTTCGGGATGCGCAATCACGCGTTCAGCGGGGGGTCGGGGCCAGCGACTCCAGGTAGGGACCGAGCTCCTCGGCGCTGACCTTCTCGGGGGGCGACCAGAGCGGCTCGTCCGAGACCTCGGAGCGGAAGCCTTGTCCTCCCACGACCCATGCCCTCAGATACAGGGGCTCGCGGCCCGTGAGCAGGGTGCCGCGCATCTCCGCGAGGAAGGGCTTCACGTCGACCCGCGCCCCGGCCAGCCGCGCTATTCCGGCGGCCGCGGTGTCGCCCTGCTGGGCGCTCAGGCCACCATGCTTGACGGGGAACGCCGTCGCGTCCCCTGCGGCGAAGACCCTCCCGCCGGTGTTCGGCACGACGCAGAGCCGATCCGTCGGGATGAAGCCGTGGTATCCCCCGCCGGCGATGCCCCGGACAGACGGACCGCTGATTCGCGGCATCGCGATGATCCGATCCGGATGGAGCCCGAGCCCGTGGGGCTGGACCAGCAGCTGGTTCGGGGCAGGCACCTGCGCCAAGGCCGAGGCGTACAGCGCCACGCCGGACTCTCCGAGTAGCTTGCCGACGGGGTCCTTCGCCGCGCCGCCGAATCGTGCCAGCGGCCACGGCTCGGGTGTGACGAGCAGTACCTCGACGTCGTTCATGCCCATGCTGTGAGCGCGCTCGGCAGTCATCAGGGCCAGTTCGTAGAGGGGCAGCGGCCACATCGGGCCCTCGGGGGCTATGAAGGCGATCTGCTTGGAATAGCCGCCTTCCACGTCCCTGATCACACCGGCGAGCAGGGCATCCGCCTCGGCGTCGCGAAAGGTGGTCGCGTGCTCGAACGCCGGTCTGATCTGGCCGCCCACGGCCAGGAGCAGCGCGTCGAAGGGAAGCTCGAGTCCGCCGCTCGTGTTGACGATCTGACCCTCGACGTCAACCCAGCTCAACGAGTCGTGAACCAACTCCGCGTCGTGGTCGGCGACGATGGTCCGCACGGGGTAGCGCTGGGCCCGTCCCATGGCGAACGGCTCCTTCACGCTCAGCGCGCGCAGGGCGAACTCGTCGTTGGGCGCAAGCACGGCGATCTCCACCTCGGCGGCGTCCTGGAGAAGCCGCTGCAGACGGAGCAGTCCCTCGAGCGCGGCGACTCCGCCGCCGGCGATGACGACCCGAAAGCGATCCATTGATGGCAGGGTAGGCCCGGCGGGGCGCTCTGGTATCCGCGAACCGCCGCCCGTGTGTGCGGGCTTCTACGGATTGCTTCGGCTGTACCCTCTCGCGTGTGCCGGTACGACAGGAGGATGAAGGCCTACCTGGCCCGCAGGACGGCAACCAGGAAGCGCATGGGCGGCTCCTACTGTGCTACGACGGCTCGGAGTTCGCGCGTCGGGCGATACGGCATAGCGGTGCCGTATTCGGCAGCGGGTCGGCGCTTGTGCTGACGGTGTGGGAGTCGGTGGGCTCCGCGCTGCTGAGCCATCCGTTGCCGGAAACGACGCAACTCGGGCGCGACTTCAAGGAGATATCGAAGGACGTCGCGGACGAGCTCGACGCGGGTTCCGCGGACCGCGCGCAGGTCACTGCCGCCGAAGGGGCGGAACTCGCTAGGGCGGCGGGGTTCGACGCCCAACCCATGGCCCGCAGGGCGCTCGCCAGGGCCGAGCGCGACTACGTCACTGTCTGGCGCGCCATTCTCGACACAGCGGAGGAGAAGGACGCCGCAGTCGTCGTGCTGGGCTCGAGAGGACGCTCTGGGCTCGAATCGGCACTACTGGGGAGCGTCTCCTACGGAATGGTGCACCACAGCCGACGTCCGGTGCTCATCGTGCCGCCAGCGGCCTAGCCGCCTCTTCACGCGCGCGGGTTCCGAAAGCGGACGTGCGCACACCATCTCCGGCGAGCGCAAGGCCGAGCACGAGCGCAGCGAGAAGGGCTGGCATCGCACCGAGCGTTCCTTCGGCCGCTTCAGCCGCCAGCTGTTCCAAGGCCAACGGCAAGCTCGCCGTCGAGGGGACCGCGGAGGAGAAGTAGTCCGACACCGATCCCGGCGTCGTAGGCGCCGGGCCCGCCGGTCATAGGCTCTGAGCGTGACCGGTTGCTTCAGCATCGACGCCCGCGACGGGTCCGCCCGCGCGGGCGTCATGCATCTCGCGCACGGTGAGGTCCCCACCCCGGCGTTCGTTCCGCTGGCATCGAACGCCAGCGTGCGCGGCCTGTCGGCCGCCGAGGTCGGTGCGCTCGGCTACGACATGGTGCTCGGCAACACCTTCCACCTCTTCATCGAGCCCGGTCACGAGCACGTCCGCGAGATGGGCGGCCTGCACGAGTTCATGGGCTGGGCGGGGCCGATCATCACCGACTCCGGCGGCTTCCAGGTCTTCTCGATGGGCCACGGCTCGGTGGCCGAGGAGATCAAGCGCCGCCGTGGCGAGACTCGCTCACGCGTGCTGTCGATCGACGAGGACGGGGTCAGGTTCCGCTCCTACACGGACGGCCGCGAGCGGTTCCTGGGCCCTGAGACCTCGATGGAGGTCCAAGCTGCGCTCGGCTCCGACATCGCCCTGGCGTTCGACGAGTGCACGCCGTTCCACGTGGACCGCGACTACACACGATCGTCGATGCGGCGCACCCATCGCTGGCTCGACCGCTGCCTGCGCTGGCACTCCGAGTATGCCCCCGACGGTCAGGCGCTGTTCGGAATCGTGCAGGGCGGGGTGGAGGAGGACCTGCGGGCCGAGTCCGCGGCCTACGTGTCGGAGGCTCCGGTGGAGGGCATCGCGATCGGAGGCTCGCTGGGGCAGGAGAAGACGCAAATGCGTCAGGTGCTCGGCTGGTCGCTGCGCGACCTGCCCGACGCGAAGCCGCGGCACCTGCTCGGCATTGGCGACGTGGACGACATCGTGCATGCGGTGGGCGCGGGAGTCGACAGCTTCGACTGCGCGACGCCCACCCGCCTCGCCCGTCACGGCACCGCGCTCGTGGCCGAGCCCGAGCGGCGCTGGCGCCTGGACCTGACCAAGGCCGACCAGCGCGGCAGCCGCGAGCCGATCGCGGCGGGCTGCCCGTGTCCGGCCTGCGGCGAGCACACGCGCGGCTACCTGCACTATCTGGCGCGCGGCAACGAGCTGACCGCATCACGGCTGATCACCCTGCACAACCTGACGTTCATGGCGGAGTTGATGCGCGGGCTGCGGGAGGCGATCGGGAGAGGCGAGTACGCGGCGCACGCCGAGCGCGTTCTCGCAGGGGCGGAACCGTACGGCTAGCCGCTTCGCCTAACGGGTGTTGTCGCGCAGGAACTGCTTGAGCTCGTCGATCTGGCTCTGCACGTCGTCCTGCTGGACGGGATCGACGCCGCCACCGCCATCCGAGGCGAGCAGCGCGACCGCGACGGCGGCCACGGCCAGAAGCCCGGCCAGTATGGCCAGCACGGTCCCGGTGCGCCGGCGCCGGGCCGACCGTCGGTCTCCCTTCCGGTCGGCCACGTCGGCTTGGCTGCGGGAGGGAGGTGCCGAGACCGGCGCCCTTCGGGGCGGAGCGGTTTCCTCACGGCGTGATCGCATCGCCTGGGTGGCGGCGGTCACCTCGCCGAGTGCCTGGGTGGCTTCGAGATCGTCGATCGCGGCGGTGCCCGCGGTCAGCCGGCGAGTGGCCTCGGTCTCCTCGCCCTTGATTCCCGCGTCCAGCGCGCGGGCCATCTCGAGCGTCGAGGCGTAGCGGGCGGAGGGCTCACGCTCGAGGCATACGCGGATCGCCCTGTCCAGCTCGGCGGGGACCTCGGGCCGGTGTGTCGTGATCGGCTCAACCGGCTCCTCCTGCTGCTTGAGCGCCAGCTCGGTGAGCGAGCTGTACTCGTGCGGAAGGCGGCCCGCCAGGAACTGGTAGGCGCAGACGCCCAGCGAGTAGATGTCCGACGGTGGCCCCGCCTCTTGCCCGCGGGCCTGCTCGGGAGAGAGGTATGCCGCCGTCCCGAGCACGGCACCCACCTGGGTGATGCGGGTCTGCTCCGCCGCCTTGGCGATGCCGAAGTCAGCGAGCTTGGTCGTGCCCGTCTCCCTGGCCACGAGCAGGTTGCCCGGCTTCACGTCGCGGTGCACGACGCCTGCGCGGTGGGCGTAGTCGAGTCCGTGGCAGGCGTCCCGCACGATCCGGACGGCGTCGCCGACCTCTAGCTGCTTCTCGTCGCGCAGCACGTCCGCGCAGGATGGCCCGTCGACGTACTCCATGACGATGAAGTGGCGGTGCGACGCCACGTCCTCGCCTGAGTCGAAGACCTGGACGACGTTTGGGTGCTGAAGCTTCGCGGCCGCCAGCGCTTCGCGCCGGAAGCGCGCCACGAAGTCCTCGTCCTCCGCGAGATGCTCGGCCAGCAGCTTGATCGCCACGGGCCGCTCGAGCACGGTGTCCTTCGCGAGGAAGACGGTGGACATGCCCCCGGCGCCAAGGCGCTTGTCCAGGTGGTAGCGGTCCGCGATCTCGGTCGGGGTCGCCATCAGCCGTCGCCCCCGGGGGCCTCGAGCCCGCCGCCGCCTCCGCCACCGCCGCCGGAGGATCCGCCGCCGTCACCATCGCCGTCACCGTCGCCGGTCCCGCCGTCCGGTTGCTCGGGCGCGGGCAGCGTCTCGGTCTGCTCCGGCGGGGTCGTCTGCGTCTGAGTCTCCTCGGGCGTGGTCTCCTGGGGCGTAGTCTCGGTCTCAGTCTGGGGCTCGTCGATGTCGGCGCACCCCTCCTGGGTCAGGTCCTGGAGGCGGCGAAAGCTCTCGTTGAGCGCGTCCACCACGTCCGGGTCGACGTCGTCGGGGAGGTTGTCGATGGTGTCGGCGATCGCCGCGAACGAGTCGTTCTGGATGTCGTTGCAGGCGCCGACGTTGACCGACTCGTCGGTGGCGTCGTCGAAGCGACGCTGGATCTCGTCCAGCCGCTCGTCGAGGACCGCGACGGCCTCGGGCGGGAGCCCCTCGCCTTCCGAGTCGTCGGATCCGCAGCCGACGCCGGCGAGAGTGGCGCAGGCCACGAGAACGGCGATTGCGTGTCGAAGGCGGAGCGTCACTGGCCCACGTACAGCCTGTCACCGAGGCTCCGGGGCAACCCCGCGTCGTCGATGGCCTTGGCCGCCTCGTCGATCGCGTACTCGACGCGGTTCCAGCGCGCCGTCCAGTTCTCGGTGTCGAGCAGCAGCCAGGCCGCGCGCGGGTCCCCGTCGCGCGGTTGACCGACGCTGCCCGGATTGATCAGCCACTCGCTGGCGGAGATGTCCAGCTCGGTGCCGCCCTCCACCTGCCGCCCGTCGACGTCGCGCTCGGTGCGCGTGAATCGCAGCGCCACGTGGGTGTGCCCGATCGCGCTCACGCGAGCATTCATCGCGTCGATGCACTGGTCCGCCTGCGCGGTCGACAGCACGTACTCCCACACCGGATCGCGTGGGCTGGCGTGGTAGAGGCCGATCGCCTCGCCGTTCTTCTCCGGCTTCAGCCCGCGCAGGAAGTCGAGCGTGCCCTCGGCGGCATTCTCGCGCGTCCACAGCGCCGCGGCCGCCGCGTGGGGGGAGAAGTCCGCGATGTCGATCTCGCCCAGGACGCCGAGGTCGTGGTTGCCCGCCAGGCAGAGGTCGCAGTGCTCTGCGGCAAGCTCCGCGCACTCGTCGGGCTGGGCCCCGTAGCCCACCAGGTCCCCCAGGAACCACACGGCGTCGGGCTCCTGGGTGGCCACGTCGTCGAGCACCGCGCGGAAAGCCGGCAGGTTGCCATGCACGTCTGAAAGCACCGCGATTCTCAGGAGGTCACCGTCGTTACTGTCCGGGGCCATGGGGAATCATCGGTGGCGACTGCCGCTGACCATAGCCGTGGCGGTGGTCGCGGCGGGGGCGGCAACGCTCATCCTCCGACCCCGGAGCGGCCTGATCGATCCGGCCACCGTCGACGTGACAGCCTACTTCAGCGCCGCCGAGCTGGACCGTGCGAACGACTTCCGCGACCTCCAGCGCATCCTCGCGTTGGCGGGCCTCGCCGTATCGGGCGGGACCCTCGCGGTGCTGGCGTTGCGTCCGCCGCGGGCGGTACGGCGGGCGCTGGAGCGGGCCGGGCGCCGCCCGGTGCGCGGCGGCGCCCTGGTCGGAGCGGGGATCGCGGTGACTGTGACGGTGGTCGGCCTGCCGTTGTCGGTCTGGCGCCACGAGCGCGCGGTGGACGTGGGTCTCTCCACCCAGTCGGTCGGTCCCTGGCTCGGCGACGTGGCGAAGGCAACCGCGGTCGAGGCGGTCTTCGCCGCCATCGGCGGAGCGGTCGCCATGGGGCTGATCCGCCGCTTCCCGCGCAACTGGTGGCTACCGGGCACCGGCGTAGTGGTGGGCTTCGCCGTGCTCGCGCTGTACCTCTCGCCGATCGTGATCGACCCGCTGTTCAACCGCTTCGACCCGCTTCCGAAGGGCGAGCTGCGGTCGGACGTCCTTCGGCTGGCCGACCGCGCGGGCGTGGACGTGGGGGAGGTCTACCGGGTCGATGCCAGCAGGCGGACAACGGGAATCAACGCCTACGTGGGCGGCCTAGGCCACACGAAGCGGGTCGTCCTTTACGACAACCTGATCGAGGACTTCCCCGAGGATCAGGTGCGAAGCGTGGTGGCGCACGAGCTCGGACACGTCAAGGGTCGCGACCTCGGGCGAGGGCTGCTCTGGATCGCGATCGTGGCGCCCGCCGGGATGCTGGTGGTGCAGCGCCTGAGCGAGCGCTTCGCGACGGCCGGGGGTGCCGCGCCGGATTCCCCAGTCGACGGCTCCACTCGGGTCGGTCCCGCGATCCTGCCGGCCGTGGCGTTCTCCCTTGCCCTGGTGACCTTCGCACTGACCTGTGCCGGAAATGCGCTGTCGAGGACCGTGGAGGCGCGGGCGGATGCCTTCGCGCTGGAGCTCACCCGCGACCCCGAGGCGTTTATCGAGCTCGAGCGAAGCCTCTCCCTGCGCAATGTGAGCGACCCCGATCCTCCAGGTCTGCTCCACGCGCTGCTGGGGACTCACCCGACCACGATCGACCGGATCGGGATCGGCGAGGCGTACCGGCGGGGAGAGCGGTGAGCGGACTGTTGGTGTCCTGACTTTGCCCCCCATACGGGGGTCAAGTCACGCGACGGCGCTAGCGCTCGTCGCCGTTGTCGTCGTCGAACTCGGGGAGGTTCTTGATCCCCTCGCGGGTCTGCCACTTGGAGAAGTTGTCCTCCATCGCGTCGATCAGCTCGCGCATGAAGCGCGGTGAGAGGTTCATCCGCGAGACGACCACGCCCGGGACGGCCTCCTCCTCGACTTCGTGGTCCACGCGCGCGAAGGTGATGGTGAACTCGTAGTCCGAGTGGCTCACGTTCGCGAAGTTCGCGTAGTGGCCGGCCATCACCTCGGGATCCGCGTGGATGTCGAAGTGGCGCTCCTCGCTCTCTCCCTCGGGCACGGCTTTAGTATCGCAAGCCCCCGTGACGAGCGCCGCGTGAGGATCCTGGTGCTGGCCGTGGGGCGGCTGCGGCCGCCCTTCGCAGACGACGTCCAGCACTACCAGAAGCTCCTGGCCGGGCACACCCGGCTCGAGCTGGTGGAGGTGCGCGAGGACGAGCAGATCGCAAAGCGCATCCCCGACCGCTGCTTCACGGTGCTCCTCGCCGCCGAGGGGCGGACCTTCGACTCCGAGGGGTTCAGCGGCTTCCTCGAGGAGCGACGGCAGTCCGGGATGAACCTGTGCTTCGTGATCGGAGGCCCCCGGGGCCTGAGCCTCGGCGAGTGCGACATGCAGCTCTCCCTGGGCCCGATGACGCTGCCGCACCAGCTCGCGCGGGTGGTCCTGCTGGAGCAGCTGTATCGGGCTCACAAGATCATTGCCCGGGAGCCCTACCACTACTAGGCCCTCCTGCCTCCTCCGTTTCCAGTTTCCAGTTTCGCAGTCCCCAGTCCCTAGGGTTTTTCCGTTGTGAATCCC
This sequence comes from uncultured Thermoleophilaceae bacterium, assembly GCA_963802855.1. Lineage (GTDB taxonomy): Bacteria > Actinomycetota > Thermoleophilia > Solirubrobacterales > Thermoleophilaceae > JAAYBF01. Next base: position 140,359 of record CAWDJP010000003.1, read on the forward strand.
GTTCGGGACCTACACCTCGCCGTGGTTGAGGCCGCTTCTGAGCTCCGTGGGGGTGAGCCGATCGAGCTTCCCGAGTTGTCACGCCCGCCCAAGCCGGAGCTCGGTGACTACTCGTCCAACGCCGCCATGCTGCTCGCGCCCGTGATGGGCAGGCCGCCGCGGGAGATCGCCGAGCAGCTGGGCGAGGCGCTCGGGAAGCGGCTGGGCGCATCACTCGAGCGAGTCGAGGTGGCCGGTCCCGGGTTCCTAAACCTGTTCATGTCCGATTCCTGGTACACGCGGGCAGTCGCCGGCGCTCTCGCGGCCGGTGACGACTACGGGGCCGGCGACCCCGACGGCGGGGAGCGGGTGAACGTCGAGTTCGTGAGCGCCAACCCCACCGGCCCGATCACGGTGGCGGCGGGTCGCCACGCCGCCTACGGCGACTCCCTCTCCCGGATCCTCGCCTTCGCCGGCAACAGCGTCGATCGCGAGTACTACGTGAACGACCACGGCGGCCAGATCGAGCGATTCGCCGCCTCGATCCGCGCCCGGGCGCGGGGGGAGGAGCCCGCCGAGGACGGCTACCGGGGCGAGTACCTAGTCGATGTGGCCGAACAGATCGAGGGCGCGACGGACCTCGACGACGAGGAGCTGGCGCGGCGGGGGGTCGCGTTGATGCTCGCCGACATCCGCGCCACCCTCGAGCGCTTCCGCGTCCGCATGGACCGCTTCTCCTCCGAGCGCGCGCTGTATGAGGAGGGGAAGGTGAAGGCGGTCCTCGACCGGCTCGAGGAGCAGGAGGAGGTCTACCCGCTCGACGGTGCCGTCTGGCTGCGGACGACCACGTTCGGCGACGACAAGGACCGCGTGCTGATGCGCTCCAACGGCGAGTTCACCTACCTCGCCGGTGACATCGCCTACCACCAGGACAAGCGCGAGCGGGGCTATGACCGCTTCATCGACGTATGGGGTGCCGATCACCACGGCCACGTCGCCCGGATGAAGGCCGCGTGGGTGGCTCTGGGCGGCGATCCGGACCAGCTCGAGCCGGTGATCATGCAGCTGGTCAACCTGCTAGAGGGCGGCCAGCGCGCGCAGATGTCCAAGCGCCAGGGCGAGTTCGTGACCCTGGACGAGTTGATCGACGACATCGGCGTGGACGCCACGCGCTGGTTCTTGCTGCAGCGCAGCCACGACACCGCCCTCGATGTCGATCTGGAGCTCGCGCGCAGCCAGAGCCAGGACAACCCCGTCTACTACGCGCAATATGCGCACGCGCGCATCGCCAGCATTCTGCGCCGGGCGGGCGCCGAGCGCGTGCAGGCGGCGCTGGCCGCCGACGTGGCGTCGAGCCCCGAGCACCTGCACCCGTCGGCGCGCGCGCTCGTCAAGCGCCTCCTCGAGCTGCCGGGCGAGATCGAGGTGGCGGCGGCGCGGCGAGCCCCTCACCGCATCACCACCTACGTGACGGAGTGCGCGCAGGCGTTCTCCGCGTTCTACCGGGACTGCAAGGTCGTCGGTGCGGCCGAGGAGGGCGGCGACGAGGATCTCCGCATCGCGCAATCCGAGCTCACGCGGAGGGTGATCGCCCGCGGGCTCGAACTCCTGGGGGTGGAGGCACCGGATGAGATGTAGTCGGCTCGGCGTTGCGCTGATCTGCTTGGCGCTCGCCTGTCTCTCGTTGCCCGCTGCCGCGGGCGCTTCGCCCCGGCAGCTTTCGATCCTCCAGGACGACGCGGTGCTGCTGGGGCTGACCCACCACGACCCCGACGAGGCGATGGCCGAGACGAAGGCCTTGGGCGTGGACATGGTGCGAGCCTTCGTGAGCTGGCGGCGGGTGTCCCCGCGGCCGGAGGAGCGCAGCGTGCCGGAAGGGTTCAACGTCGGCGACCCGCAGTCCGGAGGTTACGACTGGCGCATCTACGACGGGTTCGTCGAGCGCGCCCGCCGGCATGGGCTGCGGGTCTTCCTGACGCTGTCGCCGGCGATCCCGAACTGGGCCTCGGAGCAGCCCTCTCGCTGCCCCCACAGGGTGGGCGGCTACCGCAACCTCGGTCGTTCGTGCATGTGGCGCCCGGACGCGCGCATGTTCGGCCAGTTCGCCCGAGCGGTGGCCCAGCGCTACCGCGGCAAGGTGAACCTCTACTCGATCTGGAACGAGCCCAACCTGGAGCACTACCTCTACCCGCAGCTGAGGCGCACTCGCCACGGAGTGGTGGACGTTGCCGCTCGCCGCTACCGTGAGCTGTGGTGGGAGGGCTGGAAGGCGATCTCCGCCGCCGATCCGCCGCTGCGCAAGCGCGTGCTGTTCGGGGAGACGGCCGCCATCAGCTCGCCGATGGACACGCTGTTCGCCGCGCTCTGCCTGGACGAGACCGGGCGCCCGTTCAAGGGCCGGCTTCGCGCGCTGCATGGGTGCACCCGGCCGCGGAAGCTGCCGATCGGCGGCGTGGCCCACCACCCCTACAACAAGGACGCCACCGGGACGGTGTTCTCGCGCTCGTTCACGTTCGACTCGCTGCCGGTCGCCTACCTCGGTCGGCTGAGCCGGTTGCTGCGGCGCGCCGAGCGCTCCGGGCGGATCCCGCGGGGGAGGGGGATCTACCTGACCGAGTTCGGCTTCCAGAGCAACCCGCCCGACCGCAGGGACGGCCTCGGGTTAGGCCGTCACGCCACAGCGATCAACGAGGCCGAGCGGCTGTACTTCGCCGACCGCCGCGTTAGGTCGGTCGCGCAGTTCGAGCTGTACGACGTGCCGCGCCGCGACCAGTACAACACGGGCTTGCGCCGGTTCGACGGCCGGGCCAAGCCCGCCCTGCGCGCCTTCCGGATGCCCCTGGTGGTGACCGACCGCTCGCCCGCGGGGGTCGAGATCTGGGGCCAGGTGCGTCCGGCGCAGGGCCGCACCGTGGCGCGGGTCGACGTCCTCTCACAGGCGGGGAGCTTGGTGCGCACCCTGCGTGTCAGGACGAACCCGAGCGGCTACTTCATGATCCGGTTCCGTCGTGTGGATGCGGCACGGCTGCGCTACCAGGCGCAGTGGAGCGCGCCCGACGGCAAGGAGCTGCGCAGCCGGGTGGCGCGCGCCGGACCGCCGATCCGCTACATGGACGCCGGCGAACCGCCGCCCCCGCGCAACAGCGGACGTTAGTGTCACGCGCCATGCGGATCGCTCGCCCGGCCCTGGCTGTTCTCGTCGTCGCCGTGTTCTTCGTGGCGGCCTGGCCCGCCGCCGCGGCGGAGCCCTACAGGGCGGTGAAGGGCGCCCCGGGTCCGGGCCCCGCCCAGTACGACAAGGTCTACGTCCAGCGGTTCGGCTCGTCGAAGGCCAAGCGCGTGTTGGTGCTCGTTCCCGGCTTTCTCGGCGGCGCCGGCGACTTCCGGCTGATCGCCAGGGACATCGTCAGGCGCGTGAAGGGCTTGCAGGTGTGGGCGATCGATCGCAGGCCGCAGGCGTTCGAGGACACCTCCGTGTTCGAGACCGGCGAGCCCCAACGGGCGCTCGACTACTACCTGGGGTTCAAGTACAAGAAGGTGAATGCGCGCGGACGTGCCGTTCGTCGGGCGGTGGGGGCTCAAGCTCGCGCTCGAGGACCTGCGGCGGGTGATCCTCAAGGCCCGCGCTGGTGGGAAGCGCAGCGTCATCCTGGGCGGCCACTCCCTCGGCGCGTCCACCACCGTCGCCTACGCGTCATGGGACTTCCGCGGCCGGCCCGGCTACAGGGACATCGACGGGATGGTCCTGATCGACGGGGGCCTGCTCGGCTCCTTCGACGAGGCGTCGCTGGCGGAGGCGCAGACCGCGCTCGCCGAGATTGCGCAGGGCAAGGTCTTCGATGACCTGCTCGGGTTCGGGATCCCCGAGATCACCGGCATTCTGGCCGAGCTGGCCGCGCTCTACGCCCGCAAGCTGCCCGACGCCGCGAGCCCGATCCAGGCGAGCCCGTTGATCCCACCACAGTTCAAGCCCGCGTTCGGTGTGACCAATGAGGGCGCGCTGGGCTTCGCGTTCGACAAGGACACCTCGCCGGAAGCGTTCAGCCTGATTCGCATCAACGCGGGCAGGCTCGCCGCCTCGGGCAATCCGCGTCCGTGGCAGGACGGGGAGCTCACGCCGATCCAGCGGTTCGCCGGGGCCTTCGGCAGCGAGCGCCCCAACGCCATCGAGTGGTACTTCCCCCGCCGCCTTCGCCTCGACGTGGACGCGATGAGCCCGCTCAAGCGCACCGCGGTCACCCGGCTCCTGGGCCTGCGGCCGTTCCACGCGTCGCGGATCAACGTGCCCCTATATGCCTTCGAGACCGACTTGACGAACGGGAACGTCTCCAAGGGCGCGCGGGCGCTCGTCAAGCGGTCGCGGATCCGGCGGGCGCGGATCTACACCGACGAGCGCCAGAGCCACCTCGACCCGCTGGTGGCTGCGCCCTCTCGCAACAGCTTCCTCAAGACCGTGGTGAAGTTCCTCAAGGTCAAAGCTCGCTGAAGAAGTTGATCCCGAGGTCGTCCATGAGGGCGAGCGCTTCGGAGTTCAGCCGCGTCAGCTCGTTCGAATAGAGCAAGACGCCCATCACCACCAGGACGATTCCGGATGCCACCGTGATCGCCGTGTAGTGGTCGCGAAAGAAGCGGAAGAAGCCCGAGACCGACGAGAACGCGAGCGCGCTGAGTATGAACGGCACCGCCAGCCCGAGTGCGTAGAAGGCCAGCAGCACGCCGCCCTCTCCGACGCTGTCCTCGGTGCTCGCCGCGGTGAGGATGGCGCCGAGCGTCGGCCCGGTGCACGGCAGCCACGCGACGGCGAACGCCAACCCGGCGAGGATCGGGCCGCCCGTCGAAGCGTGCGCGAGCAGCATCTCCGGTCGCCACTCGCGGTTGAGGCGGTTCACGAACAGCGTGGCGATGAAGAGCAGGCCGAGCGCGATCAGCACCACCCCTGCGATCTGCTGCAGCAGGCGGCGGTTGTCCTGGAGCGCTGAGCCGAAGCTGGTCGCCGTCATGCCGAGGGCCACGAACATGACCGTGAACGAGAGGCAGAACAGCAGCGCCGGACCGAGCACCTTCGAGCGGCCCTTGCCGGCCTGGATCTCCGCGAACGAGACGCCGGAGATGGTGGAGAGGTAGCCGGGCACGAGCGGAAGCACGCAGGGCGAGATGAACGAGATGAAGCCGACCGCGAACGCGGCGACGACGGTGGTGTCGACGTCCGCTGCGATCACAGCTCGTACCGGTCGAGGTCGGACTGGAGGCGCTCGGCGGCGGCGGGCGGCGGGGCGGCCGCGTCGGGAGCGGCGCGGTCACGTGTCCGCCGCCACTGCAGCGCTGCGGCCCCGAGGGCGCCACCGCCAAGCAGGATCGCCAGTGCGGGCACGAGGTACGCGGCCAGGTCGAAGCCGTCGTCGCCGGGCAGGGCGAGCACCTCGTCGCCGAACTCGGCGACCAGGCGGTCCTTGATCTGCTGCTTGGAGGCGCAATCGGCCACCAGGCGCTCGATCAGCGCGCGCTGACGGACGGCCTGCGGCGCCTCGGTGGCCAGCTCGAGCGGTGTGCCGCAGACGGGGCACATGACCTCGTTCTCCACGTCGCCCACCGTGGTGCGCGGGCAATCCGCGGCGGTCGCCGCGGCCGGGAAGGCGACCACGAGCGTGACCGCCAGGCTCAGAGCGGCACGTCTCATGTCCGCGACCTCACCAGCGGCAGCACCTCTTGCCGCATGAAGCGCTCGTCGACGGGGCCGCGGCGACTTGCGGCGATCCGGCCGCGGCGGTCGATCACGAACGTCTCTGGGTACGCGATCACGCCGTAGCGGCTCAACACGTCACCCTCGCCGTCGCGCAGCATGGGGTAGTCCAGGCCGTACTCGCGCACGAACTCTTGCGCGTCGTCGGAGACGTCGAGCACGTCCACTCCCAGCACCGTGCCGCGCCCGCCGGCCGACATCCTGCGGTGCCAGCGGTCGAGCAGCGGCGACTCCTCCCGGCACGGGTCGCACCACGACGCCCAGAAGTTCAGCACCACGACGCGGCCGCGATAGTCGGCCAGGGACCCCTCGCCTCCGCCCGAGAGGCGGTCGAGGGTGAACCCCGGCGCCTCCTTGCGCTCACCGCGCTCGAGTGCCTGCTCGATGTCCGTGTCGGGCTCGTTCTGGCTGAGCCCGTATGCGAGCAGCGCGATCAGGGCCAGGACGGCGGCAATCGCCGCGATCGCGAAGGGGGAGCGGAGGCGCTGCATGGGTGGTTGAGGGTATTGAGCGCGGGAGGCCGGTCCCCCAGCGGTCGATTGAACCGAAAGTGGAGCTATAGCCCCACAAACGGTTCAATGGATTGCCGCGGGCTGCCCGGCTCGCCCGCGCCGGGTCAGGGGGTGAAGTACATCGGGTTCGGCAGCTTGTACTTCCTGAGGGCGTAGCCGCCCTTCAGGTCGCTCCACTGGTCGCCGATGTTCGCCAGGATGCGGTAGCCCTTGCGGGTGATGTCGCGCCGCGCGCCGCGCTTGTAGGGGATCACCGACGGGTTGGTGTACGTCGGCGGCTTGAAATACACGGTCGGGTTGCCCGCGTAGCCGAGCTCGTCGAGGTGCGCGACGGTCAAGGCGCGGATCGCCTCCGGGCGCCCCGTCACGAAGAAGACCGCGACCTTGCGCTTGCGCACGTAGCGGTAGAAGGAGAGCGTCTGTCGGATAGCGGGCGGGGGCGGGGTAACCGCGCAGCCGAGCGTCGCGGGCCCGAAGTTCGCGGCCTTCGCGCAGTCGTACAACGAGACGGACGTGTCGTCGATGTCCAGCACCACGGCCGGCTTGCGCGTCCGATGCTTCCGATGGGTGGCGAGCCACCGCTTGACGAACTGCTTGGCGCTCTTGATCCGCTTGGAGATCGTCCGGTCCCACTCGCCGGAGTCGTGGTAGGCGATGATCTGGGCCGGTGTGGCCGGCTGCTTGGGCTCCTTGGCCGCCGAGACGCTTACGAGCGTGAGGACGATCAGGGCGAGAGCCATGCAGGCCGCCGTCAGCTTGCGCCGTGCCGAGAGCACATGCGCACCCTAGAGCACTTGGGTCCGGGGCGGCGGAGGTGCCATGGCGTGGCCGAGGCCCGGGCGCACCACCTAGAATCGGCGCTCTTGCGGACGTAGCTCAGTTGGTAGAGCGTCGGCTTCCCAAGCCGAAGGTCGCGGGTTCGAGACCCGTCGTCCGCTTGCTTGTACGCGGTGCTCTTGCGGCTCTGGATCGTCCCGGCGTCGATCCCGTCGAGGAAGACATCTGGGAATCCGCCAGGCCCACCAGGAGGCAACGGCGTCGGCGGCAGAGCGATTGGGATGACGCCGCTCGGGTGGCCGTAAGTGCCACCGCCATGATCGGAATTTCCTGCGCCAACACTTCCAGCCCGAACTCCAAAGGCCGAAGGCCAATCTCGTCCAGCGGCATCCACTTACGCCTGCGCGGGGCCGGGCTCACGAGCTCCACGTTCTCCTGCGACATCGCCTACTCCGACAGCCCTGCGGCTTCGAAGGCGTCACTCGGCTCCTGGTACCCGATCACGCTGGCCACCCGACCGTCGCGCAGGGTCCACACCGTGCCCTGACGCCACTCGGTATCAACACCGGAAGCCTTCCCCCGTCCTTGCCATGCGGCGATCACGACGACCTGGTCTCCGGCGTCAACGACTCGCTCGGCCACCATCGACATGTTGTCGAAGGTCTCGAGCCAGTTCAGCATGAAGGTGCTCATGTCTTGAAGTCCCACGGTTTCCGACGGCGCCCCCACGGCGTCGAGCCACCTGATGCGAACGTCCGGCTCGAAGAACTCGGGCACCCAGAAGTTGCCGCGCTGGAACTCGGCAAGCGCCCGCTTCACGATCTCCACGTTCTCCTGCGACATCGCCTACTCCGACAGCCCCACGGCCGCGAGGGCTTCGGCCGGGTCCATGTAGACGTGCCAGGCGATGATCCGTCCGCCTTTGAGCGTCCACACATGGGCGACGGTCTTGGCGACCCTCACGCCGCCCTCCTTGCCAATCCCCCGAAACTCCACCGTAGCCACAACCTGGTCCCCGGCGTCCACGAGGCGCTTGGGGACGAAGTGGCTCTCGCTGAAAGCCTCGAATATCTCCCGCGCCGCGCGTCCCACGCCGTCGTAGCCGTGGAAAGTGCCCTTGGTCCCGAGAACCGAGTCGCTCTGGTGGAGCTCAACAGCCGGGTCGAAGAAGGCAAACTGGTCGGGGCTGGCGAGGCGCTCTGGCTTGGCGAGGAACTCGTCATACAGCCGAGCGATGGTCTCAACGTTCTCCTGCGACATTCGCCTACCCCGCCAGCCCCACGGCTTCGAAAGGCGGCTACTGCCGCTGCGACGAAGGGTCGCCGGGCCAATGCGCCACTTCGATGCGCATCCCGTCAGGATCGAAGCAGAACAGCGCCCAGTATCCCGGTTCGTCCGAGTCCTCCTCCGGTGGAAAGTGGATCTCGACTCCGAGGTCCAGGCAGCGCTGGTAGGTCTGGTCAACCTCCTCGCGGCTATCGACGAACACCGCCAGGTGCTCGATACCGACGTTGTAGTACCGATGCTCACCCCCGTCGGCGCGTCGGAGCCCGAGGTATTGACTACCGAGCCTCAGGTAGACGACCTCCTCCGTTCCACGATACGTCGGGTAGCGGCGGAACTCCGCCGCTCCGAGGGGCCCCAGGACGGCGAGGTAGAACTCGAGCGACCGCTCGAGGTCGGTGACAGCCAAGTCCACATGGTGGATACCCGAGATCGGCATGGGGCACTCCGTGACGCTTGCGCGGCATCCTACAAATGCCGGCTTCACCGGAACCCGCTGACGGTCGCGCGTTCAGCGGATCGCCTACTCCGACAGCCTTACGGCTGCCAGGGCTTCGGCGTGGTCCCAGAAGTACTCGCGGACGAGGATCCGGCCCTCGCGGATGGTGTAGACGCATGTGAACTCCATGCTCCACTCGGGACCCTGGCCCACACCGCGATAGGTGAACCGCACCAAGGCCCGGTCACCGGCGTCGATGAACTCGGTGATCGGCTCAACCACGTCGGCGTCCCACGTCTCGCGGAGCTGCTCGAACTGGCGCATGACCGCCTCCCGGCCAAAGAAAGGCCCCGGCTCCGGCCAACCCTCCACCATCCGCATGCGTCGGGGTCGTGCAAGTCACGGAAGCTGTCCATGTCGCCCGAGTTCCACGCCTCATGGGCGGCTCGCACTACCTCCACGTTCTCCTGCGGCATCGCCCGTCCAGTATCCGTCCCATGCGGGCGCGGATCAATCACCGCGCATCGAGCCGGCCCTCGCCGACAACGCGCACACGGCAGGGAGGTCCTCACGCCGCGGGGTCCCATACCGAGCGCCTGAAGGGGGTGGGCGGGGTCGCGCCCACATGTCGTTCGACGCGGCCGTAAGTCGGGCCGAAACCTCGTGTGACTTCCCCAATCGGTTTCCCCAAAGCGGCGAGCCACCCGAAGGGATTTGGCTCTGGCAAGCGGGTGTCGAGTCCAAACCGCTGGTCGGCTTCCCAAGCCGAAGGTCGCGGGTTCGAGACCCGTCGTCCGCTTCGAGAAGGCCTCCAAATAGAGCGCTTGCCGTCGGATAGTTTGTGCCAATGGAGGAGGAGGGGCGCTCGATCGGCGCCCGGTTGACCCTGATTGCGGCGCTGTGCTTTCTGGTGCTTACGCCCGCGAGCGCAACAGCAGCCAGGCTTGAGAGCTTCGAGTTGCCGAGTCGGCTCGTCGATACCTCCTCGCCTGGCGGCCAGCTCCCCGACGGTCGAACCGTCCCAAAGGTCAACGTCCTGCTGCCGGATGGCTACGACGCGGGCTCGAAGCGCGGCTACCCCGTCGTCTGGCTGCTGCACGGCGCCTTCGAAGGCGCGGATCGCTGGCTCGGCAACATCCGCGAGCTCGCAGCCGGCATGCCGGCGATCCTTGTTATGCCTGACGGCGCGAGATTCGGCATGTACACCGACTGGTGGAACGGCGGCGGCCGCGGTGACCCTGCTTGGGCCACCTACCACCTGAGAAACCTGCGTCGCGCGATCGAACGTCGCTACCGCATCCGGTCCGGTCGTCGGTGGCATGCCATCGCCGGGATCTCGATGGGCGGTCAGGGAACGCTCCGCTATGCGGCGATGCTGCCCGCCTACTTCGGATCCGCCGTCGGCTTCTCGTCCGCCTTCCCGGACATGCAAACCGACGTTGCCTACTTCGGCCTCAACACGCTCCCGGTGGAGAACGGCGGTCCTAACGGCGTCTACGAGGCCATCTTCGGCTCCCGGGAGGGCCCCTACGCCGAAGGCAACAGCCCGCAGGCGCTGGCGGCCAACTACGGCCACACGCGCCTCTATCTGACGTCCGGCAACGGGGTGAACTGTCCCGTGGACCCGCCGACGAGTTCCGCCCTCGACAGCGTTACCGAAACGCTCATCAACGCTCAGCAGGCACCGTTCGCAGCCGCCGCCCGCGCCGCGGGTGCGGACGTGACCGAGGTGACCACCTGCGGCATCCATACCGGCGGCGTCTGGAGCCGCGCTTTCGCTGCCGCGCGGGCCTGGGGCTTCTTCAGGCCGGCGACCGAGCGGCCGCGAGGCTGGGCGTATCGCACCGTGGCAACGTCCGGGGAGATGTGGGGGCTGCGCTTCCGCTTTGCCGCGCCGCCCTCAGAGGTCGCCGAGTTCAAGCGGTCCGGGCGGACGCTGTCGGCGACAGGCAGCGGTGAGGTACGAATCCGTGGTCGGAGAGGCTGTCGCTTCAGCAGTGTGCTGCCGTTTGAGCGGCGGCTGCCAGGTAGGTGCTTACGCCCGTCCTAGGCGATCTCCACGCCGGCCTTCACCGCGCCGACAAGAGTGGACGGGAAGCTGCCTCGATGCTCGCTTCTGGCCGAGAGGGCGTTGCCGGGAGTCATCGCGCGTGTCTACCCGCCGAGCCGCGGCCGTGTCAAGGACGAGCCGCTCCGCCGCTCGGTAACGTGCGCCGCGAGGTGACGAGCTGAGCGCGATCGACCCGGCCGGCGCCCCGACGTTCGAGGCCTGGGAGATCGAACTGCACGGGCATCGCGTGATGTACCGCACCGCTGGTGTTGGCCCGCCGGTGGTCTTGATCCACGGGATGGTCAACTCGTCGAGGCACTGGGAGTCGGTGGCGCTTCGCCTGGCCGACGACTACACGGTGGTGGCCCCGGACCTGATCGGCCACGGCGACTCCGCTACGCCGCGAGGCGACTACTCGCTCGGCGCCCACGCCGCCGCCATCCGCGACCTGCTCGCCGCGATCGGCATCGACAGGGCCACGATCGTCGGCCACTCCCTCGGCGGCGGTGTGGCGATGCAGTTCTTCTGGCAGTTCCCTGAGCGAACGGAGCGCCTCGCCCTGGTCTCCAGCGGCGGGCTGGGCCACGACGTCAGCCCGTTGCTGCGCAGCGCCGCCGTGCCGGGGGCGTCGCCGCTGCTGAGGGTCGCCGCCAACCGGCGCGTCGTCTCTGCGATCGACGCCGTCGGCGGGTACCTGCGCGAGCGCGGCTCCGGCACCGGCGTCTACGTGCAGGCCATCGCGCGGGCCCTCCGTCCGCTCGAGCGCCAGGGCGCCCGGGAGGCGTTCCTCCAGACGTTGCGCTCCGTGATCGACGTGCGCGGGCAGCGCGTGAGCGCACGCGACAGGCTTCACCTCCTGGATGGGTTTCCGACGCTGATCGTGTGGGGCGGGCGCGACCAGACGATCCCGATCTCGCACGGCCTCGACGCGCACGCGGCCGTGCCCGGGAGTCGCTTCGAGACGCTGCCCGCCGCGGCCCATTTCCCGCACCTCGAGGATCCGGACGGGCTCGCCGCGGTGCTGCGCGACTTCCTGGAGACGACGCGTCCTGCACGGATCGATCACGCCGACTGGGGAAACCGGGTGAACGCGCGCGCGCCGCGTGCCCGTCCGACGGCAGACGCCAGTGCAGTTCGCTGAGCTCCGGGTGGCAGGAAGTGCGCCGGGACCGCCGAACGGATATCGGTGGCTCGTCGCTCGCGCCGCTTCAGGACGCCCCTCCTCGCTGCGCTCGCCGCAGTCGTGCTTCCGAACGTCGCCGTGGCCGCTCCCTCCGTCTCCTTCGACATCTCTCCGATCTCCCCGCTGAGCGGCGAGCCCGTCGATTTCACCTCGACGTCCAACGAAGTCATCCGTGAGACCTGGGATCTCGACGACGACGGGGACTGCGACGACGGTGTCGGGTCGGCCATCACCCGCTCCTTCGCGACTCCTGACCCCTACGACGTGACCCTGTGCGCGGAGGGCGAAGGGTTCCGGGGCCGACTCACCCGGACCGTCACCGTCCGCAACCGGCCCCCCGCGGCCTCGTTCGTCTACTCACCCACCGTCCCGCTCGTGGGGCAGACCATCTCGCTGACATCTCTCTCGACCGATGCGGACAGCGCCATAGCGCGCCAGGCCTGGGACCTCGACGGTGATGCGGAGTACGACGACGGCGTGGGGATCATCGCCGCGTTGCCGCTCCGCCACCCGGGGAACAGGCGGGTCGGGCTCAAGGTGACCGACAGGGAGGGCTCGTCTACCACGACCGTCCGCGACATCCGGGTCATCAAGCCGCCGCCCGAGCCGCTCGCGCCATTCCCGTTCGTCCGCATGGTCAGCCGCTTCACCCGCACCGGTGCGGCGATCCGGTACTTCGGCGTCCGGACCCCCCGCGGCTCTCATGTGACAGTGCGCTGCCGCGGCAAACGCTGCCCCTACCGTCGCAAGTCCGTGACCACGAGGAAGAGGACCGTGCGGTTCCGGGCGCTCGAGCGGCGCCTCCGAGTGGGCACGGTGATCGAGGTCTTCGTGACCAAGGGCGACGCGATCGGCAAGTACGCGCGCTTCAAGATCCGGCGCGCCCGTGAGCCCGGGCGCGTGGACGCATGCCTGTTCCCGGGCAACCTCGACCCGGGATCCTGCCCGTTCGACTGACGCCTCCGGGGCCGCCCCGAGCGCAGGTTTTCGCCCGTCGTCGACGGGTAGGACTGCGGCAGTCGTAGACCCTCGGAGGCCGAAGTGACCACCCAACAGGACACGGGCAATAACGAGCTGAGGGATCGCCCGACGGGCGACCTCGTGAGGCAGGCGGCTGAGCAGACCGCCCAGCTCGTGCGCAAGGAGATCCGGCTTGCTCAGCTCGAGCTGCAGGAAAAGGGCAAGCGCGCCGGGATGGGTGCCGGCATGTTCGGCGGCGCCGGTGTCATCGCGCTATACGGCGGCGGCGCCTTGGTCGCGGGCGCGATCCTCTCCCTGGCGGAGGTGTTGGACGAAGCCTGGCTGGCCGCGTGGATCGTCGCGGCGGCCCTGTTCTTGATCGCGGGCGTCCTGGCGCTGACTGGAAAGAAGCAGGTCGACAAGGCAACGCCGGTCGTTCCCGAAAGGGCCAAGGAGAGCGTCCAGCGTGACGTCGACGAGGTGAAAGCGAGGTCGGGCAAGTCATGAGCGCCCCGGATCCGGACGTGGAGCAGCAGGACGCGGCCGCGGAGCAGCCGAGCGACCCCGAGGTGCTGCGCAAGGAGATCGACGAGACGCGCGAGGCGCTCGGCGACACCGTGGAAGCGCTTTCCGAGAAGGCTGACGTGAAGGCGCAGGCCCAGCAGAAGGTGGAAGAGACCAAAGCCCACGCACAGCAGAGGGCCGAGGAGGCCAAGGCCCAGGCCCAGCAGAAGGTCGAGGAGGCCAAGGCCAGGGCCCAAGAGCAGGCCGGCCCCGATCGCCGGGGCGGCGGGAGCGCTTGCGCTGCTGCTTCTCGTCCTGTGGCTGATCAGGAGGCGGTAGGGATGGCCAAGGCGCTCTACACCCCGATCAGCATCATCTTCAGCGTCATCGGCGGACTAGTCGCCGGCGCGATCTTCAAGCAGATCTGGAAGCGCATCTCCGACGAGGAGGAGGCGCCCAAGGCACTGGAGAGCGAGTACGGCTGGAAGGAGATCCTGCCGGCGGCCGCGCTCCAGGGAGCGATCTTCGCCCTCGTGAAGGCGGGGGTCCAGCGCGGCGGCGCTCGCGGCGTGCAGAAGGCCACGGGGTTCTGGCCCGGCGACTAGCGGCCCGGGTAGCGACAGGCGAATCATGGCGATCGAGCATCGAGACGAACGCGAGACGCTCGAGGCCAAGCGCGAGCCGCGGGGTGCCGAGGAGGGGCGGGCGCCCGACAAGCCCAGGCGCCCTCAGCGGCACGTCCAAGAAGGACACGCTCAAGCGGACGTTCAAGGAGTTCTCGGCCGACAACATCACCGACTGGGCCGCCGCGCTGACCTACTACGGCGTGCTGGCGGTCTTTCCGGCGATCATCGCGCTCGTCTCGCTCATCGGCCTGGTCGGCCCGTCGCTGACCGACTCGCTGCTCGAGAACGTGAGAGAGCTGGCGCCCGGGCCGGCGCGGGACATCCTCACGAGCGCGATCGAGAACCTGTCGAGCCAGCGTGGGCGCGGCCGGCATCGCGTTCGTGATCGGCCTCGTGCTCGCCCTGAACTCCGCCTCCGCCTACATCGGCGCGTTCACGCGCGCGTCGAACGCGATCTACGAGGTGGAGGAGGGGCGGCCCGATCTGGAAGCTCAAGCCGCAGCAGGTCGCCATCACCCTGCTCCTGCTGCTGCTCATCATCGCGCTCGTGGTGGCCGTGACGGTCTCGGGTCCGCTCGCCAAGGAGGCCGCCAAGCTCGTGGGGCTGGACAGCTCCGCCGCCACGATCTGGGACTTCGCCAAGATCCCGCTGATCCTGGCGATGGTGTCCTTCATGTTCGCCTTCCTCTACTGGGCGGCGCCGAACGTGAAGCAGCCGGGGTTCAGGTTCATCAGCCCCGGGCGGCGTGGTGGCGCTGGTGATCTGGATCCTCGCCTCGGCGCTGTTCGCCCTCTACGTTGCGACGTTCGCGTCCTACAACAAGACCTACGGGTCACTCGGCACCGTCGTGGCCTTCCTGGTCTGGCTCTGGATCACCAACGTGGCGATCCTCTTCGGGGCGGAGTTCAACGCCGAGCTGCAGCGCAGCCAGCAGCGCGAGGCCGGTGAGGCGGCGCCGCTCGACGAGCCGTTCCTCGAGCCTCGGGACGCGTCGAAGCTCGAGACGAAGGCCTAGCCGACCGGGCTGCGCTACCCCCTGAAGTAGCGCAGCCGCTTGCCGGCGCGGGCCACCCGGCTGGTGTAGAAGACGCCGGTGTCCGCGTTCTGCCACGACAGCCGCCACCGCGCGCTCGCGGCGCCCGACCGGCTCACGTTGATCCGGAAGATGCCGCGCGAGTTGGTGGTCGGCTGCTGCACAGTCGTGTAGGACCCGCCGTTCTCAGAGACCTGCACCGCCACCTGCGTTATCGGTCCGCCGCCGAGGACCCGCGCCGGGCGCACCTGGCCGTAGACCTCGACCGAGTTCGCCGAGCGGCGGGTGACCACGATCGGCAGCCGATAGGCGGGGTAGGCGGGCTTCTGGCTGCCGCCCACGAATCGGAGGCCGGTGTTGAACTGGTCCTCCTGCGGCACGTCGGTGAGCTCGTACTGGCCCACCGCGGCAACGCGCCGGTCCGAGTACAGCAGCCGGTCGGACTCGTTGATGAACTGCGCCTGCTGCGACAGCGTTACCCCGACCGTGGTGTCTGGCGGATCGGACTGGAAGCCGAACTCCGTCACGTAGATGCGGCGGCCACCGGGGGTGCGCCCGCGGCGTGCCGCGGCGTCCATGATGCGGTGCAGGCGTGGCATGTACGCGATCGGGAGGGACGTCTTGGTGTTCGACCGCTGCTGAGGGCCGTCCACACCTCCGGCGCCCTGGTTGTAGGGGTGGATGGCGTAT
The DNA here is from genome assembly GCA_963802855.1 of uncultured Thermoleophilaceae bacterium. Taxonomy (GTDB): domain Bacteria; phylum Actinomycetota; class Thermoleophilia; order Solirubrobacterales; family Thermoleophilaceae; genus JAAYBF01. The sequence goes on from CAWDJP010000003.1 coordinate 156,137, forward strand.
CCGCCGATGTTGAGCTTGCTCACGCGCCCCGAGCAGCCCTGGAGTCGCCGCAGCCGCCCGGTGAGCGGGCGATTGCGCGAGTTCAGGCACAGCGCAGCGCGCAGGAAGGGAATCGGCTGGGAGATCGCCGGCGCCTCTCCGAACAGGACGCGGTTGCGGCGAGCGCGGTCGTAACGCGCGATCCCCTTGTATCCCGCGATCCACAGCTTGCGGTACAGCATCCCCGCGTAGTCGTAGCGCTGTCCGCGGCTACGCGCGAAGCGCGGAGCGAGCCAGATCTTGCCGAGGTTGGGCTCGTTGTAGATCGAGTAGAAGTCGATCTTGCCCCGGTAGCGGCGAGCCACGGCGGCGGCGAACCCCCCGAACTCGCTCGGCTTGGGCTTCCAGATGCACGGCCCCCTGCGGCAACGGCGGGGCTGTGACGAGGAGAAAACGGGCCCGGGACCGGTGACGGTCACGAGCACCTGCATGCCGTTGGCCTTCGCGAGGTTGATCAGCCGGTCGGTGAGCGACCAGTCGTAGAGCGAGGAGTTGGGATCGCTGGTCTTGAAGCCACGCGGCTTGCGGCGGTCGTTCGGACGGCGGTAGATCTTGCCGAAGATCACGTTCGTGCGGACGATGTCGACGCCCAGTCCGCGGATCTCCGCCATCGCAGCGGCCGGATCCTCCCCTGTGAATCCGAGCAGCTCGCGGTCGTCCTGGATCAGCGAGAGCTGGGTCGAGCTGGCCGACGCCATGCTCGGGACGGCCAGCGCGGCGGTTGCGATGAGCAGCGTAACGGCGAGGAGCCGGAGGCTCTTCGTGATCGTGAACATCGGTCCCTTCGAAGTCGGGGGCCTCGCGTACCCTGCCGGGCGAGGCGCGGACAGGTCGGTGATAGTACACACGGCTTCTGCCCGAAAGTTGCGGCTCCTGCCGCATTGGCTCGCTCGTGACTAGGGGTACAAAGGTGTGCGGGCGAAGTGTTCGCGCACCACGCTCCAGGCCGGCTTTCGCTCACCGTTGTAGGTGAGCAGACCCTTGTGGTGGCGGGTGTTGCGCCCGGGCCCGGGCCCGGCGCCGCCGCGCCAGCCCGGGAAGATCTCGAACTCGCGCAGCGTCCAGTGGATCGCGCCGCTCATGAACGGCAGCCGGTCCACCACGTCCAGCGTGCGGGCCACGTGCATCGCCTGGAAGGCGTAGCTGCCCTTCGCTCGATCGGCGCCGCCGCGCCATGTCGGGCCGGCCCTCGGCGCCGAACTCGGTCATCACCAGCGCCTGCTCGGGATAGAGGTCGTGCATCTCCTCGCAGGTAGGGCTCGAGCAGGGTGAAGTCCTTCACCCACGGATACCAGCCGAAGTACTGGTTGATCCCGATGATGTCGAAGCGGTGCTAGGTGAACTGCTCGTCGAAGCCCGGCCGGCCCTTGATGTCCAGCGCGATCGGCAGCGTCGGGTCGAGGCTTGCGGGCGCGCTTGGCGGCCTCGATCAGGAAGCGGCGGGTCCCGACTTGCGGTCGGGGGTGAAGCTCAGCTCGTTGGCGACCGAGTGGGTGATCACCGACGGGTGGTTGCGCGCCGCCTTGATCGTGCGCTCGACCTGGGCGAGCGCGCGACGACGCTCGAGCGCGTTGCCCAGCAGGTTGGCGCCATGGTCGCGCTGCCACACCGGCGCCTGGTTCCAAACCATGATCCCGGCGCGGTCGAGGCGGCGGAGCAGCGGCTCGCTGAGCACGTAGTGCGCGCGCGTGACGTTCGCGCCCAGCTCCTTCAGCTCGCGGACCGTGGTGTCCATCGCCTCGTCGTTGAGCGCCGCGCCGAGTCCGGGGAAGTCCTCGTGGATCGAGGCGCCGCGGATCTGGATGCCGGCGGTTGTTCAGGTAGAGCAGGCCGCGCTTGACGTCGACCGAGCGCAGGCCGATGGTCCACCTGCGCCGCTCCTCGACGCGCCCGCGGTAGGTGAGCGTCGCCTCGGCCTCGTAGAGCTGCGGTCGCTCGGGCGACCACAGCTGTGGCGAGCGGCACCGTCATGCGGTGGGAGATGTCGCGCCGGCCCGCGCGGCGAGCCGCGGAGTCGGAACGTGCGCTTGCGTGACGCGGCCCGCCGGAGAGCGCAGCCGCACCGTCAGGCGGGGCTGCGAGATCGGGAGTGGCTTGCCCTTGCGGTTGCGCCGGACGCGCTGGCGCGGCAGCTTCGAGAGCAGGCCCTCGACGCGCACGGACGCTCGGCAGCGGGTCGCCGGGCCGCGGCAGCGCACGTCGGAGAGCAGCCCGAGGTCGCTGCACTCCGACGCGCCCGCGCGGCACCAGCGATACCGGCCGCGTGATGCCGCCCCAGTTCCACCAGCCCTCGGGCAGGCGCGGGTCCTTGCGGCTGTCCACGTACACCAGGAGCTCGTTGCGCCTCCCGGGCCTGAGGCCCTTCGCCTCGATCTCGAACGGCGTGTAGGGATCGACTGGTCACGCCGAGCCGGCGTCCGTTCAGCACGACGGTCGATCGCCGCCGCGCCTGCTCGAACCGAAGGCCCACCGAAAGCCCCGCGCTCGCGGCGCCGTGAAGCGCAGCCGGTAGACCTTCACCGTCCCGCCGAACAGTTCGGGAGCGGCGTCGGTGGCGAACACGCTCGGCACCCGCACGGGGCGCCAGTCGGTGTTGGACTCGACGGTGCGGTCGGGGACGGTGTTCGGATTTGGGGTCTCGTTGCCCTCCTCGCTCTCGTCTGGCGGTGCCGGCTGGGGCTGTGCGGGCGCCGCCACGGCGTCGCGGATCTGCCAGCCCGAGTCGAGCGGGATTGGGGTGGGCGGTGCGGCGGCCGCCGCGGCGGTCGGCAGGCAGGCGCCGGCGGCGAGCACGGCGACGAGCATGGAGAGAGGGCGCCTCACTGGCTCCATGTAACCCGATTGTGCCCGGATGGTTGTGGCGGGGTGGCGGATGGGCCGCTTCGCCCTGGTCCTCGTCATACTCCTGAGCGATGGATCCGTCCCGCAAGCGCAGGGTTCGCCTGGTGCTGGCGCTCTCCGTCGCAGTCCTGCTGGCGGGGGCGCTCGTCTACACCAGCTTCAGCGCCTCCACCGAGGCCAGCACGCCCTCCCAGGTGGTCGCAAACGCGGAGCCCGGCCGCTCCTATGAGCTCACCGGCAAGGTGGTGAAGGGCTCGGTGCAGAGGGACGGCGAACGGCTGCGCTTCGCCATCCGCGACCGTGACGGGACGACCTCGGTACCGGTCCGCTACGAGGGCGTTGTGCCCGATCCGTTCCGCGAGGGGCGCGAGGTGATCGTCTCCGGCGAGTTGAAGGGCGGCACCTTCGTCGCCGAGCGCGACTCGCTGATCACAAAGTGCCCGTCCAAGTTCACCGAGGACAAGAAGAGCTCCTGAAATGGCGGGCGTAGGCTCCGCCTGCCTCGTCGTCGGGCTCCTCACCGCTCTCTACGCGGCCGGAGCTTCCGTGTACGGCGCCCGCGCCGGGCGGGAGGAGTTCGTGATCTCGGGCCGGCGCGCGATCTACTGCCTGGCGGCATTGATGGTCGGCGCCACCGCGATCCTCCAGTCGGCCTTCTTGCGCTCGGACTTCTCGTACGCGCTCGTGGCGGAGGGGTCTTCTACCGACACGCCGACGTTCTACAAGGTCACCGCCATGTGGGCCACGCAGGACGGGTCGCTCCTGCTGTGGGCGCTCCTGCTGTCGCTGTTCACGAGCGCTGTCCTGTTCCTCACGCGCCACTCGCTACGCGAGATCGCGCCCTACGCCACGGCGGTGCTCGGGATCGTGGCGGCCTTCTTCCTCTGCCTGATGGTGGGCTGGGAGAACCCGTTCGGGACCCTGGCCAACCCGCCCGCCGAGGGCGCCGGGCTGAACCCGCTGTTGCGCCACCCGGCGATGATGATCCACCCGCCAATGCTCTACACGGGCTACGTGGGCTTCGCGATCCCGTTCGCGTTCGCGGTCGGGGCGCTGATCACGCGGAGGACGGGTGCGGACTGGATCCGCGCCACCCGCCGGTTCGCGCTCGTCGCGTGGACCTTCCTCGGCGCCGGGATCATGCTCGGCGCGCTGTGGTCCTACACCGAGCTGGGGTGGGGCGGATACTGGGCGTGGGACCCGGTCGAGAACGCCTCCCTGATGCCATGGCTGATCGGCACGGCCTTCCTGCACTCGATCATGGTGCAGGAGAAGCGCGGCATGCTGAAGGTCTGGAACATGTCGCTGATCTGCGCCACGTTCGTGCTCGCGCTGCTGGGCACGTTCCTGGTGCGGTCCGGCATCCTCGACTCGATCCACGCCTTCGGCGCGTCGACGATCGGAGTCCAGTTCCTGGTCTTCATCTCGCTAGTGGTGATCGGCTCGGTCGCGCTGGTGGTGTGGCGGCTGCCGGATCTGCGCGGGCAGGCGCGGCTGGACTCGCTGCTCTCGCGCGAGGCGTTCTTCCTCCTCAACAACCTGGTGCTGGTGGGCCTCTGCCTCGTCATCTTCTGGGGCACCTTCTTCCCGCTCATCTCGGAGGCCGTCACCGGCACCGAGGCCAGCGTGGGGCCGCCCTGGTTCAACCGGCTGGTCACGCCGATCGCACTGGTTCTGGTGGCCTTGATCGCGATCGGTCCGATGATCGCTTGGCGCCGGATCACGCCGGCCGGGCTGCGGCGCGTGCTCCTGGGCCCGGCGGCGTTCGCGCTCGTCGTCCTTGTCGCGCTCTCGGCGTTCACCGATGCTGCTCAGAACTGGAAGGCGCTGGCCATGTTCACGCTCGTGGCGTTCGTCCTCGGGGTGGTGGTGCAGGAGTTCGCCCGGGGCGCCTCCGCCCGCCGCACGATGACCGGCGAGCCCTGGCCGCGCGCGCTCACCCAGCTCGTGGGCCGCAACCGCCGCCGCTACGGCGGGTTCGTCGTCCACGCCGGGATGGCGGTGCTGTTCCTGGGCGTGGCGGCCTCCTCGGCGTTCCAGGACCAACGTGACGTTCGACTCTCGCCCGGGCAGCGCTTCACCACCGAGGGGTATGAGGTCACCTACGTCCGGCCGACGGCGCGGCTCGGAGGCGACCGCGCCGGCACCGGCGCCCCGATCACCTTCGGCGCCGTGTTGAGCGTGCGCAAGGGCGACGAGCGCTTCACCCTGCGCCCGTCGCGCAACTTCTACCCCGCGCGCGACGCGCGCAAGGGCGCCATCGGGCGCTTCTTCGAGGGCGAGGCAACGAGCGAGGTCGACGTGCGGTGGGGGCTGCGACGCGACTTGTGGGCTGCGGTACGTCCCGACATCAGTGCGCTCGACGGGCCGATCAGGGAGGCGAATAGGCGCTTCGGCAGCTCGAACGGGGACGTGCAGGCGCTGGTGATCGCCGCGCTCGCCGAGCGCTACCGCCGCGACCCGCCGCCCGCGGCCTTCCGAACGATCGTGTCGCCACTGGTGTCGTGGATCTGGATCGGCGGCGGGATCGCCCTCCTGGGCGCGCTGATCGCCGCATGGCCGACGCCCGAGGCGCGCCTGCGGCGGGTGCGCTCGCTGTACTCCGCCCGCCTCGGGCGCGAGTTGACGCGGGCGTAGCCCGGCGCCGCAGGCGGCCGGATCGCGGGAGCTATCCCGCCTAGGTGTCGCGAGACGACCCCGGGGCGGGACGGCGGGACTAGGGTCTCGCCGGTGGAGTACGCCCTTGCGCTGCTGTTGCTCGCCGGGCTCGTGGCCCTGGTGGTGATCCGTCCCATCGTCCGGCGCGAGAACGAACGCGATCGCCTCGGTGGTCGTCGCGCCGAGCTCGAGGCGGCCAAGGAGGCGAAGTACCGGGAGATCCGCGACGCCGAGCTCGACCTGGGGATGGGCAAGCTGTCGAAAGAGGATCACCGGGCGATCGACGCCGAGCTGCGCGCCGAGGCGATTGAGATCCTCCGCCAGCTCGACCGGATCGAGGGGCGCCGCCCCGCCGGGTGAGGCGCCACGGGTCCGCCGATCGAGCGAGCCCGGCCGGGCAGCCGCTATCTTGCGCGGCGATGGAAGCGATCCTCAGCGGCCTTCAGATCATCCTGTCGGTGATCGTCATCGTGCTCGTGCTCCTGCACTCGGGCAAGGACGCCGGCCTCTCCGGCGCCTTCGGCGTCGGTGGCGGCAGCGGCCCGCTCGGCGGTGGCTCGCTCGTGGAGCGCAACCTCAACCGCTGGACGGTCGCGTTCGCGCTGATCTTCGTCGCGAACGTGATCGTGCTGCTCAAGATCTGACCGCGCGTCGGGGGCGGACCGAGCGCACGAGGCCGCGCGCGCCGTAAACGCGGGGAACCTGGACCGGCGCGCCGCGCTCACGTAGGCTTTCGAGGCCCGTGGCGGGATCAGCATCAGACCCGGGGATGGCCCCGGCTGCCGGGCCCGATCCGACGGCTGCGGGCGCGCAGGTGTTCGCCCGCTCGCTCCCGCTCGACCCCTCCGGGCTGGTCGTGGCGCGACACGCGTTGTTCGAGTGGCTCGCGCAGGCAAGTGTCGCGATCGACGACGTGAACGACGTGCTCCTGGCGAGCAACGAGGCGTGCATGAACGCGGTGGAGCACTCGGGAGCCCCGCGCGACGGGTCGATTGCCCTGGAGGCCGCTCTGGATGGAGGCACGCTGCGCGTGAAGGTTCAGGACGAGGGCGCGTGGCGCGAGCCCCGGCCCCGGCCCGACAGGGGTCACGGACTGGGGCTCATGCGACAGGTGATGGACGTAGTCCACATCCACCGCGGTGCGGATGGCACGCGCGTGACGCTGGAGAAGGATGTCTCCTTCGGCGAGAGCCTGGAAGGGGCGGCCGAGCCTCCGTCGCTGACTGTCGAGATGGTCGCCGGTGTGACGGTCGCCGCGCTGCGGGGCGAGGTCGACCTCGCAAACGTGCAGGAGGTCTCGCAGGACCTCGACGCGGCCACCGGCCCTGCCGTGGCGGCAGTGGTGGTGGACCTGTCCGCCGTGAGCTACCTCGACAGCTCGGGTGTGCACATGCTGTTCCGGCTGGCGCGGCGCCGGCGCACCGGCCGCCAGCTCACCCGGCTGGTGGCTGCCGCCGGGGCCGTCCGCAAGGTCCTCGACCTGACGGGGGTGGAGAAGGCCGTGCCGGTCGACGATACGGTCGTCGCCGCAGTGGCGGGCATCGAGGCCGAGCGGGACTGAGAGAGGCCACCCGGCCTCGGCGCGCGGTTTCAGCCGACCCGCTGCGGCTCAGGACGCCGGGGTGCCCAGCCGCAGCTCGTGCGAGCGCTCGGCCAGCAAGCCTGCGAGCCCGGGCCCGCGCCCGCGTTTGCGCTCGCGGGCGATCGTGCGCAGGTAGGGGTGGAAGTCGACCTGGATCGTGTGCCGCTTGGAGGCCACGTACCGCTTGGCCATGCGCTAGTCCTCGCGCCGGATCACCTCACGCATGCGCGCGGGCGAGGGCAGCTTGGTCTTGCCCTCGAGGATGTCGGCCACCCACTCCGACTGCGCCTCCGCCAACGGCATGATCGCGCCGAGCGGCTGGAGCAGGCCGATGAAGTACAGCCCCGGGTGCTCCGGCGGGACGACGCGCCGATAGAGCGGGATCTTGTTGTCGGGGGCCGAAAGCAGCCCCTCGTCGAAGAACGGGAACGCGATCTTGTACCCCGTGCAGTAGATGACCAGGTCGACCTTCTCGACGCTGCCATCCTCGAACCGGACGCTGTCGCCCTCGAGCCGCCCGATGTTCGGCTTGGGGACTATGTCGCCGTGGCCGATGCGGGGGAGGAGGTCCGATGAGATCGTGGGGTGCGCCTCGAGCAGCTTGTGATCGGGCTCTGGCAGCCCGTAGTCGGTCATCTTGCCCTGCGCCGTGCGCAGCGACATCGCGTACAGGGCGCGCTGAACCGCCAGCGGCAGCATGGTCATGATCGGCGGGCTCGTCTCGTCCGTGGGCTTGCCGAACAGGTACTTCGGCACCACGTAGGCGCCACGCCGCATGGCCAAAAACGTGCGCTCGGCGATCCGCGAGGACTCCACGGCGATGTCGCAGGCAGAGTTGCCGATCCCCAGCACCAGCACCCGGCGCCCCTCCAGGATGTCCGGGGTGTCATAGGAGTGCGCGTGCATCTGCTCGCCCGTGAAGCCGTCCGAGCCGGGGTACGCCGGCTCGGGCCAGCGCGGGTTCCAGTGGTGCCCGTTGGCGACCATCACCGCGCTGTAGGTCTGCGAGCTGCCGTCGTCGAGGGTGACCTCCCACGCGCCACCCTCGGCCGGGGCGACCCGTGTGACCTCGGTGGAGAATCGGATCCGGTCGCGGAAGCCGAAATGGTCGACGTAGTCGTCGAAGTACTTCGCGATCTGCCAGTGGGCCGGGTAGTCGGGGTAGTGGTCGGGCATCGGGTAGGTCGCGTAGGCCATGAGGTCGCGCGAGGTGTTGATGTGCAGCGAGCGGTACGCGGCCGACATCCCGTTGTCGTTGCGGTAGCGCCAGTTGCCCCCGACCCGCGATCCCTTATCGAAGCAGTCGAACGCGATTCCACGCGCGTGGAGCACCTGGCACGACGCGATGCCCGACGAGCCCGCGCCGATGACGCAGACGCGACCCGGGTCAGTCACGAGCGCGTGTCCTCGAGGGCCGCGACGTAGATCCGTACAAGCTCGTCGACGACATCCTCGAGCGGCCGCCGCTGCCCGTTCGCGAGCCAGTCGACGAACGTGTAGATGGTGGCCCCCAGCAGCGCGGTGGCGGTCACGTCCACCGCGCGGCGTGGCGCGAGCCCGCGTGCGAAGAGGCGCTTGAACTGGCCCGCTACGAGGTTCGCGTAGTCGGACATCACCGCGAATCTGTGGGCCTCGAGCTCGCGCGACACGCCCACCACCTCCACGTATGCGATCCGCGCCTTGCGCTCATCCTCGGCCAGGAGTCCCACGGCCGCTTCGACCCCGGCGCGGACGTGGCTCTCAACGTTCCGCGGGGTGGGCTCGAGCGCGGCCGCCACCGCCGCCGCCTGCTCGGCGATCACGTCCGTGTAGAGCGCCGCCAGGAGAGCTTCCCGGCTCTCGAAGTGGTCGTAGAAGTTGCGTGCGGTCACTCCCGCCCTCCGGCAGAGGGCCTCGATCGTGCTACCCGCGAATCCCTCGGTGCCGAAGATCTGGAGTCCGGCTTCCATCAGCCGCACGCGCCGGTCGGCGTTGCGCTCTGACGCGCTCATGCCGCGGTAGACGCGGGCCTGGCGGCTCATCGGCGCGATCGTAGCTTGCGGGTGCGCCCGCACGGCGACCCGGCGGGCGCTACGCGGACCCGGCGGTCTTCTCCGGGGCGCTCGCACTCAGCGCCTTCATCTGCTCGAGCGACTCCTTGATCCAGTCGATCATGTTCCAGATGTCGGGCATCATCTCGCGGCAGGCCAGCAGCCCGAAGTCGATCTTGCCGTTGTAGCTCATGACCGTCATGTTCAGCCCCACTCCGTCGGTGATCGCCGAGACGGGGAAGTTGCTGACCAGCCGCGCGCCGTCGGAGTAGAGCGGGAACTGTGGCCCGGGCACATTCGAGATCACGACGTTGTAGGACGGGTTGACCCGGTCGGAGGCGGCCAGGCCGACGAGCGTGCGGGCAGCGCGCGCCGCCAGCGCAGGGGGGATGAACTGCGAGAAGTCCTGCATAAGCGTGGCCGGCACGGCCTTGTGACGTTCCTTCGCCGCGACCATGGCGTCGTGCATCAGCCGCATGCGAGTCTCGGGATCCGCCTCGTTGGTCGGCAGCGCGACGACCATGGCCGACACCTGGTTTCCGTACTCGCCCTCGCCCGTGCGCACCGACACCGGCACCATCGCCAGCAATGGGTCGGCCGGCAGCTCGTCGTGCTCGATCAGCCAGCGGCGCAGGGCGTTCGTGCACAGGGTCATCACGACGTCGTTCACCGTGAGTCCGAAGGCGTTCTTGATCTCCTTGACGTCGTCGAGGGAGATCGAGCCGAAGGCGAAGCGGCGGTGGGGGGAGATCTTCCCGTTCAGGGAGGTGCGCGGCGCCTTCTGCTTCGGTCGCTCCAGCAGCTCGCCCTCCCCGCGCCGGGCCACGCGGGCCGTGAGCTTGGAGAGCGTGTCGACACCGGGAAGGTTGTTCATGCCCGGCACGTCCGCGAGGCTCGGCAGCGTGCTCGGGGCAGTGCGCAGGATCCGCAGCGGCCTCGTCGCGGCGCTCGCGACCCCGCGGGCCAGCATGCTCAGATCACCCGGCGCGGTCTCGGGCTCCCAGTCCTTCGGCGGCGGGGGCACCTCGCGGGGCTCGGGCGTGATGTCGAGCAACGTGCCCATGATCTCCGCTCCGGATGCCCCGTCGACCGCCGCGTGGTGCATCTTGGTCAGGTGGCCCACGAGGCCGCCCTCGATCCCGTGGATCACGTACAGCTCCCACAGCGGCCGCGAGCGGTCGAGCGGTCGAGCGGCGAGCCGGGCCACCTGCTCGGCCAGCTGGTGATCGTCGCCCGGGGCGGGCAGCGCCAGCTCACGCACATGGAAATCGAGGTCGAACTCGGGCGACTCGACCCAGTAGGGGTTGTCGAGCGCGAACGGGACCTCGGCGAGGCGCCAGCGAAACGGGGGGAGTAGGTGCAGGCGCTCGCGAATGTGCTCACGGACGTCCTCGAGCGTGAACTCCTCGCTGGCTCGGGTCGACGGATCGAACAACGTCAGACCGGAGACGTGGCCGTACGTCGTCGGGCTCTCGATCCTCAAGAACGTGGTGTCCAGACCGGTGAGCTGCCGCATTTCTCCCCCTCGCTGCGCTTGCGCGAATCCTCGCCTATCGCAGCGGACGAGGCAAGGGTCCTTGTGGGATCGAGAACGCCGCTACGAGACGGCCTGGGGCACTGCGGCGCGGGCCGTGTGCTCCTCGATCGCGTCGAGGATCCGTGGCCAGGCGCCGCGAGGCAGATCGTGTCCCATTCCCCTGATCATCATGAGCTTGGCCCCGGGGATCGCCTTCGCCGTGGCACGGCCCCCCGAGGGAGCCACGAGGCGGTCTGCTGCCCCGTGGATCACGAGGGTGGGGGCGGAGATGCGGCGCAGCTCGGCGGTGCGGTCCCCCGACGCGAGGATGCCGGCCAGCTGCCGCCCGGTCGCCGCAGGGTCGTGGTCGCGGTCGTAGCTGCGCGCGGCGCGCTCACGGATGAAGTCGAGGTCGCGCGGGAACCCCGGGGAGCCGATCATCGTGAACACGCCGGTCATGTGCTCGATGAACGCCTCGCGCTCGTTCGGTGCGCTGCGAAGGAGGGCGCGGTAGAGCCTGAGCGCCGGCTGGCCCTTGAAGCGGTTGCCGGTGGTGGACATGATCGAGGTCAGCGTGCGGACGCTGGCGGGGTGGCGCGCGGCCAGCGTCTGGGCGATCATGCCGCCCATCGAGACGCCGACGATGTGGGCTGGCGCCAGGTCGAGCTCTCGTAGCAGCCCCGCCGTGTCCTCGGCCATGTCGGACAGCCGGTACTGGCCGGAGGGGAACTTGCGGCTGATCAGCTGGCGCAGGGTAGGCGGGCGCCCCTTGAAGTGGGTCGAGAGGCCGGCGTCGCGGTTGTCGAACCGCACCACGTGGAAGCCCCGCTCCGCCAGGTCGGCGCAGAAGTCCTCGTGCCAGCCGAGCATCTGCATCCCGAGGCCCATCACCAGCAGGACGGGCGGGTCGGACGGGTCGCCGAAGGTCTCGTAGCAGAGGGTTACGCCGCGCCCGACGTCGCAGAAGCTCTCGGCCATCGCTTCCTACGGTACTTCACATCTGACAAGCGCGCTTGGCGAGGTCGCGCCGGCGGTTATAGGCTCCGCGCCGAGGGAAGAGGCAGCCCAGAGAGAGAATCGGGGAGGAGACGATGGAGCCCACGACGACCGAACGGCTACTGCGGACCACGGCCGGCTGGACGAGCGTCGCCGAGCTGGCATCGGCGGCCGCGAGCAAGTACGGGGACAAGCCCGCCATGCGGATCAAGCGCGACGATGATTGGGAAGACCTGTCCTACTCGGAGCTCGGTGAGACGGCGAGCGAGATCGCCCGGGGGCTCGTCGATCTGGGCATCACCGGGGCCGACCGCGTCTGCGTGCTGGCCGATACCAGCCCCCAGTGGACCTTCTCGGACCTGGGCATCGCCGCCGCGGGGGCCGTGGTCGTGCCCATCTACCCCACGAACTCCTCAGAAGAGTGCGAATGGGTGGCCGGCAACTCGGAGGCGCGCGCCGTGATCTGCGAGAACGCGGCTCAGCTGGAGAAGATCCAGGAGGTGCGCGGCAAGCTGCCGGCGCTCGAGCACCTGATCACAATCGATCCCGGGGCCGCCGGTAACGGCGTCATCGCGCTGGACGAGCTGCGCGAGCGTGGGCGTGGCCGCGACGCGGGTGAGCTCGAGGCGCGCGCCGCGGCGGTCGGCTCGGACGACCCGTACACATTCGTGTACACGTCCGGCACCACGGGACCGCCGAAGGGGTGCGTGCTGACGCACGGCAACTTCGCGGCGGCCTGCGGGATGATCAGCGAGACGGCGACGGTGCGGGCCGGCGACATCGCGTACCTCTATCTGCCGCTCGCGCACGTCTTCGCCAGGATCGTCCAGTTGGGAGCCTTCGATCTCGGGGCCGCCATCGCCTACATGGCGGGCGGGACGCGGCAGATCATCCCCGAGCTGTCCCAGGTCAGGCCCACCTACCTGCCGTCGGTGCCGCGCATCTTCGAGAAGATCTACACGCTCGCGAACGCGCAGCTGGAGAAGGCCTCGCCGGAGGAGCAGGAGCAGTTCCGCCAGGCGGTGAAGCTGGGCGTACAGGTGCGCGACATGGAGGCGCGTGGCGAGCAGGTCCCCGAGGAGATGCGCAAGCCTTTCGAGGCCGCGGACGAGCAGATCTTCAAGAACGTGCGCGCGCTGTTCGGTGGCCAGGTGCGCGAGGCGACCTCCGGGGCCGCCCCGATCGCCCACGAGATCCTCGAGTTCTTCTACGCGGCGGGAATCCCGGTCCTCGAGGGCTACGGCATGACCGAGACCACGGCGGTCACCACGGTCTCCACGGTCGAGAACCACAAGTTCGGGACGGTCGGCCGCCCGTTCCCCGGCGTCGAGGTGCGCATCGCCGACGACGGCGAGCTGCTCCTGAAGGGGCCGAACATCTTCGCGGGCTACTGGCGCAACGAGGAGGCCACGCGTGAGACGCTCGTCGACGGCTGGCTGCACACCGGCGACGTGGCCGCAGTCGACGAGGACGGCTACGTAAAGATCACGGGCCGCAAGAAGGACATCATCATCACCGCCGGCGGCAAGAACCTGACGCCGGCGAACCTGGAGAACGACCTCAAGCAGTCACGCTGGATCTCGCAGGCCGTGATGCACGGCGACCGGCGGCCCTATCCGGTGGCTCTCGTCACGCTGGACGAGGAGGAGATCCTTCCGTGGGCGAAGGAGAAGGGCCTGCCCACCGATTTGGCTTCGCTGGCCGAGAACGAGGAGGTCCGCGGCCTGATCCAGGCCCACCTCGACGAGGCCAACTCGAAGTACGCCCAGGTGGAGCAGATCAAGAAGTTCGAGATCCTCGACCACGATCTCTCTCAGGAGACGGGCGAGCTGACGCCCACGCTCAAGGTCAAGCGGAACGTGGTGAACGAGAAGTACGCGGACGTCTTCGAGGAGATGTACAGCGGCTGAGGCCGGTGGGCGCTGTCAGGTCGCCGGCTTCTCGTATACGGACACGACGCACGCGCCGCCCAGACCGATGTTGTGCTGGAGGGCGACCTTCGCGCCGTCGACCTGGCGCCGATCGGCGTCGCCGCGCAGCTGCCACGTCAACTCGGAGCATTGCGCCAGCCCTGTGGCGCCGAGCGGGTGCCCCTTCGAGATCAGCCCGCCCGAAGGGTTGACCACCACGTCGCCGCCATAGGTGGTGGCCTCAGCGTCGACCAGCTCGTGTCCGTGACCCTCCTCCGCCAGCCCCAGCGCCTCGTAGGTGATCAGCTCATTGGCGGAGAAGCAATCGTGTAGCTCCACCACGTCGACGTCGTCGATCGAGTGCTCGGACTCCTCCAGGGCGCGGCTCGCGGCCTCCTTCGACATGTCGTAGCCCACGACCTTGATGCAGCTCCCATCGTCGAACGTGGAGGACAGGTCGGTGACCAGCGCCTGGCCGGTGATCTCGACGGCGCGGTCCCACAGGCCGTGCTCCTCGACGAAGCGCTCGCTCGCCAGCACCGCGCAGCCCGAGCCGTCCGACGTGGGCGAGCACTGCAGCTTCGTCAGGGGCGAGTGGATCATCTTCGCCGCCTTGATGTCCTCGATCGAGTACTCGTCCTGGAACTGTGCGTAGGGATTGTTCACCGAGTGCTTGTGGTTCTTCCAGCCGATCCATGCGTAGTGGTCCTCGGTCGACCCGTAGCGCTCCATGTGCTCGCGTCCGGCGTTGCCGAACATCTGGGGCGCGGGCGGCGAAGCCTCGGGCTCGCGCACGGCGAACATGGCCGCTGCGTGCTTGTCGATCGGGTTGGTGCGGTCGGTGTACTTCACCCCGAGCGAGCCGCGCTCCATTTCTCGAAGCCCAGCGCGAGCGCACACTCCGCTAGACCGCCCCTGATCGCCTGACGCGCCATGTAGAGCGCCGAGGAGCCGGTCGAGCAGTTGTTGTTCACGTTGACGACGGGGATGCCCGTGAGACCGAGGCCGTAGAGCGCGCGCTGTCCCGACGTCGACTCGCCGTAGCAGTAGCCGACGAAGGCCTGCTCGATCGCGTCGTAGTCCACGCCGGCGTCCTCCAGTGCCTTCGTGCCGGCCTCCTTCGCCATGTCCGGGTAGTCCCACTCGCGCGAGCCGGGCTTCTCGAACTTGGTCATGCCGACTCCGATGACGAACGTGCGGTTGCTCATGCGAGTGCTCCTCTCGTTGCGCGGGCCGTAGCGCGGATCATGCCCGACCGGCGAGCACCGCGTCGACGCTCAGCCGGGGGTGTGGCTGATCAGCTCCTCGCGCCCCGCGCCGCCGGAGAGCCCGAGCGCCAGGACCGGACCGACGCCGCGCGCGTAGAGCTTGTGCTCGAGGATCTTGGGCTCGACCGGTGTGAAGTCCTTCGTCAGCAGCACGTTGGTGAAGTGGCCGAACGGCACCTCTACCTGCTCGTCGAGGCTCAGGACCTTGCCCGCGTCCTCCGCTTCGCCGGCGTAGTACTCCTGGCGGTACTCCAGCCCGACCGTGGGCTTGGCGGGCATTGCCACTCCGGCCTGGGCACCGTCAACGCCGGCCTCCCATGAGCCCTTCGCGGTGGTGAACTTGCCGTCCTCGTACTCCTTGGTGTCCTCGCCGAGGTACCAGACGTTGCCGTCGGAGTCCTGCGCGTACCAGTCGAACGTGTCCTCGACCAGTTGGCCGCCCTCGGTGACCCGGTCGTGCACAACGCGCGCGGTGATCCCGTCGACCTTCCTCGTCCTCTTCGTGACCGTGACCACCACCTTCTGCGTGCTTCCCTCCTCGGTCTCGCGATAGACCCACCTGCTCCCGGGCGCCATCGGCCAGTACGGGTTGTCGATCCGAGTCGTGAAGTCGGCCGGGTCGAGATCGACGCGCTCGCTGCCCTGGGGCAGGTCCGCTCCCGTCCCGGACCGACCGTTGCTCTCGTCGCTACCGCAGCCGGCTGCGAGCGATCCCACCAGCAGCGCGGCGATCGGGAGCAGTCTCGGCATTGCGGACAGGGTGATGCGCTCGGATGAGATGGCGATGAGAGCTGCGGCGCGCCCTGAACATCCGCCTCATCCCTGTCTCATCCGCATCGGCTAAGACCGGGGGCTCGCGACCCAGACGGAGGTGTCACCAGTGGACGTCAACCGGAAGTACGTGATCGCAGGCGCCGCCGCGCTCGCGATCGCGGCCGGCGGAGTCGGCATCGCATACGGCGTCAGCGGCGAGTCCGAAGAGACCGCCACCGGCCCGGATGCCGAGAAGGCCAAGGCGGCCGCCGTCAACGCTGCGGGCGGTGGACGCGCCGTGGCGGTCGAACGCGACGACGAGGGCAATGCCGCCTTCGAGGTCGAGGTCGAGCGCAGTGACGGCAAGCGAGTCGAGATCGCGATCGACAGCTCGTTCCGCCCGGCCGGGACGGAGTCCGAGAGCGGCAACGAGTCCGAGGAGGGCTCCGAGGCCGAGGACTAGGGAGCCCGATCGCCCGGCGCGGTGCCCCGGATCGCCGGGCGGGCTGCACTGTTCTCGCTTTGCCGCACCGGCGGGGACGACTAGGTCGTGGTGGCGGTCCCGTCCAGGCCCGGCTCGGCCGGCAGCGAGATCAGGATGGTTGCGCCCATCCCGTCGAGCCTGGCGATCGCCACCGTGCCGCCATGGGCGGCGGCGATGGCCCGCACGATCGCCAGGCCGAGCCCGGCTCCGCCGCCGCTGCGCCCCTCGTCGGCGCGGGTGAAGCGCTCGAACGCGTCGGGCTCGAACTCCGGGGGGAAGCCGTCGCCCGCATCCGAGACCTCGAGCTCCGCACTGTCTCCGTTGTGGCTGGCGGTCAGCCGGATCGGGCCCGCCCCGTGGCGGAGCGCGTTGTCGACCAGGTTGCCCAGCGCCTGCTCGATTCGCAGCGGATCGAGATCCGCCGGTGCGTGAGCAGGAGCCGAGATCACGATCTCGCGCCCGGCCCCGCCCGCACGCGACGAGAAGCGGTCGCGAACGCGTTCGAGGAGCTCCTTCAACTCCACCCGCTCGCGGGCGACCGGGAGGCCATCGCGGTCCGAGCGCGCGATCACCAGCAGATCCTCCGCCAGCTGTGAGAGCCGGTCGGCTTCCTCGCCCGCCGAGCGCAGCGCCGCGCGCAGCTCCTCCGGCGAGCGGCCCTGGCGATCGGCCAGCTCGAGCTCCGTCCGCAGGATCGCGAGCGGCGTGCGCAACTCGTGGCTGGCGTCCGCCACGAACACGCGCTCGCGTTCGAGTGAGGCCTCGATGCGGTCGAGCATCTCGTTCAGCGTCGCGCCGAGCTGATGGATCTCGTCGTCGGCGCGGGGAAGGGGGAGCCGCTCGCCGCTGCGCGCCAGGGTGATCTTCGCCGCCCGGCTGCGCATCCGCTCGACCGGAGCGAGCGCCCTGCCGGCCAGCAGGTAGCCGAGCGCGCACGACAGCGCGAGCGCGATCGGCGCCCCGATCAGAAAGGCGCCGGCCAGGCCCGCCAGCGTCTCCGCGCGGTCCTCGGTGGTCGCCCCGACCACCACGACCACCTGTCGATCGCCCGAGTCCACGGGTCGCGCGAGGATCCGGGTCTCCCCGTCCACGCCGGGCACCTTGCGATCGTCGGGGGATATCCGGCCGCCCGCCGCCTCACGGGTCTCCGCGGGGGTCAGCACCGAGCCCGCGCCCGGGCGCAGCGTGGAGGCGAGCACGGTGCCGCCCGGATCGAGCACCTGCGAGAAGCCCTCGTCACCGCCGAACAGGCGCCCGTCTCCCAGCGTCGGCGGGCCACCCCCGGAGACGAGGGCGGCCAGGTCACTGGCCCGCGACTGGAGCCCGTCGTCGATCGTGCTGTTGAGCACCGTGCCCACGCGGACGTAGACGAACAGGGCCATCAGCGCCAGTACGAGTACGAGCGCCCCTGCGAACGCCACCGCCAACCGCGCCCTGATCGACAGGCGACTGGCGATCACGAGTCGGCTCGCATGCGATAGCCCGCGCCGCGCACGGTCTCGATGCTGTCCCGGTCAAAGGGTCTGTCGATCTTCTCGCGCAGGTAGCGCACGTAGACGTCCACGACGTTCGAGCGGTTCTCGTACTCGTAGTCCCAGGCGTGCTCGAGCAGCCCGAAGCGCGACAACACCTCGCCGGGCCGGCGCATGAACACCTCCAGGAGTGCGAACTCCTTCGCTGACAACGAGATCTCCTGGTCGCCGCGCCAGACCCGATGGGCAGCCGGATCGAGGCGCAGGTCGTCGATCTCCAGGAGAACCGGCCGCTCGACCGGTCCGCGCCGAACGAGCGCCCGCATACGAGCGAGCAGCTCGGCGAACGAGAACGGCTTGGTCAGGTAGTCGTCGGCGCCGCCGTCGAGCCCGGCCACACGGTCCTCTACGGCGTCGCGGGCGGTGAGCATCAGCACGGGGGACCAGACACCGTCCGTCCGCAGCCGGCGGCAGGTCTCGAAGCCGTCGATGCCCGGCAGCATCACGTCGAGGACGATGGCGTCGTACTTCGTCGCGCCCGCCATCCAGAGCGCGTCCTCGCCGCGGTCGGTCACGTCGACGGCCATTCCCTCCTCGCGCAGGCCGCGCTGAATGAGGGCAGCCATCTTCACCTCATCTTCGACGACCAGGATCCTCATGCGAACAGGCTGCCGGTGCCGGATGAGAGCCGGATGAGAGGATTGAAGCAGGCAGGCGAGGCGGCGCCTGCCGGGGGCGGCGCTTGACGGCGTGAAAGCCTTCGCAACGGCCTAGTCGAGCCAGGCGTCGCCGCCCGAAGGCGTCAACGCCGCCAGAGCCGCAACGCCTCGGCTGGCAGTCCCTAGGAGGGCTACTGACCGGCCTGCTGCACCCGGGCGAGCGCGCGCTCGAGCGCTGCTTCGCCCGACTCGACGTCCTTACTGGCCGCGCTATAGCCCTTCGAGCTGTCGTTGCGAGCCGCGCTGGCCATGCGGTTGTACGCCGACTGCGTGCTGGAGATCGCCCTGGTCACCGACGCGCTTGCATCGGCCACCGCCGGGCTGACCTCGGTGCCCGCGAGCGCGGTCTCCGCGCGGGCGTAGTCCTTCGACAGCGTGGCTGCGGCGGTCGCCTGGCCACCCTGGCTCTTTGCCTTGCGCAGCTTCGCGACGTCGCGCTCGCGGTCGCTGTTGAGCTGGTCGATCGCCTTATCGAGCTTCCCCAGATAGTCGTCGTCGGCGCCGAGGGCGAAGGCCTTGCCCTCGACGAGCTTGAGCGATCCGGCCACCTCCTCGCAGTCGGGAAGGAAGGCCTTTGCGTCGGCGGCGGTGGCGGTGCAGGCCACGGTCACGACCCCGGCGCTGGTCGGCGATACGTACACGGTCAGGCGCCCGTCGAAGCCCTCGGGACGCAGCCCGGCGTAGCGGTAGGCGCTCAGGTCCCCGAGCTTCACGGCATCGTCGCGCTTGGGCGTGGCTGGCAGACGGTCGAGGAATGTCGACGGCAGCAGCGCGGGGCCGGTGGCGTCCGTCGTGCCGGCGGCCAGCGCGTTCGCGCTCGAAGCTCCGCGCGCTCCCACTGCCAGTTGGTCCTTTAGCTTCAGGCCCGGGATCGACGGCGGATCGGCGACCCGCCGCCACGTGTCCGGGAAGCCGAGCTCGAGCGCGCCCGCACTCGCCGAATTGTCGGTTGCAAGCGCCGGCTCGTCCTCCGAGCCGCCCGAGCTGCCGATCACGAACCCGAGCCCGACCACCACGAGGAGCAACAGGGCGAGCGCGCCCAGCACCGCCCTGCGATCCGTGGCCGCGGGCCGCGCGGCCCTTTCGGCTGGCTCCGGCGGGAGCGCGACGGTCGCCGGCGTCGCACCCCGCGCGCCGGGAGACCCTTCGGGGGCCTCGCTCTCGGCGGTCTTCGCCGGCACCGTCACGTCGAGCTCTGCCTCCGGCGGGCCGCCCCGGCTTGCACGGTTTCGTCGAGCTCCGCTTCCGGCGGGGCCGCCCCGGCCTGGACGGTCTCGTCCAGCTCCGCGGCGTCGGCGGTGGTGGGCTCCCGCGCCTCTGCCTCGCGAGTCGACACGTCCGCCTCGGCCTGACGGATGCCGGTCTCCTGCGGCGTCTCGATCGGGCCCGGCGGGGTGAACGCTGCGCGCATGCGGCGCGTGAAGGCGCTGTTGGTGTCGATCAGCAGGTCGCCGGCGGACGCCTGCCGGTCGGCCGGGTCTTTGGCCATCCCGGCGGCGATCACCGCGTCGAGGGCCGCCGGCAGCTCGGGGCGGTGCTCGGTGACCTTAGGCGGATCGTCGGCCATGTGTGCGTACAGGACCGCCGCCTCGGAGTCCTTTGGGTACGGGACGACTCCGGTGAGGCACTCATAGAGCACGGCGGCGAGCGCGTACACGTCGCTCTTCGCGGTCGCCCGCTCGCCCTTGATCTGCTCTGGCGACACGTAGTCGAAGGTCCCGACGAACTGCCCCGTCTTCGTCAGGCTCTTCTCTCCAGTGGCCTTGGTCAGCCCGAAGTCGGCCAGGAACGCCTGGTCGAGCTTGCCGACGAGGATGTTCTGCGGCTTCACGTCACGGTGGATCAGCCCGGCCGCGTGCGCCGTGTCGAGTGCGCCCGCCACCGGGCTCACGATCCGCAGCGTCCGGCCGGGGTCCAGCTCGCGGGAGACGATCATGTCCTTGAGGTTCGGCCCGCGGATCAGCCGCATTGCGATGAAGAACCCGTGCTCGCTGTCCCCGCTGTCGTACACGGTCACGATGTGGTTGTGGTCGATGCCCGCTTGGATCTGGCCCTCGCGCTGGAAGCGCTCGCGAAACGTCACGTCGTCGCTCAGATGGGGCGCAAGGACCTTGAGTGCCACCTTCCGGTTCAGCGAGCTCTGGGTCGCCTCGTAGACGACGCCCATGCCGCCTTGGCCCAGGACCCCGTCGACCCGATAGCCGGCGAGAGTGGTCCCCTGATCGAGCGCCACAGTGGAGCGGCTCGCCCTACTTGAGCCGGACAGTGGTTGTGTAGGACTGTCCATCGCGGACTACACCGGCAATCTTGAGCCGGTCCCCGGCGGACTTGGACCCGAGGGTCCCCGCTGCCTTGCCCTCGGTTATGCGGAGGCTCTTCCCGGCCAACTCGTCACTCCTGGTTCGCGATCACGGCAATCTTGCTGGAAGCGTCCGTCAGAACTCGCCGCCGGCGCCGCCCCCGCCTCCACCGCCGCCTCCGCCAGTGGACGGTGTCGGCGTGGAGGGGGCCGGCGTCGACGGTGCCGGGGCGGGGGTCGCCGTCGAGCCGCCGGTCGAGCCGCCGGTGGAGCCGGTGCTTCCGCTCGCCGAACCGCTCGAGCTCGTCGATCCGGAGCTCGCGCTGCTCTCGGGCTTGGGGCGCAGCTTGGGAAGCGCGCCGGCTGAAGCGAGCTTCGGAGCGTCGGGGCCGGGTGCCACGGTCACCTTCTTGGCGCCCGATGTCGTAGAGGACTCGTCGTCGTCGCCCACCGCCTTGCCGACGCCGAACGCGACCCCGAAGAGGAGCACGGCAGCGCCGGCCCCCGCCGCCGCCAGCCGCCTGGTCTTCACTTGCACGCCCGCCTGCGGAGCTTCTTGGATCCGACGTTGGTGCAGCGGTCGGTGAGCTTGAACGTCTTCGCGCTCCTGACGACGGTGTAGCTGCGATACCAACCCGTCGATCCGGCCTTGGTCACTCGGATCGTGATCTTGCTTCCGAAGGGGAGGCGCTTGCCCTGGACCCTCCGGATTCGCACCGTCCTCGCGAGCCTGGCGCGGACGCTCGCGGTAGTCGCCTTCTTGATCAGCGTGCTGCCACAGTTGCGCCGCCCCCGCGAGCGTCGGCAGCTGATGCTGACCCGCGACCCCCGCGGCACCTTGAGGACCCGCAGGGAGCGGATGATGCGCCCGCCCCGGTAGACGCCGGCGGGCACGATCTTGGAGTCCACCAGGAGGTGTAGATCGAGGCAGCCGTCGCGGTTGGGGTCGCGGTCGGAGGCGTCGTAGCGGGGGCAGCGGTCCTCGATGTCGGGACGTCCGTCGCTGTCCGTGTCGGGGCAGCCGCGCAAATTGGTCGGGCCGCGCGGGCAAGGCCACAGCGGTCGTCGGGGTCGGCGATACCGTCGCCGTCGGTGTCCGGGCAGCCCTGGCGGGCTGCCGTGCCGCGCTGGCCGTCACAACGGTCCTGGCTGTCGTACAGCCCGTCGCCGTCGGTGTCGGGGTCGTAGGTGAAGGCGAGGTTGTAGTTGCCGGTCGTGGGGAATCCGGTCTGGGAGTTGGGCGTGTGTTGCCCGCCCACGTTGATCCGATACCACCGGCCCGCGGTGACGTTTAGGAAGCCGCCCTCCGGAACCGATGCTCTGTTGATCGGCGGCGCGGAGCCATTGCACTTGCTCTCGCCGAAGTAGAGCTCCGCTGTTGTCCCACGGCGCGACCTGTGCGACGGGCGCGAACCCGCCGGTCCCCTGGACGACCAGGTTGTAGCGCCCGTTTCGGTGGGGATAGAACGTGTACCAGATGTCGCCCGACCACCAGAAGGTGGAGCCCCCGAAGGTGCAGAACAGCGAGCCGAACTCGTTGAAGTCCGTCGCGCCGATTGTCGACCCGCTCGTGCTGTAGCTTCGCAGCGTCGAGCCCGGGGAGTTGATCGCCTGCGGGCGTGAAGTAGCTGTCGTTGTGGTCCGCCGAGGCCACCGCGGGCAGCGCCGCCAAGACGATCAGGACGGCGACCAGACAGCGCAGGCCATGCCGAGCGCGAGTGCGTGGTGGAGAAGAACCGGGATGCGGGTCCAGCATGAAGTGGCAGCTCCCTGCCTCGGGCCAGAGGGGAGT
Organism: uncultured Thermoleophilaceae bacterium; assembly: GCA_963802855.1. Taxonomy (GTDB): domain Bacteria; phylum Actinomycetota; class Thermoleophilia; order Solirubrobacterales; family Thermoleophilaceae; genus JAAYBF01. The sequence continues at coordinate 178,496 of CAWDJP010000003.1, forward strand.
GACGGGCCGTCGTTCGCTGTCACGGGCTAGTTGACCACGGACGCGCGATAAACGCAAGACGCGCGTAAGCTACGCCCTACCTTGAGTGGCGCTCGCAAGCTGGACGTGGCGGCGGAGCTCACGCCGGGCGACACGGTCGGCTCCTACACCGTCGAGGGCCCCTGTGGCGAGGGCGGGATGGCCCGTGTCTTCAGGGCCGTTGGCGACGACGGCGACGTGGTCGCGCTCAAGTTCGTGCGCCCCGAGTTCGCGGTCCAGGAGATGTTCCGCAAGCGCTTCGCCAGGGAGGTGGACACGGCGGTGCGGGTCGTCCACCCCCACGTGGTCCCGGTGCTGGACAGCGGCGAGCACGAGGGTGTCCCCTACATGGCACAGCCGTTTATCACCGGCGGATCCCTGAAGGAGAAGATCCAGGCTGAGGGTCCACTCGACATCGTGACGGCCGTGACCCTCTGCCTGCAGGTGGCGAAGGGCCTTCGGGCGCTTCACGAGCACAACCTGATCCACCGCGACCTCAAGCCGGCCAACATCCTGCTCGACGAGAGCGGCTCGGCGTTCGTCGCCGACTTCGGCCTGGCCAAGGACCTCGACGCAAGCCTCCTCACCAAGCCCGGACAGGCGATGGGGACGATCGACTACATGGCGCCCGAGCAGATCCGCGGCGAGAAGGTGTCGCCGGCCGCCGACGTCTATTCGCTCGGCTGCGTGATGTTCCAGTGCCTCGCGGGCCAGCCGCCGTTCGCCGAGTACGGCGGGATGGCGGTCGCCTACGCGCATCTCGAAGACGAGCCGCCGGATCCGTGCGCCCAGCGCCCGGAGGCCCCCAAGGACCTCTCATGGGCGGTCACGCGCGCGCTCGAGAAGGACAAGGACCGCCGGCCTGCCACCGCCACCGCCTACGCGACCATGGTCCAGGCGGCCGCGGGCCTCTCCGCCCCCGGCTCGGAACCCGGCGGTTGACCCGGTTCCTCTTCATCGAGGAGGAGCCGATCAGTGGCTTGGAGCGCCCCGTCGGGCCCGGCACCACGATCGGGCGGGCCGGCTCGGATGTCGAGCTCAACGACCCGGATGTCTCCCGCCGCCATGCCGCCGTCCGCCAGGTCGACCACGGGCTGGCGGTCGAGGATCTCGGCTCCACGAACGGCACATACGTCAACGAGCAGCGGGTTCGCGGCATAGTGGAGATCGCGACGGGGGATCGGGTCCGCTTCGGCAACACCGTGTGGCGACTGGAGCAAAGCGGGTAGGAGCGGCGCAAGCGCCGTCGCCGATTTGAGGCACACCGCCACGGTGGCTGTCACACCGACCCTGAGCACACCGAGGCCCGGGTCTGATCCTACCCGGGCCTCAGCACCAAGCTCAGGCTGCTGTGATGCGAGTCCTTGCGCCTGGAAATGCGGGTGCAACCTACACCACCCGCGACGAGCGAGCAAGGTCCGTGAAGCGCGCTTGCATCGGCTGCGGCCGGATCGTCGCAACAGGCTCCTACTGCCGGAACTGCAAGCGGTGGCCATCGTCGCCGGGGAGCCTCCGAGGTCGACGCGGCCAGGAGCTACCCGCCCGCGTGATGGCCGCGTTCGGGCACAAGTCCTGCGCCTGCGGGCCACCGGCGTCCCTTGGAGGTCCCGAGCAGCTCCTCCTGCTCGGGCGTGTGCGCCTCAACTCACGCTACTGCCCCCTAGATCAGAAAATGGGCCCCAATTGGGCCCCCCGGACGAATGGCAGATGGTGAGGCAGTACCGAGGACGGGAGAGGGAAAGCCCGAGCAGGCACTTCCTCGATGCGCCCAGGGAGACTCGAACTCCCACGGACCATACGGGTCCACAAGGCCCTCAACCTTGTAGATCGACCCCCCGGTGGGTGTGAATCCCGCAACCTAGAGCGATTCGGTTGCGCTGAGTTGCTGCCAGTTTCGGTCAGTTTGTGGCCAAGGTTGTGGCCAAACGCCGCTTCGACCATCTCGGCCTGCTGCGTCGAGGGCGCGTAGTCCGCGTAGGCTGCGGGTGGCAGAAAACAGGGTGGTCTTGTAGTCGCGGTGGCCCATCCACTCTTGGAGGGTCCGCATCGGAACGCCGGCGGCTCCGTCACACGCCGCGCCCGTGTGCGAGTTGTGGCGCGTTGTTCGCCCCGTCGCGGCGCGACTCGGTGCGGTGTGCAGCCTGCCGTGAAGGGATTCGAGCGGCTTGACCCCGAGTCTTGAGCAGCTTGACGCCGAGTCCGGCCGTCGCCTACTCCCGCAGCCCCACGGCTGCGAGGGCTTTCGCATGGTCGAAGAAGTACTCGATCTTGATGATCCGCCCATGTTGGACGGTGTAGAGGGAAGTCAGGCTGCTGTGCAGTTCAACACCACTGGCCCGTCCCTTGCCTCCCCAGTCGGCCCGAGCCACGACCCGGTCGCCAACCGAGAAGATCTCCCTGATCTCACTGGCGGTGGCCCCATCCTCCCAGCCCTGGTCCATGTCGGCGAGGAAGCGCCTGAACCCCTCGCGGCCGCGAAACGGCTTTGCCTCAGGAAAGCGGCTCACATCAGGGCGAATCTCGACGTCTTGTGCCATGAAGTCCAGGTATGCGTCGCGGTCACCGGTGCCGTAGGTCTCGATAGACGCCTTGACCACCTCCACGTTCTCCTGCGACATCGCCTACTCCGACAGCCCCACGGCTGCGAGGGCCTGCTCACGGGCATCGTAGATGTCCCAGGTAACCATCCTTCCGCTTCGGAAGCCCAATACGAACCAGACCGCGCCGGTCACCGGGACACCCCCGCCGGCGCCCCGGCCCCCTTGCAGCGTTCGCACGACTACGTGGTCTCCGGAATCGACGAACTCCTCGGCTTTCACCGTGAAGTCGTCAAAGCCTTCGAGCCATTCCGCGACGAGATCGAGAGCACCCGCGCGTCCGTGCCAGGTCCCAGGGTCTGGCATTGGAGGGTGTCTGCAGGTAACCAACTCCTCGTCCAGGGACGCAAGGAACCCCTCGAGGTCATCTGCCTCCCGGCGGCAAACACCTGCCGAGCTGCCTCGACGTTCGCCCGCGACATCGCCCGCCCAGTATCCGCCGTCGCGAGCGCCGGATCAATCGCAGGCAGCCGCGCCCTTGCGGAGCCGCCGTTCGTCCCGCTAACGCCGCCCCTGGCTAGCCGATCCAGGTGCGGCGTGTGACCTCGGGCAGGTCGACGGCCCCGTGACAGAGGTCGACCCGGCCGACCTCCGGACGAGGGGGACCTCCCCGCCGCCGCGTGACTTCCAAGCTTCGGGCGGGTTGCTGCGTCACACAACGGCCGGTAGTGGGCAGTTTGACCCACCCGAGGGCTACCGGATAGCTTTGCGCCATGCCCAAGCTCAAAGCCATGCCGTTGGCTCTGACGGTGGCATTTCTCTTGGGCCTGAGCGGCTGCGGCGATGACGATGAGGACTCCGAGAGCGCGGCGGGCGGCGAATCGTCCTCGCCGACGCAACGGTGCCTCGATAGCTGGAACGCGAGGGCGAACGAGAGCCAGCAGACCTCGCTCGCGGGCGTAGTTTCGGCCACCGGCCTAGATCCCGAGGCATTCCGCGTCGGTACCTGGACAGGGGCTGAGCGCACCGTTCCCGTCCGCAGTCCTAAGGCCGCGTTCGCTGAGTCGGACGGCCGCGCCGTGGTTTCGAAGGCAGCTGCCTGGTCGTCACCCCTTCCTCGCACGAGGGCGCAGGGAGCGTTCTTCGAAAACGGGGACAAGTGGCAATTCGTGTGGAGTGCCGACCAGACGCGGTTCCCCGCTGACGCACGGCGTTCGGTCGCAGACGCAGAAACGGTGACTGCCGACGCCGTGGGCAAGCTCAAGTAGCCCCTAGTCCAGTAGCCCCGCGATCTCTTCGAGCGACCAAACGTGGTCGGCTACGCCAGCAGCCATGGCCGGAGCGGTCGGCGCTTTATTACCCTTGTGTGACGCGCTACGTTGCGGTTGGCTGGCCCGCCCGGAGAAACACCCCCGGTAGACCTTCTCGGGGTGCCGTTGGCGGAGCGCCGGCCCCCTTTCGGACATCGGGGGCTGGCGCCCTCGCGCTCTGCCGCAAAGATGTGGCCAGATTGTGGCCAACCCGGCTCCGTCTACGGCGCCGCCCTCCGCGCCGCAACACCTAAAAGGTCCGCCTGAGCAGGCATTTCCTCGATGCGCCCAGGGAGACTCGAACTCCCACGGACCATACGGTCCACAAGGCCCTCAACCTTGCGCGTCTACCAATTCCGCCACAGGCGCGTTGCGGCCGCCGATGATAGCGGCGCGGGGCGTCCCCATCCGTTCCGTCCGAGGGCGCGCTAGTCTACGAACACATGTTCGACGCAGCGAGCACGACAGCCACCGGAGAGGGGTTCTGAAATGGCCGATCTCGACCTCACCAAGCGCCAGCAGGAGATCGTCGACTTCATCAAGAAGTACTCGGCCAAGTACGGCTATCCGCCCACGGTGCGAGACATCGGCAAGGCGATCGGCCTGACCTCGTCCTCGACCGTTCACGCTCACCTGGCGAACCTGGAGAAGGTCGGATTGCTCAGGCGCGACCCGACCAAGCCGCGGGCGATCGAGCTTCTGGTCGACAAGGCCAAGCGCGCGGTCACGGGCGGCATCCCCGTCGTCGGCCGGGTGGCCGCGGGCCAGCCGGTGCTCGCCGAGGAGAACGTGGACGAGTACGTCCAGATCCCCTCGCTCGCCGGGGGGGACGACGGCGAGTTCATCCTCTCAGTCACGGGTGACTCGATGATCGAGGCCGGGATCCACGACGGCGACCACGTCGTGGTGCGGTCGCAGGACACCGCCCGGAACGGAGAGATCGTCGTGGCGCTGGTGGGAGACGCCGACGCCACGGTCAAGCGCTTCTTCAAGGAATCCGACCACATCAGGCTCCAGCCGGAGAACGAGTCGATGGAGCCCATCCGCAGCAGCGACGTCACGGTGCTCGGGAAGGTGGTCGGAGTGCTCAGGAGGGTTACGTGAGCTCCGCGGTTGCCGAGCGGCGGCTGCGTCGGCTCGCCCCTGGGCACGCCATCGGCAGGGGCCGCGCCTCGATGCGCGACCCCGTCCCGTCCGGCGGAAGCAGGCTCACGCTCGGGCAACAGCTCGACAGCGTCTGGGAGGGCCTGCACGCCGGCGGGGCGGCCGAATGCCCCATGTGCCACGGACCGATGACGAAACACCCGGCCGCCACCACGGCAACGTGCGCGAGCTGCGGCTCGCGCCTGGCCTGAACCTGAGCACCGAGCACCAAGAACCCCTTGGCGCTGCGGTCCCAGCCGCCTACCATTGACATTTGCCGGCCAGGCAGCCGCGGGCGCCGGAGAGAAAACCGGCGTTCGAGGAAAGTCCGGACACCGTAGGGCGGAGTGGTCGGGAGACCGACCCGGGGAAACCCGCGGGAAAGTGCCACAGAAATACACCGCCTAAGCGGCGGGGCTGCACGTGGGCCCCGTTGCCGGCAAGGGTGAAATGGTGCGGTAAGAGCGCACCGGCGGCGCGGTGACGCGCCGGCCAGGCAAACCCCACTCGGTGCAAGGCCAAGCAGGGACGATGACGCTGCCCGCCGAGTCCCAGGTAGGCCGCAGGACCGCAAGGTCCGCCCCGCGAGGGGCAGATGGATGGCTGTCCACGACAGGATCCGGCTTACCGGCCGGCTACAGGAAGGGCCCCGATCGCTCGGGGCCCTTCCCATTGGGGAGGCCCAATCCAGGCGGGCTGGGCGCTTTCACTTGGACATGCCAAGTCAAACCGCCCAGCTACCCGCCAAGGGGTGTTCGCCGCGCGGGCTTCGGTGCCAAGCGCGCGCCGAAGGTGACGTCCGGAGTAGCCTCGCAAGCCATGCCCCTGGCGATCGATCCCCACGTGGCGCTTGCCTGGATCGAGCGTGTGCGGGCGGGTGGGCGCCGGCGCGATCGCGACGAGCTCGCGATCGAGGAGCCGCTCGAGATCCGGGTCGACGGGGTGGCGATCGCGGTCACGATGCGCACCCCGGGCGAGGACGAGGAGCTGGCCGCCGGCTTCCTCGCCGGCGAGGCGTTGATCACCGGCTCCGCAGATCTCGTCGAGGTCGGTCCGACGGCCGACCTGGCGGCCAACGTCATCGACGTGCGCACGCGATCGGGCCTGCGCCGCGACCCGTCTGACGAGCGTCGCTTTCACCTCACCTCCTCTTGCGGCGTGTGCGGCAAAGCGGCACTGGAGCACGTGCGCCGGCACGCGCCGCTCCCGCGCTCGGCAGCCGCCGAGCGCAGCGCCTCGGGCCAGGACCGGGTCGTCCTCGATCCCCTGATGGTGGGTCGGGTCCCGGCCCGGGCGCGGGCCGCGCAGCAGAGCTTCGACCGCACGGGCGGGCTGCACGCCACCGCGCTGTTCGAAGGAGCCGATGAGATGCTCGTGCTGCGGGAGGACGTGGGGCGCCACAACGCGATGGACAAGGCGATCGGCGCGATGCTGCTCGCCGAGCGCCACCCGCTGCCGGGGGCGGTCGCGTGTCTGAGCGGACGGGTCAGCTTCGAGCTGGTGCAGAAGGCCGTCCTCGCAGGACTTGCGGGCATCGTTGCCGTGGGCGCCCCGACGTCACTCGCGGTTGAACTGGCCGAGGAGCACGGGCTGCTGCTGTGCGGTTTCGCGCGCGAGGGGGACTTCAACGTGTACGCGGGCTCAGACCTGTTGGGCCGGTCCTAGGCCACCCGCGGCGGCCTCGAACCCGCGTCAGCGCGGTCGAATAGCATCCGCGCGCACATGGAAGTGATCGCCTTCCTGATCCCGTTCGTGCTCCTCGGCGTGGCGGTGCTCTTCATCGCCTTTTCGGGGGGCCCCGGTGCGGCCCGCGAGGCCTACCTGACCCGCGGCGGAACGCTGTTCAAGATCGTGATCCCCCTCATCTACATCGGGTTCGGGGTGGTCGTCCCGGCGCTCGTCCTGGTCAATCGCGAAGCGGCGGCCGGCGGCTCCGGCGCGTTGCGCACGGCCAAGCTCGATGATCAAGACGAACGCGGCAAGCAGCTCTTTCGCCAGCAGTGCGCGAGCTGTCACAGCCTCGCCGCCGTGAACGCGCGCGGGGTGACGGGCCCGAGTCTGGACGAGATCGGCGAGGTCACGCCGGAGCGGGTCCGCAATGCCATCCGGATCGGCGGCACCGGCCAGGGCCGGATGCCCGCCGGCCTCCTGGAGGGCGAAGAGGCGCGCGAGGTGGCGGAGTACGTCTCCGAGGTGGCAGGCCGATAGCGCCTGTTAGAGTTTCCGCGTCCAATCGCCGAGGTCCCGAGGGACACGGGGGAACCAAAGGCCGAGAGGCCGGGGGCGAGTCGGTCACATCACGTGTGCCGTAGCGCAGCTCTTTCAGCGCGAGCCCGTCAGCTAACCCCGCAGGCATAGAGAAAGAGAGCCGATGCAACACGCCGGTGCCCGCAAACTGCGGGAGGATTCCTACGAGCCGTCCGTCCCGCCCCGTACGCTCCACCTCGTGGAGTTGGATGCGCCGCCGACGTACGCCGAGAACGGGCGCCGGACGGTCAAGATCACTGGTCATCCCGTGCCCCCGCGGCGGCGCCGGTCTCCGGCCGCCAGGCAGATCCAGGCACGACCCGATCGGATAGCCCTCTGGGCGGTCCTGCTCGGCCTGTTCCTCGTCTTCATGGCGGCGGCCACGGCCAACGCCGCAGCGCTCTAAGCCGCACCTCTCGGAAACGCGACCTCGGTCTGCCGGCCGGCGCCCGTTCATGGAACCCTTAATTCGCGCGGGTACACATCCGGGATGGGTCGCTGATACGTACGAGTCGTAAGCGTTCGATCGGTTCGGTCGCCTATACTTACTGACCGTAAGTTCACAAGGAAAGAGACTCGCATGAAGACCAAGGAGAGCAGGTTCCAAGTACACGACGATCTCACTGCACCTGAGCGCAGCCTCCCCGTTATCAAGGGCGCGCTCGCAGGCGGTGGACAGCTCTCCAACATCGTCGGGGTCCTGGCCGGCTCTCCGGCCGCCCTGCGGGCGTATGCGCGCTTCCGATCTGAGCTGCGGCACGGCACCCTCACGCTGAAGACGCAGCAGCGCATCGCCCTCGCCGTGGCAGCCCATCAGGGCAGCGAGTACGCACTCGCGACGCTCGGGCGCACCGCACGCGAGGCGGGACTCGGCATCGACGAGGTCGCGCTGGCACGCGAGTTCGACTCCCATGAGGAGACCGAGGCCGCTCTACTGCGATACGTGCGGGCCGTGCTCGAGAGCGACGGGCCGCCCCCGCTCCACTTCCACGAGGAGGCGCGGGAGGCAGGCTGGGAGGACGAGCAGATCCTCGAGGCGGTCGCCAACGTGGCGCTCAACAGCTTTGCCAACCTCGTGACACGCGCGGGCGACGTGCCCAACGACGGATCCGTCGAGGAGTCCCGACTCCTGCGTGCGGCGTAGACATGTCCGGCTCGGCGCCCGCGACCGCGGTACCAACCATCTAGGTCCCGTGGCGGCACGGTCGCACACCGCCGGCCCTCGCCGCAGGTCGTTTAGGCTTGAGGCCATGCTCGCGGAGTCGCACGCGGCAGCCACGGTCGACCCCAGCGCCGACCGACCGCCCTGCTGCTCGCTGTACCACCGCGCCGTGGAGCTCGTGGGCAAGCGGTGGACGGGGGCGATCCTGATCGTCCTCATGGACGGGCCGCTGCGCTTCTCTGAGATCAAACAGCTCGTGCCCGACCTCTCCGACCGTCTCCTCTCGGAGCGGCTCAAGGAGCTCGAGGCGGAGGGGATCGTCGACCGCCGCACGGAGGGTCACGGCGTCTCGCACGTGCAGTACGGCCTCACATCCAAGGGTCGCGCGCTCGAACCCGCCGTCCGGGCCCTAAAGCACTGGGCGCACTCCTACCTCTAGTCCCTATACGGGTCGTCCGCGCGCGTTAGGCTGCGCCGATGCCCGATCAACCGCAGAGCTCAGCCGACGTCAAAGGGATCGTGGAGGAGCGGGGTATCCGCTTCATTCGCCTCTGGTTCACGGACATCCTGGGCCAGCTGAAGAGCTTCTCGATCAACGCCGAAGAGCTCGATGACGCCTTCGAAGGGGGCATGGGCTTCGACGGGTCATCGATCACGGGCTTCAACGCGATCGAGGAGTCGGACATGATCGCGATGCCCGATGCGTCGACATTCGCCGTCCTGCCCTGGCGGCCCGAGGACAAGGGCGTGGGGCGTCTGTTCTGCGACATCGTCACCCCCAGCCGCGAGCCCTATGAGGGCGACCCGCGGCACGTGCTGCGGCGAGCGTTGGAGCGCGCGTCCTCGATGGGGTTCGACACCTTCAACGTGGGCCCGGAGCTGGAGTACTTCTACTTCCGCAACGCGCGCCCGGAGTCGGGGCACCCGGAGATCCTGGACGAGGGCGGGTACTTCGACCTCACGACGCTGGACGCGGGGTCGGACGTGCGGCGCGAGACAGTGCTCGCGCTCGAGGACCTGGGCATCCACGTGGAGTACACCCACCATGAGGTCGGGCCCTCCCAGCACGAGATCGACATGCGCTACGCGCATGCGCTCAAGATGGCCGACGACTGCATGACGTACCGGATCACCGTGAAGGAGTACGCCATGAAGTACGGCTGGCACGCGACCTTCATGCCCAAGCCCCTGTTCGGCGAGAACGGCTCGGGGATGCACACCCACCAGTCGTTGTTCAAGGGCGACGGCAACGCCTTCTATGACGCCGACGACCAGTACTACCTGTCCGACGTCGGCAAGGCCTTCATCGCCGGTCAGCTCAAGCACGCCCGCGAGATCTCGTCGATCTTCGCGCAGTGGGTCAATTCCTACAAGCGGCTGGTGCCGGGCTTCGAGGCGCCGGTCTACTGCGCCTGGTCGCGGCGCAACCGCTCCGCCCTGGTTCGAGTCCCTCTCTATCACCCCGGCAAGGAGCAGGCGACGAGGATGGAGCTGCGCTGCCCGGATCCGGCCTGCAATCCGTACCTGACCTTCGCGGTGTTGCTGGCGGCGGGGCTCGAGGGGATCGAGAAGGGCTACGAGCTGCCGGAGCCGATGGAGAAGAACCTCTACCACCTCTCGCCCGACGAGCGGAAGCGGCTGGGGATCGAGCAGCTCCCGGAGACGCTGGGGGAGGCCGTCGAGCTGACCTCGGAGTCGGAGCTCGTCCTGCGTACCTTCGGCGAGCACATCTTCAATCGCTTCGTCGAGATCAAGCGGCAGGAGTGGGAGGACTACCGGGTGCAGGTCTCCCAGTGGGAGCTGGACCGGTACCTGTCGATCCTCTAACTAGCTCGCCGCAGTCGGCGTCCGCCGCTCGCGCCGCTCGATCGAGTGCGAGAGGGTCGAGGGCCACCAGATTCGAGGGCCGAGCTCGAATGACAGCGCCGGCACCAGCAGCGAGCGAACGATGAAGGTGTCGAGCAGCACGCCGAACGCGATGACGAAGCCGATCTCGGTGAGGAACACCAGCGGCAGGACCGCCAGCACGGAGAAGGTGCCGGCGAGCACGATGCCCGCCGCCGTGATCACGCCGCCGGTCACCGCCAGACCCCGCTTCATGCCCTCGCGGGTGCCGTGCCGGATCGTCTCCTCCCGCACGCGCGCCATGAGGAAGATGTTGTAGTCGATCCCCAGCGCCACCAGGAACACGAACGCGAACAGCGGCAGGGATGGGTCGCTGCCGGGGAAGTCGAAGATCACGTCGAACACGACCGCGCCGACGCCCATGGCCGCGGCGAAGGAAAGGATCACCGTGCCGATCAGGACCACGGGTGCCAAGTAGCGCCCGGAGCAGGAGCACCAACACGATGAAGACCACCAGCAACGCGGCCGGCACGATCACGCGGTTGTCGCGCGCCGCGGACTCACGGACGTCGAACTCGACGGCCGTGGCGCCGCCCACCAGCGTGTCGTCGTTGCCTGCGCGTTTGGCGGTTGCGCGCACGTCGGGTATCAGCGCGTAGGCCTCCGTCGAGTAGGGATCAGGCTCGAGCACCGCCTGCAGCAGCGTGCCCTCCTCGCCCCTGACGGTCGGGCGCACGCCCGCCACCCCGGGCGTCGCCGCCACCGCGCGCGCGACCCTGCGCGGGTCGACGCCCGGCGGAACGATCACCTCAGTGGGCGCGTTGGCCCCGCCCGGGAAGGACTTCGAGAGCAGCTCCTGCCCCTCCACGGCCTCGACGTCGTCGCGGTAGGAGTTGCCGGTGGTCAGACCGTCGTCGAAGTTGAGGTTGCCGAGCGCGAAGATGAGCAGCAGGGCGATCGTCCCGATCCAGACCGGTCGCGGGCGGGCGCTGACACGGTCTGCAATTCGTCGCCAGGCACCATGGGTGGCGTCCGCGCCCTCGTCACCGAAGTGCGGGATGTAGGGCCAGAAGGCGCGCCGGCCGCAGATCACCAGCAATGCGGGCAGCAGCGTGAGCATCGAAAGCATCGCCACTGCGATCGCCAGCGCTCCGATCGGGCCGAGGCCGGCGGTGCCGTTGAGCTCCGCAAGCGTGAGGCAGAGCAGCGCGGCGATCACGGTAATGCCCGACGCCAGGATCGCGGGACCGGCGCTGCGAAGGGCGAGCGCCATCGCCTCGTGGCGATCCTCGTGCTTTCGCAGCTCCTCGCGGTAGCGCGCCACCAGCAGCAGGGCGTAGTCGGTCCCCGCGCCCAGGACGAGGATCGACATGATCGACGACGACTGCCCGTTCACGGTGACGCCCAGCTCGGTGAGCGTGTAGCCGATGGCGCGCGTGCCCATCTCGGCGAATGCCACGGCCAGCAGCGGGATGAACAGGAAGATCGGGCTGCGGTAGATCAGGATCAGCAGCACGAACACGAGCAGCGACGCCGCCAGCAGCAGCGTCCCGTTGATGGACTCGAAGACCTTGATCGCGTCGGCCGAGAAGCCGGCCGCGCCCGTGACCTTGACCTCGAGGCCGTCGTAGTTTCCGCTGACGCGGTCTCGCACTTCGTCGACGGGGTCGAGAATGGTGTCCGACTCGCCGTCGCTCGTGATGTCGGCGGAGAGCAGCGCGGCGGTGCCGTCCGGTGATGTCGGGATTCGCGCACCGCGCGTGGGCGGGGCCGTGTCGAACGGCGTCGTGTTGCGCAGGTCGAGCGAGTTGAGCTCCGCGAGGTCGGAGCGGATCCGGCGCCGGTCCGCGGCGGTGAGCCCGCCCTCGCGCCGGTAGACGATGACCATCGCCGCCTTCTCGCCGCCCTGCAGCGCCTCGGACTTCTCGAGCGCCTTCGTCGACTCGGCGTCCCCGGGAAGGAACGAGGTCGACTCGTTCTCCTCGGCATCCGAGAACTTGCTCACCAGCTGGGCTGGCCCGGCCACCACGAAGATCGCGAAGAACCAGATGCCGAACACGACCCACTTGCTCCGCCTGGTGGCGACGTGCCGAGCCAGCCAATCCATGGTCTCGCGTTATACGCGACTGGCGGCGATCGTGGTGTCCCGCCGGTCAGCGAGCCTTCAACGCGCGCTCCACCAGCCGCCGGGCGGCCGCGAGCGAAGCGCCCCGCAGACGCTCGGCACGGTCGCACGGCTGGTGGCGGCAAGGCTCGCCCCCGGCGCCGACCCCGAGCTTGGCAGCGGGCATCCCCAGCAGCTCGAACTCACGATGGTCGGAGTTGCCGCTCCCCGTGTCCCGCACCCAGCGGGTCGCTGCGCGGGCTCGACGGGCGGCCGTGAGCAGCTCGCCCTCGACGCGGCGGCGCGCGCGGCGGACGGGAGACCGCAGCCAGAACGGGCGGTCGCGGCCCACCTCGTCCAGGGAGAGCGCCCAGCGCAAGCGCGGGCGCAACCCCCGCGCTCGCACTCGCCGGGCGAGCGCGAGCGCGCCCAGGTGATCGGGAGAGCGGGTGTAGATCCGCTCCTCGGCGCCGGTGGCCACGAGCCAGACGTCGCACGCGGGCGCCACCGCCCGCAGCCGGGGCGCCAGCACCGAGAGCACGCCGAGGCCGGAGGCGTTGTCGTTGGCGCCGGGGCCGCCGGTGGAGTCGGTGTGGGCCATGAGGACGCGGAGGCAACGCCGTGGTGTGTCGAACGTCGCGATCACGTTGCGCGAGCGACCACGGCCTGGCACGGCGAAGCGCTGTACCTCGACTCGCAGCCCGGCGCGCTCGAAGATGCGCTTCATCAGCGCGTGGGCGCGGCCCTCCGCCCGGCCGGCTGCCGGCCTCGGACCGGCGCGCGCGATTCGGGTGGCGAAGCGCAGCGCGTCGTCGGCTGCGGCGCGCGCATCGGGTCCGGCCGCCTGCGGGGTGGGACCGACGGCGGCGAGGGCCGTTGGCGCCAGCGCGACGAGCGCCATCGCGGCCACTCGCCTCGCGTGTGGCGGCGTCATTCGAGCAGCTTCTCCAGCTCCGCGGGCTCGGTCACGGGTGCCTTGCAGACGAACCCCTCACACACGTATGCGGCGGGCCGGCCGTCCACGGCGGGGCGGCCCGCGAGCAACGGCACCCGACCCGGCTCGCCCCCGGCCAGGACGATGTGGGGGCGAAAGCGCGACCGCACGACGCGCTCGAGCGTGGTCGTGTCCTCTCCCGCGAGAGCGACCTCTCTCGTCGTTGCGAAGTGGAAGTCGAACGCCTGGAGCAGGTGCGCGAAGGCTTGAGGATGGCGCCCCGCCACGGGGTGCAGGAGGCGAAACACGCCGACCGCCCGACGCTCGTAGTCGTGCTCGCCGGTCAGCGCTGCCAGCCGCAGCAGTCCATACGCCGCGCTGGCGTTCCCGGACGGGATCGGGTTGTCCTCGGGGTCCTTGCGGCGGGCGACCAGGCGCTCGTGGTCCGACGAGGTCTCGAAGAAGCCGCCACGCTCCTCGTCGGCGAACCGAGCGATCATCGCGTCCGCCGTCTCACGGGCGGCCTCGAACCAGCGCCACTCGAAGCTGCTCTCATACAGCGTGAGGAGGGCCTCGACCAGGAACGCGTGGTCCTCGAGGTACGCGTTGAGCTTCGCCTGGCCGTCCTTGTAGCTGCGCAGCAGGTGGCCGCGCTCGTCCCGCAGGTCGCGCACCTCGAACTCCGCACATGCCCGCGCGGCATCCAGGAAGTCGGACCGCTCGAGGACCGCGCCGGCCTCCGCCAGCGCCGCGATAATCAGGGCGTTCCAAGACGCCAGGCGCTTATCGTCTAGGCCCGGCCACACGCGCTCGGCGCGCGCCTCGTACATCCGCGCCCGGATCCGCTCGAGCCCGTCCGGCTCGTCGGCGCCCCGCGTGAGGATCGTGCGGCCCTCGAAGTTGCCGCCCGGAAGCACCCCGAAGTACTCAGCGGCAGCTTGCGCGTCGTCGCCCAGCACCTCACGCAGCTCCGCGGGCGTCCAGACGTAGAACCGCCCCTCCTCACCTTCGGAGTCCGCGTCGAGGGCGGAGAAGAAGCCGCCCTCGGGCGCCCGCATCTCACGCAAAGCCCACTCGAGTGTCTCCTCGCAGACGCGTCGAAAGAGCGGATCGCCCGTGACCTGCCACCCATGCAGGTAGGCCCGCGCGAGCAGCGCGTTGTCGTAGAGCATCTTCTCGAAGTGGGGCACGAGCCAGCGCGCGTCGACGGAGTAGCGCGCGAAGCCGCCCCCGATCTGGTCGTACATGCCGCCCGCGGCCATCGCGCGCAGGGTGTGGGAGGTCATCTCGGTCTCGCCGCGTCGGAGCAGGAACTCGATCGCGGACGCCGGCGGGAACTTCGGCGCGCCGCCGAAGCCCCCGAAGCGGCTGTCGTACATCGCACGCAGCCGCTCGACGGCGTCGTCGAGGACGCTCGCCATCAGCGGCTCCTTGGAGGGCTGCAGGGTTGCGGCTCCCGCCAGGCGGTCGGCGATCCTTCGGCCGGTGGCCCGGATCTCGTCCGCGCGCTCCGCCCATGCGTCGGCCACCGCCACCAGCACCTGGCGCCAGCTGGCCATCCCGGGGCGTTCCTCGGGCGGGAAGTACGTGCCCGCGTAGAAGGGCACCTGCTCCGGCGTCAGGAAGACGTTGAGCGGCCAACCGCCGCCGCCGGTCATGGCCTGGCAGGCCTCCATGTAGATCGCGTCGAGGTCAGGACGCTCCTCGCGGTCGAGTTTGATGCACACGAAGCGCTCGTTCATGAGGGCGGCCGTCTCCTCGTTCTCGAACGACTCCCGCTCCATCACGTGGCACCAGTGGCACGCCGAGTACCCGATCGAGAGCAGGATCGGAACGTTGCGCTCGGCGGCGCTGCTCAGGGCCTCCTCGCCCCACGGCATCCAGTCGACCGGGTTGTCCTTGTGCTGCAGCAGGTAGGGCGAGGTCTCGCCGGCCAGTCGGTTCGGCATTGGCGTTTGAGGCTACTCGGGCGAAGCCGGGTGAACCCAACCCGGCCCTGCGCGCGAATTGCAGCTCGGTACGTGCAATCACCCAACAAGGGAGTCTCAATGCGCAGGACATTGACAATCGTCCTCGCCGCTATCGTGGCCGTCGCCGTCGCGGCGGTCCCGGTACAAGCGGGGAAGGGCCATCACCGAGGCAAGCAGAAGCTTCCCGCGTATGCCCTGAGCAAGAGCGGCCGGAGCCTCGTGACATTCGACGCCAAGGACCCGGGCGACGCCAGATACGTCGGCCGCGTCAAGGGCCTGGCGGACGGCGAGCGACTGGTGGGCATCGACTTCCGGCCGCGCACCGGCGACCTGATCGGCGTCGGGAGCCAGTCGAACGTGTACACGCTGGATCTTCGATCGGCGCGTGCGACCAGGAAGTCGTCGCTGGCCGTCATGGGGACCCCGGTGGTCCTCGCCGGTGACTCGTACGGGGTCGACTTCAACCCGACGGTCGACCGCCTGCGAGTGACAAGCGATGCCGAGCAGAACCTCCGGATCAACGTGGACACGGGCGCGACCACAGTCGACAAGCCGCTCGCTTACGCCGCGATGGACGCCAACGCAGGTGCCGACCCGTCGGTGGTCGGCTCGGCGTACATCAACAACGACTCCGACGAGATCGTGGTGCCGCCGGCGCCGCCGACACCCGGCACGACGGGCACGATGCTGTTCGCGATCGACGCCGGGCGCGACTCGCTCGCGTTGCAGAACCCGCCCAACGACGGCGTCCTGAACACCGTCGGGAAGCTGGGAGTGCGCACGAGCAAGGTCGTCGGCTTCGACGTGTTCTCGAAGATCGAGGCCGGCAAGGCCGTGGCCAACACTGCGTACGCGTCGCTGCGCTGGAGCGGGCGCACGCGGCTGTACCGCGTGGACCTGGCAACCGGGGATGCCGACCGCGTCCACGGATACGGCCGGAGCCACGCACTGCGCCACGTCGGCGACATCGCCGTCAAGCCGCAGCGCTAGTGGGCATCAGGCGCGCGGGGCCCTGAGCTCCGCGCGCCTGATCTTGCCGCTGGCCGTCTTGGGAAGCGCGTCGGCGAACTCCACCAGGCGCGGATACTTGTACGGGGCGGTGCGGCTCTTGACGTGCTCCTGCAGCTGACGCACCAAGGCCTCGCCCGGCGCGACCCCGTCACGGAGCACCACGACCGCGCGCACCACCTGGCCGCGCTCCTCGTCGGGGGCGCCCACGGCCGCCGCCTCGGCCACCGCGGGGTGGGACACCAGCGCCGACTCGACCTCGAACGGGCCGATCCGGTAGCCGGCGGAGATGATCACGTCGTCGGTGCGCCCTTCGAACCACAAGTAGCCCTCTTCGTCCTGGCGCACGCGGTCGCCGGTATGCCAGGTGCCGGGAGGGCCGTCGATGAAGAACGTAGGCAGCGTGGCGGGGTCCACGCACAGCTCGCTTTCCTCGACCCATATCCGAAAGCCGGGGAGGGGGCGCCCCATCGACCCGGGGCGCACGGGCGGGCCGAGTGGCATGCCCGTGAGCGCGCCCGTCTCGGTCTGGCCATAGCCGTCGTGCACGGAGACGCCCGCGGTCTCCTCCCACACGCGCACGACATCGGCGTTCAGCGGCTCGCCCGCGGCCACGGCGTGACGGAGGGAGGGGAGGGGACGCAGCGCAGCGCGCTTGGCGATCGCGCGGTACTCGGTCGGCGTCATGCACAGCACGTCCACTTCTTCCCGCTCGACCAGCTCGAGCCGCTCCTCCGCCTGGAAGCGCGCGTCGTGGAGCAGTGCGGCCGCGCCGCGCAGCCACGGGGCGATGAAGCTGTTGCGCGCCGACTTCGACCAGCCGCTCGCCGCCGTGCACCACGCGAGCTCTCCCGCGCGCGGCCCGTACCAGTGCTCGGCCTGGACTCGCTGGCCGAAGAGGTAGCGCTGGCCATGGCGGATCGGCTTGGGCTCGCCCGCCGTCCCCGAGGTGAACACGATCAGGGCGGGGTCGGAGTGAGCCAGCTCCGCGGCTGGGGCGGGGGCTGCGGCGAACAGCCGCTCGCCGGGGGTGAGTAGCGGGCCGTCGAAGCCAGCCGCGCGCACGGTGTCCGCCCCGCCCTCGCCCGCCAGTACGAGCGCGGGCTCGACGGAGTCCATTCGGGCCCGCAGGTCGCCGGCGCGAAGCTGCTCGATGCAGGGGAGCGCGACCGCCCCGATCCGAAAGCACGCCAGCAGCGTGGCGACCCACTCCGGCCGGTTGCCGACCAGCGTCATCACGACGCTCCCGCGCCCCACACCCTCCGAGGCCAGGGTGCCGGCCAGGCGTGCCGCCTGGTCGGCGACATCGCCGAAGGTCAACTCCTCACGCGAGCCGTCGGCCCCGATCGCGACCAGCGCGAGTTGCGACCGATCGGCCGCGTCGACGACGTCGCGGGTGAAGTTCACGGCGACGCAGGGTGCCAGGCTTCGCGGGGAGCCGCGCGCGAGGCACGCGATCGTGGCCAATCGCCACGCCATCGACCGAGATCGAGTGTCGATCGACACACGATCGGCCCTAAATCGCGTGGCAAGCGTCACGAATGGACAGGAATTCTGGTTTGCATCCCGAATTCCTGCAACAGGATCTGCTAGCTTCGCCGCACGCCGAATCTGCGCTTAGGCGCGGAGCGGGGGAACCAAGGTGGCCTGAGCCACTGGGGCGAACCTCCTAACGGAGGCGCGCAAGCTCTTTCAGCGCGAGCCCGACAGCTAACCCCGCAGGCGGACGAAAGAGCTGTGTCCATCCGTCTTCGACACTCGTTCACGATTGCCGCGCTTGCCTGCGCGTGCGCTCTGCTGCTCGCCCCTGCGGGGACCTTCGCGCAGAGCTCGTCGGGCGGCGCGACCTACGTGCCGCCGCCGCCCCCTGCCAAGCGGGCCAAGATCGTGAACGGCATCGCGATCCCGCCGATCAGCGCGCCGATTCGCGTCAAGCGCGTGATCGCGGCCGCCAACCGGATCATCCGCAAGCCCTACGTCTACGGCGGCGGGCACAAGCCCTACACGTCGCTGATCGCTGCCCGGGCGCGGCTCGACCGGGGCTATGACTGCTCGGGCACCGTCAGCTTCGCGCTCTACGGCGGGCGGTTCCTCAAGAGCCCGCTCGACTCCGGCAGCTTCATGCGCTGGGGGCAGCGCGGCAAGGGTCGTTGGATCACGGTCTACACGAACCCCGGCCACGCCTACGTCGTGATCGCCGGCCTGCGTCTCGACACCAGCGGCGGCGACCGCTTGGCCCGAGGCGAGCGTCGCTCTGGCAGCGGCCCGCGCTGGCGCAAGTACAGCCGCTCCCCCGCGGGCTTCCAGGCTCGCCACCCCAAGGCCCACTGACCGCCGCTTAGGCTCGGGGCGGGGCCGCCGTCCAGATACCGGTGCGCCGGTATCCTCGACTGCCGCGCGATCAATCGACCCTGGAGTCCGCTATCCGATGGCCGTAGCCACCACCCCCACGATCGACAAGACCGACGAGCAGAAGGCGATCACCGACATGGTGCGCCAGTTCGCCGACGAGCAGATACTCCCGAACGCAGAGCACTACGACCACGAGGACGAGTT
>CAWDJP010000004.1:0-973988 GCA_963802855.1 uncultured Thermoleophilaceae bacterium
AGCTCGGTCTTGCTGTCGCCCGCCGTCCGCGCGAGCCGGGCCAGCGCGGTGTAGGTCGCGATCTCCTGCGCCTCAGCGGCACACGAGTCCTTGGCGTTTTTGAGCACCTGCTCCTCACCGCCACTTCCCCGCACCAAGTCGAGCAGGGTCTTGGTCAACGCCAACGCCTGCCCGACGACGGTCTGGACGACCCCCAGCCCGAACTCCAGCGGGTTGTTGCCCTGTCCCAGGTCGCGCAGGCGATTCTCCACGCGCTCGGCGTGGGAACAGGTCTCATCCAGATGGGACTCCAGCCCATCGCGATAGCTGCCCCTGGGGGTCATAGCAATCTGCGCCTGCAACTGGCGCACCAACACGGACTCCGCGCCGTGGGCCTCGTTCAAGTACTGCACGATCTTCTGCTTCTGCTTGCTACTCACGAAGGTCACTCCAATAAGTTGATGCTGCAGATTTTCGGGCGGTTGTTCGGAACAATCGACGGCCCGCCCCCGCGAGGGAGGCGGACCCTCCATCGTGCTCCGCTATGCCTACCCGCCACCAGTACAAGGACGGGCAGGCCTCGCGGCTGAGCCCGACGGGCGCGCAGCCCCGCCGAGCAAGGCTCGACTAGGAGCGGTTGTCGCGGCTGTCGTCGTCGGTGTACGGCTCCGGGCTGCCTGACTTCGCCAAGCCGCGCCCGATGGCGTAGGCGCCGACGACAATCGCGACATACAGCCATGCCTGGCGCGCGATGAACTCATCGGTGCCACCGGCGCTGTCGCCGCCCTTGATTACAAGGGCGCTGACGAGGATGCCGAGGACCGCGGCCACGACCATGAAGAACTCGGTGGTCTTCGTCGCTGCCTTGGTCTCGGTCATCCGCCGACGAGCCCTGTCTCCGAACGACGGGGCGTCGTGTGATGCGAGGTTATTGTTGCCGCGCGCCTCACCGGCACGGGTCACGTCTGTTGCTGCCATAAGCGGAACTCCTTTTGAGGGGTAGCCCGGAGCGAGTCAATCGCAGGGTGCGAAGGCTTTCCGAGCATCGAGGGGGGGCCAGTGCGGCGCTGCTCACGGAAACGCTAGCCAGACCCCTGTTACCCGCACTGAGGCCCCCTAACCCATTTGCGCCTAATACATCACCCGCTGAGGGTCATGCCGTCCGAATGCGGCGCTCCACGTCCGAGGTGGATGGGCGATGACGGAGCGCCACGCGGCTGGCGGCACACCAATCGCGGGCCCCCTCTTCCGCTGGGCCCGACCTACCGCGACGCGGGGCCGCGCCTCACCCGGCGGCGATGACCCCTGGCGTCGGATGCGCGCTTGGTCGTGCTGTCGGGTGCCCCGCCGTTGCCCATCAGCAGGGGCGACGGCCGCGTCGAGTGGTCGGCGTGCGCCACCCCTTAGAGCGCGATGTCGATAGTTCGCATGGGCTCCTGTAATAGCCCCTCGCGAACGAGGTCCAGGGCTGGTGCCGACGGAGGCTAGGACTCGCGCTTGTGGGCGCCGCGTCAGTGTGTCAGGCCGTCCAGCACGACCTCGAGCGGTGACTGCCTATTTGCTTTGTCGAGCTGCTCGCGGATCTGTCGGACGTCGTCGGTGGTCGCCGAGGCTTGGTCCCTGGTCGACCTCAGCTCGCGCGCGACCTGGCCGCCAGCGCCTCGGCCGTTCTGGCCCACGCGTGGCCGAGCCACTCTTGGATCGCCTAAGCCCCCCGAACGGGGGGTCTGCACCGCGCTCGGCGTGACAACTGACGCTGCGTCAGGTAGCTTCACGCCACTGCATGGACGCGGCCAAAGGGCTACCGCAGGGAAGCGGCGTGACAGAGGCCATTACCCTTGCCGCGTCCTCTGTTCTTTGGGACTGGAGCGTCGGGGCCAGCCCGGCGCTTCATCCCTGATACCCACGGGCGTCGTAGTGGAGGAGGGCCGGGGCCAACAACCCTGGAGGTCCGGCCCCCCTCCGGCCCCTGCTCCCCTGGGGCGCATCCTCGTTCCCTGGGCGGTGACGTACAAACGTCCAGGAGGTCGACCCAGGAAGAACGTGCCCGACGTCGGGGATTTCCCCACCGCCGCCCGAGCCTTCCAAAGCTTCGGGCGGGCCTCTTTCGTTGCGGTTGGCTGGCCGGCCCGGAGGAAAACCCCGGTTGACCTTCCCCGGGGTCGCCGTTGGGCAAGAGCGCCAGCCCCTTCGCCGGGGCGTGGCGGTCCTCGGGCCCAGCCGCCGAGCAGGAGGCCCTTGAGTTCCTAGGGCCTCGAACTCCTCGTCGGTCAGCTCGATCTCGGCGGCGGCGAGGTTCTCCCTCAGGTGCTCGAGCGACAGGGTGCCGGGAATCGGCAGCGTCGCCGGGGACCGCTGCAGGAGCCACGCGAGTGCGATCTGGGCGGGCGTCGCGGCGCCGCTTGGCGATCTCTGCCGCCGCTCGCCCGCCGTCGGCTCGCAACGGGAAGTAGGGAACGAACACGATGTCGTTGTCCGCGCAGTAGTCGACGACGTCGTCGTGCGCGCGCTCGGAGAGGTTGTAGTGGTTCTGGACGGCGGCGATCGGCGCGACCTCTCTCGGCCCGCTCGATCTCGTCCACCGAGACGTTCGAGACGCCGATGTGCCGAATCGTCCCGCGCTGCCTGTACTCATCGATG
Source organism: uncultured Thermoleophilaceae bacterium (assembly GCA_963802855.1). Taxonomy (GTDB): domain Bacteria; phylum Actinomycetota; class Thermoleophilia; order Solirubrobacterales; family Thermoleophilaceae; genus JAAYBF01. The sequence continues at coordinate 2,620 of CAWDJP010000004.1, forward strand.
GCCCCGAGGCTCTCCTCCAGCGGCGTCTGCGGATCCGGCTTGTGGAGGTAGTAGAGGTCGATACTGTCGGTCCGCAGCCGACGAAGGCTCTCGGCGATCTCGCGCGCTCAGCACCTCGGGGCGGCCGCTTCCCGTAGCCGCCCTTCGTCGCCACGACGCAGCCGTCGGGCGAGGACGAGAGGGCGGCGCCGATCGTCTGCTCGCTCTCCCCGCCCGCGTAGACGTGGGCCGTGTCGATCAGGCCGATGCCGGCGGCGACCGCATCCCGGACGAACGCAACGTTCTCCGGCGTGTTCCTGAGCCGATTGGTCCCAAGCCCGATCCGCGCGAGCGGCGTGTCACCGAGCGTGAGCGTGTCCACGGCCGTCACGGTACCGCTCCGGTTTCTCCGAGCGGGCGCTTTGGACTCCCTCGGAGGCACCGTCCTGGTGGCCACCGATCAGCCGGCAAGCGTCGCTCGTACTTGGCGCGCGATCTCCAGGTCCTCCCGTGCTTGGAGAACGACTGTGGCCACGGGCGATCCGGCCGCTGAGATGTCGACGTCCGGCTCGGCAGCCTCGTTCAGCGTTGAGTCCACCTCGACTCCAGAAACCTGAGCCGCTCGGCTGTGCGCCGACACACCTCCGGTGCCCGCTAGCCGCGATCGCGCTGGGCGCTGTGGTTGGGCTGGTGCTTGGCGTCCTCGGTGAGCGTGACCACCAACGTGCCTCTTCGCGCGCTGAGTTGGGGCTGGTACTGGGTGGTCTGGTTGGCTGGCTTTCCCGACGAGACCGCCGATGAGCGCGGCGACAGTCGCTGGCGTTTTCCTAATTGCGGTGCCGGTGGCCTTCACGCCGAGTGGTCGCCACTGCCCATGGCTTCGGCAATTCGGACAAAGCTTGGTACCTCCTTGTTACCACGGCGCCCAATCAGCATCGGGCCCGAGCAGCAGAAAGGCCCGCCTGAGCGGGCCTTTCGTGAGTAGCGGGGGCCCGATTCGTCCCTGACGCTCGGATCGTGAGGGATACCCGCTTGCGGCTTAGGCAAGCTTCCGGCTCGCTGCTGCCGTTTCTCGCGCGAAGCAAGAGCGAACGCTTCTACTCCGCGCCGTGGCCGCCGTCCCCGCGCCACCGGTCCACGACGCTACCCTGGAGGTTGACGATGTATCCGACGGTCCACTCGTTCCGCACGTCCGGCGGCGTCATCGCGACGGCGGAGGCGTGATGACGACGGTCGAGGCGAACGGCGTCACGCTCGGGGTCGAGCACTTCGGCGACGCGGCGGCGCCGCTGGTTCTGCTCGCGGGCGGCACGACCATGCTCTCCTGGCCCGACGCGCTCTGCGAGGCGCTCGCGCGCGGCGGGCGCCACGTCGTGCGGTACGACCTGCGCGATTCCGGCGCGTCGACCACCGTCGATCCCGAGGCTCCGGCGTACACGCTGCGCGATCTCGCAGCCGACGCCGCGGCGCTCGCCCGCGAACTCGACGACCGGCCGGCGCACCTGGCGGGCATCGGCGTCGGCGGGATGGTCGCCCAGGTCGCTGCGCTCGACCACCCGGACGCGTTCTCGGCGCTCACCCTCGTCGGAACGCGGCCCGTCGCTCCAGGCCGGGTCGACGACGACCTGCCTGACCATGACGCGGCGACGATGGACCGGCTGTTCTCGCGCCCGATGCCCGACTGGTCCGACCGCGCCGCGGTGGCGGAGTTTGCCGCCGGAGGCGCGGAGATCCTCGGCGACGACCCCGCCGCCGCGCGCGCGACCGCCGAGCGCATCTGGGACCGCACGCCGGGCACGGAGCCCGCGGTGCAGATGGCCAATCAGCTGGGCATGGTGTTCGCCAAGCTCGACTGCAAGCCGCGCTGGCGCGAGCGCCTGTCCGAGCTCGCGATCCCGGCGCTGGTGGTGCACGGTCGCCGCGACCCGTTCTTCCCTGTCGGCAACGGCGAAGCGCTCGCGCGCGAGATCCCCGGCGCGCGGCTGCTCGTGCTCGAACAGGCCGCGACGGCTATCCCCGATGCGGCCGCCGGTGAGGTCGCGGCGGCGATGCTCGCGCTCTAGGCGCTCACAGTTCCGGCGGCCACAGCCAGGGACAAGCGCCTTTCGCGCTGGGAGCAGCGCGCCAACCGATTTCAGACGCTCCCGTCTCGTCCAAACCAGGCGCGCGACGGGCGGCGAGCCGGGCGCTCGCATGAAAATCTGCGCGGTAGCGGCGACCGGTGTCGCGTTTGGGGATCCCTAAGCGGGCCCGGCAAGCGCGTCGGGGTGGGTCAGCGCGGCGAACACCGGGTCCGGCGAGCCACTGCTGACTCGGACGGCGGTGTCAGTCCGACTCATCGCGGGCGCGCCCGTAGCGCTCGTAGATCACGCGCGAGCCGAACGTCCTGGTCTCGATCAGGTCCAGCGGGACGTCTTCGGTGACCGGCGGCAGGAACGGCGTGCCGCCACCGACGACGACCGGATAGCGGAACATGCGCAGCTCGTCGACGAGGCCGAGCTCGATCGCCGCCGCGGCCAGGCCGGCGCCGCCGATCTCGACGTCCTTGTCGGTCGCGTCGAGCGCCGCGGCGACCTCCTCGGCGAGCGACGCCTCGGCGAGCCGGGCGTTGCCCTGGACGCTGTCGAGCGTGCGGCTGAAGACGACCTTCGGGAGCGCGCACCAGACGTCGGCGAACGCGGTCCGTGAGCTCGTTGTCGCGCAGCGACGGATCCGTCTCCCACACCAGCATCGTCTCGTAGAGCCTGCGGCCGCACAGACAGCCGCCGAGCTCGCGTACCTGCGCGAGGTGGAAACGAAACAGCTCCTCGCTCGGGACGCTCCACCCGAACGCGCCCTCGCGGTCGGCGATAAAGCCGTCCACCGAGACGCTCATCGAGTAGATCAGCATGGGCTTCACGGGCGCGTGATGCTATTGCTGGGGCATGGCGGGCAAGGCATCGGAGCGGTTCGTCTGGGCGGTCGACACTCTGGAGGTCCGCCCGGCCGACCGCCTGCTCGAGGTCGGCTGCGGCCACGGCGTCGCGGTCTCCCTGGTCTGCGAGAGGCTGACGACGGGAACGATCACCGCGATCGACCGCTCGCCCAAGATGATCGAGATGGCCACGCGGAGGAACCGCGAGCACGTCGACGCGGGCAGGGCTGTGCTCGAGGCCATCGCGCTGGAGGACGCGGACCTCGGCGATCGGCGCTTCGACAAGGTCTTCGCCTTCAACGTCGCTCCCTTCTGGCAGCAGCCGGAGGCGGCGCTCGGTGCCGTCCGCGAGCACCTCGCCCGGGATGGGGCCGTCTACATCTTCTGGGACGCGCGCCACTCCGCGCCGGAGCGAGCCCGGGACCTCGGGAACGAGCTGGCCGACCGGCTACGCGAGGGCGGATTCTCCGTCGACAGGGTGCTGGTCGAGGACCTGCGCCCGGTCCCCGCGGTCTGCGCGATGGGGCGGCCCCAGGGCGGATGAACATGGACCGCAACACCGTGTCGCGTTCCCTGGCGAGCAGCAGCCACCCTCGTGGCGAATCTCGTCGCTGATTGGGACGAGCAGGAGGCGTCTCGCGTGGAGCGCATCGCACTTCTGCAATCGCGTGAAGGCGGCCGTCTGAGCCAGCCGCCATCTGTCTCTTCGCTCAGGGCGATGAGGAGCGCAACTCGACCGTGCTCGTTCTCGAGTACAGAGGGCGGCTCAACTCGCCGTCGCTGTGTCCTGAGTGGGACGAGCGTGCTACTTGACCACCCGGTAGCGGATGTGGATCGTGCCGGGAGCCTCGAGCACGCGCACCAGCTCGAGCTCCGGCTCTCCCGGCTCGAAGCCGTCGAGGAGCCGCTCCCCCGCGCCGAGGATCACCGGGGACACCTGGAGGTCGACCTCGTCGACCAGCCCGGCCTTGAGGGCCTGCTGGGCGCATGAGGCGCCGCCGGCGATGGAGATGTTCTGGCCTCCGGCGACCGCCTTCGCCTGCTCGTAGGCGGACTCGATCCCTTCGGTGACGAAGTGGAAGGTCGTGCCTCCCTCCATCTCGATCGGATCGTGGGCGTGGTGGGTGAGGACGTAGGTCGGCGCGTGGTACGGCGGATCGTCTCCCCACCAGCCCTTCCAGTCCGAGTCGCCCCATTCGCCGCGGATCGGGCCGAACATGTTCCGCCCCATGATGAAGGCGCCCATCCCGTCCATCATCTCCGACATCACCTGCTTGTTGACGGGGTGTCCGCCGCTCTCGGGCCCCTCATCGATGTGCCACCTGTGAAGCTCGATCCCGCCGACGCCGAGCGGATGGTCCTCGTCCTGGTTGGGTCCGGCGACGAAGCCGTCGGCGGACACGGACATCGAGAGATTCACTCTGTTGCCGGCCTGCGTGCTCATGCGACACTCCTGTCAGTGGTTGCGATCCGGTAGCTGAGGTGCGAACCGCGCCCCTCGCGCCGGGCCCTTCATGACGAAAGGCCCGCGGTTGCGGGCCTTTCGTGAGTAGCGGGGGCGGGATTCGAACCCGCGACCTTCGGGTTATGAGCCCGACGAGCTACCTGACTGCTCCACCCCGCGGCGCACGTGTAAAGGTAGCACCGCCTTCGGGGTCGCTCAAGCGCCCGGAACCGCGGATCTCAGTCACTCAGGGCGCGGCGAACGGACTCCGCGACCTCGGCGTTTGGCGGGTAGTCGCTCGCGTCGTCGGAGAGGTGGGCCCACGGAACGTCCCCTCCGGGCGTGACCAGCATCAGACCGCCGAGTTGTGCCGGGTGCCCGACCGTCTTGCCCTGGCGGACGCCCGTATCGAGGCTGCGTCTCAGCCCGCGCGAAACCATCTTCGGCCCGAGCAGCTCGCCGAACGTCGCCACCTTCGTGCCGGCCGCCTTGTAGGCCTTGCGGTCGGTGTCCACGAGCAGGTCCAGATCGAGGTCGAAGCGCTCGCGGAACCAGGCGGCGTTCGAGGGCGTGCCTTGGCCGATCACCACGAGCGGCGCTCCCGCCCGGATGAACATCTCACGGTCGCGGTTCAACTGAACCGCGTGGTCGCGACAGAACGTTCAGCCGTAGTGGCGCAGGAAGACGAGCAGGGCCGGGTTGTCCGACCACACGTCGCCGAGGCGCACGTCCGCGCCACGCCAGTCGCGCAGCATCAGGTCCTCGAGGGCCCGCGCGTCGGTGGGCGGGTGAACCTCCTGGCGCTTGCGTGAGACTCCGAACATCTGGGGCGAAGGCTACCGTCCGCCCACCGCATGGATGACGGTCGGCGCATAGCCGTGGTGGATCTGGGGACGAACTCGACCCGACTGCTCGTTGCCGACGTCGATGAGGACGGCACGCTTCAGGAGATCGACCGGCGCACCGACGTGACCCGGCTCGGCGAGGGGGTCGACGCAACCGGCAGGCTTGCGGACGACGCGATGGAGCGGGTCTTCGCACGCCTGGCGGCCTATCGCGCGCTCGCGGACGAGCACGGGGCCGACAGGTCGATCGCGGTGGCCACGAGCGCCGTGCGCGATGCCGTCAACGGCGAGGAGTTTCAAGCGGCCGTCCGCGATCACTTCGGGTTTGACGTCCGCACGATCACCGGCGAGGAGGAAGCGAGGCTGACGTTCCTCGGCGCCACCGCAGGACGCGACCCGGCCTCGGGCCCGACACTGGTGATCGACATCGGCGGTGGCAGCACGGAGTACGTGGTCGGCACTCCGGGCGAGGCGCCCGACTTTCACGTCTCCACTCGCATGGGGTCGGTCCGCTTCACCGAGCGCCACGTGGCCAGCGATCCGCCGGCGCCAGAGGAGGTGGCAGCCCTGGCCGAGGCTGCCCGCGAGACTGTCGCTGCGGAGATCGCCGCCGATGTGCGCGGGCGTGTTCGTCAAGGGATCGCCGTGGCTGGCACGGCCACCTCGCTCGCGGCCGTCGACCAGGAGCTCGAGCCGTACGACCCCGTGCGCGTACACGGCTACGAGCTGGCTCTCGGCGAATGTGAGCGGATGCTCGCGATGCTCGCCGCGCTACCCCTCCACGCGCGCCAGAACGTTCCTGGTCTGCACCCCGACCGAGCGCCCACGATCATCGCCGGAGCCGCCATCCTGGTCGAGTCGATGCGCGCCTTCGGCCTCGACTCGATCGAGACCAGCGAGGCCGACATCCTCCATGGAGCAGCGCTCGACGATGCGTTGTACGGGGGTGAGCAGGAGGGTTAGAAGGGTTAGACAAAGTTTCGCTGTTGCCCTACCCCCTATGCGGTATGCTCGGACGGCTGGGTTTGGGATCGCTTGCGGGGTAATCCCGCTGGCTGCCCGGCCCGGTACATAGGTTCGGGCGAAGCCGCATCGTATCGGCGCCTCCCGCCGTCCGAACCGCAAGGCCCTTTCAAGGCACGTACCCCTGCCCGTCCTGATGGGGCCGTTTATGGAATCGCCCGCGAAAGCGGGCGATTCCTTTTGTTGAGCAGGGCCTCAGGCCAAGTTGGACCGGCGCGGATACGCAACCGACGGGTCCGTCAATACGTTCACCAGCGCCGGCTTGCCCGACGCGAACGCGCGCTCCAGTGCCGGGCGCAGCTCGTCGGGCTTGGACACCAGCTCGCCGTGCCCGCCGAGGGCCTCCACCACCTTGTCGTAGCGGCACTCGGGCTGGAGCTCGGCGGCTACCGAGTAGCCGTAGAGGAACTCCATCGGATGCTTCTCGAGCGCCCAGATGCCGTTGTTGCCCATCACCGCCACCACCGGCACGCCGTGACGTACGAGCGTGTCGAACTCCATGCCGCCGAAGCCAAACGCGCCGTCGCCCATCAGCAGGCAGACCTGCCGGTCGGGGTTCGCGAGCTTGGCTGCCAGCGCGTACCCCGGCCCCGAGCCGAGGCATCCGAACGGCCCCGGGTCCATCCAGCAACCCGGCTCATACGTCTCGATCACCCGTCCCGCGTAGGACACGAAGTCGCCGCCGTCGCCGATCACCACCGCGTTGCGCTCGAGGACGTTGCCGAGCTCGTGGTAGACGCGCAGCGGGTGCAGCGGCGCCCGATCGTCCGTGAGCTCCTCCTGCTCCCCGGCACGCTTCTCGTTCTCGGTCTCCTGCAGCGCGGCCACCCATTCGCCCCGGTCCGGGCCACCAGCAGCGCCCTCGCGGATCGAGTCGAGCGTGGCGGGGATCCCGCCGTAGAGCTCGACGGCCGGATCGCGCGGCGGCTCGCGGTCGGGCGGCGCCGAGTCGAGAATCACGATCTCTGTGTCGTCGCCGAACGAGCCGCCGAATCCGAGGCGGAAGTCCATCGGCACGCCCACCACCAGCGCCACGTCCGCCCCGTTGAGGCCCTTTCCGCGGGCGCGTGAGAATGCCAGCTCGTGATCGGCCGGGATGCAGCCGCGGCCCAAGCCGTTCACGAACACCGGAGCTCGCAGCTCCTCGGCGAGCGAGCGCAGGGCATCCTCACCGTGGGCCCAGTAGAGGCCGGTGCCCGCCATGATCACCGGCCGCTTGGCTCCGCGCAGCAACTCGATCGCCCGCTCGGTGCCCTCCGCGGCAGGTAGGGAGCGATGATCGATGGTCTCGGCCGGGCCGTCGGCATCCACGTCCGACTCCATGAACACGTGGTCGAGTGGGAAGTCGAGGAACGCGGGGCCGCTCGGAGGTCCCGCCGCCGCGGCGAAGGCGGCGTCCGTCGCCGCGGGGATGTCGGCGGTGGCGCCGACGGTGGCCGCGGAGCGCGACAGGGGGGCGACGAACGGCACGTGGTCGATCTCCTGCAGGGAGCCCTGGCCCCAGCGCATCGCCGGGGCGCGCCCGCCCAGCACGACGATCGGGGAGCCGTTCTGAAGCGCGGAGCCCATCGCGCTCATACCGTTCGTGACCCCCGGGCCGGCCGTGAGCGCGCACACACCTGTCTGGCGGGTCGCCTTCGCCCACCCCTCGGCGGCGAACGTCGCGGATTGCTCGTGGCGGGTGTCGACGATGTCGATCCCCTCCTCGCGGCAGCCGTCGAAGATCGAGAAGATGTGGCCGCCGGAGAGCGTGAACAGCTTGGTGACCCCGTGCGCCTTCAAGCGCTTGGCCACCAGTCTCCCGCCGTGAAGTCCCGTCGCCTGGTCGGTCTGCTGCTCGGTAGCCATAAGCGCAACCTACCCGAGGCTAGCGCCGGTAGTGTGCCCGCCGATGGCCGAGAGCTCGAGGGAGATCAGGCTCGCCTCGCACCCCGAGGGCGCACCGAAGCCCGAGGACTTCGAGCTCGCGGAGGTGCCCCTGCCCGAGCCCGCCGCCGGGGAGGTGCTCGTCCGCAACAGCTACCTGTCCGTCGATCCCTACATGCGCAACCGCATGCGCGACGTGAAGTCGTATGTGCCCCCGTACCAGGTCGGCAAGGTGATGGACGGCGGAGCGGTGGGTCAGGTGGTCGCCTCGAACGGGGGTCGATTCGCGGAGGGCACGTGGGTCCAGGGCCTCAACGGGTGGCGCGAGCACTTCGTCTCGAACGGCGACGGCCTGTTCGAGGTGGACCCCGGGCTGGCCCCGATCTCGACGTCGCTCGGGGTGCTAGGGATGCCGGGGCTGACCGCCTACGCGGGCCTGATGGAGTTCGGGAAGCCCCAGGAGGGTGAGACGCTGTTCGTCTCCGGCGCGGCGGGCGCCGTCGGCAGCGCGGTGGGTCAGATGGCGCGATTGAAGGGTTGCCGCGTCGTCGGCAGCGCCGGGTCGGCCGAGAAGGTCGAGTGGCTGACCGGCGAGCTGGGCTTCGACGCCGCCTTCAACTACAAGGAGGTGGACCTGAACGCGGCGCTGCGCGAGCACTGCCCGAAGGGCATCGACATCTACTTCGACAACGTCGGCGGCGACCACTTGGCGGCGGCCCTCGCGCGGATGCGCGTGCACGGCCGGATCCCTCTGTGCGGGGCGATCTCCCAGTACAACGCGGAGGAGCGCCAGCCCGGTCCGGAGAACTTCCTGGCGGTGCTGCCCAACCGGCTCACCATCCGCGGGTTCATCGTGCTTGATCACTTCGGGCTGCTCAAGCAGTTCACCGCGGAGGCCGGCCCGTGGGTCAAGAGCGGCGAGCTGAAGTACCGCGAGACGATCGTGGACGGGATCGAGCGCATGCCTGACGCGTTCATCGGCCTGCTCGAGGGCGAGAACATCGGCAAGATGCTCGTCCGGGTGGGCCCGGATCCGGAGTAGCTAGCCGCGCCGCGAGGCCATGGCCCGCCGTGCCGCGGCCGCCTCGATGCTGTCCGGGCTGACGGGCTCCACGCTCGCGTGTGCCCCACCCGCACCGGAGCGCACGGTGATGAGCGCGTTACCACGCGATTCAGTGAGTGCGCGAACCTCGGCCTCGATGTCGGTTGACGGCTCCACTTCGCACTCCTCGAGGAACGCGCTGACGAGCCCCTCGTCAATCTCGTCGGTCCCCACCTCCAGCACCTCGACGCGAGCCGCGCCGGCCTTCGCGTGACGCGCCGGGGCGATCAGGCACGCTGCCATGTCGTCGCGGAGGGTGACCGACTCCTTTGCCACCCGGTCCAGCACGTCGGTCGCGGTGGCATCGCGGCCACACTCGGCCAGGATCTCGGTCAGGCGTGGGCGACCGAGGATGCCGTCCACCGTCGTGGCCTCTGACAGGCCGTCGGTGTACAGGCACGCGATCGCGCCCGCCGGCAGCGAGATGGTCGTCTGCCGCAGGCCGGTCCGCAGGCCCCATCCGATCGGCGGCGACCAGCCCGCCAGAACGGGGTCGTGCGGGGGAGCGCCGGCGATGATCGGCGCGGGGTGACCCGCACTCGCGTACGTCAGCGAGCTGTCCGCGGGCTCGTGGACCGCCACGATCACGGTGGCGAAGTCGCCGTCGAGCTGGCCGCCGACGGCGCGCTCGGCCACCTGGAGCGCCATCCGCGGCTCGAGACCGGCGCCGAGGTAGGCCCGCAGCGTGTAGCGCATGAACGCCGTGTGGGCGAGAGCCTGGCGGCCGTGGCCGGAGACGTCACCGAGGATGAACGCGGCGCGCCCGCCGGAGAGGGTCAGGGCATCGTAGAAGTCACCGCCGGCGCCGGGACCGTCCGAGGGGCGGTAGGCAACCGACGCCCTCACCGCGCCGACGGTCTCAGGCACGGGTGGTAGCAGCGCGGTCTGCAGGAGGCCTACCTCCTCGAGCAGCTCCTGACGCCGGTTCGCCAGCCGGCGGGCGCGGTGCGCCGCGATCAGGTAGCCGCCGCCGAGGAGCAACGACAGAGCGGCGAGCAGCCCGAGCGCGACCCACAGGGCATCCGGCACGACCTCGACGATTTCCTCGACCGTGTTCGACGGCTGGCCCTCGGTCGAGTCGGGCGCCTGGGCGCCGCCCGAGGCTGCCTCGTCGTCGCCCGCCGGCGCACCCCCGCCCTCATCCGCGGGTGCGCCCGCGCCGGAGTCGCCAGCCGCGGGCGCTTGCGCGAGCACGACGCCCCCGCCGGACACTGAAGCGCCGCCCACCACCGCAGCGAGTCGGGCGGCCCGGGCCCCGCGTCGCGTGACCCCCTGGGCTTCGGCCCCGCGCCGCCGGGGCGAGGCCGCGCCGGTCCCCTCACCGGCTTGCTGACCTGCCCCGGTCGACGCCGGCGGGACGCCCGCAGTGGGAACGTCGCCGCGCGCGGACGCCGGCGACGGGGCGGGAGCGCTCGGGGCGGGGCTGTCGTTCTCAGTTGACGGCGCGGGGTCGCGCTTCGCCCGTTCCGGGATCGGCTCCTCGGCGGCGGACGACTCCCCTTCGTCGCTCTCCAAGGTGCTGGCCACGCGGTCGGCGACCTCGTCAGGAGCGATCTCCTCGGGAACGCTGTCCTCGACGGTATCCGCGAGGTCGAGAGTGTCGCGGACGGTGTCCTCTACGCCCTCTGGCCTGAGTCTCGACGCGCCGTCGCGGAGGGCTCCGCCCAGGTCGCCGTCGCGCAGGGCTCCGTCCAACCCGCCCCTGGATTCTTCCTCGTCAGAGGGCCCCGACGCCTCCCTATGACTGGCGTGGGCGGGGAGCGATACGCCGCCGATCGCGAGCACGGCAAGGCACACCAGCCAAACCTGGCGCAGCCTCGTGCGGCGGTTGTTCACCTGCGGTCCCCCAGCAACGTCCTACCTCCTCGAACCCCATGCCCTCTTCGAGCATAGGATGAGAAGCGCGAACCCGCCAGAAATCGGCTGTCAGGCGGAGGCCGCGCGGCGTGAGGCGAGCTCGAGCGTCTCGACGTTGCGCGGCAGCACCAGGATCTGCGGACCGCGCATACCCAAGCGCACGTGGACGACGGCGCCGCCGTGGGTCTGAAACAGCTCGCGAACCTCGGCTTCCGCCTCCCTCACTTGCTCCGGGTCGGCGCCGCAGGACTCGAGGAACCGCTGAGCGAGGCGCTCATCGGTGTCCTCAGCGTCGATCTCGATCTGCTCCGAGCGGAAACCGCCGGCGGTCACGCCGGCGGTGGGAGTCAACACGACGGTGGCCATGTCGTCGGTCACGAGCCGCGCCTCAGACGCCACGCGGTCGAGCAGGCCGGCGGCAGTGGCGTCGCGGCCGAGGCCCTCCACGATGTCGCCCAGCCGCGGGCGCCCGAGGATGCTCTTCTCGGTGCGAGCCTCGGCCAGCCCGTCGGTGTAGAGGCACACGACCGATCCGGCGGGAAGCGGAAGCGTGGTCTGGCGCAGACCGGTGCGCAGCCCAAGCCCGATCGGCGGCGAGGAGCCCACCAGCACCGGCTCGGGGCGGGACGGCCCTACCACGATCGGCGCCGGGTGGCCGGCGCACGCGTAGGTGAGGGAGCCACTCTGAGGATCGTGGACGGCGAGAACCACCGTCGCGAAGTCTCCGGCCAGATGCTCGTCGATCACGCGGCCCGCCACCTGCAGGGCCATCCGCGGCTCGAGGCCACCCTCTAGATAGGCGCGCAGCGTGTAGCGCATGAACGCGGTGCGGGCCAGCGCCTGGCGGCCGTGGCCTGAAACGTCGCCGAGGATGAACGCGGCGCGCCCGCCTGGCAGCGTGAGCGCGTCGTAGAAGTCACCGCCAGCGCCGGGACCGTCCGAGGGGCGGTACGCCACTGACGTGCGTACGGCGCCCACGGTTGCGGGGACGGGCGGGAGCAGTGCGGTCTGGAGCAGGCCGACCTCCTGCAGGAGGTCCGACCGCTGTCGCGCCAGCCGCCGTCCACGCTCGGCCAGGAACAGGTAGCCACCTCCGAGCACGAGCGAGAGGATCGCGAGCGCCGCGAGCAGCGTCTTGATCGGCCTGGGTACGACCTCGACGATGTCGCGCACGGTGCGGCCGACCGCCGAGTTGCTCTCGTCCTTGGACTTCGACGATCCGTCGCCTTCGTCGCCCCCGCCGGAGCCGGACGGTGTGGCTTCACCGCCGGCATCCGAACCGGTCGCAGCGCCAAGGAGGGTGCTTCCGAGCGAGAGCCCGGCGCCCGCGCCAAGGACCCGGGCAGCAGCTCGCTCCCCGCTGGCGCGGCGGCGCGCTGCGCTGCGGCGGCGTGAGGCGCCCGAGGTTTGCTGCGAGCCGCTGACGTTGATGTTGGAAGCTGCGCCCGGGTTCGGCGCGGCCGCCGCGGACGGAGCTGCTGTCGACGGCGCGCCGGTGCTCGGCGAAGACGGCTGTGACCGCGTCGGCTGGCTCGTCGAGCCCTGGCTTGGGGCAATCGTCTCGAAGTCCCGCGACTTCTCGGTGTTGTCGCGAGATCGCGTGGTGCGCTGCTTCGCGCGCTTCGGGACTCGTCTCCTGAGTCGGCACCACAGGCGACGGCGTCGACGGCTTGGGCTGGCTGGCAGCGGGAGGCGGGCTGACCGGATCGCCCGCGCTCTGACGCTGCTTGCTCGCGTTCTCCTTTTGTCCCCCGCGCTGCTTGTCGTACCGCTTTGCATGCGCGCTGCCATTGCCGCCGGGAGCGGCCGCGACGAGGACGCCCGCCAGCACGGCGGCGGCGATCGCCCTCGCGTGCGCGCGCGCGAATGGAGGTCGCACGAACGCGCGCAGGAGAGAGCGCAAAACGGTCACCCAATTGGTGTCGGCGTTCAGGCTTCGGCGATGAGGCCGGAACGGGCGGGTGTCATACGTTCGTCTATTTCCGGACCCGCGGCGTACAGCCCAACCGGGTCGGATTTCCCCTTGAGCGGCAGCGTTCCACGCGCTCTTATGGAAACCGCCTCGGGGCGCTCCAAGAGGCAGCGGGTCGCCTCCGTGTACAGCACGACGTCCCCGGTCTCGCGCGTGGCCTGCTCCACCCGCGCGGCGACGTTCACGGCGTCGCCGATCACGGCGAACTCGAGCCGCCCGCCACCGCCCACCGATCCCACCACCACCCGTCCCGAGTTGAGCCCGATGCCGACGCCCACCTCGTCGCCGAAGCGGTCCGATACCGCGCGTGCGATCTCGCATGCGGCGGCGAGTGCTCGATCGGCGTGGTCGCGGAGGCGGTCCGGCGCCCCGAAGACCGCGAGCAGGCCGTCGCCCATGAACTTGTTCGCGTGCCCTCCGTGGGCGAGGACGATCGGCACGACGAGCTCGAACAGGCGGTTGAGGAACGCGACGGTCTCGCGGGCGGTCGAGCGCTCGGCGAACGGCGTGAAGTCGCGCACGTCGAGGAACATCACTGTGACCTCGACCTCCTGTCCCTCGAGCAGCTCGCCCTCCTGGAGCACCCGCTCGGCGACGTCGGGGTCGACGTAGCTGCCAAACGCCTCCCGCAGGCGCTCGCGCTCGGAGAGACCGTCGAGCATCTCGTTGAAGCTGCCCGCGAGCGTTCCCAGCTCGTCACCGGAGACCACCGGCACGCGGACGCTCAGGTCTCCCTTCTTCACGCGCTCGGTCGCCTTCAGGAGGTCGTCGACCGGGCGCAGCACGGACTTCGTGAGCAGAACGGTCAGCTCGAGCGAGATCGTGAACGCCACGATCACCGCCACCACCACGTCGACGCCGAGGTCTCGCAGGGACTGGGTGGCGTCGGCGGACAGGCCGCTCACGACGACCCCGGTGATCACGTTGATGAGCGGGAGCGCGCCGAGCAGCTTCCACCGCAGCGGTACGCCCGCGGGCTGGCCGGCCCAGTCGGGGGGAAGCACGCGAACGATGTCCTCGATCACAGGCCGCAGGAACAGCTCGGAGCCGAAGAAGTGCAGCACCGCGGCGTAGCCGACAGCGACCATAGACGCCGAGGCGATGATGAGCGAGCCGTACCACGGCAGGTCACGGTCGAGAGTGATGTAGATGGCAATCGGCAGGCACGCGAGGACAAACGGCACCCAGCCCCTGGCACCCACCATCCGGCGCGGAAGCGACACGGCCTGCCGCCATGCCTCCGGCGCGCCGGCGGGATCGCGCCCACCCTTCAGCCATCGCCGGAGGGGGCTCGCCAGCTTGTGCGTCCGCAGGGCCGAGTAGCCGACGGCCACCAGCACGCAAGCCTCCGCGATCAGCACCGTGCGCCAGAACGTGGCGCTCGACATGTCCTCGTAGAGGCTGAAGAGCCCCACCGTCGCCAGCGTGATGACCATCGCCGAGGCGAGCTCGAAGACCTGGAACAGCGAGAAATAGAACCTGCCCGTCCGCCCGTACAGCCAGTCGAACATGAACGGCATGCCGCGGATTGTCCCGGATCGGATCCGGAATCTCGAACTCGGTCGCGCCGACTAGTACGGCCCTACGTCTCGGTCTTGTCCTTGGGCCCGGGCCACGAGCCGGTCAGCCCCCGGAAGGCGCGGCGCGCCTGGCGGTCGAAGACGACACGGGCAGCCGCGAAGACGGCACTCTGGAGCACCGCCGCGATCAGGATCCGGGTGACCGGCTCGCGCTCCTCCCCGGCCTCCGGGGGCTCCTCGTCGTCGATCAGTGACCACAGCCGCTCGAAGATCTTGCGCGCGGCGAGGCCCGCGATCAACGAGCCGACGATGCTGAACGGCGCAAAGAAAACCCTCGACATCGGACCGAGGTATACCGCCTAGACCAAGATCACGACGACCAGGACGATCACCACCAACCCGATCGCGCCGGCCACCAGGCCGCTCGGACGCTGAGTCCACCAGAACTCCGGCTTGGCCCGGTCGCGTGAGTACCGGCCCTCGGGTGGCTCGCCCACCCAGTCGTCGTCGTCCCAGCTCGACATGCGGGGGAGTATGCCCGGGGTGGGATTCGAACCCACACGTCCGTTAGGACCGGGGCTTTTAAGGCCCCTTCTGTCTACCGTTCCATCACCCGGGCGAACATCAGTCTAGGTGCCCCTTGGGGCGCAACTTTGGCGTTGCTACCGTGTCTCTTCGGGCAGGGCACGGATCCGGGGATAGCCCGTGGAAGCTTCCGCTCTCAGACACCAGGCAGGGCTGCCGGCACTCGCGGGGCGTTCGCCCCTGCTGCGGTTGCAGTCCGACGAGAAGCTGGTGGCACTCGTCAGGCGCGGGCAGCACGGCGCGTTCGAGGCCCTCGTGCAGCGCTACCAGCCACGGCTGCTGGCCTTCTGCCGCCACATGCTCGCCTCGCAGGAGGACGCGGAGGACGTGCTCCAGGAGGTATTCGCCGCCTCGTACAACGCGCTGCTGGCCGACGACCGGCCGATCAACGCGCGCCCGTGGCTCTACCGGATCGCCCGCAACCGCTGCCTGAACCACCTACGCAAGCCGCGCGCGACGGGGCTGGACTCGATGGACGTCTTCGAGCGCGACTTCGGCACGACGACCGCCGAGACCGTGCATCGCCGCGAGGAGTTCCGCCACATCGTGGCCGACGTGCAGGACCTGCCCGAGACCCAGCGCACGGCACTGCTGCTGCGCGAGATCGACGCGCTCTCCTACGACCAGATTGCCGAGGCGATGGACACCACGGTGCCGAGCGTGAAGTCGCTCCTCGTGCGTGCCCGCGTGGGTCTGGCGGAAGCCTCCGAGGCGCGGCTGCTCACGTGCGAGGAGGTGCGCCTAGAGCTCGGCCAGGTGGCGGAGGGCCTCACGAAGAGCTCCGCTCCGGTGCGGCGTCATCTCAAGACCTGTGAGCGCTGCCGCAACTTCCGTGCACAGCTTCGCCACACCTCCAAGGCGCTGGCCGCGGTCTTCCCGGTCGGCGCCTTCGTGTTCCTGAAGAAGCTCGGCCTGGCGAAGCTCACCTTCGGCGGCGGCGCCGCCGCGGGGTCTGCCGCCGCCGCAGGCGGTGGAGGAGTGGCCGCTGGTGGTGCCGGCTTGGCGGCCGGTGGTGCCGCCACCGCGGCCGGCAGCGCGGCGGCCGGCGGGGCGATCTCCGCCGGTATCGGCGCCGTTGCATCGAAGGCGGCGGCCGGCATGGCAGCGGCTGTGATCGTGACCGCCGGTGCGGTTGAGGTGAACGAGGCCGCCAAGCACGACCCGGCTCCCACCCAGGTCGTCTCCGCCGCTCCCCCCGTACCCGCCACAGGCGGCGCGGTGCCCGTGGCCAAGCCTGCCGTGGCAGAGGAGCCGAAGGCCAAGCTCGCCGCCGAGCCCAAGCCGGAGCCGAAGCCGAAGGTCGAGGCCCCGACGCCCCCGCCGGGGGCTCCGGTCGCCGTCCCCGTCCCGGCGCCCGCGCCGGTGACCCCCCGCCCGCGCCGGTCCAGGAGGAGGAGTCGGTCGCGACTCTGCCCCCACGCACTCAGCCGGTCGACCCGCCGGTCAGCGATCCCGTCGTGGACACGGTCCCGGACGAGAGCATCGAGACTCCCGACCTCCCGCCGGCCCCTCCGGCGACCGAGCCACCGCAGCCCGTCGGCCGTCCGGTGGCTCCTCCCCCACCCACCGCGCCCTAGCGCACCCGGGAAGCGCCCGCGGCCCCGGCGCCGAGTGGTAGGATCGCCGGGCTCAGCGACCTCGGTGGGGGCGTGCTTTGAGGCGGAACAGGCGGATGCGTTCGACCGGCTTGATCGCCGTCGCCGCCGCGCTCGTCTTGGCGGTGCCAGCCGGCGCCCATGAGGGCGAGATGGGATTGGGTGACGCCCTCCCCGCTCTCCCGAGCTCCAGCGATCCGGCGCAGTCGGGGAGCTTCGGCGCGCCCTTCGCGGAGCCCACCGTGGGTGGCGTTGCCACGGAGGACCGCTGCGTAGTGAACTCCGACGGACTCAGGACGTGCAAGCCGGCGGCCGGCAGCGTCAGCGTTCTGCCGAACGGACGGATCGTCTACTGGAACGCGCTCGAGGGGACGGAGCGGATCGAGCGGTCGCTGATCACCGACTACGGCAGCGTCGCCCTCAACGACCAGACGCGGGTGCTGAACATCTCCGCCAACCCGTTCGCCTGGAGCGTCCCGGAGCCCTCTGACGGCGGCGCCAACCCGGGCGGGTACGACAACGGTCCGATCGTTCCCGGCGGCAACGGCGAGACGAACAACGACGGCGCACTGTTCTGCTCCGACCACGCGTTCCTGCCCGACGGACGCGTCATCGCGGTCGGCGGCACCGCCTACTACCAGGACCCGGAGATCGCCGACACGGGGATCGGCGTGGTGGAGCTGGAGGGCCTGCGCAACGCTCGGATCTACAACCCCGCTACGAACCGGTGGAGCCAGACCGGCTCCATGGAGGTCGGGCGCTGGTACCCGAGCCTCGTCACGCTCGGAAACGGCAAGCTGTTCGTTGCTAGCGGGGTCGAGAAGCTCGTCAAGCCCGTTTACCCCGACCACCTCGAGGACTCGTTCACCAACGTCCGCAAGACCGAGACCTACGATCCCGCGAGCGGCCAGTGGGGCGACAACGGCAGCGCGGCCCAGCGCTCCCTGCCGTTGTTCCCGCGGCTGCACCTGCTCCCCAACGGTCACGTGTACTACAACGCTGCGGGGCAGTCGTTCAACCCGCTCGGCCAGTCCTACGACGAGGCGCTGTGGAACAACGCGGCCTCCTACGACCCCGCGACCGGGCGCTGGAAGGACCTCGGCATTCCGGGTGTGGACGGCGGCCTGCTGGGCGGACTGCTCGACCTCGACTTCGGCCAGCCAGTCTCGGACCTCGCCAAGCTCGGCATCCCGGGCGGCGGCAAGAGCCTCACGCTGCCGGGCTTCCGCGGCTCGACCTTCTCGCTCATGCTCCCGCTTCAGCCCGATGCCGCGGGGCAGTACACGAAGGCCTCGTTCCTGACCGCCGGGGGCGTGCTCAACCCGCCGAGCCCGGGCAGCTACTTCTCCACCAGCGACAGCCGCATCACCACGGTGGACACGGCGCGCGGGAACGCCCTCTCGACCCGCCCGACGGGCGACCTGCACCGGCCGCGCTGGTACCCCTCCGGCATCCTCCTGCCGACCGGCGAGGCGATGGCCTTCTCCGGCGCGGACCGCGACGAGGTGGCTACGCCGGGCCTGGAGTTCCCGATCAAGCAGGCCGAGCTCTGGGATCCACAGTCGGGCGACTGGCGGCCGGTGGCGCAGGGCCATCAGCCGCGGACCTACCACAACTCCGCCGCGCTGCTGCCGGACGGGCGGATCCTGATCGGCGGCCACGCGCCGATCACGACGCTCTACCTCAGGCACATCAATCTCGGCGGCCCGTTCTCGCCCAACGAGCGCGATCCGAGCTTCGAGCTCTACAGCCCGCCGTACCTCTTCCGCGGCGCGCGCCCGCAGATCGTCTCGGCACCTTCGTCGCAGTCGTACGGAGGCGCGATGGACGTGGTGGTCGACCGGCCGGCGACCGAGATCGAGAGCGTCGTGCTCGTGCGCAACCCGTCTCAGACGCACGTGACCGACGCCGACCAGCGCAGCGTGGTCCTGCGCGTGCTCTCGCGCAGCGGGAACCGACTGCGTGTGGCGGGGCCGCCCAACGGCAACGTGGCGCCCCCCGGGCCGTACATGCTGTTCGTCAACCGCAAGACCGACAAGGGCCCCGTGCCGTCCGTGGCCAAGCAGGTGGCGCTGCGCTAGTAGGCTCGCCCGCCGTGGCGACGATCGAGGACTTCGAGCGGCTCGACATCCGCGTTGGGCGCATCGCCCGGGTGGAGGAGTTCCCCGAGGCGCGCAAGCCGGCCTGGAAGCTGTGGGTGGACTTCGGCCCCGAGCTCGGCGAGAAGCGCAGCTCCGCCCAGATCGCGCACTACGCGCGCGACGAGCTGGAGGGCCGGCTCGTGATGGCGGTCGTCAACTTCCCGCCGCGCCAGATCGGGCCGGTGCTCTCGGAGGTGCTGGTCCTCGGCGTCCCCGACGAGGAAGGACGCGTGACGCTCTTGCGCCCCGACGCCGAGGTGCCCTTGGGCGGGCGGATGTACTAGCCGACCGGAGCGAGCCCGATTACCTTCAGCCTCCGCTCGAGCGCCTTGGTCGCATACGCGCGCGTTTCGTCCATCGTGAAGCCGAAGATCTCTTCCTCCTCGACCTCGTCGTACCACGGCGGCTGGAGCACCCCGTCGGCGGCCGGACCGCACTCCACGAGCGTCCTGGTGATCGCCTCCCTGTAGCGCTCGTCGCGCTTGGCCATGTCGCGCAGGAACCGGGCACCGAAGGCCACGTGGCGATGCTCGTCGCGGGCGACGTTGTTGAATCCCTCGACGAAGCCGGGCAGTGTGCCGATCGATTCGTTGTATTCGATGATGAAGTGCTGGCCGGTGAGGGCGAGCATCCCCTCGATCACCATGTGGTAGAGCGTGATCGCCTCCACGAGCGTCTCGAGATCCTCGGGCTCACGGGCGAGACGGTCGACCCGGCTGGCCAGCATCTCGTCGAACAGCGTCTTGAAGTTGTCGTTGAGGTGGGCGCTCGTCTCGGCGAGGCGGTCGCGCAGGTTGTCCGACTCGAGCACCCCGACCTCGGAGTAGAAGCGGTCGAAGAACTGTACGTGGCGAGCCTCGTCGGCGATCTGGGTGCAGAGGAAGACGCGCATGTCCTCCTCCGGCGCGGCGCGCATCATCGGGCCCAGCTCGGCTGCTACCCGCTGCTCGCCGATGAAGAAGGACGACAGCCCGTACATGCGCTGGTAGCGCTCCTCCGGCGGAATGCGCTCGTGCCAGTCAATCCGGTCCTGGGTGAAGTCGATGTCCTGGACCGCCCACTGCTGGCGCTCCCACAGGCTGTACAGCTCGCCATAGCCCAGCAGCTCGACCTCGCCGCGGTCGGCCGACTCCATAACGGCCGGGTCCGTGGTGGCCTGGAAGTCGGCGCGGTCGGTGCGCTCCATGGTCGGCTCGGTCACGTGTCTCCCCTCGATTGCTCGCCTCGCCGCGCAGCGTAGCGAAGGACTGGCTGGCCGGCCAGCCCATCGCGGCGTTCGGGGAGGAATCCCGGGTAGGGGTCGCCACACGACCCCCAGGCGGGACAGCGCGTGGATTTCGGTCCGGGGGGCCCGTGCTCCGGCGACCGGCGGCGGCTACGGCCCCGGCTCCGCCGACGCCTCGACCGTTACGCGACCCTGGGGACCGACGAGCACCAGTCGCCTGCCGGGCCGCAGCCCAGCGAACGTGGTCGAGACCGTTTCGACGTCGGCGTCCGCGCGCAGGCGGCGCCCTCGGCCCCGCAGGCGGTAGACCGCGCCGTCCGCCGAGCGCAGCTCGACGCGAATCGCGATGTACGGCGGCACGCGCACCAGCCGCGGCGAGATGCGCCCGCCGCGGCCCGTCACGAGCGCTTGTGACTGGGCCGGCACCTCGTCGCCCGCGCCACCGGTCTGGTCCTCGGCGGAGGTCTCGTCGCCGGGCACAGCCACCGTCTCCTCGCGCTCGGGCTGGGTCTCGGTGCGAGGTGGGGTCGTCTGGGTCGGCACGCTCTCGGTCGTCGACGTACCCCCCTCCTCCTCGACTCGCCCCTCGTCGTCGCCGCACCCGGCCGCCAGGCCGGCCACCAGGAGAGCGGCGACGCAGAGGCGGCGTGCTGGGGCCACGCTCAGCCGAGGTTCTCGCGGAAGAACCCGATTGTGCGCTGCCACGACAGCTCAGCCGCTTCCTTGTCGTAGGTGCCGAGGCGGTCCGTGTCGTTGAAGAACGCATGCCCGGCGCCCTCGTAGAACTCGAACTTGACCTCCTGGCCCGACGCCTCCGCGATCTCGCGCTCCAGCGCCTTCGCGTCCTCGACCGGCACGAAGTCGTCGGCAGTGCCGAAGTGGCCCAGGACCGGGCAGCGGATCTTGGAGAAGTCCGGCTTGCCGTGCGGCATCACGTAGTAGTAGCTGACCACCGCGGCAACCTTGGGGTTGGCTGTTGCGGCCCAGACCGACAGGCCGCCGCCGAGACACCAGCCGACCGACCCGACGCCGGAGCCGCTCACCCCATCCTGCTCGGCAAGGAAGTCGACGGCGCCGTGCATGTCCTTCTCCGCCTGGTCCATCGACATCGCCATCATCTTCTGCTGCGCCTCGTCGGGCTGGTCGGTCGTCTCGCCCCGGTAGAGGTCGGGCGCCAAGGCGAAAAAACCCTCGCCCGCGAAGCGGTCGCAGACCCCCCGGATGTGGTCGTCGAGGCCCCACCACTCCTGCAGCACGACCACCGCCGGCCCGCTTCCCGAGCTGGGCGTGGCTAGGTAGCCGGGTGCGGTCGCTCCGTGGGCGGGGAACTCGACGTCGGGCATGATGGTCTCCTCCGGTTCTGGTCGTTACGCGGCGCGAGGATATCCGGGACCTAGGGCTGCTCGTCCTTGGGTCCCTCCAGCTCACGGGCGAGCTCCCACCCCACGGCCACCCCAACGAGCATCCCCATGCGCGTCTCCTCTGCAAGCAGCGTCCGCAGTGCGGCAGAGCGCTCTTGATCGTCCGGGTCGGAGAGCGCCTTGCGGACCTGCGCCTCGTGGGCCTCGCCGAACCAGCCGCCTGAGTGCAGAGCGTCGTTGAGGATCCGCTGAAGTTGCGGTGCCACGCGAGCGACCCGCCCCTCCGCCCCGCGAAAGCGCTCCGGGTCGCTCAGGGCCGCAACCGCCCGGTCGAGCTCCTCGTCGGTAAAGGTGCGCTCGGGGCCGGCCATGGCGAACGGCGGATAATAGGCGCGTGGCGCGCCTCAGGCTCACCGAGCACTCGCACGGCGCTGGGTGCGCGTGCAAGCTTCCGGCGGCGGAGCTCCATCCGCTGCTGTCGGAGCTACCTCGCAACGGGGATCCCGCCCTGCTGGTTGGCAACGACACCGCGGACGACGCCGCCGTCTACCGGGTCGGCGACGACCTCGCGGTCGTCACGACGGTCGACTTCTTCACCCCGATCGTCGACGACCCGTTCGACTTCGGGCGGATCGCGGCGGCCAACGCCCTCTCCGACGTTTACGCCATGGGAGGGACGCCGCTGACCGCGCTCAACCTGGTCGCCTACTCGCTCGAGCGACTGGGGGCCGAGACGCTGCGGGAGATCCTCCGGGGCGGTGCCGCGATGGCCGCAGAGGCTGGGGTGGCGATCGTGGGCGGCCACTCGATCGACGACCGCGAGCCCAAGTACGGCCTCGCGGTCACCGGTACGGTGCATCCCGATCGGATCCTGCGCAACTCGACCGCGAGCCCCGGCCATGACCTGTGGCTGACCAAGCCGGTCGGCGGCGGGGTCGCGGCCACGGCGGCGAAGCGCGGGAGCGCCCCGCCCGCGCTGATCGCGGAGCAGGTACGGGTGATGACTGCTCTGAACCGCGACGCGTCGCATGCCGCGCTGCGAGCGGGGGCGAGCGCCGCCACCGACGTGACCGGCTTCGGCCTGCTCGGCCATCTGCGGGAGCTCGTAGCGTCGAGTGGCGTCGCCGCCGAGGTCGACTCAGCCTCGGTGCCGGCCCTTGCCGGCGTGCTCGAGCTGCTCGCCGGACCCGATCCGCCGGTGGCCGGTGGGACACGCCGCAACCGGTCGTGGGCGGAGGAGGTCGTCACCTGGGACGCCACCGTCTCCGAGGCGCATCGGTGGCTGCTCTGCGATGCGATGACCTCCGGCGGCTTGCTTGTCGCGGTTCCTCCCGGTGCACTGCTGCCGGGTGCGCGCATCGGGCGCGTAACCGGAGGCCCGTCGGGAACGATCAGCGTCGCGTGAAGAGCGGCAGCATCAAGCCCAGCACTGCGCCGACGGCCGCCCCCGTGAAGCCTGCCACCACGCTGGCCTCCTCTACCGCGAGCGGGAGGGCCAAGAGGACGGCGGCGAACACGTACACGCCCAGCAGGTCGTTCTCACGATCGTCGCCGCGCCTCGCAGCCCGGCGGTCGTCCACGTACCAGGCGGCGAGCAGCCCGAGCGCCGCGCCGTTGGCGCCCAGCACGGCGTAGATCGGGAAGTCGTCGAAGAGCGGCGGCAGATCGGCCGCCACGGCCGCCGCGGCGCCGGCGGCGCCCGCCGCTAGGAACACGAACAGCACGGGGAACCAGCCGAAGCGGCGTTCGAGCAGCAGAGCCGAAGATACCCACCGCGGTCAGCGCCACGAACTGGTACGCGAGGCTGTCGTGCACGAAGGGCGTGGTCACGTAGCGCCACGGCTCGTCGTCCAGGCCGACGAACATGCCGCCCACCTGGTCGATGTCCAGCTCGTCGGTGGCGAGCACCAGCGTCACGAGCAGCGACGCCGCGATGATCACCATCGTCATGACCGGCCGCGTATCGGGGGCGATCCCCTCGATCTCGGCGGTGCGCAGCCGCGACAGCCGCGGCCTGCGGCGCTGCCTGCACTCGCGGCGCGGCGTCCTCGCCGCTGCGGTCCAGCTTGGGGGCACGCTTGCGCACCCGCTGGCCGCAGTACGGGCATTCCGTGACGTACGGGCTGACCTCGGACCCGCAGTTCTTGCAGACGACGAAGAGGTCGGGCTGACTCACCGCTCTGAGAGTACTTGCCGCAAGACAGCGGCCCGTCAGTCAGCCGCCTCCACCCGGGAGGGGTCGGTCTTGGCAACGATCTCACCCACGACCTCGCGGAGGTCATGGTTCGCCTCGAACACCACGATCTGGCGCGACGCGCCGTTCCCGTGGTCGAGCAGGTCGTCGATCCCGGCCAGCTCGTCACTCGACCCGAGATCCTCGGCGTGCTCGCGCAGGCGATCCACCAGCCGCCGCGCCAGCTCGCTGGTGCGCACCCGGCCGCGGTCGGGCAGGTCCACGAGCTCCCCCTCCAGGCCGTGGCGGGCGGCCAGCCACTTGTTCTCGTCGAGCATCTCGTACGGGTATCGCGACAGCTCCTGGCCCGACTCGAAGTGCTCGGCCAGCTCCTTCACCATCGCCTGCACGAGTGCCGCGAGCGCGACGGTGTGCTCCAGCCGGGTCTGCGAGTCCATCACCCGGATCTCCACCGTGCCGAACCTCGGATGCGGCCGCACGTCGTACCAGAGGTAGGTGTAGTCGGCGATCACCTTGCAGCCCACCATGAACTCGATCCGCCGCGACCAGTCCTCGAAGTCGTCGTAGCGCGGCGGGATGCCCACCCGCGGGAACGCGCGGAAGATCGGCGTGCGGGTGGACAGCAGGCCCGTCTGGTCCGCGCGCCAGAACGGCGAGTTCGCCGACAGCGCGAGCAGCAGCGGCATGTGCACGCGCATGCCGTTGGTCACGTGGATCGCCTTGTCGGGGTCGTCCAGGCCGACGTGCACGTGGATGCCGAAGATCAGCTCCTGCCGAGCGACGAACTGAAGCCCGGCGATGAGGTCGCGGTAGCGCGGGCGCGAGACGATCCGCTGGTCCTCCCACATGGCGAACGGATGGGTGCCCGCGGCGCCGATCGCGAGCCCACGCTTGGCGGCCACCGAGCTGCACGGTGCGGCGCAGCAGGTCGAGCTGGCGTCCCGCCTCGGCCGCGTTTTCGCACGGCGTCGTGGCGATCTCGCAGACCGACTCCATCAACTCGGGCTTGACCTCGCCCTCGGCGTCGGCGCCCTGCAGGTCGGTGAGCAGGCCCTCGATCGAGTTGGTGAGATCGAGGGTCTCCGCGTCCACGATCATCAGCTCCTCCTCGATCCCGAGGGTGTAGCTGGGGCCCGTGAACCGGTGCTCCACGGCGGCATCCTATCCGCGGGCGTGACCGGGTATATCCTGGCCCCACTTCGACTCGACCAGGGAGGCATGGCCACCTATGAGCCTCGGCTACGACGGCAAGCTCTACATCCTCGCGTTCGACCACCGCGGTTCCTTCCAGAAGAAGATGTTCGGCATCGAGGGCGACCCGACCCCCGAGGAGACCGCGAAGATCGCCGACGCCAAGCACCTGATCTTCGAGGGCATAGCTCAAGGCGGCCGACAGCGCGGCGTGGACGCCTCCGCTGCCGGCACGCTCGTCGACGAGCAGTTCGGCGGCGACATCCCCTCCCAGGCGAAGGCGCGCGGGCTCAAGCTCGCGATGCCGGTCGAGAAGAGCGGGCAGAACGAGTTCGACTTCCAGTACGACGACGACTTCGGCCAGCACATCCTGGACTTCGACCCCGACTTCTCGAAGGTGCTCGTCCGCTACAACCCCGACGGCGACGAGGAGATGAACGCGCGCCAGAACGAACGGCTGAAGCGCCTGGCCGACTGGCTGCACGACAACGACCGCAAGTTCCTCTACGAGCTGCTCGTGCCCGCCGAGGACCACCAGCTCGAGCAGGTGGGCGGCGACACCGACCGCTACGACGCGGAGCTTCGTCCTGATCTCATGCGCCGCGTGATCGAGGAGATCCAGGACTACGGGATCGAGGTGGACATCTGGAAGATCGAGGGGGTCGACACGCGCGAGGACTGCGAGATGCTCGCCCGCACGACCCGCCGCGACGGCCGCGACGGCGTGGTATGCGTGCTGCTCGGCAGCGGCGCGAGCGACGCGAAGGTCGACCACTGGCTGCGCCAGGCGGCCCCGGTCGAGGGCTTCGTGGGATTCGCGATCGGCCGCTCGATCTGGTGGGACGCCCTGAAGGGGTTCCTCGACGGCAGCATCGAGCGCGACGCCGCCGCCGACCAGATCGCGGACAACTACCTGCGCTTCATCGAGGTCTACCGCGACGCCGAGGAAGCCGAAGTCCCGGCGACCGCCTAGGCGGTACCTTCGAACGCGCTGAGGGCACCGTCCTCGCGGGCGCCTACCAGGGCTGGATAAGGGTCGCTCATCGCGCTCAGGAACGTCGAGTGATCACTCCGTGTCGTCAGTAGCGACGCGAAGTGCGCACTCGACGCGACGGTGAGCGCGCTGCGGTTCGGTGGGTGAGCCTGGCCTAGCCGGCGATCCAGGCCAACGCCTGGAACATCAGGAGCGTCACCACCACCGTGGTGGCCAGGATCGTGAGGCAGAGCAGCACGAACCGCATCGTCCCGGCCTTCTGAACGCGCATGACGCGGCGAGCGCGTGAGCGGTTCACGGCCTGACGGCGCAGCCGTTCCCTGCGTACTACCGAATCGGCCGCCTCCTCGCGGAAATCGGCCTCGAACTCGGCGAGGCTCTGACGCATCCTCATAGGTTTGGAGAGGCTACCAGCGCGATAACTGCAGAAACCAGGTGGCGGGCCTACTCCTTGAGCTTGTCCAGGGCCTCGTCGACGGCCGCCTGGTCGGCCTCGGGCGTGCCGTCGCGCTGGATGTCGATGTAGACCTCCTTGCGAAAGACGGGCACCGACCGCGGTGCTTCGATGCCGATCCGCACCTTCTCGCCCATGACCGCGAGCACCGAGACCTCGATCTCGTCTCCGATCATGATGCTCTGATTCGACTTGCGCGTGAGGACCAGCACCGAGGGGCCTCCCTCCCTGGGCGTTGGGGCTACCTAATCAGGTCGGGTGTCGCAGTTCAAGCGACATACCGGGCGTTGGTAGTGTCCGCGCCTCTTGGCACGCCGTTCCCTCAAACCGCAACTGAACCAGATCCGAACTTGGGTCCGCCAGGGCCGCACGGACGCCTGGATCGCGCACCAGCTCGAGGTCTCGGTGAAGGACATCGCCGCGTTCAAGCGCGAGCACGAGCTCGAGCCCGGGCGAGGCCGCCTCCGGCGAGAGCGACATCTTCGGCCCGCGCGTCGACGAGGACGAGCCCGACCTCCGTGCGGAGGACGAGGCGCTGGTGGCCGCGGCGCTGGAGGCCGAGCTGGAGACGGCCGACGACGAGGAGGGCGCGACGGACGAGGGCGCTGGTGACGCGCCCGCAGACGGCGATGAGGGTGGGGACGAAGACGAGGCCAAGCCTCGCCGGCGGCGCGCCGCGGGCGACGCGGCGGACGCGGCCGCTCGCGCGGCGCGCGCAAGCCGCTCGACGGGACCTTCGACCACGGCGAGGAGGGCTACGGCCTGTGGCTCGACCCCGCGGTCCAGGACGACCCGGTCTACGCCGAGCACTGGGCGGGCCACCGACCCGTGACGGTGACGATCGAGACCGACCGGATCGTGATCTCGCGTGCGGGCGAGGAGCCCGCCGCGGAGGAGGACGGACTAGCTCGCAGTCGCGGCGCGCGGCCTCGCGCTTTGCGCGCGAGCGACCGCCGAGCGCCCCGAGCCCGACGCCCAGCACGGTGGTCAGGACCACCAGCAGCATCTCGGGCTCGGGCAGGTCCGCCTTCGGATCGGACCCTGAGAGCTCATGGGCGACCAGGATGAACGTGCCGAACAGCAATCCGCCCGTGAATCCCCGCAGCGCGCCCTCCTCGCCACCGATGTGCTCCGGCCGCCGAAGTAGCCGGCACCGATCGCCAGCACCGAGTAGATGAGGTAGGCCAGCTCGTTGAACCCGAGCAGGACCCCGCCGATCGACGCCGCCGATGATCGGGAGCCACGAGCGCCAGCACGGCCTGCACTGCCGCGCGGGTGGGAGGAGAAGAGCGGCGGAGTACGCACGAGCGCTCAGTCCGCCTTGCCCTCTGGCGCACGCGACCGCCCGCGAAGTCGGCGGCCTCGCGCGCGTAGCGGCCGAATGCGGCGTCCACGACCGCGCAGATATATCAGCGCCCGCGTGCGCGCGCATGGCGATCTCCTCCAGCGCATCCGTCCCCTCTGCGTAGAGCGCGACCAGCTCGCCAGCTCGAAGCTCGAGCCGAGCCGCTTGCGCAGCTCGTCGGTCACCGCTGCGGTGGCGCGCTCGAGGCGCGCCGGCGGGCTCAGAGGCCTCGCGGACCTGCCGCTCTCCCTCCTGCCACTGGAACGCCGCGTTGTCGAGCGCGTAGCTGCACGAGCGCGGAGAGCCTATGGCGCTCGGACCGGTCGAGGCTAGCGCCCGCGGGGCGGGTTCTTGATCACGTAGCTGCGCTCGCCCTGGCGCACCATCCCCAGGCGGCGCGCCTCCTGCTCGAGCGCGGCCGGGTCGCGCAGCTCGCGACGCGGCCGCTTCAGGCGCGCGTTCTCGGCATTCAGGCTCGCGCAGCTCCTGCTTCTGGGCGCTCGCGGTGCCGCGACTGCTCGATCCAGTGCTTGAACGGTGAGATGTACAGCAGGAGGATCACCCCAGGGTCGCGAGCAGTGCGATCCGCCCGACGCGGTCCCAGCGGATCTCCGCCGCGCGCTCCCGTCGCCGCCCGCCGGCCCGCCGATGCGCGGCGGCGCGGACGGGCGGTGGCCGAGGCGGACATCGGCGAGGCCTTCCACGCCGGGGCCGCAGATCCTTCCTCTCTCAGCGACACGAAAGACGCTGCGGCCCGGATACTCGGCGCGCTCGCCCAGCGGCCTCCTCGATCCGCAGCAGCTGGTTGTACTTCGCCACGCGGTCCGAGCGCGACGGGGCGCCCGGTCTTGATCTGGCCGCAGCCGGTGGCCACGGCCAGGTCGGCGATCGTCACGTCCTCGGTCTCGCCGCTGCGGTGCGACATCACCGCCGTGTAGCCCGCCTCGCGCGCCATCGCGATCGCCTCGAGCGTCTCCGTGAGGGTGCCGATCTGGTTGACCTTCACCAGGATCGAGTTGGCCACGCCCCGCTCGATGCCCCGCTTCAGCCGCTCGGTGTTGGTCACGAACAGGTCGTCGCCCACCAGCTGCACCCGGTCGCCCGATGCCGCTCGGTGAGCGCCTTCCAGCCGTCCCAGTCCTCCTCGTCCATGCCGTCCTCGATCGAGACGATCGGGTAGCGGCCCGCCATCTCGGCCCAGTAGGCGGCCATCTCCTCGGGCGACAGGTCGCGGCCCTCGTGCTCGAGCCGGTAGACGCCGTCCGGAGTGGATCTCGCTGGTGGCGGGGTCGAGCGCGATCGCCACGTCCTCGCCGGGCGCGTACCCGGCGGCCTCGATGCCGTCGATCAGCGCGTCCAGCGCCGCCTCGTTGGACTCCAGGTCCGGCGCGAAGCCGCCCTCGTCGCCCACGGCGGTGCGCGAGGCCGCGATCGTGGAGCGTCCGCTTGAGCGCGTGGAAGACCTCGGCGCCGGTGCGCAGGGCCTCGGCGAACGTCGGCGCGCCAGCGGGGACCACCATGAACTCCTGGAAGTCGACCTTGTTGTCGGCGTGGGCGCCGCCGTTGAGCACGTTCATCATCGGCACGGGCAGCACGCGCGCGTCGTCGCCGCCGAGGTGGCGCCACAGCGGCTGGCCGGCGTCCGCGGCGGCCGCCTTCGCGGCGGCGAGCGAGATGCCGAGGATCGCGTTGGCGCCGAGGCGGCCCTTGTTCGGCGTGCCGTCGGCGTCGAGCATCGCGCGGTCGACGGCCTCCTGGTCGCGCGCGTCGAGGCCGGTCACCGCCTCGGCCAGCTCGCCGTTGGCGTTGGCCACCGCCTGCGTCACGCCCTTGCCGCCCCAGGCGTCGCCGCCGTCGCGCAGCTCCACCGCCTCGAACTCGCCGGTCGAGGCGCCCGATGGCACCGCGGCGCGGCCGCTCGCGCCGGAGGCCAGCGTCACGTCGACCTCCACGGTGGGATTCCCGCGGCTGTCGAGGATCTGCCGGGCGTGGACCTGCTCGATCTCGCTCACTGAGCGCTCGCGCCTCCTGTACTCGCTTGACGTATCGGTCGGCGGCCGCCCTCAGCGCCAGCTCGGGGTCGGCGCCCGTCTCAGCGGCCACGGCGACCGCGTCGAACAGGAGCTCGCCGGCGGCCTCGAAGGTCGCTTCGCGTCCCTCGGCGGCTCGGAGTCGCTCGGCGGCGGCGCTCAGATCCGGATCGGTCGCCGACCAGCCGTCGACGCGCGCCGCCGCGGCGCTGCACCTTCTTGGCCAGCAGGGTGGAGGGCAGCGTGTCGGGCAGGTCGCCGAAGACTCCCGCCGCCCTCGGCCTCGGACTTGATCTGGTCCCAGTTGCGGCGGACCTCGCCGGCGTGTCCTCGCCTCCGCGTCGCCGAACACGTGCGGGTGGCGGCGGATCAGCTTCTCGCGGCAGTCGTCGGCCACCGGCCGCCAGGTCGCCCGCGCCGCGCTCCTCGAGCAGCAGCGACAGGAAGAAGACCTGGAACAGCACGTCGCCCAGCTCGTCGAGCAGCTTGGCGTCGTCACCGGCGTGGGCGGCGTCGGCCAGCTCGTAGGCCTCCTCGACCGTGTGCGGGACGATCGAGCGCTCGTCCTGCTCGCGGTCCCACGGGCACTCCCGCCGCAGCCGCCTGGTGATCTCGTCGAGGCGCTCGAGCGCGTCGGCGGCCTGCGCCACCCGACCTATGGACTCGTCGGCTGCGGCGTCTGCGGGGTCGGCGTGGCGCCCTGCGGGGCCTGCGGCGTGCCCTGCGGGGCCTGCTGCGCGGCGCCTGCGGCGTGCCCTGTGGGGCGGCGCCCTGAGGCGTGCCGGGGGCAGCGCCCTGCGGGCGCCTGCTGGGCGCCGGCCGCGGCGCGCCGCCCGAGGCCGGGCCCGGTGGACGCGTCCTTCGGCGCGTTCTTGCACTCGGCCACGCGGTAGTCGTCGGCGCAGTTGGTCTCGTCCTTGTACTTCTCGCGGAAGTCCTTGACGAACGCGTCGAGCGCCTTCTGCTCACGCTGTGGAGCGGAGCAGGTTGCGGATCGTCTCCTTGGCCTGCTCGAGCGTCTGCTGGGAGGCCTGCTTGACCTTCGAGACCTCGAACACGTAGTAGCCGAACTGGGTCTTCACCGGGCCTTCGATCTGGCCCGTCTTCGCCGCGAACACGGCCTTGTCGAGCGCCTTCTCCTGCTGGCCCTTCGACACGTCGGGCAGCTTGCCGCCCTGGGCCTTGGAGGCCTCGTCGATCGAGTACTCCTTGGCGACGGCCTTGAAGCTCTCGCCGTTCTCGAGCTTGCTCTTGGCCTCGTCGGCCTTGGCCTCGGTCTTGGTGAGCACGACGTTCAGGTCGCGCCGCTCGGGCTGGGCGAAGCGCTTCTTGTTCTTCTCGTAGTACTCCTCGATGTCCTCGTCGGAGATCTTGACCTTGTCCTTGGTGACCTTCTGCGTGAGCTTGGTCTGGAGCTGGTCGAGCTTGACGCGGAAGAGGATGTCCTCCTCGGACATGCCGGAGTCCTTGAGGAACTTCTGGTAGTCGGCCTCCTTGGGGAAGGCCTGCTTCTTCTGGTCGTCGAAGGACTTCTTGACCTCGGCGTCGCTGACCTTCACGTCGCGGTCCTCGGCCTCCTGCTGCACCCACTCGGCCTGGATCAGGAACTGCATGACCTCGTTCTTGAGCTGGTCGTACTGCTGGCTGGCACTGCTTCTTGAGCGCGGCGTCCGAGGGCTTGCTGCGAGCCCTGCGGCGTGGGCTGCTTCTTGAGCGCCGCGACGCACTTCTTGAAGTCGGGCGGGTCGGGCACGGCGGCACCGCCTCCCTGCGCCTGCTGCCCGACGGCGGCGTTCGTCGAGCCAGCGGTCGAACTCGTCCTTGGTGATCGTCGAGTCGCCGACCTTGGCGACGGAGTTGGAGGGGACGTCGTTGCCGCAGCCGGCGATGACGGCCGCGCCGGCGAGGGCGAGGAGGCTGATCAGGAAGCGAGAGGTTCATATGTTCAATGTCTAGGTCGAGAGTCTCAAGCGCGCCTAAGCGGCGCGGCGTGGCCGAGCCGACGCTGCGGGCGCGGCGGTGGCGCATGGTAGCGAAGGCGGTCGGACGATCACGCGAGCTCTGGCTCGGTGACCGCCTCGAGGATCGCCTCGGCGGCCGCGACCACCGCGGGGAAGCGTGCCGCCGGGTCGTCGGGCACCCGCACCTTCACCAGGCTGCGCCCCGACTCGTAGACCGCCTCTGGGATCCGCTCGCGCAGGATCTTCACCCGGCGCGAGTCGAGCTCGATCGGCGCCACCGAGAGTCGCCGCCGGCGAAGTCCACGGTGCGCGCGCCCGCGCGGCCGAGCTTGATGCGGGCGTCCTGCATCCGGATCAGCGCGTCGAGCGGCGCCGGCACCGGCCCGAAGCGGTCCTCCAGCTCCTCGCGCAGCACGATCAGGTCGGCGATCTCGCGCGCGCCCGCCACGCGCCGGTGGACCTCGATCTTGGCCGCCTCGTAGGGCACGTAGTCGCCCGGCACGAAGGCGTCCACCGGCAGGTCCACCCGCACCGGCTCGGGCGCCTCGTCGGCGGAGTCGCCGGCCAGCGCGGCCACCGCCTCGTCGAGCATCGACACGTACAGCTCGAAGCCCACCGCGGCCACGTGGCCCGGACTGCTCGTCGCCGAGCAGGTTGCCCGCGCCGCGGATCTCCAGGTCGCGCATCGCGATCTTGAAGCCCGAGCCCAGCTCGGTGTAGTCGGAGAGCGTCGACAGCCGCGCGGCCGCCTCCTCGCTGAGCGCCGCGGCGCTGGGGTAGAGCAGGTAGGCGTAGGCGCGCTCGCGCGAGCGCCCGACGCGGCCGCGGATCTGGTAGAGCTGGGCCAGCCCGAGCTCGTCCGCGCGCTCCACGATCAGCGTGTTGGCGGTGGCGATGTCGAGGCCCGACTCGACGATCGTGGTGCACACGAGCACGTCGGCCTCGGCGCGCAGGAAGCGCGAGCATCGTCTTCTCGAGCTGCTTCTCGTCCATCTGGCCGTGGGCCACGAGCACGCGCGCCTTGGGCACCATCGCGCGCACCCGCTCGGCCGTCTCGTCGATCGTCTCGACGCGGTTGTGCAGGAAGAACGCCTGGCCGCCGCGCTCCAGCTCGCGCTCGATCGCGCGCTTGACCAGCTCCTCGTCGTACTCGCCCGACGTAGGTCTTCACCGGGCCGCCGGCCCTCCGGCGGCGTCTCGATCACGGAGATGTCGCGCAGGCCGGCCAGCGACATCTGGAGCGTGCGCGGGATCGGCGTGGCGCTCAGCGAGATCACGTCCACCCGCAGCCGCAGCTGGCGCATCAGCTCCTTCTGCTTGACGCCGAAGCGCTGCTCCTCGTCCACGATCAGCAGGCCGAGGTCCTTCGGCCGCACGTCGCGCGAGAGCAGGCGGTGGGTGCCGATCAGGATGTCCACCTTGCCCTCCTCGAAGTCCTCGAGCGCCTGCGCGGGTCTGCTTGGCCGACCGGAAGCGCGACACCATCTCGATCCGGAACGGGTAGTCGCGCAGGCGCTCGCGTGAAGGTGCCGAAGTGCTGCTGGGCGAGCACGGTGGTGGGCACGAGGAACATCACCTGCTTGCGAGTCGGCGGCGGCCTTGAACGCCGCGCGCAGCGCCACCTCGGTCTTGCCGTAGCCCACGTCGCCGCAGATCAGGCGGTCCATCGGGCGCGCCTCCTCCATGTCGGCCCGCACGGCCTCGATCGCCTCCAGCTGGTCGGGGGTCTCGCGGAAGGGGAACGCCGCCTCGAACTCGAGCTGCCACTCGCCGTCGCGCGGGAAGGCGTGGCCGGCGCGGCGCTTGCGCTCGGCGTAGAGGTTGATCAGCTCGCCGGCCAGCGCCTCGGCCGCGCGGCGGGCGCGCAGCTTCTGCTGCTCCCACTGCTTGCCGCCGAGCTTGGACAGCGGCGGGTCGCCGGCGTCGGCGCCCACGTAGCGGCTGATCTTGTGGAGCTGGTCCGAGGGCACGAACACCCGGTCGCCGTCGCGGAACTCGAGCTCCAGGTAGTCGCGCGTGACGCCGCCGACGGTCTTGGTCTCGAAGCCCGTGAACAGGCCGATGCCGTGGTCCTCGTGCACCACCGGCGAGCCGGCGCGCAGGTCGGTGAAGCTGGCCACCGCGCCGGCGCCCGTGCGCGGGCCGGCCGGGCGCTCGGCGCGGCGGCGGCGCAGCAGCCGGTGCTCGGGGATGATCGCCAGCTTCAGCTGCGGGGAGAGGAAGCCCTCGCGCAGGCGCGGCCGCGGCGAACGACAGGCCCGGCTCCGTGCGGCGCGGGCCTGCCGTCGAGGAACGCGGCCTTGATCCGGTCGAGGTTGTAGGCCGCGCGCTCGGCCTCGCCGCGGCGCGCCCAGGCGACCACCGTGCGGTAGCCCGAGCGCACCAGCTTCTCCAGCTCGGGCTCCGCGTCGCGCAGCGAGCGCGCCGCGGTGTCGGCCGCCTGGGCGCGGAACTGGTGCGGCTGGTCGCCCGAGATGCTCGACAGCCGCAGGGCCGCGCGCGGCTCTCGAGCGCGCGCGTCGAGGCGGTCCGGGGAGACGTAGAGGTGGTGGGCGTCGGCGTCGTGGAAGCTGGTGGTCACGTCCTCCCAGCAGGTCGCGCAGGGCGGGCTCGCAGCTCCTCCTCCGCGGCCACCGCCACCAGCGCCGTCGTCGGGCAGCAGGTCCAGCACCTCGCCGAAGCGGTCCACGGGCAGCAGCTCGGCGACGTCCGGGCGCTCGTCGTCCTCGGTCGCCGAGCCGCCGCGATCTCGGCCAGCTCGCGGTGCTCGGGCGCCAGCTCCGCCGCCGGCTCGATCGCCACCTGCTCGACCTCCTCCAGCGAGCGCTGCGTGAACGTGGAGAAGAACGTGAGCCGCTCGACCTCGACGTCGAAGAGCTCGCAGCGCACCGCGCGCTCCTCGGTGGCCGGGTAGATGTCGACGATGTCGCCGCGCAGCGCGAACTGGCCGCGCTCCTCCACCTGGTCGACGCGCTCGTAGCCGCAGGCCACCAGCTGCGCCGCGGTCTCCTCGAGGTCGAGCAGCCCGCCCTTCTCGATCCGGAACCCGTGCGGGCGCAGCTCGGGGTCGGGCACCTTCTCGGCCAGCGCCGCGGCGCTCGCCACCACCACCGCCGGCGCCCTCGCCTGCGAGCGCGTCGAGCGCGGCGATCCGCAGGCCCGACCAGGTGCGGCGGCGGCGCCAGGTGGGACTCGTACTGGACGCCGCGCGCGGGATACAGGTGCACCGGGCGCGGCGCGAGGAACTGCTTCATGTCGGCGGCCAGGTCGCGCGCCGCGCGATCGTCGCCGGCCACCACCAGCGCGGGCCGCTCCGGGTCGGCGTCCAGAAGCGAGGCCAGCAGGTAGGGCCGCAGGCTGGCCGAGACGAACGCGCGCTGGGGCTCGGTCCGCGACGCCTCGGCGAGGGCGTCGACCGCGGGGCGTCTGGGCGTATGTGAGGAGCTGGCGCAGGGCATGTGCACGCGAAGCGGCCGCCCGGGGTCGCCGCGCGGCTCGCGTTCGATTCTAGGGACGTCGCGGCCGGGCTCAGTCCGAGCGCGTGACCAGCCGCTCGAGCTCGTCGGCCGCGCGCCTCGACCAGCGCGCGCACCTCGTCGTCGGGCTCGCGGAAGCGGCCCGAGCACGTGGGCGGACACGATCTCCGGGTCGGTCGAGTCGGGCCGCCCCACGCCCACCCGGATGCGCCGGAAGTCGGGGCTGCCCAGCTCGCGCTTGAGCGACTTCAGGCCGTTGTGGCCCGCCAGCCCGCCTCCGAGGCGGGCCTCGATGCGGCCGAACGGCAGGTCGATCTCGTCGTGCACCGCGACCACGTGGTCGAGGTCCACGCCCAGCGCGCCGCGGGCCGGGCCCACCGACGCGGCCGGAGTCGTTCATGAAGGTCTGCGGGCAGCAGCACCGCCACCCGCGGGCCGCCCGGGCCGGTGCGGCCGTCGGTGTACAGGCCGCCGTACTTGCTGCTTTGCCTTGCCGGCAGCTCCCAGCGCTCGGCGGCCAGGCTCGGCCACCTCGAAGCCCACGTTGTGGCGGGTGCGGGCGTACTTCTCGCCCGGGTTGCCGAGGCCCGACGATCAGCCAGTCGACCTTGCCGCCGATCCGCCGTGGCGGCGGAAGAGCCCCATGGGCTCGGCCTACCTACTCGTCCGCCGCCGGAGTCGCCCGACTCGTCCTCGGCCGGGGCCGCCCTCGGCCTCGGCGCCCTCCTCGCCCTCGGCGGCTCGCCCTCGATCGGCTCGCCGTCCTCGCCGATCAGCTCCGTCTCCTCCTCGATCTCGGGCTCCTCGACCTTGGTCGGAACGACGACGGTGGCGATCGTGGTCTCCTCCGGGTCCGTCGAGGAACTCCACGCCCGGCGGGGCCGGGAATGGCGTCGAGGGTGAGCGTGTCGCCCATGTCCATGTGCGACACGTTGACCACGATCCGCTCGGGGATGTCGGTGGGCAGCGCCTCGATGTTCACCTCGCGCGTGGGCTGGTCGAGCACGCCGCCCTCCTTCACGCCGGGCGCCTCCTCGACCCCCTCGAGCTCGATCGCCACCGTGGCGTGGATCTTCTCGTCGAGGCGGACCTCGAGGAAGTCGACGTGCATCACCTCGTCGCGGACCGGGTGGTTCTGGCGGTCCTTGAGGATCGCCGGCACCGACTTCTCGGCGCCGATCTTCACGTCGAACAGCGCGGACGCCGTCGGCCAGCAGGTGGCGCAGCTCGCGCGCGCCGACCTTGAGCGACACCGGGTCCGGGTGGCTGGCGCCGTAGAGCACGGCCGGGCACGAAGCCCGCGCGGCGCAGCCGACGGGCCTCGCGCGACCCGCGCTCGGAGCGCTCTTCGACCGCGAGTGATGGACGTTTCCGTCTGCTGCCATGCGGTCGGCCAGTGTAGCGCCGGCTATGGCGCCGCCGGCGGTCAGAACAGCTGGTTCTCGCCCTGGAAGATCTCCGACACCGAGTCGTCGGTGAAGATCCGCCGGACCGAGTCGGTGAGGATGTCGGCCGAGGTGAGCACCCGGATCATGTCCGGCGCGCCCTCCCGCAGCGGCACGGTGTCGGTGACCACGATGCCCGACAGCGGCGAGGCCGCGAGCGTCTCGAACGCGTCGCCCGAGAACACGCCGTGGGTGGCGACCGCGTAGACCTTCTCGGCGCCCTCGTCGAGCACGGTCTGGGCGGAGGCGCTGAGGGTGCCGCCGGTGTCGATGATGTCGTCGACGATCACCGCGACCTTGCCCTTCACGTCGCCGATCACGTAGCCGATCTCGGCCACCTGCTGGGCGGGCCGCTCCTTCTCGAGCAGCGCGTAGGGGGCCCCGACCTTCTGGGCGAACTTGCGCACCAGCTTCACCCGGCCGGCGTCCGGGGCGATGATCACCAGGTCGTCGCCGCGCCAGCTGGTCCTGCACGTACTGGGTGAGGATCGGCATGGCGGTCATGTGGTCGACCGGCTTCGAGAAGAAGCCCTGGACCTGGCCGGCGTGCAGGTCCATCGTGACCAGGCGGTCGATGCCCGCCGTCTCGAGCAGCTCGGCGACCAGGCGCGCCGAGATCGGCTCGCGCGGCGCCGACTTCTTGTCCTGGCGCGAGTAGCCGTACCAGGGGGTCACGGCGATGATCCGGTGCGCCGACGCGTGCTTGGCGGCGTGCACCATCACCATCAGCTCCATCAGCGCGTCGTTCACCGTGAGGCCCTCGCGCTCGGAGCCGCAGGTGGACTGCACGATGAACAGGTCCGCGCCGCGGATCGAGTCCTCGTAGCGGCAGTAGACCTCGCCGTCGGAGAAGGTCTTGAGGCCGGCGTCGGTGAGCTCGACGCCCAGCCGCTCGGCGATCTTCGCGCCCAGGTCCAGGCTCGCGCGGCCGGCGGCGACCATCAGGCGCTTGTCGTAGCCGGCGGGGATGAACGAGCCGACCGCCGGTGTCGACTCGCGTCTGGACGGTGCTCATTCGGCGGTCTTCTCCTTGCGCTCCGCGTATCCCTCGACGTTCGTCTGTCTCGGGCGGGCGATCCCGAGCGCGCCGTCCGGGACGTCCTCGGTGATCACGGATCCAGCGCCAGTGTACGCCCCGTCCCCGACGGTCACCGGGGCCACGAAGGAGGTGTCCACGCTGGTCGTCACGCCCTTGCCGATCTTCGTGCGGTGCTTGTCGCGGCCGTCGTAGTTGGCGGTGATGTTCCCGGCGGCGATGTTGCTCCCCTCGCCGACGTCGGCGTCGCCGATGTAGGAGAGGTGGGGCACCTTCGCGCCGGCGCCGATCTCGGAGTTCTTCACCTCCACGAACGTGCCGATCTTCGCGCCCTGCGCCGATGTGGGCGTCGGGGCGCAGGTAGGCGAACGGGCCGATCGTGGCGTCGTCTTCGACCGTGGCGCCGACCAGGAACGAGTGCAGGCGCGGTCACGCCGGTCGCCCAGCGTGGAGTCGGTGACCGTGGTGCAGGGACCGATCTCGCAGTCCGGCGCCGACCGTCGTCGGCGCCCCGCAGGGTCACCCCGGGCCAGATGGTCGTGTCCTCGCCGATCGTCGACGCCCGCCTCGACGCGAATGGACTCGGGCGCCAGGAAGGTGACCCCGGCGCGCGCGTGGGCTTCCAGGATCGCGCCGCTGGGCCAGCGCGCTCCGCCTCCATCAGGTCCGCGCGGTCGTTCACGCCCATGGCGCTGCGCACGTCGGCGGTCAGGTGCGACGCGACCCGGTCGCCGTCGGCTCGCAGGATAGGGAAGACGCCCGGTGAGGTAGCGCTCGCCGCCCTGCTCGGTGCCACGCGCTCGAGCGCGGCCCACAGCGTCGGCGGCCGTCGAACGCGTAGGTGCCGATGTTGATCTCGCGGATCGCCAGCTCGCTCTCGGGCACGCCGCGACGGGTCCTTGGTCTCCACGATCCGCTCGACCGAGCCGTCGGCGGCGCGCACGATCCGGCCGTAGCCGGCCGGGTCGAGCTCCTCGGTGGTGAGCACGTGGCCGCGGCGCCCTCGCTGCGTGTGCGTCGGCCGACCAGCCGCTCGAGCAGCTCGGCCGAGATCAGCGGGTGGTCGCCCGAGAGGACGACGACCGTGCGCGCGTCGTCCGCCGCGTCGCGAGCGGCGAGCACCGCGGCGCCGGTGCCCTCGCCCTCGCTCTGCTCGGCCACGATGCACCCCCTCGGGCAGGCGCTCGGCCACCCCCTCCTCGGGGCGGACGACACAGACGACCTCGCTCGGCGCCGGCCTCGCGGGCAGCGTCGATCACCCACTCGACCATCGGCTTGCCGCAGACGGGATGCAGGACCTTGGGCAGCTCGGAGCGCATGCGCGTGCCGTGCCCGGCGGCCATGACGAGCACGGTGAAGGGCTCGGGCATGGGCTCGGGCAGGGTACCGCGGCCCGGTCAGGCCGCGGACGCTAGCTGCTCCCGCTTCGAGGCCAGCTGGCAGGCGCTTATGTCTGCGATGCGTCCCTCTGGGGAGTGGTGCTAACTGGCAGCACTAGGGCCTTTGGAGCCCGGTTCAGTCGCGGTTCGAATCCGCGCTCCCCAGCCTCGGCAGCGCGAACGCTCTAGCGGTCCTTCTCCTCCCGCGGCACTCGCCCTCCGCCCGCGCCGGCCTCGCTCGCCGGGCCGCCCGGTGGCGCCACTCCCAGCACCCGCATCGCCTTCAGCCCGAGGCTGAGGCGCTCGCGGCCGTCGGTGGAGCCCACGTCGAGGCCGGACAGCTCGCGCACGCGGTCGAGGCGGTAGCGGATCGTGTGGCGGTGGGTGAAGAGCTTCTCGGCGGTCTTGGCCACGTTGCCGTCGGCCTCGAGGAACGACTCGAGCGTGCGGACCAGCTCGGTCTCGTACTGCTCGTCGTAGGCCACGAGCGGCGCCACCGTCTCCTCGTGGAAGCGCTGCAGCTCCGTCGGGTCCTCGCTCATGGCGGGCAGCAGCAGCCGGTAGGCGCCGGTCTCCTCGAACGAGAGCTGCGCCACGCCGCGCGCCTCGGCCACGTTGGCGGCCAGCAGCGCCTCGGCGCCGGCGCGGTGCAGGTCGGCCGGGTCGCGGCCGGGCGGCTGAGCGTGACCGCCAGAGCGGAAGCCGCTGGAGGCTCGAGCTCCATCTCCTTGAGCACCGCGTCCGCGGCGCGGCGGCCCGCACGGTCCGCCGTGGCCGGGCACGAGGATCACCAGCTCGCGGTCGGGCCGCGGCGGCCGCGGCTCGCCGGCCGCGCCGTGCGGCAGCGGGCGCGGCGGGCCCAGCTCGATCGGTCGCCGCCAGCGAGGTGCGCTCCACCGCGCGCGCGCCGCGCTCGGCCACGGCCAGCACGCGCGCGCGCCAGTCGCCCTCCTCGGCGTGCTGGGGACGCGCGCGGGCGACGATGACCTCGGCGCCGGCGCTCAGGTCGCAGCCGAGCTCCTCCGCGCGAGCCAGGATGTTCTCGCGGTCGGTGACCTTGCGCGACGAGCAGGTCGGACAGGAAGTCCGCCGACCGCCGCCTCGCTCGCGCGCTCGGGCGCGCGTGCGCGGTCGACCTCCTGGGCGATCAGCGTGCCGACCATCCGCACCAGCGCGCCCTCGGGCGGCGCGCCGCGGGCGCGCATCCTCAGCTGGCCCACGCGCTCGTCGGCCACGCGCAGGTCGATCGCCTCGGTGTCGCCCTCGCCGGCGAGCACCGCGCGCTCGTCCTCGGGCGACAGGCAGGCCACCGCGAGCACGCTCGAGTGCGGCGTCCAGCACCACGACGCTGGCATCCAGCGCATGCGCCGGCCGCCCGCGCGACGGCGGGCAGCCCGGCACCCGACTCCACCGCCTCGGAGACCTCCTCGAAGGCGCCCAGGAAGGGGCTCGGAGCCGCGGTCGGCTTGCGCTTGCTGGGCCGCGGACATAGCCGAGATTGTACGTTCGGAATCCGCCCCTGTTACCCAGCGCACGCAGACCCGTGCGAGCCAATCCGCGGACGCTGCGGACTGCGGTCAGGCGCTACGCGTAGGTGTCGTAGGACCAGACGATGGCGAGCCCGAGCGCCGCGCCCATGCCCAAGCAGCGTGCCCAGGATGAACAGCGTGAGGAAGCCCGCCGCGGCCTTCTCCCACAGCCGCCCGTAGGCGGCCACGGCGGGCAGCGAGGATGAAGGCGATGTAGCCGCGCGCCGACGATGCCCGCGGCCACGGCGATCGACGAGCTCGGTTGTGGTGAGGTCGAGGTTCACGGCGGTGCGGTGGCGTCCATCTCCTGGGTGGCCATTGTGGCGGAAGTGCGCGACGACGAGCGCGACGGCCGCGCACGCTGCCGAGCACCCCGGCCCCGAGGCCCCAGCCGGCCGCGACGTCGGACCAGTAGTGGACGCGCAGGTAGATCCGCGACAGGCCCACCACGGCGGCGATCGCCACTCCGACGGCCACCAGCGCGGCCTGCTGGCCAGCCCGGGGAGCACGCGCGCGGCCACCACCGCCACGCCGACCCAGATCGTGGCGTAGGCCGCGTGCCCGCTCGGGAAGCTCGAGCCCTCGGTGTCGCACCAGCGGATCGGCCGGCCGCGGCCGGTCGACTCCCGCCTTGGTCAGCTGGACGCCCGACGTAGATCAGCGACCGCGCCGGCCACGCAGCGCACCGAGCTCGGCGAAGTGCCGGCGCGCCGCGAGCACGGACCCCGACGCCGACCAGGAGCGCGGCGACCGTGGGGAACGCCCCGAGGTCGGTGACCACCTTCGCCACGTCCACGCGCGACGCCCGTGCTGGAGCTCGTCGGCGAGGTCGAGCAGCTCGCGGTCGGCGGGCGTGGTCTCGCGACCGCCGCTCGACAGGATCACGGTGTAGAGCGTGAACACGTAGATGCCCGACCCCGGCGATCGCCAGCGTCGGTCGTGAACTCGAGCCCGAGCTCGCCCGGGCGTGAGCCGGTCGACCAGGAACCGCAGCCGCGGGCCGGCCACGCGCACGACCGGCGCCACGACCGCGCCGGTAGATCGGGCCGCAGGACGCGGCTGGGCCTCGATCCAGGCGACCAGCCGGCGGCGGTCCTCCTCGCGGCGCAGCCGCCGGAACACGTACACCCCGCCCACGATCACCGCGACCGTGACCCCGAACGCGAACGTGGCCTTCCCGGCGATCGTCCGCGACCCGGTCGAACGACCGGTAGAAGACGAATCCGAGGACGCTGAAGATGCGTGGCCCACAGCCCGCAGCCGATGACGCTGAACGGGCGCGAAGCGGCGATAGGAGAGGCCCGACGAGCCCGGCCACGAACGGCGCCAGCGCGCGCACCAGCCCGATGAAGCGGCCGATCAGGATCGTCTTGCCGCCGTGGCGCTCGAAGTAGGACTCGACCTGGCCGAGCCGCTCCTCGTCGATCTTGACCTTCGGGCCGTGCCGGAGGATGAAGTCGCGGCCCAGCCGGCGGCCGAGGAAGAAGCTGGTGGTGTCGCCGAGCACGCAGCAGGCCCAGACGATGCCGATCAGCGGGATGCAGGCTGATCTCGCCCTGCCCGGCGATCACCCCGCCCACGATCACCGTGGTCTCGCCCGGGCGCGACCAGGCCCACGAACGCGCCGGTCTCGAGGAAGGCGAGCGCACCCACGAGCACGTAGGTCCAGGCGCCCGAGCGCGCTGGCGATGTCCTCGATCACCTCCTTGGCGTCGGGCAGGTCGGGGAACGCGCCGGTGGCGAACAGCACCACGACCACGATCGCCACGACCGCCGCGGCGATCATCTTCCAGTGCCTCCTCACGATCGCTGCCTCGACGACGAGCGCACCGTCGAGCGCGGCCGCGCGCCGCCGCGGCCGCCGCGCGGTCCGCGAACACCCCGAAGGCGGTGGGGCCCGAGCCGGTGATGCGGGCCGCGAGCGCGCCCTGGGCGCGCAGCGCCTCCAGCGTCTCCCCCAGCTCGGGGCGCAGCGACAGCGCCGCGGGCTCCAGGTCGTTCTCCGCAGCGGCCGCGAGCTGCGCGAGCCGAGCCGGCGGCCAGCCCGCCCAGCGCTCGGATCGAGAGCTCCGCTCGGCCGGCGACCTCGCCCTCCGCCCGCAACCGGTCCAGCTCGGCGTAGACGTCGCGCTGTGGACAGGCCGCGCTCCTGGGGCACGAGCACGAGCGCCAAGTCGGGCAGGTCGACCGGCTCGACCGCTCGCCGGTCCCGGAGACGAGCGCGTGCGCCGGGCTCCACCTGGCTCGGCACGTCGCTGCCGAGGGTCGCGGCCACGATCGCGCAGGCCTCGCCGCATCGAGCGGTGCGCCGGCGAGCGCGTTGGCGGCGCGCAGGACCGCCGCGGCGTCGGCGCTGCCGCCTCCCAGGCCGGCGGCGACCGGGATGCGCTTCTCGATCGTGACCCGCAGCGGCGGCGAGCGGCACACCGGGCGCGGCGGCGCGGAACGCCGCGAGTGCCGCGGCGGCGAGGTTCTCGCCCGCCACGCCCGGGCAGACCACCTCGTCCGACGCCGCCTCCTCCACGATGACCTCGTCGGCCAGGTCGAGCGAGGCGAACAGCGAGCAGACGGCGTGCAGCCCGTCCTCGCGTGCGGGGCCCGACGTGCAGCACGAGGTTGACCTTCGCGGGCGCGCGCTCCCAGCGGATCATCGCGGACGTTCGCCGACCGTCAGGGCACCCTGGCCGAGCGCTTGGGCCAGCCGCGTGAAGTCCTCCGGCGCCAGCCGCTCGGCGCGCGCGTCGGCGGGGTGCCCGAGCTCGACGAGCGCCGCGCGGGCACGGTCGCGGAGCCCCTCGCCGGCGCCCGGCGCCAGCGCCAGCGACCCCGGCGAGCGCCTTGCGCCGGTGGGCGAACGCGGCGTGGACGAGCGCCGCTCACGGCCGGCTCGGGCGCGGGGCCGGTGCGGCGCAGCGCGACCAGCGCGGACTCCACGTTCGGCTCGGGGTGGAAGACGGTGCGCGGAACCCGCCGCAGCACCTTGACCTCGCAGGCGAGCTGGGCCAGCACCGACGTGGCCCCGTAGGTCTTGCTCCCGGGCGCGGCCGCCAGCCGCTCGCCCACCTCGCGCTGGACCATCGCCACCCAGAGCGTGACCTCCGCCAGCTCCTCCACCGTGCGCAGCAGCACCGTCGCGGCCACGCCGTAGGGCAGGTTGGCGACCACCTTGTCGGGGGGCGGATCGAGCGCGGCGAGGTCGAGCGTCACGGCGTCGGCCAGGTGCAGCGTGGCGTTGGGGAACGGGTCGAGCGCCTCGCGCAGCGGCGGCTCCAGCGAGCGGTCGACCTCCACCACGTGCAGGTGCGCCACGCGCGGCGCCAGGTACTCCGACAGCACGCCGAGCCCGCCGCCGACCTCGAGCACCACGTCGGCCGGCATCGAGCTCCGCGGCCCGCGCCGATCACCCCGAGCAGGTTGTCGTCGATCAGGAAGTTCTGACCCAGCTCGCGGTTGGGCCGCACGTCGAAGCGGCGCAGCCGGTTGAGGCTCGCCTGGCGCGGCAGAGGTGGCGGCTCCTGCCGGCCGCCGCGCGCGCTCACCAGCCGAAGACCCGGCGCGCGTTCTCGTGCACGGTGCGCGTCGAGCTCGTCGTAGCGCGACGCCGCGCAGCTCGGCCACGAAGCGCGCGGTGTGGATCACGTTGGCGGGCTCGTTGGGCTTGCCGCGCACCGGCTGCGGGCCGAGGTAGGGCGAGTCGGTCTCCACCAGCAGCAGCTCGGTCGGCACCTGCGCGGGCAGCGGCCTGCAGGTCCTCGGCCTTCGGGTAGGTCAC
This sequence comes from uncultured Thermoleophilaceae bacterium, assembly GCA_963802855.1. Classification (GTDB taxonomy): domain Bacteria; phylum Actinomycetota; class Thermoleophilia; order Solirubrobacterales; family Thermoleophilaceae; genus JAAYBF01. The sequence goes on from CAWDJP010000004.1 coordinate 46,855, forward strand.
GTTGCCGGCGAACGAGCACAGGTAGCCGCGCTCCACGCCTCGTCGAGCCGCGTCGGGGGCCGAGAAGCAGTGCAGGATCACCGTGAGCGTCGCGCGGCGCGCTCGGCGAGGATCGCGAACGTGTCCTCCTCGGCGGCGCGCGTGTGGATGACCACGGGCAGCCCGATCGCGCGCGGCCAGGTCGAGCTGGGCCTCGAACGCGCGCCGCTGGTCGTCGCGCGGGGCGCGGTCGCGGAAGTAGTCGAGCCCCGTCTCGCCGATCGCGCGCACGTGGGGGTCGCGCGGCCGCCCCCTCGATCTCCTCGAGGTCCGCCGTCGCCGAACCCCTCGCTGTGGTGCGGGTGGCGGCCCACGATCGCCACGACCTCCTCGTGCTCGTCGCGCCGCGGCCACGCGCGCGCCGGATCGACTCGCCGTGCATGCCCACCGTGGCGATCCGCGTGACCCCCGCCGCCCGCGCGCGCTCGACGAGCTCCGCGTCCGGCGGCTCGCAGGAGTCGAGGTGGCAGTGGGTGTCGACCATCGCCGCCGGCCTACGGCGGCCGAGGGCTCGGGCGCCTCGACCTTGGGGAAGAGCTGGCCCAGCTCGCCGATCGTGGCGCCCCCGCCGCCGGCGCCGAGCCGCGCGCTCTCCAGCGAGCGGTCCTCGGCGCCCGAGCGCCGTCGAGCAGCCGCTCGGCCGACTCGGGCATCCACGGGTGCAGCAGCACCGCGACCACGCGCAGGCCCTCGGCGAGCGCCGTAGAGCACCTGGTCGAGCCGCTCCGCCTGCGCGTCGTCCTTCGACAGCTGCCACGGCGCCTCGTCCTGCACGAAGCGGTTGAGCGCGCGCACGCGCTGCCAGATCTCGTCGAGCGCGCGCGCTCACCTCGACCCGGTCGAGGCGCTCCGCCACCGCCTCCGGCGAGGCCGTCGAACGCGGCGGCCAGCTCGGCGGGCGCCTCAGCCTGCGGCACCACGCCGTCGCGGTAGCGGGCGATCATCGCCAGCGTGCGGCTCGGCGAGGTTGCCGTACTCGTTGGCGAGCTCGGTGTTGTAGCGCGTCTCGAAGCCCTCGGGCGAGATCGAGCCGTCCTGCCCGAAGCCCACCTCGCGCAGCAGGTAGTAGCGCAGCGCGTCGGTGCCGTAGAGGTCCATGACCTTGAACGGGTCGAGCACGTTGCCGAGCGACTTGGACATCTTGTGGTCGTCCATCAGCAGGTAGCCGTGGATGAAGACCCGCTCGGGCAGCGGCAGGTCGGCCGCCATCAGCAGCGCGGGCCAGATGACCGCGTGGAACTTGAGGATGTCCTTGGCGATCAGGTGCACCGTCGGCCGGCCAGAACCGGTCGGTGAGGTCCTCGCCCTCGCGCGCGTAGGAGAGCGCCGAGTAGTAGTTGAGCAGCGCGTCGATCCAGACGTAGATCGACCTGCTCGGGGTCCCACGGGACCGGCACGCCCCAGGAGATCCGGGCGCGGCTGAGCGAGAGGTCCTGCAGCCCGCCCTTGATGAACGACAGCGCCTCGTTGTAGCGGTTGCCGGGCAGCACCCAGTCGGGTTGCTCGGCGTAGAGCCGCTCGAGCGGCTCCTGGAAGGCGGACAGCCGGAAGAACCAGTTGTCCTCCTTCTCGCGCTCGAGCTCGATCAGGTGGATCGGGCACTTGTTGCCCTCGATCAGCTCGGCGTCGGTCTTGAAGTCGGCGCAGCGGGGGCAGTACCAGCCCTCGTAGGTGCCCTCGTAGACGTGGCCGTTCTCCTTCAGCCGGCTCGACGACCTCGGTCACCACCGCCGCGTGCTCGGGGTCGCTCGTGCGGATGAAGAAGTCGTTGGTGGCGTTCACGCGCGCGGCGACCTGCCTTGAACCGCTCGGCGTTGCGGTCGGCCAGCTCGCGCGGGGTGACGCCCTCGCGCTCGGCCGCCTGGGCGACCGGCTCGCCGTGCTCGTCGGTGCCCGTGAGGAAGAAGACGTCCTCGCCGCGCTGGCGCATGTGGCGGGCCAGCACGTCGGCCGCCACCGTGGTGTAGACGTGGCCGAGGTGGGGCTCGCCGTTCACGTAGTAGATCGGCGTGGTGACGTAGTAGGGCACGGCGGCCGATGCTACTGGCGCGCGGCTCGACCGTGCGAGAGCGGCGCGCGTCAGCGAGCCGACGTGCGACCCCGACGCGGCGCTCGGCGCGCCGACGCCGGCCCGATCCGCCGCGGCTGCTGCCGCCGATGCAGGCCGCGGCCAGCAGCAGGCCCGACGCACGCGAGCGCCCAGCCGAGGTCCGGCCCGTCTCCGGCCGGCGCGGCTCGGCCCGCCGGGTCGCCGGCCGGATCGCGAGTCGGCGCGGCCGGCGCCGCGGCCCTGGCGGCCGCCGGGACCGCGCTCCGGCGCGCGCACGCGGTCCGGGCGACTCGTTGCGTCGGGCGCTCGACCGGGCGCCAGCGGGACGGTCGGCACCGAGGTGGGCGAACGCCCAGGCAGCCGTCCGACGCCGGGCGCCGGCACCCGGCGCCCGCGCGGGCACGCGGACGCCTCCGTGCCGCGGGTACGGGCACCCGCAGCGGCCGTCGCGCCGGCACCCGGCCGCGCCTCCGGGCCGGCGCGCGGTCGCGCGACCGGCGCCGGCGCGGGTGCCGGGCCGACCGGGGCGCCGACCGGCACCGGCACGCCGCGCGGCGCCTCGGGCGCCGGCGGCGGGAGCGGCGGCGGGAGGAGGTCGAGCGGGTCGCGGTAGGCGTGGCGGCTGCCGGCCTCGCGAACGCCGAAGTGCAGGTGCGGCCGCGAGCTCGAGCGCCGCCCGCTCGTGCCGACCGCTGCCCAGCCGGCTGCCCGGCCGCGACCCGGTCGCCCTCGCGCACCGCGAGTGGCGGCGAGATGCAGGTACGAGGTGTCGAAGCGGCCGTCGGCCGTGCGCACCGAGACGGTGAGCCCCGACGAGCCCGCCACGCCCGCGAAGCGCACCGTCCCGCGCCGCCGCGGCCACCACGCGGGTCCCGCCGGCGCCGCGATGTCGATCCCGCGGTGCTGGCCGCCGCGCGTAGGGGTCGGCGCCGTTGCGATAGCGCGTGATCACCTCGCCCTCGACCGGGCCAGGTCCACGACCCCGCGGCCGCGGCCCGGCGCAGGCGAGCCAGCCGCAGAGCAGGATGGCGACCGTCACGAGGACGACGGGCGATGCGGCGGCGCATGAGCGCGACGCTAGGCCGCGCTCGGCGACGCCGGCGGGCGGTCGCGGCGAATCGTCACGATCGGGCGGCGGCCCGTTGCGCTCGGAGCGAGCTCGTCACTCGGTGAGCGCTCGGTAGAGCGCGTTGGCGCTCCCGCCGGTCAGCTCGGCGACCACTTCGGCGGCCGCCGGGCGCGGCTTGGCGCCCGCCTCCACGAGCCGGCGCAGCTGGTCGAGGCCGGCGGGCGCTCCTCGCCGCGCCCCCGGTCCGCCTCCGCGGGCCCGAGCACGAGCACGACCTCGCCCTTCGGCGGCGCGCCCGCGTAGCGCTCGGCCAGCTCCGCGGCGCTGCCGCGCACGACCTCCTCGTGCACCTTCGTCAGCTCGCGGCAGACCGCCACCTGGCGCTCCGGCTCGACCTCGGCGAGCACCGCCAGCGTGGCCGGGCACGCGCCGCGGCGACTCGAACGCGACCAGCGTGCCGCCGGGCTCCGCGAGCAGCGCTGCGCAGCTCGCCCTTCTTGCGCGGGCAGGAAGCCCGACGAAGCGCCACCGGTCGGCGGGCAGCGCCGACGCCACCAGCGCCGCGATCGCGGCCGACGGCCCGGGCAGCACCTCCACCGCCAGCCCCGCCGCCACGCACGCGCGCACGAGCACGTAGCCGGGGTCGGACACGAGCGGCATGCCGGCGTCGGAGACCAGCGCCACCGTCTGGCCCGTCGCGCATCGGCTCCACCAGCTCGGCGGCGCGCTGCTCCTCGTTGTGCTCGTGGTAGCTCACGAGCTTGGCGCTCACCCCGTAGCGGTCGAGCAGCGTGCGCGTCCGGCGGGTGTCCTCGCACGCCACGACGTCGGCCTCGCGCAGCGCCGAGAGCACCCGCAGCGTCACGTCCTCGAGGTTGCCGATCGGCGTCGGGCAGACGACGAGGCTCAACCGGCTAGTCCCTCGAGCGCGAGCAGCGCCGCGCCGAGCATGCCCGACTCCTCGCCGAAGTGGGCGGGCACGATCCGGACCGCGCTCGGCGATCGGCGGCAGCGCGCGCTCGGCCACCACCTCGCCGCGCCGGGCCGAGCAGCAGCTCGCCCGCGGCCACCGCGCCCGCCGCCGATCGACCACCACCTCGGGGTCGAGCGCGTTGACGAGCCCGGTGAGGCCCGCGCCCGAGCCGCCGCCCGACGCCCGCCAGCACCGTCCGCGCCTGCTCGTCGCCGCCGTGCGCCAGCTCGGTGACCAGCGCGCCGGTGATCTCGCCGCCCGAGCGACGGCGGCGCCCGAGCGTGGAGTCCGGCTCGCCGCGGCCGCGAGCCTCGCCGGCGCGACCCATCGCCGTTCCGGAGGCGAGCACCTCGAGGCAGCCGCGGCCCGGGCAGTCGCCGGGGCAGTCCTCGCCGTCGTGGTCCACGACCATGTGGCCGAGCTCGCCGGCGAAGCCGCGGGCGCCGCGGTAGAGCGGCCCGCCGATCACGAGCCCGCCGCCGATGCCCGTGCCGAGGGCGACCATCACCGCGTGCTCGCGTCCGCGGGCCGCGCCGTGGCGGTGCTCGGCGAGCGCCGCGACGTTCGCGTCGTTGTCCACCGCCACGGGCAGGCCCAGGCGCTCGCTCATCAGGTCGCGGAAGGGCACGTCGTCGATCGGCAGGTGGTTCGACCAGACCGAGACCCCGGTCGCCGGCCTCCACGAGCGCGGGCACGCCGAAGCCCACGGCGTCGCACGTCCGGCGGCCGCGGCGCGGACCTCCTCGACGGCGTCGAGCATGATGTCGAGCGTCTCCTGGCGGTCCGCTCCGCGCCACATGCCGGTGCACCCGGTGGTGGACCACGAGCTCCTCGTCGACCACCCCGCCGAGCAGCTTCGTGCCCCCGGCATCGATCCCGATCACCCGCCGCGGCGGCATGGCCGGACGATAGAGGCTTGCGGTTGCCGACCCGCGCGACCTATATACAGAGGAGGGTGAGCGATCCCCGCCCCGGCGACCGCCCGAGTACAAGGTCTACCGCTCCGGCCGCGGTGGGTTCCTGCGCGGGACGGCGGGACTCGAGCGGCTGCGCGAGCGCTCGCGCCGAGCGCGGACGACCGCGCCCCCGCGCGACCCGCGCGAGCCGGGCCCGCATCACCCCCGGGCGCGTGCTCAAGTGGGTCGCGCTCGCCGTGGTCGGCTGGCTGCTGCTGTCGCTCGTCCTGTTCATGGTCAGCGCCCAGCTCCAGGAGGGCTCGTCGGCGAGGCCGAGGCGGCGCTGTCGGGCGGCGGCAACCTGCTTCACCGGCAGCACCATCCTGGTGCTCGGCTCCGACCCAGCGCAAGGGCGACTCGATCGACGAGAGCCAGACCGGGCCGGGCCGCGCCGACAGCGATCATGCTCCTGCACGCGGCGTTCGGCAGCGTCCGCAAGCTCTCGATCCCGCGCGACTCGCTCGCCGAGATCCCCGGCCACGGCACCGAGAAGATCAACGCCGCCTACGCGATCGGCGGCGCCGGCCTGATGATCGAGACCGTCGAGGACTTCCTCGGCAACGGCTCGAAGATCAACCACATGGTGGAGGTCGACTTCGAGGACTTCCCGGAGTTCATCGACGCGCTCGGGCGGCATCACGGTGAACAACAAGACCCGCATCTGCTCGCCGCCCGTTCGACAACTTCTGCCGAGGGCTTCAACCTGCCCAAGGGCGAGCAGGAGCTGAACGGCCGCCAGGCGCTGGGCTTCGCGCGCGTGCGCAAGAACCCCTGCGCCCGGCGAGAACGACCTCGACCGCGCCGCGCGCCAGCAGGAGGTGCTGTCGGGGATCAAGGCGCGAGCTGTTCTCGCCCACGACGTTCTTCCGGCTGCCGCTGATCCGCTGGAAGGCGCCGAAGACGCTCGAGACCGACATGGCCGGCCCGGGGCTGTCGCGCTCTTCGCCGACCTCGGCACCGGCGACTCGGACGAGACCCGACGTGCTGAAGCCCTCGTGCCTGGGCTGCGGGCCGGGATCCAGCCTGCTGGTGTCCGACGCCGAGAAGAAGGCGGCGGTCGACGAGCTGCTGGGGAACTAGGCTAGTCGGAGGACGTCCGACTTCTTGGACGACTTGGAGCCGTCCTTGGAGCCGGACTTTGGAGTCCGATTTGGAGTCCTTGGCGGACGAGTCGCCGTCCGACGAGCGCGTCGGCCTTGGCCTCCTTCGCTCCGGCGACTTCTTCTTGCCGTAGTCGGTGGTGTAGAAGCCCGAGCCCTTGAAGTGCACCGCCACGGGGTGGAACACGCGCTGGACGGCGCGCTGCAGGTGGTGCACTCGTCCAAGGGGTCGTCGGCCATGCGCTGCATCACCTCGAAGGTGTGGCCCTTCTCGCAGCGGTACTCGTAGATCGGCATGGCACTCCGAGTATACGAGTGCCAAGCGGCGCTATCGCCGCGCGCAGGGCCGCGCCCGCTAGGCGCCGGCGGGCCGGCGCGTCGAGATCCCGGAGGATCGACCTGCCGGTCGAGTGCCACACGAGCCAGGCGGCGAGGTGGCCGATTGGACGGAGGATCACCATGGCAAGCGCGGTGACCGTAAAGCATCGCGCGGACTCTGTGGGCGTCCGACGCCGCTATTTGCTCGAACTCCCGGGAACGAATGGCACAGAGGCGCTCGCCCCCGGCCGACCGGGCCCGCCCGGCGGTGCGGCTAGGGTTCGGCGCGCGATGAGTGCCGACGCCGTGACCATGGACAAGATCGTCGCCCTCTGCAAGCGGCGCGGCTTCATCTTCCAGTCGTCCGAGATCTACGGCGGGCTGGCGTCGACCTACGACTACGGCCACTACGGCGTGCTGCTCAAGACGAACGTGAAGGCCGAGTGGTGGCGGGCGGTCCTCCAGGAGCGCGACGACATGGTCGCCCTGGACGCCGCGATCCTGATGCACCCGCGGACGTGGGAGGCCTCGGGCCACCTCGAGGGCTTCACCGACCCGCTCGTCCAGTGCCTCGGCAAGTGCAAGAGGCGCTGGCGCGAGGACCACCTGCGCGAGGCTCAGCCCGAGGGCGAGCTGAAGTGCCCCGAGTGCGGCGGCGACCTGTCCGAGCCGCGCAACTTCAACCTCATGTTCGAGACCCACATGGGCCCGGTCCAGGACGAGGGCTCGCGGATCTTCCTGCGCCCCGAGACCGCCCAGGGCATCTTCGTGAACTTCAAGAACGTGATGCAGTTCGCGCGCAAGAAGCCGCCGTTCGGCATCGCCCAGGTGGGCAAGGCGTTCCGCAACGAGATCACGCCGGGCAACTTCATCTTCCGCACGCGCGAGTTCGAGCAGATGGAGATCGAGTTCTTCGTGCCGCCGGCCGAGGCCGCCGAGTGGCACGGGCGCTGGATGGAGGAGCGGATGCGCTGGTACACCGACCTCGGCATCCGGCCCGACCACCTGCAGCTGCGCGAGCACGGCGCGGACGAGCTGTCGCACTACTCGAGCGCGACCTCCGACATCGAGTACCTCTTCCCGATGGGCTGGTCCGAGCTCGAGGGGATCGCCAACCGCGGCGACTTCGACCTCACCCAGCACGCCAAGTTCTCGGGCGAGAAGCTCGACTACGTCGACCCGGGCACCGGCGAGCGCTACGTGCCGCACGTGATCGAGCCCTCGGCCGGGCGCCGACCGCGGGACGCTGGCGTTCATGGTCGACGCCTACGACGAGGAGGAGGTCGAGGGCCGCGAGCGCGTGGTGCTGCGCCTGCACCCGCGGCTCGCGCCCGTGAAGGTGGCGGTGCTGCCGCTGGTCAACAAGGAGGGCCAGCCCGAGCAGGCGCGCGAGATCTACGAGGACCTGCGCAAGCGGATGTCGGCGGAGTTCGACACCGGCGGCTCGATCGGCAAGCGCTACCGCCGCCAGGACGAGATCGGCACGCCGTGGGGCGTCACCGTCGACCACCAGACGATGGAGGACGGCACCGTGACCCTGCGCGACCGCGACTCGCTCGAGCAGTCGCGGATCGCGATCGACGAGCTTGGCGAAGAGCTCGAGCGCCGGCTGGCGGCGCCGTGGCGCTCGCCCAAGCTCGACTAGGAGCGCGATGCAGCCCCTCTTCGAGCACCGGCTCGAGCTGGCAGGCTACGAGACGCGGGCGCTCGAGCTGGAGGGCGACGGCCCGCCGCTCCTGCTCCTGCACGGCTACGCGGACAGCGCCGACACCTGGCGGCTGCTGCTCGACCGGCTCGCGAAGGCCGACCGCCGCGCGGTCGCGCTCGACATGCCGGGCTTCGGCACCTGCGACCGGCTCGACGAGTCCGAGCCGATCCTGCCCCAGCTCGACCGCTTCGCCGTGGCGGCGGTCGAACAGTTCGCGCCCGACGGCGGCGCAGTGGTCTGCGGCAACTCGTTGGGCGGCATGCGCGGCGCTGCGACTGGCCGAGCGAGCGGAGCTGAACCTCGCGGGGGTCGTACCGGTGGCCCCGGCGGGGCTCGACATGGCGCGCTGGTTCACGGTGATCGAGCGCGAGCCCGTCTTGCGCGCGCTGCTGGCAGCGCCGGTCCCGATCCCCGCCCCGGTGCTGCACCGAGTCGTGGCCGAGGTCTACAAGCGCCTGGTGTGCCACCGGCCCGGGTGAGCTCGACCCGAGGATCGCGGCCACGTTCGCGTCCCACTTCACCGATCGGGCGGTGACCGCCGCGGATGATGGCCACCGCCAGGCGGGTGATACCGGAGTTGCGCGACCCCTACCGGCTCGAGCGGATCTCCTGCCCGGTGCTGCTCGTATGGGGCAGGCACGACATGATGGTCTTCCAGACGGGCGCCGACCGGGTCGTCGACGCCGTGGCGGAGTCGCAGCTCGAGACGATCGAGGACTGCGGTCACTGCCCCCAGCTCGAGTCCCCCGACGAGCTGGCCGGTCTGCTCCTGGAGTTCCCCGAGTCGCTGGCCCGGGCGGCCTAAGCGCGGCCCAAGCGCGCCAGCTCGGCGTGGATCTCGGGCTCGGCGGCGGCGGCCTGCTCGTCGAGCCATCGCCACCGCACGCCATCGAGCATCTCCGTGCGCCCGTCGGCGAGGTGGTCCTGCAGCCGTTCCACGGCCAGCTCCAGCGCCACGACCCCGGGCGCCGCCGTCAGGCCCTCGCTCACGATGCTGACGCGGCCGTAGGCCGTGACTGCGACACCCGCTGCGAGCACGCACAGGGCGACCTGCGGGTGATCACGCAACCGCGCCAGCGTCTCGCGCTTCGCGCCCAGGGCGAACAGCACCCGACGCGCGTCGGCCCTGATCGCGGTCGAGATCGGGATCGCGTGGGGACCGGCCGCGCACAGAACCGCCACGGTGCCGCGCTCCCACTGCGGCAGCTCTTCCACCCGGCGAAGGCTACGCCTGCGCCGGCGCCGGGCGCACCCGAGAACAATCCCGTCCTGGAGTCGTATAGCGACCCCCAAACGGGACGATCCGCATGATCGACACCGTTACCCAGCCAGCCGTAACCGCCGACGGACCGCCGGCGACCGAAGAAAACAAGCCCGGTTCTACCCCGCCGCCCCGAGCAACCGCCGCGCCGCGGCCATCCCGACCGCAAGCGAGTCCCCGCTCTGCCACTGCGGGTCGGAGCTCAGCTGCAGGCCGAGCCCGTCACCGAGGGCGAAGAGGATCGACGCGACCGAGTCCGCGTCGGCGTCGAGCTTGACGACCCCCTCGCGCTCCTTCTGGCGCAGCGCCTCGGCCAGGTGGGCGCGCCAGCGCCGATACAGCTCGGCCAGCTCGGCGCGGATCTCCTCGCTGCGGCGCGAGGCGCTCACCATCTCGTAGAGCACGGCCTGGGTGCCGGGCTCCTCCTCGACGAAGGCCTCCAGCGAGGCGACGAGCGTGCTGACGATCTCGTCGATGGAGCCGGCGCGGGCCAGCTCCGCTTCGAGCGCCGCGATGCGGGCGTCGCAGTCCTGACGCACGACCTCCACCAGCAGCCGCTCCTTCGAGCCGAAGTAGTAGTGGAGAAGGCCGCGCGAGACGCCTGCCTCGCGAGCCACGACGTCGAAGGTCGATCCCGCCGCGCCGCGCGTGCCGACACTCACGCGCATGGCCGCGACGATCCGCTGCGCCTTCTCGCCATCGAGCTTGCGAGGTGGCTGCGAGGGAGGCTTCCACGGTGTCGGCAGTCTAGCTGGCCGGCCAGCCAGAGGAGCCCTCGACCCGAGGGCCTCAAGATACCGCTGCGAAACGGCGGAGGCGCCCCGCGGGGCGCCTCCGACAAGCCTTCGCGAGTAGCGACCGAGGCTAAGCCCCGACGGGCTCCGACTCTTGGGTGGTCCCGGACGCCGGGGTGGGGGTGGTGGTCGAGGTGTACTCGAACTCCTCCTCCGCCCCGAACAGCGCGTCGAGCACCTTCGAGCGCAGGCTCTCGCTGAGGGCCAGCGCTAGCCCGGCGCCGATGATGCCGACGAGCAGCAGCCGCCCGCGGCGCTTCTTGCGCTTGGGCGGCGCACGCAGGGAGTCGGCCGCGCTCTTGAGCGAGTTCGCCGCCTCCTTGAGGTCCTTCTGGACCTTCTTGTCCTCCAGCGCCCGCGTCGGACCTTTGCCGTTCATGCGCCCGTATGCCTTGCGCGCCGACTCGAAGGCCGTGCGCAGGTCGTCGCGCAGATCGGCGTCCTCTACCAGCCGCTGCACGTATGGGTTGCTCCGTGCAGCCTGACCGGCTGCCACCGCTCCCGCTCCGGCCTTTGCGGCCTTCTTCTTAGCTGCCATAGCTCTCCTCAGCTCCGCTTGCCATCGCAGACCTTACCCGGAAGGGCGCTCGAGGCATCCGGACTCTTGCCGCCACCGGCTGGCGCGACGTCCGGCGAGCGCGCTTGCGCGGCGTTCGCCCACGCCGGGCCGACAGCTCGGCGCTCGGTCTCCAGGGCCTCCGCAAGCACCTCGTCGACGGTGTCGACGAACACGAACTCCATGCTCCTTGAGCAGGTTGGGCGGGAAGTCGTCGGCGTCGGGCTCGTTGCGCCGCGGCGCGATCACGCGCGTGATCCCGGCGCGCTGCGCGGCCAGCGCCTTCTCCCTCAGCCCCCCGATCGGGAGCACCTGGCCGGTGAGCGTGATCTCGCCGGTCATCGCGGTGTCGGCGCGCACCGGCCGCCCGCTCACGAGCGACGCGAGCGCGGTGGCCATCGTGATGCCCGCGCTCGGGCCGTCCTTGGGGATCGCGCCCGCGGGCACGTGCAGGTGCACGTCGTTCACGCGGAACCAGTTCTCGGGCACGTCGTCGCCCAGCGCGGCCACGTTGCGCTTCACGTACGAGAGCGCGGCCGACGCCGACTCCTTCATCACGTCGCCGAGCTGGCCGGTGACCTGCAGCCTGCCCTCGCCGGGGAAGGAGGTGGCCTCCACGAACAGCACGTCGCCGCCCACCGGCGTCCACGCCAGGCCGGTCGCCACGCCGGGCTCGCCGGTGCGCCGCGCCACGTCGGGCTGGTGGCGCCGGCGGCCGAGCAGCTCGGTCACCGTCTTCGGGCGCACCGTGCGCTTGGAGCGGCGCTTGCCCTCGGCGAACTCGCGCGCCACCTTGCGGCAGACCGCGCCGATCTCGCGCTCGAGGTTGCGCACGCCCGCCTCGCGCGTGTAGCCCTCGATGATCTCGCGCAGCGCCGTCGTCGGTGAACTCGATCTTGGACTCGGCCAGGCCGTTCTGCTCGACCTGGCGCGGCACCAGGTAGCGCTTGGCGATCTCGAGCTTCTCGTCCTCGGTGTAGCCCGAGAGCTCGATCGTCTCCATGCGGTCGCGCAGCGGCGGGCGGGATCGGCTCGAGCTGGTTCGCGGTGGTGATGAAGAGGACCTGCGAGAGGTCGAACGGCAGGTCGAGGTAGTGGTCGCGGAAGGTGGAGTTCTGCTCGGGGTCGAGCACCTCGAGCATCGCGCTGGACGGGATCGCCGCGGAAGTCGGCGCCCATCTTGTCGATCTCGTCGATCATCAGCACCGGGTTGTTCGAGCCGGCGTCGCGCATCGCGCGCAGGATGGTCCCCGGCATCGCGCCGATGTAGGTGCGCCGGTGGCCGCGGATCTCCGACTCGTCGCGCACGCCGCCGACCGAGATGCGCTCGAACTCGCGGTGCATGGCCGACGGCGATCGAGCGCCCGAGCGAGGTCTTGCCCACGCCCGGCGGGCCGACGAAGCAGAGGATCGAGCTGCGCGCGTCGGGCTTGAGCTTGCGGACGGCGAGGAACTCGAGGATCCGGTCCTTCACCTTCTCGATGTCGTAGTGGTCGCGGTCGAGCGTCGCGCGCGCCTCCTCGAGGTCGAGGTGGTCGTCGGTGCTCTTCGACCACGGCAGCGACGACGATCCACTCGAGGTAGGAGCGGATCACGCCGTGCTCGGCCGACTGCGGGGGCAGGCGCTCGAAGCGCTGAAGCTCGCGCTCGGCCTGCTTCAGGGCGTGCTCGGGCAGGTTGGCGGCCTCGATCTGCTCGCGCAGCTCGGCCGCCTCGGCCTGCGCCTCGTCGACCTCGCCCAGCTCCTCCTGGATCGCCTTGAGCTGCTGGCGCAGGAAGAACTCGCGCTGGCCCTTGTCGATCTCGGACTCGACCTGCGACTGGATCTTCGTCCCGATCGAGATCAGCTCCAGCTCGCGCGCCAGCAGCTCCGACAGCCGCCGCAGCCGCTTGGCCACGTCGAGCTCCTCCAGCAGCTCCTGGCGCTCCTCGGTCTTGATCCGCAGCGCGCCGGCGATCATGTGCGCCAGCTCCGCCGGGTCCTCGAGGTTGGCGACCGCCAGCTGCAGCTCCTCGGGCAGGTAGGGAACCTCCTCGATGATCTGCGAGAACGTGCTCTGCACGTTGCGGAACAGCGCCTCGAGCTCCGGCGAGGGCTCGACCTCGTCGGGCAGCTCGGTGACCTTGGCGACCAGGTACGGCTCGCGCTGGATGAACTCGCCGAGCTCCACCCGCTGCGCGCCGTGGACCAGGATCCGCAGCGTGCCGTCGGGCACCTTGATCATGCGCGCGACCGTGCCCGGCCACGCCCACGCCGTAGATCTCGTCGGGGCCCGGGTTCTCGATCTCCCCGTCGCGCGAGGCGACCATCGCGAGCATCCGGTTGCCGCCCAGCACGTCGTTCACGAGCTGATCGAGCGCTCCTGCCCCACGGCCAGCGGCGTGAGCGTCTCGGGGAACGGCACGCTGTCCTTCAGCGGCAGGACGGCAGCGCGTCGGGCACGCGTGGCGTCCACCGCGAGCTCCTGCGGGCTCGCCGTCGCTCGACGGGGATCTCGATCTGGTCGCGGCGTCACGCTCCCGCGACTCCTCGATCGGCACCCGCCGGGGCTGCTCCTCGCGCGTGCGCGAGCGGCACCTCCACCACCAGGATGCCGTCGTCGTAGCTGGCCCGGGCCTCCTCGGCCACCACGTCGGCGCCCAGCTCCACGGTGCGCCGGAACGGGCCGTGCTCGATCTCGATCTGCTGGAACAGCCGGCCCTCCGCCTGCCTCGGCGCGCCGCTCGCCGGCGATCAGCAGCTGGCGCCCGCGGATCTCGAGCGCCACGTCCTCGATCAGCACGCCGGCGAGGTCGGCCTTGACCACGGCCCGCGGCGGGTCGTCCGTGTAGTAGACGTCGACGGACGGCGAGAACCCGCGCCCGCGGAACCCGGTGCGCTCGAACACGTCGCCGAACAGCTCGTCGATCTCGCGCCGCATCCGCTCGAAGTTCGCGAACAGGTCCCGCTCGGGGGTCACGGCGGCAAGCGTACCCGGGTGACGCCCGCGGCACTCAGACCTCGAAGACGCGCCCTCGCGCGCCACCTCGACGCGCTTGCCGAACGCGTCGGCCGCCTGCTTGCGCGCCCAGGTCTGGTCGAGCTCGTCGGAGATGTGGGTGAGCACGACCCTGGCGCGCCCGCGCGGCTCGCGCGTGCTCGCCCGCCTCCTCGGGCGTGAGGTGGCCGCGCACGCCGGTGCGCTCGGGCCGCGGCAGCGTCGCCTCGACGAGCAGCAGGTCGCAGCCGCGGGCGAACTCCACCAGCTCCTCGTTGGGCTCGAGTCGGCGCCGAAGACCAGCGACGCCACCGTTCGCCGTCGACCGTCACGGCGAAGGTCTGGGTGAAGTGCGGCACCTCCTGGAAGGTGAACCGCAACGGGCCGACCTCCGGCGTCGAGTCCGCGCGCGTACTCCTCGATCGCGAAGGCGTTCTCGACCAGGTCCTCGTTGCCGAACGCAGCCGGCGACCTGGCGGAAGGTCTCGCGCGCGCGCCGGGCGGCGCGATCAGCCGCGGGCCGGGCGGGGTTGTCGGTGCCGGGCCACGGCGGCACCGGCACCGGCTGCTGGCGCGGCGCGTAGGTGAGCGCGTACGAGTACGGGCACGAGGTCGAGGAAGTGGTCGGCGTGCAGGTGGGAGAGCACCACGGCGTCGACGTCCACGTAGTCGACGCGCTGGCGGAGCTTGCCGAACACGCCGTTGCCGCAGTCGAGCAGGACGGTCGTCTCGCCCTCCTGCAGCAGATAGCCCGAGCAGGCGCCGCCGGCGTCCTGCCACGACGGCGACTTGCCGAGGACCGTCAGGCGCATGCGTCCGACTCTAACCCCGCCGACGCGCCGGGGGTGCCGGCAGCCAGGCTCAGGCTCAGTTGGGCTGCGGGAAGGCGTAGGCCGCGCGGCGTGCGCTCGGTGCGGAAGATGAACGCCAGCTGGCGCTCGGGCGCGAGGTTGCGCTCGGCGGGGCGGAAGGTGGTGCAGGGCTCGTCGAGGTTCAGCGCGCACAGCATGTTCTGGTGGAAGAAGCACTGCTCGCAGGTCGCGCGCTTCGCCTTGCCCTTCGCCATCCGTCCTCGTCCCTCCTCGTCTCGCTCGTGCTCCGGAGGCGGCATCCTGCACGACGCCGCCGGCCCGCGCCAGCCGCCGTTCCCGCAAATCCGTGCTTTTTCGTATTCCCCCAAATTGCAGGCTTTCCGCGTGCACCACCCGCTGTTTGCGGGGTTCGACGGGCGGCGCGCTGGCGAACCGTGGCCCACGTGGAGCTGGTGACCGGAGCGACCGGATACGTCGGCGGCCGGCTGGTCGAGCGGCTGCTCGCCGAGGGCCGGCCGGTGCGCGCGCTGGCTCGCGACCCGTCTCGACTCGCCGACCGCGCGCCGGCGTGGAGGCGGCGGCGGCGACGTGCTCAGCGGGCAGGGCATCGCGCGAGGCGCTCGAGGGCTGCGACGGCCGCCTACTACCTGGTCCACTCGATGGAGGCGCCGGCCGCGAGCCCGACCGGCGCGACTTCGCCGGCCGCGACCGCCGCGCCGCCGAGAACTTCGCCGACGCCGCGCGCGGCCGCGGGCGTCGAGCGCGTGGTCTACCTGGGCGGCATCGCGCCCGCCGACGGGCGCCCGTCGCCCCACATCGCCTCGCGGCTCGAGGTCGAGGAGATCCTGCTCGAGCGCGGCGCCCGCGGCCACGGCGCTGCGCGCCTCGATCCTGATCGGCGCCCGCTCGTCCTCCTTCCGGATGCTGGTGCGCCTGGTCGAGCGCCTGCGCTTGCTGCCGATGCCGGCGTGGCGCGCAACCGCACCCAGCCGATCGCCGAGCGCGACGCGATCGAGTTCCTCGCCCGGACGCCCCGGTGTCGCGCGGCGGCCGGGCAGCTCGCTCGACATCGCCGGGCCGGACGTGCTCAGCTACGGCGAGATGATCGAGCGGATCGCCGAGGCGATGGGCGTCGGCCGCATGCCGCTCGGCTTCGGCTTCTCGCTCACCTCGCCCGCCAGCGCGGTGGTCAGCGCCGTGACCGAGCAGCCGCTCGAGCTGGTGCGCCCGCTGATGCAGAGCCTCGAGCACGACCTGCTGCCCCGCGACGCCGACGAGGCGCCGCGCATGTACGGCATCCGCCCGCTCCCCTTCGAGCGCGCGGTCGAGCGGGCGCTGGCGCGAGTGGGAGCGCACCGAGGAGCTGGCCGCGCGATGAAGGTCGAGCGCGAGATCGAGATCGCCGCCCGCCGGAGGACGTCTACGAGGTGGTCATGGACCCCGAGCCGCCTCGAGCGACTGGGTGACGATCCACCAGGGCCTCGAGGGACGCCCCGCGGCGCAGCTGCGAAGGGCTCGAAGCTGACCCAGTGCCTGAAGCTCGCGGGGCAGCAAGTTCAAGGTGCACTGGACGGTGGTGGAGAACGAGCCGTGCCGCCGCGTGGTGTGGGAGGGCCGAGGGCCCGGTGCGCTCGCAAGGCGAGGGTGGTCTACGAGTTCGAGCCCAACGGGCAGCGGCACCCGCTTCTCCTACGCCAACGAGTACAAGCTGCCCGGCGGGCCGCTGGGCAACATGGCCGGGCCGGTGGTCCGGCGGGTGACCGGCGGGCGAGGTGGACCGCTCCTTGAAACGGCTCAAGAAACTCGTCGAGTAGTCACTGACACTCGTGATAACTGTTGAACTAGTCAACATTACGTGAGGTGACCGATGACTGATTTCTTGGATGAGAAGCGCAAGGAGATCGACGCACGGCTGAAGGAGCTGCAGCCGCTGGTCGACGAGTACAAGCGGCTCGAGAAGGCGGCCTGCCGCACTCGCCGGCGTCGGGCGGCGCGCGAGCGCGCCGGGCGCCGGCGCAGCGCGCCCAGCAGCAACGGCCGCCGCCGCGCGGCTCGGGCACCGGCCGCCGCGGCCGCCCGCGCGGCAGCGGCAAGCGCGCGCTCCAGGCGCAGGAGCTGGTGAACGCCAAGCCCGGGATCACGATCCCCGAGCTGGCCGACTCGATGGGCATCCAGGCGAACTACCTGTACCGCGTGATGCCCGGCCTGCAGAAGGACGGCAAGGTCAAGAAGCGCGGCAAGGGCTGGCACCCGGCCTGACGGGCGCCACCTCCCTACACTAGACCAGCCCGAGCTCCTTCACCGCGTCGCGCTCCTCCACGAGCTCCGGCGTTCGTCGCGTCGATCTTCTCCTGCGAGAAGTCGCCCAGCTCGAGGCCCTCGACGATCTGACCACTCGCCGCCCGAGCAGGTGCACGGGAACGACGAGATGAGCCCCTCCTCGACGCCGTAGGGGCTGCCCGCCGTGGGCACCGCCATCGAGACCCAGTCGCCCTCCGGCGTGCCCAGCACCCAGTCGTGCACGTGGTCGATGGCGGCGTTGGCCGCCGAGGCCGCGCTGGACGCGCCGCGCGCCTCGATGATCGCCGCGCCGCGCTTGCCGACGGTGGGGATGAAGTCGTTCTCGAGCCAGTCCTGGTCCTGGCCGACGGCCTCCCAGGCGTCGCCGCCCGCAGACCTTGGCGTTGAACACGTCGGGGTACATCGTGGGCGAGTGGTTGCCCCACACCGCGAGGTTGGTCACGTCGCCGACCGGCGCGCCGGCCTTCTTGGCCAGCTGGGTCCTCGCCCGGTTCTGGTCGAGCCGCGTCATCGCGGTGAAGCGCTCGCGCGGGACGCCGTCGGCGTTGGACATCGCGATCAGCGCGTTGGTGTTCGCCGGGTTGCCCACCACCAGCACCTTCACGTCGTCCGCCGCGCCGGCCGCGATCGCCTCGCCCTGCGGCTTGAAGATGCCGCCGTTGGCCTCGAGCAGGTCGGCGCGCTCCATGCCCTTGGTGCGCGGCCGCGCGCCCACGAGCAGGCACACGTTGGCGCCGTCGAAGGCCTTGGTCGGGTCGTCGTGGATGTCGATGCCGGCCAGCAGCGGGAACGCGCAGTCGTCCAGCTCCATCGCGGTGCCCTCGGCGGCCTTCACGGCGTCGGGGATCTCCAGCAGGCTCAGGTGAACGGGCGTGTCGTCGCCGAGCAGCTGGCCGCTGGCGATGCGGAACAGCAGGGCGTAGCCGATCTGGCCGGCGGCGCCGGTCACGGCCACTCGTACGGGTGTGCTCACGTGCTCATCTCCTTCTGCAGGTTCTCGTCGATCGAGGCGAGGAACTCCTGGGTGGTCTGGAACGGCTGGTCCTGGCCGACCAGCAGCGCCAGGTCCTTGGTCATCTTCCCGCTCTCCACCGTCTCGACACAGACCCGCTCGAGCGTCTCCGCGAAGTCGCGTGACCTCCGGGGTCTCGTCCAGGCGCCCGCGCGCGGCCAGCGCCCGCGTCCAGGCGAAGATCGAGGCGATCGGGTTGGTGGAGGTCGGCTTGCCCTGCTGGTGCTGGCGGAAGTGGCGGGTGACGGTGCCGTGCGCGGCCTCGGCCTCGACGGTCTTGCCGTCGGGCGTCATCAGCACGCTCGTCATCAGCCCGAGCGAGCCGAACCCCTGAGCGACGGTGTCCGACTGCACGTCGCCGTCGTAGTTCTTGCACGCCCACACGTAGCCGCCCTCCCACTTGAGCGCGGCCGCCACCATGTCGTCGATCAGGCGGTGCTCGTAGGTGAGCCCGGCGGCCTCGAAGTCGGCCTTGAACTCCTGCTCGAAGACCTCGGCGAACAGGTCCTTGAAGCGCCCGTCGTAGCGCTTCAGGATCGTGTTCTTGGTCGACATGTAGACCGGGTAGGCCGCGGTCGAGGCCGTAGCGCATCGAGGCGCGGGCGAAGTCGCGGATCGAGTCGTCGAGGTTGTACATCGCCATCGCCACGCCGCCGCCGGGGAAGTCGAAGACGTCGATCTCGATCGGGTCGGCGCCGTCCTTGGGCGTGAAGGTGAGCGTCAGCTTGCCCTCGCCCGGGCACCACCATGTCCTCGGCGCGGTACTGGTCGCCGAAGGCGTGGCGGCCGATGATGATCGGCTTGGTCCAGCCCGGGCACGAGCCGCGGGATGTTCGAGATCACGATCGGCTCGCGGAAGATGACGCCGCCGAGGATGTTCCGGATCGTGCCGTTGGGGGAGCGGTACATCTCCTTCAGGCCGAACTCCTCCACGCGCGCCTCGTCCGGCGTGATCGTCGCGCACTTGACGCCCACCCCGTGCTCCTTGATCGCGTTGGCCGCGTCGACCGTGATCTGGTCGCGCGTGGCGTCGCGGCTCTCGATGCCCAGGTCGAAGTACCTCAGGTCCACGTCGAGGTAGGGCAGGATCAGCTGGTCCTTGATGAACGCCCAGATGATGCGCGTCATCTCGTCGCCGTCGAGCTCGACGATCGGGGTACTTGACCTTGATCTTCGCCACTGCAGGGACTCCTTTCGCTTCGCGGGCGTCGGGACACTAATGGTCGGTCCCAGAACGGGCTCCCTGCCAAGATGAGGGGGTGTTCGGTGGCGGCTCGATCCAGCTCGCCCGGGTCTTGGGCATCCGCATCGGCGTGGAGCCGAGCTGGTTCCTCGTCCTGTTCCTGATCATCTGGTCGCTGTCCGGCGAGTACGGCGACCTGTTCCCGGGCGAGGACGCCAAGTCGTTCGCGCTGGCCGTGATCTCGGCGCTGCTCTTCTTCGTGTGCGTGCTGCTGCACGAGCTGGGGCACGCCGTGGTGGCGATCCGCAACGGCATCGGCATCCAGGGAATCGACCTGTGGCTGTTCGGCGGGGTGGCCAAGATGGAGCGCGACACCGACTCCGCCGGCGTCGAGTTCCGGGTGGCGGTGGCGGGCCCGCTCGTGACGCTGGTGATCGCCCTCGCCTGCTTCGGAGCCGGCACGCTGATCTCCGGCAGCGGCAGCGCCCTCGACTCCGCGCGGCTCGACGCGGCGTCGAGCGACGAGGTGCTGTCGGTGCTCGGCTTCCTCGCCTTCGTCAACGCGACGCTGCTGGTCGTTCAACCTGATCCCGGGCTTCCCGCTCGACGGCGGGCGGATCGCGCGCGCGATCGCCTGGTGGTGCACCGGCGACCGCGCCCGCGCCACCCGCTTCGCCGCGCGGCTGGGACGGATCTTCTCCTTCCTGATGATCGGCGTGGGCGTCTTCCTCTTCCTCCGCGGCGACGTGATCGCGGGATCTGGCTCGGCTTCATCGGCTTCTTCCTCGGCCAGGCCGCCCGCTCGGCGGAGTTCCAGACCGAGATCACGAGCCGGATCGAGGGCCTGCTCGTGGCGGACGTGATGGACGCCGAGCCGGTGGCCGTGCCCGCCACGCTGCCGCTGGACCGCGCGCTCGACGAGTACTTCCTCCGCTACGGCTATCCGTGGTTCCCGGTCGTCGACGCGGACGGCCGCCTCTCCGGCCTGGTCACCCGCGGCGCTGCCGAGGCGGTGCCCGAGGCGGCGCGGCCGGGCCGCACCGTCGCCTCGGTGATGGCGGCCGAGCGAGGCCGCGGCGGCAGCGGGCTCGCAGGTCGGCGTCGAGGAGCCGCTCGAGTCGCTGCTGGGCCGCGAGGGGCTGCAGCGGCTGGGGGCGATCATGGCGGTGGACCGCGGAGGGCCGGCTGCGCGGGATCGTGACCGTGGACCAGGTGCGCCGGGCGCTGCAGGGCGGGGGCCAGTCGCCGGTGCCCAGTCCCCAGGGCTGAATCCTCAGTCCCCAGACCCAAGGCACGATTGGCGAATTGCGCTCGCCTGGTGAGGGCAAATCGCCAAACCTCCTCCCGATCCTCCTACCCAGCCTCTGTAGGCGTCGGAGGACCAGGGCCCACGCCGCGTAGAAAGGCGGCGAAGGCGTTTGGATAGGATCGCCGCGCTTCACCGAGCCATGCCCCAGCACGACGTCCTCGTCATCGGAGCCGGCCTCGCCGGCCAGCGCGCCGCCCTAGCCGCGGCGGAGGCCGGCGCATCGGTGGGCATCATCTCCAAGGTCCACCCGGTCCGCTCGCACTCCAACGCGGCGCAGGGCGGCATCAACGCGGCGCTCAACCCGGAGGACTCCTGGGAGTCGCACGCCTTCGACACCGTCAAGGGCTCGGACTACCTGGGCGACCAGGACGCGATCGAGATCATGTGCCGCGAGGCGCCCGAGGAGATCCTCCACCTGGAGCACCTGGGGGTGACCTTCCACCGCAACGAGGAGGGCAAGCTCGGCACGCGCGCCTTCGGCGGCGCGTCGGCCGCCCGCACCTACTACGTGGCCGACATCACCGGCCAGGCGATCCTGCACGTGCTCTACGAGCAGCTGATGAAGCACGACGAGGTGGAGCGCTTCGAGGAGTGGTTCACCACCGCCCTCGTGCGCGACGACTCCGGCCGGATCGCCGGCGCGGTCACGCGCAACATCCGCGACGGCTCGCTCGAGCTGTTCACCGCCAAGGCGGTGATCCTCGCCACCGGCGGCAACGGCCAGATCTTCGACCCCACCACCAACGCGCTCATCTGCACCGGCGACGGGATCGCGATGGCCTACCGCGCCGGCGCGCCGCTGATGGACATGGAGATGGTGCAGTACCACCCCACCACGCTCGCCGGGATCGGCCTGCTGATCACCGAGGGCGCCCGCGGCGAGGGCGCGCACCTCTACAACGCCCAGGGCGAGCGATTCATGGAGAAGTACGCGCCGAACAAGATGGAGCTGGCCTCGCGCGACGTGGTCTCGCGCGCCGAGCAGACCGAGATCGACGAGGGCCGCGGCTTCCCCGACGGCACCGTGGCGCTCGACATCACCGGTCGTCCCGCGCAAGCGCATCCACGAGGCGCTGCGCGAGATCGTGAACGTGGGCCGCGACTTCGCCGGCGTGGACATCACCCAGGAGCCGATCCACATCAAGCCCGGCAACCACTACGTGATGGGCGGCGTCAAGACCGACATCGACGGCCAGACCGAGGTGCCGGGCCTCTACGCGGCCGGCGAGTGCGCCTGCGTGTCGGTCCACGGCGGCAACCGCCTCGGCGCCAACTCGCTGCTCGACACGCTGATCTTCGGCCGCCGCTCCGGCGAGCACGCCGCGCGCGCCGCGCAAGGCGATGGCCATGCCCACCCCCGCCGGCGAGGAGCTGGCGCGCGAGCGCGACCTGATCGCCGACATCGTGTCGCGCGACCGCACGGGCCGCCGCATCTCCGAGATCAAGGCCGAGCTGGGCAAGACGATGGACGGGAAGTGCTCGGTGTTCCGCGACGAGGCCGCGCCTGCGCCAGGCGCTCGAGGTCCGTCAAGCGCCTCCAGGAGGAGGTCAAGACCGTGGCCGTGGACGACAAGGGCTCGGTGTTCAACCAGGACGTGCTCGGGGCGCTGGAGCTCCAGTTCATGCTCGACAACGCCGAGTGCATCGTCATGGGCGCGCTCGAGCGCAAGGAGAGCCGCGGCGCCCAGTACCGCACCGACTTCCCCGAGCGCAACGACGAGGAATGGCTGAAGCACATCAACCTGACAGCCAACGGCGACGAGCCGGAGGTCTCCTACTCGGAGGTGACGATGACCCAGTGGGAGCCGGAGGAGCGGAAGTATTGACGCGAGCGACTACACGCTGAAAATCCGCCGCTACGACCCCGAGTCGGGCGAGCCGGCCCAGTGGCGCGACTACAGCGTCGAGGTCGCTCCGGAGCGCTCGGTGCTCGACGGCATCCTGTACGCCAAGGACCACGAGGACGCCTCGATCGGCATCCGCTGCTCCTGCCGCGCCGCCATCTGCGGCTCGTGCGGCGTGCGCATCAACGGCAAGACGGCGCTGGCCTGCAACACGCGCATCTCCGACGCCGCGGCGAAGGCCGGCGACGGGCAAGCCGATCGTCGTCGAGCCGATGGGCAACATGCCCGTGCTCAAGGACCTGATCGTCGACATGGACGCCGTGCACTGGAAGAAGGTCCAGCGCGTGGTGCCCTGGCTGCTGCCCGACGGCGACCCGCCCGATCGCGAGTACATCGTGCCGGCCGGAGTCGATGATCGACGTGACGCAGTCGATGGCCTGCATCCACTGCGGCGTCTGCGTCGGCGCCTGCCTGTCGCTCGAGGTCGACCCCGAGTTCGTCGGTCCCGCCGCGCTGGCCAAGGCGTACCGGTTCGTCGGCGACCCGCGCGACGGCCAGACGGAGGAGCGGCTCAAGGACCTGGCCGAGGACCCGCACGGGATCTACGACTGCACCCACTGCTTCGCCTGCGTCGAGGTCTGCCCGAAGGACGTGGCGCCGATGGACCAGATCATGCGCCTCCGCCGCCGGGCCACCGGCGACTACGGGATCAAGGACCACAACAACGGCTACGGGCACGAGAAGGCGTTCGTGGACATCATCGAGCGCTGGGGCACGCTGCACGAGGCGCAGCTGCTGCCGCGCTCGTTCGGCGACGGGTCGCTGGTGAAGGGCCAGCTCAGGCCGCGCGGCGGTCAAGCAGCTCACTGGAGAGCCTGCCGACCGCGATCCGCGGGCTGCAGGTCGGGCAAGGTCACGCCGCGCAAGGCTCTGCTGCACCCCAAGCTGCCCGATCAGGACAACGTGAAGCGGATCTTCAAGGAGATCGAGACCAAGGACGAGCGCCTGGAGCTCAACCTCTACATCGTCGGCGAGTCCGGCGACGACGAGGAGGGCGCCATGGCCGAGGGGAGTCAGGAGGCCTAGTGAGCCGAGAACGGTTGACGCTGGCGTACTGGCCCGGCTGCGTCTCGCGCGGCTTCACGCCCGAGCTGCACGGCTCGATGGAGCTCGTGGCGCCCAAGCTCGGCATCGAGCTCGTCGCGCTCGACCGCGCCAACTGCTGCGGCGCCGGCGTGATCGCCGAGCACAACCAGGAGCTGGTCGACACGCTGAACGCCCGCACGTTCGCGATGGCCCAGGGCGTCGACGGCGCCGCCGGCATGATGAACATCTGCTCGACCTGCCAGGGCGCCCAGTCGGAGTGCCAGGAGCGCCTCGACGCCGACGCCGGCTACCGCGAGCACATCAACGGCACCTGAAGGCCGAGGGCCTCTCCTACGCGCGCGACGCAGGGCTGGTGGAACAAGAACTTCCTCTGGCTGCTGGTGGAGGAGATCGGGCTCGAGAAGCTGGCCGAGAAGGTCGTTCGCCCGCTCGAGCGGCCTGCGGATCGCCCCCTTCTACGGCTGCTACATCGTGCGCCCGACCAAGCGCCTGGGCTTCGACGAGCACCCCAAGCGCGACCGCTACCTCGACGTCCTGATCGACGTGCTCGGCGCGGAGCCGGTCGAGTACGCCGGCAGCCACAAGTGCTGCGGCTTCCCGCTGATCACGATGAACCGGACGACCTCCCTGCGCCAGGCGGGACGCCACCTGGCCGACGCCATCGACGCCGGTGCCGACTGCCTGGTCACCCCCTGCCCGCTGTGCCACCTCAACCTGGACATGCAGCAGCCCGACGCCGCGCAAGTTCGTGGAGCGCGACCTGGGCGTGCCGGTCCTCCACCTGCCCCAGATGGTCGGCCTGGCCCTGGGCCTCGAGCCCAAGGAGCTGGGGATGGACAAGCACGTGGTCAGGACGCGGGAGATACAGCGCAAGGTCGCCCAGCTGGCCGCCGCCTGATCGTCCGTCCAGGCGCCCGGAGCCGGTCACCTGAACATCGCGCTGATCTGGGCCGCTTTTCTTCAGCCGTCCTCGGCGCCCGTCGATATCGGGCACATGCGCAGCCGGCGCGGACTCACCGCTGCGGTGATACTCGGACTCCTGGCCTCCACCGTGGCGATTGCCGCGACGCGTGGCCCATGACGAGGACCGGCGGGCGCGCGAGGAGCGGCTGGATGAGGCCACCCGGGCGGCCGAGGACCTCGCGCAGCCAAATCGGCCTGACCCTGGGCGGTCTCACCGGTGTCCGGGGGCTGTTCGCCTCCTCGCGTGAGGTGACCGGGCGCGAGTTCAGGACGTTCTCGCACGGGCTCCTGGGCGAATCCGCTCTGTCGGGCACGATGTTGGCGGAGGCGGTCCGGCCGGCTGAGCGCGCGGCGTTCGAGCGCGAGCACGGCGCCCGCATCCGCGCGCGAACGGCACGGCAGGCCTCCCCGCGAACCGGCGAGACCGCCTACCCGGTGGTGGCGGAGCTGTGGCGTTCCGGCTACCGCAGCGGCACCGGCATCGACCTGGGGGCGGAGCCGGAGTGGCGCGCGGCCGTGGAAGAGGCGCTGTCCGACGCCGCCGCTCGAGCCGCCGCTCCGTCCGACCCTGCTGGGGTCGGGACGCGTGGGGCTGATGGTCTTCCAGCCGATCTACCGCAACGGCGCCCCCATGGACACCGCCGCCCAGCGGCGCCGGGCCATCACCGGCTTCGCGGTGGGTGCCTTCGACGCCGCGGCCCTGGGCAACTCTGTCCTCGACGGACGCCGGCCGGGCACCAGCCTCCAGATAATCGATCACCAGGAGCGGATCTACGGGCCTCCCGGCGGTCTGGAGGCACCCGTCACCGAACGGGTCAACGCGGCGGGACGCGTCCTCGAGCTACGGGTGAGCGTCCCGGCCAAGCCATCCTCGGCATTGCCCGCGACGATCCTGGGCGGCGGATTCCTGTTCAGCGGGCTCGTGGCCCTGGTACTCCTCGCCTACAGCCGCCGGGAGCGGTACGCGCAGGACCTCAGCGACCGTCGGCTGGCCGAGCGCGAGCGAGGCGGAGGGAGCGCTGCGGGAAGCGGTCGAACGCTTCACCCGTGCGTTCCACGACGCCGCCACCGGCATGGCGATCGTCGGCATGGACGGGCGGCTGCTCGCGGTCAACCGCGCGCTCTGCGTGGGGTCGGGATTCTCCGAAGCGCAGCTGCTGGGCGCGAGCTGGGACGACCTGACCGATCCCACCGAGCTGGCCGCGCAGCACGATCGGTTGGCCGCCCTGACGGCGGGCAGGATCGCCAGCTACACCACCGAGAAGCGCTACCGACACGCGAGCGGGGGTTCGCGGTGGCTGCGCGAGACGGCGTCGCTCGTTCGCAGCCCCGAGGGTGAGCCGCTGTACTTCATCGCGCAGCTCGTGGACGTGACCGCCAGCAAGCGACACGGCCGGGGAGCTGCGCCTGAGCGAAGAGCGCTACCGCACGCTCGCGAACAGCCTTCCCCAGACGTCGGTGGTGACGTACGACCGCGAGCTGCGTCTGACGCTCGCGGCCGGACCTGCCCTGATCGAGGCGGGGGTCGATCCGCGCGCGGTCGAGGGCCGCGGTTTGGCCGACGCCGTTCCCGACGCCGAGCTGTGCGATGCTCGAGCCGCTCTTCCGGGCGCCGCTGCACGGCGAGAGCCGCTCGATCGAATACACCGACGCGCTCGGGGCGGAGCCTCTGGCTGCGCACGCTCCCGTTGCGGGGCGGTGACGGCAACGATCACGGGCGGCATGGCGGTCTCCCTCGACGTGACCGACCGCGTCCGCGCGGAGCGAGGCCAGCATGAGGCGGAGGAGCGCTTCAAGCGGGCGTTCGAGGACTCGGGCGTGGGGATGGCGACCGCCCGGGTCGGGGACGGCGATGACGTGCTCATCGACGTGAACGACGCGCTATGCGACCTGACCGGCTACCCGCGCGACCACCTCTTGCGCACGGGCCTGGAGGCGGTCACCCATCCCGACGACGTGCCGGCCGCACAGGCCGCGCTCCAGCGCCTGCTCAGCGGCGAGGAGGACTCGGTCCAGACCGAGCTGCGCCTGATGGACCGCGAGGGCCGTCCGATATGGGTATTGGTCGCCACCTCACTAGTCAGAGACGAGTCCGGGGCACCGGTCCTGCGCATCATCCAGCTGCAGGACGTGACCGAGCACAAGCGCTTCGAGCGTCAGCTCCAGCACCTCGCCGACCACGACCCGCTCACAGGGCTGTTCAACCGGCGCCGGTTCGAGGAAGAGCTGTCACGCGAGCTGGCGACCGCCTCGCGCTACGGCCGCGGCGGGGCTGTGCATCGCCCTCGACCTCGATCACTTCAAGTTCGTGAACGACTCGCTCGGACACGCCGCCGGGGACGAGCTGATCACGCGCGTCGGCGGACTGCTCGAGGACCGTCTCCGAGAGAGCGACATCGTGGCACGTCTGAGCGGCGACGAGTTCGCCGTGATCCTCCCCCAGGCGGACGAACGACGCGGCGCTGGGGGTGGCGGACGAGCTGCTCGAGACGATCCGCGAGGGCGCGATCGTCGCGGGCGGGCCGGTGCCCGCCGGCACGACGGCGAGCGTGGGCGTGGCCATGTTCGGCGACGACCCCGACGACGTGCACGGGCGAGGAGTTGCTGGCCGAGGCCGACCTGGCGATGTACGAGGCCAAGGAGGCCGGCCGAGACCGTCACGCCATCTACAAGGCCACCGATCGGAACGCGCGCATCGCCGCTCGGCGGAGATGGGTCGAGCGGATCAGGCGCGCCCTCGTGGACGACCGCTTCGTGCTCGAGGGGCAGCGGATCACTGAGCCTCACGCGGTGACTCGGCGCCCGCGCTACGAGCTGCTGCTGAGGATGGTCGGCGAGGACGGCGACCTGATCCCGCCCGGGGCGTTCCTCGACGCCGCCGAGCGCTTCGACCTGATCGCCGAGATCGACCGCTGGGTCATCTCCCGGGCGGCGGACCTGCTCGCGCGGTTCGAGGCCGCCGGGATCAAGGCCTCGCTGGAGGTGAACCTGTCAGCCGAATCCGTCCTGGACCCGGCACTGCCCGAGACCATCGCGGCCGAGCTGCGCCGTGCCGGAGCCGACCCCTCGGGCCTGGTGCTGGAGATGACCGAGACGGCCGCGCTCGTGAACGTGGAGCGCGACCAGGCGCTTCGCCGAGGCGGTGCGCGAGGCGGGGTGCGAATTCGCCCTCGACGACTTCGGCGCCGGCTTCGCCTCGTTCTACTTCCTCAAGCACCTGGCGTTCGACTACATCAAGATCGACGGCGAGTACATCCACAACCTCGCCGAGGACGAGACGAACCAGCTCCTGGTGCAGGCGCTCGTGGACATCGCGCGCGGCCTGGGCAAGCGGACCATCGCCGAGTTCGTCGGGCGACGACAAGACGCTCGACCTGCTGCGCAAGCTGGGGGTCGACTACGTGCAGGGCTTCCACATCGCGCGGCCGGGGCCGATCGAGGTGTCGCGCCTCGAGTCGCGCCAGCCGGCCGCGCAGTGAGCGAGTCCTCCTACTTGACCTCCAGGTCCTGCGACATCGACGTCGGGATGCACCAGGCAGGTGAGCCGGTACTTCCCACGCACCCTCGGCGTGACGGTGTAGCGGCCGAACCTGCGTCCTGCGTACTGCGAGGAGAACCCGCGCGGCCCATTCGCGACGGTCACCGTGTGCCCCTTGCGGCCGCCGAAGCGCCAGGACACCGGCTGACCCGCCTGGGTCACGACCTTGGCCGGGCGGAAGAAGTCGTCACCGACCGCCATCGGGTTGCCGTCCCACGCGGTGAAGACTCCCGACGGCTTCCTCAGCTGCGGGCACCACCAGCCGATGGTTGGGCGTGCGATCGAACTTCTTCGGCCGGTTGAGCTCGGTGATGTCCTTGGGCATCTTCCCGCACTTCTTCACGGTGTCGTCCTTGACGAAGTACGTCGCCCAGAAGCCCATCGCCGCCACGTGCAGGTTGTCGTTGTCGTGGACGGCGACCCGCCGCAGCACCTCGCCCTTGACGATCGGGATGCCCTTCACCGTTCCGTAGGCGCCGGTGGCTATCGGCCCCGGCTCGTGGAGGATCGGACGGATCGTGTTGTAGACGTGCTTCGAGGTGCCGTGGTAGACGGGCGCCTTGAACAGCCGCCGCTTGCAGGTGAGGCTCGACAGCGTGTGGTACTTGCCGCCGCCGTGCTGGTGGTTGGAGGCCATCGAGTAGCCTGCCGTTGGACGGCGCCACCCAGTCGCTCTGGTCGACGAAGTTGTCAGCCACGCTTGCCGCCCCCGGGCACGTCATAGGCCATGCCGTTGCAGAAGCTGGCTGCACTTGCCGATGATCACCGGCGAGATCGACTCGCGCGGCTCGGTGGTGTAGGTGATCTTCGTGCGCACGTAGAAGCTCTTCGGGCTCTTGTAGTGGTTCATCACCATCGCGGTGAGGCTGCCAGGTCGGAGCCTTGCCGCTCGGTCGTGCGGTTGTGGATCCCGTAGCGCTTGCGGAAGGACTTGCTGGAGCCCTTGAGGGTGCGCCCGAACGGGTGCTCCTCGCCCCGGCCGCCGATGAAGCCCACGCCCGGCCAACAGCTTCCCGGAGCCTGGTCGACACGGCCGCCGGCGTAGTACAGGAAGTGGTGCACCATCATCTTCGCGATCGGCAGCGGCTTGGCCTTGGGGTTCTTGCTGTCGACCAGCGCCATCTCCTTCCAGGACGTGATGAAGCCGGGCTCGGCCGGCGCCTCCAGGCCGTCGGGCCGCAGCCTTACGGTGTGCGTGTCGTGCACGTAGGGGAGCGACTCGATCTTGGGCGAGTAGAGGGTGAGCGTCTTCTCCTTCGCGCTCGCAGTCGGGGCGAGGACCGCGAGTCCTCCCAGCAACACGGCCAGACAAACTCCAAGGGTGGTGCGGCGCAAGGCTCTCTCCTCCGAGTACTTGCAGGGCGGCTGCAAGAAACATATGCCCTGCCCCGGCGGTGAGTCAACCCCCAGCCCGCACTCCGAAACGAGAAAACCGGCCTGTGGCTGGCCGGTTCTCGTGATGAGGCGTACCCCAGTCCGCCCGGGAAGTGGAGTGAGTCCGCTCCTTGACAGCCCTATTCGCACCAGCCGACGAACTGGATCACTCCGATTTCGATCGGATTCGCCTCCCCCCAAACTCACCCCTACACTGGCTCGAATGGCTCCCCCTGTCACCGTCGCCGTCGCCAGGTTCGAGGATCTCGTGGCGATCGGCCTGACCCAGCTCATCACCGCTGACGATTACCTCGCCTGGTGGCTGACGGCGTGCGGCCGGATGCGCTGGAGCGGCATGATCGCGGACCGCGCGCCCGCCGTGGCAGTGCTCAACTTCGGCTCGCTTTCGAGCGCTGCGCAGGTATTTCAGCTGCATCAGTCGTTTCCGGGCACCCGCCTGGTCGTGCTTGCCAACCGCCCTACCGCGGCCGAGTGCAACCAGATGCTGTCCTTCGGGGCCACGGCCTGCCTCTCCAAGGAGACCCAGGGACGCGACGTCGTCAACGCGATCCACCTGGCCTCGCGGGGGATGCACGTGCTGCCCGCTCGGCTGCCGCCGGGGGCACGAACGGCCTGGGGGTGAAGGGATCCGAGCTGCTCACCCCCCGCGAGGCGGACGTGCTCGAGCTGCTCCAGGGCGGGGCCACGAACGCCCAGATCGCCGCAGACGCTCGCGATCGGCCTGGAGACCGTGCGGACGCACGCGCGCAACATCTACCGCAAGCTCGGCATCTCCTCGCGGCGCGAGCTCGCGCGGATCGTCGGCGCCCGAGACGGTGCTGGCGGCGGACGCCCCGCCGGACGCCGACGGCAGCTAGTCGCCGTCGCTAGCGGGCCGCCGCGCGCAGCAGGCCGCGCACGTTGAGCAGCTCCGCCACCTGGACGGCGTTGGTGGCGGCGCCCTTGCGCAGGTTGTTGCCCACCACCCACAGGTTCAGCGCCCGATCGTGCGAGGGGTCGCGGCGGATCCGGCCGACCAGCACCTCGTCCTGGCCGGCGGCGTCGATGGCCAGCGGGTAGAGCCCGTTGCCCGGGTCGTCGATCACCTGTATGCCGGGGGCGCCGCGCGAGCAGCTCGCGGCACTCCTCGGGCGACAGCGGGTCGCGGGTCTGGACGTTGACCGACTGGGAGTGGCCGGTGTAGACCGGCACGCGCACGCAGGTGGCCGAGATGCCCGAAGTCCGTGTCGAGGATCTTGCGCGTCTCCCCCATCATCTTGCGCTCCTCGGTGGTGTAGTCGTCGCCGTCCTTGAAGGTCTCGACCTGCGGCAGCACGTTGAAGGCGATCTGGTGCGGGTAGACGGCCGGCGCGGGCAGCGGTCTGGGCCTCGAACACGGCTCGCGCCTGGTCGTGCAGCTCCTCGACCGCGCGCTGGCCGGTGCCCGAGACCGACTGGTAGGTGGACACCACGATCCGCTCGATCCCGGCGGCGTCGAGGATGGGCTTGAGCGCCACGACCATCTGCATCGTCGAGCAGTTGGGGTTGGCCACGATCCCGCGGTGGGCGGCCAGCGCGTCGGCGTTGACCTCCGACACGACCAGCGGCACGTCGTCCTTCATCCGCCAGAACGAGGAGTTGTCGACCACCACCGCGCCCGCGTCGGCGAACCGGGGCGCCCACTCCTCGCTGCACCCGAGCCCGCGGAGAAGAGCGCCAGGTCGAAGCCCTCGATGGTCTCGTCGCGCAGGGCACGGACGGTGAGCGTCTGGCTCGCCCCAGTCGATCTTGCGCCCGGCCGAGCGCTCCGATGCGAACGGCACGACCTCGTCGGCGGGGAAGCGTGCGCTCGCGCATCACGCCGAGGATGGTCGAGCCCACGGCGCCGGTGGCGCCGACGACGGCGACGCGCATCTAGCGACACCACCGGGCGGTGGTCGCCCTGGACGTCCTCGTGCCGGACGGCGTCCGCGCCGAGCTCGAAGGCGGTGTGCAGGCCGCGCACCGCCGTCCTCGACCTCCTCCTCGCGGATCACGCACGAGATCTTGATCGGCGAGGTGGAGATCATCTCGATGTTCACGCCGGCGTCGCCGAGCACGCTGAAGGTCTTGGCGGCCACGCCGGGATGGGACTTCATTCCGGCTCCGACGACCGACACCTTGCCCATCCGCTCGTCGCTGGCCACGTCGCCGATGCCGAGCTCCTCCCTGAGCGGGCGCGAGCGCCTCGCGCGCGGCTCGACGTCCGAGCGCGGGACCGTGAACGACATGTCGGCGCGCTGCGCCATCGCGTCTCGGGCTCGTTCTGGATGATCATGTCCACGTTCACGTTGGCGTCGGCCAGCGCCGTGAGCACGCGCCCGGCGATGCCCGGCCGGTCGGGCAGGGAGGTGAGGGTGATGCGCGCCTCGTCGGTCGAGTGCGTCACGGCTGTTACCAGGGGTCGTTCCATGGTGGTGTGCTCGTCCACGACGAAGGTACCGGGTCCATCGTCGAAGCTCGATCGGCAGTGGATCGGGATGCCGTGGTTGCGCGCGTACTCGACCGAGCGCAGCTGCAGCACGCCCGCGCCTGACGCCGCCATCTCGAGCATCTCCTCGAAGGAGACGACGGCAGCTTCCGCGCCTCGGGCACGATCCGCGGGTCGGCGCTGAACACGCCCGCGACGTCCGTGTAGATCTCGCACACGTCGGCGCCCAGCGCGGCCGCCAGCGCCACCGCCGTGGTGTCCGATCCGCCGCGGCCCGAGCGTGGTCACGTCGGCGGAGGTCGACACGCCCTGGAAGCCGGCCACCAGCACGATCTGCCGCTCTCCAGCGCGGTGCGGATGCGGTCGGCGCGCACGTCGAGGATGCGCGCCTTGGTGTGCGAGGTGTCGGTGACGATCCCCGCCTGCGAGCCGGTGAGCGAGATCGCCTCGTGGCCGAGGTCGTTGATGACCATGGCGGCAAGCGCGCAGGAGATCCGCTCGCCGGTGGAGAGCAGCATGTCCATCTCGCGCGGGTGCGGGCGCGTCGGAGACCTCGTGCGCCATCTCCACGAGCTCGTCGGTCGTCTTGCCGCGCGCGGAGAGCACCGCCACCACGCCGTTGCCCTCCTCGGCGGCTTCACGATCCGGCCGGCCGCGCGCTTGATGCGCTCGGCGTCGGCCACCGACGTGCCGCCGAACTTCATGACGACCGTCTGGGCCTTGCCTGGCGCCACTCCGCCATGGCCGCGCAGGTTAGAGGACGCGCCCGTAGGCGCCCGACGGAGCGACTAGCGTTCGAGCACCTTGGGCGAGCGGGTGCGAGATCCGCGCTATCTGGCGTGCGGTCATCGCTCTGTCGGCGCTGGTGCTCGCTCGGCCTGGTGGCGGCGGTGGTCGCGGCGCCGTCGACAGCGGGCGGTGGAGGATGCCGACGAGCCCGCGGTGCCCGAGGCAGCGGCCGGCAGATCTGGCCGAGCGCCGCACCTCGTTCCTCACCCGGATCGTGCCGCCGGCCGCCGGAGGGGCGCGGCTCGGAGCGGCGCAGCCGGGGCGCGGCCCGCGCGACGCGGCTGCGCCTGGCGCGCCGGCTGTCGCTCGAGCGCAAGGTGGCGCAGCTGTTCCTGCTGGGCTTCGCGGGCCAGGACGCCACCAGCCCGGTGTTCGGGCAGCTGCGCCGGCTGCGACCTCGGCGGCGTCGTGCTCGGCGCCGCCAACTACGTCGAACGCCTCGCAGCTGGCGGCGCTGGCCGGCGAGGCGGCGGTGGTGGCCCGCGAGGAGGGGCACGTGCCGCCGTGGGTGATGGCCGCACAGGAGGGCGGCGAGTTCAACGCGTTCGCCGGATCTGCCGCCGGCCAGCGCGGCCGCCGACCTGCCCGACGCCCGGACAGGCGGCGCGCCGAGGCCGGCGCAGGCCGGGCGAGGCGCTGCGCCCGCTCGGGATCACCGGGCTGCTGGCGCCGGTGATCGACGTGGGGCTGGCCGACGGCGCGGCGCATCGGCCCGCGCGCGTTCTCCGACGAGCCGCGACCGCGTGGCGGGCTACGCCACGGGCGGTGGTCGGCCGCCTACCGCGAGCGCGCGCGTGTTCGCCGCCGTCAAGCACTTCCCCGGGCTGGGCTCGGCGTCGCAGTCGACCGAGAGCGGGCCGGCCACCGTGGGGCTGTCGCTGGAGGAGCTGCTCGACCGCGACCTCGTCCCCTTCCGAGCGGCCTTCGATGCCGGGGCTCCCGGGCGTGGTCGTGGGCCACGGCGCTCTACGCGATCGACGACTTCGTAACGCCGGCGTCGCTCTCCCGCGGCGTGACGACGGACCTGCTGCGGCGGCGGCTGCAGGTTCAAGGGCGTCGCGATCACCGACGACCTGGCCGATCCCCCGATCACGGCGCTCGGCTCCGTGCCCGACGCCGCCGTGACGGCGCTGAAGGCCGGCGCGGACATGCTCTACATGTCCGGGCCGCCCGGGCGAGCAGCAGGCGGCCGTACGTGGCGGTGCTGCGCGCGGTGCGAAAGGGCGAGATCGGCGCCGGCGGCGGCTCGACCAGGCGGTGGGCCGGATCCTGTCGGTCAAGCGGGACTACGGGCTGGTCGGACTAGGCCGCGCGCTACAGCGTGCGCCGGCCGCGCAGCGCCGAGCCGAGCGTGACCTCGTCGGCGTACTCGAGGTCCGCGCCCACCGGCAGGCCGCTGGCCAGGCGGGTGACCGTCACGTCGGGCGCGCGCTCGCGCAGGGCGTCGGCCAGGTAGAGGGCGGTGGCCTCGCCGGTGGTGGTGGCGTTGGTGGCCACCACCACCTCGCGCACCCCGTTGGACTGACGGCTCGCTCGAGCAGCTCGCCGATGTGCAGGTCCTCGGGGTCCACGCCGTCGATCGGGGACAGCGCTCCGCCCAGCACGTGGTAGCGGCCGGAGAACTCGTTCGTGCGCTCGATCGGGATCACGTCGCTGGGCTCCTCGACCACGCAGATCACGTGCGGCGTCGCGGCGCTCGTCCTGGCAGATGCGGCAGGTGGCCTCGGTGGCGAGGTTGAAGCAGATCTCGCAGCGCCCGACGGTGCGCCTTGACCTCGCGGATGGCGTCGGCGAGCGCCAGCGCCTCCTCGTCGGACACGCGCAGGAGGTGGAAGGCCAGCCGCTGAGCGGTGCGCTGGCCGATGCCGGGCAGGCGCGCGAGCTCGGTGATCAGGCGGTTGACGGGCGGGGCGAACAGGGTGTGGAGAGTAGCTTCGGGCACGGCGGCTCAACGCCCGCGGGGCCCGAGCCCGTGCGGTCGGCTGTTAGAGGCCCGGCAGCCCGAGCCCGCCCAGGTCGCCGAGCCCGCCGGTGACCGCGCCCATCTTCGATCGCCGCCAGCTCCTGCGCCGAGCGCAGCGCCTCGTTGGTGGCGGCCTGGACCATGTCCTGGAGCAGCTCGACGTCCTCCGGGTCGACCGCCTCCGGGTCGATCCGCAGCTCGAGGATCTCCAGCTCGCCGCTGACCTTCACGGTCACCATGCCGCCGCCGGCGCTGGCCTCGACCGACTCGTGCTTGAGCTCCTCCTGCGCCTTGGCCATCTCGGCCTGCATCTGCTGCACCTGGCGCATCATCTGGTTCATGTTCGGCTGCTTGGGCACGGCTATCAGTCCTCTGCCTCGGGTTCGTCGTCCTCGAAGACCTCCTCGGCCGCGCCGAAGTCGCGCTTGAGGCGCTCGAGCAGCTCCTCCTCGCCGAGTGAGCGCGGCGCGCTCGACCTCGCCGCGGTCGCTGAGCTCGAACGCCACGGCCAGCGCGCGGCCGGTGAGGCTGCGCACGGCGCCCAGCACGAGCTCGCGGTTCGCCTCGGCCTTCTTCTTGAGGAACGCGGCGTCGCCCGGGAAGGCCACCGTGAGCCGGTCGCCCTCGAGCGCGGCGGGCACCGCCTGGGAGACGAGCGCGCCCACCATGGCGTTCTGCTCGCGCACGGCGTCGCGCCACCGCCGGCCACAGCGCGGCCACGCGCTCGAGGTCGATGGCCCGCGTGGCCCCACCTCCGGCTCGGGCTCCGCCTCGGCGTCCGAGCTCGGCCGCAGCGGCCACGGCTGCGGCGGCTCCAGCGCCGCCAGCGGCGATCACGCCGCGCCACCCGCGGCGCTCGCACCGCGCGCGGCTCGTCCGCCGCGTGCGGCCTCTGCCCGCGGCGGCTCGGGCGTGCGAGGCGGCGCGCTCCGGTGGTGCCGCCGGCGCCGGAGCCCTCGCCCGACGCCGGGCGCCGCGTCGGGCGCCGCTACGGCCCCGCCGTCGCAGCCGCGCCTCGAGCTGGTCGATCCGGAACATGAGCGCCCCGAGCGACTGGTCGGCCTGGGGCTGGGTGGCCTTGAGCAGCGCGACCTCGAGCTGGAGGCGCGGCTCGGAGCCCTCCTTGACCGCGGCGATCGCGGCCGCCAGCAGGTCGATAGCGCGCAGCAGCTCGCCCTGCGAGAGGCGCTCGGCCTGGGAGGCCAGCCGATCGGTGTGCTCGGCGGTGACCGCGAACGAGTCGGGCACCTCGCCGATCGTCTGCACCACCAGCAGGTGGCGCAGGTGGCCGGCGGGTCCCGCATGAACTGCTCGTAGTCGCGGCCCGAGTCGGCGAGGCTCTGCACCGTCAGGAGCGCCGCGCTCGGGTCCTTCTCCACCAGCGCCTCGGTGGCGTCGAGGATCAGCCCGGCGTCGGCGACGCCGAGCGCGGCCAGCACGTCCTCGGTCGCGATCTCGTTGCCGCCGTAGGTCACGAGCTGCTCGAGCGTGCCGAGCGCGTCGCGGAAGCTGCCGCCGGCCTTGCGGGCGATCATGCCCACGGCGGGGTCGGGGATCGAGATGTCCTCCTGGTCGGCCACCCGCCGCAGCACGCCGGCGATCTGCTCGAGCGAGGGGCGCTGGAAGTCGAACCGGTGGCAGCGGTCGACGATCGTGGCCGGCACCTTGTGCGCCTCGGTGGTGGCCAGCACGAACACCACGTGGCGGGGCGGCTCCTCGAGCGTCTTGAGGAACGCGTTCCATGCGGCGGTGGACAGCATGTGCGCCTCGTCGAGGATGTAGACGCGCCGTGCGCCGCCCATCGGCGCGAGCGCCACGTTCTCGCGCAGCTCGCGGATGTCGTCCACCGAGTTGTTCGACGCGGCGTCCATCTCGAC
This sequence comes from uncultured Thermoleophilaceae bacterium, assembly GCA_963802855.1. Taxonomy (GTDB): domain Bacteria; phylum Actinomycetota; class Thermoleophilia; order Solirubrobacterales; family Thermoleophilaceae; genus JAAYBF01. The sequence goes on from CAWDJP010000004.1 coordinate 83,199, forward strand.
CACGTCGAGCGACGTGCCGTCCATGATCGCCTGGCAGGCCGGATCGTCGGGCGAGAAGTCGGTGCGCGGGCCGCCTCGGCGTTCAGCGCGCAGGCCAGCAGCTTGGCCATGCTGGTCTTGCCGGTGCCGCGCGAGCCCACGAACAGGTAGGCGTGGTGGACCTTGCCCAGCTCGATCGCGTTGCGCAGGGTGCGCACGACGCTCTCCTGGCCCACCACCTCGTCGAAGGTCCTGGGGCGGTGGCGGCGGTAGAGCGAGAGCATCGGGCGACCCATGTTAGCCCGGCGCCCGGTCAGGCGGCCTTGGCCGCCTCGAGCGCGTCCTCGAGCTCGTCGAAGAACTGGCCGCGAACGATCAGGCCGTCGCGGACCCAGATGCACGATCGAGAAGTCCAGCCGACCTTCCACGCCGCTCGCGCGCCCGCGGGTGACCCACTGGCAGGCCCCGGCGACGGCATCCTCGTCGCCGGGGAACAGCTCGTCGATCTCGAGCTCCACGTCCTCCCAAACCGCCCGGAAGTCGGCGGCGAAGGTCCGCATCGCCTCGAGACCCTCGTAGCGGCCCCGTCTCGGGCCAGCTCTCGCTGCTGAGGAAGACGATCTCAGGATGGAAGAGCTCGACGAAGGGCTCGACCTCACCCGCGTTCCACCGCTCGGCCAGCCGGCGAACGACCTCTTCTGGGGTGGGCTCAGGCATGGCGAAGAAGTGGACCGTGCACCCGCCGTCGAAACCGGTCTTCGGGCGTGCCCGCCGACCTTCGGCTCCGGCCAGGCTGGTCCGCGGCGCATGAGCGGGTCCGCTTAAGGCTGCTTCCTTCCGGACCTGACCTGGTTCGCGATCGCTCACCGCGCGGGACCCGGCCATCGACGCCTCCGAACGGCGTACTGACCCCGAAGGCCTAGTCCCTCGGACGGGGATTCGGCCCCGCTAGAGCGGATTGCGGGTGCAGGGCACCGCTACCTCCCCGCCTAGCACGGTCCATGGGGGAGCGTACACGCTTGGAAGGCAAAACCCGGGGATCGTCCCGGCCAGGGGTCGCCTAACGACCCCTAAGCGGAACAGCGCCTCCAATGCGCCGGCGGTCGCCCAGTTCTCAAGCGTGGCGCGCGGGACCATCTAACGTGCCCGCGCCGCTTGCAGCGCGGAGCGCACGGCGAAGAAGACGGGCTTTGGGCGCAGGTCGGCGCCGAACAGCGTTGGCGCGAGGTCTGAGCGCCCGAACAGCCCGTTGAGCCACGACCCCGCGTCCTGAAGGTTCCAGAAGGTGATGCTCGTACAGCGGCGCACGGCCAGGCACGACTCGACCAGCGACCGGACCCGCCGCGCCTGCTCCTCCGAGCGGCCCGGCACGGTGGGCGGGAGCGGCGCGTCGATCTCGGTGAGCGAGACCTCCAGCCCGAGCGCGGCCAGCCGCCGCAGCGTGCGCCGCACGAGCGCGGCGTCCGGAGCGACCGGCTGGAGCGTCGGGGTGAACAGGTGGCCCTGGAGCGAGACGCCGTCGATCGGCACGCCCTGCCGGACCAGCGAGCGCGCCAGGCGGACGAGCGCGCGCGCCTTCGCCGCGTCCGTCTCGGTGAAGATCTCGTTGAGCCACAGCTCGCTGCCCGGCGCTGCGCGGCGGGCGATCCGGAACGTCTGCGCGATCCAGTCAGGTCCCAGCACGCGGCTGAAGTGGTTCTCCTGGAGCTTAGTGGTGTCGCCGAAATACTGGAACGGCTCGTTGACCACGATCCAGCGGTCGATGGTGCCGTCGCCGTAGCGGCGCGTGATCGTCCTCAGGTGGCGGTACATCACACGACGCAGACGCGCCGGGTCGGTGATCTGCTTCACCCACGCGGGCGTGACTTGGTAGACGATCTGGTCCCAGACGAAGTGCGTCGCGGCGAGGAAGAGATGGCGGCGCTTGGCCCACGTGATCGAGCGGTCGGCGCGGCTGAAGTCCCACCGGCGCGGCGCGGGATGCACCACGCTCCACAGCAGCGAGTTCTCCAGCGTCATCGCGTCGAACTGGTGTGCAGTGAGGCGGTCCTCCGCCAGGTTGCCCGCCTCGCGGCCCACGCCGACGCGGACGTCGGCACGCTCCGCGGCGCAGCGGAGCGTGACGGGCCGGACGCTGCAGCTCGCTGACGCGGCCTGGGCCGGTGGGCTCGCCGCACTCGCAACCAGCGCGGCGACGATCGACAGGAGCGCTGTCCGAGCGAAGGTCATGGCGCAGTCTAGGCGCCAGCGCCTCGGCGACGACGCGATCGACGGCGGTGCGCGAGAAAGGCACCACGTTTCCATCGGCCCTCGAGCGCGTCGCCCTCGAGCCCCGGGACCGCCCTACACTGCGCCTCGAGGGCGCGTAGCTCAGTGGGAGAGCGCTCGCTTCACACGCGAGAGGTCGGTGGTTCGAAACCACCCGCGCCCATGCATCACCGGATACGCGTGGGCCTGGCGTACTCTGTCCTTGCTGTGCGCTCGACCCACATCTACCGGCGCGAGGAGGGCGGGTGGAAGATCGTCCACCGCCACGGGGACAACCCCCCGCCCGATCCGAGCCCGCCGCAGTACGAGGTGGCGGAGGACGGCGACGACTAGAGCGGGTCGGATTCGGCCAGCATCGGCCCGACGACCTCCATGCCGTGCTCCGCGGCGGCGGCACGAAATGCTTGGAGATCGAATTCGGTGAGCGACGAGAGCCGGTCGAAGAACCCCTCCATGCCGGCGGGCGCGAACGTGAAAAGAAACCTGCCCGGCCCCTCGCCGATGCACTGCCAGGTGTGCGCGAGCCCCCGCGGGATGAAGACGAAGGAACCCGGGCCCCTCATGCTGAGCTCGTCGCCAAGCTTCCAGCGAAAGTCGCCCTCGAGGATGTAGACGGTTTCGTCCTCGCGGCCATGGAAGTGCAGGGGCGGTCCCTCACCCGGAGGGGCAACGGCTTCGAGCGCCGCAAGCGCCCCGTTCGATTGCTCGCCCCTGACGATGAAGGTGATGTCACCTCCGATCGGGCTGCGGATGTGCTGCCCCTCGCCGGGCCCGACCGCAATCCCTTTCGACTTGGCTTCCATCGACCCTCCCCTTCAGACGTTCACCCGCGCAGTATCCCGCGACTAACCGAAAGTGCTGCTTTCCCATGAAAGCAGCACTCTCGTCAGCCATTCGGACGCGGGCCGCCCGGACACTCGCCGTCGTAGAAGTCCAGGCTGTCCGGCGAGGACACCGACTCGATGCTATGGACTAGGGCAGCGGCTCGAACAGCGGCTGGGCCGGTGCGGCTCCATCGGCCGGCGCTAGCCCGGCGGGATGTTCTGGTTTCGGTGCAGGAAGTTATCCGGGTCATAGCGGCGCTTGAGGTCCTGGAGGCGATCGAAGGACTCGCCGAACGCCGCCCGCACGCGCTCGATCGGCTCGTCGGCCTGCATGTAGTTGACGTAGCCGCCGCCCGTAAACGACCAAGGCTCCATCGCCGCCGCGGTCTCACGCGTCCAGGCGATGTACTCATCGTCGAGGGCGGGGTCCTGCCAGGTCCCCATCGCGCTGAGGTTGAAGGCGGCGCCGCGGAAGCCAAGAGCGCTCGAGTCCGGGTCGGCGTCATTGGCCGCCCCGTGCAGGGCCTCGATCAGGATCTGGCCCGGCGGGCGCTCCATCGCCCCCATTCGCTCGATCAGCGCGTCGATGAGCTCGTCGGGGAGCTCGCGGACGAAGTGCCCTTTCCAGTAGGCGCGGTCCTCGCCGTATGTCGGGTTCACGACGTGCTGCTGGGCTGCGAACGAGTGCAGGCGTAGGCGTTCGTCGATCAGCCCCGGGATCTCGCGCAGGGCGCCCAGCGACTGCGGCTCGGTCTCCGAGCCGGTGAAGCAGGGCAGTAGCACCAACAGGTTGCCGAGCGCGGGGTCGCGGTCGAGCACCGCACTGAAGCTGAGATCGCGCGGATCGGCGGCGCAGAGGTCGCGGTAGCGGCGGAGCCCCTCGGCGACTCCGTTGCCGCTGAAGACGAGGCGGCCACCGATCACTCGCTCGAGCGGGTAGAGGCGGAACTCGAGCAGGGTACCGACGCCGAAGTTGCCGCCGCCGCCGCGCAGGCCCCAGAGCAGGTCGGCGTCGTCGTCGGCGCTCGCGCGCACGAGCGAGCCGTCGGCGGTGACGACCTCGGCCGCGACGAGGCTGTCGCAGGTAAGCCCGTGCTGGGCGGTCAGGTGGCCGATGCCGCCGCCGAAGGTGAGGCCGGCGACGCCGGTGGTACCGACGACGCCCCCGGGCGTGGCGAGCCCGTGCGCCTGGACCGCGGTGTCGAAGTTGAGCCAGGTCGCGCCGCCCTCCGAACGGGCGATCCTCCGCCGCGCGTCGACCTCGACCCGGCGCATCAGCGAGAGGTCGATGACGATGCCGCCGTCGCAGACGCAATGACCCGACGGGTTGTGACCGCCACCGCGCACCGCGACCTCCAGCGACTGCGCCCGAGCGAAGGCGAGCGCCGACGCCACATCGCCGGCTCCCAAGGGGCGGACGATCAGCGCCGGCCTGCGGTCGATCAGCGCGTTGAAGCAGCGGCGGACCCACTCATAGCCGGAGTCGCTCGGCTCGATCACGGCACCGGCCATCGACCGCCGCAGCTCGCTCAGGTCCTCGGCCGCGGGCGCCAGCGCAACATCACTCACAGAACTCACTCCTTCACGTCGAATCTCCCGCGGGGACACTCGCAGGTGTCGAGCGGGGAGTCAGTGCGGGTGACCGAACGCGGCGGCGGCGCGCGCCCTCAGCCGGCTCCCGGTAGTGGTCGGTGAGGCGCTGATCGGATGGGCGCCCAACTACGTCGATCCCCCGGTAGGCCGCGGATAGGCTCCGCTGATGCGACCCCTAGTCCTCATCCTCCTCATTGCTGGCCTCATCGCGGGCTGTGGCGACGATGACGACGATTCGTCGGGTCAAGCTTCGAGCGAAGCCACCACCACGGAGCAAGCTCCGACCAAGGCCGAGTTCATCCGGCAGGCCGACAGGATCTGTGGCGAAGGTGACCGCGAGTTAGCGCCAATCCTGGAGACGATCAACACGAAGGCCAAACGCGGTGACATAGATGGGGTTGTAGCGGAGTATCGGAAAGCTGAGCCGATCATCGAGGAGCAGTTGGCGGAGCTGCGGAAACTCACTCCGCCTGACGATGACGAGGAGACCGTAAGCAAGTACCTCGATAGCGTCGCGGAGGGGGCTGACTTGGTCCCTCGGCTGCTCGAAAGCCTTGAGGACGAGGACAAGGAACGCGCCGAAACTCTGGGCAAGGAGGCCGCCCGAGTCCAGCTGCGATCCCAACGGCTCGCGCGGGGCTACGGCTTCAAGGAGTGCGCTTCGGGCGACTGATTCGCGGAGCGAACGGCTCCGTCTGCCACCTCAGCCCCTAAACGCGGGAGGAACACCTCCCAGCGTCTTAGGTTGTAGGACGTGAAGGCTGTCGAGCGTGTCCCTAACGGGCGCTATTTGGAACAGGAGATCGAGCGCGGACTCCTTGAGGTGGCTGTGTGCCGAGGAAACACGAGGCGCGCCGCCCGCCAGCTCAGCGAAGGCGCTATCCTCGCCCGACACTGAGACGTGGGCGAACCGACTAGGCTCCGCGCGGCATGGGCGTCGGAGCCGCCATCGCGCTGGGCGCACTAGTGGGGCTGGCGCTCGGTGTCCTCCTAAGCGTCACAACTGACGTGCCCCTCGCGCCCGAGGTGGGTGCAGTGCTGGGTGGTCTGGCCGGTTGGCTGTCCGGCCGAGACCGTGGTTGAGCGCGGCCGCCTCGTTGACGGATACTGGGCGCGGGATGTCACAGCAGAACCTCGACGCAGTGCGTTCCGCCTATGACGCTTGGAACACGGACCGGTCACTGAAGTTCGAACTGCTCGATCCCGAGGTCGAATGGAACACGGCCAGCACGTTGGACGGCGGGGCCGTTCTCCGTGGGCACGAGGGCGTCCAGGAATGGTTTGGCCAGATGGAGCGCATCTGGGAGGACGTGTGGTGGGAAATCGAGCGCCTGCGCGATCTGGGCGACCGGGTGCTGGCCGTGACCCGTGCCACCGCCCGCGGACGTGGTAGCGGCGTGCCTGTGGAGATGACCATCGCCACGGTCTGGACGTTCAGGGACCACAAGGTCATCAAGGTCGAGACGTACATGGATCCCGAGGACGCGCTCGAGGCCGTCGGACCGGAGCGGTAGCCATGCCGCCGGAGAACGGGCAGGACCGCGCCGTGGTTCACATCAGGATCGCGGGCACGCTTGGCGGCGTCCCGGTGGAACAAAGCATGTGGCAGGCCGTCAAGGCTCGAGAGGGCAAGGTGCGCTGGTGGGCCCTTTATCGAACCGAAGCCGGGGCCCTCGACGCCGTGGGGCTCGACGGATGAGCACGACGTTGCCACCGACGCATCAATCCGGTTAGCGTCGCCCCCAAGACCTACCGAGAGGGGACGCGATGAACCTGGACGAGTATCGGGACATGAGCCTGGAGACCTGGGACCAGATGGCCCCGGGCTGGGAGGACCGTCGCGACTGGCTCAACGACATGATGGGGTTTGCCAACGAGTGGCTCGTCGACCACGCCGACCCACAGCCTGGACAGACCGTCCTCGACATCGCGGCAGGGACGGGGGACCTCGGGTTCATCGCAGCGAAGCGCGTCAGTGATGGCGGGAAGGTGGTGACCACCGATTTCTCGCCGGAGATGCTGGCGGCAGCGCGCCGCAACGGGGAGCAGCGCGGGCTGTCGAATGTGGAGTACCGCGTGCTCGACGCCGAGCGGATGGACCTCGACAACGACAGCTTCGACGTCGTGCTCTGCCGCTTCGGGTACATGCTGATGGCCGACCCGGCCGCTGCTCTGGCCGAGACGAGACGCGTGCTGCGCGACGGGGGGACGCTTGCTTTCGCCGTGTGGCAGACGGCGGAGCGCAACCCGTGGGCGGCAATGCCGGGCATGACGCTGGTGCAGCGCGGACACATGCCGCCACCGGAGCCTGGGGCCCCAGGGATCTTCGCCATGGGTGAGGCGGATCGCGTTAAGGAGCTCGTGACGGGCGCCGGGTTCGATGAGCCGCGACTCGAGGAGCTGACGCTCGAGTGGCGCATGGGCAGCGAGGACCTTTGGGACATGGTTACTCGTCTGGCAGGGCCGCTCGCGCGCGTGATCAACGGCCTGCCCGACGAGGAGCAACGCAAGACGCGAGCCGCGATCGAGGAGAGCCTCGAGCAGTTCCGCCAGAACGGCCAGCTCGTCGTCCCCGGCGCGGTCTGGGGCGGCGTCGCGCGCTGACGCCGAGGCGGTCCCGGAGGCGATGCGTCAGCGCCGGCTCGGCGAGCTGCAGGTCTCTGTCGTGGGCCTGGGCTGCAGCAAATTCGGCAGCTACGTGGACGCCGCGGCCACCCGCGCGGTCGTGAACGCCGCTCTCGACGCCGGCATCAGCTTCTTCGACACCGCCGACGTATACGGCGGCGAGGGCCGCAGCGAGAGGGTGCTCGGGGAGGCCACGCGGGCCCAGCGGGACGACGTCGTACTGGCGACCAAGTGGGGGATGGCTTGGACGGGGGATGGCGAGCCGCCGGGCCCCTCGGGATCGCGTGCTTACGTGCGCCGCTCGGCCGAGCTCTCGCTGTCGCGGCTCGGGACCGACAGGATCGACCTGTACCAGTACCACCTCCCCGATGGGGTGACCCCGATCGAGGAGACGCTGGGCGCGCTAGACGAGCTGGTCACCGAGGGCAAGGTCCGGGCAATCGGCTGTTCCAACTTCACCGGCGCCCAGCTGGCCGAGGCCGCGGACGTCGCCCGCGCGAACGGCTTCGCCTCGTTCGTGAGCCTTCAGAACGAGTACAGCCTGCTCGAGCGCAGCATCGAGGCAGAGGTGATCCCGCAGTGCCGACGTCTCGGGGTCGGCGTCATCCCCTACTTCCCGCTGGCCAGCGGATTGCTGACGGGCAAGTACCGCCGCGGTCGGCCCGGCCCCCCGCTCGCGCCGCCACACGCACCAGGGGGTCCGGGCGACGACGAGACGTACGATCGGCTCGACGCGCTTGCCGCCTTCGCGACCAAGCGCGACCTGGAGCCGACCGACGTTGCGATCGGCGGGCTGGCGGCCCGGCCGACGGTGGCGTCCGTGATTGCGGGCGCGACATCCCCCGAGCAGGTTCGCGCAAACGCCGCCGCGGCGGCCTGGGAGCCGACGGCCTCCGACATGGCGGAGCTCGAGGAGATCCTCACGTCGCCGTCCAGGCCCGTGCGCGGTGGGCGCCTCGCGGCCCTCGGTCGCCGGCTTCGCGGCCGGCGAGACGGATAACCCCCCGGACCCTGACCTACACTCGGCCGCGGATGAAGCGCGTCGGGATCCTCACCGGTGGCGGCGACTGCCCCGGTCTCAACGCAGTCATCCGCGCCGTGGTGCGGCGGGGCGTCACGGCCGACCTGAGCGTGCTCGGCTTCCGGAACGGATGGGCGGGCGTGATCGACGGCGATAGCACCGAGCTGACGCTCGACAACACCCGTGGGCTCCTGCACCGCGGCGGGACGATCCTGGGCACCTCGCGCACCAACCCGTTCAAGCAGGACGACGGCCCGGAGCGGATCGCCGCCACGCTCGGCGAACGCGGCGTCGACGCCCTCATAGCGGTCGGGGGTGAAGACACGCTCGGCGTGGCGCGGCGCCTCGGCGAGCACGGCATCGACGTCGTCGGGGTGCCGAAGACGATCGACAACGACCTGGCCGGCACCGACTTCACGTTCGGCTTCCAGACGGCGGTCCAGATCGCCACCGACGCCATCGACCGGCTCCACACGACGGCCGAGTCGCACAACCGGGTGATGGTGGTCGAGGTGATGGGACGCCACGCGGGCTGGATCGCCACCTACAGCGGGATGGCGGGCGGCGCCGACGCGATCCTGGTGCCCGAGCGCCCCTTCGACGTGGACGAGGTGTGCGAGCGGATTCGGCGCCGTCACGCTGCCGGGCGAACGTTCTCGATCATCGTGGTGGCCGAAGGGGCGACGCGAAAGGACGGTCGCGAGTCCCAGGCAGGTCGAGGGGCTGGATGCCTTCGGGCACGCGCGGCTGGGCGGCATCGCGGTCGAGCTGGAGCGCGACATCGAGGAGCGCACGGGTTACGAGTCGCGCATGACGATCCTCGGGCACGTGCAACGGGGAGGGACGCCTACCGCGTTCGACCGCGTGCTCGCCACTCGCTTCGGGGTGGCGGCGGCGGATGCCGTGAGCGCGGAGGCGTTCGGCCACATGGTCGCGTTGCACGGCACCGAGATCGTGCGCGTCGCGCTCGACGAGGCGCTGAGCGCGCCCAAGCTGCTCGACCCGGCTCTGTACGAGACCGCCGAGGTGTTCTTCGGGTGAGCATGGCGGATCCACCCCGCACGAAGATCGTGGCCACGATCGGGCCAGCCAGCGACGACGAGGAGATCCTCGCCCGGATGATCGACGCGGGGATGAACGTCGCTCGGCTCAACTTCGCGCACGGGACGCGGGAGGAGAAGGCGCGGACCGCCGAGCGCGTCCGGTCGGCGTCGCAACGCGTCGGCGCCGAAGTGGCGATCCTGCAGGACCTTCCCGGCCCAAAGCTCCGAATCGGGCCGTTGCGCGACGGTGTGGCGGAGCTGAAGCCCGGAGAGACGCTGACGCTCGTCTGTGGCTCGGGCGAGGAAGGCGACTCGCGGACGCATGTCGGTGGCCTGGCCGGAGCTGGCGGAGGCCGTCACCCCGGAAGACGTGATCTACCTGGCGGATGGCTCGGTGCGCCTGCGCGTCACCAACGTCGACGCGAACCGCGAGATCGAGACGAGGGTCGAGCTCGGCGGCGCCGTGACGTCCCGGCAGGGCGTGAACGTGCCCGGCGCACTGACGACGCTTCCGACGATGCCCGAAGAGGACCTCGAGCTGCTTCGCTTCGGCAAGTCGATGGGCGTGGACATGGTGGCGCTGTCATTCGTGCGCTGCGAGGAGGACGTGACGCAGGTGCGCCAGCACACGGACCTTCCCCTGATCGCGAAGATCGAGAAGCCCCAGGCAGTGCAGGACGCCGAGTCGATCATCCACGCGGCCGACTGCGTGATGGTGGCGCGCGGCGATCTGGGGATCGAGCTGCGGATCGAGGACGTCCCGCTTGTGCAGAAGCAGATCATCGCCTTGGCGGGCGAGCTGGCGCGGCCTGTGATCACGGCCACCCAGATGCTCGAGTCGATGGTCACCTCGAGCCGCCCGACCCGGGCGGAGGTGACCGATGTGGCGAACGCAATCCTCGACGGCACGGACGCGCTGATGCTGTCCCAGGAGACCGCGATCGGTGCCCACCCGGTCGAGGCCGTGGCGATGATGGCGGCGATCGCGGCTCGCACCGAGACGGCGGCGCCCTACGAGCACTGGAACGAGACCCGGGTGCGGCGGCTCAGCCGCCAGGACCAGGACCCCGCCTACACGGTTGCCTACAACGCCTGCGCGGCGGCCCGCCAGCTCGACCTCGCCGCGCTCGTCATACCCACCCTGTCCGGGCGCTCGGCCCGGCTCGTGGCGTCGCACCGGCCTCAGGTGCCCGTGTACGCGCTGTCTCCGATCGCCGAGACGGTACGCCGGTGCGCGCTGATCTGGGGCGTGCGCGCCGCGGACATCCCCACCACGGGGTCACCGAGGAGCTGATCGCGCAGTCGGTCCGGCGGGTGGTGGAGCTCGGGTGGGTCGCGCCCGGCGAGCGAATCGGCATCACCGCCGGCCTGCCGAGCGGGCGGCCGGGCACCACGAGCCTGCTGCAGGTGCAGGCGGCCGAGCTTCACGATTGATCCGGCCCTGTCCGGGTAAACCGCCCCACTTGCGACATCGATCAAGTAAGAGGGGTTCAAAATGGCCGACATAGGCGCGCGTGACGCGAAGGTGATCCAGTACCTGAACGAGGCGTATGGCAAGGAGCGGGAGCTCGAGACGGCCCTGCAGGCGCATATCGCGCTCACGACCCGCCAGGCGTACAAGAAGCGCCTCAAGGAGCACCTGGCCGAGACGAAGGCGCAGGCGAAGGGCCTGGAGCGGCGGATCAAGCAGCTCGGCGGAAAGGCCGAGGCGGTGCCCGTCCCGGGCCCGGACGTCGTGGCGGAGGCGGCCAGCAGCGCCCAGGCGGCCGCGTCGAAGATGGTCGCCGCCGCAAAGGGACCGCTGCACGCGATCCGTGGCACGAGCGAGCCCGAGAAGATGCTGAAGAACGCCAAGACCGAGTTCTTCAACGAGGCCGAGGAGATCGCCAACTACAACGCGATCGAGGCGCTCGCGGAGGCGGTCGGCGACCGCGAGACCGCCAAGCTCGCGCGCGAGTACCGCCGCCAGGAGGAGCGGATGGCGAAGTTCCTCGACCGGACGATCGTGAGCCTCACGAAGGAGGTCGCCCGCAAGGAGATCCCGGCCGCTCAGCGCAACGGCGGCTCTCGCCGGAGGCGAGGCGGGGGCGCCAAGCGATCGCGGTCGCGGGCATCCGCCTCGAGCTCGCGGGCATCCTCCTCGAGCCGTGGCCGCGCGCGGGGGGGTACCTCCTCCGCCCGCAGGCGCTCCTAGCCCGCAGGCAGGCGCTCACAGATTCGGCGAGCGCGCGCTCGCTCGGCTGCGTCCCCCGCCCGGGGCGGGAGTACGATCCTGGCGTGGCGCTGGCGCGAACGGGCGAGCGGCGGGCTTCTCCGATCGAGGACGCGCGGGCGCTGGCCCCGCTGGCTCGCGAGCTCGCCGCCCAGGGCGAGCGCGACCGAAGGCTCGCGCCCGAGCTGGTGGACGCGCTGGCGAGCGCCGGGATGTTCCGCCTGCTGGTCCCGCGCTCGCTGGGCGGTGGCGAGGTGCGCCCGCCGATGCTGGTGGACTGCGTGGCGGAGCTGGCGCAGGGCGACGGCGCCGCCGCCTGGTGCGTGGCGGTGGCCGCCACCAGCGGAGCGCTCGGCCGCCTACCTCCCGGCGATGCCGCGGGCGAGGTGTACGGCGAGACGGCCCGCTGCTGGGGCGGCGTGTTCGCGCCAAAGGGGCGCGCGGTCGCGCGAGGGCGACGGTCTGCGCGTGAGTGGGCGCTGGCCGTTCGCCAGCGGGATCGACCATTGCGACTGGCTCATGGGCGGCTGCGTCGTCGAGGAGGAAGGCTCCACGAGGACGCTTCCCAGCGGACGGCCCGACGTCCGGCTCGTGCTGTTCCCGGCCGCCGCCGTCGAGCGGATCGACACGTGGGACGTGTACGGGCTGCGCGCAACCGGGAGCCACGACATGGCGGTCGACGGACCTGATCGTGCCGGCGAGCCGGTCCGCCTCGTTGCTCACCGACCCGCCGCGCGAGCAGGGCCCGCTCTACGCGTTCCCGATCTTCGGCCTGCTGGCACTGGCGCTCGCCGCCGTGGGGTTGGGGGTGGCGCGCGGGGCGGTGGACGATTTGCTCGAGCTCGCCGGCTCGAAGGTGCCGTCGATGGGCGGTCGCACCCTCGCGGCCCGCACCGACACCCAGGACCGGGTCGCCAAGGCCGAGGCGCGGCTGCGCGCGGCCGGCGCCCTGGTACGTGAGGCCATCGCGGAGGCCTGGGAGCGGGCAGGCGCGAACGGTGCGGTGCCCGTCGAGAAGCCGCGCGGCGCTCAGGCTCGCCGCCAGCCACGCGATGCGCGAGTCGGCAGCCGTGGTGGACGAGATGTACGCGCTGGCCGGCGGCAGCGCGATCTATGGCTCGAGCGTCGCTGGGCCGCCGCTTCCGCGACGTCCACGTGGCCACGCAGCACATGCTGCTCGGGCCCTCCACCTGGCAGCTGGCCGGCCGCCTATGCTGGGCGTGCCGGCGGACACCGAGCAGCTCTAGGGGCTATAGGCCCGCACGACCTTGGCGTAGCTGTCGAGCGCGCGCTCGACCTTCCGGTGCCCGCCGATGGCAGGTACCAGACGCAGCGGTGCACGCCCGCCGCCTCGTAGCGCTCGATCTCCCGCGGGTCGAGCGGGGCGATCTGGAGGGTGACGCCGATCTCGCGTCCCGCCTCCTCGCGCGCCCGGCGGATCATCCTCTCGATCCGCGCGGTCAACTTGTCGCTCGTCGCCGAAGCGGTTGGGGAACCACTCGTCGGCGAACGCGAGCACGCGGTCGCCCACCGTTGCGCCCGTGGCCGCCGAGCAGAACCGGCGGATGGGGCTCCTGCACCGGCTTGGGCCATGACCAGATGGGGTCGAAGTCCACGTGGCGGCCGTGGTACTCGGGCTCGTCCTCGGTCCAGATCGCCTTCATCGCCTCCACCCGCTCGCGCAGCAGCCCGAACCGCTTCGACGGGTCGGTGCCGTGGTTGCGCATCTCCTCCAGGTTCCACCCCGCGCCCACGCCGAACAGGAACCGCCCGCCGCTCAGGCGGTCGACGCTGGCCACCTCCTTGGCGGTGGTGATCGGGTCGCGCTGGACCACCAGGCAGATCCCCGTGCCTACCTTGAGCCGCTCGGTGGCGGCCGCGGCTGCGGTGCAGGCGACGAACGGGTCGTACAGGTGCCGAGTACTCGTGCGGCAGATCGCCGCCCGGCGGGTAGCGGCGTCTCGCGGCTCGCCGGGATGTGGGTGTGCTCGGGGAAGAAGAGCGACTCGAAGCCGCGCTCCTCGACCATCCGGGCCGAGCTCGGCGGGGTCCGGCGTGAGGTCGGTGGCGAAGATGGCCAGGCCGAACTTCACGCGCGGCATCGCGTGACAGGCAGACTGCATGCGCATGCGCGTGCTCGCGATCGTGCAGCAGGACGACGCCGGTCCGGGCGTGTTCGCCGAGGTCCGATCCGCGCACGCGGGCGGACGCTCGAGGTCTGGCGCCCGGCCGCGGAGCCGATGCCGGAGCCGTGCGACCACGACGCCGTGATCGTGCTCGGCGGCGCGATGGACGTCCACGAGACGACGAGCGATGCCGCTGGCTCGCGGACGAGCAGGAGCTCTCGGCGGCGCTGTTGGCGCGCCGGCGTCCCGCTGCTCGGCGTGTGCCTGGGCGCCCAGCTGCTGGCCGCAGGCCGCCGGGGGTCGGTGCCGCAGGCGAGCCGAGCCGGAGATCGGCTGGCGCGAGATCCGCCTGGGCCCGGCGCCGGAGACGACCCCGTCATCGGCGGGCTGCCGCGACTCCTTCAGCGGCTTCCAGTGGCATTCGTACGAGGCCGTGCCCCCGTCCGGGTCGATGGCGCTCGCCCGCAGCAACGGCTCCCTGCAGGCATTCCGGCTCGAAGGGCGTTCCCGCGTGGGGCATCCAGTTCCACGCCGAGGTGGACGCACCGACCGCTCCGAGGGCTGGATCGCGCGGCTACCGCAGCCGACCCCGACGCCGTGCGTATCGGGCGTGGACCCGGAGGCGCTGCGCGCCGAGACGGCGCCCAGGATCGCGCAGTGGAACGAGCTCGGCCGCGAGCTGCTGCGGGCGCTTCCTGGACTCGCCGCCGACGCGCTACTCGGGCGTGAGGTAGGCGCCCGAGAGCCCGCCGTCGACCAGGAAGGTCGGTGGCGTTCACGTAGGTCGAGTCGTCGCTGGCAAGGAACAGGGCGCCCCGCGCGATCTCGCCTGCGTCGCGCGAACCGGCCGGGCGGCAGGTGCACCAGGCGCCGCGCCGCCTTCTGCGGGTCGCTCGCGAACAGCTCGCGCAGCAGGGGCGTGTCCACCGGGCCCGGGCAGAGCGCGTTCACGCGCAGCCCCGGCGCGCGAACTCCACGCCCATCTCGCGCGACATGGCGAGCACCGCGCCCTTCGACGCCGTGTAGGAGATCTGGGACACCGCGGCGCCCATCACCGCCACGAACGAGGCCGTGTTGATGACCGAGCCGCCGCCGGCTTCGAGCAGGTGCGGGATGCCGTGCTTGCAGCAGAGGAACACGCTGCGCACGTTCACGTCCTGCACCCGCTGCCAGGCGTCGAGCGACGTGTCGAGCACGCTCGCGTCGTCGGTCGGGTTGATGCCGGCGTTGTTGAAGAGGACGTCCACGCGACCGAATGCCTCGCGCGTGCGCGTGTACATGTCCGCGACCTGCTCCTCGTCGGTCACGTCGGCCTGCGAGCGCCAGCTCGCCCACCGACCCCGGCGTTCAGGTCGACGCCCACCACGCTCGCGCCCTCCGCGCCGAACAGCCGCGCAGTCTCGGCGCCGATGCCGCTGGCGGCGCCGGTCACCACGCAGACCTTGCCCTCGAGCCGCCCGGGCACGGCTACTCCTCCTCCGTCGCGACGTAGACGTTCTTCACGTCGGTGTAGTGGTCCAGCGCATGCGGGCCGAGCTCGCGGCCGACCCCCGACTGCTTGAAGCCGCCGAACGGCGTGCTCACGCGCACCGAGGTGTTGGAGTTGATCGACAGGACGCCGGTGTCGATGGCGCGCGCCACCCGCAGCGCCTTCGCGCCGTCGCGGGTCCAGACCGAACCGCTGAGCCCGTAGATCGTGTCGTTGGCCTGGCGCACGGCGTCGGCCTCGTCGTCGAACGGGATCACGCACACGACCGGGCCGAAGATCTCCTCGGTCGCCGCGCGGTCGTCGTTCGAGACCGGCGCCAGCACGGTGGGCGGGAACCAGAAGCCCGGGCCCGTCGGGCGCGTCGCCGCGCGCGGCCACCGGGGCGTCGGCGCTCGACGAACGAGGCGACGGTCGCGCTGGTCGGCCGAGATCAGCGGCCCCATCTGCGTCGCCTCGTCGAGCGGGTCGCCCACGCGCAGCTCGCGCACGTGGTCGGCGAGCAGGTCCACGAAGTCGTCGAGCGCCGGCGCGCTCGACCAGGATGCGCGAACGCGCGCAGCAGTCCTGGCCGGCGTTGCCGAACACGGCCATCGGCGCGGCCGCGGCCGCCTCCTCGAGGTCGGCGTCGGCGAACACGACGTTCGCGGACTTGCCGCCCAGCTCGAGCGTCACGCGCTTGATGGTGCCCGCGGCGCCCTGGGCGATCTCCGCGGCCGACCTCGCGTCGAGCCCGTGAACGCGATCTTGGCCACGTCGGGGTGCTCCACCAGCCGCTGCCCGCACACGCTGCCCGGCCCGGCCACCACGTTCAGCACGCCCTCGGGCAGCCCCGCCTCCAGCGCGATGCGCTCAAGCTCGAGCGCGGTGAGGGGAGTGAGCTCCGCGGGCTTGAGCACGATCGTGTTGCCGGCCGCCAGCGCGGGCGCGACCTTCCACGACGCGATCGTCAGCGGGAAGTTCCACGGGACGATCAGCCCGACGACGCCGAGCGGCTCGCGGAAGGTCATGTCGACGCCGCCGGCCACGGGGATCGTGTCGCCGAGCAGCCGCTCCGGCGCGCCGGCGTAGTAGCGGAATGTCTCGACCACCATCCCCATCTCGCCGCGCGCGTCGCCGATCGGCTTGCCGGCGTTGCGGGCCTCGAGCACCGCCAGCTCCTCCGCGTGACCCTCCAGCGCATCGGCGAGCCGGCGCAGCTGCGCCGCGCGTTCGGCCGGGTCGACCGCGCGCCATCCCGGGAACGCTGCCTTCGCGGCCGCCACGGCTGCGTCCACCTCCTCGGCCCCCGCGCGCGGTACCTCCGCCATCACCTCCTCGGTGGCCGGCTCGACCACGGCGATCACTGCGCGGCGACCTCCGCGCGCGCGGCTTCGACCAGCGCTTCGATCACCCGGCTCTTCACGTCCTCCTCGGGGTGCCAGAGCACGCCGAGGGCGAATCGGTACTCGGGCAGCTCCAGCGCCTCGACCAGCCCGTCGGGGACGGCCCAGCCCGTGGGCGTGACGCCCTCGCCGAGCTCGTCCGGACCCTGGTGGTGGTGCGAGCTGGACCGTCACCCGCTCCGCGCCGGCCGCCCGCGCCGCCAGCGAACCCGGCTCGAGTCGCACCTCGTGGTCGCCGAACTTCCCCGGGGTGTGGCGATGGTCCTCGTGCCCGACCACGTCGGGCAGGTGCTGCACCAGCGTCCCGCCGTCGCCACGTTGAGCATCTGCATGCCACGGCAGATCCCCAGCAGCGGCATGCCGCGCTCGAGCGCGCGATGCACCAAGCCGAGCTCGAAGCGGTCGCGCTCGGGCCAGGTGCCGCTCGTCTCTGGATGAGGCTTCGCGCCGTAGGACGCGGGGTCCACGTCGGAGCCACCGGCGAGGATGAGCCCGTCCACGCGGTCGAGCAGCGCGTCGGGCGCCTCGGCGGCTGCGTCGTCGGGAGGCAGGAGCAGCGCCAGCGCGCCCGCGCGCTGCACGGCCGCCGCGTAGGACCGCGGCGCCATCGTCACGGTCTCCTCCCAGGCGCCCCAGCGCACCCGCTCGATCGCCGCGCAGATGCCTATTGCAGCTCACGTGCTGGGAGTCGGCGGCGAAACCGAGCACGCCGGGAGCAGGAGCGATGCCTGCTCGCGGCGAGCGACCGATGACGACGCGGCAAGGTTGCAGCTGCTCCAGCTCACAGCCGTTCGAAGCCCCGGTACTTCTCCCAGTCGGTCACGGCGGACTCGAAGGCCGTCAGCTCCACGCGCGCGCGGTTGAGGTAGTGGTCGACCACCTCCTGGCCGAAGGCCTCGCGGGCCACGGCGCTCTCGGCGAAGAGCGCGCACGCCTCGTTGAGCGTGGTCGGCACCCGCGGCCTGTCGCTCGTGTACGCGTTGCCCTCCAGCGGCGGCTCGAGCGCCAGCTCGTTCTCGATGCCGTGCAGGCCCGCGGCGATCATCGCCGACAACGCCAGGTACGGGTTCACGTCGGCGCCCGGAAGCCGGTTCTCGATCCGCAGGCTCGAGCCGTGGCCGACCGCGCGGAGCGAGCAGGTGCGGTTGTCCTTGCCCCACGCCACGGCGGTCGGCGCGAACGAGCCCTCCGCGAAGCGCTTGTACGAGTTGATGTGCGGGGCGAAGAACAGCGTCAGCTCACGCATGCAGGCGATCTGGCCGGCCACGAAGCGTTCGAACAGCGTCTGGTCGTCACCGAATGCGTTCGCGCCGTCCTCGCGTCGCGAGCGAGCAGTGGATGTGGCACGAGTTGCCCTCGGCCTCGTTGAACTTGGCGATGAAGGTGATCGACATGCCCTCCTGGGCGGCGATCTCCTTCGCCCCGTTCTTGTAAATGGCGTGGTCGTCGGCCACGCGCAGCGCCTCGCCGTAGTGGAAGTTGATCTCGTGCTGCCCGAGGTTGCACTCCCCCTTCGAGTTCTCGACGGCCATCTCGGCACCCTGCATCTCGTTGCGGATCCTGCGGATCAGAGGCTCCACCCTCGCGGTGCCGAGCATCGAGTAGTCGACGTTGTAGAGGTTGGCCGGCTCGAGGTCGCGGTAGCCCTTGCGCCACGCGTCCTCGTAGGAGTCGCGGAAGACGATGAACTCGAGCTCGGTGCCGGCGTTCGCCGAAAGGCCTCGGTCGGCGAGCCGCGCGAGCTGGCGGCGCAGGATCTGGCGCGGGGATGCCATGACCTCGCGACCGTCCTCCCATTGGAGGTCGGCCATCACGAGCACGGTTGCCGGATGCCACGGGATCGGGCGGAGCGTGTCGAAGTCGGGCTTCATCTCGAAGTCCCCGTAACCGCGCTCCCACGAGGACATCTCGTAGCCCTCGACGGTGTCCATGTCGACGTCGACCGCGAGGAGGTAGTTGCAGCCCTCCGCGCCGTGATGCACGACCTCGTCGAGGAAGTGCCGGGCCGTCAACCGCTTGCCCTGAAGGCGGCCCTCCATGTCGGCGATGGCGAGCAGCACCGTGTCCACGGCGCCGTCCTTCACTGCTTTCTTCAGCTCGTCCAGTGTCATTCGGTGAGTGGCTCCCGGTTAAGGTTTGCGCGACCGACCTTTTCTCGCGCTGAGCCTACCCCGTTCGATGCCGCACGCCAAGACAGCCGACGTACCAGTCGCAATCATCGGCGCGGGCGTGGTTGGTGCGGCCGTCGCCCACGCGCTGGCGCGCCGCGGCGTCGAGGCGATCCTCCTCGAGGCCGAGCCAGAGCCTGGGCTCGGCGCGAGTGGCACCAACTCGGGCATCCTGCACACCGGGTTCGACTCGACGCCGGGGGCGCTCGAGACCAGGTTGATACTGCGCTCCGCCGCGCTCCGCCCCGCCGTGCTCGCCGAGCTCCACGTACCCGTGTCTGCGTTGCGGAGCCGTCCTCACACCCCAAGGCGCGCAGGACCTCGAGACGGTGGCCGAGCTGGCTCGCGTAGCCGAGCGCAACGGGGTGGAAGCGCGGTTGCATGCCGGCCGGCTCGAGGTGCCGGGTGAGTCGGTGACCGATCCGGTGGCCTACACGCTCGCCCTCGTGGCGAGCGCCGTGGACGGCGGGGCTGAGCTGCGGACGTCGGCACGAGTCGTATCTGTCGAGCGCGAGCAGAGGGTCCTGTCGCTTGGGCTCGCAGACGGCGGGCGGGTGTCGTGCCGCGTGGCGGTGAACTGCGCCGGACTGCACGCAGACGAGGTGGCGCGCTTGGCCGGCGACGAGAGCTTTGAGATCTACCCCCGAAAGGGGGAGTTCTTCGTGTTCGAGCCACCTGATGGGCAGCCCCTCGAGCGGATCCTCTTGCCCGTGCCCACAAAGCGGACAAAGGGGGTCCTGGTGTTCCCGACGATCGACGGGAAGGTCGTGGCGGGCCCAACGGCGCACGACGGCGAGGACAAGTCCGACTGGTCCGTGCGCGCGGGCGCGCGCGAGGAGGTGGTGTCGAAGGCCCGGACGATGCTGCCCGCGCTCGACGGCGCCGAGCCCGTAGCCGCGTACGCCGGCCTGCGCCCGGCAGGCCGGGACTGCAACTATGCGATCGGGCCCTCGAAGACCTGTCCCGGGCTCGTGAACGTTGCGGCCATCCGCTCCACAGGGCTCTCGGCCTCGCTCGGGATCGCGGAGCATGTGATGGAGCTGATCGAGGCGGAGGGCGTGCAGCTCGGTCCTGCCCGTTCGATGCCGGCGTCCACGCCGCCGCGCGTCGATGAACCGTGGTGGCTGCGCACGGCGAGCCACCGGGGCGAGCGTCGGTGAGCCGCCTCGTCCTGGGCATCGACGAAGGCACGACCGGCGTGAAGGCCGTGCTCTTCGACGAGCGCCTGCAGCCGGTTCGGGAGGCGCGGCGCGACAAGGTAAGCCGTTACCCCCAGCCGGGCTGGGTCGAGCAGGACGGCGAGGAGGTGCTCCGCACCGTGGTGGACGCTGTCGCCGAACTGGTCGACGACGCTCCGGGCGAGGTGATCGCATGCGGGTTGGACCATCAGGGCGAGTCCGTGTTGGCGTGGGATGCCGAGAGCGGCGTGCCGCTCAGCCCGATCGTGGTGTGGCAGGACAAGCGCTCACAGGAGGTGCTCGACGGCCTCGCCGACCGCGAGGAGGAGGTCCAGCGGCGCAGCGGGCTTCCGTTCGACCCCTACTTCTCGGCGGCGAAACTCGCCTGGCTGCTGGAGCACGACGAGGGAGTCGCGCAGGGCCCGCGAGGCCGGCACGCTGCGCATGGGCACGGTCGACTCCTTCCTCTGCGATCGCCTGGGCGCCGGCTTCGCCACCGACGCGTCCACGGCCTCGCGGACCCAGCTCCAGGCGCTCGGGACGCGCGGCTTCGACGAGCAACTGTGCGAGGTCTTCGGGGTTGCGCGCCGAGCGTGCTGCCGCAGGTGCGCGACAGCGTCGGCGAGCTCGGAACGCTTAGCCATCCGAGCTGGCCCATCGAGTTACGGCTTACGGGACAGGTCGTCGACCAGCAGGCGGCGCTGGCGGGGGCCGGCTGCGTCATGCCGGGTCGGGTGAAGGCCACCTACGGCACCGGCGTGTTCGTGCTCGCCCACGTGGGCGACGAGGTGCCGCGGGCCACCGGCGGCCTGCTCCCCACCGTCGCTTGGAGCATCGGCGGGAGCGATGGAGTACGCGCTCGACGGTGGCGTGTTTGCGGCGGGCGCGATGCTGGAGTGGCTGTGCACGGAACTCGGGCTCGCCGCGGATCCGCCCGCGCTGAGCCAGCTCGCCCGAGCTGCCAACGACTCGGCGGGCGCCCGCGTCCTCCCAGCGCTGGCCGGTATCGGAGCGCCCTGGTGGCGTCCGGAGGCGCGGGCCGTGCTCGCAGGGATCCATGGCGGCACCACGGGCTCGAACGTCGCGCGTGCCGCGCTGGAAGGCATCGCGTGGCGGGTGGCGGACATCGTCACTGCGATCCGCGAGACCGTGGACGTGGACGTCCTTCGCGTTGACGGCGGGATGACCAACGAGCCGCTGCTTCTCGAGCTCCAGGCGGACGCGATCGGCGTGCCTGTCGAGGCCGGCGGCGCGGACGCCACGGTGGCCGGAGCCGCAGCGCTCGCGGCCGTCGGGGCCGGCATGATCTCCTCGCTCGAGGAGGCCGCCGAGCTGCTGCCGGCAGACCGCCGGGTGGAGCCCTCGCGCGACGGCGCCTGGCGCTCGGCAGAGCACGAGCGCTGGCGTCGGTTCGTCGCGGCTGCCGCTGACCTCTAGGCCGGGGCCGGAGGCGCTGGAGGCGGCTGGCCCGTGGGAGGCTCGAGTGGCTTCTCCTCCGTGATGCCCATGCCCTCGTCGAACTCGATCGTCCGCACCGGGCCCGTGTAGTGCTTCCTGGCTCCGAGGATCCAAGCGAGCCACGTACCGAGGAAGACCGCGCCAACCACCAGCGGGGTGTAGTTGAACGCGTTCCAGTCGAAGTCGTCCTCCCACGGGACCGCCGTGCTGTAGAACGGGCAGGCACAGGGCGATCACCATCACGCATCACGAAGACGACCGCGATCGGGTTCACCCACCTGTACCTGCGGCCCCAGGGTCCAGATGCCGGGCTCGAAGGAGTCGCCGGCGCGCCAGCGCAGGTAGACGGGCGCGACGTAGGCGATGTAGAGCCCGATCGTCCCGATCGAGGTCGCCGCGATCAAGGCGACCGGGGGGACGAACGTCCCCTTGCCCGGCAGCGCCGGGACCGCGAGCAGGAACGCGAACAGGCTGCTGCCGATCACGGCGTTCACCGGCACGCCCTTCGCGCCCACCCGGCTCCAGAACTTCGAGCCCGGAATCGCGCGGTCGCGCGAGAACGCGAAGAACGTCCGCGAGCTGCTGGTGACGCAGGCCATGCCGCAGAACAGCTGGCCGATCACCGCGATCAGGATGATCGCCTCGGCCCAGTTCTGGCTCATCTCGGCCGAGGTGAAGATCGAGATCGACGTGCCGCAGCGCCTCGTTGACGGTGGTCGACGTCGGTGGCGGCGAACGTGATCGCCAGCAGCACGAACCAGCCGATCAGCGCCGAGCTGGCCACCGATTGCCAGACGCCCTTGGCCGCCGCCTCCTCGGCTTCGTGGGTCTCCTCGGAGACGTGCGCCGAGGCGTCGTAGCCGGTGATCGTGTAGATCGTCAGCAGGAAGCCCGGCGGGCAGGACGAACCACCAGTACATGCCCATCGGGAAGCCGGAGAGGTTGAGCCGCTCGGTGAAGACGAAGTCGGCGCTCTGGTGGCGATCCGGGACGATGATCAGGATCGCCGATGATCACCGCCACGCCGACCACGTGCCAGACGACCGAGATGTTGCTGAACAGCGCCACCAGGTGGGACGAGTAGATGTTGATCAGCGAGTGGATCACGAGGATCAGCACGAACACCCAGAAGATCTCGGCGAGCACGTGAGCGTCGTCGGCGAAGTTGACGAAGCCGAGGTCCCAGCCCCAGAGGCCGAACAGCGAGGTCGCGAAGAAGGCGCAGAAGTAGTCCACCGAGGCGACGATGCCGATCAGCCCGATCACGTTGAACCAGCCTGTGAACCACGACCAGCCCGGCCCTCCGAGCTTGTGCGCCCACCAGTACGGGCCGCCTGCGGTCGGGTAGGCCGAGGTGAGCTCGGACATGCTGAACGCGACGGTCAGGATGAGCAAAGCCAGGATCGGCCAGCCCCACGAGATCGCGATCGGCCCGCCGAACTGCCACGCCTGCCCGTAGAGCGTGAAGCAGCCCGCCAGCACCGAGATGATCGAGAACGAGATCGCGAAGTTCGCGAAGCGCGACCAGCCGCGGTTCAGCTCCTGCTTGTAGCCGAGCTCAGCGAGACGCTGCTCGTCGCGATCTCCGGGCCGCCCAGCGTCCGCCATGTCCGTCCTCCTCCGTCTGCGACACCTACCGCCCGACTCACGCGATGCGGTAAAGGTGTGATGGTCCAACCTATGATTGATGCGACTGTAAGCCCGAGCTTGGACGAAAGTCAACTGAGACCTCCGCAATGAGCGACCTCGCCCAGACCCTCGCGCGCCTGTCCGCGATCCTCGGACCACCCGATGGGGACCCGGTCGCGCTCGACGGCGGGATCACCAACCGCAACTACAGGGTGGAGTTCGGCGGCGAGCCCTACGTGATCCGCGAGCCCGGCAAGGACACGCACCTACTGGGCATCGACCGCAGCGCGGAGTGGGCGGCTTCCTGCGCCGCCGCGCGGGCGGGCGTGGGCCCGCCCGTGCGCGCGATGCTCGAGAACCCGCCGATTCTCGTGACCGCGTTCCTCGACGGAACCGCCGTGTCCGAAGAGGACCTGCGCGAGCCCGAGCTGCTCAAGAGCCTGGCGGGCGCGCTGCGACAGATGCACGACAGCGGCGAGGAGCTGTCGTCCGAGTTCTCCTCGTTCCGCGTGGTCGAGCGCTACGCGCAGACCGCGAAGGAGCACGGGGTCGAGCCGCCCGAGGCCTATCACGCGGCGCACAAGCGCGCGAAGGCGATCGAGAAGGCGCTGCGTGGCACCGACCACGAGCCGGTCCCCTGCCACAACGACCTGCTCGCGGGCAACCTGATCCGCCAGGGCGAGCGGATTCGGATCGTGGACTGGGAGTACGCGGGGATGGGCGACCGCTACTTCGACCTCGGCAACCTCGCCGTGAACAACGGCCTCGACGACGACGGTGAGGCCGTGCTGCTGGAGGCGTACTTCGGTGAGCCCCCGGACGCTCGGCGGATGGCCTCGCTGCATCTGATGCGCTTCATGTCGGACTTCCGCGAGTCGATGTGGGGAGTCGTGCAGAGCGCGGTCTCCGAGCTCGACTTCGACTTCGAGGGCTACGCCGACGAGCACTTCGCACGCCTGCGAGAGACGGCCGCCCACCCGCGCTTCGACACCTGGCTGCGGGAGGCCCGTGGCGCGCGGGCGTGAGCTGCCCGCATCCGCTCGCTGCGTGATCATCGGCGGCGGCGTCGGCGGGACGTCGATCGCCTACCACCTGGCGGAACGCGGAATGGAGGACGTGGTGCTGCTCGAGCGCAGCCAGCTCACCTCGGGCTCCACCTTCCACTCGGCCGGCCTCGTCGGGCAGCTGCGCGGCTCCGTGTCGCTGACGCGGATGATGATGTACTCGGTCGAGCTCTACCGCCGGCTGGCGGAGGAGTCGGAGTTCGACCCCGGCTGGACGGAGTGCGGGGGGATCCGGCTGGCCTCGAGCGAAGCGCGGATGGAGGAGCTGCGCCGACAGGCGGGGTGGGCGAAGACGTTCGGGCTGCCGATGGAGATGATCTCCGCCGAGGAGGCGAAGGAGATGTTCCCGCTCATGTCCACGGACGGCGTTCTGGGCGGGGCGTACATCCCCACCGACGGCTACCTCGACCCGTCCCAGCTGACGTTCGCGCTGGCGGACGGGGCGCGTCGAGGCGGCGTGGACGTCTTCACCGGCACCCGGGTGACCGGGATCGAGGTCGACGACGGCCGGGTGAGGAGTGTCTGCACCGAGCGCGGCGACATCGAGGCCGAGATCGTGGTCAACGCCGGCGGGATGTACGCGGCCGAGATCGGCCGCATGGCCGGCGTGCGCGTGCCGGTCGTCCCGATGTCACACGAGTACCTCGTCACCCAGCCGTTTCGCGAGCGCGACCCGGACCGGCCGCTCCCCACCCTGCGCGACCCCGACCTGCTGATCTACTTCCGTGAGGAGGGCGGCGGGCTGGTGATGGGTGGCTACGAGCGCCCGAGCGCGGCGGCCTTCCTCCCCTACGGCGACCGCGGGCTCGACTCGATCCCGCACGACTTCAACGGCCGCCTGCTCGAGGAGGACTGGGATCGCCTCGCGGAGATCGTGGAGAACAGCCGCCGGCGGGTTCCGGTGATGGATGAGATCACCGTGACCAAGCTCATCAACGGCCCGGAGGCCTTCACGCCCGACAACGAGTTCTGCCTGGGCGAGACCGAGGTGGCCGGCCTGTTCGTGGCGGCCGGGTTCTGTGCCCACGGCCTTGCCGGGGCGGGCGGCATCGGCAAGGTGATGGCCGAGTGGATCGCCGAGGGGGAGCCGGGCCTCGACGTGTGGGAGATGGACGTGCGCCGCTTCGGCGCGCACTTCCGCTCGCCGGGCTACACGATGAAGCGCGTCCGCGAGACATACGAGACCTACTACGACATCCGCTATCCGAACCACGAGCGCGAGAGCGGGCGCCCGCTGCGGCTGTCGAGCGCGCACGCCTGGCACCGCGACCACAATGCCGCCTTCGGGGAGAAGTTCGGTTGGGAGCGGGTGAACTGGTACGCGGCCGAATCGACGCCGCCGGCGACGAGTTGCTGCGGCCGCGAGGCTGGGCGGGCGAGCACTGGTCGCCGGCGATCGGCGCGGAGCACCGCGCCACGCGGGAGACCGCGGGGCTGTTCGACGAGTCGTCGTTCTCCAAGCTGGAGGTCGCCGGGCCCGGCGCGGCAGAGCTCCTGGAGCGGCTGTGCGACAACCGCGTGGCGCGCGACGTCGGCCAGATCACCTACACGCAGATGCTCAACCGCCGCAGGGCGGCATCGAGTGCGACTTCACCGTCGCGCGGCTCGCGGACGAGCGGTTCTCGATCGTCACCGGCACCGCGTTCGGAAACCACGACCGCGAGTGGATCCGCCGCCACCTGCCACCGGATGGAAGCGTGCGTGCTGCGCGACGTGACATCGGCCTGGTGCTGCTTCGGCGTCTGGGGCCCGCGCGCGCGCGAGGTCCTTGCGCCGCTCACCCCGCAGGACCTCTCGAGCTCAGGCGTTCCCGTACATGTCGCTGCGCGAGACCACGGTCGGCGACGTGCCCGCGCGCGTGCTGCGCGTGACCTACGTGGGCGAGCTGGGGTGGGAGATCTACTGCCCCGACCGAGTACGGCCTCGGCCTGTGGCGCGCGCTATGGGAAGCGGGCCGGCCCCACGGTCTGGTGGCCGGGGGCTATCGCGCGATCGACTCACTCCGGCTGGAGAAGGGCTACCGCGTGTGGGGCGCCGACATCACGCCCGACGAGACCCCGTACGAGGCGGGGCTGGGCTTCTGCGTCAAGCTCGACAAGGAGTTCGTGGGACGCGACTCGCTCGCGCGAGCCGAGGAGCAGGGCCCGCGCACGAAGCTCTGCTGCATCGCGCTGGAGGATCCGCGCTCGGTGGCGCTGGGCAACGAGCCGGTACGCGTCGGAGACGAGGTTTGCGGGCGGGTCACCAGCGGCGGCTATGGCTACACCGTCGAGCGCTCGATCGCCTACGCGCACCTCCCGCCTGAGCACGCCGACCCGGGCACCGAGGTCGCGATCGAGATCTTCGGCGAGTGGGTGGGCGGCGAGGTGGCGCGCGAGCCGCTGTTCGATCCGGAGGGAGAGCGGGTGCGGGGGTAGGGAGACCCGACGCGCGCTCGGAGCCTGGCGAACGTTGGGCTGGGTAAGGGGATGGCGAGTTCCTTTCGCTATCCGGATGCGATTCGCCAATCGTCGCTTCGGTGGCGAATCGCACCCGCCCGCGGGCGCAACTCGCCAATGTCTGACCGCTAGGCGGTAGCGGGGCTCCGTGGCCTGGAGCGCGGTCCCGCCGACGCCGGCGCTGGGGGCGGTGGCGCCGGCCGCTGCCGCTCGGGCGCTACCGCCAGCCGGTGCAGGCCCCACGCCAGTAGCGCGAACAGGCTCAGCGCGATCGCCAGCGCGATGCCGTAGCCGATCGCCGTGAGGCCTGCGGCGGTCGACTTCTGCTCGCGCTGGAGGATCTCGTGGTCGGCTATGAACGTGCGCGAGAAGCTCGTCGGCGCCGGCACTTCCTTGGCCGGGATCGCGCTGTCGCGCGGCAGGAAGATCGGCAGGCCCGTCAGGGAGTTGCCCGAGTGCAGCCGGATCAGGGCCTTCCACTCGCCGTGCACCGGAATCGGCTTCGTGGTCCGGTAGCGGCCGGGGCCGATGCGCTCGAGCCGGTCGACCACGAGGCCTCCGCCCTGCCAGGCCGTCACGGTGAGCCACTCCGCGTCGTCCGCTGCGTCCGCCGGGTCGAGCCTCACGTCGGCGGCCACCCTGCGCTCGGGCGGCGGGCTGACGTCCGTGAGCGTCAGGTCCGCGCGGACGCCCTCGTCGGCCGGCTTGTACAGCGCC
This sequence comes from uncultured Thermoleophilaceae bacterium, assembly GCA_963802855.1. Classification (GTDB taxonomy): domain Bacteria; phylum Actinomycetota; class Thermoleophilia; order Solirubrobacterales; family Thermoleophilaceae; genus JAAYBF01. The sequence continues at coordinate 110,413 of CAWDJP010000004.1, forward strand.
ACGCCGAGCATGGCCGCGAGCGCGGCCGCGGCCACCACTGCGCCGCCGCGGAGCCGCGGCGAGCGCGGACGCGGAGTGACCGCGAGGTGCGAGCCGATCCACGCGCCGAGGACTCCCCCGACGATCGCCGTGGCGAAGCCGAACAGCGCGGCCTCCGGGAGCAGCTCGGCGGGCCAAGGGATCGGCATCCAGACGTGCGACCACCCCCACTCGGCGGCCAGACCGAGCGTGCCGATGCCGGCGCCGGACCAGAGCCCGAACGCGAGCGGGCGGCGCTCGGCGGACAGCAGCAGGGCCACGCCCTCCACTACCAGCGCCTCCACCACGTACAGCGGGAAGTGCGGCGTGGTCTCGCCGAGCACAGGGCCGACGGCCAGCGCCAGCCCGCCCCGGAGGGCGAGGAAGAACGCCACCGCTCCGAGCGCCGTGCCACGGCCGGCCCACAGGCGGACAGCGACGAGCCCAACCCCGGCCGCCAGCATGATCAGCATCGGCTGCAGCACGAAGCGGAACTGGGGCACGCCGAAGTCGAACTCGCGCCTGGAACGTGGACAGGCCGATGAGCAGGCCGCCCGCGAGCGATACCGCCCGCACGCGCATCATCCACCCCACCTCGCGGTCGGCGCGGCCGCCGAGCGCGGTTGGCGCGCAGGCCCTCGACGAGCAGCACCGCGATGCCCACCAGCGTCATCGACGCGCCGCCGATCAGCATCAGGTGGGTCGGGCCCCACAGCGTCACGTCCTGCCCGAACAGGCGGTGCCAGAGGTCGTCGAGCGGGAACCCCATGCAGCGCGAATGCGCCGCAGGCGCAGATGAGCACGCCGCCGAGCGGCGCCTCCCAGTCGCGGGCGATCCGGATCGCGGTCGGACCCGGGCTGCGCTTGGGCAGGACCATGGCCACGAAGCCCGCCGAGAAGATGCCGAACAGGCCCGCGAGGATGAAGTAGTGGGCGGGGTTGGCGAGCGGCCCGTCGTCGCGCCCGACGTCGATGTGCAGCGAGATGTCCCAGTACATGCCGAAGACGGCCGGCATCAGCGAGACGCCGGCGATCGCCGAGGGCAGCGCGGCCCAGCCGGGAAGGCCCGGACTGGCGCTGGGCGAAGGCGCCGCCAGGGCCCCGAGGATCTTGACCCGGCCGCTGCGGTGGCCCGTGCCGAGGTGCAGCAGCGCCGCGGTGAGCAGCGGCGCCGCGGTGGTGGCGATGGCGATCTCGCCGATCGCGGCGCCGCCGGCGGGCTCCGCGCCCTGGGCGTAGGCGGGCGCGGCCGTGGCTGCGAGGGCGCCGAGCGCTGCGAGCAGGCTCTTCGCTGCGCGCTTCACCGCGTGGCCTCCCTGCGTCGGGGCTGAACGCGTCAGGTCCGACGCGTTCTGACCTCAGATGCAGGTTACATGAAATGAGGTTACATGACACTTCGGTACTGTCAGGCGCCATGGCCGCAGGACGCAGAACCAGCTCACGATCGAGCAGCTCGCGCAGGAGACCGGGCATGACGGTGCGCAACATCCGCAACCACCAGTCGCGCGGTCTTCTCCCCCCGCCCGAGGTCCGGGCGCGCACGGCTACTACGGCCCAGAGCACGTGGCCCGGCTGCGGCTCGTCCAGGAGATGCAGGCGGAGGGCTTCAACCTGGCCGCGATCAGCCGCCTGGTGGGCGGGTCGGAGGGCGCCGCCGACCGGCTGCTCGGCTTCAAGCGCATGGTCACCACGCCGTTCGAGACCGAGTCGCCGGAGATCCTGACCCTGGACGAGCTGGCCGAGCGCTTCGGGCCCGTCGAGCCGAAGCTGCTGGAGCAAGGCGGTGCGCGCTCGAGCTGCTCGTGCCGGTCGGCGACGGGCGCTACGAGGCGCCCAGCCCGGCGCTGCTGCGCGCCGCCGAGGAGGTCATGCAGCGCGGCATCCCGCTGCCCGCGGCGCTGTCGATGATCGGCCAGGTCAAGCGCAACTGCGAGGCGGTCTCGCGCGCGTTCGTGAAGCTGTTCATGGAGGAGCTGTGGATGCCGTTCGAGCGCGAGGGCCAGCCCGAGGAGCGCTGGGACGGAGGTGATGGAGTCGATCGAGCGCCTGCGCTCGCTGGCCTCCGAGGCGCTGCTGGCCATCTTCCAGCAGACGATGACGGCCGAGGTCGAGGACGCGTTCGGCAAGGCGCTCGCGCGGCAGGTCAAGCGCAGGCGCTGAGCCCGGCCGGGCGCGACGCTCGGGGCGGGAGCAGGCCGGCCAGGATGTGCTCGGTGCCCTCGATGTGGTCGCGCATCAGGCGCACCGCCCGGTCGACGTCGCGCGCTGCATCAACTCCACCAGCCGGCGGTGCTGCGCGTTGGAGTTGGTGAGCACCTGCTCCGGATGCGCGATCAGGGCGATCAGCGCGCTCATCTGCGCCCTGCACCTCGGTCATCGTGGTGACCAGCCGCGGCGAGTGCGCCGCCTCGGCCACGCCGATGTGGAAGCGGATGTCGGCGCGGCGGTAGTCCGCGAAGTCCTCGGCGTCGCCATCCGCTCCACGTGCGCTCCAGCCGAGCGAAATCCCGCTCTCGCGCGCGCTCGCACGCCAGGATCACCGCCCCGGACTCGACAGCCACGCGCTGGTCGAGCACCTCCCAGGCCCGCCGCCGAGCGGCTCGGCGGCGCCGTCCTCGGCGAGGGGCGGGTGCTCGGTCACGAAGGTCCCGCCTCCGCGGCCGCGCCTGGACACCAGATGGCCGCTCTGCACGAGCGTGGTGAGGGCCTGGCGCAAGGTCGAGCGCGAGATGTGCAGCTGGTCGGCCAGGTCACGCTCGGCGGGAAGGTGCGAGCCCGGCGCACAGCAGGCCGACGCGGATCGCGGTGCCCAGACGCTCGACCGTCTCCTCGAACGTCGTCGGCGGCTGCACCGGATCGAACACCGCCTCCGTGGCCGCGCTGCGTTCCATGCCGGCAAAGGTACCCCGTGCGGTCCTTTTCACCCTCCGGGTAGCATCGACGCCATGGACCTGCGCCGGGAGAAGGTGATGCTCGAGACCGACCGCTACCGGATCGAGGGGCAGATGACGCTGCCGTCCGAGGGCTATCGCAGCCGCCTGTCCGACCACGTGAATCGCCGTGACCTCGCCTTCTTCACGCTCCAGGACGCCACGCTGACGCCGCTCGAGGGCGGCGAAGACTGGATCGCGCCGGTGCTGATGCTGGCCAGCCGCCACATCCGCTTGATCGTGCACGCCGCGGAGGGCTGAGCCTCAGGGCCTGTTCTCGGCCGCGAACTCGGCGGGGTCGGGGATCTCGATCGGGCCCTCCTTCGGCGTCCCGATGCGGAGCGGGTTCCCGAACGGGTCGCGCAGCCCGCAGTCGGTGCCGTAGAAACGCTCGGTCGGCTCCTCGGTGAACTCCACGCCCTTGGCGAGCAGCTCCTCGTAGGTCTTGAAGACGTCGTCCACGGTGAAGATGCCCGCCATGCCCAGCGCGCCCTTCGTCACCAGTTCGCGGATCTGCTCGGCGGTCGCCTCGTCGTGGGCGGGCGGCCCGGGCCTCTCCAACAGGAGCTGGCGCTCCGGCTGTCCCGGGACGTTGACCGTGAGCCAGCGCATGAACCCGAGGTCGGCGTCGGTGTTCACCTCGAGGCCGAGCTTGCCGACGTAGAAGTCCAGCGCCTGGTCCTGATCGAGTACGTAGACCTGTGAATGTGTGAATTGAGTGACCATGTCGGCGAGGCTAGTCCGCGGACCTGGTTCGCGCTTCTCCAAAACTGCTCGGTCGCGTCCAAGCCTTCGCGAAGCACGCCGGGACGGCCCTGAGATCACTTGCTCGCCACTTGTAGGTCGTGGGCGGCTCGCCCACGATCTCGGTGAACGTCCGGGTGAAGGTCCCCAAGCTCGAGAAGCCCACATCAAGGCAGATCTCGCTTACGCTGCGATCGGTCTCGCGCAGCAGGAACATCGCGCGCTCGACCCGGCGCCGCTGGAGATAGCGATGCGGTGTTTCGCCGAAGGTGGCTCGAAAGGTCCGGATGAAGTGCGCCTCCGTCACGTATGCGATCCCGGCCAGGGTCGGGATGTCGAGCGGCTTCGCGTAGTCGCGATCCATCGCGTCGCGCGCGCGCAGCATCCGGCGGTTGGACTCTTCGACGGCCCGGCTCATGTGACCCGTCACAGTCTGCACGCCGTCGCCCGCCGACGTAGGTAGCGTCCCGGGCGCGTTGGACACGGACCTTCACATCGGCACCATGATCGGCGGGTACAGGATCGAGGGCGTTGCCGGTCGTGGGGGCATGGGCGTGGTGTACCGGGCGATGCAGCTGGCCCTGGACCGCCAGGTGGCGCTAAAGCTGCTGACGCCCGAGCTCGCCGAGGACGATGCCTTTCGCGAGCGGTTCCAGCGGGAGTCGAGACTGCTGGCCGCGACCGATCATCCCAACGTGATCACCATCTACGAGGCCGGTGAGCACGACGGCCGCCTGTTCATCGCGATGCGATATGTGCCCGGCACCGATCTCCGGGCGCTGCTGAGGAATGACGGCAAGCTCGGGCTGGGCCGAGGCACAGCCCTGCTCGCGCAGGTGGCGGACGCGCTCGACGCCGCCCATGGCCGCGGCTTGATTCATCGGGACGTGAAGCCCGCGAACATCCTGATCGAGAAGCGGGACGGGGGCGAGCACGCCTACCTCACGGACTTCGGGCTGACCAAGTCGGTCGGCTCGGAGGGAGGGGGCCTGACGGCCACGGGCCAGTTCGTCGGGACCGTCGACTTCATCGCGCCCGAGCAGGTCATGGGACAGCCCGTCGACGCACGAGCCGATGTCTACGCGCTCGGCTGCGTCCTGTTCAGCATGCTCACGGGTAGCGTCCCATTCGAGCGAGACAGCGACGTGGCGAAGATCTTCGCTCACGTCAACGATCCCTGTCCCTCCCTGCTGGAGGCGCTGCCCGAGGCGCCGGCCGAGCTCGATGCGGTCGTGCGCCGCGCGCTCGAGAAGGATCCCGACGACCGTTTCCCCTCAGCCGGAGACCTCGGGCGAGCGGCGGTCGCCGCCGTCGAGGGCCAAGCGCCGGACACAGAGGAGCGCACCGTGGCAGCCGGCGACGCAGCACCGGTCTCACCAGAGGCGCGTGAGGAGGCTCAGGCGACGCGGCGAGCCGGCGCGAGCCGGCCCGCGGATCCGACGCGGCCCGCGACGCGGCGAGCCGACGCCCCGGGGCCAGCCCACGCACCGGGGCCACCGGGCGCTGCGCCCCCGGCGACTCCCCTGCCCACGCCGGCCGCGCCCGCGCGCCGCAGAAACCTACGCGTGGTGGGTTTGGCGCTGGCGGCAGCGGTCGCGATTGCGGCAGCCGCTGCCCTGCTTCTCGGCGGAGGCTCGTCGGAGGACGGAGGCGACGCTCTGAACGCCGCGCTGCGGCCCCAGTCGATCCCGGTCATCGGGACGCCCGTGTACCTCGCCGTGGGCGAAGGAGCCACCTGGGTGGTCAGCGTCGGCACTGGCCAGAACAACGGCACGGTCACCCCGATCGACGCCGACGGCAAGAAGGGCAAGCAGATCCCCGTCGGCCGAGCGCCGACGGCCATCGCCGTGGGTGGCGGCGTGGCTTTCGTGATAGTCAAGGAGGGCACGGGCATCGCGCGCGTGGATACCAGCGAGCGCCGACTGCTCAGCACAGCGCCGGTCGAGGTCAGCAGCGGAAGCGATCTTGTGTTCGCTGACGCGTCCCTCTGGGCCGTGACCGACGATAATGAGATCGCCCGGATCGACGTGAAGACGGGCCGCGTGATCGAGACGATTCCCGCCCCGGGCGAGGCCCTCACGGGGCAGCTGGCCGTCGGCGGTGGGGCAGTGTGGGTCGGGGCCGATTCGAATGCGGTCTTTCGGATCGACCTCGGCGCCCGCGAGGTGGCTGCCACGGTCTCCCTGCCAGGGGGGTCGTACCCGGAGGCGCTCGCGTTCGGTAACGGCGCGCTGTGGATCGCCGACAGCGGTCGCAACCGGCTCGTCCGGGTGGACCCCGCCACCAACCGAGTAGTCAAGGAGGCGCGCGTCGACGGTGGCGTGTCCGGAAACGACCTCGTGGTTGAGTCGGGCGCGATCTGGCAGGCGAATCTCGATCCTGCCACCCTGCGCCGATTCGATCCGAGCAGCGGCACCCCCGCGCGGAACACCCCCACGGAGACGAACGAGACGAGCGAGCTCGCCGTCGGCCTCGGCTCGGCGTGGCTCACGCTGCCCGACACGGACGTAGTGACCCGCTTCGGCTACTGAGCGGGGCGAATGCGCCTCCGAAGCGGTCCTGCTCGGACGCGAATCGAACCTGAGAGTTCAGGCGGTGATCCGCCGCTTGCCTATCTGGCCAGGCTCGCGGTATTGAGCCCGTACCCGCCATCCACCCGGATGACTGTGCCGGTGATGTAGGCGGCCGCGGGAGAGAGCAGGAACGCGATCGTGGCAGCAAGCTCTGCCGGTTCGCCGATCCGGCCGAGCGGCAGCGCCTCGCTCATCGCGGTCTTGGCGGCCTCGGGCAGTGCCAGCACCTTCGGTGTCGCGATCAGTCCGGGCATCACGACGTTGCAGCGGATGCCGTGACGTCCCCACTCGGCTGCGAGCGTGCGGGCCATGCCCACGAGCCCCGCTTTCGCGGCCGTGTAGGCCACCTGACCGGGAAGTCCGGTTTCGACGGAGGCCGAGGAGACCACCACCACCCGGCCGTCGCCCGACTCCCGCAGCGGCTCGAATAGCGCCCGGACGACGTTGAATTGGCCGGTCAGGTTCGTGTCGAGGTCCTTCTGCCACTCGTCCTCAGAGAAGCGCTCGGCGCGGTGGATCGTGTCCACGACGCCGGCGTTCGCCACGACGGCGTCGCAGCCGCCGAGCTGCTCGACCCGCGCGGCCAGACCCGCGTCCACCGCTAGGCGGTTACGGACGTCGAAATCCTCTACGTCGCAGCCGGCAACCGAGCATTCAAGGCGCTCGAGCATCTCGACGGTTGCCAGTCCTATGCCGCCACGCGCGCCCGTGACGATCACCCGCCGACCGGAGGGGGTGAGCCGATCGCTACTGCCGCTCAAGCCCGTAGCGCTCCCAGTGACGGTCCGGAATGTCGGCGGGGTCCTTGTACCAGTACCAGGTGCAGGGATCGCGATCGAAGTCGCCGGGCGGATCGCTCGGGTAGACCGGGTAGCCGATCCAGCGGATCGAGAGGATCTCGTTCATGAAGGTGCAGTGGGTGCAGTAGATCGGAAACCCCTTGCGGTTGTAGGCCCAGTCGTGCTCCCCCTCCATCACCCCGTGTCCGTCCTCGCCGTCGTATCGGCCCATGCGCCAGAGCCGCTGGCCCGAGCCGCATGGGTTCATCCGAAAGGTCACCTTCTCGTCGTCCTCCTCGATCTCGAAGGCGCCCGGCTGCGGTCCGGTTCCGCTGCACGAGTGCGCCCGCCAGGTGGCGGCGAGAAGCTCGACGATCTCCTTCCGCGGGCGCTCGTCGATCGCATTCACGCTGCGCTTCCAATACCGCTCCATCGCCCAGCGCTGCGACTCGCCCACCGCCTCCTCCCCACAATGCTCCTTGACCCACGTGAGCGAGGCGGCGATCCCGTCGACCATCATGTCGTGCAGGAAGCGCCACTCGTGCTTCATCGCCTCGCACAGCGCCTTCGCCTCCTTAAGGTCACCGGCCTCGATCGCCTCGATCGCCCGATCCATCGTCGGACGCGACATCTCAGTCAGCTCCTCGTCGGAAAACCAGCGCTCGGCCATCTCGCCTCCTCTCCCATCGTCGCCAGGTGGCACATCGTCCATGATCGGCGCTGGTGGTGCCGCCCCGGGCGTACGTCTCGCGAGGGATGCAATCCCACCCTGTCCGCGTCGGGGCCGCAGGCCTGCAGCAGCGAGACTCGCGGCGAAAAGCGAGCCTGGCAAGGACGCAGGGAGCGACGCCTGCTTCGCAGGCGAGCGACCGAGGACACAGCCAGGCAACGCTTTGCAGCCGCGAGACGGAGAGGGTGGGATTCGAACCCACGAGGCAGGTTTCCCCGCCCACGCGATTTCCAGTCGCGCTCCTTAAGCCACTCGGACACCTCTCCGGGGTGGCGGCAAGGGTATCGGCAGGCTGGCGCTACAAACCCAGCTCGCGGACGCCGCGCTCGCCCCAGCCGAGGTGGTGGGCTACCTCGTGGCGCAGGGTGCGCTCCACCTGGGCGCGCAGCAGCTCTGGGTCGTGGCCGAAGTCGCGCTCGAGCGTGTCCTGGTAGATCACGATCCGGTCGTGGTAGGTCGAGCGCGCCACGGTGTCGCCGAAGTAGTGGCCGTAGGCGCGGTGCTCGCGCCCGTGATGGGAGATGATCACGGGGGTCGTCTCCAGCAGCTCGCGGAACTCGCGCGGCAGCTCGTCGATCGCGGCCATGACCAGCTCGTCGAACTCGGTCGGCGGGGAATCCGCGGGAGGTTGGCGGGCCAGCTCCTCGCTGCGGCGGGTGATGCGCTCGACCTCCTCCTCGCTTGGACCGTCCCCCATCAGGCCGACGGTGATCCATGCTGTGATCAGCACGAGCGCGGTTGCGCCGACGAGCAGGGTGATCAGGTCTTCGGCGCCCGACAGGGAAGGCGGGTTGACCAGGAACAGGATCGTCCCGACGGTGAATGCCGCCACCGCCGCGGCCCGCAGCGGCGCGCGCATTGCTTCCTTCATGGGCCTCCCCTGGGAAGGTCGCAACGAGGCTGCACGGCCATTCCGACAGCGTAGAGTGCGCGGCGTGCGGTCCAAGGACGCAGAGCTGACCCCCGCGCTCCACGAGTACGTGGTCGAGCGCGCGTTCGGTCGCGACGACGTGCTGCGAAGGGTCGAGGAGGAGACCGAGGCGCTCGGCGGTATCGCCATCATGCAAACCAGCGCGGAGCAGGCCGCGTTGCTGGAGCTGCTCGCCAAGGTCAGCGGCGCGCGAGCGCGCGATCGAGGTGGGGACGTTCACCGGCTACGGGGCGATTCGGATTGCCCGCGGTCTTGCCGACGGCGGCACCCTGCTCTGTTGTGAGCTCGATGAGCGCTGGGCCGAGATAGCGCGGCGCAACATCGATGCCGCGCGGGCTCAGTGACCGCGTGGAGGTGCGGGTCGGGCCCGCGCTCGACACGCTCCAATCGCTGCCCTTGGAGCCGACCTTCGACTTCGCCTACCTTGACGCGGACAAGTCCGGCTACCCGGACTACTACGAAGAGCTCGTGCCGCGACTGACCGATGGCGGCCTGTTGACGATCGACAACGTGCTGATGAGCGGGCGGGTGCTCGACCCGCCCGCGGACGACGAGGGCGCCCGCGCCATGGCCACGCTGAACGACCGGATCCCGGAGGACGAGCGCGTCGACTCCGTGATGCTCGCGCTGGCCGACGGCGTGACGCTCGTTCGTCGGCGCTAGGACCGGGATCGGACGATGGCGTCTGTAGGAGATCTGCCTGCGGCGCGTCGGGTGCGCATCCTCGCCGCCGGCGGCACGATCGGGATGACCGGCGAGACCGGCGACAGGGGTGACACGGGCGACGGGAGCGAGGCCGGGGCCACCCCCGAGCTGGACGGCAACGCTCTGATCGCGGCCGTGCCGGGGCTGTCCGAGCGCGAGACCCTCGACGCCCGCACGGTGGTCAACTTGCCTAGCGCACACCTGACGCTGGACGACCAGCTGCGCATCTGCCGCGAGGCGCGCGACGCCGCGCGCCGCGGGATCGGCGTCGTGGTTACCCACGGCACCGACACGCTCGAGGAGACGGCCATGCTCTGCGACGTGCTCCACGACGCGGAGGCGCCGATCGTGTTCACGGGCGCGATCCGACCCGCGTCCGCGCCCGGCGCCGACGGTCCCGCCAACCTGGGCGACGCCGTGAGCGTCGCGGCCAGCGAGGCCACCACCGGGATGGGCGTGCTGGTCTGCTTCGGTGGCGAGATCCACCACGCGCGCTGCGTGCGCAAGACGGACACCACCTCGCTGGTCGCGTTCTCCTCACCTCAGACCGGGCCGCTCGGGCGCGTGACCGAGGGGCACCCCAGCATCTGGTCGCGCGTGCCGCGCAACCAGCCGCTCGACCCGCCCGACCTGAACAAGCGCGTGGTGGTCGTCCCCACCGTGGCTGGGGACGATGGCTCCCTCGCCCAGGCGGCGCTGGCCACCGAACCCGACGGCGCCGTGATCGGCACGCTCGGCGCGGGCCACCTTGCAGTGGACCTCCTAGAGGCGTGGGCGAAGGCTGCCGAGCGCATCCCAGTGGTGGCCTACTGCCGGCCCGAGCGCGGCGTGATCCTCAACGCGACCTACGGCTATCGCGGCTCGGAGCGCGACCTGCGCGAGACCGGGATCATCCCCGCCGGCTTCCTCTCGCCGCAGGCGGCGCGGATGAAGCTGCTGGCGTGCCTCGCCGCCGGGCTCACGATCGACGAGACGCGCTGGGCGTTCCGCCAGGACGACGGCTGAGCGGCTAGGCGACCGGTTGAGCACCGGCGCCGGTGCCGGAGCGAGGTCGTAGTTGTGGTCGTCGAAGCGCTTCATCTCGCGCCTGAAGGCGAATGTGAAGCCGGGGTAGAGCGTGCGGTTGCGCGCTGGCGTCCAGGAGGGCCGCGGGACCAGATCGCTCGGCGACTCCAGATTCTCAGAGGAGGCCGCGCGGCTGCTGCTGAGCGATCCGGATCGCTACAGCGTCGAGCGGCTCGTGTCGCACGCGCGGTGGGTGTTGGGCCAGTTCGGCGCCGAGCGCTGAGCGGCGCTCCGGGCTACTCGTTCAGCGGCCCGGTGCCATGCGGGCCCGGGGCATCGGAATGCTCGTCCGTGTCGCCCAGCGGCGTATCGCCCTCGCCGCTGACTTCCTCGGGCAACCGCTCGGACAGCTCGCCGGCCTCCTCGCCCTCTGCGGTCTCGGTGCCTTCCTCGGGATGCTCGTGCTCGCGTTCCATGGGTCTCCTCGGTTCGGGTTCGTTCCCGACTACCCACGGCACCGCCCGCCAATCGCGCGGCGCCCTGCCCGCGCCGAGTAGCGATCGCGGTCGTGAGGGTCCTGGGAGGAGCTTGGCCGCGCGGCAGAAAGGCGGCGCTGATCGCCGCTCTGCTCGCGCTCGCACTGCTCGCGGGTTGTACGGTGCCGCGGCCTCCCGGGGCTTCGCCGCTGCGCTACCGCGACCAGGTGTTCACCAACCACGTGGTCACGTCGAACATCCAGTACGGAAGCGCGCCCAACTCGAACGGCACGCCCGTAGCCCTGCGATTGGACCTATACCAGCCCGCGGGCGACACCCAGACCGGGCGTCCGGCGCTGGTGTTCGTCCACGGCGGCGGTTTCTCCGCCGGCGACAAGGGCTCGGGACCATCCGCCGACATGGCCCGGACCTACGCCCGGCACGGTTATGTGACGGTCTCGATCAACTACCGCCTGATCTCAATTCCCTGCAGCGGTGCGGGGACGCTGCCGGCGCAATGCGTCGTCGCCGCCTTCAACGCGAAGAACGACGCTCAGGCCGCGGTCCGCTGGTTGCGCGCGAACGCCGCGACCTATCGCATCGACCCCACCCGGATCGGGATCGGCGGGGAGTCCGCCGGTGCCATCACCTCGACCCTCGTCGGAGTCCACTCGGAGGAGACCGGCTCGAGCGGTAACCCGGGCTTCCCCTCGACGGTGGGCGGGTTCATGTCGCTTTCCGGGGGGCTCCCCGGCGGGATGCTGGCCGGCGCCGGCGATGCCCCGGGATTGCTGTTCGCAGGGACAGCGGACACGATCGTGCCTGCGATCTGGTCCACGCAGACCGCGGCGGCCCTGTTGACCGCGGGCGTCCCGGCCTTCCTTCAGACCTTCCAGGGCGCCGGCCACGTGCCCTACACACAGAACCGCACACACATCATCACCCAGACCAGCTACTTCTTCTACTTGATGCTGGACGTGGCGAACGCCCAAGGCCAGCCGCCGTCCGCGGCCCGCGCGTCCGAGCGTCAGGCAGAGCAGCTGGCGTCGAAGTACCCGGGCTTCGCGCCCAGCGCCGAGCGGTATCCAGACTACGTGCGCTAGAGCGCATATCGGGCGCGTGTCGTTCGACACGACGTGGGCCGGATTCCGCGTTTGCCCGCCTGCCACCCGGGGAGCCCTCCTACGAACCCGATTCGAAAAGGAGCCAGATGGCACACGACCTCCAGGGCAAGACGATCGCGATCCTGGCGGCCGACGGAGTGGAGCAGGTGGAGCTGGAGCGCCCGCGCGCCGCGGTGGAGGAAGCCGGTGCCGAAACGCAGCTGCTGTCGCTGGAGCCTGGCGAGATCCAGGCCATGAGTCACGACATCGACAAGGGCGACACGTTCGCGTGGACCGAGCGGTGTCGGAGGCCTCGGCCGGGGACTACGACGGGCTGATCCTTCCGGGCGGCGTGCTCAACCCGGACAAGCTCCGATCAGGACGAGAACGCGGTTCGTTCAGGACATATTCCGGGCCGGCACGCCGGTCGGCGTGATCTGCCACGGGCCGTGGACGCTCGTGGAGGCGGACCTGGTGCGGGGCGGAAGATCACGTCGTACCCAAGCATCAGGACCGACCTGCGCAACGCGGGCGCCGATGTGGTCGACGAGGAGGTCGTGGTGGACCAGGGGCTCGTGTCCAGCCGCAGCCCGGATGACCTGGACGCGTTCTGCGCGAAGATCGTGGAGGAGTTCGCCGAGGGCGAGCACCAGGTACACGACGAGGGCGCAACCGCGGTCCGGGCGCTAGCAGCCGCGCACCAACAGCGTGCCGCGCTTCGCGCGGAAGCGGACGGTCAGTGTGCGGTGACGCGAGTCGTAGCTCCAGCGCTGACGCGCGAGCGGTCGGCCGTCCAGCTCGACGCGGCACGGCAGCAGCGGGCGCTCGAGCGTCGAGAGCGTGGCCTGCAGGTCGTAGCGCCGCGTGCGGGAGCCGAGCACGGTGAGCGACCAGCCTTGCCGCCCTCGCGCGAGAGCAAGCGCTCGCCGCGAAGAAGCGCGCCGAGCTGCGGCCGCGCGGGAAGGCCAGCAGCTGCATCCGGTCGCGACGGTCGGACAGCTCGCACCAGGCCCGCGCCCGAGCCGTAGCCGCCAGCGTGTCGACGTCGGGGGACAGCAGCGGCAGGACGGTGTCCGCGCGCGCCAGCAGCGGGAGCTCGTCCAGCGGCGCGGGAAGGTCGCGCCGTACGGCCGCCGCGGAGCTGGCGCGCCCTACCGAGCGCGAGCCCGCCGCTGCGCGCGTCGTAGCGGGCCGAGCGCCACAGGTCCACCCAGCGCCCGCGCGGCAGGTAGAGCGACCGAGTGCGCGCGCCCGGCTTGACCACCGGGGCCGCCAGCAGGTCGGGGCCGAACAGGAACTGGTCGTCCCGGCGCGCAGCGCGCGCGGTCGCGCGGATAGCGCGAGCGACGTGGTGGCGCATGATCGGCAGGCCGGTGGCGCGATAGTTGGCGTCGGCGGCCACGAGGTACGGGTAGAGCTGAGTGCGCAGCTTCGCGTAGCGGCGCCAGTGGGGAAGCTGGTCGTCATCCCAGATCTGCGGGCGCGGCTTGCGGGGGATCGCGATACCGTTGGCCTGCGTGCGCATCACACCCGAGACGGCACCGAACTGCACCCACCGCTTGAGCAGCTCGGGCGAGAGGCTCTTGGTCCAAGAAGGCGAAGAAGCCGCCGATGTCCGAGCCCCAGGTGCTGATTCCCGAGAGGCCCATCGTCACACCGTTCATGACCGCGGACTCGAGCCCGTCGAAGCCCCAGCCGACCGTCGGGATCCCCGCCCCAGACGATCTGCGCGCACGGCGCCACGCCCGTGAAGCCGGAGCGGATGAATCTGCCCAGCGGCCGCCGCGTCCGGCGCGCGAACGCCTGGGCGGCGCAGTGGTACTGGACCGGGTAGAGGTTGTGCATCGCGTGCCCGTGCGCCCGTTCGGCAGAGCGCGAGTCCAGCGGCGTGTACTCGCCGAAGTCCTCCATCCAGCCGTCGAAGCCGTCCTGAACGGCCTCGCCCAGCAGGCCACCGAAGAGCCGCCGGCCGGCCGACGGTGCCGAGAAGTCGAACTGCGCGACAGTCGAACGGCTCGCTCGTGCTGTAGCGGTAGAGGTAGGGCGCTCCGGAGGCGGTCTTGGTCAGCGCGCTCTGCGCGACCGCCTGGCCGTAGGGCGGCTGGTAGCCCGTGCAGATCATCGGGTTGAAGTAGGTGGTGACGGCCAGGCCCGCGGCGTGGAGGCGGGCTCGTTCGCTCGCGCTCCTAGGCCGGCGGCCCTGCTGGTCGCCGCAGGGCAGGTAGTGCAGGTAGGTCTGCGCCACCGACAGCGGCGCGTCGGCGGCGTCGCAGCTTCGCGACCTGGGCCGACTCGTCGCCCGATGGCTGGAACCATGGCCCGAAGTACCACGGGGCGCCTCGGGCGCGGGCTGACTGCCGGTCGCGGCGGTGAAGCGCCGCAGCGCGGCTGCCGGCGTGGGGCCGGCGAACACGCGCAGCGAGAGCGCGCGACGGCGCGGGGGCACCCGCGCCCTGCGGCTGGTCGGGCGGAGCGGCGCGAACCTCAACGCTCCAGGCGCCCGGGGACTCGGTGCTCAGCCGGAAGTAGCTCGTCTCGGTGTTGTCGACGAGCACGCCATAGCCGCGGGTGGAGAGCAGCCACGGCACCGGGAAGTAGGTTGCGTCGTCGCGGCGGCTGGAAGCCCCAGGGCGGGACCACGGCCCCGAGCGATGGCGCGCTCGTCCGTCTGGATAGGCACCCTCGCCCACGTAGTTCTCCACGACCTTGCCGCGCTGGTTCACCGCGTTGGAGCGCTCGCCGAAGCCCAGGAAGCGCTCGCCCGCGGCGCGCCTCGAAGGCCACGCCGAGCGCGGTGACCCCGGCCCGGGAGCCCACCACCTCGGCTCGCAGGCGGATGACGCCGCTGCCCTTCGCGCGTCAGGCGCACGCCAGGCGCCGGCCGGCCGGGTCGGTGGTGGCGAGCATCGCGACGAGCGCCGGCCGGCCGCTGCGGCGAAGCGACAGCGCGCGCGTGGCGTGGCGCCACGCACCGCCGGCCTCGAAGCCGAGCGAGCCCGTGGGTCCGGCGCCCGCGGCCGGAGTGCTGGGAGAGGACGGAGCGGCCCTTGCCGTCGACGAACGACAGGCTCCAGGGCGAGCGGTCGACCTGCGCCCCCAGCGCTCCGGCGTCGACCTGCGCTGCTGAGGCGCCCGGAACGCCGATGAGGGCGAGGGCGCCGAAGATCCCGGCGACGATGGTGGATCGACGGGCTCTGTCCACGATGTGGTGCACTGCTCTGACTCGGAGCCTCCCAAACCCAGACCGATGATGCTGAACCACGTTGCCCTGACCGTCAGCGACCGCGAGCGCTCGGCGGCGTTCTATGGTGAGCACTTCGGGCTCACCGACCGAGTCCACGACGACGAGCACCTCTTGATCGTCGGGGCGGCCGACCGGTCTCTGCTCGCACTCTGGGAGGGCGTTCCGGCTGCGGAGCATCTGCCGGCCGGGAACCACTTCGGCTTCCAAGTGGCGAACGCGGATGAGGTTCGAGCGGCCCGAGAGCGATTCCGATCCGCCGGAGTGCCCGAGACGGAGTGGCAGGAGGACGGCTCGTTCGTCCGCGTGCAGGTGGCCGATCCCGACGGTTACCGGGTCGAGCTCTTCGCGTTCTAGCGGTCAGCACTCCCACCCAGACCCGCACGATCGCGTCCACGATCGCCTCGCGCGATCGCTCCGGGTCGTCGATCCACCAGAGGACCACCGCGGCCATGCCCATGCTGATCAGCTCGGCCAGGGGCTCCAGCTCGCGGTCCGGGATGGCGGTCTGACGCAGAGAGCCGATGATGTCGACGAGCACTGCCCGCGCCCGCGCGTGGACAGCGACGCGGTAGGCCTCGACCTCCGAGCCTCCACCGTGGTCGCGGAAGAGCATCTTCCACGCGTAGGAGTGGGACTCGACGTAGGCGACCCAGACCTCGAGCACCGCGCGCAGGCGCTCTTCGAGCGTCCCCTCCGCCGGCATCGCCGCGGCGAAGGTGGGCAGGTCGGCGCGATGACGCTCCAGCAGCGCGAGGTACAGACTCTGCTTATTCGCGAAGTGGCGATAGAGGATGGGCTTGGTGACGCCGGCCGCGGCCGCGACATCGTCCAGACGGGTCCCGTCATAGCCGCGTTCGCCGAACAGGCGCCCGGCCGTCTCGACGATCACTGCCCGACGCTCGGGGCTCGGCAAACGCTTGCGCTGGCGAGTCTCACTCATGTTACCGACGAGTAGCTTATTTGCTACGGTGACCGGAACGTCCGCGAGAAGAAGCGAGAGGAACGATCACCATGACGGAGACGTTGACCCAGACTGATACAGAGCGGATCCAGGACCCGATCCACCGAGTCGCTTATTCGTTTCGTCACGAGGGCGGGAGCCTGTGGGTCTCGACGTGGCTCGAGGATGGCGGGCACCTGCCCGAGCACTTCCACCCCACGCTGGAGGAGCACTGGGAGGTGCTCGAGGGCGACGCCAAGGTGAAGCTCGACGGGGTGTGGCGCGATCTCGCCCCGGAGGACGGGCCGGTCACCGTGGCGCCGAACGTCAGGCACGAGCTCAAGAACGTCAGCGGCCGACAGGCCCGCCTGCGCACCGAGGTGATTCCCGGAGGCCGGCTCGAAGAGTTCCTGACCGAGAGTGCCCGCGGCGCACGAGAAGGTCTCTACAACGCCCGCAATCTGCCGACCAGCCTCCAAGGCGCACTCTGGATCGCCGATCTCGCGTACCGCTTCAGGGACGAGACCGTGATGTGCTCACCGCCGCCGGCGCTCCAGCGCGTCGTCCTTCCGGTCGTCGCGAGATTCGCGCGCTGATCGGCCGAACCGCGGCGCCGGCCAGACGCAATTTCTTCCAAGACCGGCCCGTGGCGGGCCCGTACCGTGCGGGGCAAGTACAAGTCGACCGAAGGAGCGGCGATGACCGGCAAGCTGGCGTTCTTCGAACTCGGCGTCGAGGACGTCGAGCGCGGACGGGCGTTCTACGAGGCCCTGTTCGGGTGGAAGTTCGAGACCGGACCTTCCGGCAAGGGCTTCGTGATCACGGCGCCGAACGTGCCCGGCGGGATGCACGGCGGCGACGAGGGTGCCTCGCCCTACGTGTTCTTCGAGGTGGATGACCTCGACGCGGCGATCGCGCGCGTGCACGAGCTCGGTGGTCAGATCGAAGAGATCGACGTCGAAGGCGACGACGAGGAGTCGACCGCGAGGTTCGGCCGCTTCAAGCTCTGCCGCGACGACCAGGGCTCAGCGTTCGGCCTGCACCAGCCTCCGAGCGGCCTCTGACCCGTAGGCCGACTCACGCGAGGCCCTTCACAGGGCGGGTGATCTCCATCCCGTGCGCCTCGGCCAAGGCCACGATCTCGGCCGGCGCCGAGCTTCCATCGGCTCCGAGGCGGTGCGCGGCCCGGGCGAAGCGCTCCATCTCCCCGCCGGGAGCGAAGACGACGAACGCACGCGCCGGGGCGTCCGACTCGTTGCGGATCGTGTGCTCGCGGCCGGCGGGGATGGCGACCATCGCGCCCTCCCGCCTGACGGAGCGCTGAACGATCCCTCCCTCGTCCTCCACGTAGAAGGCCAGCTCGCCGCCGTCGACCCGATAGGCCTCGAACGACGCATGACGATGAAGCATCGGCGGACCGCCGCCCGCCGGGATCAGGGTCTCGAGTGCGACCAGCTTGCCCTTGCTCTGGTCACTCGTCACACGGAAGGTGATCTCCTCGGCGCCGACGTGGAGGCGGTCGGTTGGGTGGGTCGAAGCAGGCACTGCAAGTCTCCTCAGTGTCAGGGATTTTCGACAGGACTCCTGTCGAACTCGGGTGGGCTAAGATAGACAGGAGTCCTGTCGATGTCAAGCGCCCTGCCCGAAACCACCTCGCGCCGCCGACCTGAGAACCTCGCGATCCTCCTCCGCGAGCCGTTTCGAGTTGGCACCGCCGCACTACATCGACGCTTCGCCGAGCGCGGTCACCCAGAGGTCCGCCCTCCCCACGGCCACGTCTTCCAGTTTCTCGACGACGCTGGGACTCGTGTCAGCGTCCTCGCGGAGCGGGCGCAGATCACCAAGCAGTCAATGGCCGAACTGGTTGCCCACCTCGAGCGACATGGTTACGTGGAGCGGGTTCCCGATCCGAGCGACCGGCGCGCCAAGCTCGTCCGCGCGACCGAGCGTGGCGGCGAGGTCTACGAGATTGCGCGGGAGGTTGTCGCGGAGCTCGAGGCGCGGTGGACCCAGCGACTGGGCAGGGCCAAGATGCGCCAGCTCCGCCAGCTGCTAGAAGAGCTCAACGCAGCGCTTTGAGGAATAGGATCGGCTCCGCATGGAGCCTCTCGCCCAGGAAGCCGTTCACGAGATCAACGAGACCTATGGGCGCCACGACCGCACTCGCGCGGTCCACGCGAAGGGCACCGTTTGCAAAGGGAGCTTCACGCCCGCGCCCGAGGCCGCGCGCCTCACCCGAGCGGCGCACATGCAGGGCGACGCCGTGCCCGTCACCACGCGCTTCTCGAACGGCGGCGGGCACCCGCAGACTCCCGACTTCGCACGGGACGGACGCGGCCTGGCGACGAAGTTCTACCTGCCAGACGGATCGCGAACCGACATCGTGGCGGTCAGCCTGCCGTGCTTCTTCGTACGCACGCCCGAGGACTTCGTCGCCTTCACCCGCGCGGCGAAGCCGCTGCCCGTGATCAAGCAGCCGGGCCCTCGTCTGGCGCTCTACCTGGCGACACACAGGGAGGCGCTACCGGCGCTCCGCGCGGCGCTGGGGCTCAAGCCGCCCACGAGCTACGCCAACGTTCGGTACAACGGCCTCCACGCCTTCCGCTGGATCAACGCGGACGGAGACGAGCGCTACGTCCGCTACAGCTGGCTACCCGAAGCGGGCGAGGCCAGTCTCTCCGGCGACGACGCCAAGCGCAAGGGGCCCGACTACCTGCAGCAAGGGCTAGCCGAGCACCTGAACCGCGAGTCGATCCGCTTCACCCTTCAGGTCCAGATCGCCGGCGACGGGGACCCCACCGCCGACCCGACAGTCAAATGGCCCGACGATCGCGAGAAGGTCGACGTCGGGACCCTCGAGGTCACGGAGCTCGAGACCGGGCGCGATACCGGCGACGACATCCTCGTCTTCGATCCCACGCGCGTGACCGAGGGCATCGAGCTAGGCGACGACCCGCTCCCGCGTTTTCGTTCGCAGGCGTATTCCGTGTCGGTGGAGCGCCGGAGCGGCGCGGCACGTCCGGCCGAGCTGGCGTAGCCCCGCACGGGAGACTGCCGCTTAGCCCGGCTGCTCGGCCGCCGGCGCGTAGCGATGGTGGATCGCCAGAGTGTTGCCGTCGGGGTCTTCGAAGAACGCCTGGTAGCAAACGCCGGAGTCGATCGTCTCGCCCTTGAACTCCACCCCGCGCGACTCGAGCTCGGCGTGGGCCGACTCGAAGTCCTCGACACGGAACTCGATCGGGTGGTTGTTTGCGTTGAAGTCGATACCGAAGGCGTCCGACTGCATCACCGCGATGGTCAGGTTGCCGGTCTCGAACTCGGCCGCTGGCATCTGACCCCAGCGCTTGGACTCGGGGAGGCCGAGCACTCCGCCGTAGAAGTCCACCGCGGCATCGAAGTCCTTCGTCGCGACGGTGATGAAGTCGGTCCCGGTGATCAGAGAGGTCATCTCGATTGCTCCTGGTTTGAGGGTTTGGGTCGCCGCGCCGTGCGCTCGACATCCTGCACGGTTGCACAGAGCAATGCTCGCGCTAGCATCAGCGTCACGTCTCGCCTAGTCCGCCCCCGACTAATGGCTCCCGCCCTTCTCCTCGCGGGCCTTGGTCTTGCAGCGCCGCTCGCGCTGGCGGTGGACCAGACCGTCACTGCCACCAGCTCGAACGAGTTCATCGACACCAACGTCTCCGTGACCGTCGGCGACACCGTGACGTGGAACAACGGCGGGGGCTCCCACAACGTCAGGTTCGACGACGACTCGTTCGAGCAGCCCGCCGATCCTCAAAGCGACAACTGGACCGTGTCGCGCACATTCAACAGCGCGGGGACGTTCCGGTACTACTGCGAGCTTCACGGCGCCGAGAACGGCATGGGCATGTCGGGCACCGTGACCGTCAGCCCCGGCGGCACCTCGCCTAGCCCCGGCCCGCCGGGGGGCGGCCCGGCAACGCCGATCCCCCCGGCCGGTAGCGGCCCATCGCAGGGCCCCGCCCCGGACACCACCGGAACCGTGATCTCCCGTTTCTCTTTGACCCGGGCGGTGTTCCGTGTGGGGCGCGGCAGACGGGCCGGGAGCGCCTTTCGCTTCACCCTCTCAGAGCCGGCACGCGTGCGGATCACGATCCACCGCCTGCTGACGGGGCGGCGCGTCGGTCGCAGGTGCCGCAAGCCCTCGCCGCGCTATCGCGGCAGGCCCCGCTGCACCCGCTCGCTGGGCGTTGGAACGCTGAGCCGCCGAAACCTGCGGGCCGGCATCAACACCGTGTCGTTCAGCGGGAAGATCGGGCGCCGAACGCTTCGCTCCGGGCGCTACCGGGCGACGATCACCGCGACGGACGCAGCCGGGAATCGGTCAACGCCGCTGAGGCGATCGTTCCGCATCGTCCGCCGGTAGGGGTCCCTAGGGCTGCGCCTCGGGTAGGAGTCGGCGCACCACGTCAGTCCAGCCCTCGATGATCCGCTCGAGCGGAAGCTCCCGCGCGATCCGCAGGTAGAGGAACACGCGCGCCGTCAGCATCGCGAGCAGGGCGTCGGCGATGAAGTCGGAGTCCGCGTCGGGGTCGGCTTCGCGCACCAGCAGCTGCACGTGGGTGCGGTAGAAGCGGTAGACGGCGTCGCTGTGGGGCGCTGTCGCCTCCGCGGCCTGGATCAGCTCGCCGTGCCGGTCCAGGTGCTCGGCGAGCTCGGTGACGAAGGCGATCAACCGGTCGCGGGCGGGCGCGCCGGGGCCGAGCGGCGGGTCTCCGCGGATCAGCTCTTCCTGGAAGCGGCGCTCGCGCTCGCCGATCACCGCACGCGCCAGCCCGGCGCGGTCGCCGAAACGGCGGAAGATGCGTGCCCTTGCCAACGCCCGCCTAGCCGCGATCTCGTCCATGGACACGTTCTGCACCCCGCGTTCCGAGAAGAGGCGCTCGCAGGCGTCGAGGATGCGTTCCGCGTTGCGGGCCGCGTCGGCACGTGGCGCCGGAGCGCTCCTCGAGCACGGGCAATTCGATCGGCTCACGCCGGGTCGCCATCAGGGGCATGAGCTTGTCAATGAGGACGGCCATTCGCTACTCCGAGTCTAACCGGACTAAGGTCCGATTGCCTGCTATGCTCTTGGGTCATAAGCGGACCACGGTCCGATAAGTCCGAAGAAGGAGCGACTGATGAGCGTTTTGGAGCAGGCGGTGCCGACAGGCACCTGGAAGGCGGACCGGTTGCACTCGTCCGTTCGAATCGAGGTCCAGCACATGGGCGTCTCGACGTTCGGGGCGGGCTTCAAGGACTTCGATGCGAGCCTCGCGACAGGTCCTGACGGCGTCGAGCTCGAGGGAACCGCACGCGTCGAGAGCTTCGACGTTAAGGACGACCAGTTGCGTCCGCACGTTCTCTCGCCAGAGTTCCTGGATGCTGAGCGCCATCCCGAGCTGCGCTTCAGCTCGACCAACTTCCGGCAAGACGGCGACGAGCGTGGTCGCGGAGGGTCAGATCACGATCAAGGGCATTACCCGACCGGTCGAGGCCCGCGGCCGCATCGGCCAACCGATCGAGGACCCGATGGGGAACCAGCACACGTCCCTCGCACTCGAGACGGTGATCGATCGGACCGACTTCGGCCTCGGCTGGCAGATGGACCTGCCCGGCGGCGGCTCCGTCCTTGCCAACGACGTGAAGCTCCTGGTGTCGCTGGAGCTGGTCAAGGAGGCCTAGAGCGATGCGGATCCTCGGCATCTCCGGAAGCCTGCGCCGTGGATCGCACAACAGCGAGCTGCTCCGGGTGGCGGCGGACGTGCTTCCACCCGGAGTCGAGCTCGACTGGTTCGGTGACCTGAAGGCGATCCCGCCTTACGACGAGGACGACGACGTGGAGCCCGCGCCGCCGGCAGTGCGCGCGCTGCGCGAGGCGATCAGCTCCGTCGACGCGGTCCTGTTCGCGACGCCCGAGTACAACGCCTCGATCCCGGGTCAGCTGAAGAACGCGCTCGACTGGGCCTCGCGGCCGTTCCCCGAGAACTCCCTGCGAGGCAAGCCGGTGGCCGTGATCGGCGCCAGCACGGGCATGTTCGGGGGCGTCTGGGCTCAGGCGGAGCTGCGCAAGGTGCTGGGAGCAATCGGCGCCCGGGTGCTCGACCGCGACCTGCCGGTCGGCGCGGCGCACACGGCGTTCCAGGCCGACGGCCGCCTCCACGACGACCAGCACCACAGCACCCTCGAGGAGATCGTTGCCGGCCTGGTGGCGGAGGCCGAGCATGACCTGGTCGCCGCCTGAGCCCTCGTCTGCGACGCCCGACCGCCCGCGGTCGTGAGATGTACGAGCTGCTGCTGGCCGTCCATGCCCGGATCCGCCGCGACCTCGACCTGATCCAGGCGCTCGCGGCAGAGGCCACCGCCGGCTCCGACGGGAGCGATCTGGCTCGACAGCTGCGCGCGGTCAAGCGTGACACCATGCTGTGGCAGCTGCGCGTGAACTGCTTGCGCTACTGCAGCTTCGTCCACTCCCACCACGGCGCCGAAGACGCCGACTTCTTTGCCAAGCTGCGCGACGCCAACCCGAGGATCGGTCCGGTGATCGACCGGCTGCAGGCCGAGCACCGGCGCGTCTCCCACGATCTCGACGCCGTGGAGACCGCCGCGAACGCGCTCGGCCATGACGACGGCCCACACGCCCGTCGCGCGGTCGCCGACGCCCTCGGGGCTTTGCGCGAGAACCTGCTCGCCCACCTCGAGTTCGAAGAGCGCAGCATCGAGGCCACGGTGCGGCGCCTGCGCGCGAAACCATGACTCCTCAACTCGGCATCTCGATCGTGCCGGCGGCCGACTCGCTCAACCGCAGCCGGGAGCTGGCGCGGGTGGCGGACGAGGGCGGCATCGACCTGGTCGGCGTTCAGGACCATCCGTATCAACGGCGCTTCCTCGACGCCTTCGCCCTCATCGCGACGCTGCTGGCCGAAACCGAGCGGATCTCGTTCTTCACCGACGTAGCGAATCTGCCGCTGCGACCGCCCGCGGTCATGGCCAAGGCGGCCTCGTCGCTGGACGTATTGAGCAATGGTCGCTTCGAGCTCGGTCTCGGGGCGGGCGGCCTTCAGGACCAGGTCGCGAAGATGGGGGGCCCGCCGCGAAGCCCGAAAGAGTCGGTGGACGCGCTGGAGGAGGCGATCGAGGTCGTCCGGCTGATGTGGTCCGGCGAGCGCTCGGTGTCGTTCGAGGGGCGCCACTACCGGCTGGCGAATCTGCACCCCGGCCCACCCCCCGCCCATCGGATCGGGATCTGGCTGGGCGCCTTCAAGCCTCGGATGCTGCGGCTGGTCGGGCAAAAGGCCGACGGCTGGCTTCCCTCGCTCGGCGTGCTGACCGCGAACGAGCTGCTAGCGGGAAACGAGCGCATCGACGCCGCCGCGCAGGCCGCCGGTCGCGATCCACGCCGGATCCGGCGGGTGCTGAACCTGCAGGGAGTGATAGGCGAGGGCCAGACCCCGCCCGCCGGGCGACTGCCGGTCGGCTACCTGGCGGGGGAGGCACTCGCCGGGCCGCCCGAGTGGTGGGCCGAGACCCTCGCCGGCTTCGTGGAGGACGGCTTCGACACGCTCGTCTTCTGGCCCGTTGACCCCTCACCCGCACAGGTCGAGCTGCTCGCGGGCGAGGTAGTACCGCTGCTCTCAAACCACGAGAAGAAGGAATCCCGATGACTGATGCCTTTGTGCTTGGTGGGGTGCGCACACCGGTGGGGAAAGGCCATGGACCGAGCTCACACCTCGCGCATGGGCCGATCGGCCCGCCTGGCCGTCGCACATGACGGCGACGTCAGGACTTCGGGTAAACGAATCCGAATGAGCGACCGTCGCCGGGCCCGACCCGTCCCCGTGGACTACGACAGCCACCCGGGCCGCTTCCAATTGGCCCGCGACGTGCTGAGCCGCCATGGGGCCGCGGCCGATGTGCACGCTGCCGTAGCCGAGCGCTTCGTGGCCGAGGGGCTGCTGCCCGTGCTCGACGTCGGCTGCGGCGCGGGAGAGCTGGCGCGTCACCTTCCCGCCGGCGCCTGGACCGGGATCGACACCTCGCCGACGATGGTGGCCAGTGCCCCCGCGGGGGCGCGGCTGGGGCGCGCTGACTCGCTGCCGTTCGCCGAGGGGTCGTTCGCGGGCGTCGCACTGCTCTACGTCCTCTACCACCTCGAGGAGCCGGCGATCGCGCTGGACGAGGCACGTCGGGTCGGGCGTCGGGGCGGCTTGGTCGCAGCGGCGGCGCCTAGCCGCCACGACTCGCCCGAGCTCGCCTTCGCGCTCCCGGACCGCTCGCTCACGTTCGACGCCGAGATCGCGCCGGAGCTCATGGCCGACCACCTCGACGCCGTCGAGGTCGAAGCCTGGGACCTGCCGCTGCTGACGCTTCCCGACGAGCAGGCGGTCCGCGATTACCTGATCGGGAAGGGCACAGACGCCACCATGGCCGCCGACGCCGCGGCTGAGGTCGAGCTCCCGCTCACCGTCACCAAGCGCGGCGCCGTGGTCTGGGGCAGGGTCTGAGCGGCCTCGCGCCTCAGCGTCACGCTGGAGTCATGGTGTTCTCAAGGACGATGCGCCAGCTGCCGTCGGTCTCCCGGCGGGCGACCAGGGTTTCGCGCCCCGTCATCTCCACGCGCTCGCCGGCGTCGGTCTGGACCAAGGCCCAGCGGGCGGGGCTGAGCGCGCGGCCATCGGCTTGGAGCGTTTCGACGACCTCGATGGTCAGGCTGGGCCGAAGCTCGAAAATGCCTCCACGGCGGCGCGGATAGCGTTCCTACCGGAGTTGGCACCCGCGGCGAGCTCGTCGCGCACATGTTCTTCGAGCACTACGCCCCGCTGCTCAGGGACGGCACGGCGGTCGGATCCGATGGATGGTTCGCGCCTTAGGCGGCGCTCAGCGCTTCGTTGGAAGGGAGCGCGCGTACTCCACTCCGCACCTCACCCAGGGTTCGAGCTGCCGCTTCGTCCGAACGCCCTCGGGCGCCACGCGCAGCCAGCCCTGAACCGCGCGTCCACGCATCTCAAACGGCCCGGCGTGTGGCTTGGCGAGCAAGACATCCGTCCGCTCCTGATCGACGCGCACGATCAAACCACCCTGGCCGCTGGCTGCGACGGACATGTTGCCCCCGACCAAGAAGGCCAGGCCTCCGAACATTCGCTTCTCAGCGACACCGGACTCGCCCGCGAGTAGCTCCCGGACCAGATTGGCTAGATCCTCGTCGTAGGGCATTCGAATCATCGTCGCACGGACGTCGAGACAACCGACTGGGGGGTCGCCCTGGGAGACTGGTGTCAATGGCGACCATCGCGGTTCACGCGAAACGGGGCAAGTGCAGATCAAGTCGCGTCAGACCACGCCTCGTCACGAGCGCCGCGAAGCCCGCGTTCTCGACATGTTCGTCGACCGGAAATGGACGCCGCGACTGCCGATGAGCTGCTACGCACAAAGGAGCACCTAACCATGCCCGGCCCGACCGACCTCCGCGAGCGTCGCCTCGCCATCGTGCGCGAGCACATGGAGTCCGAGAACAGGCACGAATTCGACGTCACCATGGCCACCTTCGACCACCCCCGCTACGAGATCGTGCCGACCGGCGACGTCTACGACGGACCCGAGGAGGTGGCCAAGTACTTCGCGATGACTCGCAGCGCGTTCCCCGACCAGCGCAACGAGAACGCAGTCTTGCGGGTGGCCGACGACGCGGTCATCGCCGAGTTCGACCTGCTCGGCACGCACGAGGGCGAGCTGCGCGGCATCCCGCCGACCGGTCGCAGCTTCCGCTGTCGCTGCTGCGCGATCTTCGAGTTCCCGCCCGACAGCGACCACATCATCTGCGAGCGCGTCTACTTCGACAGCGCGACGATCGCCCAGCAGCTGCTCGGGGATGGTGATTGAGGACCTGACGCTCGACGGTGTCGGCCAGGAAAGCTAGGCCGCTGCCGGCCTGCCCGGCTTGACACCGATCAGGAGCGCCATCTCAAGCCACTTCCAGTAGCAGTCGACATCGTCGAAACCCGCCTCCCGCAGCCATTTGAGCTGCGTTTCGACGTCGAGCGTGCGGTCGGACGGGTCCTCATTCTCAAGCGGCTCGTCGATCGCCGCGAAGAACGCGACGTGCAATCGGTGAGTCGGCGAGGCCACGTGCTCGAAGTTCGCGAACACCCCACCCGGCTCAAGCACCTCGAAGACCTCCTCGTAGAGCCTGCGCTTTCGCTCGTGCTCCAGGTGATGGATCGCCATCGATGAGACGACGGTGTCGAACGGCCCGAGCGTGGGCAGCGGAGCGACGAGATCATGGTTTACGAGCTCGATGCGCTCGTCGCCCTCAAAGCGGTCCCGCGCTGCATCGAGCATCGGATCGGAGAAGTCGAGGCCGACGCCAAGCATCTCGTCGCGATCGACCCGTAGCAGGGCCAGAAGCCGGCCGTCGCCCGTCCCGAGGTCGAGGACCCGACGAGCACCGCGAGGCACATGCGCGACCAAGACGCTCTCTCCCTCTTCACGGTGCGGAAAGGCATCGGCTCGCTCGAGGTAGCGACCGACGTGGTCGGCTGTCCTCCATTCCTCCGCGGGCATGTGCCGAACTAACTCACGGGAACGCCTATGTGGAAGCGGCCAGCCATCGGGCAGCATCGTTCCACACGGAGGGCTCTGTCCGTGAGCGCGCTCAGATCTCCAGCCGCGACTCCTCGAGATCGAGGTCGCGCTCGACCCGGCGCATGACCTCGGCCGAGATCAGGCCCTGATTACGCATCCGCACGATCGCCGCCCGCTGCGCCTCGATCACGTCGTGCATCAGGCGCTGGTAGGCGAGCGAGCGGTCGACGATCCCGTCCTGGTCTTCGAGGTCGCCGCTAAGCGTGGCGAAGCGACGGTGGCGGAAGGCGTAGAGCGCTCGCACCCGCCCGACCGTGTCGTCGCGCGTCCACTCCTCATCCGCGAGCCCGTCGAGCGCCTCGAGTGCCGCCTCGGCGGCGGCGATTCGGGCGGCGTGCTCCTCGGCCTCCTCCTCCGTGCCGTCGTCGACCACCCCCAGCCGGCGAATCAGTGCCGGCAGCGTCAGCCCCTGCACGACGACCGTGAACAGAACGACGCAGTAGGCGAGGAAGATCACCAGCTCGCGATCCGGGAACGGCGCCCCGGCGTCTGTTTCCAGGGGCAGGGACAGCGCCGCCGCGAGCGAGACCGCGCCCCGCATCCCGGCCCACCCGAGGATCACCCTCGGGGCAGCGCCGACCCGGCGCTCGACCTGACTCGGGCGCCGGTCAAGCGCCCGGATCAGGTACGGGGTGGTGAACAGCCATAGGAAGCGGGTGCCGATGACGGTCCCGATCGTGGCCAGCCCGTAGCCGGCGAGGGTGGCCTCGTCGATCTCCGCGACCGCATCAAGGATGCTCGGCAGCTGGAGCCCGATGAGGACGAACAGCACCGCATTGAGCAGGAAGACGACGAACTCCCACACCGCGAGGCCCTGCATCCGCATCTGCGCCGTCGACACCTGGGGCGACACCCAGCCGAGGTAGATCCCCGCCGTCACCGCCGCGAGCACGCCCGAGACACCGAGTGCCTCCGCCGGCAGGTAGGCGGCGAAGCCCGTTGCCAGCGAGATCGTGATCTCGACGGGTACGTCGTCGAGCCGCCGACGCACCTCGGCGATCAAGGCGCCGACGCCCAACCCGACGGCGATTCCACCCAGCACCGCCACGACGAACTCGACGCTGGCGTCGAACAGCGAGAAGCTGCCGCCAATCGCAGCGGCGACTGCAACGCGGTAGGCGATCAAGGCCGACGAGTCGTTGACCAGGCTCTCCCCCTCGATCACGCTCACCAGCCGGCGGGGAGCGCCCAGGTCGCGCGCAATCGCGGTCGCCGCCACCGGGTCGGTCGGTGAGACGATGGCGCCGAGCGCGAACGCGACCGCCCAGGGCAGACCGATGAGCTCGTGCCCGACGATCGCGACCGCACAGGTGGTGACCAGCACCAGCCCGATTGAGGTCAGCGTCAGCCCGCGCGCATTGGCGCGCAGCGCCCGTAGATCGGCGAAGAACGCCGCCACGTAGAGCAGCGGCGGGAGGAAGATCACCAGCACCAGGTCGGGATCGAGCTCGACGTCTGGGACGCCGGGCAGGTAGCCGATCGGGATCGCCCCGAGTACGAGCACGATCGGGTACGGGACGTCGAGCAGCCGAGCGATCACGCTCAACATCGGGATCGCGACGCACAGGCCGAGGATCAGGAGCTCGGTCTCGTGCACGGTCAGCCCATGAGGTCAGGGTGTGACGATGGCGAAGTTGGGGTCGGGTGGGTCGAGCAAGCCGAGCAGCTCGCCGAGCTTGGCTTGGTTGCCTTCGATGGCCAGCCGTCCGGAGGAGCCGAGTTCTTCCAGCTTGGCCGAACCGGCGACGACTTCGTTCAGCGCGCTGCGCTGGATGTGCACTGTGGCGTCGATCGTGTCGGCGGGGGTTCCAAGGCGGTGGGTCAGGACGCCGTGCTGCAGGGTGAGAGCGTAGTCCTCGTCGGTATCGGTGAATCGCCAGTGGAGCGTGATGCGGCGATCGCCGGCGCGGGGTCCGTCGATTTGGGCCGCGATGGCGTTGAAGAGCTGCTCGTTGGTGAGGCTGGTGATGAAGTCGGGCGGGAACGCG
Organism: uncultured Thermoleophilaceae bacterium; assembly: GCA_963802855.1. GTDB lineage: Bacteria > Actinomycetota > Thermoleophilia > Solirubrobacterales > Thermoleophilaceae > JAAYBF01. The sequence continues at coordinate 139,223 of CAWDJP010000004.1, forward strand.
GCCGCGGTTCCGCCGCCGCCGTGGCGGAGTTCGTGGGCACCCATCAGGAAGAAGTTGCGCCAGGTTCCGTTCTCGGCGCCGTAGGCGAGCTGTTCGAGCGCCTGCGCTTGGAGCTCCTTGGCCCCGGTGTTGTCGGGGTCGGCGAAGACAAGGTGGTTGACGACTTCGACGACCCAGCGGAAGTCGCCGCGCTCGAACGCATCGCGCGCGTGGGCGAGCACGGCCTCGGCGCCGCCGGCCAGCTCGACGTAGCGCTCCGCGGCGGCCTCGGGCGGATGGGGCCACAGGTGCGCTGGGTTGCCGTCGAACCAGCCCAGGTAGCGCTGGTAGACGGCCTTGAGGTTGTGGTTCAGCGAGCCGTAGTAGCCGCGGCAGTGCCACTCGCGCTCCAGGCTCGGCGGCAGCTCCAGCTGCTCAGCGATCTCGGCGGCCACGTAGCCCTTGTTCAGCAGACGCAGCGCCTGATCGTGGATGTAGCCGTAGAGATCGCGCTGCTTCGCGAGAAAGTCGACGATCCGGTCTGGTCCCCAGCGTGGCCAGTGGTGCTGGGCGAACAGCACGTCGCTCTTATCGCCGAACAGGACGATCGCCTCATCGAGGTAGGAGGCCCAGCCGTGCGGGTCGCGGACCAACGCGCCGCGCAACGTGAGCACGTTGTGGAGGTTGTGCGTGACGTTCTCGGCCATGCACAGCGCCCGACGCTCGGGGAACAGGAAGTTCATCTCCGCCGGCGCCTCGGTGTTTGGCGTGAGCTGGAACACCATGTGGATGCCGTCGACAGTCTCCTCGTGCCCGGTATGTGTGATCTCGACGGTCGGTGGGATCAGCGTCACAGTCCCGGTCGAGGTCGTCTGACCCAGGCCGGCGCCGACCTGACCGGTCGGACCCTTCGGCAGCAGCGCGCCATACATGTACGTGGCGCGGCGGCTCATCGCGCCGCCCGCGTAGACGTTCTCGCTGACGGCATGCTCCAGAAAGCCCTCTGGAGCGAATACAGGTACATGGCCGGAGGCGACATCGTCGGCGGAGACGACGCCGCGTGCGCCGCCAAAGTGGTCGACGTGGCTATGGGTGTAGAGCAGCCCCGTCACCGGGCGGTCGCCGCGATGCTCGCGGTAGAGAGCGAGCGCCGCCGCCGCGCACTCCGTCGAGATGAGCGGATCGATCACGAGCACCCCGCGGTCGCCTTCGACGATCGTCATGTTCGAGAGGTCGAGCCCGCGGACCTGGTAGATGCCTTCGGTCACTTCGAAGAGGCCGTGGATCGCTGCGAGCTGCCCCTGTCGCCACAGGCTCGGGTTCACCGTGTCCGGGCACTCGGCGTCGAGGAAGCCGTATGCGTCCGCGTCCCACACGACGCGCCCATCAGTCGCACGAACCAGCGCGTTCGACAGCGAGCCGACCCGGCCCCGCCGGGCGTCGTCGAAGTCCTCGGTGTCGGTGAACGGCAGTCGCAACCTCACGTTGGCATTCGCCTCCGCAACCTGACTGGTCGCTCGTGGGTCCGGTCCTACGGCCATCACGCCTCCAGAAGTCGCTTGCGGGTTCGCTGCGGCAGGACCAGCCTCGCGAACCGGTGCGGCCGCCGCATCACCCGCAACGGATGATCCACTCGCGCGGTGCGTAGCGCTGCCGGGCTCGTCATGCCGCGCCATCGGTCTTGAACACCGTGGCCCAGTCATTCCGCATGCTTACGACCGTCCAGCCCAGCTGCTCGGCCCGGGCCAGGGAATTCTCGGCGGCCTTGGTGTAGGCAAACTCGCGATCCGGGTCGTCGTGACTGATGAGCAGAGCAAACGGGGCGCAGGTCAGCATCTCGATGTCGACGTCCGCATTGCCGCCGGCGAACGCGGGCAGTCGGCCCGTCTGGGCGAAGATGTGCTCGGGCTTGCCCGGCCCGAGGTCCAGGTCTCCGAGCATGCGATCGGAACGGACGATCCTCCCATCGGCGTACGTATAGGCGACGGCGGAACCGATCACCTCCTCCTTGAAGACGCCCCAGATCCTCTCCGCGAACGCGCGCATGAAGTCGCGGCCGCCGCCGGAGCACACGAACAGCCGGAAGTCGTGAGCCTTCAGGTAGTCGAACAGCTCCAGCATCGGCTGGTAGACGAGTTCGACGTACGGAACCCCGAGCTTGGGCTGCTTGGCGGTCTTCACCCACTCGTGCACCTGCGCATCAACTCCTCCGGCGTCGTACCGGCCCATGAGCGGGTGAACCCGTCGAGCAGCGCCGCGACGGTCTCGGGATCTTGCGTCGCCACTCTCTCGAAGAACGCCTCGTCCTTCTCGATGAGCGCCTTGTAGGGCTGCTGTGCGGCCAGCGAGGGATCGGCCTCGACCTCCACAGCCCACTTGCGAAACACGAAGTCCAACTGCGGCGGCATCGGCTGCTCCACCCACAACGTGCCGTCGTTGTCGAACGTGGCGATGCGGTCAGCCTCGGGAATGAACCCCGCCCCATCACGAGTGGCGGAGGCGACGAAATCGATAATCGCCTGCTTGGCGGGACCATCCCTCCAGCTGGACAGCGCGGACATCTGTCACTCCCGATCGGGGGCCACGATCCTCACAGATCCCACCGGTGCCGACCTGCGTGTGCGGAAGGTCGCCAGCCGATTAGCGGATGGGGAGGGATTCGAACCCTCGAACGAGCGAAAGCCCGTTAACGGCTTTCGAGACCGCCCAGATGCGGCGCTCACCCTCGCCGTGCTCGGGGTCTCGCTCACGCTGCGCGCCGCGATCGCCGGAGGCTCTGAGGATCGCGCCGCTGCCAAGTCGCAGCCTACTTACGGATCTCCATGTGCTCGATTGCTTCGCCCCGCAGGCGATAGACGTGGTGCACAGTCGAGTCCTCCAGTAGCTCTCCCTCGAGGTCCTTCACAACTTGATGAACCGTGACATCGATCCGGCCGTCAGGCCGAGTTGAGAAACGTTTCGGCGTGACGGTCCCATCGATCTCCGCCCATTGTCTGGTCCAGTAATCGCGGACCTCGTCGTGACCGTGGACGTAGCCACCCTCCCATCCATTGGGCCACTCGACATCGCTGGTCAGATAGGCGAGGACGGCGTCGACATCCCGTGCGTTGAAGCGCTCGTACAACGTCCCGAGCATCGCTCGTATGTCGTGGTCAGTCATTGACATCCGTCGATCTTCTCCCTTCGCCTCGCGTCATAGGAGGCACCATGAATTTCCCGTGGCCGGAGCGAGCAGCTGGAAGAACAGCCTCGTCGGCGATCCGCATCTCCATGCGCCGGAAGGCATCGACCTCTACACGCACGCCGAGGTCGTGACGGCGCAATGGCCGAAGACCTCGCGTTCCGTCGTCGACCTCGGGTTTCCAGAACTCGCTGGGCTCGCGCGCGTAGGCGACCGGCCGCCGACGGTGCGGTGCTCGTCGCAGCGCTCGCTTGGGCCTTGCTCATCCATCCATCGGTCACATTCCTCACGCCCAGCCTGTCATAGAGGTAGACCCCGCCAGGGCGCGCTCGAGTGGCAGCCACGGGGCGGAAGGAGGCCAGCATGGCCAGCAGCACCACAACCCGCAACACCGCCACCGGAGACCGACAACAGATCGACGGGGACTACGCACAACAAGCCCTGAAGAACCGCCCCGCCGTGGACGACCCGACGGGCGCCGACCGCAACGCGGACATCGTGCTAGGCGCGGCCGTGATCGCGATGGGGCTGCTGGCGGGGCTCATCTACGCCTTCTCGATCGCCGTCATGCCGGGCCTGACCGCGGCCGACGACCGCACGCTCGTCGATGCGATGCAACAGATGGCCGACAACCCGGCCTTCCCCTTGACCTTCCTCGCTGCTCCGGCGCTCGCCGCAGTCGCCCTCTATCAGGCGCATCGCTCCGGCTCGCCCAAGACCGCACGCTGGATCGTCGCCAGCCTCGCCCTCTACACCGTGACGGCCGCCGTCACCTTCGCGATCCACATCCCGCTCAACGACGACTTGGTGGCGGCGGGTGACCCCGCCCGCATCGAGAACCTAGCCGCTGTGCGCGACGACTTCGCGACCCCCTGGGTCGCCTGGAACATCGTCCGGACACTGGCATCGACGGCGGCCTTCGGCTGCCTCGCCTGGGCGCTCGTCCTGCGCGGACGCATCCAGCCAGCCAAGCAACCACAACGCACCGAAGGTCATCAGCGCCGCTAACAGCCCGCGCCCAACAGCCCATCCCAGACAGCGGCCAAGGGCGCCGCTATACGGAAGGAAATAGGAACGGAGATCCGATGAGTCATAGCGCTTTCTACAGCGTCGTCCTGGACCGCTCGGCGCCCAACGTCTGGGGCACCGTGCGCGACTTCAACAGGCGGCAAGCGCTGGAGTTCGCCCGCTCTTGCGGGCACCTGACGCCTCCCTTCATGGGAAAGCAGCACCTTTGTTGGGTCGCCGCGATGGCTACCGCTTGTCGCGCGAAGGAGGAGCGCGCGAGGCTGGTTCCTGCCCCACGGTCCACTTGCTGCCGCTTCTCGACGAATCCGGGATTCTCCCGTTAGGGGCGCGCATTAGCGCTGCCGCCGTCATCGGTTAGCGTCTGCGCCGGTGGCCCGGCTGAGAGAGATAGGGGGGAAGCGACTCCCGTTCTTGCGGTGGTCCTTCGTGCGCTTGTTGGTGGGCATGAAGAAGCTCACCACCGAGTGGCAGGTGGGCGACGGACGTGAGGAGGCGCTCGCACAGCGGGTCCTCGCGAACGCGCGCCCCGAAGACGTCGACGATGCGATCCGGGTGGTCGACGAGTTCGCCTACCGCGAGAGTTTCATGATCAACGTCGGGGATGAGAAGGGCGCACTGCTCGACTCCGCCATCGAGCGCGCCCAGCCGCGACTGCTGCTCGAACTGGGCACGTATTGCGGTTACAGCGCGCTGCGGACGGTGCGCAAGATGCCGGCGGATGCGCACCTCGTCTCGATCGAGTACGTCGAGGCCAACGCCGACATCGCGCGCCGCATCCTCGACCACGCCGGGGTAGACGATCGCGTCACGGTCGTTGTGGGGTCGCTCGCCGACGACGGCACCACCGCAGCGACACTCGAGCGCGAGCACGGCTTCGCCCGGGGCACGCTCGACTTCGTCTTCATCGACCACGACAAGGACCTCTACCTGCCTGATCTCGAGCGGATCGTCGGGCGCGGATGGCTGCACCAGAGTTCGGTGGTCGTCGCCGACAACGTGAAGTTCCCCGGCGCCCCCGGCTATCGCGAGCACATGACCACGCACGAGGGCGAGGACTGGCGTACGACTGAGCACGAGACGCACGTCGAATATCAGTCGCTGATCAAGGATCTGGTGCTCGAGTCCGAGTACCTCGGCGCGGCGTAGCTCCGCATACACAGTGTCGAGCCGGTCGGGCCCCGAGTCGCGCGGGGCGGAGGAAATCGCGTTGTTGTCGCTGCCGCACTTCGACGAAGGCGGCAGTCTCCGAGTGGTCGCGCAGGCAGTCGCTCTTCCGCTTTCGCGTGGAAGCACTAGCGCCGTCACCGATGCCGTTCGCTAACGCTTCCAACGCGAAGCAGAAACGAGCAGCCACACCCAATGCGACCGAGACCGCCGTGCTGGCCCGATGCCTCGTGCGATCGGCGCGCGATCGTGGGACGTGACGGTCTGAGACTTCATCGCGCGGAAACTCAAGCTTGGCCGCTTCTGCTTTACGCCGGAACCCGATAGCGCGCGGCTCTGGCGCCGGCGGCCCTGCTTCTCGTCCAAAGCAGAGGCAAGCCGCGTGATCTTGAAAGTGCCGCTTTCATGGGAAAGGGAGACGCTGCCCGCGGGTGGGGGAGGCTCCCGGCTCTCGCCCCGAATGAGCGCCTGGCCGGAACCGCTGGGGACGCCCGCATCCGTGGGAGAGCGGGCGCGGAGGCCCGTAAAGGGATCGGCTACTGGGCTGCTGCCATCGCGTCGTCGCCGGTAGTGCAGCGTGACCGAGGAGGTTCGGCCAGCGCGGCAGTCAAGTAGGGCATCAGGCAAGTGGAGGCCCACACAGCCCAAGTGATCAGGGGGGCCGCTGATAGCCTGGCTCGCACCACTCGCCAGAAGGAGCGACGAGAGATGCAGTTTTTTTTGACCGTGCCCCACGACGCGGCCGAGGAGCCGACCATGGCGTCGATGGACCAGGCCGAACTGGAGGCCGTGATGGCCGTTGTGGAGGAGTTCAACACCGACCTACACGAGTCCGGGGCGTTTCGCTTCGCCGGGGGGCTGCACCCGCCGTCGTCGGCAAAGACCGTCGACGCCACCAACGGCGAGCCGGTGGTGGTCGACGGACCGTTCGTTGAGGCGCCGGAGTACGTCGGCGGCTTCTGGGTGATCGAGGCCGCAGACCAAGATGCCGCGGTCCGGTGGGCGACGCAGGCGTCGAAGGCACTGGGTGGCCGCATCGAGGTGCGAGCCTTGCAGGACCCGCCGGACGCCTGATCGAACGCAGATCGCCGACAGCCTGTCCGGCGCTGCGGAGTTCCCAGGGCGCGCCCGGCTCGCGCCTTGGTGTCGCAAGCGGACAGCTCCCGAAGCACCACCGAACCGGCCGCCGGGCCTTTCCACGGCAACCGGCTGACCGCGCGTCCGCCCAGCCCGTCTACTCCAGATCCTCCTGCGACATCCGCGGGCGCGGGTGAATGTTGGTCATGTGGGCGGGCGCGTCGCCGACGTTGACGAACTTGTGCACGCTGCCGGGTGGCGCGATCACGATCTGACCGGCCCCCGCCTCGATCGTCTGGTCGTCGACCGTGAAGCTGAGCCGACCCTCGTGCACGACGAAGGTCTCCTCATACGGGTGGCGATGCAGGCTTGGCCCCCGGCCCGGCGGTGTCCGTGCCAGGAAGAACGACACGCCGGCGCCGTGGTCGGCGCCCTCGAACCGCCCCGGCAGCTCGTCCTGCTCGATCCGGGCCGGGGCCGCTACGTTGAGCAGCACCTTCATCCGGTCGACGGCGTCGAGGAGCGTCGCCAGCGGCCTGACCATTAGCGTCAGCTCCGAGATCGCGCGATCGCGCTCACCGGTCGCCAGCAACACGCCGTCGCCGGCGCTGCCCTCAAGCTCGGCGGTGAACGCCAGCAGCGTCTCGTCGGAGCCCTCGATCAGGTGGCTGGGCCGCGGCACGGCCACGACCTGGGTGACCGCTGTGAGCACCGCGCCGATCCGATCGCGACCTTCGTAGTCGGCGACCGGGCTGTGAAAGACCGCGTCCGGAGCGAGTTCCGCGACCATCGCCAGGGCATCGCATGCGAGAAACGCGTCGGTCAGCCGGCGGCCTGCTGATCGCTCGGTGGGCATCGCCGACATTGAAACACGGGACGCGGGTGAATCCGCGCCGCCCGGGACGCCTGTCCAGTAGCCGACCCTGATCCGGGTCGGCCGCGCCTGTTCGCAAGCGGAACCCCTTCCGGGCACTCCGCCTGCATACGGGCGCCTTTCGCGGCGGCCCTGGCTCCGGGTGTCCCGTAAGCCCCGCCCGGTGATACAAGTGGAGGGGGTGGGATTCGAACCCACGGTGGACGAAACCGCCCACAACGGTTTTCGAGACTCTTACGTGACGGTCTGAGACTTCATCGCGCGGAACGTCAAGTCGAGATGGCCGCTTTCTGTGATGACCTCCACGCCGACACCCCGGGGACTGGGCATCAGCGCGGGCCTCGACGCGGGACTCGCCCGGGATCTGGCCGCCCACTGCGAGCATCTCGGATACCACTCACTGTGGTCCAACGACGAGCCGGTCGCCTCCGGTCTGGAGACGCTCGCGCATCTCGCCGCGGCGGCCCCACAACTTGAGCTCGGCGTTGGAGTCTTGCCCCTCGACCGGCATCAGCCGGCCCGGATCGCCACAGCAGTCGACCGCCTCGGGATCGATCCCGCAAGGCTCTGGATCGGGATCGGATCAGGCCAACTTCGCCTGCAGATCGACCTGCTCCAGCGCGCCGTCGCCGAGCTCCGCCAGATCCTCCCGGGAGAAACCCGCATCGTCATGGCAGCCATGCGACCCCGGCTGTGCCGCCTCGGCGGCGCCGTTGCCGACGGCGTCCTCCTCAACTGGGTGCTGCCCAACCACGTGCCAGCGGCGCGCCGCTGGGTTCAGGGAGGAGCCGACGAGGCGGGGCGCGCCGCGCCGGTCGTCGCTTCATACGTCCGCGTCGCAGTGGGCTCCGGCTCACTGCGGCGACTTCGCGACGAGGAAGGCCACTACCGCACCATCAACGAGGGCCATCGCAAGCACTTCGCGGCCATGGATGTCCCACTCGGGAGCGTCGGCGTGGCCGCCTCAACGCAACCCGAGGTGCACAAGAGACTGGCGCCCTACCAGTCGGCGCTCGACCTCCCGATCGTGCGAGTGCTCGCGAACGCTGACGCGACCTCACTGACCGCCGTCGCAGACGCCGCGGCGCCGTGAAAGGCTGTCTCGCAGAGGCACGTGGCGATGGAGGTCGGCCCCGGGATGCACGCCTGGCTGCTGCTCGGCGAGAGCAACGCGGGCCTCGTGATCGGCGACGGCGTGTCGCTGCTGGTCGACACGCTGTGGGATCCGCGGCTCACCCGCCGCATGCTCGCCGCGATGGCGCCGCTGATCGCAAGGCGCGATCGAAACCCTCGTCAACACCCACGCCGACCTTGACGACCGGCGAGAAGACGAGGAGGTTGCTGGGGCGGAGATCGTCGCCACGCGGCCGCCGCAAAAAGTGATGGCTGCGACCCACGCCGCGAATGACCAGTCCACCCAATGGAGGTAAATGTGACCCCATCGAATGTCGAACTCCTCGCCCAAGGCTTTGCGGGCTGGGGCAAGGACAAGCCCGCCAACATGTGGGATGTCCTGCATCCCGACTGCGAGCTCGTGGTGCCGGAATCGGTCCCGTACGGCGGCACCTTCCGCGGGGCTGATGCGGCGATTAGTTGGTTCACGCGCGAGCTGTGGCGGTGGTTTGACGAGTTCACATCGACCCCCGAGGGCTTCGTCGACGGCGGTGACCAGATCGTCGTCCCGGTCCACGTCCAGGCGCGTGCCAAGAACGGCAGGACCATGGACGTGCACAACGTGTGGATCTATGAATTCAGCGAAGGCAAGTTGATCCGCGGGCGGGTGTACGCAGACACGGCCGTCTTGCGCGACACAGTCGAAGGTGTCACACCCTCCTGATCGACGAGTCGAGCCACGCCGCGCATTCAGTCGGTTGCGATCGCGTTTGGGCGCACACGGCCGGACAACCTCTGGCTCCTGCTTCGCGCGACAAGCAGTCTGGCGACGAGACGCCTCTCCGTGGACGGTGGCGCGACAAGCACGGGGTCGCCGCGCGGGCGCGAGATGGCGGCGCCGATCAACGAAGCGCCCGGCGGCCGGTCACCGTCCGCGGAACTCGAAGTGCATGGGGTCGCGCACCGTCGGGAAGTCCCCGCCCCAGGAGAAGCCGTGGCGCTCCAGGGCCCGGACGAGGCGCGGGTCCTGGTTCGACTCGCCGCCGACCGGGTTCGATGCCGCGTTGAGGTCGGCCGCGACGCCCCAGGCGTGGAGGGACAGCGTTCCGCTCGGCTGGATCCGGCGTGGCGCGTAGCAGCCCGCGTATTCGGCCGGGTCCACGAGGTGGCCGAGATCGCGGCGTCGGAGCTCCGCCATCGCTGATCTCAGCGCGGGAATCATCCGGCGGTGGCAGGTCACGGCGCCGAGCAGTGGCACCCGCCGCGTGACGATGTGACGGCGAAGGAAACCGGGGTCCACCCTGACCCAGTCTTCGCCGTATGGAAGGCCAACCGCCGGCTCGCCGAAGCGCGCCTTCAGCTCTGCCGGTCGAGCGGGACCATCCTGAGCCTCGCCGGCGTCATCGCCGTCGAAAAGCAGGCGCGCCCGGGTCGGCTCGCCGTCACCGGCGGCCCGCTCGAGCCGCCGCTCGCCGAGGCTGGATGCGGGCTTGAGCAGCGCCAAAACGTTCCGCGGACGCGCCTGCACGCTCCGGTCGCGCTGGTGCGCGAGCAGCTCCGCGGAGTGCGCGACCTCGTCCGGCACGACGCCGCGAACCCTCAGCCGGCCGCCTGCGGCGAGCACGAGCGTCGCTCCCCCACCGACACCTCGCTGCCGCGCAGCTGTCGCGGAGAGCAGCACCTCGCCACGCCGTAGGCGCGCGACCGGCGCCCGCTCGGCCTCGGGGAGCGCCGCCGCCCAGGTGCGTGGCTCGACCGCGGCGACATCGAGCGCGAGGGCGAACCCGTCGCGCACCCGCTGTACGAACCGGCCGTCGCGGGCGCGGACCTCGCTTACGAGCGCGGTCCCTCGGCCGACCAGCGCTGTCCGGCGGACACCCTGCAGCCGGGCAAGGCGCCGCGCGGCTGCGCGCAGATCATCGGGCCCCCGCACGAGCGCGGCGCGCGGCGGCCGAGCCGTCGCAACGGGCGGTTTCGGATCGGGTGGCGCCACGCGGCGGCCCGGTGATCCTTGATCCTGGCCGTGCGCAGCGAGGGCGACGGCCACGAGCCCCAAGACGACCAGCGCGGGCAGCCCGAAGCGCAGCATGCGTCGGAGTGTGGCGGACGAATTCAGCCGGGTGTGCGCTGTCACGTGAAAGGCGGCGGCCACGGAAGGCGCGCCCAGACGCTTGAGTGGACGAAGTGCGAGCGTAAATTCGGACCGCCCGCTCGCTATCGCAATGCGCGACGACCAGGAGCGCCGTCCGAGTTCTCTTGGGCGCCCGCCGCTTCTCGCGCGAAGCGGGAGCGAGCCGGCATGACGTCTCCCGGCGGAGAGTGGCCGCGGGCTTGTCCTGAAGGCTGGCGCCGTCCGATGCCCGCTCGACGTCTCAAACGCGCTCGTAGGTGAGGATGGCGACGCCGTCACCGACGGTCTGCGTGTCGACGAGGCGCATGGGCTTCTTGTCGCTGGTCTCGCCGAAGAGGCGCTCGCCGGCCCCGAGCACGACCGGGAAGATCTTCAGCCGCAGCTCGTCGACGAGGTCGTGCTCGATCAGCGTGCGCGCGAGCTGGAAGCTGGCAGGGACGTTGATTTCCCCGTTCAGCTCCTGCTTTAGCTTCGAGACCTCGTTCACCACGTCGCCCTTCAGCACCGTCGAGTTGTTCCAGTCGGGATCCTCGAGGGTCGAGGACACGACGTACTTGGGCATGCGGTTCAACCTGTCCGCCAACTCGCCGCTGCGGGATGGCCACCGCGCGGCGAACCACTCGTAGCTCCGCCGGCCCAGCAGCAGGGCCTCGGTGCCCAGCGCCTCGTCGAGCGCGACCTTGGCTACCTCTGGGAGGGCAGCGATCCGACCGACCCAGCCTCCGCGCGTGAAGCCCTCGTCACCGGCCGGGTCTTGGATGACTCCGTCGAGCGAGACGTTCTCGCTTATGACGATCTTTGCCATTTCGGTTCTCCTTTCACTGGCGTCGTCAGTTCAGACACCGGCGGCGGCGATTACGGAACGGCCGTTCCACTGCGGGACGAGTTGGCGTCCCTCGAGTCACCGCTTCCGCGTGACGCGAAAGCGCGCACCCAACCGGCCAGGCGGCTCCTGCGTTGGACGGGGGACAGGCATCTCACCTCATTGAGCCTTGCTTCCGCAATCGCGTGGAAGCACCAGCGCCGTCGCCGATGCCGTTCGCTATCGCTTCCGACGCGAAGCAGATACGAGCAGCCACCCCCAATCCGATCGAGGCCCGCAGTGCTGGCCCGATCACACTTCTGAGGCTCCGCGCGCGATTGGCGCGCGATCGTGAGACCTCCCCGCATACGCCGTGATCGCGCCGCCGGCGATGGCACCGGGCCGACAGGCGCGAGATGCCTACCAGCTCAAGGCTGGCGATGTGCAGCGTATTTGCTCTACAAGCGGAGGGGGTGGGATTCGAACCCACGGTGGACGAAACCGCCCACAACGGCTTTCGAGACTCTTACGTGACGGTCTGAGACTTCGCCGCGAAAACGAGAAGGCCGCGTCTGCTTCGCGCCGGAGACAGGCGCCGGTGCGAGCGGCACCGGTACTTCTGCTCGTCGCGCAAAGGAGAAGCGCGCGCCAGCGCGCTGCCTCGCTCAGGCGCCGCTCACGCCCAGCGCCGAGCGGAGCTGTGCGAGCATGTCCTTCTCGCCTTGGCTCACGCGCTCGGCGCGGAAGCCCATGAATCCGCCCTCCTTCGCGGCGTCTGCAGCCCTTTGCGCGCACTCCATGATCCAGGCGCGGAACGCGTCTGCCTCCTCGGAGCTCGCCTTCGCGCTGACGATCTCGTCGGCGCGTGATATCTCGTCGACGATCTCCTTGCCGGCCAGTGCGCCCCGGGGCTTGAAGTCGCCGAGGGGGTTCTTGCGCTGATCGGCGAGCCCACGCACCTCGCGTGCGAGCGCTCCCACCAGATCGTCGCGCTGCTCGCTCGAGGTGCTAGTGGCGAACTTGAGGACGGCGGAGGTCTCCTTTAGGACCTCGATCGGACCGCCTGGGTCGGCAAGCGTGATCGCCGCGCCGGCCACCATCGGCGACCGCACCAGCGTGGCCCACTCGTCCTCGCTGAAATCGGCCTTCGTAGTCATCGTGCGCCCTCCTTGTCGCGGTGGCCCGTTTAAGCTCGGCAGGACCGATCGGCTCAGGCTAACTCCTGCGTTGCAGGCCACGCGTTCTCGGGCCCCATCACTGCGACTCGCGAGTCGCCACTTAACGCGTCCCATCCGGGTTCAAGCACCCGCATGTCGCGCAAAGCGGCAGTGCCGGCTCCGCCTAGGGCGGCAACCCGGCGGCCTGGCGCGCCCCGTCGGGGTCGGCAAAGGATTCGACGCGGACGACCCGCCCGTCGCGGATGGTCAAGAGCGAGGATCGGGTCTCATCGACTTCGAGTTCGTGCGTCCGGCCGACGATGTGCACGACGACCGCTACCTGATCACCGGCGTCGTCGAACCGCAGCGTCTGAACCCGGTATGTCTCCCAAGCCGAGAGGAACTCACCCCAGAAGCGCCGCACGCCGTCAAAGCCGCGGTAACTGTCGACGGCGAGCAATGACTCAGTCACCGGGACCCACTCGATCTCCGGATCCAAGAAACGGCCGAGAACGTCATCGGACATGCGCTGCTCGAACTCTTGTGTGGAGCCCTCGCTCGCAAGCTCCGCGTAGAGTCGGCGGACCAGTTCGACGTTCTCCTGTGACACCGCGTTCCCAGTGTCTCGCATCGTGCTCTACCGTCGGCGGCAGCACCGGCGGTCGGGAGCGCCGCACGGGCGGGCGGAGCGACTCGCGGCGCGCTGCCCTGGTTAATTAGCATCGAGTCGGTGTCCTCGCCGGACAGCCTGGACTTCTACGACGGCGAGTTGCGCGCCCACCACGAGCACCTTCGCGCGGCCTACGGGATCAGCCCCGGTGACGAGGTGGTCGACATCGGGTGCGGAACCGGGCTGACGACTCGCGAGGCGGCGCGCGCCGCGGCGCCGGGCCGCGTTGTCGGCGTCGACGTGTCCGAGCGCATGCTTGCGCGCGCCCGTCAGCTGACGGCGGCGGAACGGCTCGACAACGTCCGGTACGAGCTGGGCGACGCCCAGGTCCATCGCTTCGACCCCGCCGGCTTCGACGTGGCGATCAGCCGCTTCGGGACGATGTTTTTCTCCGATCCGGCCGCCGCGTTCGCCAACATCGCCGCTGCCCTTCGACCCGAGGGGCGCCTGGTGCTGCTCGTCTGGCAGCGACACGAGCACAACGAATGGGCGTGGGCGATCGACGCGGCGCTGGGCGACGCGGCGCAGCCACCGCAGCCGGGCGCGGACCCTTTCTCGCTCGGCGATGCCGAAGCCACCGCAGGCATCCTCGAGGACGCCGGCTTCGACGGCGTGCGGTTCGAGGACGTCCACGAGCCGGTCCTCTACGGACACGACCTCGAAGCCGCGCTCGCGTTCGTACGGGCGTTTCAGGACACAAGCGTGGCCCTCGCGAGCCTGAGCGACGGCGAGGCGGCCCGAACCGTCGAGCGCCTGCGCGAGACGCTCGCGGCGCACTACAGCGACGAGCGCGGCGTGGTCCTCGATTCGCGTTCCTGGTTGATCACAGCCCGGCGACGCCGCTAAGACATTGACAACACGCGGGTCACGTGTGCCGACCGAGCGGGCCAAGCCCGGGGCCCCTTGGTTGCCGCTCAACCATGGGAGCGCTACGACGTCGCTCCCGCATCCATGGGGAAGCAGCACTATGGCGCTGCCGAGCCAGGGCTTCCGCTTTCACGCGAAAGCACAAGCGCGATCGGCCGCGCCAGGTTGCCTCGCCGCGCGACCGCTCATAGACTGAGCCTGCCATTCGAGGTACGACGAGCGAGGAGGCAGGAATGAGCCAGGCCGCGACCACTGCAGGGGCGTCGGAGATCACGCTGCGGGAGCCCGGGGACGACGATGTGCAGGAGTGCGCGCGCATCTGCTACGAGGCGTTCGGGCAGCTCGACGAGCACCACCGCTTCCCGCGCGACTTCCCAACTGTCGAGTTCGCCGCAATGGTGATCGGCGGCTGGGTCCAGCACCCGAACGTGTGGGGCGTGCTCGCTGAGCGTGACGGGAAGATCCTCGGCTCGAATTATCTCGACCAGCGCGGGCCGATCGCCGGCGTCGGGCCGATCTCGGTCGATCCAGAGGCCCAGAACTCCGGCGTCGGGCGGCGGCTGATGGAAGCGGTGATCGAGCGCGGCAAGGACGCACCTGGCGGCGTTCGCCTCCTACAGGACAGCTTCCACATGCGCTCGCTCTGCCTCTACCAGTCGCTCGGGTTCAACGTCACCGAGCCCGTGGTGATCATGAGCGGCAAGCCGCGCAGCGGACCGGTCGACGGCGTCGAGGTCCGGAGGCTCGAGGCGGGCGACATCGACGCCTGCGAGACACTCTGCAAGCAGGTGCACGGCTGGGAGCGAACCGGCGAGCTGCGCGATGCGATGCAGGCCTTCGCGCCGTTCGTGGTGGTGCGGGATGGACAGGTGGCCGGCTATCTGACCACGGCGACCATGTGGCCGATGGCGCACGGCGTCGCTGAGACCGAGGAGGACATGGAAGCGCTCCTGCTCGGCGTCGCGGCGCAGTCCGAGGAGCCTCTTTCGTTCCTCGCGCCGATCCGCTGGGAGCTCTACCGCTGGGCCCTGCGCGAGGGCCTGCGCGCGGTGAAGCCGATGAACATCATGGCGCGCGGCCCCTACCAGGAGCCTCGCGGCGCCTGGTTCTCGAACGTCCTGTACTGAGGGCGACCGCCGGCGTGGCGTTCGTGGAACCGCCGCCGGCCAGTGCGGGCTGAGTGAGCCGGGGCTCTCCTCTGCCGCGCGGCGCGGACGAAACCGGGTGTCTCCGCCCGCGACGCCGAATCCGCTGTCGCAAAGCGCGAAATGCGCGACCAGTCGGCGAGGGCCGCCCGCACCTCCTGCCGATCCAGCGGAAGAACCCATTCGGCGGCTCGGTCGGGCCGGTTTCGACTCGCAATCGCAGATATCAGGCCGCGCAACCGAGGCAGTTTCGTGACGGATCAACCGTGGCAATCTGATGAAAGCCGACAGAAGGCAGCGGCCCCCCAGGATGAGCTGAGGGGCCGCGCGCGATTCCTCGACTACCCGTGCTCTCGTTCATCTCGCCGCCCTGCTTGCCATGCGCTTGGCGCCAGGCGCCCAGCGGAACCACCCAGTCGGGAGCCGCTCGCCGCCCTCGCCGAGCGGGTTCTCCTCGCTCTGGTTCGGACCGCGCTCGGCGGAATGGTCATCGCCCCGCCGTCCGACGCGCCATGGTCGACGCCGACCTACAGAATCCGGATCGCCGTCCTCGCCGACCCGCAGGGCGCGACGTTCAGCGCGAGCAAGTTCGTTGCCCTGCCGGGCTGATCGGATCGTCGACCGTTCGGTTTCCGCGATGGATGGGGTCTCAACGGGTAGACAAGAAGAAGCGAACCTGAAGGAGGAACGGGCCGCATGCAGCTGCCGCCGATCGTCTCACCGCAGGAGTGGAAGTCCGCCCGCGAGGAACTGCTCGTCAAGGAGAAGGAGCTGACCCACGCCCACGACGCGCTCGCCGCGGAGCGGCGGCGGATGCCGCGGATGGCCATCGAGAAGGACTACACGTTCACTGGCCCGGACGGTCCCGTGAGCTTGCTCGACCTGTTCGAGGGGCGCCGTCAGCTGATCGTCTACCGGTTCTTCTTCGAACCGGGAGTGCACGGCTGGCCGGAGGGTGGCTGCACCGGCTGCTCGCGGCTCGCGGACCAGATGACCCACCAGGCGCACCTGAACGCCCGCGACACCACGCTCGCGCTCGTCTCGCGCGCCCCGCAACCCGACATCCAGCGCTACAGGGCACGGATGGGCTGGGAAGACCGGCCCTGGTACACGATCACGGACAACTTCGACGCCGACTTCAATGCCGACGAATGGCACGCGACACTCGTCTTCTACCGCGACGACGAGGACCGGATCTTCCTCACGTACCTCCTCGACGGCAGGGGCGACGAGATGGTGGGAGGCATCTACTCGTACCTCGACATCACCCCGCTCGGACGCCAGGAGGAGTGGGAGGACTCGCCTGAGGGCTACCCGCAGGGCGAAGCCCACTCCTGGGTCAAGCTGCACGACGAGTACGACGGATCGGGCTCGTGATCGCTCACGTCGGCGTCGTGCCGCTGGAGGAGCTCGCGCCGGCGCTGGCCGGCGAGCCCGGCTCGGGGGGAGCGGTCGGGCCCACGCGCGGACGGTCGCGCGAGCCCACGTCGTCGCAGCTGCGGCGTAGTCAGGCTGCTTGTTTTGTCTCCTCGTCCTGCAAGTCAGGGTCGCGATCAAGTTCGAACCAAACACGCGTAGGAGCATCTGACGCCACGCCCCAGCGGTCGGAGATCTGATCGACGAGGACCAGTCCCCAGCCGCCTACCTGATCGTCCTCAAGCGCCCGGGCGGGAGGCACGAACCCAGGGCCGGAGTCTCGGACCTCTACCCGCACCACGTCCGAGAACAGACACAACTCGACCGTCACTGAATGGTCGTGCTCAACATCGGCGTGCCGAACACCGTTGGTGACGAGCTCGGTTAGCACCATGTCCAGCTCCGTTCCACGCCCGATGGCAGCCTCAAACGCTCGCCCGGCATGGCGTGCAAACGCAGGCGCAGTCTTTGTCGCAGGCAACCACAGGGTGATCCGCGCCTCCAAGTCCATGCTGGCCCTCTACCCAGTTCTGCCAACAATCAGCGACATCGGAGATCGAGGAGATCGACCGCTTCGGCTTCGCCGCGCAGCGCTTCGAGCCGTCGATCCCGCATATCCTCGGTCGGGCGCGCCGAACGTGAGGAGCGAGATGTCAGCGGCACCGACAGTCGAGACGAGTCATCGCCCGCCGCCCGGCAGCGACATGTCCGCGACGCCCTCATCCGAGATTCCCGGACCGCGCCTGCCGCGCCTGCTGCAAACGCTGCTCGGGGTCCTGCGGCCGCTCGAGGCCAGGCTTGAGATGCGCGAGCGTTACGGCCCAGTCTTCCGCTCCAACGACGCGATCGTCGGCGAGATGTTCCACATCGCCGAGCGCGACATGATCGAACAGGTCTTCAAGTGGAAGCCGGCGCAGTACAGCGTCGGCGAGCCGCGCCAAGTCATGGAACCGGTCACCGGGCCGTCCTCGATCCTGCTGCTCGACGGCCAGCATCACATGCGGATGCGCAAGCTGATGCTGCCGCCGTTTCACGGCGATGCGATCGCACACTACGCCGAGCTGATCGAGCAGATCACAAACCGCGAGATCGACCGCTGGCATGTTGGGGACACGGTCCGCACGCGCGCAGTCGCGCAGAGGATCACGATGGAGGTGATCATCCGAGCGGTCTTCGGCGGCTCGGATCCGACCCTTCCGCCGGCTTGGCCGAGCCCGACGACTCAGCGCACCATGTCGGCCGAGACCCGGTTGACCTCGACGATGACGTCGGCCGGGATGTTGGCGCGGCGGGCCGCGGCGATGAGTTCGTCCGGGGACGGCGCCTCGTACAGGCAGTAGGACTGGCGCCGGTCGGCGCTGAGGAACGAGAAGAGCCAGCGCACGCCCTCGTCGGCGTTGATCTCCTCCAGCGCCTTCACAGCTTCGCTGGAGAGCTCGAGCTGCTCCGCGTACCTGCGTTCGATCACATAGAGCGGCATCCCGCCCGATCCTACCGCCCGGTCGGGCCCTCAGCGAGGCCGTGACGATGTGCGTAGGTGGCGGCCTCCGTGCGGTTCGCGCAGGACGTCTTGCGCAGGATGCTGCGCATGTGGTTGGCGGCCGTGTGCTCACTGATGAAGAGCTCCTGGCCGATCTGGCGGTTGGAGAGCCCGCGCGCGGCCAAGCGGAGAATGTCGACCTCGCGGGGGGAGAGTTCGTCGGGCAGCGAGGTGGTCGGCGCAACGGGAGAGCGGAGCCCGTCGACCCGAGCGAGGAGCGTAGGCATCCCGATGCGCCCGGCTAGCGCCGCGGCCTCGGTGAGCAGCAAGCCCGCGCGATCCGCGTCCTCCGGGCGGGCGCGGGCGAGAAGCATCCGACCGTACTCGTACGCCGTGTGGGCGAGCCATGTGGTGGCTCCCATGTGCCGGTTCAAATCCAACGCGGCCTCGAAGCGGGTCTCGGCGACCTCCCAGTCCCCGACGGTGGCGGCGAGCATGCCGAGGTAGCGATCCGCTGCGCCGTAACAGGCGACTCCGTAACCGACCACCACGACGGTTCCGGCGTACGGCTCCAGCTCGGGCTGGACGAGCGCGGCGAGCTCCTCGTCGCCGACCGCGGAGCAAGCGTCCGTGAGATAGGCGAGGGAAGCGAGCCAGAGCGCCTCACGGAACAGTTCGAGCCCATGAGCGCGGATCTGCGCGAGCTCGCGACGAGCCTCCTCGTCCATCCCGAGCTCGACGATGGAGCGCAGCCAGGCCAGGGCGCCAGGCGGCGGCGCTGCCGGCGCCCTGGCCAAGAATACGGATCGCCGCGGCAAGCTCGCCCAGCCGGCCCTGCTCGCGTCGGATCGAGAACATCTGGATACCGTGGATGCCCGAGGTCTCGCGCCCCCTGAGGAAGCCCTCCCACTCGCGGGCGCGCTCGGCTCTCGCTTCGGCCTCGTCGAGGTGGCCCTCGGACAGGGCGATCGCCGACCCGATGTGCTCGCCCGCGAAGCGCAAGAACGGCTGCCTCGAGCGGCTTGCGACCCCGAGGAAGTCGGCGACGTCGCGTCGCGCCGCCTCGAGCTCACCCAAGGCGATCAACACGACCACCCGCCAGCCCATCGCCGACTCTTGGATCTCGACGTCGCCCAGCTCGTCGCCCAGGTCACGCGCCGCGGTGAGCATCTCCAGGATCTCGTCCAGCGAGCTGGTACGGCGAGTCGAGTACGCCCGCGCGAGAAGGATCGCGAGACCACGCCAGTCGCCGAGCCGACGCGCCATCTCGATGGCGTTCGTGTGGACGATCGCGGCCCGCTCGTGATAACCGCGGTAGGCGAGCACCCGGGCAAGGGCCGAGAGCAGACGGACCCGGAGCGTGGATTCTCCCTCGCCGAGGGCGGCGCTCGCCTCCTCGAGCAGCTCCAGCGCCCCGCGGTGCGCCCTGCCCTCCCCCCAGCAGGCGTCCTCCAATCCGATCGCCGCCCGCGCAAGCATTTCCGCGTCGCCGGCGTCGCGGCCGACCTCCGCGGCCGCGGTGAGCGCCTCGATCGCGCCGGCCCAGCTGCCGGCAGCGTGACAGGCGGTCCCGAGCTCGAGCTGAATCTCCGCCCGCTCCGACGGACTCTTGACGCCCAACCCGAGCGCCGTCCGAAAGTGGTCGGCCGCCTCCTCGAACGCGAGTGTCGCCATCGCCGCTCGCGCCGCTCGAAGGTTGTAGTCGATTGCCCGCTCCGTGTCGCCCATGGACCCGGCCGCCGCGAGATGGTGGGCCACGTCAGCCAGGCTCCGGCCGGGAGTTACTGGAAGGGCGTCCTCGAGGGCCGTCCCCACCCGCAGGTGCAGCTCTGCGCGACGAAGAGCGCTCAACCGATCGTAGAGTGCGCGGCGCACGAGTTCGTGGGTGAAGCGGTAGGTCGGCTCCGTGGCGGAGGCGGTCTCGATCATCCCGTTGCCGACGGCTTCGTCAAGCGCCGCCAGCAGCCCGCGCTCGTCGAGCTCGACGCGCGTCGGACGACCTCGAGCGCGAACTCGGATCCCGCAACAGCAGCGGTCTCGAGGACCCCGGCTGTCGCAGGGTCGAGCCGTGAGAGTCGATCGCTCACGACGTCTCGGACGCTCTCCGGGCTTCTGAGCTCCGCCAACGGACGGACGAGCCTTCCCGTCCCGTTCACGATCTCCAGCGCACCCGTCTCCGTCAAGGTGCGCCATAGCTCCGTCATGAGAAACGCGTTGCCGTCCGTCAGCTCGCTGATCATCGACGCAAGCTCCCTGAGCCCTGGGTCGAGCTCGCCTCCGGCGGTCCGGCGCACGAACTCGACGACCTCGTCCTCGCTCAGACCCGTTAGGCCCCAACGCACCACGTCCTCTGCGCGCCGTAGATCAACAAGCGCCTGCGACAGCTCGCTGGGCATGTCGGCTTGCGTGTCCCGGAAGGTGGCGAGCAGGAGCATGCGCGCGTCCGCCGCCGATCGCGCAAGGTGACGCAGCAGGAGTAGCGTCGGCCCGTCGGCCCAGTGCACGTCCTCGACGACGAGCAGCACGGGGTGCCGACGACCGACGCTAGCCAGCAGGTGGGCCACCGCCGTGTGCAGGCGATGGCGCTCGCTGTCCGGGTCCCCGGGGACGGGGTCCGGCAGCTCGCCGACCCGCTGCGGAAGGTCGGGCAGCAGCCGCCTCACCTCGCCTCCGGCCGGCCCGAGATCGGAGCGCAGCACATCGGGGTCGGTCACGCGCTCGAGATGCTCCAGCGCGGTCACGAACGGCCCGTACGGGGTGCGGACGAATGCATCGCAGGCGCCGTAGAGCACGAGAACGTCGTCAGCCACCGCCTCCTGGGCCAGCTCCCGGACAAGGCGGCTCTTCCCGGACCCGGGCTCGCCGGCGAGCAGCGCGACCCGCCCAGCTTCGCTCGTGGCGCCCGGCAGGAGCCCACGGAGGGTGGCGAGGTCCCGCGAGCGCCCGACGAACGGGAACGACGGGGTCAGGCGAAGTGGACCGGGAAGTCCCAGCATTTCGGGCGCGACGGTAGTCAGATCTGATTATCCCTCACCGGCGGTGCCGCGTCTGGGCGTGCCGAAGTGGATCAGTCGTGGTCATGACAGCAAGAGCGCACCGTCCTAGCGTTGCCGCGTCCACGAAAGGAGCGACCCATGCGTCGCATCACGATCATCCTGGCCGTACTCGCTCTCGCCGCTCTAAGCCCGGCTGCCGCGCTCGGGAAGGCAAAGGGCACTGACCGCCCGTCGAGCGGCACGAGCACATCGACCACCACCGTCGACCTCGCCACGGGGACGGGGAGCGTCGCCGGGAGCGGCCAGCTCTCGCACATCGGCAGGTTCACATTCACCAACGACATCACGTCGTTCACGCTCACCGGCCCGGACACGTTCAGCCTAACTCTCACGGCGATCATCGTGGCGGCCAACGGCGACGAGATCTACACGACCGCCACGGCCACGGGAACCCTGACGGCCACCGGGAGCGAGGCAACGCTAGTCAGCACGATCACGGGCGGTACCGGTCGCTTCGCCGACGCCAGCGGCACGACCACCACCAGATCAGCAGCGAAAACGTCTCGACCGTCGGCACGACCCTCACCACCCGCGACACCGAGACGCACACAGGACGGATCAGCTACTAGCCGACCGACCTCGGAGGGTGCTCTCGCCCGAGCGAGAGCCCCTCCTGTCGCCCGTCCACGTGCTCGACCCAACCATCAAGACACCAAGGGAGAAGACATGACCGCCAAGCACATACTCGCGCTCGCGACGGTCGCGATCGCCATGGTGGCGCCGACCGCCACCGCCGGAGCCAAACAGAACGTCACATCTAACCCCACCCAGCTGGTAACGGGGCTGGAGGGTGGCTCGGGCAGCACCGTCGGCCCGGGTGGCGCGCTGTATGTCACCGAGGGCGCGGCCGGCAGGATCTCGCGCGTCGATCCGAAGACCGGGGACGTCACGACGTTCGCCAGTGGTCTGCCGAAGTCGATCGTGGGCTTCGGTGGGGCAATGGACGTCGCGTTCATCGGCCATACCGCATACGTGCTCGTCACGCTCGTCGGCCCCGATGTCGGCGGCAGCGACGTAGTCGGCATCTACCGAGTGGACGGCCCCGACAGCTTCACCGTCGTCGCGGACATCGGCGCGTTCTCATTGAGCAATCCGCCAGGCACTCCGTTCGACATCCCGACCGGGGTCCAGTACGCGCTCGACACCTACCGTGGCGGGCTCCTGGTCACCGATGGGCACCACAACCGGGTGCTGCGGGTCACGCTCAAGGGCGACGTCACCGAGCTCATTGCGTTCGACAACATCGTCCCGACCGGGCTGGCGGTACGTGGAAAGACGGTGTACATGGCCGAGGCCGGCGCCGTCCCCCACCTGCCCGAGGACGGCAAGATCGTGTCGTTCGGGCCGAAGTCGACCACCGCCACGGAGGTGGCCTCCGGCGCTCGCCTCCTCGTCGACGTGGAATTTGGTCGCGGTCGCACTCTCTATGCCCTCTCGCAGGGTGTCTGGGACGGTGCGTTTGCGGGTTCTCCGGCGCAGCCGAACACCGGCAGCCTCGTGAAGGCAAACCGCAACGGGACCTTCACCGTCGTCGCGGACGGCCTGGACCGGCCGACCTCGCTCGAGTTCATCGGGAACACCGCCTACGTCGTCACCCTCGGCGGGGAGATCTGGAAGTTCGACAAGGTCTCGCGTCGGCGCTGCGGCGTGTCGCGTTGAGCGAGTAGACGGCAAACGCCGCCTCCCCGGATCGCCGCGCTACGGCGATCCGGGGAGCTCAACACCTCGGGCTCGGCGATGCGCAGCGCGCGCGAGCCCCGGCCGAGGAAGCGGTGAGGACGGCCCGTCGGCAAGCGCAAGTCGTCAACGAGATCGATGCGAGCCTGGCGCTGGCGCGGGTCCTGCTCGGAGCCAGCATGGCCGCGCGGGCGGACATCGAGTCAGCGCTCGACCACGCGCTCGCCTCGTCGGTCAGAAGGCACGAGGGCGTTTGAGCCGCACGTGCACGTCGAGCGCGCCGAGATGGCAGCCCAGAGCGGCGACGAGGAGACGCGCCAACGATCCCTGCTCGAGGCGCGCCAACGATCCCTGCTCGAGGCGGACCACCAGTTCACGGAGATCGGCGCCACCGGTCACGCCGAGCGCCCGGCAGGCGAGCTGGCCCTCCCGGCGAGCTGAGCCGACGGCGAGGCGGGTGGTGGTAGCGTCGCGCAATGCGTGGTGTGGGGCTCGCGGTTTCGGCTGCCCTGCTGGGCATGGCGGCCCCTGCGGCCGACGCCGGCCCGCACGTTTGAGAAGGCATACACCGAGCACCTGGGCCAGCTCGTCACGGCGCCCGGGAGGGGCGGGGTGAATGAGCTGAACAGTCGCGCTAATGGCACGGTCGGCATGCGTGGGACTGACCTCGGCGTGAGCTTCGAGAGCCAGGGGCGTCTGTATTTCCTCTTCGGCGACTCATTCGTCATGGGCGGCGGCGCCCATCTCGACGACGCGATCGCCGTGACCGACGCCCGCAGCGCGGACCGCTTTCGGATGCCCCGGCTTACCTGGGCTGCCAGTCGTGACGGGTCGTTTGCCCCGTTGCGGGTGCCGGGCGCGAGCCACGGCGGCATGGAGGTCCCGGTGGAGGGCATCCGCGCCGCAGGTAGGACCTACGTGTTCTTCGTCAGCGGCTGGCACGCGAACACGCGCAGCTATGACCATCAGGTCCTAGGCCACTTCGGCGCTGACACGATGCGGACGGGGCGGTTCGTCCTCGACCATATGGTCAGACGCGCGCACTTCCTGAACGTCAGCGCGGTCGCGTACCGCGGCCACGTCTACCTCTTCGGCGCCGGCAACCCGTATCGCCAAAGTGCAGTGCGGTTGGCCCGCTTTCGTCCGCGAGCGATCGACCGTCCCGAGCAATGGCGCTACCTCGCCCCGACGGGCAGGACGACGGCCCGGCGTGGGCGGAGGGTGAGAGCAATGCCCGGCCGGTCGTCGAGGACGACCCGCCATGCGTGGGCGAGCTGTCCGTGCGCCGCGACCCGCGGAGCGGCTACTTCCTCATGGCCTACAACTGCGACGATGCCCACGGCGCCCGCCCGCGCGGGTACTACCTGCGGACGGCGCGTCGGCCCTGGGGGCCGTGGAGTAGCCCGATCGTGCTGTTCGACGCCTCGGCGGCCGACGGCGGCTACGGTGTCACCCAGCATTTCACGACCGCCGGCGGGAGGAACCCCGACGACGGCCTCGCCGAGCCCGACCACTTCAGGCCCGCGATGTGTTCGGCGGTGAGTACGGGCCCTACCTCATCCCGCGCTTCTTTCGCTGGGCGGGCGGACGCCTCTCGATCGTCTACGCCCACTCCAGCTGGAACCCCTACAAGGTGCACCTCATGCGAACCGTCCTCGCGCCGCCCGCATCCAGCGTCGACCGGCCGGCCCGCGGCGCCGGCCTGCGGCCACCGACGATCCGCAACGGCAACTTCGACGACGGCATCAACGGCTGGAAGCGCGTGGGCACACCGTTCCGCGTCGTGTCGCTCGAGAACCGAAACTACGTCAGCAGCTACGTGCCCCAGGGTCCCGGCGAGCAGAACGGCGACGACGTGCAGGGCGCGCTCTACCAAGACTTCAGACTCGACGACCGTGCCACCACGCTCTGTTTCCGGACGCACGGCGGCGGGGTACTGACCCCGGGCGACTTCCAGACGCGCAACGTCGCCTCCGTGCGCCTGTACCACGACAACGAGATCGTCCGCGAGTCCTTCGGCTGGAACAGCGACACCTACCAGGACGTCCGCTGGAACATCCAGGAATTCGCAGGAGAGCAGCTGCGGCTGGCGGTAGCCGACAACGCGACCGGCCCGTGGGGCTTCATCGACGCCACCAACTTCCGGCTCGCGGGCGAGAACTGCGCGCCCGGGCAGCCGTGAGGGAAGCCGACATACCTGTGGTCGCGATGCCCCTCGAGAGCTAGGGATCGCGAACGACCGCTTTATTACTCGACGTGGCGCCGGCGCTCACCCGAAGTGACGAATGTGGGTGTGGCCTCGCGCCCGAGTGTTGCCCCATCCGTTGCCCCACAGCGTTACCAGTCGGTGGACAACACTCGTGATTTCGCTCTAGGACTACGCTTTCACCCGGCTGCCCCGATAGCTCAGCTGGATAGAGCGACTCCCTCCTAATTCGCCTGCCCCTTTGCGGCTAGCTGTGGCTGGTCCGCGTTTTCCGCTCGCAAAGCGGAATCAGCGACTGCTGCGAGTGCCCGGCTTGTGGCTGTTCGTGGGTGTCGTGTTGCCCCACCGTTGCCCCACGAGGAGGGCGACAGTCGGGCCGAGGTAGTCGTAGTCGCTGGGAAGCTGGGCGGCTCGAGCGTCCGGGCTCATAACCCGAAGGTCGCGGGTTCGAATCCCGCCCCCGCTGCTCACGAAAGGCCCGCTCAGGCGGGCCTTTCTGCTGCTAGGGCTCGATGCTGATTGGGCGCCGTGGTACCAAGGAGGTACCAAGCTCCCGCAGCTAAGGTCGTCCCCGACCCCGCCACGCAACCCGTCGTTCCCGCAAAGGTCGGGGAACTGCTTGAGCTGTGCGCCTTCATGGCGGGAGGGATGGCGTGTTCGCGCTTGCTTGGTCGCTCGAGCGTGGGGTACTCAGTCTGAGGGGTACTCAGTCTGCAGTCGAGCCAGGAGCGCGAATGGGCAAGACGTTCAACAAGGGCGACCGGGTGGAGTGGGACAGTCACGGCGGGAAGGCGGTCGGCACCGTCGAGCGCAAGATCACTTCGGATACCGGGGCCGGCGGTCGGAAGGTCAGGGCTTCGAAGGACGAGCCGCAATACCTCGTGAAGTCGGAGAAGTCCGGCGGCACCGCCGTGCACAAACCGGATGCGCTGCGGAAGGCGAGCTGACTGTGCCGCAGAAGCCCAACCCCGTCGACCCGGATTCTGACGAGGCCAAGGATGTCGCGCGGGAGTTCGACGACCGGGTCAACATGACGGCCAAGGAGCTCGAACGCTGGCTCAAGACCGACGACTCGAAGGACGTAGGCCAGAAGAACGGCGGCGAGTCGACCGGCCACCAGTCAGGACGACGGATCGTGAAGATCCTCGAGAAGAAGAATCCGATCGAAGCGCCGACGACCTCGCCCACATGAAGAAGGTCAACGGCTATATCTCGCGCCACCTCAAGCAGCGACGGAAGAAGTCGGGCGAGGAGCTCGAGCAGAGCGCGTGGACGCGCTCACTCAAGAACTGAAGACACGACCCGCAGAAGTGAGGGCCTTACAAGCCGGCGCCCTTCGCGACGAACGTTCCGAGCTAGCCGGGACTTAGGGGGTGAGCGACCGCCGCTCGAACAGGGCCTGGCTCATCTGCGACCGGCCGGCGTTGTCGAGGCAGACGAAGAGGACTGTGACCATGCCCAGAGCTTAGGCCGTCGATGCCTCAGGCCGACAGGGCGCCCGAGCCGCGCTCGGCCCGCGCGATGCCGTCCAGGATCACGCCGGCCACCTGTTCAGGGTCGTCCCAGGTCGGCACATGGCCGCAACCGCGAAGGAAGGCGGTCTCGACCCCGGGGGGCACGCTGCGCGGCGGGCGGACGAGGCGATCGTGCTCCGCCCACGCGAGCGTGACGGGCACGGAGATCTCATCGAAGCCCTCGAATACCGTCATGCGCATCTCGGCGTTGGCGCGCTCGAATCCGACCGCCTTCGCGTAGGCGCGAACCAGGCGGTAGGCGGCGTCCGGGGGCACGCGCTCGGGCTGGGCGATCACCCCGCGGAGCACCAGCCGCCGCCCCCGCTCGGTCGCCAGAAGCGGGCGCAGCAGGGGCACGAGCCCGCGGGCACCTCCGCGCGCAACCTCGGGGCGCGGCCCGAGCGGCCGCGGCCAGAACCCCGCCGGGCAGAACCCGGTGACGCTGAGGCAGCGGTCGGTCTTGGCGAACTCGAGCGCCACCCAGCCGCCCAGCGAGATGCCTGCGGCGTGCGCGCGCTCCACCCCGAGCGAGTCGAGGGTGGCCGCGATGGCCTCCGCAATCGCGGTCGCCGTGGGCGGCACGTCGGCCGGCAGCTCGGGTGACTCGCCGAACCCGGGCATGTCCATCGCGATCACGTCATGGTGGGGCGAGAGCAACGGGGTCACGGGCTCCCACACGCCGCGGTCGGCGCCGAGCGGGTGCACGAGCACGAGCGGCGTCCCGGAGCCGGTCCGGTAGTGGGCGAGTGTGAGCACCGAGGAGGTCTGCATGGCCGAAGGAAGATACGCGGGACGGACGCCGTCCGATCAGGGTCCGGAGAGCGGAACAGTCCCCGCGGCCCGTCGCTGCGTAACCTCGGGGGAGATGGATCTCACCGGCCGCACCGCGCTCGTCACCGGTTCCAACCGCGGGATTGGCCGCGCTATCCTCGAGGCCCTGGCCAAGGAGCCGCTCGACCTGCTGCTGGCGGGGATGCGCTCGCCCGACTCGTACGAGCTCACACCGGTGGCCCGCGCGCGGGAGGTCAGGCCCGTGCGGATGGACCTGAGCGCGCGCGAGGCGATCGAGGAGAGCTGCGCGGAGCTGGGAGATCAGCTCGGGCGGATCGACGTGATCGTTAACAACGCCGGGCTGGTGACCGGAGGGCTGCTGGAGGAGCAGGATTTGGACGAGGTCTACGCGATGTTCCAGGTGAACCTGGTGGCGGTGGTCCAGCTGACCCAGGCCGTGCTGCCCGGCATGATCGAGCGGGGCTCGGGCCTGGTGGTGAACAACGCCAGCATCTCCGGCTATGCTTACTTCCCCGCCGCCAGCACCTACGCCGCCTCGAAAGCTGGCGTGGTGGCGTTCACGGAGTCGCTCCGGCGCGAGCTCAAGGGCACGGGAGTGAGGACGCTGCACCTGGTCACGCCGGGCGTGGACACGGGGATGCTCGACGCCACCGAGGATGCCTACGGCCGCTACATGGACACCTCGGAGTGGGAGAAGCAGGAGCCCGAGGAGTGGGCAAACAAGGTGCTCGAGGCCATCCACGACGACCGCACGGTGCTGGGCCCGGGCGGCAAGGTCGCCATCGCCAAGCTCGCGTCGCGCGGACCCGGGTTCCTAGTGGACCTGATCTCTGACAGGATGTTCAGCCGCGAGCCGCGGAGCTAGCGGCGCGGCCGCCAGCGGCTCGCGCCACTCGGGCTTGGCCAGCAGCATCTGCACGTCGCCGATGCGGCACTCCCGGAAGCCCGCCTCCACGTAGGCCAGGTACAGCTCCCACATGCGCCTGAAGCGGAGGTCGTAGCCAAGCTCGGCGGCCATCGTGGAACTGGCCTGGAACGATTCGCGCCAGCGCACGAGCGTCTCCGCGTAGTGCTCGGTGATGTCGTCCAGCCAGACGGTGCGCATGTCGGTGTGGCGGCCGACGCACCGGTGGATGGTGTTCAGCGAGGGGAGGCAGCCGCCGGGAAAGATGTGGGTGTTGATGAAGCTCTTGGAGGCCTTCTCGACCTCGTAGGCGCGGCCGTCGATTGTGATGGCCTGAAGGAGCATCAGCCCGTTGGGGGCGAGCAGCTCCGAGCAGCGCCGGAAGTACGTGCCGAAGAACTGCCAGCCGACCGCCTCGATCATCTCCAGCGACACGACCTTCGAATAGGTCCCGCCGAGGTCCCGGTAGTCCTCGAGCAGAACGGTCACGCGGTCCGCAAGCCCCTCGGCCTCCACCCGCTCGAGGGCGAAGTCGTGCTGCTCCTGTGAGATGGTCGTGGTGGTGACCCGGCAGCCGTGGTGGCGCGCAGCGTGGATCGCCATGGCACCCCAGCCGGTGCCGATCTCCAGCAGGTGGTCTTCCGGGCCGAGTCGGAGCTGCCGGCAGACGCGCTCAAGTTTTGCGTCCTGGGCCGCCTCGAGCGATTGCTCCGCCGAGTCGAAGTAGGCGCAGGAGTACATCATCGTCGGGTCCAGGAACAGCGAGAACAGCTGGTTGCCCAGGTCGTAGTGGGCCGAGATGTTGCGCCGGCTTCCGTCGCGGTCGTTGTGCGGGATCATCTTCGCCACGCGCTGGCCGGCGTGGAGTACCGGGTGCCAGCGCCGGCGCAGGTCGTCCATCCCCCTCATGTTGCGCGCCGCGATCCTGATCAGCGCAACCGCGTCGTCGGTGTCCCAGTGGCCCTCCATGTAGGTCTCGGCCAGCCCGGTGCTGCCCCGCAGCACCTCGCGGTACACATGGGGCGAGCGGACCGTGACCACCGCGCGGAGCGCGGCGCCGGGGGGGCCGAAGCCAAATCGCCGCCCGCCCTCCGCGATCTCGATCCGCTCGCCTCGCATCCGCGACAGGAGCGCGAAGAGGAAGCGTCGCGCGACCTGCTCCTTCATCGCGCGCGCTCCGGATGGCGGTGGTAGGGCGCCCCTTTCAGCTTGAGCCGCAGCGCGTTCCAGTAGATGAGCGTCACGACGCGCAGCGAACTGGCGGGGAAGCGCAGCAGTAGCCGGGTGAGGCGGACGCCGGTTAGCTCCCGGCGGGTGAGCGAGAGGGTGGCGTCGAACACGTGACGCCCACCGTCGTCGTGCTCGTCGATGTGCACCAGCAGGTTGCCGTTGGGCTCGGTCACCCGCCAGTCGTAGTGCGCGTCCATGCCGATGAACGGCGACACGTGGAAGACCTTGTCCATGGTGTCCTGCATCACCGAGTGCTCGCCGTCGCGGCCGAGGACGTAGCAGTGGCGCTCGCCCCAGGGGGTGTTGGTGACCTGGGCGACAACGGCGTCCACTCGCCGCCCGCCCGGGGCGAACAGGTAGAAGAACGAGACGGGATTGAAGTTGTGGCCGAAGGTGCGGAGCGTCGTGAGCAGCCGCACGGGTCCGGCCGGCCTCGCGCCGGTGCGCTCCTCCACCAGGTCGCGCACCGACTCGCCGAGCGGCTGCTCGGGATCCCCCATGTAGTCCTCGCGCCTGAATCGGACGGGCGCCGCGCCGGTGGATGAGTAGAGCGGGTGACGGTCGAGCACGGCGGGCAGCTCGTCCAGGTCCAGCAGGAGCATCGCGTGGCGGTACCTGAACTCGTGCTCGACGGGCGTGAAGCGGCGGTGGCGCACCCACCCGTCGTAGATGGCCGAGGCGGTCACGCGGGCACCGGCGCGCGGCCCACGTCCGCGATCGCGCGGAGGGCGCTGACCACGCCGTCCTCGTGAAAGCCCCACCGCCAGTAGGCGCCGCAGTAGTGGGTCCGGTTCACGCCCGAGATCTCGCCATGGCGGGCCTGTGCGGCCACGCCGTCGGGCGTGAAGACCGGGTGCGAGTACTGGATCGTCCGGATCACCTTGGCGGGGTCCACGTCCTGGGTACGGTTGAGCGTCACGCAGAAGTTGGCCTTTGAGTCCAGGGCCTGGAGGGCGTTCATCCAGTAGGTCAGCGTCGTGCGTTGCGCGGGCGGAGAGGAAAGGTGGAAGTTCCAGCTCGACCACGCGGCGCGGCGGCGCGGCAGCAGCGACTCGTCGGTGTGCAGCGCGGCTTCGTTCGGCTGATAGGGGATCGCGCCCAGCACCTCGGTCTCGCTCTGGCTGGGGTCGTTGAGCATCGCCAGCGCCTGGTCGGGGTGCGCGGCGATCACCACCTCGTGGAAGCGCTCGGTCTCACAGCCCTCGGCCCGCACCTCCACGTGGTCGTCCGAGCGCGTGACGGCGCGCACCGGCGCGCCAAGGCGCAGCCGGTCACCGAAGGGCCGCGTGATCTCCTCCACGTACCGGCGGGAGCCGCCGGTCACCGAGCGCCAGCGGGGCCGGTCGCGGAAGCCGAGCATGCCGTGGTTGTGGAAGAAGCGGGCGAGAAAGGCGGCCGGGAAGGACCACATGGCCTCCGGCTCGGCGGACCACACCGCGGACGCCTGAGGAACGATCAAACGCTGCACGAACCACTCCGAGTAGCCGCCCGCCGCCAGGAACTCGCGCAGGCTGGGCCCCTCTCCGGGAGCCAGGTCCAGCAGGGCGCGGGCCTCGCGGTTGAAGCGGAGCAGGGCGGCCACCATCCGCAGGAAGCGGGGGTCGACCGCGTGTCGGGGTTGCGCGAAGAGGCCGCGCGGCGAGCCCGCGTATTCGAACGCGCCCGCCGCGTCGCTCACCGAGAAGCTCATGCGCGAGGGCTGGGTGGGAACGCCGAGCTCCGCCAGCAGCGCCTCGAAGCGGGGGTAGTTGCGGTCATTGAGCACGATGAACCCGGTGTCGATCCAGTGCGTCTCGTCGGCCAGGTCCACGCGCACGGTGTTGGTGTGCCCGCCGGCGTGCGCGCCCGCCTCGTAGACGGTGATGTCGTGCTCGCGGTGCAGGTGATGCGCGGCGGTCAGGCCGGCGATCCCGGCGCCCACGATCGCGACCCTCATCGCCGCACCGCCGCGATCAGCGCGGCGCCCGCCAGGGCCGAGCCGCCACCCAGGATCACCGTGCCCCAGCGGGCGTTGCCGGGCAGGGAGTCGGGGTGGACCGCCAGCGTGGATGCCACGTCGGTCATGTCGCTAACCATCGCCGCCGCGAGCCACGCCGTGAGCTTGTCGCGGTCATCCCCGGCCAGCAGGGCGCCTGCCGAGAGCGCCACGTCGCGACCTCCGACCGCGCGCAGCAGGATCTTCACCGGATCGCGCTTCGCTAGCTCGCCCACCCAGCCGGACGCCACCGTCTCGGGCTTGGCCATGAGGCCGACTCCGAACCCGAGCCGGCCGAGCGCGAAAACGATCGTGAGGATGCGCGTCCGGGACATCACGCTTTCATACGCTCGCGCCGAGCTGGCCGATCAGTCGTTGCGAGGTGCCCGGGTGGGTTAGATTGCCCGCCACGGCCGTAACCACGCGTGTGATGAGATTGGGTTGGACACCAGGCGTCTGAAGTCGCTTCCCCTGTTCGAGTCGGTTTCCGACGAGGACCTGCAGAGATCTCCGCGGCAAGCACCTGGTGGACGAAGGCGACTACGCGTACACCTTCATAGCCATCGAGGAGGGTGGGGGCAGAGGTCCGCCGCGCTCCACGATCAATCCAGGCGGACTTTGACCCACTCATCCGATCACAGGCCGTCGGAGGGCCTTCCCATGGCTTCCCCGGGGTCCGCCGCGCGGCTGGGGCTTCTTGCTCTTCAAGCTCAGGCTCAGGCGGAGAACGGCAGTTGGGTGTCCGTGCCGGTCATCTCGAACACGCGCTGAACTCGGTTCGGGCCGGGCACGAGACGCAGCCGGTTTGAGTCAGCCCGCGAGCGAGCGTGAGCTTGGAGGATCAGCCGAAGCCCGGAGGAGTTCATGAACGTCAGCTCTCTGAGGTCGAGGACGAGCTGCTGGGGGGCACCTGCCTGCGCCTCTCTGATCGCCGCGTCGAGCAAATCAGCTGTCGAATTGTCGAGTTCGCCCTTCGGAGCGACTACGCAGCAGCCGTCGCCCTCACTCATACACACTGCGAACAGGCCCTTACGCCTGACCGATTCAGCCTTCGGTTGCTGGTCACTGAGGAGAGTCACGGTGTCGCGGCCGCGCCATTCGGCTACGGCTTGTTCTGTGGGCGTCATCGCTCGCTCCTACCTCTAGGTGAAATTGCTGGGCCTCGGCGTCGCCTAGCCCTGGGGTGCGGACCTGGTGCCGAAACCCCGCCTTCCGTCCTACGGGACTTGGCACCATCCGGGTAGGAGCGTACAATGTTCGTCTAATGTTTGTCAAGGAATCGTCGAACTAGTGGCTGCGGCCGACGAGCCTCGGTTGCGCATCGGGCAACTAAGCGCCCGACTCGATGTGAGCCCTGAGCTCCTTCGGGCGTGGGAGCTGCGGTATGGGTTGCTTCGCCCGGAACGAAGTGAAGGCGGCTTTCGTCTCTACTCATCAGCCGATGAGGCCCGCGTTAGGCGAGTACTTGCGCACAAGGAGAGGGGCCTCGCGACAGCGGAGGCCGCGCGACTCGCGCTTACTGAGGGCGAGGGAAGCGAGGCGCCGGCTACGGCCCTCGAGCGATCCGCCCCGACGGAGCGCGGCGCCGCCCGGGAGCTGCGCCACCGCCTGACCGCCGGACTGGAGACCTTTGACGAGGCGGCCACGCAGGTCGCGCTTGATCGGGCGTTCTCGATCGTCGGCGTCGATCGAGCTGTACAGGCTGTCGTTCTTCCTGCGCTGCGCGATATCGGTGAGCGCTGGGCGCACGGTCGGGCTGACGTAGCTCAGGAGCACTACGCGACCAACATGCTTCAGGCGCGGCTGATGGCACTCACGCGAGGGTGGGGCGAGGGCCCAGGGCCGCGGGCGGTGCTGGCGTGTCCTCCGGGAGAGCTCCACGTCGTAGGCTTGACCTGCTTCGGGCTTGCGCTGCGCGAGCGCGGCTGGCGGGTGCTCTTTCTCGGCGCGGACACGCCAATAACTGGGGTTGAACGGACCATCGAGGAGGTGGCGCCTTCGCTCGTCGCCCTTTCAGCCGTGGTGCCGGAGCGGTTCCTCATTCACGAGGAACAACTTCAGGACCTGAGCGCCTGCATGATGCTCGGCCTCGGAGGCGCCGGCGCGACGCCGCAAGTGGCATCGCGCGTGGGCGCACTAGCCCCACAACCTGATCCGGTCTCCGCCGCCGAGGAGTGGGGGAGAAGCGCGCACCCAGGCACGCAGTGGCCGTAGTCGGCTTCGCCGTAGCTGAAGGTCTACCTTTCTGCCGTGTACGTCTCCATGGCGCGACTACGAGTCCCGGCACCCAGGGCGGCGGAGCTCGTGAACGCGTTTCGCAACCGAGCCGGCTTGGTCGACGAGGCAGACGGCTTCGTGGATCTGCAGGTCTGGCAGTCAGACCGCGACCCAAGCGAGCTGATAATGGTCAGCCGCTGGCGAAACCGCACCGCGTTTCGCGCCTACATGAGCAGCGAGGCGCACAAGATCTCGCACAGCCGCGTCGACCCCGACCTAGACGCTGCCATCGACCTGCAAGCACTCGAGCACCTACACACCTACCGGGTGGTCGCCGAGTGACACAACGCCGGCTGAGTCCGCCAAGCGGCTATCCACCTCCAGAGACAACCCAAACGGCGCTAGGCGAGACGCTTCAGCTTCGAATGCTCGCCGAGGAAATCTGCCGGCGCTACAGCGCGGAGTTTCCAGATGAGCTGGATCGCTACGGTCAAGCCGGGATCGCCTGGTGCGTCCACGACAACCAGCACATCCTCAACTGGGTGGCACTCGAATCTCGCGGATTCGTCGACCTCGAGGAGCGGCTCGCGTGGCTAGCCGGAGTGCTAGAGGCGCGAGAATTTCCCCTCCCGCGCCTAGCCCGAAATCTAGAACTCGCCGCGGAGGTCGTCCGAGAGGACCTTCCTGACGGGATCCACCTCGCCGAGCGGCTCTCCTCCGGCGCTCGCCACATCCGCTCTAAGCCGAGCTTCCTTCAACCGCGTACCTGAGGGCGATACCGATCGGGCACTTGCCTGGGCACGGCCAACAAACCGCGGGGGGTAATGACCCTGAGCGCCTGG
The DNA here is from genome assembly GCA_963802855.1 of uncultured Thermoleophilaceae bacterium. Classification (GTDB taxonomy): domain Bacteria; phylum Actinomycetota; class Thermoleophilia; order Solirubrobacterales; family Thermoleophilaceae; genus JAAYBF01. The sequence goes on from CAWDJP010000004.1 coordinate 173,721, forward strand.
CGCTGCGGGTGTCTAATCGTCGTCCATCGCGGGAGGTGGGGCGGCGTGTCCGTCCCGAGGCGGCCCGCCGCTATGGGGCGGGGGGGAAACTCGATGACCGGCCGCCACGAGGTCTACGCCGCGCCGGCGCTGGTCGGGATTTCGTTGTCCTCGGCGAGCGCTTGCTGCAGCGTTGCCTCGAACGGTGCCGGGTCGATCGAAAAGAGCCGGCGGGCGGAGTCGTCGGTCACGACGGTTTCGGTGCTGAGCCCCTCGATCAGCGGCCGCGCGACGCCGGCGTCGACGGGGGTGACGAGACCGATCCACAGCGATGACAGGCGTGGCGTCAGGAACGGCACGGGTAGCTTCGGGCGCCGGCGCTTGCCGAGGACGCGCGCCATCACGTCGAGCATGTCGCCGTAGCTGAGCACGTCCGGGCCGCCGATCTGAAGCTCGCGCCCGGTCGTCGCCTCGACCTCGGGCGCTTGCGACAGGTAACTGAGCACGTCGTCGATGCCGATCGGCTGCGTCTTTGTGCTCAGCCAGGCGGGCGCGATCATGGCTGGCAGGCGCTCGACCAGGTAGCGCAGCGTGCGGTAGGACTCGCTGCCGCTGCCGACGACCATCGCGGCGCGGAAATAGGTGAGCGGCGGGCCGTGTGCCTCGAGCTGCCGCGCGGTCTCGTGGCGGCTCTGAAGGTGCTTCGAGTCGGGCCTGTCGCCGAGACCGCCCAGGTAGACGACCCGGCCTACCCCGCCCGCGACGGCCATGCCGGCGAAGCTCCGGGCCGCCTGCCGCTCGCGCTCGGCGAAGTCGGCGCCGCCACCACCACGACCCATCGAGTGGACCAGGTAATAGGCGACATCGACCCCCTCGCCCGCGCTCGACGAGCGACCCAGGGCGCAGCACATCGCCCTCGTGGATCTCGAAACCCTCCTCGACGAGCGCGCGAGCCCCCTCGCTATCGCGGTCGCGGACCAAGCAGCGCACCTCGTGACCGCGCTCGCCCAGGCCACGCGCAAGCCGGCCGCCGACGAAGCCAGTGGCACCGGTAACAAGCGCGCGCACCCGGCGCACCCTACCCAAGCACGCGAAGCGCGACGACTCCCGGCCAAGCGCCGCATCACCTGCAACCCGGGCGATCAGAGGGTCGCGCCGAGCGCCGCTAGGTGTCGCCGGGACGGTCGCCGAATGGCAGCAGTGCACGAGATGGCGTTGCTTGAACCGGCACTTAGGTCGTCCCGGAGGCGCTCGCCCGTAGAGATCGACCGCGAGCGAGACCTCGGCGAGTACCCCGGACTCACCAACCGAGTGTCCCGCGGGGTCCCTTGAACGGTCCGACGAGGTCGGCGGTGATCCACCCGCCGTAGAGGTCGCCGTCCTGTGCTTGCACTCGCTCGTCGTCCATCCATGCGGCGTCCACCCGGCCGGGGTAGAACGCGACATGGTCGCGCAGCGCCTCATAGCCCGGCGAAGGGCTGGGGTAGGTCCAGCCGACCGCAGGCACGCCCTGGCCGCCGACGGTCGCGTCGAGGTAGCGCGCGGCGCCTTTGAACTCACACCAGGTCGATCGCGCGCCACTCGCCGCCAGCAGATCGCCGCGCACGTCAGTCGGAGGCATGTAGACCGTCGGCGGGTGGCTGGTTTCCAGAACCCGGAGCGCACGGGTCGAGTCGGCCAGCACCTCGCCGTCCAGCTCCACCCGCACGCGATGCTGGCACGGCACCACGGCCGGCGGCCGGGGATAATCCCACACGCGCTCCACGCCCGGCTATACGGTGGCCCGCGGGTAGCGGTTCATTGCGGCACTGAGCGTACGATCCGGTTCATGAGGCTTCGCCCCGGCACCCACGGGCTAGGCCGTGACAGCGGGACGGTGCAAGTGCGCACCTACCGCGACGGCATGGCGCAGAAGATCGGCCACGACCTGATCATCGACGTCGGGCAGTGGGAGGCGACGGTCGAGGTCGGCGAGGACGGCAGTCCGTCCGCGGTCGGGCTCGAGGTCGACCCCGGCTCGCTCCAGGTGCGCGAGGGGCTGCACGGGGTCAAGCCGCTTAGTGACAAGGACCGCGCGGAAATCCGCAAGCAGATCGACAAGAAGATCCTGGGCGGACAACTGATCGTCTTTCGCTCGAGGGCGGTCGAGCACAGTGCTGACGGCCAGCTGAGCGTGCGCGGCGAGCTCACCATGGCTGGCACGACGCGGCCCGCGAGCTTCGACCTAGAACTGGCGACCGACGGCCACGTGAGCGGGACGCTGCCTATCACTCAGAGCGAGTGGGGCATCAAGCCCTACCGGGGCTTGATGGGCGCGCTGAAAGTGCGCGACACCATCGAGGTGACCATCAGCATTCTGCTTCCGTCGGCTTAAGGCGAAGGTGAGGCGAAAGGGGCATACCGGCCCGCCGATCCGAAGCCGCACGGAATCGCGCTGAGCAGGGGCCCGGCACCGTCTGGGAAGCTCCGAGATACGTCGACGCTGTCGGGGAGTTCGCCGCGCCTTTCGATGAGCTGGGGTCTCGCGCTTCGAGCTTGCGCTGATCAGAGTAGGCTTGTTCTGAAGTTTGAACGCTCGTCAGGTCTCACTCTATCTTCCTTTCGCGCTGCCCCCATAGAGGGACTGAAAGGTTGAGGACCATGGCAAGCCAGGAACGCGACAGCGCGGTCCAGCGGCTGAAGGTTGCGCTCGTCGAGCGGGACCGGTTGGGCGAGCGCTTTGACGCCGCTGTCGGGACATCGACCGAGTTCGGGGCCGACGTCCGGCTCCGGGGCGCCTGCGAACAAGTCACAGCGCGGAAGGCCTGGGTCAACTGGGTCGACGACGAGGGCTATCGAGGGCTCAACGCGGGCCCGTTCGAACTGCTCGCCGAGAGCCGGGAAACCGCGACAGAGGACGGAAGGGTTGAGACCATGAAGAGCACAGAGCGACACCGCAAGGCAACAGGGGCCGCACGACGGAGGGGCGAGCTGCACCACGCCGATGGCGACCGCCGGGTTGGGCAGATCATCAACGCCAGGCGCAAACTGGCCACCAGCCGAGTTGGTGGTCGTGCCTGGCTGAACGGCCGCGAGGTCGGCGGCACAGATCCGCGCTACACCCACCTCGAGGCGTCACACGACTAAGCCAGCCGCCCAGGCCGCGACGGGAACGGACGCAGCATGAGCCGCCCACTCTCGCGCGCGTCGTGGGGGGACTGGTCGACCGTATGCTGGCGCCGTGCAGGCGCTCCTAGAGGACGGGCCGATGCAGGGCAACACGCTTGAGGTTGAGGCCGTCGAGGGCCGGCCACCCAAAACGATTGACGTCCCAGATGAGAAAGGCGGCGCCTACCGCTATTGCCTGGCGCAGTGGACCCAAGAGGGCACGACGGCGGCCTACACGTTTCTCTACGCCGTCTAAGTCCGCTCTTGCGCCGGCGCCACCCGCGCTGCGGCGTGCCGCGTCACGTCCGATGCTGAAGCCGGAACGGAGCGAGTGTCTCAGCCTCTCTTGCGAGTGCCCTTCTTGCGTTGGCCGCACCGCCGCCGCGGACTGCCTCCACCTGCTTGGTAACCGACTTCGCCGCGTTTTCCGCTGCGCTACCAGCGGCCTTCGCGAGGTCGGTCACGCGCCCCGCGGTGCTGCGGGCGGGGCCTTTCAGGTCCCGGGCGCTCTTCTTGGCGGCGTTGCGCTTTCGGCGTGGCGGCGGCCTTCTTTGCTGAAGCTCTGCGCTGCGCCTTGGTCTGAGCCATGCGGGTCCTTCCCATCGGATGCCTGGACAGCCAAGTATCGCCGAGCGATGTGTGTCCGTGGGAAAGGACCACGCCTGGCGGGCCGATCAGGCTCGCCAGCCTGCGAGGCGCGCACAGAAAAGCACCAGCCCCGCAGTCAAAACCCAGTGGCCCCCGCCTCTCGCCTCGTGGCGCACACGGCGCCGTCGGTGGCTTTCGGACTTGAGCTGAGGATTCCGGCCGCAGGGCCAGCTAATGACTGACCTTACTCCGCTTGGAGAGGTCCATGTGCGCGACTTAACAATGCCATTTTGCTGCGGTGTTCGATCTCTGCCAGTCGAGCGGCGGCCCCGCAACCCACTACGCCGCCAGCCGATATTCGTGGGTGATCCGTGCGTCGCTCGGAGGGATGTGTCGGCACCGATCCTGGACCATGTCCCACTCGCCTAATCAGGAGCCAGGCTCCGTTGATCGAATGCCTTTCCTCGGTTCGAGCCGGCGCTCGGAACTCCGACGGTGCTGCGGGGCAAACCGCGGTTACGGCTTGTCGATGAGGATGCTCGATCGCGGCGTAGAAAGGCTGTCTCGAGCCTCTTGCTCCTCGGCCGGGTCGGGCGCCCGCCCGACGGCGCGGGCAGCGGGTTCTGCCGCTGCGTGCTGCATAAGCCAGACGCCGGCCACGGTCATGGCGAAGATGACCACTCCGGCTATGAGCAGGCCCGCGGTCATGACTTGACGGCCTCGCAGTGCGGCGTAGAACCCGCCGAGCGCAAGTATCGAGGGCACCCAGAGTCCGGTGAACAAGGCCTCCTGGCGTGAGTCGGTGAACCACAAGCCGACCGAGAGCACGAAGGAGAGGAAAGCGGCGAGGGTGATCAGGGAGGCACCCGGGTCTTGCCGGAGCAACCCCCCGGAACCGGCGCCCGCGTGCTGATCCTTGTGCGGCGCGGCGGCGGGGTTCACTTTTCGACCTTGATCATCGGATCTCCGTTCGTTGCTTTGGAGGTGTACGTCGCCACTACCGCGGGTGATCACTCTTCGGGCGCGCCGGGGTACAACACGCCTGAGCCCTGGTGGCGCGTCGACGTCTCGCTTCGGCGAGCTCGCTCCTGGCTCGCCCGGCGAGTGGGGGAGCGCTCAGGGTCGGGGTCGGCTTGGTGCGCCATGCCGCTCGGTCGTGCGGCTCCGGTGCCCGCCGTAGCTCGGGGGGCGCCGTTGGGATCTATATGAACGGGCGTGCCACAGCGGTTGACCAACCGGTCCACGGGTTCCGTAGTACCGCCGAAGGACCAAACCCACCAACTCGGAGGTTATTCGTGAGAGCAGTCCTAGTCGCGGCAGTTGCCGCGCTCGCTCTAATCGCCGCTCCGACCGCGACGGCCGCTTCGGCCGATCTCGGCGGCGGCTCAACCACACTCAAGCTCGATGCCGGCCTAGCGAAGGCCCTGACCGGGGCCGGCGTGGCCGTTGGGCCGGTGAGCCCGGCGACCGCCAAGAAGGGCGGCCGCGTGGCCTTCCCGATCACTGGCGGCGAGCTCAATCCCAAGACAGCGGCCGGCGTCATCAACCATTCCGGCGGCCTGAGCATCAAGGCCGGCAAGACCACCGTGTCGCTCACCAACTTCCGCATCAAGGTGGGCAAGCGCGTGAGCCTGAGCGCTCGCGTCGGAAACGCGCGGCTGAAGATCCTCGACCTCTCGCTCGCGAAGGCCAAGGTCAGCCGTAACGGCTTCGGCCTGAAGGTCAGAGGCGTGCGCGCTTATCTGTCCCGTGGCGCGGCCGGCGCCCTGAACAAGGCGTTCAAGACCCACCTGTTCAGGCGCGGCACCAGGGTCGGCACCGCGTCGGTGTCGGCCACGTTCGCGGAGGCGATCCTGGCCAAGGGCTCCACGACGCTCGCGCTCGACGCGGGCGCCGCGGCGGCGCTCAACTCGCTGGGCGTGTCCGCAGCTCCGGTCTCACCGGCCAAGGCCCGCTCGGCCGGACTCGCGTTCCCGATCACCGGCGGCAAGGTCAACCTCAGCACGCTGGTCGGGAAGATCACGCACAGCGGCGGGATCGCCCTGACCAAGGGCTCGACGCGCGTCGAGCTGACCAGGTTCACGATCAACGTGGACTCCGCGCCCGACCTGACCGCCAGGGTCGGCTCGAGCCGGGTGTCGATCCTCGACCTCGACGTCTCGGGCCTGACCCGCAGCGTCTCGGGTCGCACGATCACGCTCGGCGGCGTCAAGGCCACGCTCACCCAGGCGGCCGCGGACGCGCTCAACGGCGCGTTCGCCACCACCGCCTTCACCAAGGGGCTTGTGCTCGGCACAGCCACAGTGAAGGCCACCGCCCGCTAGAAGCACCCGGGAACCGGCGGCGGCCTGCGCAACCGCGCGGCCGCCGCCTGTCCTTCCTTCGCGCAGCCGGACCCGGCCCCCCGGGTTTCGCGCGCCATCGCTTCGGCCAGTCAGCCGGCGTCGATCGTCACCACCACGTGCCCTGTCATGCCTTCCCTAGCGATGCTGCAGTCACGGAGCGCGGATTATTGGCCACGCATTGGCCTGAATGGGTCGGCGAACGCTCCAGCCGCCGAGTATGGAGCGTCGGATAGTCCTAAGCGATGGCACGACCCTGCAAGCTGACTCCCGAGCGTCAGGAGCGGATAGTGGCGGGCCTGCGCGGTGGTGCCTTTGCCGAGGTGGCCGCGCGGGCGGCCGGGGTGTCGCCGAGCACCTTCTATGTGTGGCTCGAGCGGGGACGTCGGGGCGAGCAGCCGTTCCTGGAGTTTCTGGAGGCGGTAGAGCTCGCGGACGCGGAGATCGAGGTTGAGGTCTCTACGGCGCTGGCGGAAGCCGCGAGGAAAGGCAACTGGCGGGCGGCGGAGGTGTTCCTGAAGCTGCGATTCGGCGCGCGTTGGCGCGATCTTCCTACGCGCGAGACTTCGTCGGCCGGGCAGGCCGGCGCAGACTTCTCCCTCGATCTCGCCGAGGACCCCGAAGCTCAGGAGCATTCGCGCGCACTTATCCGGCGCGCGGCTGAACTCCGGGACATCCGAGCGGTCACGCGCGACCGATTGACCGAGGCGGCGTTGGCATCCGCAGGGTTCGCCCTCCGCGCCGCTGTTCGGCGCTGCGCGTCGCACGCGGACTCAAACGACCTTCCGCCTGCCGATCAGCGCAACCCCCGTGCGCGACAAGCGCGCGACAGTTGGGGATCAACTCAGGCGGTCTCGAGCGGAGTCGAGCGGGCAGACAGCGCTGCCTTGGGATAAGCCCTGACTGAGGGAAAGCCGCTTTGAGCGCGGAATCCCGCTGAGAAAGCGGAGGGGGTGGGATTCGAACCCACGATGGACGAAAGCCCACAACGGTTTTCGAGACCGCCCCGTTCAACCACTCCGGCACCCCTCCATCAAGGCGCGTCCGGGACGCGGACGGAGAGGCTAGCGACGGGAGCGTTCACTTGGCGGACGAAGTCGCCCAAGTCGCTGTTGAACCGGACCGGTTTCTCCAGGAAGGGCATGTGGCCCACGCCGTCAAACCAAGCCGGTCGCGCGGTCCGGCAGACCGCGAGGACGTGCTCGGCCATCGATGGCAGCACGATTCTGTCGAGACGCCCGTGTGTCACCAGCACGGGGACCCCCAGATCGGACAGCACGTCGTCCGCGTCGATCTCTCGCGCGAGCAGCGCCGCCCTGACCTCGCCAGGCACGACCATGTTCCAACACAGCGCGGCGATCATCTCGTCCTGACCGAGGGCCTCGGCAGTGCAAGCATCGAGGAACCGCCGAATGGCGGCGATGTTGGTCGACAGGTCGGGCGCGCAGGCGTCCTCGGCGTTCTCGAGGAAGCCTGGGCCAATGTGCTCGAAGGCGGGGTTGAGCTTCACAGCCGCCCCGACCAGGTTGATGCCGGCAAACCGGTCGCCCCCGTACGCGCGGAGATAGTCGGCCACGATGAACCCGCCATAGGACCATGCGACCGCGACAGGCCGGTCGAGCCCGGTCCGATCGATCACGGCGGCGACGTCTTCGGCCCAGAGGTCGGCGTCGACGTAGGACTCGGCCGCACGCGGCTTGTCGGACATGCCGTGGCCGCGGATGTCGAACGTGACCAGGTGGAACTCGTCGGCCAGCGGCGAGGCGACCTGCGAGGCCCAGCAGAGTTGGCTCTGCGACCACCCGTGAATGAAGAGGATCGAAGGGCCCTCGGGATTGCCCCACTCACTTACGTGCAGCGTCAGCCCCTCGCCCCCTTTCACGTCGTGTATGGCAAGCGGCTCGCCTGTATGCGCCGAGCCTCCGTTGGGGGTGAGTGTGCGCTCGCTTGAAGACATGGCGACCAAGGTAGGCCGCGCAGATGGCGCCGGCATCGGCGTCACCACCCAATCTGCGAGTGCTCAGCTGGCGGCCTACACGCAGATGCCTGCGCGATCCCGAACGATTACTCGCGAGCCTGGGAGAACCTTGCGGCAGCGGCGGCTCGGCCCGCCTTGCCGGAAACTCGCAACTTCGTGTAGACGTTCGAGAGATGTCGCTCGACAGTGCGGACGCTCAGGTAGAGGCGCTCAGCGATCGCCTCGTTTGTCAGCCCTGCCGCGACCAACTCGAGGACCTCTAGCTCCCGGCCGCTGAGCTCCTTGACGGCGGGGTCTTCGGCCGGCCGCTGTGTGCCGAGGAATGCATGGAGCTCCGACATGAATCGCCCCCACGCCGGCTCGTCCGACAACAGAATGTGGTTCGCCGAGTCCAACAGCACGAGCCGCGCGTCCGGGATCTGTGCGCCCAGCAGCCGACCTTCCTCGACTGGCACGACGCGATCCTCTCGCGCGTGCATCACCAACGTCTTCGCCGTCACGCGCGGCGCGAGGTGGGCCACGTCGATGCTCCCGCGTGCGTCGTACAGGCGAGCGGCTGTCTCGGCGGATGTCGAGCGCCGCTGGAGCTCGTCGTACCAGGCCATCTGGGTGCTGGTGCCGGTCGGCAGGAACAGCATGCTGAAAACGTGGCGAAAGGTCGCGTTCGGATCGGACCAGCCGGCACGGATGGCGGAGATGAGCGCGTCTTCGTGGCGGCGCTCACCGGCGTTTCGGAACTTCCGGCCCCGCGCGTAGCCGCCGTAGAGGACGAGGTGGGTGACCCGCTCCGGATGACGGACCGCGTATGCCAACGCGATCGCGGCCCCCTGCGAGACGCCGAGAAGCGCAAAGCGATCGACACCTGCCGCGTCGACCACCGTCTCGAGGTCAGCGACCCAGGTCTCGACGGACAGATCACCGACGTCACGGTCGGAGAGCCCGCACCCGCGTTCGTCGTACCGGATGACCGTATGGGTTTCTCCTAGCCCCTCCAGCCAGTGGCGCCAGACCGGGCTCTCCCAGTCGAAGTCGAGGTGCGTCAACCACGTCGCCGCCCTCACGATTGGAGGTCCGCTGCCGTGCACCGAGTAGGCCAAGCGGGCGCCATCCGAAGCGGTGCAGAAACGGATCTGCTGCTTCACCTCGCGCAACGCTAGCGCCGCGGTGCGAAGAAGGCCCGCAGCAGCACCGCCGACTCCTCGGCCAGCAGCCCGCCGGCCGACCTCGGGGCGGTGGTTGAGGCGCGGCTCGGCGAGCACGTCGAGCACGCTGCCCGCCGCTCCGGCCTTCGGGTCGGGCGCGCCCCAGACCACGCGCGGCACCCGGGCGAGCACGATCGCGCCCGCGCACATCGCGCACGGCTCCAGCGTCACGTAGAGCACCGCGCCGTCGAGCCGCCAGGCTGCCGAGCGCGACCGCGGCCTCGCGCAGCGCGAGCACCTCGGCGTGGGCCGTCGGGTCGCCGCGCAGCTCGCGCTCGTTGGGGGCCGCCGCCACCACCTCTCCCCCGGCCGCGATCACGCACCCCACCGGCACGTCGTCGTGCTCGAGCGCGCGCTCGGCCTCGCGCAGCGCCAGCCGCATGAAGTACTCGTCGCGCGGGAAGAATGTCCGCGCGCCATCGCCGCTCAGCCGCCCGACCACCAGTCGCCGCCCCGCATAGCGCTCCGCGGCGCGCGCGCCCGCGCAGCAGCCCGACGCGCCCGGCCAGCCGCATGCCGGTGGCGGCCACTGAGAACGCGCGTCGGGCCGCCGCCGACCGAGCACGACCGGCCTCGATCAGCTCCAGGTACCAGTCGACCGTATCGCGCAGGGTGGTGTCGAGCGAGCGCGAGCGGTAGCCCAGCACGCGCCTCGCCTTGGCCGACGAGTAGCGCCAGTTCTGCTCCATCAGCAGGAGCCCCTCGGACGAGACGAGCGTGGGCAGCCGCAGCAGCCTCGGCCCGCCGCGCCGGCCCCGGACAGGCCCGGGCGGGAGCACGGCGACCGGATGGCGCACGCCCGAGAGCTCGGCCACGCGCTCGATCAGCTCGACCCAGCGAGATCTCGTGCGCCGCCCAGCACGTAGCGCTCGCCGGGCGCGCCCCGCTCGGCGGCGCGCAGGTGGCCGCGTGCCACGTCGCGCACGTCGACGATGTCGGTGCTGGCCGTCGACGACGGCCGGCAGCCGCCCGCGGAGGTAATTGCCGATGGTGCGGGTTGAGGTCTCGCCCGGCTGGGAGCGGTCGACGGGAACGCCGAGCACGTACGACGGGTTGACCACGACCACATCGACCCCGAGCCGCGCGCCTGCGGCCAGCGCCTCCAACTCGCCCTCGTGCTTGGAGTCGACGTAGGTCAGGCCGAGGCCCCCGCCGCGGTAGGGGTCGTCCTCGGTGCCGACCTCGCCCGGGCGGCGCCGGGCCGATGCCGGCCACGCTCGAGGTGACCACCACCCGCGCCGACGCCCTCGGCCGCCGCGGCCTCCACCGCCATCCGCGGGCGCGAGGGCGTTGACCTGCCACACCGCGCTCGCGGCGGATTGGAGGCCACCGCCCCGGCGGAGTGGAAGAGCAGCTCGCAGCCCGCTCACGGCGCGGCGCATCGCGGCGCGGTCGAGCACGTCCGCCTTGACGGGCTCGGGCTGGAGGGCGGCGAGCCGCTCGAGCCGGCGCTCGTCGCGGAAGGTCACCCGGACCTCGTGGTCCGCGCTCGACCAGCTCGCGGACGACGTGGCCGCCGACGAACCCGGTCCCGCCGGTGACGCAAACCTTCATGAGCTGACCCGAATCTGCCGATCTAGCCGTAACAACTTCTCGGCCGTCTGGGTGTTCGAGCCTTCGTACACTGGGACGCGGCACCGTAGACCAATGCATCGGCACTCCATCTCCTCCTGGCGGTCGTCGCCGCCCTGGCGCTCGTCGCCGCGGCACCCGCCGCGGCGAGGCCTCGGTACGTGCCCGGCGAGGTGATCGTCCGCTACAAGGACGGAACCGCCACGACGGTCCGTGAGCAGGGTCGAGGACCGGGCCGGAACCACCGGCGGCGCGGAGTTGCCGGGCGGCTCGGAGCAGGTCCGGATCGGAGACGGCGACTCGGTCGGCGAGACCGTGCGGGAGCTGCGCAAGGACCCGAACGTGGCCTACGCGGTGCCGAACTACATCGCGCGCGCGAGCACGCTGCTGCCGAACGACCCCGGCTTCTACCTCCAGTGGAACCTGGCCGGCCCGACCAGGCATCAACATGCCCGACGCTTGGGAGTACGCGCGGGCGCGCGGCGCGCCGGGCGGCGGGGCGCGGTGGTGGCGGTGCTCGACACCGGCGTCGCCTACGAGCGCTTCGGGCGCTTCCGCCGCGCACCCGACCTCAATCGCTTCGTCGCGCGGCTACGACTTCGTCGGGAACGACAGACACCCCAACGACCTGAACGGCCACGGCACGCACGTGGCGGGCACGATCGCGCAGAGCACCAACAACGGGATCGGGGCAGCGGGCATCGCCTACCGGGCGAAGATCATGCCGGTCCGTGTGCTGGACGCCGACGGCGAGGGCGACACCGTCGCGATCTCGCGCGGCATCCGGTTCGCCGCGAAGCGAAAGGTCGCGGTGATCAACCTCAGCCTCGAGTTCGACTCCTCGGTGCGCTGCCGCGCAGATCCCCGACATCGTCTCGGCGCTGCGCTACGCCCGCAAGCGAGGGACGTGCTGGTGGTGGCGGCCGCAGGCAACCAGGCCGACGCCGCTGGTGGCGTATCCGGCGCGCGCCACGGCGTGCTCGGCGTGGCCGCCACCACCATCCGCGGCTGCCAGGCCGAGTACTCCAACAGCGGCGTCGACGTGGACCTGACCGCGCCCGGCGGCGGCGCCGACGCCGCGAACTCGGACAACCCGTACGACGCGCGCGTGTGCCGGCCCGACCTCGGCGGGCAAGTTCATCTATCCAGCAGACGTTCACCTCGAGCGTGCGCAGAGATTCGGCCTGCCGCGCGGCTACGAGGGCACATCGATGGCGGCGCCGCACGTGTCCGGCGTGGCGGCGCTGGTGATCGCCACCAAGCGACTTGGGCCGGCGAGCCGAGCCCGCTGGCGCGTCGAGCGCCACCTCGAGAACACCGCACGCGACGCCGGGCCCGGCCGGGTTCGACCCGCGCTACGGGCACGGCTGCTCGACGCGCTGGCCGCGCTCCGCTAGCAGGCGACGAGCAGCGCGGCGCGGCGGCTGCGGTTCCTCTAGGACGTCCGGATGATCATCACCGAGCAGGGCGCGTGGTGCGACACCTTGTTCGGCACGGAGCCCAGCAGGAAGCGCTTGGCCCCGGTCATGCCCTTGTTGCCGACCACGATCAGGTCGGCGCCCTTCTCCTCGGCCACGTCGAGGATGGCGTCGGCCGGGTCGCCCTCGCGCGCCAGCGTCTCCACCTCGACTCCCGCGCTCCTTCGAGCGCGCCCGGCGCCCTCGTTCAGGGTGTCCTCCACGTCCTCGCGCGGGTTGACCATCCACTGCAGGTCCTCGGGCACCTGCTCGCGCTCGTCGCGCAGCCGGCCCTCGGGACACGGGCTCGTAGGCGCTCACGAGATAGACCTTGGCGCCGAGGCTGCGGGCCAGCTCGGTGGCCTGGCGGACGGCCTCGGAGGCGGTGTTGGAGCCATCTGTGCCCACCACGATCGATACCGAACACACCGCTCCTTCCTGGGGCGCCGCCGAGTGGCGCGCATCATAGACCGGGCGCGTCGGCCATCGGGCTTGGCGCGCCGGTCAACCGGGAATAGCATGGCCGTGAAGTCATGGCCGCCACCATCAAGTGCCTCGCCGTCGATGATCACCCGGCGGTGCGGCAAGGGACTCGCGCTGCTGCTGGCCGGCGCGCCCGACATCGACCTGGTGGACACCGGTCCACTCCGGCGAGGAGGCGCTGGACGCGGTCAGGCGCCACGACCCGGAGGTGGTGATCGTGGACGTGCGCCTGCCGGGGATGGACGGGATCTCCACCGTGAAGCGGCTGGCGGCGGACGCGCCCGAACGCGGGCACCGTGGTCTTCTCCGCCTACGGCGACAAGCGCCTGCTCTCCGACGCGATCTCCGCGGGCGCGCGCGGCTACGTGATGAAGGGCTCGCCGCCCGACGACCTGCTGCGGGCGATCCGCACGGTGCGACGGCGGCGACGCGTTCGTGGACCCGTCGCTGTCGCCGGCGCTGCTGATGACCCAGGGCGTGGCCGACGCGCCGCTGTCCGAGCGCGAGCGCGAGATCCTGCAGCTGCTGGCCGAGGGCCTGCACACCGAGGAGGTGGCCAGCGCGGATCGGGCTGTCCGCCGAGACGGTGAAGTCCGACACCAAGCGCGCGATCACCAAGCTCGAGGCCGACGGCCGCGTGCACGCCGTGGCGATCGCCCTGCGCCAGGCGCTGATCGAGTAGGCTCAGCGGCACGTGGCGCGGTCGCGCGGATCGCGGTCGCGCGCGCTCATGGTCATCGCCAGGCCGGCGACGAAGCCCACCACCCCGGCGATGATGAGGATCAGCCCGACCGTCTGCAGGTCGACGCCCGAGATGTTGTCCTGACGGCGTACCGCAGGATGGCCCCGACGGCGGCCAGGAATATCGAGGCTCCAATGGTCACAATCCGCCGTGTGCCCCGTTTCTGGATCTACATGCAGATCGTGATCGTGATCTGCGTGCATCGCCTCGATCGTCATCGCGGCGATCAAGCTCTAGGACGTCTGCCTCGACGCGCTCGGCGGCGATGCAGAGGGCGGTAACGCCACCGCCTCCACGGCTCCTGCGCTCGGCCTTCTCCATCGGCTTGACCCACAGCTCCTCCACCAGGATCATGATCATCGACAGGATCGGCACGGCCACGATCAGGCCCACGAAGCCGAACAGCTGGCCCACCACCACCACGCCCAAGGCGATCACGGCGGGGTGCAGCTTCACCGTGCGGGACATGACGAGCGGGATCGTCACGTTGCCCTCGAACTGCTGCACGAGCGTGTAGACGATGAGCACCGCGCAGCGCCTTGCCCGGCGAGTCGGTGAGCGCGAACAGCACGGGCGGGATGCCGCTGGCGATGGCGCCGAAGTAGGGCACCACCGAGAACAGCGCCGTGAGCACCGCGAAGAAGATCGCGAAGTCCAGGCCGATGATCGTGAGCCCGATGTAGAGCAGGACGCCGGACACGACCATGTCCACCGCCACCCCCCGCATCCAGCCGATCCAGGAGTCGCGCAGGCGGTGCATGATCACGTCGGCCTGGCCCCGGTGGCGCGGGCGGCACGAGCCGGCGGAGGCCGTCGCAGCAGCGGGTCGGGGTTGATCGGCGATGTAGTAGGCGGTGATCAGGACCAGGATCAGCGCGCCGAGCACGCCCGCCACGCTGAGGCCGATCGAGGTGATCGGCCCGATCAGCTTCTCCGGCTCGTCGGTGTAGTTCTCGGCGAACTCCTGCACCCGGTCGGCGATCTCGCCCGGCTTGCGCCCCGGTGGCGTCGTGGATCTGGTCGCGCAGGTCGTCGACGATGCCCGGCACGTCGTCCACGAACTCGTTCGTCTGGTCGATGAACGGGGCGATGATCAGCGCGATCACGCCGGCGATCAGCGCCGAGCCCGCCGAGCAGCGCCAGCCAGCGCCCCGATCGGGCGCGGGATGTCGAAGCGCTGCCTCGAGCCGGTCCGCGACCGACGCCAGGGCGATCGCCACGATCACCGTGATGAGCACCGCCAGCAGCAGCGTCAGAGCTGCTCGAAGAGCAGGCCCGAGCACCAGCAGGCCGGCGGCCAGCAGGACCGCGCGATAGGCGACCGCCGTGGTGCCTCGGCTCGGGTGCATCTCCGCGCTCAACTATCCCCGCTTACCCGGATGTGCGCGCCGATGCTGCGCCGAATTGCGCCTTAGGGTCTGGCGCGTGACCAACGAGGAGGCCCACCGGCGGGCGCGCGAGCAGGGTCCGTCGCGGCTCCTCTACGCGCTGGTGCGCGGCGTCGTGGTGGCGTTCTGCGGGTCTGGTTTCGCCTGAGCATCACGCGGCGCCGAGCACATTCCCGCCGAGGGCGCCGGCGGTGATCACCCCCAACCACAAGAGCTTCTGGGACTCGTTCTTCATCGGCGCCGCCACCGCCGCGCCCCTGCGGTTCATGGGCAAGTCCGAGCTGTTCGAGGGCTGGAAGGGGCCGCTGCTGGTGAAGCTCGGCGCGTTTCCCGTGCGGCGCGGCGCAGTCCGACGCGGACGCGCTGGAGACGGCGCGGGCGATCCTGCGCCGACGGCGGGCTGCTGTCGCTGTTCCCCGAGGGCACGCGCGTGCGCGAGCCGGACGAGCTCGGCGAGCCCCGCCGAGGCGCGGCGCGCCTGGCGATCGAGGCCGGCGCGCCGCTGGTGCCCGGCCGCCATCAGCGGCACCGACCGGCTGTGGCTCGGCCCGATCCCCAAGCCCAAGAAGGTGGCGGTGGCCTTCGGCGCGCCGATCCCGGTGGACGGAGCTGGAGGCGACGCCCGAGGCGGCGGCTGCGCTGCTGGAGGAGCGAGCTGTGGCCGGAGGTGGAGAGCCAGTTCCGCGGCGCTGCTCTCGCGCCGCGGCGCGATCGCCGCGGGCCTGGCGGCGCTCGGCCTGCGGCGCGCGGCGTCGCGCGTCAGCGCGCGGTCGCGAGCGGGGCCGCTGCAGCGGCTGGGCAGGGGCTGCCGCAAGCGCCGGCGCAGGCGCTTCGGCGAGCTTGCCCGGCTGCTGCGGGCGATAGCGCTGACAAGCCGCACGCGGCGTCGGTTCTAGCCGGCGAAGAGCGTCAGGTCCGGCTCGCGGTCGCCGCGCAGCACGGCCGGGTCGACCTCCACGCAGTCGATCCCGCGCGACTCGGCGAGCACCCGCGCCTGCGGCTTGACCTGCGCGGCGGCGAGCACGCCGCGGCAGGACGGCGAAGCCCGGGCTCGAGCGCCAGCCGCTCGAGGTAGCGGGTGAGCTGCTCGACGGCGTCGATCGTGGCCACGCGCTTGATCTCCACGGCCACCCAGCCGTCGTCGGCGTCGCGGCACATGAGGTCCACCGGGCCCGATGTCGGTCGGCCACTCGCGGCGCACGAGGCGGAAGCCCTCGCCGCAGCGCTCGGGCGCGTCGGCCAGCAGCTCCTGCAGCTCGCGCTCGACGCCCTCCTTCTCCAGCGCGGCGGCCTCGCCCATGTCGTGGGTCACGTCGGAGAGCACCTCGGCCACGCGGATCTCCAGCCGGTCCTCGCTGGCGCCCGCGCGCTTGCGCACCACGATCAGCCCGCGGCTCCTCCTCGATCACGGTCGGCGGCGTCATCCAGTTCTGCGGCTTCGAAGCCGCCGCGTGTCGGCGTGCGACCATCACCGAGCCGTCGGACTTGAGCATGAGCAGCCGCAGCGCCTCGGGCAGCACGGCGGTCAGGCGGCCGGTGTAGCGGACCTCGCAGCGGGCGACGATCAGGCGCACGCCGCGAGGCTAGTTTTCGCAGCGGACGATTGAGGCGCGGGGCGATCCCCCGCGCTGGAATCAGCCTCCGGGCGCGCGATAGTCGACTGAGCGCTTGGCCGCCTCGTCTACTTGCTCGGGCGTGAGCAGCACGGTTGTGTGCACGCTGGCGCCCCCTGACGCGTTGACCGTAAGCGCGATCGCCGCCGCCGCCTCGTTGTCGGGCAGATCGGCGACCACGAGAGCATCGTGATCGCCGAACCCGAAGTAGAAGCTCTCGAGCTCTCCACCCAGGCTCTCGATCGTCTTCGCCACCGCGTCTCGGCGACTGGTCCCACCTTGGGTTCGGACCCCTTCAACGCCCTCAGGCGTGTACGAGGCCTCGACGAGGTACTTCGGCATAACCCCTCCCTCGGACTGTGAGTACCCGCGACTCTCGCATCTGGGAAGTGCTGCCGCAACCTGGGCACGGGAGATCCTCGCGCCCCGCCGGCCCAGGACAGGCTCGGCTCGCCGAACGGTAGGTTCCCGCCGATGACCGACGACCAGCCGTCCTGACCGAGCGCCGCGGGCGCGTCCTCCTGATCACCCTCAACCGCCCCGAGGCGCGCAACGCGGTGAACGCCGCGCTGGCCTCAGGGCGTGGCCGCCGCGCTCGACGAGCTGGACGGGGATCGCCGAGCTGCAGCGTCGGCGTCCTCACCGGCGCCGGCAAGGGCTTCTGCGCCGGCATGGACCTGAAGGCGTTCGTGCGCGGGCGAGAGCCCGCACGTCGACGGGTCGCGGCTTCGCCGGGATCGCCCAGCGGCCGCCGCGCAAGCCGCGTGATCGCCGCGATCGAGGGCTTCGCCGTGGCGGGCGGCCTGGAGGTGGCGCTGGCGTGCGACCTGATCGTCGCGGCGCAGGGGCGCCAAGCTCGGCATCCCCGAGGTCAAGCGCAGCCTGGTGGCCGCCGGCGGGCGCGCTGCTGCGCCTGCCGAGGCGGATCCCCTACCACGTGGCGATGGAGCTGGCGCTCACCGGCGACCCGATCTCCGCCGAGCGCGGCGCCGACGCTGGGGCTGGTGAACCGGGTGGCCGAGCCGGGCGGCGCGCTCGACGCCGCCCTCGAGCTGGCCGAGGCGATCGCGAAGAACGGGCCGCTGGCGCTCGACGCCTCCAAGCGGATCCTGGTCGAGTCGCCCGGCTGGTCCGAGGACGAGATGTGGCAGCGCCAGGGCGAGATCTCCGGGCCGGTGTTCGGTCTCGGAGGACGCGCGCGAGGGCGCCACCGCCTTCGCGGAGAAGCGCGACCCGGTGTGGAAGGGTCGCTAGGAGGGCACCGTGACGTGATGGACTCCACGCGCGGACAGCTGCTGATCGCCGCGCCGCAGCTGAGCGACTACTTCCGGCGCACCGTGGTGCTGGTGCTCGAGCACACCGACGAGGGCGCGATGGGCGTGGTGCTGAACCGCCCCACCGAGACCGCGGTGGCCGACGCCGTGCCCGCAGCTGGCCGACGCTCGCCGAGCCCGAAGACGTCGTGTCCACGCGGGCGGGCCCGTCGGGACCGACGGCCGTGCTCGCCCTCGGCGACTTCGAGACCCCGACGAGGCCGGCACGCCGGTGACGGGATCGCTCGGCCTGCTCGACCCCGAACGGCAGGACGTCTCGCGCCGCCGGCTGCGCGTGTTCGCCGGCTACGCCGGCTGGGCGCCGGGCCAGCTCGACGAGGAGCTGAGCCAGGAGGCGTGGATCGTCGAACCGGTCGCGCGCCGACGATCCCTTCACCGACGGACGACCTCTGGCCGGAGCGCTGCAGCGCAAGGGCGGCGCCTACGCGCTGATGGCGACGATGCCGGTCGACCCGTCCCTGAACTGACGCCTAGGTCTTCAGCGCCGATCGGGCACGAGACGCCCGTGCCGCCCAGGCCGCAGTAGCCGTTCGGGTTCTTCGCCAGGTACTGCTGGTGGTAGTCCTCGGCGTAGTAGAACTCGCCCGCGGCATCGATCTCCGTGGTGATCTCGCCGCCGTGGCCCGCGGCGCTCGAGCGCCTCCGCGTAGCGTCGCGCGAGGCCAGCGCGGCCTCCCGCTGGGCGTCGCCGGTCGTGTAGATCCCAGAGCGGTACTGGGTGCCGACGTCGTTGCCCTGGCGCATCCCCTGGGTCGGGTCGTGGCCCTCCCAGAACGCGCGCAGGATCTCCTCGAGCGAGATCTGGCCGGGTGGAAGACCACGAGCACCACCTCGTTGTGCCCGGTGCGACCCGGTGCACACCTCCTCGTAGGTGGGGTTCGGGCGTGAGCCCGGCCGCGTAGCCGACGGCCGTGGTGTGACACGCCGGGCAGCGTCCAGAAGACGCGCTCGGCGCCCCAGAAGCAGCCCATGCCCGACGCACGAGGCGCTCGGTGTCCTCGGGGAAAGGAGGCGCCATCGGCGTGCCGAGCACGGCGTGATCGCCCGGAGTGACGATCGGGGTGTCGCGGCCGGGCAAGCGCCTCGCCGGCGGATGGCATCGCGGTCTTGTTGCGAGTCAGGAACTCCAGCATCCTCTGTCTCCTCTGTGGCTTCTGACTCCAGCCTAGCGGCGGTCCGTTTCAGCTCCCTTACGCACGCGCCCGTTTGCCCCGCGGGTGCGCGGGTAGCCCGGCCGCGTGTCCACCCCGGCCCGGCCGAGCGTCTGACGTGGCCCGGCTGAAGCGGGTCGACTGCTCCACGCCTGGCATCACGCGAAGGCGGCGCGGGCGCGGCTTCGAGTACCTCGACGAGGACGGACGGCGCATCGGCGACCCCGAGCTGATCGCCCGCATTCGCGCGCTCGCGATCCCACCCGCGTGGGAGGACGTCTGGATCTGCCCCTACCCGATGGGCCACATCCAGGCCACCGGCATCGACGCGGCCGGACGAAAGCAGTACCGCTACCACGACCGCTGGCGCGAGCGACAGGACCGCCAGAAGTTCCAGGAGATGGTCGACTTCGCGCGCGTCCTCCCTCGACTTCGCGACCGCGTGGCCAAGGATCTCAGCCGAGACGACCTCTCTCGCGAGCGGGTCCTCGCGTGCGCCATTCGTATGCTCGACACGGGGTTCTTCCGGATCGGCGGCGAGGATTACGCGGAGGAGAACGAGTCGTACGGGCTGGCGACCATCCGCAAGGACCACGTGACGCTGCGCGACGGCGTCGTGCACTTCGTCTACGACGCCAAGGGAGGAGTCGAACGGGAGCAGAGCCTGCCGGACCCGGACGTCTTCGAGGTGGTCAGAGCGCTCAAGCGTCGTCGCGGCGGGGGCGAGGAGTTGCTGGCGTACAAGTCCGGCGCCCGCTGGGTGGACCTCAAGTCGACCGACGTGAACGATTACGTGAAGGAAGCGTCGGGCGGCGACTTCAGCGCCAAGGACTTCCGCACCTGGCACGCGACCGTGCTCGCCGCTGTGGGCCTCAGCGTCTCGAGCCAGCAGGCCCGCGCTTCCAAGGCAGCCAGAAAGCGAGCCGTCAAGCGGGCGATCGAGGAGGTAGCGCGCTATCTCGGCAACACGCCCACGGTGGCGCGCGCCTCTTACATCGATCCGCGCGTGTTCGATCGCTATCGACGGCGGCCTGACGATCGGCGGCGCCCACGAGGAGTTCGCGAAGGAGAGCGAGACGGATGAGCCGCTCGCCCAGCGCGAGATCGAGGAGGCGGTGCTCGACCTCATCGCCAAGGATGAGGATTCCGACGCGATCGAGCGCGTGGCGTGACCTAGCGCGCGCGGCCCTGCGTGTCGGCGGTTCGCCGCCGCAGCGGCATCAGATACCAAAACACCACGAAGACCAAACCGATCGCCGCCGCGCAGACTATTGCCGTGGTGCGGTCGAAGACCACGTCGGTGACGAGCGCGATCGCCCCGGTCATCGCCAGCGCAAGGAATCCCATGCCGACGATCGTGAAGCGGTTGCCGGCGATCACGATCCACTCCTTCTCCTGCATGCGGAACGTCAGCCGGTGCTGCGCCGTAGGGGCGATCAGGAACGCGGACGCCAGGCCGGCGCACATCAGGGTCGCGAGATACAGCCGCTCCTGTCCGACGCTCAGCTGCGCAAAGCGGTTGTTGAATGGCACCACCAGCAGGAAGGCGAACAGGACCTGAACGCCGGGGAGCGCTACCCGCAGCTCCCCGAGCAGCTCTTGGAGGTTGCGGTCGAGTCGCTCGGACTCGCTCTCGTCGCGTCCGGACCCCCCGCCTCGGCGCCCCTCGACCCCGCGTTCGGCCACGCTACTGCCCCGGGGTCTCCGGGCCCTTGGGGTCGGTCTGCGGCACCACCGGTGGATCGACGTCCGGCTCTTGGGGCGGCGAGGGCTCGGGCATCCCAGGCCCGGGCGGATCGGGCTCCGGCGGGTCGATCGGGGAGTCCGGGATCTCCGGTCCGGGCGGCTCGGGATCCGGCCCGACGGGCGGCTGCGGCTCGGTGATCTCGAGGGTTGGCATGCGTTTCCGCTACCCCTGCGCCAAACGTGTGAAAACCATGGGCGGCCGTGGCCGGGCGGGGCCCAGTTTGTAGGCCGATCGGCGCGGGTAGCCGTCCGGCATGGAACGTCACATCGAGGAGTCGGACCAGCTTCCGGAGGAGGCTCCCGCCGAGCAGGTCGAGGACGACAGCGGGGGCGAGGTGCGCGAGGAAGCTCGCAAGAGCGCGGGCAGCGCGGACGATGATCCCGGTCAGGCGACCGGCCGCCCCGAGAACGCCGGCTGAGCATCGGCCACGGCCTCGGACAGGCCATGGCGGATCGTGAAGCAATCCTCCAGACCGCTGACGTGGAAGGCGCGGCGGATCGGGCCCTCCTGGGGGCAGGCGATCGCGAAGCCCCGACCGCGGCGCGTCAGTCTGCGGGCGGCGTTGAGCATCAGCGCGAGACCGGTCGAGTCGATGAAGCTCACCGCCGCAAGGTCCACCACGACCGAGTCGTCGCGAGAGTCCTCGAGGGCTGACTCGAGCGCCTCGCGCAGCGCGCGCATCGTGTAGGCGTCCAGTTCTCCCTCTGCCGCCAGCACGACGGTGCCGTCGATCTTCTCGCTGGCCACCGTCAGCATTGCACGGACTCTCCCCCCGACATCTGTGCGGACTCTACCCCCCAGGCGCGAGGCGTGAAACAGGTGGGCGCGCCGTTGCGCCGCCGCGCAGCGGCGGCGTGGGGGCCCCGGCGCAGCGACCTGGAGGGCGGTTTCGACCCCGCGACCGCGGGGGTCGCCAGGCTGCATGAGACGGGCGACGCTCAAGCACTAGATGCGGGCGATGTTCGTGATCTACGTCCTCGTCGTCGTGCTCGGACTGACGGTGTACATCGTCGTGGGCCTCACAGGGAGCTAGGCGTTGGCGCGCTTCCCGCGAGAGAACAGCCTGTCGGTCTTCTTCTTCGTCATCTTCCTGCTGGCCGTCGGCTTCCAGTCGCTGGCGGGCTGGCACGACTTCACGAACGACCAGCTCCGCCACGGTGACCAGCCGATGTCCTACGGGTCGTATCTCCTCTCGTCGGAGTTCGGGCAGGCCCTGCTCGAGAACTGGCAATCGGAGTACCTCCAGTTCACGCTCTACATCCTGGCGACGGTCTGGCTCGTGCAACGAGGGTCGCCCGAGTCGAAGGAGCTGGACAAGCCGGGCGGCGAGTCGGACGAGGACCAGAAGGTCGGCGCCCACGCGCACGATCGCTCGCCAGGATGGGCGAAGGCCGGGGGCATGCGCACGCGCGTGTACTCGCACTCGCTGGTCATCGTGATGATCGTGATCTGGCTCGGATCGTGACTCGGGCAGGCCCTGACGGGACGCAACGCCTACAACGAGGAGCTGGTCGGACACGACGAGGATCCGCTTTCCTACTTCGAGTACCTCGGCAGCGCCAACTTCTGGGAGAACACGCTGCAGAACTGGCAGTCCGAGTTCCTGGCCGTCGGATCGATGGCGATCTTCGCCGTCTACCTGCGTCAGCGAGGCTCGCCCGAGTCCAAGCCGGTGGGGGCGGCACACGAAGCGACGGGCCAGACCGGCTAACCCATTACGCTGCTTCGCGACACAAGATGGGTGATGACCGGAACGAGCGACAACTCTTCGAGCGAGTCAAGGCAGGCGACTCAGCCGCGCGGGATGAGCTCGTCGAGATGTACCTCCCGCTGGCGCACCGGCTGGCCTCCCGGTACCGCAACTCCGGCGAGCCGCTGGACGACCTCCAGCAGGTGGCGGCGCTCGGCCTGATCAACTCGATCGACCGCTACGACCCCGACGCCGGCCCGTTCGTGCGCTACGCGGTGCCCAACATCCTCGGCGAGCTCAAGCGTCACTTCCGCGACAAGGGCTGGGGCGTGCACGTGCCGCGCTCGCTACAGGAGCGCACGCTCAAGGTCACGCGGGACGATCGACGAGCTCTCGGCCGAGCTCGGCCGCATCGCCGACGCCCGAGGACGTGGCCGAGGCGACCGGCTTCACCCTCGAGGAGGTGCTCGAGGCGATGGACGTCTCGAGCGCCTACTCGCCCACCCCGCTGGACGCGCCCATGGGCAGCGACGAGCGACGAGCGCACGCACCGCTGGCCGACACGCTCGGCGACGAGGACGAGCGGTTCGAGCTGGTGGAGCTTGGGCAACAGCGTCGCGCCCGCGTTCCGGATGCTCTGCCCGAGCGCGAGCAGGTGATCCTCAAGCTGCGCTTCGTGGACGACCTGACCCAGGCGGAGATCGCCGAGCGAGTCGGCGTCTCGCAGATGCACGTCTCGCGGCTGCTGCGGCGGGCGCTGGACAAGCTGAGCGCCGTCGCGAGCGACTAGGCGCGCGCCTGCTCAGGCGTCCAGGCGTCGAGCTCGCGCAGGAAGCCCTCGAACAGCCGCCGGTGGCCCTCCTCGTCGCGCAGGATCGTGATGACCATGTCCTGGGTCACCGGGTCGCGGCCCTCGCAGAACTCGATGATCTCGTTGTAGTGGTCGATCGCGCCGGTCTCGGCCTCGATCACGCCGCGCACCACGTGCAGGACGTCGGTCTGGGTCCCGGGCGGCTGCAGGTAGGACTGCTCGGCGGTGAAGTCGAGCGAGCCGGGCACCACGCCGTACAGCTCCTTGATCCGCTTGCCGAACTCCTGCGCGTGTCCGAGCTCCTCCTGGATGTCCGTCTCCAGGTGCTCGGAGATCTCACGCGCGATCACGCCGTCGGGATTGATCGTGTTGGCGATGTAGCTCATCACCGTCTCGATCTCCATCCAGTACGCCTTCGTGAGCATCTCGACGATCTGCTCGCGGTCCTCGCGCATGTCGTCGCTGAGGATTCCCTGCGCTGTCTTGGTTGCCATGTCTCCCCTTTACCTCGTTCGGCCGATCCTATGCAGACCGGCGATACGGTTGCCGCCGACGGGGCGCTTACGCCGGCTGGGTAGGGGGAGCGAGTTGGTGTCCTTGTCGACTTTGACTACCTATACGCGACAAAGTCGACAAGGCGCGTCGGGTGTGGCCCACCCTACCCCGCGGACGTACGCTCGAAGCCGCGGGCTCAGCCGCCCTCCTCATCGGCCACCCGCGCTCGCGCCACGTTCCCACCCCGCCGTCGACGACGTGGAGCACCTCGCCGACGCCGTGGCGTTGGAGCAGGCTGGCCGCGACCGCGCTGCGCGGGCCCGACTCGCACACGGCGGCCACCGGCGGGATCGGGTCGATGCTCCGGAGGCACGTCGTCGATGTCGTGGTAGGGCACGTGCAGCGAGTCCCGGGATGTGGCCGGCGCGCCATTCGGACTCGTCGCGCACGTCGAGCAGCTGCAGCCGGTCGCCCGCCTCCATCCGGCCGTGCAGCTCGGGGACCGTGATGCGCTCGATGCGCTGCACCGGCTCGGCGCTCCTCGCGCCAGCTGGTCATGCCGCCGTGCAGATAGCCGCCGATCCGCCGCACTCCCACGGCCGCGGCCAGCTCGATCGCGCGGCGGGCGTCGTCGTCATCGCGGCCGACCAGCACGATCTCCTCGTCGGGCCTGGCGACCCAGGCGAGCTTGGAGCCGAACCCCGCCCTCAGCATCGTGATGCACACGGCGCCGGGCACATGAGCGTCGTCGAACTGGAGGTCGGTTCGCACGTCGACCACGAGCGCGCCCTCCGCGCGCTTCTGCTCGACCTGCCGCGGCGCCAGCGGGTGGCCCTCGACGCCCTCCCGCACGAGCGGGCCGCGGTTGATCTCCACGATCCGCTCGAAGTTCGGCGGCTGCGGACCGAGGTCCGGCAATCGAGCCGTCGTTTGAAGCGATCGGCGTCCTTCTCGCCGAGCATCGCGTTGTTGGCGTGCTCGAAGCCGAGCGTGGACGACGCCTTGTGGTCCATCCCGGAGCCGCCGCACAGCGACCCGCCTAGGTGGCCCGGGCCATACCTCGACCTCGGCGGGCAGGGTCAGCAGCCGCTCGTTGCAGCGAGCGAAAGATGTCCGCCGCGCCCTCGCTCGGCGTCGACGGCCAGGTCCGGCCGGGCGACGTCGCCGACGAACAGCGTGTCCCCGGTGAGCACCGCCCACGGGCTCCGAGGATCGCGCCGTGTCGGTGAGCGCGAAGGCGGTGTGCTCGGGTCGATGGCCGGGCGTGTGGAGTGCGCGGACCCGCACCCGGCCGAGCTCGAGCTCCCAGCCGTCCTCGAACGGCTCGTGCGCATACTCGGCCGCGGCCAGGCGGTGCACGTGGATCGACGCGCCGGTGGCCGCGGCCAGCCGACCGTGGCCCGAAACGTGGTCGGCGTGGTTGTGGGTCTCGAGCACGTGCTCGATCGAAACCCCGAGATAGCGGGCGGCCACCAGGTAGTCGTCGATCTCGAACTTGGGGTCCACGACGGCCGCCACCCCGGCCTCCGGGTCGCCCACCAGGTAGGAGGCGCAGCCCAGGTCGTCGTGTATGAACTGACGGAAGATCACGGGCTCGGTGACCTTCCTACATCGCGGCCCCGCCTGTCCAGAGGCTGCCGGGCTCGTCGGGCCGGGACGCCTATGGTTCCGCGTTCGTGGCCTCAGAGACCGAGCACCGCGCCGAGCAGGCGCCATCCGGCTGGGAGGCCTACGCCTCAGACTCGGAGCGCCCTCCGCTGGGCTCCTACCTGGCGATCGCGACCGGCTTCGTGTCCGCGTTCGCTGCCTTTCTGGTCGCCCACCGCCGCAGCGGACGGGAGCTGCCGGAGCGGCTCGCCCCAGGCGACATCGCACTCGTGGGAGCCGCCGCGTTCAAGCTGAGTCGATTGATCACCAAGGAGCGCGTCGCGGCGTTCATCCGCGCGCCGTTCACCGAGTACCAGGGGCGCAGCAGCGTGCCGGGGGAGGTCGAGGAGCGCCCGCGGGCACGGGGAGGTCCGCGCCAAGCCATCGGCCAGCTCCTGACGTGCCCGCACTGCATCGGCATGTGGCTCGTGAGCATCCTGACGATGGGCCTCGTGACGGTTCCGCGAGAGACCCGCCTGGTGGCCTCGGTGCTGTCCGCGCTCGGGGTCGCCGACTTCCTGCAGATGGCCTACCGGGCTGCGAACGCCCGGCGCGGACGCGGATAGCCGCCCAATGGCCCAAGAGGCCCGTGACCCGGACGGCCCTGACCGGCCAAGGGAGCTCCGACGTCGCTCGTGGGCGCTCGCGCTCAAGCGCACGGTGAGCGAGTTTCGCGAGGACGAGCTGACCGACCGCGCCGCCGCGCTCACCTACTACGGGGTGCTCGCGCTGTTCCCGGCGTTGATCGCGCTCGTATCGATCGTGGGGCTGTTCGGGGATCCCGAGAGCACGACCGATGCCCTCCTGGAGATTGTGGAGGACCTAGGGCCCTCGTCCGCGGTGGACACCTTCCAGGGCCCGGTCGAGGACATCACCGCGAACCGCGAAACGGCGGGAGTGCTGTTTTTCCTCGGGCTCGCCGGCGCCGTCTACAGCGCCTCGGGCTATGTCGGCGCGTTCGCCCGCGCGTGCAACGTGATCTACGAGGTGGAGGAGGGGCGGCCGTACTGGAAGCTGCGGCCGCTCCAGCTGGGCGTAACCCTGGTGATGGTCTTGCTACTGGCTCTCGTCGTCGTCTCGCTCGTCGCGACCGGGCCCGTCGCCAAGTCCGTTGGCCACGCCATCGGCCTGAGCGATGAGGTCGTCGGGCTCTATGAGGTCGCGAAGTGGCCGATCCTGGCCGGCATGGTGCTGGTGATGCTGGCGCTGCTCTACTACTCCGCTCCCAACGTCAAGCTGGCCGGGTTTCGCTGGATCACGCCCGGCAGCCTGCTCGCGCTGCTCGTCTGGATGATCGCCTCGGCGGGCTTCGGCCTGTACGTGTCCAACTTCGGCTCCTACGACAGGACCTACGGCGCGCTCGGCGGGGTGATCAGCTTCCTCATCTGGCTGTGGATCACCAACATCGCGGTGCTCCTCGGCGCCGAGCTGAACGCGGAGCTCGAGCGATCACGGGAGCTCGAGGCCGGCGTGACCGGAGCCGAGGAGTCGATTCAGCTCCCCCCACGCGCCGATCCGGACTGAACCGAGAGCCGCTTACCTTCATGCACTCGTCGTGTATAACCAAACCGTCGGGCCGGGCCCGAGCCATCACTTGAAACTCTTCGGCGTCGACATCACGCGGGAAAGCTATGGCCACATGGCGGCCCTCTCCGGAGAGATCGACGTGTCGACGGTCGACGACGTGGAGGAGAAGCTCCGCGACGCGATCGACGGCCATACTCCCGTCCTCGCGCTTGACTTGCGCAAGGTGACGTTCATGGACTCGAGTGGCTTGCGACTCGCCCTGCAGCTCGACAAGGAGCAGGGCGAAGCAGGCGGACGCCTGGTCGTGGTGAGGGGCATTCGGCGCGTCGAGCGGGTGTTCGAGCTCACGCGCGCCGACGAGCGGCTCGAGATGGTCTCCGATCCGTCGGAGATCTCCTAGCCAGAGCGGTCAGTCCCGTCGCGCGATGCGCACCACGAGGTGCTCCGCATCCTCGTCGGAGTCGCGCTCGACCCTGACCCCGTCGGCCAGGCGCTCGACCACGGGACCCACGACGGGGACCTCCGAGGAGGCCACGACGGCGTCGCCGCCGCCCTCCTCGAGGGGGCCGACGCGGAGCTCGAAGGCAGCGTCGCCCCGGTCGATCGCGATCCGCGCCCGGTCGCCGATGAGATGCCTCAGGGAGTGCCGCGCCACGAGCTCGGCGATCAGCAGCGCCTCCACGACCCGGTCGGTGGGCATGTCGGCCTGGGCCGCCACCACGGCGACGAGTCGCCGCAGGATTCGCTCCGCCGGCTCCACCCCGGGGGTGGCGCCGTCCACGGTCTGCAGGTCGCTCTGCCCCATCGGGAAGCTCATCTCGAGCTCGGTGCCATCACCGCCACGGATCTCCATGTGAGCTGCGATGCCCGCGATCATTTGCAGGCCGAAGCCGCGCTCCCCACCGCCGCTTTGCACCTCGGCCGGCATCCCGACCCCGCTGTCGGAGATCCATACGAGCAAATCGGAGTTGCGAGGGCTGAACCTCACGTCCACGTCTCCCTCGCCGTCCTCGTAGGCGTGCTCGACCGCGTTTGCGAGCGCCTCCGTGACCGCCAGCTCCGCATCCTCGAGCGCCTCGACCTGCGCGTCGACCGTCTCTCCCAGCGACCTCAGCGCCTGCCTCACGACGGGGACGCTGTCCTCCTCCGCCGGCACCCGCAAGCGGAGGTCGGGTTCGACGATCCCGATCTCGATGTCAATCACAACGTCCCGCCAACGAAGTTCGCCCTCCGGACTGAGCAGGCTTCAGTTCCACGATGTCAAGCCTGCCAGCTTCGGACGTACCCGCGGCGTCCACCCCCAAACGGCCCCAGCCCCGTCTGCATAGGGTTGGGCGAAAGAGCTAGCAGTGCGACCCTCGGTTTGAGCGGGCGCGCTCGGGGTACTTCGCAGGTGCAGGTCGTTTCAAGACCATCGGAGGAGGGACTTGACGCGAAGTGCTCTCGCGGCGACTGCCGCGATGATCGTGTCGCTCGCCATCGGCTGCGGCTTCTCTTCGAGGAGACCGGCGGCGGCGGCAAGCGGGTGACCCTGTACGCCGCCAACGAGGTGGGCTTCGACGAGGCGATCGCAGCCTGCAACAAGGAGGCGCAGGGCCGCTACAGCATCAGCTACGTGCGCCTGCCCAGGACCGCCGACGCCCAGCGCGAGCTGATGGCGCGGCGGCTGGCGGCCGAGGACTCCGACATCGACCTGCTCAGCATGGACGTGCCCTGGACGGCCGAGTTCGCCGAGGCCGGCTGGATCAGGGAGTGGGAGGGCGAGCGCGGGCGGCAGGCGCTCGAGGGCAGGCTCGAGGGCCCGGGCGCACCGTGCAGTACCAGGACAAGGTCTGGGCCGCGCCCTTCACCACGAACACCCAGCTGCTCTGGTACCGCAAGGACCGCGTGAAGAAGCCGCCCGAGGACCCTGGGACGAGATGATCGACACGGCCGAGCGGCTGCCGGCAGGGCAGCGCGGATCGGGGTCCAGGCGGCGCGCTACGAGGGCTACACCATGTGGATCAACTCGCTGGTCGCCTCGGCCGGCGGGCAGATCGTCGACGAGGACGGGAAGCCCACGCTCGACGGTCGACGGTCAAGGCCGCGGAGATCATCAAGCGCCTCGCCACCTCGTCCGCCGCCCCGCCCGGGATGGCGAACAACAAGGAGGACAGGCGCGAATCGGGCCTTCGAGTCCGGCGCTGCGAGCTTCCAGGTGAACTACACCTTCATCTACCCGGCCGCCGCGGAGATCAAGGGGTTCCAGAAGAAGATCGGCTGGGCGCGCTGGCCGCGGGTCGAGCCGGACGAGCCGAGCCACGTGACGCTCGGCGGCATCAACCTCGGCGTGGGCGCCTACTCCAAGAACCCGGACCTGGCGTTCGAGGCCGCCGAGTGCCTGGCGCGGCCCGAGCAGCCAGATCGACGCATCACGGCAGCGGGCGGGCTGGCGCCCACCACCGAGGCGCTCTACGACGACCCGAAGGTGAAGAAGGCGCTGCCGTTCGCCGAGCTGATGCGCGAGTCGCTCGACGACGGCGCGCCGCGGCCGGTGACCCCGGCCTACAGCGACATCTCGCTGGCGATCCAGAAGACGTTCCACCCGCCGGCCGAGGTCGAGCCGGGCAAGATCGTGGACAAGCTGCAGGACCGGCTCGACAAGGCCGCCGAGGGGAAGATCTTCTGAGTGGAGGCCGGCACGGCGCGACGACCGCGGCGAGGCCGCCGAAGAAGGGCCTCACCGACCGCGCCCGCGCCGAGCGCAAGCTCGCGTGGATGCTGTGCGCGCCCGCGGTGATCGCGATGCTGATCGTGACCGGCTATCCGATCGGCTACGCGTTCTACCTCTCGCTCCAGCGGTTCGACCTGCGCTTCCCCGACGACAAGGAGTTCGTCGGGCTCTCCAACTACGCCGACGTGCTCACCTCGAGCACCTGGTGGACGGACGTCTTCAACACGCTGTTCATCACGGTCGTCTCGGTCGGGCATCGAGCTGGTGCTCGGCATGGCGATCGCGCTCGTGATGCACCGCGCGATCTTCGGCCGCGGCCCGGTGCGCGCGGCGATCCTGATCCCGTACGGGATCGTGACCGTGGTCGCCGCGTTCGCGTGGCGTTACGCGTTCGACCCCACCAGCGGCTTCGTGCAGGACCTGCCGCTCGGTCTCCGACACCGCGGACCCGCTCAGCGACCGCGGCGGCTCGCTCGCTGGTGATCATCCTCACCGAGGTCTGGAAGACCACGCCGTTCATGGCGCTGCTGCTGCTGGCCGGCCTGGCGCTCGTGCCCGACGAGCTGCACGAGGCGGCCAAGGTCGACGGCGCCAGCACCGGTCCAGCGCTTCTTCCGGATCACGCTGCCGCTGATGAAGCCGGCGATCCTCGTCGCGCTGCTGTTCCGCACGCTCGACGCCTTCCGGCTGTTCGACTCGGTCTTCATCCAGACGCGCGGGGCCAACGGCACCGAGACGGTGTCGATCCTGGGCTACAACGTGCTGATCAACCGGGTGAACCTGGGCCTCGGCTCGGCGATCTCGGTGCTGATCTTCATCGCCGTGATCCTGATCGCGCGTCTTCTTCGTGAAGGTGCTCGGCACCAGCACCGCCCAGCAGCGGGGAGGAGGCCTAGGCGATGACACACACCGCCCGCGAGAAGGTGCTCTGGTCGATCGCGATCCTGGTGGTGCTGCTCTACGCGCTGATCCCGGTGGTGTGGATCGCCTCGCTGTCGCTCAAGGAGCCGGCCGAGATCGCCGACGGCAAGTTCCTCTCGACGGCGGCATCGACGCTCGACAACTACGAGCACGATCTTCAAGCGAGGACACCTTCAACGCCGCGCTCGTGAACTCGCTCGGCATCGCGGCGATCGCCACGCTGATCTCGATCGTGCTCGCCGCGATGGCCGCCTACGCGCTCGTCGCGGCTCGACTTCGCCGGCAAGGCGGTGATCCTCTCCGGCGCGCTCGCGGTGGCGATGTTCCCGCCGATCTCGATCGTCGGCTCGCTGTTCGACATGTGGCGCGCGATCGGCCTGTACGACACCTGGCTGGGGCTGATCATCCCCTACATGACCTTCACCCTGCCGCTGGCGATCTACACGCTGTCGGCGTTCTTCCGCGAGATCCCGTGGGAGCTCGAGCAGGCGGCGCAGGTGGACGGCGCCACGCCGTTCCAGGCGTTCCGGAAGGTGATCGTGCCGCTGGCCGCGCCCGGGCGTGTTCACGGCGGCGATCCTCGTCTTCATCTTCGCCTGGAACGACTTCCTCTTCGCCAACACGCTCACCTCGACCGACAACGCGCGCACCGTGCCCGCGGCGCTCGCGTTCTTCACCGGCGGCTCGCAGTTCGAGGAGCCGATCGGCGCGATCTCCGCCGCGGCCGTGGTGGTCACGATCCCCATCATCATCATGGTCCTGATCTTCCAGCGCCGCATCGTGGCCGGGCTCACGGCGGGCGCCGTCAAGGGATAACGCCAAGGAGGCAACCGCTATGGCCGACATCGTCCTCGACAAAGTCACGAAGCGCTATCCCGACGGCTACGAGGCCGTGCGGGACATGGACCTGACGATCGAGGACGGCGAGTTCGTGATCCTCGTGGGCCCGTCGGGCTGCGGCAAGTCGACCGCGCTGCGGATGATCGCCGGGCCTCGAGGACATCTCGCGACGGCGAGCTGAAGATCGGCGGCGAGGTGGTCAACGAGAAGGCGCCCAAGGACCGCGACATCGCGATGGTGTTCCAGAACTACGCGCTCTACCCGCACATGACCGTGCGCGAGAACATGGGCTTCGCGCTCAAGCTGGCCAAGGTCGACAAGGCGGAGATCGACAAGAAGGTCGAGGAGGCGGCGAAGATCCTCGACCTCACCGAGCACCTGGACCGCAAGCCGGCCAACCTCTCCGGCGGCCAGCGCCAGCGCGTGGCGATGGGCCGGGCGATCGTGCGCGACCCGCGCGCGTTCCTGATGGACGAGCCGCTCTCGAACCTCGACGCCAAGCTGCGCGTGCAGATGCGCACCGAGGTCTCGCGCATCCAGCAGCGGCTCGGCACGACCACGGTCTACGTGACCCACGACCAGACCGAGGCGATGACGCTCGGCGACCGCGTGGCGGTCATGCGCGCCGGCGTGCTGCAGCAGGTCGGGCTCGCCGATGGAGCTCTACAACGAGCCCAAGAACCTGTTCGTGGCCGGCTTCATCGGCTCGCCGGCGATGAACTTCATGCCGGCGAACGGTCGAGGGCGACACGCTCAAGCTGCCGATGGCGCGAGGTCCGGCTCCCGCAGGAGCTGCGCGAGCAGCTGGAGCGCCGAGCGGCGCACGCGACTGATCGCCGGCATCCGGCCGGAGGACTTCGAGGACGCCGGCGCTGGTGGGCGAGGCGAAGGACCGCGGCACCACCTTCAAGGCCACGATCGACGTGCTCGAGTCGATGGGCTCGGAGCTCTACGCCCACTTCTCGGTCACGACGCGACCAGCAGATCGAGTCCGACGAGCTGCGCGAGCTGGCCGAGGACTCCGGCGCCGGCGAGGTCCCGGGCGCGGGGGCGGAGGGCCAGATCGTGGCCCGGCTCGACGCTGCAGCGAAGGTCAAGGAGGGCGGCGAGGCCGAGCTGTGGGTCGACGCCACCAAGATCAAGCTGTTCGACCCTTCCGACGGCGCGCAGCCTCACCGCAGGCTCTTCCTGCAGCTGCTCGATCACCTCCTCGTCCCACTCGTGGGTGCGAAGGAGGCGCTAGCGCAGCGGCGACGCGCGCGTAGGCCTCGGTCTCCGTGCGGGTCCCCGATCGAGGTCCGCCTCGCGCAGCATCTCGACCACCGGCAGGTACTCCTCGCGAACCACGCCTCGCGCCACCTCCTCGCGGCTCATGAGCTCCCCGCGTCCCTGCATCACGCGGAAGCCCCAGGCCTCCACGCCCTCCGCCAGGCAGGCGTAGCGGCGCGGATCGCTCGACCTGGATGCGCGCGCGCGCCTCGACCGGGAGCGGCACGCGCTCGAAGAACAGCCGCTCGTGGCTCTTCAGCGGCAGGTCGGCGAGGCGTGATCTCGCGCTCCCGGCGCCGACGCAGTGTGCACCTCGGTCACGTAGGCGTCGATCACCTCGAGGCCCAGCGCGCGGGCGACCGACACGCGGTGGTGGCCGTCCTTGACGAAGTGCAGCTCGCCGATCCGGTAGACGTCGATCGGCGGCATCGACTCGCCGCGGCGCTGGGCCGCGGCGATCCGCTCCCAGCGCGCGCGCACGCTGCCCGAGGTCGGGCCGGAAGCTGCGGTCGAACTCGCGCCCGCGGTCGACCGTGCCGACGATCGAGTCGAGCTCGATCGTCTGGAGCCCGAGCCGCTTCTCGCCGCGCCGGCCGAGCGCCTCGACGACCTCCTCGAACGGGAGGATCACGTTCACGTCGCTCGGCTCGCCGCGCAGGCGGTTGGCCAGGCGCGACAGCGCCCGCCTGCGGCGCGCGCGGCTGAAGTCGAACTGGGCGTCGGTGCCCGGGAAGCCGGTGTCGGCGGCCATCGTCCGAGGGTACCCCTCTCGGCGCAGCGGCCTTCGTTTCACTCGCCGCCGATCGGGCACCACCGGTCCTGATGACCAGTCCCCTGCGCGCCCTCGTCCTCAACTGCCCTCAAGCCCTCCCCGCAGGAGTCCAACACGGAGGCCTTGGCCCGCGTGGTGATGGGCGCCCTGGGGGGCAACGGGGGTGACCGCGGAGATCGTGCGCGTCGTGGATCACGACGTGCGGCCCGGGGTCAGCTCGGAATGAAGGGGACGGCGACGAGTGGCCGGAATACGGGAGCTGGAACCGGGGCCCCGGTCCCGGCGGCGAGCTATCTCGAGAGCGAGGAGGGCAAGGACTGGTCACACAAGCCGGCGCGAGCCGCGGCTCCAACCTCGCGGCGGTGGCGCGCGCGCTGCAGGCAAACCCGGTTCCTCCGCCGCCGGGCTGACACGGTTGACCGGAAGACTCCATTTTGGGGTTTGGGAGCGGCCACTATCGGTCAATCGAACGGGTACTGGTCACGATGGACGCGCCGACCCCGAAGAGTCAGGCGAGCGGGGCGTACTGCCCCCACTGCCACCTGCTGGTCCAGCGCCGCGCGCGTCGCCGTGGCCGCCGACGCCGGTCCGCTGCCCGCACTGCCGGCTGTTGATCGGGACCGCGCGCGGCCGCTCCGAGCCGTCCGGCGAACCGGGCGCGAAGGGGAGCGCCGCGGGGGTCTTCAGCCGCCAGGCCAAACGTGACGAAGGCAGAGAGCGCGTCGCCCGAACGAATCGCCGAGGCCATCCGCAGCACGGCCCACGAGATCGGCGAGCGCCCAGAGCGCCTGCTGATGGTCGACTACCAGCAGCTCGCCGTCGGCGACCCCGAGCTACCGCCGCTGCGCGACGTGTTCGCTGCATTCGGCAGCTGGAAGCGGGCCCGCCGCCGCGCGGCCGAGTTAGCCCCAACCCCCGACGGGTAACCCGTCCCGAACCACAAGCGAACGAAAGGGACTCATGAGCATCATCGACAAGATCACAGGCAAGGCCAAGCAGGCCGCGGGCGACGTGGCCGACGATCCCTCGCTGCGCCGTCAGGGCCAGAAGGAGGAGTCCAAGGGCAAGGCCAAGGAACGGCTGGACGAGGCCGAGCAGCGGGCTGACGATGAGGCCGACCGGGTGGCGGACCTCGAGCGCCGCACCTAGAGACTCGAACCCGCCACCAGGGCAAGGAGGTGGCCGATCGCCTGACCGGGCGGCGCGCGCTGGTGACGGGCGCGGCGTCCGGCATCGGCCGCGCCACCGCCATCAGGCTGGCGGCCGAGGGCGCGGCCGTGGGGGTCAACTACGTGGGCGACCGAGCGCCCGCCCAGGCCGTTGTCGACGAGATCGACGGCCGCGCGGTCGCTCTAGAGGCCGACGTATCGTCAGAGCCGGCCGTTCAGTCCATGTTCGAGCAGGCGCCGAAACACTGGCGGGACCGGTCGACCTGCTCGTCAACAACGCCGGCGTCGAGGCCCCCTATGAGCTGGCCGATATGCCGCTCGCCGAGTGGGAGAGGGTGCTGGCGGTCAACCTCACCGGCCCGTTCCTCTGCTCGCGGGAGATGGTTCGCGCCCTCGACGACGGCCCGGCCACGATCGTGAACGTGTCGAGTGTGCACGAGGTGATCCCATGGCCGCGCTTCTCCCACTACTGCGCGAGCAAGGGCGGCCTGAAGCTCTTCTCCCAGACGATCGCCCGCGAGCTCGCGCCGCGCCGTATCCGGGTCGTGCTCGTGGCGCCAGGGGCAATCCTCACTCCGATCAATCGCGAGCTGATCGAGAATCCGGAGAAGCGCCGCGAGCAGGAGGAGCAGATCCCTTGGGGGCGGCTCGGCGAGCCAGAGGAGGTGGCCGGTGCGATTGCTTGGTTGGCGAGTCCCGAAGCGGAGTACATGACAGGCACCACCCTGTTCGTCGATGGCGGCATGACCCTGTACCCGCGCTTTGTCTGAGTCTTCCCAGACGGCCGCGGACCCCAACGATGCGCGTCCGTTCGTCCCGGACGGCGCGCACTCGCTCGCGACTCTCCGAGAGGCAGCGTCGGCTTCCGCGGTTGCGCGCTCTGGCGCCCCGCAACGCAGACCGTGTTCGGGGAGGGACCCGAGGGCGCCCGGCTCATGCCAAACCCCGCGCCAGATCGAGATCAAGGCCTGCAGGCCGTGGCTGGAGGAGGAGCTCGGGCTGTTGGCCCGGAGGCGTTGGTGGCCCTCGGCGCAACGGCCGCCAAGGCACTGCTGGGCTCGTCCTTCCTGGTCACCCGTGAGCGCGGGCGCCTGCTGGACTCGCCGCTCGCGCCGATCGTCTCGGCCACGATCCATCCCTCCGCGATCCTACGTGTGCGCGGCGAGTCAGAGCGCGAGGCCGAGCGTCAGGCGTTCGCGGCGGATCTGGGCACCGTGGCGCAGGCGCTGGCGGCCGACTAGACGGCCTCTCAGGGCGCGAGCCGCTCGACGATCCACTCCGCGTTCGAGCGCCTATAGCGCAGTCGGTCGTGGAGACGATCGGGCCGTCCCTGCCAGAACTCGACTTGATCGGGCGCCACGCGCAGCCCGCCCCACCATTCCGGCCTCGGCACCTCGGCTGGGTGGCGCTCCGCGAGGTCGGCAAACCGGCGCTCGAGCTCGCCGCGCTCGATCGGCTGCGACTGCGGGCTGGCGAGGGCACCCAGTCGCGCCCCGAGCGGTCTAGACCTGAAGTAGCGGTCCGATTCCGCCGCTTCGAGCGCCTCGACGTGCCCGTCGATCACCACTTGCCGCTCGATCGGCGACCACGGGAAGACCAGCGCGGCGCGCGGATTGTCATGCAGCTCGCGTCCCTTTCGCGAGCGCAAGTTCGTGAAGAACGTGACGCCCCCCTCATCGAGGCCCTTGAGCAGCACCGTCCGCGCACTCGGTCGGCCATTCCTGTCGGCGGTGGCCAGCACCATCGCGTTGGGCTCGGGGAGGCCCGCCGACGCGGCGTCCTCCAGCCAGGCCTCCAACTGCCCGAGCCACGTCGGCGCAAGGTCCTCTTCGGTCAGCCGGCCCCGCTCGTAGGGCCGGCTCATCGGTCCCAGGTAGTCCTTCACCGCGGCGGCGCCCGGGGATCGACCAGCTAGCCGTCGCGCTCGCGCTCGGCCGCCGCCGCCATCGCTTTGTGCACCGACTCCATGGGAGGGACGTCCGTGCCCGCCGGGAACGTCTTCCCGTCCTGCGCGCCGGTGATGGTGAGCGTGGTGCCGGTGTCCAGGTGCTCGGCCACGTCGGGCAGGTTCGTCGTCGACACCATCAGAAATCGCGCGGGCTCGTCGCCGGGGTTGGTCACGCGGTGGGCGCCCTGGGCGCCGCGCGGGAACGCCACGATCTCGCCCGCGGACAAGCGGCGCGAGCCCTCGGGAGTGCGGAGCTCCGGCTGGCCGCTGAGGACGATCAGCATCTCCTCGTTGCCGAGGTGCATGTGGTACGGCGTGGCCGCCCCGCCGGGATCGAGCTCGAACAGGGACGCGCCCAGCTCGGCGGCGCCGCAGCGGTGGCCGAGCACCATCACGCGGCCTCCGAACGGAGCGTCCGGGAGCTCCACATCCCAGTCGGGACTGTTCAGGTTGGGCCCGGGCATCTCAGCCCCGAGCCTACCGGCGCCGTCCAGGCCCGTTCGGCTCGGCCGGCCCGAGCGTCAGTGCACGCGTGGGCCGTTGGCCTCGCGGATGCGGCGCGCCAGATCGGCGACCTGATCGTCGCCCATACCGGCCGTGTCGAACCCAGCCCCCTCGAGCTCGGATCGCACCGCGCTCACGGTGTTCACGAACTCGAGCTCGTGCGAGAGCTTCTGGAGCGTGCCGCTGACGAGCGGTTCGTCGAGCGCGGTGGCGCCCTCGTGCATGGACTTCAGCAGCCACTGCTGGAGTGCGTTCGCTTCGTCGGGCTGAAGCTCGAGCTGGATCGGCGTCGCACCTTCGCTCTGGGGGGCGACCGCGGATGCCTCGAGCAGGTCGCCGTTGGGGTTGTCCACGTGTTCGGTCATCTGCCAGACCCATCGGCGGCTGCGAGCAGGGCCTTAGCTGCGCCCGTCGAGACCTCGTCCGACAGTCCAGGGATACGATCGGCGCGCTCCCCCACTCCGTCCGAGAGAGGATTAGGTCATGGCCGGCTACACCGTGATGAACCTGAACGAGGTAGAGGACCAGGCGCCGAGGTTCGGCTTCGCGCCCGACCTGGAGGCGCGGTTTGCGACCTCGTCCCTGGGGCTCGAGAACTCAGGCATCAGCCTTCAGCGGCTGGCACCCGGCTTCCGCATGCCGTTCGGACATAAGCAGCAGCGCCAGGAGGAGCTCTACGTGCTCGTGGGCGGGAGTGGACGCATGAAGCTCGACGACGAGATCGTGGAGCTCGAGACCTGGGACGCCGTGAGGGTCTCGCCGGAGACCGTCAGAGCGTTCGAGGCGGGCCCGGACGGAGCCGAGCTGCTGGCCTTCGGAGCCCCCAACACCGGCGACCCGCAGACGGACGCCGAAATGATCCCCGGCTGGTGGAAGGACTGAGCGGCGCCGGTCAGCGGATCACGTAGGTACGGCGCCCCGCCTTCACGCTCAAGAGCACGCCCGCCCGCGACACCCGCGCTCCCCTCGCCCGCCTGCCGCCCCGCTTGCAGGTGCCGCCGACCCGAACCCTCCCCCTTCGCGCCAGGCGCAGAGACACGCGCACGCGCGCGCCCCCATCGCTTCGGACAGTGATCCGAAGGCAGCGACCGCCTTTCAAGCGCGCGCGGCGGCCGTCGATCCTCGCGCCACGCAGGTTCTCGAGCCGGAGCGTCAGCGCGTTGCGCTTCCTGCGGCGCGGGACGCGCGCCCACTCGGTGCCGTCGATCGCGGTGGGAAGCGGATTGCCGGACGGCTGCGTCGTGACCCGGCGTGTGACCGGGTCGCCCTGACCGAAGGCGAGGCTGCGAGCGCTGATCTCGCCGCGAGCCGGGACCTTGACGGGGTCGCCGCTGGTGTCTCGCACGCGCAGCTTGGAGACCCAGTGGGCGTGATCGTGAACGAGCCCGAGCTCGGCGTGGTCGGCATCCGGCATGAGCGCGTAGTCGACGCGGCTGGGGTCGCGCTCGACGCGCGCGCTGCCGAGGAAGTCGCGCGCGCCGGCCCACTGGTCGACCGCCGCCAGCTGGTAGTGGCCGACCGGGAAGCTCCACAGCTGGCTTCGCAGCCTCAGCGCGTCGAAGCGGGCCTGCTGGGCCCGAACGCCGAAGTAGGGAACCAGCTCGTCGACGGTCCCGGCCCAGTTGAGGTAGGGAAGCGAGCGGGCGTTCTCGAGCAGCAGGTTCGTGTTCGTCGACTGGCCCGCGGAGGGCGGATTCGGCGGCACCCAAGCCCCGTAACCGGGCGGGCCGACGGTGGTGAAGGCGCGACCGAACAGATCCGGCCACTCGACGCCGAGCTTGTAGGTCCCGTAGCCACCCATCGAGTACCCGCTGATGGCAACCCGACGCGGGTCCAGCGTGAATCGCCGCGCCAGGTCCCGCCAGACCTCGAAGAAGTCGACCTCGGCCTCGTTCGTGTACCAACCACTCGGACCGCGCCCGTGCGGCGTCACATAGAAGCTTCCGCGCTCGGCCCCGAACTGCTTCGTCTGGTTGGGCGAGAATGCGGAGAACTGAGTCCACGCTCCTCCGAGCGAGTGCAGTCCGAACGTGAGCGGCGTAGGACGCCCGCTCACGTACCCCGGCGGCACGTACAAGAGGTAGGGCTGGAGCCGACCACCGAACTGCGGGAACCCCGCGCGCACTCCTTCGGGCAGGGCTTGCGAAGAGGGCAGGATGCGCGCCTGCTTGGCGCCGGGAGCGTGGATGGCGCCGTCGGCGCCCGAGCCGAGCCGGGCGAAGTCGACGTCCGCCCCGAACGCGCCGCTCGTTCCGCCCGCGAGCGCCGCAGACTGCGCGTCCTCGAACCACACCCCCTGCACTCGCCCGCTCGGCTCGTTGAAGCGGAACGCCAGGTTGAAGATGGCCGGCGCCGGCCGACTGACGGTGCCCGACGCGGGCGTCTCCGCACCCGGCGCGGTGGCGGCGGGCACCGCAACGAAGCCGCTCCCGTTCCACAGGCCCACGCCGGCCACGTAGCGCCAGGTGGCCTGGCCGGGGTCCATCATCGTGCGCGGCACGGTGATCGTGATCTGGTTGCGCTCGAGGTCGGTCGTCACGGCCCCGGCGGGGAGCGCCTGAGCGGCTCCGCCGGTCGGCGTGGTGATCTCGCCGCCGGTCCCCCACGCCACGACGAAGCGATCGATCCCCGGCGAGCTGATCCCCGCGCCTCGCGGCCAGGGCACGGCGGCGCCCCCGCTGCGGTCGCGGTCCACGCCGATCGCCACGGCGGCCGCGTCCTCGTCGAGGGCCGTGTTGAGGGTGACGCGATAGACGATCGCGTCCGAGGTGGGCCTGATCCGCAGCTCCACGAGGTCGGCCGCGTTGTTGGCGAACCGGGAGGCGGTTGGGTACCGAACGTCTCCCTTGGTCTGGGAAGCACCTCCGGACCCCGGCGGCGTCGACCCGCCCGGCTTCGCGTCTGCGCCGTGGTCGTCGAAGAGGTAGTCCTGGTAGACGTACTCGCCGTCGCGGTAGGCGTCGGTACCCGAGACCAGTAGCGGCTGCGCCTTGAACGGCTCTCGTACGTCGAGCTGCGGGACGCGCGGCTGTGGCGCGTAGAGCAACGGCGGGCCCGGGCGCTGCCCGCTCTTCACGCTCGGCAGCGAGCCGGCGTGTGCGGCCGAGCCCAGGGCGAGCGCGCCGGTCACGGCCGCGAGGCAGGCGAGCACGTTTCTCGCTCGCGCGACCCTCACCGTTCGCTCAGACCCGCGGCGGGCGCTTCGGCTGCTTGACCGCGCCCTTGCCCGGCGGCTCGTTCACCGGCAGGCGTAGGCGCAGCTTGGAGACGCTGATCGACCACGGGAAGTTCGATGGGCGGGCGTATGGGGCGTCCCTTCCGAGCAGCTCGAGCTTGGCCGCATGGCCGGCGGCGAAGTGCCATCCGTTGGCGTGGAGCTGGAACACCGTTCGCCCGCTGCCGTCCGGACGCAGCAGCCCGCGCGCCACCAGCGTCTGCGTGGCACCCCCGGGCGCCACGTCCCACAGCCGCGCGGCAAGCGCCGGCCACTGCCCCGTGATGCCGAGACGTGCGATGACGGTGGGCGCGCCGAGCAACGTGTAGCCCTTCCCGGTGGCGGGCGTCAGGCGATAGGTCGCCGTGCCGGTCTCGTCGGCGGCGGAGACGGCCACGCAGGCGCCGCCGCCGAAGATCGGGTCCAGCCGAGCTCCGATGGCCGGATTGCCCGAGGTCGAGAGCACGACCTTCGTCGGGTCGTGGCGGTAGCGCACCTCACCGGGAGTGAGGGCGTCCCACGTCCTCGCCGAGTAGGGGCCACCCGACGGCGCATCCCTCGGACATGTCTGCGTCATCGCCTCGACGCCGGTGAGCGTCCGTTCGTGCTCACCCTTCACGTAGCGATCGAACCACTCGTGCGTCCGAGCCCGGAGGCGCGCCTGGTCGGCGGCCTTGTTCTGCCCGCGCGCGTGTCCGTAGTCGAAGTGCAGTTGGGCGACTTTGGCCTTCGGATGCTTGGCCTTCACCTTGTTCACCCAGCGCACCGCCTCGTCGACCGGGAAAAGGTCGTCCGTGAAGCCGTTGGAGATCAGCGTCGGCGCCGGCACGATGCTGTGGTCGAGGTAGTACGCCGAATGGTTGTTGGCCAGCTCGCGGACCGCCGCCTCGGCGTCGTTGCCGTAGGGCTCTCCCTTGGCCGTGATGGCGTTCCACGTCCGCAGGTCCGCGCTCGGATCCTGGCCGGCCGCCGAGTAGTACCCGACCGCGAGGCCCGCGGCGTAGAGGCCGGTCACGTAGCTCTGCTTCTGGATACCCAGCGGGAACAGGTCGTCCGTGCGGCCGGTGACCCTGAAGTCGAGCGTGCCGCCGTTGGGGACCAGCGAGTACGCCAGGTCCGACCACGGGACCGTGGGAACCGCGGCGGCGATGGTCATCCGCAGCCGCTTGCGCGGGCTCTTCCAGCGCACATAGGAGCCGTCCGCCAATCGCGTGCGGTCGCGCAGGACGGCGAGCTGGAGGCTCTGACCGCCACCGTAGGACCCTCCCATCACACCGATCTTGCGCGGATGCACGATGCCCTGGTCGGCCAGCAGGCCCGCGAGGTACTGGGAGTCGCGGACCTCGAAGCGCGAGTCGGCGAGGTGGACCCAGCCCTTGGCGCAGCCCTGGGGGTCGGCGGTGCGGGACGACGCCGAGCCACAGGAGTCACCGAAGCCGCGCGCCGTGTAGTTGAGGACGGCGTAGCCCTTCGCGGCCCACTCCCGCGAATCGTCGAGCCCGCTCTTGCGACCGCCGTATCCGTGTAGCTGGATGACCAGCGGCAGGCGCCGGCTGCGCTTGGCCGGGAGGGTCACGTTCACGTCGAGCGGGACGCCGTCGAAGGTCTTGACGCGGGTGGCGACCGAGCCCGGGCAGAAGCGCACGCCCTCCTGGGGCGCGCACGCGATCGAGCCGAACGGGCGGACCTCCGCGGCCGAGGACACCTGGGCGCCGACCGCCCACAGGAACAGCGTCAACAGGACTGCGCGCGCGGCGGCGCGTCTACCTCTCCCTCCCATCGCGGGCGACCCTAACACCCAGGCAAGGTGGCGTGTCACATCTGCCTTGCTACGGCGCGGCGCCGTAGTGCTTGACCAGCCGGCGGTAGGTGTGGAAGCCCGGTTTGGCCGTGTAGTCGTCCCGCAGCAGCCCGAAGTACGACTGGAAGTTGGGCCCCTGGCTGTTGTTGTCCCTCAGCCCGAACCAGCGGAAGTCGGTGATGTTGTAGGTGCCGCGATAGCGGTGCGCCGTCCTCACCAACGCCGATACCGCACTTCGCTGCGCTGCCTCGCTGCGCCCCGGGCCGGTGGGCCACCCGATCTCCTCGATGCGCAGCGGCACCGACCGCCGGAAGCCGGCCTTGCGCATGTAGCACTCGCGCATCTGGGCGATGCCTTCGAGCAGCGCGTCGCCGAGATTAACGACCACCGCGCTGCTGGGCACGAAGGTGCCGGGATAGATGTCGAGGCCGACCCAGTCCGTGTGCCGGCGCAGCGTCGCCCCGCCGTCGCGGCCGAGCCGATCCCAGAAGCCGGCATCGTTCGCGGCTCCGAAGCGCCAGGCGTAGTTGAAGCCGATCTTCTGATGGCGGTAGCCCAGCGCGCGCGATGTCCGCTTAGCGGTGACCACGCCGCGAACGAGCGCCTCCTCGGCGTTGCGGTACGCGCCGTCCGAGGTGTTGCGGCTGAAGGTGAGGTTCACCTCGTTCGTGATCTGGAGGCCGGTCACACTCTCGTTGGGTCCGAACGTCCGCACGACCCGGCGCACGAAGCGCAGCCACTCCTCGATGTCGCCGTCGTGCTCCGGACGCGGGTGGTAGCGGACCTGAAGCTCGACCTCCATGCCGAGGCGCGTGAAGCGATCCGCGAGGCGCTTGAAGCGGGCGATCCCGCGCCTCCCGTCGGCGGAGAACAGGCGGTTGAGGCGCACCGCGAAGAAGCGACGTCCCTTCAGCCGCAGCAGCGCGGCGTCGCGCTTGGCGGGGATCTCCTTCGTCAGCGGGACCGTCTGTCCCGCGCCCGACTCACCCGCCAGCCGCGGGCCGATCCCGAATCGGAGCGCCCGGCCGCCGCGTGCGCGGTCGTTCGCATAGCTCTGCTGACAGAGGGGGTCGGGCGTGGCG
The DNA here is from genome assembly GCA_963802855.1 of uncultured Thermoleophilaceae bacterium. Lineage (GTDB taxonomy): Bacteria > Actinomycetota > Thermoleophilia > Solirubrobacterales > Thermoleophilaceae > JAAYBF01. The sequence goes on from CAWDJP010000004.1 coordinate 216,847, forward strand.
GCACGCGGAGTCTGCGACGGAGGGATCGAGCCCCCCTGGTCCCAGGGCGCGGCCCCGGCCGGCGCGGCCAGCCAGAGCGCGAGGCAGCAGATCGGGAGCGGCAGAAGCAGCTTCGCGGTCACGCGCGTAGCCTGACGTCCTCGCCCAGGAGCCGCGCCAGTTCGCGCGCATTGCGGACCGCGAAGCCCTCCCAGTCGTTGTTCAAGTAGGCGAACACCTCGACGTGCCGGCGCCAGTCGGCGATCCGGTCGGCCCACGCCTCGAGCTCGGTCTGCGAGTAGTTGCCGCGACGCCCGCGAGCCCCCCAGTGCAGGCGCAGCAGGGTCCAGTCCGTGGTGAACTCGTTGATCTGAAACCGGCGCTCGGGATGGTCGCCGATCACGAGCGCGACCGCGTGCTCGCGAAGCATCCCCATCACTTCGGGAACGAACCAGCTCGGGTGTCGGAACTCGAAGCAGTGCCTGCCAGCCGGGAGCGCGGCCAGTGCCTCTCCCAGCCGTTCGTCGTCGCGCTTGAAGTTCGCGGGCAGCTGCCACAGCACGGGCCCGAGCCGATGCGCGTCGACCAGCGGCTGCAACGGCTCGTAGAAGCGATCGAGATATGGCCCGATGCCCTTCAGGCGCTTCACATGGCTCAGGTAGCGACTCGCCTTGACCGTGAAGAGAAAGCCGTCCGGGGTCTGTTCGACCCAGCGCTCGACGCCCTTGCGCGAGGCGAGGCGATAGAAGGTGGAGTTGACCTCCACCGTGTCGAAGCACTCCGCGTAGCGCGAGAGCCAGTGCCGCGGGGATAGCCCCTCGGGATAGAGACCGCCCCGCCATGACTCGTAGCTCCAGCCCGAGCAGCCGATTCTGACCGGCTGGTCGTCCTTTCCGATCTGGCGGCCGGTCGGCACATGGGCGAGTATCCCGCCATGCAGCTCATCCCGGAAGCCGTGACCAAGCGCGCGGGCGCGCTCGGGACGACAGCGCAGAACGTGCTGGAGGTGGCGCGGTTCGGCGGGCTCGAGACCGGCGAGGAACCGGCGCCGTACGAGATCGTCGCGCGCGGGCGCGTGTATCGGCTGCGCCACTACTTCGCCGATGAGGCCGACGGCTCCGACCCGCCGCTGCTGCTCGTGCCGCCTCTGATGCTGACCGCTGAGGTGTGGGACGTCTCGCCCTCGTCCAGCGCGGTGCGCGACCTGCACCAACTCGGCGTCGACCCGTGGGTGATCGACTTCGGCGTGCCCGAGAAGGAGGAGGGCGGGTTGGAGCGCACGCTCGCCGACCACGTCCTGGGCGTCAGCGAGGCGGTCGACCACGTGCACGCGGAGGCGGGCGCCGACGTTCACCTGGGCGGCTACTCGCAGGGCGGCATGTTCTGCTACCAGACGGCGGCGTACCGGCGAAACGAAGGCCTCGAGAGCCTGATCACGTTCGGAAGCCCGGTCGACCTCCGCGACGCCTTGCCGTTGGGGATCCCGGAGGAGATCGCCGTGCAAGCTGGGAGCTTCATCGTCGACCAGGTGCTTCGCGGTCAGGCGGTCCCCGGCTGGATGACCAGGGCGGGCTTCCGAATGCTCGACCCCGTCAAGTCCCTGCGCGGCCAACTCGAGTTCCTGCTCCAGCTCTCGGACCGGGAGGCGCTGCTCCCCCGCGAGGGCCAGCGCAAGTTCCTGATGAACGAGGGCTGGGTGGCGTGGCCGGGGCCCGCCCTCGCCGAGTTCATGCGGCAGTTCGTAACCCACAACCGGATGCTTCACGGCGGGTTCACGATCGAGGACCGGCTCGTGACGCTGGCGGACATCGACAGCCCGATCCTCAGCTTCGTCGGGGAGATCGACGAGATCGCGCCGCCCTCGTCGGTACGCCCGATCCGCCACGCCGCCCCGCGTCCGAATATCTATGAGGTGTCCCTGCCGGCCGGACACTTCGGCCTCGTGGTCGGGCGCAAGGCGTCGCGCAGCACATGGCCGGTCGTCGCCGCTTGGACTCGCTGGCTCTCGAACGGAGAGGGTGGGCTACCCGAGGCGGCGACCCCGGTGGTGGACGGCGCACCCGAGCCCGAGTCCGCCAGCTCTCCGAGGCGGATCGGGTACGGCGCCGAGCTGCTGGGCAGCGTGGGAAGCGCCGCCTTCCGCGGGCTCGTGTCCACGGTCGCCCAGTCCACCCGCACGGCCCAGAACATCGTGAAGGAGGCCACGGTCCAGCTCCCCCGCCTGGCGCGGATCGCCCCCGGGGCGGAGGACACGCGAATGTCCCTCGCGCTGGTGCTCGACGAGCAGGCCAAGCGCTCACCCGACGACGTGAGCTTTCTGTTCGAGGACCGAGCGTTCGACAACGGCGAGGTCAAGCAGCGCGTCGACGGCGTGGTGCGGGGGCTTCTCTCGATCGGAGTCCGCAAGGGAGAGCACGTCGGCGTCCTGATGGGCACCAGGCCGAGCGCGCTGGCGGTGATCGCCGCGCTGAATCGACTCGGCGCGGTCGCGGTGATGCTGCGGCTCGGCAGCGACGTGGCGCTCGAGATCGAGCTGGGTGAGGTGACACGGGTGATCGCCGATCCCGAGCATGCCGCCAGCGCCGGCGACGAGCTGCCCGTGCACGCCTTCCTTCTCGCTGGCGTCGACGACGAAGCGCGCGGAGAGGACCTCACGGAGCTCGAGGTGGAGGATCCCGACGTGGTCGCGGTCCCGGAGTGGTACCGGCCGAATCCTGGGCGCGCCCGCGATCTGGCATTCATCTTCTTCGCGGGCGATCGCGAGCGGCCGCGGACCAACCGGATCACCAACGGCCGCTGGGCCCTGTCCGCCTTCGGCGCGGCCTCCTCCGCAGCGCTGTCGGAGAGCGACACGGTCTACAGCGTCAACGCTCTCCATCACCCCTCCGGCCTGCTGACGAGCGTGGGCGGCGCGATCGCCGGCGGCGCGCGCCTGGCGATGGCGAGCAGCCTCGATCCCGAGACCTTCTGGGACGAGGCGCGGCGCTACGGCGTGACCGTCGTCTCCTACACCTGGGCGCAGCTCCGGGATCTGGTCGAGGCTCCCCCGCACCCTGGAGAGCGCCACCACTCGGTCCGCCTGTTCATGGGATCGGGCATGCCCTTCGGCCTCTGGGGGCGGCTGACGGAGCGCTTTACTCCGGCGCGCGTGCTCGAGTTCTGGGCGATGACGGAGGGTGAGGCGATCCTCGCCAACGTCAGCGGCGCGAAGCAGGGCTCGCTCGGACGCCCCCTACCCGGAAGCGCCGAGGTCCGGCTTGCCCGCTACGACCCTGACACCGAGCGTCTGGTCGAGGACGAGCGCGGCTTCGCGGAGCCCTGCGACGTTGACGAGCCCGGCCTGCTGCTGGCCCGCCTCGGACCCCGCACGGCATCGACGGCGAACGCCCTCCGCGACGTGTTCGACCGCGACGACGCATGGATGTCCAGTGACAGCCTGTGCTTGCGCGACGAGGACGGCGACCACTGGCTGCTGGGCTCCCTCGACGCCCTCATCCACACCGACCCCGGGGTGATCGCTCCGCTGCCGATCGTGCGGGCGCTGGAGTCACTGCCGGCGGTTGACCTCGCCGTTGCCTACGGCCAGCGACTCGGCGCCGACGCGGCCGAGGTCGCCGTCGGGGCTGTGTCGCTGCGGCCGGGCGCCTCCTTGAGCGCCACGGACGTCTCGGGCGCGCTCGCCCGCCTCGATCCAGACGAGCGGCCGACGATCGTGCGGGTCGTGGACGAGATCCCGCTCACCGCCTGGTACCGACCGATCGCGGGCGAGCTTCGCGAGGAGGAGATTCATGTGAGCACCAAGGCGAACCCGGCGTGGTACCGGGCGGCCGGAGGGCGCTACCGGGCCCTCACCGACGCTGCGCTCGGGCGCGTGCTGGCAGGGTAGCCTCCGCGCCATGCCCAAGCGGCTTCGTCTGGTGGTCTGCGTCGCCCTCGCCGTGGCCGCACTGCCGTTCACGTTCGCGCCGGGCGCGCACGGCTCGGTCGCCAAGTCGACGGTCAAGGCGCGCGAGGCATTCTTCGGCGCCTCGAACGTCGATCGCAAGGGCAGGGTTCGCCGGGACCGCGTGATCCTCTCCTGGTTCGGAGTCGCCAGCCTCGCCGCTTCGTTCGACGGACAGGTCGTGCTGCTCGACAGCTTCATCAACAACTACGGCCCAGGCGGCTGCTGGGCGCCACCGGCACCGCCGTATGTGCGTACCGACTACCGGCAGTTGGCCGCGCTTCGGCCGAAGGCGATCTTCATCGGCCACCAGCATTTCGACCACCAGTGCAACACGGGCAGCCTGATCGCCAAGACCGGCGCGAAGCTGGTCGGCCTCCCGCAGGCGTGCGACAAGGCGAGACAAGAGGCCGCAGCGCTGACCGGCCCGCCGGTACGCGTGCGATGCCCGCGGACCCTGTCGGCGTTCTCCGGGTTCGGGGCTTCTCGCGAGATCCGGCCGCTCGGCCGCGGTATCCGGGTCACGGTGATTCGCAACCTCCACAGCGGGCTGGCATCCGGGCCGATCCTCAACTCGGGCGGGGCCGAGAGCGTGATGTTCCGCTTCGGCATCGGAAGGTTCTCGCTGCTGTGGAACAACACGGTCGGGCCGCTGCGAGAGAAGGCGCCGAACGTGCTCGGCGTGTTGCGGCGGCTGCCCACCGACGTCAACTTCGGCTCGATCAAGGGCTTCGGCCAGTTCGAGCAGGGCCTACGCGATCCGGTCGACTACATGCAGGCGACCAGGGCCAAGCTCCACTATCCGATCCACCACGACTTCTACGCGCTCGAGGCCACACCGCAGAACGGAAGCTCGAGCGCGCTCAGGCCGCAGCTGCGGGCCGCGATGGCGGCGCGGCAGGGACTACGGACGAAGCTGCGCTGGCTGCAGGACCCCGACGACTACCTGCGCCCGATCGTCTTTCGGCCGCGCTCGCCGCGCTACGCGAAGTAGTCCGCGGCTACGCAGACGCCTCTTGCGCGGCTCCGGATGAAACCTCGATCTCGCGCTGCTCGGCCGCCATCTCGATCGCGTGCGGTTGGCCGCCCAGCTCCTTCCACTGCTCCAGTGCCCCGGCAAAGATCGCGTCGAGCTGATCGTCGGAGTGGTAGGGGTCGTGGTGGAAGAGCAACGTCCGCTTCGCCTCCGTGCGGCGCGCGAAACAGAGCGCGTCCGAGAGCGACGAATGCCCCCAGCCGAAGTGAGACGGGTACTCAGCGTCGGTGTACTGGCAGTCGTGCAGGAGCAGGTCGACGCCGTGCGCCAGCGAGTAGCCCGAGATCCACTCGGGCTCGAGTTCCTTCAGGGGGCCGGCGAGGGCCGGCTCGTGATCCGGGATGTAACAGAGCGAGGCGGCGCCGTCGGTGATCCGAAAGCCCAGCGTGGGGCCGCGGTGCGTCACCGCCTCGGCGCGGATCCGAGCGGGGCCGATCTCCCATTCGGTCGAAGGGCAGTCGCGGAAGTCGAGCTGGCACGGCAGCTCGCGGACCTCCACCGGCGTCAGCGGTGCGGAGAGATAGCGGGCGATCCGGTTCTCCAGCGAAGTGCCCGGCGTCGTGGGGCCCCAGACCGTGATCTCCGACTGCGCCCGGAACAGCGGTGAGAAGAACAGCAGCCCCTGGAGGTGGTCGAGGTGCAGGTGGCTCAGGAGGATGTGGATGTGGCTGCCGGTGCCGTCGAGATCGGCGCCGAGGTTGCGGATCCCGGTGCCGGCGTCGAGCACCAGGTGGGTCCCGTCGGACAGCGTGACCTGCACGCACGAGGTGTTGCCGCCGTAGCGGATCATCTCGCGACCGGGGCTGGCGACCGAGCCGCGCGTTCCCCAGACCTTGACCACCATCAGCTCTCCCGCCACCCCCAGAAGATCGCCATTGCCCCGCGCTGACCCGTCCGGCCCACGATCGGAAACGCGCTCACCTCGATGCGGTGCTCGTCGCCTGTCAGCGAGCGAATCCGCAGGAGCTTGTGGGCGGGCCTCCCGTCGCTCATCGCGATCGCCAGGGGCAGCTCCTCGACGGGGACCGGCTCGCCCTCCAAGCTCAGCGGCTCGAATCTCGTGCCCCACTGCTCGGGCCCCATCGGCCCCGCCTCCTCGAATTGGACCCCCAGCACATCGCCCGCCGCCTCGTTGAAGAAGATCAGGTTGCCGGCCTCGTCGACGAGAAAGGCCGGCGTCGTCAGGTTGGTCATCATCCCGCGCGCCATGATGATCTCCACCGGGTGCTGATCGGCCGCCATCGGGCCACTCTACTCAGGCCTTTACGGCTCGTCGCGAGAGGAATAGGCTCGCTACATGAGCGTAAGCCCGCGCGCCTGGCGCCGGGTGGTAGCGGCGCTAACGGGACTCTTCGTCTCTCTCACTTTGGCTTCGCCTGCTTCGGCGCAGCAGTCCACCGTCGACCTTCTCTCTCAGTTTCAGCTCCGGATCGACGGACCGAGTGCCGTGGAGATCTCCCGACGCCTCTCAGTCGAGGCGGCCGGTGATGTGAACGGCGACGGACGCCCAGATGTGGTGGTCGGCATTCCCACCGCCGGCCCCTCGGGCACGGCCTACGTGGTCTTCGGTAGGTCTGCGCCTGGCACCATCGACCTGGCCGCACTCGGCGCGGGGGGCTTTCGCATCGCCGGCGACCACGCAATCGGCGGCGACGTCGCGGGCGCCGGCGACGTGAATGGCGATGGGCTCGCCGACCTGGTGATAGGGGCGCCGGGCGCGGGCGCCGGGGGACGCGCGTACATCGTGTTCGGCAAGGCCTCCACTTCGCCGGTGGACGTGGCGGCGCTGGGCGCTGGTGGCTTTCGGATCGACGGGCGCACGGGGTTCAACTTCTTCCCCCTGCCGCCCCCCGGCGCGTTCTGCCGCGGCGACGAGGTCGGCACCTCGGTCGACGGTGTGGGCGACTTCAACGGCGACGGGCGCCCCGACGTGGTCATAGCGGGTCCTGGCCCCTTTGCGCCCTCGCTCTGCGTGACCCAAGGCTCCGCGTACGTCGTCTTCGGCAAGGCGTCGACCGCGACGGTCGACCTGGCCGACCCTCAGGGGGCGGCCGTCCGGCTGGGAGACGGGACCAACGCCGCCGGGGCGGGCGACGTCAACGGCGACGGGCGGCCGGACATCGTGGTGGGGACAAGCATCTCGCAGCGGCCGGGTAGTGGCGCCTCGGTCCATTTCGCAGGGGGCGGCGGGTTCGCGATCCTCGGCGAGGGCACGGGTGACGCCGTGGCGGGCGTGGGCGACATGAACGGGGACGGGCGCGGCGACGTGGCGGTGGGCGATCCCGACGCTTCCAACAACGGCCGCCCATCCTCCGGCTCGGCGTGGGTGGTCTTCGGCCAAGCCTCGACGACCGCGGTGGACCTGGGTGCGCTCGGAACGGGGGGATTCCGGATCGACGGAGCCCGCGGAGGCGACCCCGGCCTCGGTGATCAGCTCGGCTTCGCGTTGGACGGCGCGGGCGACGTCAACGGCGATGGGCGCCCCGACGTGCTCGCCGGGGCCCCGCGCGCGAGCAACAACGGACGGTATCTCTCCGGCTCGGCGTACGTGGTGTTCGGCAGGTCTGCGACGACCACGGTAGACCTCGCAGCACTGGGCGAGGGCGGCTTGCGCATCGACGGCGCTCGCGGCGGCACGCCTCCCGTCCCCCCGAATCCCGGCGCCGTGGGTGACTTGGCCGGCTCTTCCGTCGCGGGTGCCGGGGACATGACCGGGGACGGTCGTCCCGACGTCCTGGTCGGCGCCCCGTCCGCGGACAACAACGGTCGCAACGACTCGGGCTCTGCCTACCTGGTCTCCTTCAGACCGGCCGACACCGTCGCGCCGGTGCTCCGGGTCCCACGGAAGGTAAAGGCGAAGGCGACCAGCCCGAACGGCGCGAACGTGTCCTACACGGTGACCGCCACCGACGACACGGACACAAGCCCGACGATCCGCTGCGTACCGCCCTCCGGCAGCAGCTTCCGGATCGGGCGCACGACGGTGACCTGCACGGCCACCGACGACGCGGGCAACGTAGCAACGGCGAGCTTCGTGGTGAAGGTGAAGCGAGCACGCCGCCAGATCCGCGACTGATCGCGATCGTGAAATGCCTCGCGCCTTCGGTCAGAGTGTCGAAAGCGGCACGCCGACGATGTTCATGCGGCGCTCTAGGCCGCCCAGAGCGAAGGCGCGGATCTCCTCACCGCTCGCCCCGAGGGCGTCCCAATCGGTGCCGTCGCGCTCGGGCGGTTTGAGCGACTCCGCGACGGCGGGCAACAGCTGCCGCAGCGTCTCGCGGACGTTGTCGGCAAGCTCCGGCCGCTCGCGGACGGCGTCTCGCAGGAACCAGGTGCCGTAGCCGATGTGGCGTTGCTCGTCGTGATGGATCTTCGAGTAACCGGCGACGAAGCCCGGCAGTAGCCCCTCGTCCTCGAGGTAGCGGGTGATGAAGTTGAAAGCGGTGAGGCCGAGGGTGCCCTCGATGACCATGTGGTAGGTCGTCACGAAGTCGACCTTGGCGCCTGCGTCGTCGGGGGCGCGGACCAGGCGCTCGTGGGCTTGTACGAGCGCCTCGTCGAAGACCTTGGAGAACGCGGGTGACAGCTGCGCACGCGCGCGCTCGACATGCTGGGCGATGGTGTGCGGGTCGGCCACGACCTCGTCCTGGAAGCGCGCGTAGAACTGCATATGGCGCGCCTCGTCGACCTGCTGCGTGGCCAGGAATGTCGCCTCCTCCTCCGTGCCGTAGGCACCGACCAAGCCGGAGAACTTGGTGGTGATCCGCTCCTCGGCAACCATCAGCGACGACAACGCCCACAGCACCAGCTCGCGGTCGTCGGTCGGCATCTCGCCCCACTGTCGTGCGTCACTCTCGAGGTCGATCTCGAACGGGCTCCACTGCTCGTCCTCCCAGTGGCGGTAGAGGGTCTGCGGGTCGTGGAGGTGGACGTCCTGTACCTGCGCCATGTCAGCGTTCGGAGGGCTTGCGAGCGCGGATGATCGCGGACGCTGCGTGCTCGTGCACGCGGTGGGTTTCGCGGATCTCGACGTCGACGAAGCCGGCCTCGGTGAGCGCGGTTTCGAACTCGATGCGAGTGAGCGCGCCCGCGATACAGCCGGTCCATTGGGCCATGTCCGACCGGGTCTCCTCGTCCATGTCCGGGCCGGCGATCACGTCGGAGACGGCGAACCGCCCCTCGGGTCGCAGGACGCGAGCCGCCTCGCGGAGGACCCGCGCCTTGTCGCCGGAGAGGTTGATCACGCAGTTCGAGATGACGACGTCGACCGCCGCGTCCGGGAGTGGAACCGCCTCGATGGTGCCCTTAAGGAACTCGACGTTCGCGACACCCGCGGTCGAGGCGTTCTGGCGCGCCAGGTCGAGCATCTCATCGGTCATGTCGACTCCGATCGCCTTGCCCGTCGGCCCCACCCGGCGTGCTGATATCAGCACGTCGGCACCGGCCCCGGAGCCGAGGTCGAGCACAGTCTCGCCCTCATTGAGGTCGGCGACGGCCGTAGGGACTCCGCAGCCGAGCGACGCGTTCACGGCCGCCGCGGGCACTTCGGCGCGGTTCGCCTCGTCGTAGAGCGTCCCGCCGAACACTCCGCCGTCGTCGGCCGGGCTGCAGCTCACAGCGCCCGGGCCGCAGCAGCCGGTCTCCTCGGTGGCGTCGGTAGCGGCGCGGGCAGCGGCCGCGTAGCGCTCGCGAACGGTCTCCCGGATCTCGGTCAGCTCAGCCATGTGGACAGTTCCTCCAGCGCATCGGGGACGACGTAGTAATAGGCCCACAGCCCGCGCCGCTCGGAGTCGACGATGCCCGCCTCGCGCAGCTTCTTGAGGTGGTGGGAAAGCGTGGGCTGGGCGATGTCGAACAGGGGCACGAGCTCGCACACGCACACCTTGCCGGCGTGCTTGCGCAGCACGTCGACGAGCTGCAGCCGGACAGGGTCGCCCAGCGCCTTGGCCACGATCGCCATCCGCTCGGCCTCCCGGCGCTCGACGTCGGGATAGACGACCGGCTCGCAACACGGCTCCCCCGCGGGGCGCTTCTGCTTGGGACTCAGCTCCAGATCGACAGCCATCGATCTACTTCTATCGATTGAATCGGTATTTGTCAATCGGTAGGGTCCGTCGCCGTGGACCGCTCGCTCCCACTCGGCCAACGCGCCGGCGCCGAGGGCCTCGCAGCGTTCGCGCTCGTCTTCGCGGGCTGCGGCGCGATCGTCGCGAACTCGGTCTACTCGGGCGCACTGGGCGCGGTAGGCATCAGCCTGGTCTTCGGGCTCGTGATCATGGTGATGGTCTACGCCACCGGCCATCTCTCGGGCGCCCACATCAATCCCGCGGTCACGCTGGCGTTCACGCTCACGCGCCACTTTCCGGCGAGGGAGGCGGCCGTGTACGTCGCCGCGCAGAGCAGCGGTGCCATCGTGGCGGCGTTCGCGCTCCGCGCGGTGTGGACGGACGAGCCCGCGCAATTGGGCGCCACGGTCCCCACCGTAGGAGCCGGCAGCGCACTGGTGTACGAGATCGTGCTGACCGCGTTCCTGATGTTCGTGATCATGGCCGTCGCGACCGATACGCGCGCGGTGGGGGCTGCGGCCGCCATCGCCATCGGGGGAGTCATCGGCCTCGACGCCCTGTTCGGCGGGCCGGTGACCGGCGCCTCGATGAACCCGGCTCGCTCGCTGGGTCCGGCGCTCGCGGCAGGCGAGTGGCGGGACTTCTGGATCTACCTCGCCGGGCCGATCAGCGGAGCGGCGCTGGGAGCGCTGGCCTACGGCTTGGTGCGCGGCGAGGAGGGGAGACGGCCCGATGGCCCACGTCCTGTTCGTCTGCCTGCATAACGCCGGGCGGTCTCAGATGAGCCAGGCGCTGTTCGAGCGCGGCGCCGCAGGCCGCCACCAAGCCGCCTCGGCAGGCACAAGGCCTGCCGGGCGAGTCCATCCGCAGGTTGTGGACGCCATGCGCGAGCTGGGCATCGACCTCGCCGGCCGGCAGCCCAGGCAGCTCTCGGAGGACCTGGCCGAAGAGGCAGACGTCGTGGTGACGATGGGCTGTGGCGACGAGTGCCCCTACATACCCGGGAAGCGCTACATCGACTGGGAGCTGGAGGACCCGGCCGGGCAGCCGCTCGACAGGGTGCGGGTGATCCGAGACGACATCGCTGGACGCGTCAAGGCGCTGATTGCCGAGCTCGACGGCTACGAGGATTGAACGGCGCCGCCGAGGCCGAGCCGGTCCGGGCGCCGGAGCATCTCGCGCTCGACGGGGTCGGGAAACGCCTTGGCCACCGTCCTCGTCGAGCAGCCGTTGCTGAAGCTCGACGTTGACACGCTGCGACTCGTCGACCACCTCGAGCAGGCGGTCGTAGAGCGCCTGGAGGCGACGGGCGACCTGGGCGGAGCCGGCGCCGTAGTGACGGATCTCCATCACGCCGAGGTCGAGGTACTCCGCCCAGGTCGGCGCGGGAAACTCGCCCCGTGGGACGCCCTCGGAGTCGACGACGAGCGATGGGCCGGTTTCACGCCCATGCAGTTCCACCAGCAGCGCCTCGATGCGATCGATCGACTGCACCGCGGTCGTCGGGTCGTTGACGGCCGGCGACAGCCCGCGGATCGCGATGTCAACCAGCATCCGCAGCGCGAAGGCGGGATCGAGGTCCATCGTGCGCTGACGCGCGAGGAACAGCACCCGGCGCGCTAGGCGCGGGTCGGGCTCCCCTGTCGCGCCGCGCAGCTTCAGCGTGATCTCGCCGGGCACCACGTACTGCCCGATCATCGGCACGACCTCCACGAACGCTCCCGTCTCCACTCCCAACTTCAAGAGTGCGGCCCGATCGACGGAGGCCACGACGGCCGGCGGCCCGGAGTGCTGCACCTCGATCGTCGGCCCGCTCGCGTCCGGACGCGTCACCTGCGAGTCGGACCCGCCCTCGGGGTGGACGTCCTCGATCACGTGAAACGCCCGCCGCGTCAGGCCGCGCAGGATCTCCCCGATCTGGGTGCTGTCGAACGCGCGCTGTACGAGCGCCACGAAGACGCCGATGCTGACTACGGCCAGCAGCAGTGCCATCCCTACGGTCAGCGCCGGCGCCACGTCCTCCCCATTTCGCTCGGCCTGCCGGCCGATCGCGACGAGCGCGAACATCGAGTAGCTGGCGGTGGCGGTCGGCAGCGCCAGTCCCGCGATGATCACGCGGTCGCGGCGCAGCCGAGCCGCCAGCCGGGGTGAGTAGGACGACGTCTGGATCTGGGCGGCCACGAACACCGCAGAGAAAACGATGCCCGTGAATGTGATCATGCCCCCGGTAAGCGCGCCGAGTATCTGCTCCACCGCCGAGAGCGCGATCGGCAGGCTGGGCCGGTCGCCAAGCGCGTCGTCGACCAGCGGCAACGTGAGGCCGAGCGCGATGGCCGCCAGGTTCGCTCCCAGGACCGGCGCCCACATGGCCGAGGCCAGCCAGACGCGGGCCCGGAACAGCCGCGCGGAGCGATTGGCGCGTCGAGGGATCTGCGCGGGGTGGCTCAACGGCACTATGGTCGCCGAAGTACCCGACGGCACCGTTCCGTGATGGGCCTTGCTCGCGGGTCCCAGGACGGTTAGGTTGGTCCGATGAAGCCCGACCGTCCCACCCAGCCCTCGGACCTGTCCCGCCGCGAGTTCCTGGAGCGAACCGCCTATGCGGCTGGGCTGGCGGGCCTGGCGAGCCTGCCGGCCGGGCCACTCCTGGCGGAGGCCGCCGAGGCGTCGCTTCGCTCGTCGGGTCTTCCCAGTCCGCGCAACGTGCCGATCGACCACTTCGTGCTGCTGATGATGGAGAACCGCTCCTTCGACCACTACTTCGGCTGGCTCGACGGTCATGCGGACGCGAGTCAGCGCCAGCGCTACCGAAATCCGGCGGGCGAGCTCGTCCGCACCCGGCCCGCCTCCACGCTCGGCACCGGCGGCGTGCAGTTCAAGGGCTGCGGCCACCCCGACCCCGGGCACGGCTGGGACAGCGGCCGCGCCCAGCTGCTCGGCGGCTTCCTCGCCGAGGGCAGCGGCAACGACGAGTTCGCGCTGACCTTCTACGACCGTGGCGAACTCGGCTTCATCCACGAGGCGGCGCGCAAGTACACGCTGTATGACCGCTACTTCTGCTCGGTGCTGGCCTCCACCTGGCCCAACCGCTACTACAAGTGGTCGGCGCAGTCGGGGGGCGTGAAGAACAACGTGATCGCCCCCGGCGGCAACAACTGGGAGAACATCTTCGACCGCGCGACCGCTCGCGGCCTGACCGTTCGCTACTACTACTCGGACCTGCCGTTCGGCGCGCTCTGGGGCGCCCGCGCGACCCCGTGGCTCGCCCCCATCTCGCGCTACTACGAGGACGCCGCGGCGGGCAAGCTGCCGAACATCGCGATCGTTGATCCACCCTTCAAGGACGGCGGCGGGGGAGACGGCCTGTCCGCCGACGAGCACCCGCTCGGTGACGTGCGCCTCGGCCAGGCCTTCCAGGCCGACGTGGCGGGAGCGTTCGCCAAGTCACCCAACTATCGCCGTGGGGCGATGTTCGTCATCTATGACGAGTGGGGCGGCTTCTTCGATCACGTCCGACCCCCGCGGGCGCCCGACGATCGCGCCAGCGCGGACCTCAATGAGGACTTCGGCCAGATGGGTTTCCGCGTCCCGGCGATCGCGCTGTCGCCCCACGCGCGCAACCTGCCACGCAAGGATCGCGGGCGCTCGCACCAGAAGCGCTGGCGAGTGGACCACGGCCGATACGGGCACGAGTCGATCCTCAGCTTCATCAGCTACCGCTTCGGGCTGGGGTACCTGAACACCCGCCATCAGCAAGCGCGCAATATCGGGCACAGCTTCAACTGGGAGCGCGCCGACCTCGAGGCCCCGCAGCTGCCCGACCCGCCCGCGATCGTCACGCGACCGTGTGCGCTAGGAGGTCAGGACGTGGAGGACTCGCAGCAGGCCCACGAGGGCGACCTCGCCAAGCTGGAGGCTCAGGCGGAGCGCCTCGGCCAGCCGGTCTATGACGCCAAGCCGCACGAGATCTTCAGCTCGCCGGACTCAGTGAGAAAAGGGCTCCTCGCCGCGCCTTGAGCAATCTGACGGACACTCACCGCGAGGTGCCCACGTCCTCCGGGACGAACCCGATGATCACGATCATGGCGCTGGCCCACCGAAACGCCCAGGCCGTGGCGGCGGCAGCCCCCGTCACCGCGAGCACTGCCACACCTTCCTGACCCCAGACAGCGAGGAGGACTCGACATGGCAACCGCGACCGAAGGAAAGGTCAACGTCCGCGACAAGATCTACATCGGCGGCGAGTGGGTCGAGTCCGGGGGGTCGGGCGTGCTGGAGGTGGTCAACTCCGCCACCGAGGAGGTGATGGGCAGCATTCCCGAGGGGACGCCCGACGACGTCGATCGGGCGGTCGCAGCCGCGCGGGAGGCGTTCGCGACCTGGAGCCAGACCTCGGTCGACGAGCGCGCCGAGTGGATGGAGCGCATCGCGGGGGCGCTCGGGGCGAGGATGGACGAGGTCGCCAGCCTGATCGCTCAGGAAGTCGGCATGCCGCTCAAGCTCGCCCACATGATCCAGGCGGGGCTACCGACCATGAGCTTCGGATCGATGCCGCAGGTGATGGCCGAGATGGCGTGGGAGGAGGAGGTCGGCAACTCGCTGATCGTTCGCGAGCCGGTCGGCGTGGTCGGCGCGATCACGCCGTGGAACTACCCGCTGCACCAGATCGCCGCCAAGGTGGCCCCGGCCATGGCAGCCGGCTGCACGGTGGTGCTGAAGCCCTCGGAGGTCGCACCTCTGAACGCCTTCCTGCTCGCCGACGTGCTCGACGAGCTGGAGCTGCCGGCCGGCGTGTTCAACCTCGTCACCGGCCTCGGCCCCGTCGTCGGCGAGGCCATGTCGCGGCACCCCGACATCGACATGATCTCGTTCACCGGCTCCACGGCCTCCGGCCGGAAGGTCACCGAGGCCGCCGCCCAGACCATCAAGCGCGTGGCGCTCGAGCTCGGCGGCAAGTCGGCCAACGTGATCCTCGACGACGCCGACCTCCAGGCCGCCGTCACCGACGGCGTCTCGAAGTGCTACCTGAACTCGGGCCAGACGTGCAGCGCGCTGACCCGCATGCTGGTCCCGCGGTCCCGCCTGGAGGAGGCCGAGCAGATCGCGGCGGCTGTTGCCGAGAACTTCAAGCCGGGCGATCCGTTCCAGCCCGAGACCACGCTCGGGCCGCTGGTGTCCGACGCCCAGCGCGAGCGCGTGCGCGACTACATCCGCAAGGGCGAGCAGGAGGGCGCCAAGCTCGTGCACGGCGGCGCCGAGGCCCCCGAGGGACTCGAGCGCGGCTACTTCGTGGCCCCGACGGTCTTCTCGGAGGTCACGACCGACATGACGATCGCCCAGGAGGAGATCTTCGGCCCCGTCCTGTCGATCATGCCCTACGACGACGAGGAGGACGCCGTCCGGATCGCCAACGACTCGGTCTACGGCCTTGCCGGCGGCGTGTGGTCTTCAGATGAGGAGCACGCCAAGCAGGTCGCGCGCCGCATCCGCACCGGCCAGGTCGAGATCAACGGCGGAGCGTTCAACCCGATCGCCCCGTTCGGCGGCTACAAGCAGTCGGGGCACGGGCGCGAGCTGGGCAAGTTCGGGCTCGAGGAGTTCCTGCAGGTCAAGTCGATGCAGCTCTGACGGCGGCACCGGAACGCGCCGTGGCGCACCCGCTCGACCCGCTCACCGCGGACGAGATCCGCGCGGCGGTGTCGATCCTGCGGCGGGAGCAGGGTGTCGACGCGCGCTGGCGCTTCGGCGCGATCGAGCTCAAGGAGCCCTCGAAGCGGGCGCTGCGCGAGTTCTCGCAGGGCGAGACGCTCGGCCGGGAGGCGATCGCGACCTGCTGGAGTCGCGACGAGGGCCTGACCTACAAGGCGGTCGTGTCGTTGAGCGATGACGCCGTCGTGTCATGGGAGCCGCGGCCCGGCGAGCAGGCCAACTTCACGGCCGACGAGTACCACGACTGCGACGAGGCGCTGCGCCGGGACCCGCGCGTGATCGAGGCCCTGCGCCGCCACGGCGTGGAGGACCTCGATCTGGTCCTGCTCGACACGTGGTGCTACGGCGGGCTCCTGGTCCCGGAGGCCTACCGTGGCCGCCGGGTCGGGTGGACCGACGTCTGGTTTCGTAACTCCGAGGAAGCGAATCCCTACGCGAACCCGGTCAGCGGGCTGCACTTCGTCGTCGACGTGAACACCCTGGAGCTGCTCGACATCGAGGAATCGGCCACGATCCCGAGGCCCCGCACGATGGGCGAGTACGTGCCCCGCCTCGTGCCCGACCAGACCCTGCGAGCCGACCTGCAGCCCTTGCAGGTCGTGCAGCCGAAGGGCGTCTCCTTCTCGCTCGACGGGAACCTCCTCCAATGGCAGCGGTGGTCGATGAGGCTCGGCTTCAACCCGCGCGAGGGACTCGTGATCTCCACTCTCGGCTACGAGGACGACGGCCGCGTGCGGCCTGTCGCCCACCGGATGTCCTTCGCGGAGATGGTCGTCCCCTACCGCGACCCGACGGATGACCACAAGGCGCGCACCGCCTTCGACATCGGCGAGTGGGGCCTCGGCTTCATGACCACGTCTCTGAAGCTGGGCTGCGACTGCCTCGGCGAGATCACCTACCTAGACGCCGTCGTGCACGACTCGCAGGGCGAGCCCCAGACGATCGAAAACGCGATCTGCATTCACGAGGAGGACAACGCCCTCCTCTGGAAGCACGTCGACCCGGCGGCCGGGACCGAGGTGCGCCGAGCGCGCCGGCTCGTGGTCTCGTTCCACGCGACGGTCGCCAACTACGAGTACCTCGTCTACTGGCGCTTCTACCAGGACGGGAGCATCGAGTGCGAGGTGCGGGCCACCGGCATCATGGTCACGACGGCCTTCGCCGAGGGAGAGCCCCCGCCCTACGGTGCGCTGGTAGACGACCGCACCTACGCGCCGTTCCACCAGCACTTCATCGTCGCGCGCCTCGACCTCGACGTCGACGGCGACCAGAACACCGTTCACATGACCGAGTCCGAGGCGCAGGCGATCGGCCCCGAGAACCCCGACGGCTTGGCGATCGTGCAACGCAGCACCCCGCTGCGCACCGAACAGGAGGGGATCCAGGACTATTCGTGGCAGACCCAGCGCGCCTGGAAGGTCGTGAACGAGAACTCACGCAACGGGCTGGGGGGACCCGTCGGCTACAAGCTCGTGCCGGGCGCTTGCGTGCCCGCGATGCTCGATCCGTCAACGCCCGTCTATCGCCGCGCGCAGGTGATCGGACACGATCTGTGGGTGACCCCCTACAGCGAGGACGAGCGGTGGCCCTGTGGGGAATTTCCGGTCCAGAGCATCGACGACCATGGCCTGCCGGCGTGGACCGCGGCCGACAGGTCGATCGAGGCCGCGGACGTGGTGCTTTGGTACGTCTTCGGCATCCACCACATCACCCGCCCCGAGGACTGGCCGGTGATGCCGGTCGATACCGTCTCGTTCTGGCTCAAGCCCGACGGCTTCTTCGATCGCAACCCGGCGCTCGACGTGCCACCGGGCGTCAGCTGACCTCGCCTCTGGCTATCAGCACGTTGCACGGCGCGTGGTGGCTCACGTGGTCCCACACGCTGCCTAGGAGCCCACCCTCACCGCTCTCGGCACCGTCCACCACAATCAGCCATGCGCGCTCCTTCGCGGCGGTCTCCAGCAGCAGCGTGGCCATGTCGCCGCGGCGCACGTGAATGTCCACCCGCAGCCCGTTCCTGCGCAGGTGCTCCCCCGTTGTGCTCGCGCGGCCCGCGATCGCCGCGGCGTCGTCGAACAGCGGCCGCAATGCGGCCACGACATGGACCGACGCGTTCGCGGCTCGGGCCAGCCCCGTTACCTGATCCAGCCCGGCGGCCGGTCCGTTCGAGCCGAGCTCGACGACGATCGCGTTGCGGGGCGGCACGTCTGAGGCCGCCCGACGCGGAAGCGACCGATGGGCGAACGCGACCACGGGCTCGAGGGCGCCTGTCGCCGCACGCTCGAGCAATCGCCGGGGTGACCGGGGACGACCGCCCCGCGGCAGGTCTATGAGCAGCTCCACCTCACGCCCGGCCTGGGTCCGACTGGTGGGACCGAGGCGCTCGAAGACGGCGAGGGCGGCGGCGTTGTCAGCCAGGACCGGCGCAGCGAAGCGCCTGACACCCTCCTTTTGCGCCCGCCGCACGAGTAGCTGCAGCAGGGGGCCCGCAAGCCCCCGGCCCTGCCAGTCGTCGATCACGGCGATGGCGGGCTCGGCCAATCCGTCTCCCACGCGCACGTAGCGCGCAACGGCCACGACCTCCCCGGTCCGCTCGTCGATCGCCAGCAATGCCTCGTGATCGTGGTGGTCGACGCGGGTGAGGTAGTCCAGCTGCCGGGCACTGAGCCGGTTGACCGGCGAGAAGAAGCGCTGGTAACGCGAGTCCGGCCCGAGCCGCTCGAAGGCCGCCTCGAGCGCGTCCCGGTCGCTCGGGTCGATCGGACGGACGAGCACTTGGGAGCCGTCACGGAGGGTGACGATCGGCGTGCTCCGGGACGGCTTCACGGGCACATTTCTACAGCTACCACCTCTGCGCGACGAGCCGCCATCGATCTGTTACCTGGGGTTGGACGGGGTTTAGTCACCAGACATGGCCCCGCGGCTCGAGATGGGCGCTGCACTCGCCACCGATCGGCTCGATTCGCTCGACGTGATCGTCGAGCTGCTGGCCGACGCGGACGCGGAATCCGGCTCGCGCGAGCTCTTCGACGGTCTCTGCCAAGCCCTGTGCAAGCTCACCTCGATGCGTCGCGCCGGGCTGTTCCTCTACGACCCCGGGAGCAGGATCGTGTTGCCGGTGGGCTCGCATGGACTGGCGCCGGAGCTGATCGAGGGTCTCTACGGAACTCTGGACGAGACACCGATCGCGCAGCGCGCGCTGGCCGAGGACCGGGTGGTCGAGGTGTCCTCCGGCCTGGAACACGAGATCCCCGAACGCTATGCGCGCATCGAGGGCGTCACCTGGCTCACGTGCACCCCCGTCTCCACCGCGGGGCGGCCGCTCGGGGTGATCTTCGCCGACCAGGGCGGGGAGCGGGTCGCGCTGAGCGATGCCGAGCGCCAGACGATGTGGTCGCTCGGCAAGGCCGCCGCCCTCGCAGTGGCCGCCCACGGCGCAGCAGATCGTGCCGCCCAGGCACGGCTGCTGCGGACGCGCATCGATCTGGCGCGTGACATCCATGAGCGCGTGATCCAAACGCTGTCCGGCGTCCGCCTTGCGATCGGGGGAGCTCAGGGTCTCGAGCCCGAGTTGCAGGAACGCTGCGAACGCGAGCTGCGCACGGCGGTCGAGGACCTGCGCGCGCTGCTGGTCCGACCAGACGTCCAGCCCAGCGACGCCGGCTTGGCCTTGCACGAGGAGCTCGCGCGACTCTCCACGTTGGGGGGCGGACCTGCGATCGAGATGAGCGGCCCGCTCGACGACCTGGCGCCGGAGTTGGATCGGGTCGCGCGGTCTGTGCTCGCCGAGGCGCTGCGCAACGCGACCAAGCACGCGGAGGGCAAGCGGGTGTCCGTGCGCGCGGCGATCGCGGACGACGCGTTGACGCTCGAGGTTCGCAACCGGCTCTCGCGCCACGCCGGCAGAAGGCGAGGGGCGGGGCTGGGCCTGCGGCTCGCCGGCTTCGAGGCGCTCGAGCATCACGGCCTGCTCGAGTACGGGCCCGACGGGGACGAATGGCGACTGAGGCTGGTGATCCCGCTCGGATGAGAAGGGCAGCCGGCATCGCGGTCCTGGTCGTTGACGACCATGACGTGGTCCAGTGGGGTCTCAGGCTCGTCCTCTCCCGTGACCGTGCGGTCGGCCGCTTCCTGGCGGCCGCGGACGGGGACACTGCGTTGGACCTGGTTCGGCGCCACTCGCCCGACGTGGCGCTGGTGGATCTGTTCCTGGGCACGCAGTCTGGCGCCGAAGTGTCGCGCCGCATCCGGGAGGAGTCGCCACAAACGCGCGTCCTGCTGATGTCCGGCGCCGGATCGATCTCGCGCAAGGCGGCGGAGGCCGCCGGAGCGTCCGGCTTCGTCCCGAAGGACTGGCCGGCGGCGGAGCTGGCGGCGGCAGTTCAGCGAGTGGCCGCGGGCCAGGTCGTCTTCCCGGGTCGCGCCGACCGGCCCGAGGCGCCGCTCACCGAGCGCGAACGCGAGGTTCTGACGCTGATGGCGCGCGGCTCGACGAACCGCGAGATCGCCGACGCCCTCCACCTCTCGCCCCACACGGTGAAGGAGCACACCGTCTCGCTCTACCGCGCACTCGACGTGCGAAACCGCACCGAGGCGGTCGCCCGCGCCGAGCGGCTGGGCCTGGTGGGCTGAAGCGCTCCGTCCCGCTTAACCATCCCTAACCCGATCCTGACGCTCCGCTGGGTGGCCTCTGAACCGCGCGCCGGGATGCTCGTTTGCGATGCCAAGCAATCCCAAGCGAATAGGAGGCCGGCATGCGAAAGGCACTGACAGCCTTCCGGCGACGATGCCGTCTCGGGCTCCGCTCCAGTGGATCCGACGACTCGGGTCAAGGCCGCGGCCGTGGCGGCCGCGGGTCCGACGACTGATGAGCGCCTCGCACGGTGCGTGTCCGCAGTACTCGCCGCCACCGTTGCACTGCTCGCAACCGCCGCGCCCAGCCTCGCCCGCAAGGGCGACGACAACCGCGTGCAGCGGACGGGCAACTGCACCGCCGGCAGCGATTGGAAGCTCAAGGCAAAGCCCGACGACGGTCGCATCGAGACGGAGTTCGAGGTCGATCAGAACCGAAACGGTGTCCGCTGGAAGGTCACCATGCGTCGCAACGGGCGCCTCATCGCCAACACGACTCGCGTGACCAAGCCGCCCAGTGGTTCGTTCGAGGTCAGCCGTCGCCCGGCCAACCGCGCCGGCAAGGACAAGATCACCGCGGTTGCGAAGCGTAGGGGCGAGACCTGCCGCGCCTCGCTGACGATTTAGCGCCGGACCCGCGCGTGACGGCGAGGGCTCCGCGGCCACGGCGGCGGAGCCCTCGCGTCTCAGCGCCCGCGGCTGAGCACGAGCTTCACCTTGGTGCCCCGCGCCCTGTTCGCACGCGGCTTCGGACTCTGTGAGATCACGCGCCCCCGCTTCACCTTGCGCGAGCGCTTGCGCTTGACCTTGCCGAGCCTGCAGTTGGCCTTCCTCAGCGCCTTCTTGGCCTGTTTGAGGCTCTTCTTCCTGAGCTTGGGGACGCGACAACGCTTGCGCCTGACGGCGGTAGGCGCCGGCGTCGGCGCGGTGGTGGGGCCCGGCGGGTAGCCGATGTAGACGGTCGCGCCGCTCGCGCCGACGGACTCGACGGTCACGCTGACGCCCGTCGGGGCATACCGGAACGTCTTGCCGGCCGTCAGCGGGGCGTCCTCGAAGCCGTTCGGGCCCGCCGTCTGCGGCGTCGTGTCGATCAGCTCGGAGTTGCGTACGGAGAGGCCGAAGCCGGGGTCGTCGCGGTCGATGGTCACGCCCGCGAACGCCGCCAGCGGGAGCGACCCCGTCCGACCGTCGAAGACGCCGATCGGCTGCCGGAACGAGAGGTCGAGGAAGCGGCCGAAGCCGTCAGGGAGGCGCAGCATCCGGATGCCGCGGTTGCGCTCGAGCGGCGCCAGCTGGTAGCGGCCGGATGAGGTGATGGTCGGCGCGTCGGCCGCCGGGATCGCGCCCATGCCGCGCTTGCGCCACGGCGTCATCTCCTGCTCGCGCGGGTAGCCCATCGGGTCGAACGGGTTGCCGTACTCGTCGAGCTGGCAGTCGTTGCTGATCGCAACGACTGCCGCGCCCGAGCGGCAGCGAAGCGACGAGGCGTGCGGCGCGCCGAATGAGTGGCCGATCTCGTGCTCGGCGACGGCGTTGCTCATCCCGTTGAGCCAAACCATGGTCCCGGGCTGGGCGCCCACGCCCGCGAAGAGGCAACGGTAGGTGAAACGAAACGCGATGATCACCGTCTGGTAGCTGTTGAAGTTGAAGCCGTCTCCCGCGGCCATCGACAGCGCCTTGTTCGTCCATGCATTGAACTGGCAGGAGCCGGGAGCCGGGCGCGCGGGCGGAGCGGGAGGCGTCGGCGAATTCTGGTAACCGGGGAAGTCGATCGGGCTGGCCGGGTCGATCTGGTAGCTGCCGAAGACGTGGCCCGCGTTCCGCTGGAAGGTCGTCGTCCCATAGGTCTGCGTCGCGTAGTAGTCGGCGACCGTCGGCACGTTCGGCTCGCCCGCGTACGGCGTGCCGAAGAAGTAGTGCGCCACGCGACCGGGGATGTCCTGATCGCCCGGGTTCCAGAGCGGCTCGTCGGGGAAGTGGACCAGGAGGATCGCCACCCGGCGATTGGTCGCGGAGGCCTTCGCCTTGCGCGGCAGGCCCTTCATCGCGCCCCGGCGGACGACGAGTCGGCCCTTGCGCATCCGCCCGACCGCGCGCACCCGGCGGCCGTGGAGCTTGCGCCACGCGCGCCCTTGGGGCTCGACCCGAAGCAACCGACCCCCGGTTTCGAGCGACCAGAAGTCCCGGACGTGCTCGCGGTCGAGGTTGCCGGTGCGGAGGTTGTCCGTGTGGAAGTGCGCCTTGCCGAGCGTGCCGGTCACCACGCGCGGCTTCGCCGCCTCGGCCGCCGGCACCCCGAGCGCGAGGGCCGCGAGCATCGTGCAGGCGAGACCGCCGTGGCGGCTTCTCGGACGAGCGCGAGGGCGCATGGGCACAGCATCGGCAAGGGTGACAGCTCGCATGAGACGCGGGTGCAGTGCCCTAACCCACCGCCCGTGAGATCCCTTCAGCCGCTGTATATCCCGTGAAACCCGAATGGGATGTGATGCGGAACCGAGGCCCGCGCGATCTCCTCCATCGACCGAGCGTCGAGCACTACCAGCGCCGAGCTGCGGCGGTCGCCGTCGAGCAGGACCGAGAGCACCACGCCGTCGTCCTCGCTGCGTGCGCGTGGGCGGCGCACGAAGACGGGCTCCCCGGGAAAGCAGCCGCGGTCGCGCCACGTGGCGGCCTCTCCGCGCTTGACGTCGGCCTTGACGAGCTGGTCGATGAACCGGCTCTTGCGGCCCCTGACCCCGACTCCGAAGGCGTAACGGTAGGGCCGCCCGTTCACGCGCCGGTAGTCGACGCGCGGAAGCTCCAGGTTCGGCTCGATCAGATCGCGCTGAGTCGCTCGCCCCCGCGAGGGGTCGACCTCGATTCGGCGCAGGGCCGCCCGCGGCACGTCCCGGCCGCGACGGAGCCGCTTGAGGTAGAGCGCGTCGACAATCGACGAGTCAGGGTGGGCGCAGACGTCGAGCACCACCTGGCCCTTGTGCTCGAACGCGTTGACGTGATGGAAGACGAAGAACGGCTCGAGCTCGACCGTCGAGACCACACCGCCCCGCTGGCGATCGATGATCAGGATGCGAGAGGGCTTGGACGCCTCCCAGGTGTAGTTGGTGACGATCGGGCCCCTGTCGGGGCGCAGGAACCGGGGCAGGTCGAAGTTGAACGGCTGGGTGACGACGGCCACGTATCGCGGCGTGAGTGCGAATGAGTGGAGGTACCCGGGCGCGCTGTCGGGTATCCACGCCAGCTCGCGGCGCCGCCCTCTCCGCTCCGAGAGGATCCGCAGGCCGCTGGGTGGGACCAGCTCGATCTCGTAGCTGAACCGCTCCCCGGTGCGCGGGTCGTGATGCGGGTGGGCGGTGCCGAGCCGGCCGAGGTGGAGGTCCACGTCGACCCCGAGCGTCCGCAGCGTTCGGGGGTCGAATCGGACCGGGACCGGGATCTCGGTGTGCGCGACGAAACGCCGGCCGAGACGCTCGAGCGAGACGTTCGCGTTGGGCACCCGTCCGAGCACGGGCAGCGTCGAGACGCCCGAGAAGATCTTGCGGCACGGGTCGGTGCCGAACTCCGAGTAGCGGATGCGCCCCTCCCGTTTCCAGGCCGTGTACGCGCTCGAGCGCAGGAAGCGATTCGCGTACGAGACCTTCCCCTTCTCGAACGAGAACGCGTGCAGCATCGCGAGGCCGTCGAACCAGTGGTTGAAGCGGTCGGGCCCCACCTCGAACAGGGCCGGGCCGTTGCGCAGCAGGGTGCCCGTGAGCCACTTCGGCATCCGGCCCTCGATCGGCAGGTCCGGGAGTCGGGTCTCCTTTCGCAGCGAGGCGAAGCCGAGAGCGAATCCGGGCTTGCGCGCGGCGGAGCGGGCGAGCGCGGCGGCGGCCGGCTCGATCGTGCCCGCGACGCTCAGCGCCGCGAGCGCCGCGCCGCCCTCGCGCAGGAACTCGCGGCGGGTGCTGGTCAAGCCTCGTCCCCCATCGGGGAACCCTACCCGCGACCCACCGTGCGCGCCGACTAGGCCCGATCCAATTATCTGTATCAACATAATGATCTCCCAGGTGCTCGACTTGATGTTCAGAACATAATGTTCTCTGCCATAATGGGCTCCGGTGGCGACCCAACGCGCGCTCAACCCCTTCAGGTTCGGCCCCCTCGCTCTGGACGAGGCGTTCACGGATCGCCAGCCCGAGATCGAGAGCCTCGTGGCCGACGCCCGCAACGGCCAGGACGTGGTCGTCTTCGCCCCGCGCCGTTATGGCAAGTCCTCGCTCGTTTGGCGGGTGGCCCAGGAACTCATCAAGGAAGGGGTGTTGGTCGCGCAGGTGGACCTGATGCGTACGCCCACCAAGGACCAGCTGGCCGCGAAACTGGCGAAGACCATCCACGACGAGCTGGCCAGCCGATTGTGGAATGCAAAGGAGCGGCTGAAGGTATTCGCCGGCCTGCGGCTCAACCCCACCATCACGGTCGATCCCAATGACGGCACCGTGTCCTTCACCTTCGATGCCCGGGCGGCGAAGGAGGACATCGACGCGACGCTCGAGGAGCTGCTCACCGTGCTCGGCCGGATCGCCGCCGACCGCGAGCGCCGCGTCGTCCTGGTCCTGGACGAGTTCCAGGAGATCGTCGAGATCGACCCATCGCTCATCAAGCTCATGCGATCGGTCTTCCAGGAGCAGCCCGAGGTCGCCCACATCTACCTCGGGAGCAAGCGCCACATGATGCGCCAGATCTTCAACGACGAGAACGAGCCGTTCTGGCGGAGCGCGAAGCAGATGGAGCTCGACGTCATCCCACCGGATCTGTTCTCGACCTACGCCCTCGCCAAGTTCGACGAGACCGGGAAGCAGCTGGTCCCCGAGGTCTGCCGGAGGGCTCTCGAGCTAACGGGAGGTCATCCCTACGCCACCCAAGAGCTCCTCTACTTCCTCTGGGAGGACACTCCCGCCGGCGGGGCGGTGGACGACTCGACGCTCGACGGCGCTTTGGAGGGGACCCTGCGCTCCGAGCACTCCCACTTCAGCCTGATTTGGGAACGGGCGTCCGGAGCGCAGAAGCGGGCCCTGCAGGCGCTATCAGAGGAGCAGCCCGGGCGGCCGCTGAGCACCGACTATCAGCGTCGGCATTCCCTGCCCGCCACGCCGACCGTGCAGACGGCGCTGACCGCGCTCGAGCGCGCCGAGCTCGTGAAGCGCCTTGGACGCGGCGAGTATGAGATCGCCGAGCCGTTCCTCACGGAGTGGATCCAACGGTACGAGAGCTAAGGGGCGCTCAGGCGGTAACCGGACCGGGACGCACGACCGCGGGGTCGTGACCCGGCAAGACGGTGTGTCCCGCGTCGCGGAGCGCCTTCAGCCGTTCGGCGGACCGAGCTTGTGCGGCGTGGTCGTCGCCGAAAAGCGGGAAGCGGTGGTCATCCAGCCCACCGGCGAAATGAACGACGTCGACGCCTAGGACCAGCTCGCCGATCTGGACGGACTGGTGTCCCGGCGTATGGCCCGGAGTGAGCAGCAGGAGAATCGAGCCGTCGCCGAGCAGGTCGTGGTCGCCGTCGACCAGTTCGATCGGCCGGTCGTTGCCCCCGTAGTCGCGCGGGCAGTAGAAGTTTCGTTCGACGGCGTCGTCGTCGTGCCCTGCAATCCACTCGGCGCGCTGAACCACGATGGGCACCGCCTCGGGAATCAGCGGCAGCCCACCGGCGTGGTCCCAGTGGAGATGGCTGAGCACAACCCTCGTGATCGTCGTCAGGTCGACCTGGTCGGCGATGCTCTGGTCCTGCTCGAGGGTGAAGAAACCGAGAGCCTCCGGACGCCCGTAGAACCCCTCCGGATCGGCGACCGCCCCAGGGTGGAGGCCTGTGTCGATGAGGATGCGCTCGGTCTCTGACTCGACGAGGTAGGCCGGGACCGGACAGCGGATCGGCTCATCCATGTCGTCGCCCGCCCGCAGAAGCCCTGCCGGGGCTGTGAACCAGCCGACGTTGAGCATCTCGACTCGCACGACCGACTACCGCGGGTGTCTACTCCGCGAGCTGGGCTGCGAAGTACTCCAGTGCCGTACGCGTCTTCGTCTGCTGCTCGCCGAGCAGGTCGATCCCGAGCCCCGCCAGGTAGGCGCGGGTCTCAGCCGCCACCTGAAACGCCTCGCCCGGCTTGCACTTGGTTGAGAGCTCGAGGATGCGCGAGCCATCCGGGTAGACCCACACTTCGGCGACGAGTCGCCGCTCGTAGCCCTCCGGCGAGAACTTGAGCTTCAGGACCATCACCGGCCCCAGGACGGAGAGGTCGTCGAGGCCGATCCCATCCGGGGCGTGGTCGGCGTAGAAGGAGCGCTGGTGCTTGTTGAACAGCTCCGAGATCCGTCCTCCCCCGGTGAGCACCGGCTTGACGACGCCGTCACCGAGATCTCCCTTGAAGGAACCCGAGCAGACGAACCCGCCTGGCAAGGCGTCGACCTCGACCCCCGAACGTCTTCTGCTCGCGCACCCCCTCCGGCAGCTCGGAGGGAACGACCGGCCGCAGCTTGACCACCGAGTCGTCGGGCTTGCCCTGCGTGCGGCGCGCGCGCACGACGACCCCGGCGCTGTCGAGGTCGAGAGCGGGCGTGTCGAAGAAGAAGACCTGGCGGAGGAAGGCATCCATCGGGTCCATGCCCAGCGCGGTCACCGTCGAGCGCCATCCCTTCTGGCCGTCCTCGGGGACGGTCAGTTTGAGCTCGGCGGTGTCGGCGTCGCGAAGCAGACCGACGAGCTCGTGGAGTTGATCGTCAGAGAGCCGGGACCGGGCCTGCGTTGTGTCACTCATTTCGGAGTCCTTAGATCGGGCACGCTGCCGCTACCGGCCAGCGTAACCGGTCGGAAGCGGCCTCGGACGTCGCTCAGCGTGCCGGCGCGCGCTCGTCCTCTCCGAGGACGATGATGCCGTGGACGATGTAGACGCACAGGGCGAAGATGGCGAGCGACCACCAAGGGTAGGCGCCGCCGATCGACAGCAGAGCGCCGATCGCGCCGAGGCTGCCGCCGATGATCCCGATGACCCGGCCGTATGTGTTGCCGGCGAACAGCGAGAAGCCTCCGGTGAGCTGGATCACCCCGAGGATGATCAGGACCCAGCCGAGGGTGTTGAGGTTGGTGAAGATGTACCTCGTGTCGTTCACGAAGATGTTCGCGTCATCCAGGGCGCCGATGCCGTAGATGATGTTGAGCGTTCCAACGATCAAGAGCATCGTTGCCGCGAATACAGCTCGACCCGCACCTCTCA
Organism: uncultured Thermoleophilaceae bacterium; assembly: GCA_963802855.1. Taxonomy (GTDB): domain Bacteria; phylum Actinomycetota; class Thermoleophilia; order Solirubrobacterales; family Thermoleophilaceae; genus JAAYBF01. Next base: position 244,459 of record CAWDJP010000004.1, read on the forward strand.
CTTCGTACCTCCTTAGTTGACTCGTTCGCGTGCCGAGCGTACGGCCGCCCGCCGTCGGAACGCATCACCCCGTTGGGATGAAACCCGACGCTCACCATGTGAGCTCGATCTCGAGCTCCCTCTCGTGGCGATGCGCATCTGTCCAGGAATCCAGCGGCTCGGGATTGCCGCTCTCATGCGCGCGAGGTGCCGAGGGGACCTGGTCGGCACCGCCGGTCGCCTCCCGGCCCGACACGTGTTAGGGTCGGCTTTCGCCGTCCTGGCGCGTGGACGTGAAGACGAAGGAGGTCGCTAGATGCAGGCCAAGGGGCGGCAGGGGAGTTGGCGGAGGCGCGCAGTGTCGTTGGCCGCAACGGTCGCTGCTGTAATGCTGGCCCTGCCGGCGGTCGCTGTTGCCCACCTGGAGCGGCCTTCCTACTGGCCCGATCCGGCGCCCGACAACACCGTCACCCCGCCAGCCGGCGGTGAGGTGCCCGAGGCGCGGTCACTGAAGTCGGCGCCGAGCGGCGCCGGTCCGGGCGATGCGCTGGTGGTCTGCAAGGGCAGGACAAGGACAAGGACAAGCGCAAGGGCAAGGGCAAGGGCAAGGACGGGGCGGAGTCGCTGGCCCTCCTGCGTAGGTCAGTGAGCGAGGCCCGCAAGAAGGGCTATCGCCTCCGGCCGAGCCAGCCGAAGATCAAGCTTTCCAAGAAGGAGGCGGACCGGCTGCTCGCCATCAACGCCGCGCTGGCGAGGCAGTGCGCCTATGACTCGGTCCAGCGGGCGGTCCGCGACGCGGGCAACAACGACCGAGTCCTGATCATGCCCGGCCACTACACCGAACCAGACTCACGCAGCGCTCCGGAGAACGACCCGAAGTGCAACCCCAGCCTGCTCCAGGAGGACGCCAGCGGCGACCTCACCCCGAGCTACGAGTATCAGGTCACGTGTCCTAACGACCAGAACCTGATCTACGTACAGGGGCGCGCGGTGGTGGGCGACCCGCTGGTGCCGCCGCTCTCGAACCGCCAGGGGATCCCGGCTCAGGAGCTGGGCCCGTGCGTGCGGTGCAACCTGCAGATTGAGGGCACCGGCCCGAAGCCCGAGGACGTGATCCTCGACGCGGGCACCAACTATCAAGGCACCGGGCCGGCGGCGAAGCCCGGCGGCTACGCCAAGCACGTCGTCCTGCGAGTGGACCGCGCCGATGGCTTCGTCGGGCGCAACTTCCTCGCGCGCGGGGCGCGGGAGCACACCTTCTACAACGAGGAGGTCGACGGCATCTTGCTCGACCGCGTCAAGTTCTTCTGGGGCGCGGACTACGGCCACCTCTCCTTCACCTCCGATCACAACCTCGTCGAGAACTGCGAGGGGCTCGGCGCAGGCGACGCGGTCGTGTACCCGGGCGCGGCCCCCGAGACCGGCTCACAGGCGACGGATTTCTACCCGGATGCGCCTCGGCCCAACAGCGTCATCAGGGACTGCGACCTACACGGCTCCACGCTCGGCTACTCGGGCTCGATGGGCAACGCCGTCCGCATCACGAACAATCACATCTACGGCAATAGCACCGGGATCTCGAGCGACACGCTCTCGGCCGCCGGTCATCCCGGCTTCCCGGCCGACAGTTCGGAGATCGACCACAACTACATCTACTCGAACAACCTCGACCTCTACACCGAGGACCCGCCGGTCGACCCGCTGGTCGGAGTGCCGATCGGGACCGGGATCATCTACCCAGGCATGAACGACGCCCGCGTCCACGACAACTGGATCTTCGACAACTGGCGCGACGGCGCGATGCTGTTCGCGATTCCGGACGCGCTAACCAACGGTGGCGGCGCCGAGGGCGACATCTTCCCCGGCGTGTCATGCCCGGGCGCGCCGGCCAACGGGATTTCGACCTCCTGCGGCAATCAGTACTTCCGCAATCGTGTCGGCAGGGCGCCGAGCGGCTTCCGCTTCCCGGATGCGATCGACATGTTCGGCAACGTGCACGCCCACGACGACGCGCGGCGCAAGAAGCCGAACGGCAACGACTTCTGGTGGAGCGAGCTCTTTCCCTCCAATACGGGGAACTGCTGGTTCAACAACACCGGCTTCGACGGGACCGCGGCCACCGTCACCGGTCCGGGCGAGGCCGGGCGCCTGCCGGGAGACCCGCCCCAGCTACTGCCGTCGAACTGCGCCACCAGCGTCGGCAACAACGACTTCGCCAAGCTCGTCTACCTGGTCGAATGCGGGAACGGCCCCGACGAGGACACCGGGCCCACGGACTGCGACTGGTGGACGCTGCCGCCCAGGCCTGGCACCGCTCCCGCACAGAGCGCCGCGGTGAGCCGAACCAGGGCGGCGCGGGCGTTCGAGGAGTCGCCCCAGGCCGACGCGCTCAGGAAACGGGTCGCCGAGCTGGCCCCTTGACGGGCGTCAGCCGCAGCGGCCGGACCGCCCTCGTGCTCGTCGCTGCCGCAGTCGCGTTGCCGGCATGCGGAGGGGACGACGACAGGGCGAGCCGTGACGATGGCGCACCTGTCGACATCCGAGGGGTCGGCCTGATGAGTGGAAACTCGACGGCCCAGTTCGCGAACTGCCGGGACTGGCGCCGCGGGTCGGTGAAGCAGCGCTACGCGACAATCGAGGACATCCGCGGGCAGCTCACCCCCCAGCGCTCGCGATCGGCCGCGTCCGACCTCTCCGACGAAGCGGCCTACAAGCTCTTCCAACACACGTGCGCCGCCGACTTCTCCGACAAGCTGCGGCTCTACAAGCTCTATGCCCACGCCCAGGCCTTCGCGCCACTCACCAAGGACGCCGGCGAAGCGAACCCGGCGCCCTGAGGATCGCTTCGCCGCTCGTCGCGCCGGGGGCTTCTTTCAGCGCGCCCGTCAGGATTTCCATCCGGCGGCCCCGGCCCAAAAGCGGTAATCGCGCGCGGAGGTCGCGTTCGTCTTCGGCGAATCGCTATCACTACTCGCGATGAGCCACGAGGCAGGCGCGCTCGCCTTGGCTGGGGCGCAGGTCGCGGCCGTGCGCGACGATCCGGCGGCGCGTCTTGCATTGATGGCGCGGGTGTTCCACGGGCCGACGGGCCGCGCACCGCGACACCTGCCGTTCCGACGGGCGGCGTTGTCGTTCATGCGCTGGCAGGCGCGCCGCGGTGTGCTCAATCCGCTCGACGCGTCGCCGCCCGGCAGCGTGTGGTGGCGGGCGGTCAACGAGCGACTGCTGCGGGACGGATGCGAAACGGTCGCGCTCCTCGGTGGGTTGGCCGGCGAGCCGTCATCGCAGGCCGTGCGGCTTTGGCTGGAGTTCGGAGCGAGGCCGACGGGGCGCAACTGGTACCGAGCGCACAACGCGAGCATCGTGGCCGGCTACCTGGAGCACCGGAACCTCGCCGAAGCAGAGAGCGCACCGGAGCGCTTCTTCATGAATGTCGCGCTGGTGCGCGTGCTCTACGCGCACGCACTCGCCGCGGCGCCGCGCCTGGCGCTCGGACGGTTCGCTCCGCTCGGCCGCCTGCTCGGCGACCCCCGGCTCGGGATGGCCGGCGCCTTCCTCTCACTCCGCCGCGTGCTGCCAGACCGCTATCCGCTCGCGCTCGACGTGGAGCGCTATGTCGCCGACGAGCAGCGTCTTGGCCGGATGCTCGACTACGCGGTGATCGTGCCGCGCCTGCAGTGCCTGTACGCGTGGTCAGCCGAGGAGCTCGGCGAACCACGCCTACTTGAGCTGGTGCGCGACGGCAACCCGATCTACGCCTGGCCCTTCGAGCAGCGACACGTATGGCGCACTCCGAACATGCCACTCGCAGCCCGGGTACTCGAACGCGTCACACGCGCTCGCTGACGGTCGCCAATCGGAGCCGGTGCTCATCCGCAGTGGAGAGCGAAGGATCAAGCTCTTTGCAGTTCTTGACCGCGGCTCGGGCGCCAGTCCGATAATGGCGTCAGAAGATTGCGAACCCGAGACCTTCTATCCGGGGCCGCGCTCGAAGGGCGCGGCATGCTCGAAGTGAGGCGACCAAGGCTGCGCTGAGCTCATGAAGAACTCCATTGCCGGCTCGAGCCACGATGCGTCATCGAGACTCCCGGCCTTGATCAGCGCCACCCCCGGCGCGAGCGCAGAGGTACTGAAGACCGGCGCCCCGCACGCCGAGCAGAAGTTGCGCTCCGTCGCGCCCTCATGGTCCTCCCCGATCGTGGTGAACGAACGCAACGTGTCTCCCTCGACCGTGAACGCGTCACTCGGCACGCCGACAAACACCGTGAACGGGCTGCCCGTCTGGCGCTGGCAGTCGGTGCAGTGACAGACACCCTGGACCACGGGCTCGGCGTCGGCGCTGTATCTGACGCCTCCACACAGGCAGCCGCCGGTGAGGGGGCCAGCTTCGCGACTCATGCCCGCCGACACTACACCGCGGGGTCGCAGCGCGCCCGTCGGGATTCGAACAACCGCCCCTCAGGCCGGGCCACGCCGGCCGAAGAACCCGCTCGGCCGCGTCAGTATCCCGAGCAGGATGCAGATGATCGCCGCAACTCCGGCCCACGCCTGGTGGTCCGCGAAGAGGTCGATCGCGACGAACACGATCGCGGCGATGCCGAACGAGAACGACAGCCACGACTGGCGGTTGCCGAGGTGATCGCGTACCCCCTCGGCATCGAATTTCGGTCCGGCGGATCCAGACATCGATCCTCCTCGGTCGTGGGCACGCCGATCGTATCTCCAGCGCTCGAAGACAAGAGCCGCAGTCCGAGGAGACTCCCTCCTGCTCGCCACCCGGCCTTGCGACCATTCGCCCGAGTCAGCGGTTGCGGCCTAACAGCCGCCGGTCGGCGAATCTCAGCAATCGATCGAAAGCCGTCTGCCCCGGCAGCAGGTCGCGGGTGAAGAAGCCGACTGCGTCGGCGCCGTGGCCGCCGCCCTCGACGCGGTGGTATTCCACGGGCACGCCCACGGCCCTCGCCCTGGCCACGATTTGCTCGTCCAGCACCGTCGGAACGACGGTGTCCGCTGAGCCGTGCACGGCGAAGAGCGGCGCCTCGCCTCGCTCCAGCTGTGCTCCCGGGGCGACTGCGTTGATGAGGATGGCGCCCCAGAGGTCGCCCACGAAGCGGACTCGGGGAGCCTTCACCCCGTACTCGTCCAGCACGTAGGCCACGTGGTTGGCCGTGATCGCGCCGGCCGACTCGCCGACCACCCCGAGCCGCTTGAGATCGATCCGATGCCGCCGGGCGTGTGCGCGCACCCAGTCGAAGGCGGTGAGCGTGTCATCGACAGCCGCGACGATGGACCCGAAGATGGGGCCGGGCGCCACGACAGCCGTGAGGGGAGCCACCCGGGCCGAGTTGACCGGATCCTGCCCGGAGAGCCTGTACTCGATCGAGGCGACGACGATGCCGCGCCTGGCGAAGCCGCGGGCGATTCGGGCGATGTTCGGATGCCCCCGCGACACGGTCACGAATCCGCCCCCGGCGATGAGAACGACGGCTGGTCGGCGCCGCTTGGACTTCGTGACAGGCTTGTAGAGGTCGAGCCGGAGCTTCACCCTGCCGGGGGCGGGCTTCCTGACCCGCCCGTGTCCGTAGACGATTCCCTTCTTCACGCTGACGGAGAAGCGCTGCGGCTTTCCGGCCTTCGACTTGGCCGGCGCGCCCGGAGCCAGTCCCCCGAACAGCATCGAGAGGGCTGCCGCCAGGATCGCCACCCGCCGCATGGGCACGCAATCTACCGGGGTCCGACGCGGGGGCCGACCCTGTCGAGCAGGCGCTCGCGCGCGCGGTTGTGGGCTGAACGGATCAGATCGCCGAGCGGCGGGGGCTTCTCGGCCGAAACGCATGCGCGAGCTGTTCCTGTGAGAACCGGCCGACGGCCTCGCCCCGCGTGGCAAAACGGTAGAGCGCCACGCGGAAGACCGCCGACAGCGTCGTCTGGAACAGCATCGCGACGACGATCACGACGACGCCGATCGCGATCACCCCGCCACCAAGGACGGCTGAGCTGCCGGTGAGGGCGGCGCCCCCGACGATCACCGCGATCCCGGGCAGTACACCGACCAGGAAGATCGCCCCGCCGATCGTCGCCGTGCCGACGGCGCCCTCCCCCCAGCGCTCCCGAACAACGGCGACGGATCGCTTGATCGCATCCTTGGGCCCGAGGCCGTCGAGCGCGATCACTGGGACTACGAAGAACGTCGCGACCGTCCACGCGAGGTTTGCGAGCCCACCAACGATCGAGCTAAAGACGCTACCCGCGGTGTCGCGCAGCAGCGCCTGCAGCGCGGTGATCGCCGCGCCGACGACGAGCAGGAGCGCCGACCAGGCGAGAATGCTCCCGAAGCGGGCTCGCGCCGCCGCGACGCCCTCCGAGAACGTCGTGTCCTCACCGTCGAGCGCCTTCGTCGCACACGCCGCGAGCGCTACCGCACAGAACTGCCCGATCGCGAGGATGAGGTACGCCCCCACGACCAAGAACGGCAGCGCCACCCAGAAGGAATCCGCCGCCGTACCCAATCCCGCGCCGACACCGAAGAACAACCCCGCAACGAGCAACGCGCAGACGCCCGCGACGATCGGGAACAGCAACAGCGAGCGATCGCCCTTGACGACCGCCCAACTCTGCTTTGCGAGCGCCCAACCGCGCCCAATGCGGCCCATGTGGCGGAGCGTAACCGCTAGAGGACGTACGGCCAGCGATGAAATCGATGAGGCGAGGGCACGCTCACCTGGCTCAAGCGACGGCACCAAATACGATCCCGCCGAACCCGTATGCGAGAGCATGGACCGGGATCGGATGGATGGACGAGGAGCCCGCGGAGACCGACGCGATGATCACTGGGCGTGCCGAGGAATGGCTGGCTGCAGGAAGCTTCTTCGAGTGGGTGCCTCGGGCGCCCATGCGGGACGCGGACCGGCTAAAGATCTTCCACTCGGAGTTCGGCGACCCGGAGGCTCCCACGCTGCTCCTGGTGCATGGGTTTCCCACGAGCAGCATCGACTGGTACGACGTCGTCCCAGCGCTCAGTCGCGAGCACCGGGTCTGCGTGCTCGATTTCCCAGGGTTCGGGTTCTCCGACAAGCCCAAGGGCGAGAGCTACACCGTGGAGCGGGATTGCGAGCTCGTGGATCACTACCTCAGCGAGGTGCTCGGTGTTCGGACGGCGTCGGTCGTCGCCCATGATCGTGGCGACAGCGTCGCCCTGACGTTCGCCGCTCGGTGTGATTCAGCAGAAACGTCGTTCGAGGTGAGCCACCTCGTTCTCAGCAACGGGAACATGTTCCTCCCGCTGTCGAACCTCAGCGTCTTCCAGCGGCTAGCGCTCGATCCAGCGACCGCGCCTGAGGTTCTCGCCGCGGCAACCCCCGAAGTCCTCGCCAGGGGCATGGGCGAGAACACGTTCACCCCGCCGCGCTCGCTGGAGGATCCGGCGATCGCGGCCCTGGCCCACACGTTCGCGTTCAACGACGGTATTGCGGTGCTCCACGACACGATCCAGTACCTCGTCGAGCGGTCCGAGCACGAGCAGGAGTGGCTCGAGGATCTCGCCCGATCCTCCGTTCCGACGACGCTCGTGTGGGGTCTGTATGACGTCGTCTCGCCGCTGCGGGTGGCCGCGCATGTCTGGAACACGTACCTGGCCACCAAGCCGGGCGACAACGAATTCTGGCTTTTGCCGCGAGCGAACCACTACCTACAACACGATCAGTCACAGGAGTTCGTCGAGGTCGTCGCGGCCGCTCTGTCAAAGCGTTCGCCGGAGGCTCCCGGCCCGCTCTCCACCGCGCCTGGGGCTCCGATCCTGGTGGATCGCTCGCGGGCGAAGCTGCCCTCCGCCAAACAGGTGCTCTCGAACGCCTGACTGACAGTTGCCAAAGCAGGTGGGCTAGGTGTGGCTAGGTGGACCGAAGCCGACGCCCGGACTCGAACCGGGGAGGGTCTTCTGGTCTTCGACCAAAGGAGATGCCGTGCAGAGTGCCGGTCCTGGCTGACGCAGCTCTTCGGAGCCGCATTCGCGTCTTGACGCCGAGGTGTATTGGCTTTACGATGCATCAAGTGAAATGGCGCGAGCGGCTTCCCTCAAGCGGAGATATCGGATGGTCGCCCGGGCCGAGGCGGCTGCCGCGACGCAGGAGCGAGTGCTCGCTTCGGCGTGGCGGCAATTCTCGGAGCGTGCTTACGAGCAGGTCCGGCTGGCGGATGTCGCGGCCGACGCTGGGGTGACGGTGCAGACGCTGCACTCACGGTTCGGGAAGAAGGATGAGCTGTTCGTCGCCGCTTGGCTCTGGGCGATTGGTCCGGAGGGCACCCGGCGCGATAGCGCCCCGGTCGGCGACGTGCGCGGGGCGGTGCGGATCATCCATGACTCGTACGAGCGTCAGGGTGACGCGGTTCTCCGACTGTTGGCCGAGGAGGACCGGATCCCCGCAGTTCGCGAGATGGCCGACGCCGGCCGAGCCTGGCATCGCAACTGGGTGGAGCGCACGTTCACTCCTCAGCTGGCGGGCTTGACGGGCGCCGTGCGGAAGCGTCGGCTGGTCTCGTTGGTGGTGGCGACCGACCTTCTGGTCTGGAAGCTGCTGCGTCGTGAAATGGGGCTCGGTCGCCGGACGGCCGAGCGGATCGTGATCGAGATGGTCACCGCAACGAAAGGGGCGCCCTGATGGCGCGACTGCTCGCTTATCTCTCAGCATCGTCGGGGAACACTTTCCCGGCGATCGACATGCTGCTCGAGCTGCAGCGCCGCGGGCACGAAGTGCACCTGCGCAGTAGGGCGTCTGACGTTGACGGTTACGCGGAGCTGGGGCTGTCTGCCGCGGCGATCGACCCAAGCATCGAGCAGGTCGAATTCGACGACTGGCGCGGCCGCTCGCAGGTCGACTCGTTCATGCGGATGGTGCGCGCTTACCGAGCGTGCGCGAATCTCGAGATTCCCGATCTGCTACAAGCGGTCGCCGAGGTCGATCCGGACGCCCTGATCGTCGACATCAATTGCTTCGGCGCGATGGTCGTCGCGGAGGCATCGGAATTGCCCTGGGCTGTCTACTGCCCGTATCCGCCGCCGTTTCGTTCCGATGACGTTCCTCCGCATGGGTTGGGATTGCGCCCCGCACGCGGACCGCTGGGCAAGGCCCGTGACCTCATCGTGAGGAAGTTCGGTGATCGACAACTGGCCCCGGAGCTGGCGCAGTTCAACGACCTCAGAACTGATCTCGGATTACCGACCGTCCATAAGTTCGACGACCAATTCCTGAAGTCCGACCGGTTCATCGCCTTCACCGCCGAGCCCTACGAGTACCACCGAAGCGATTGGCCGCCGCAGGTGCGCCTTGTCGGGCCCGGCCTCTGGGAGCCGCCAGCCGAGCCCCCCGCGTGGCTGGAAGCGGAGAGCCGTCCGATCGTGCTCGTCACCGCCTCGACGGCCTACCAGCTCGACGCGAAGCTGATCGCAACCGCGCTCGAGGCTCTAGCAGGCGAGGACTTGGCCGTCGTGGCCACTACCGCAGCCCAGGACCCGGCCCAGTTCCACGTACCGGCCGACGCGCGCGTCGAGCAGTTCCTGCCCCACGGCCCGATCCTGGCTCGCGCGAGTTGTGTCGTCTGCCACGGCGGCCAGGGAATCACCCAGAAGTCGCTTGCCGCGGGCGTCCCGGTATGCGTCGTGCCGTTCTCCCGCGACCAGTTCGACGTCGCCCGCCGCGTCGAGCTGAACGACGCAGGCGTTCGCCTACACCACAAACGCATCAGCCCCGAACGCCTCCGCGTCGCCGTCCACACCGCGATTCGCAAACGCCCAGGCGCCGAACGCATCGCCCGGGCATTCAAGAACGCCGGCGGCCCGCCCGCCGCGGCTCAGGCGGTCGAAGAACTGCTGACCGCCCCCGCTGGCCGGACCCCGGGCGGTGGGCGGTCGGGGCCGGTGGTGAACGACCCACTGACGGTCACTCTTCAATACTGAGTCGGAGAGTGCCGTTTGAGCCTCCATCGGGTCAAGCCCGGGAAGCGCCAGGCGTTCGCCCACAAGCACGAGGAGGCGGAGGAGGTCTGAGTGGTGATCGCCGGCTAGGCCTGGTCAAGCTCGAGGACGACATCGTCGAGCTCGACGAACTGCATGCGCTCCGCGCGCCCCGGGCGTGATCCGCGCCTTCGAGGCCGGGCCGGATGGGCTATTCAGCTGCTCGCCGTAGGGGCGCGCCGCAAGGGCGACGGCGAGATCATCAGGGACTGGTGGACCGACTGAGCGACGACCGCAGCGTGGCGACTCCCGGCCTATTGGCGTCCACCGCCAGCCGCTGCAGCGCGCCGCGGTCGCGCTTGAGGTAGGCGTCGAACCAGTCGGCGGTCGAGCGGATGAGCGGCTCGAAGTACGGCGGCGCGAGCGGGACATGCCCGGCCCGCTCCAGGGTGACCAGCGCCTTGGGCGCGGGTGCCTGGTCGTAGGCACTCGTGCTGCCGACGTAGGACACTATGGGGTCGAGCGTTCCGTGCGCCAGCAGGAGCGGCGGCGTAGGGGTGGAGTACCAGGTGCCGAGGAACGCGAGCTGGATACCGGACCAGGCCACGGCCGCGTCGATGCGGCGGTCGACGCAGCAACTGTTGGTGGCAACCCCCAGCGTGGTGATCGCCCCCAGCGAGTGGCCGCCCGCGCCGATGTGGTGCCTGCTGATGATCCTGCCGAGCGGCGTCCGGCGGTGCGCGACGCGGAGCATGCGTGTGACGATGAAGCTCACGTCAGCCGGCTGGTTGCGGTAGGCGGCGATCGTGGAACCGCCGGGGGCGGCGTTATTCGACAGTGGATAGGTGGGGAGGGCCACCACGTAGCCTGTCCGCGCGAGCTGCTGCAGGAAAGATCGGTACGCCGGGCCGTTTGCGCCCACGCCATGGGAGAAGACGACGAGCGGAAAGCGCTTTCGCGTGGCCATCGGCCTCGCGTTCTCGAGCGCCGGGCCGTTCGGGTCGCCCTTGGCCGGATAGAGCAGCAGGGTCGGGAGCGTGCGCGCTGGCGCCCCCGGGTAGGTGCCATTGGGCTCGGTGGGGCGGCTCCTGTCGACGAAGGTGAACGACCGCATCCCCACGGCATAGGCGCCAGAGGCCTGACGCTTGGCGGTCGCCTTGCCAGGCGCCGCGACCGAGGCCGCCGGCGCGGCGATGGCAAGTGATGCGATCAGGCCGAGCACGGCGAGCAGCGACGCGGTCGAGCGTGCTCGCCCTTCGATGGCACTCATCTGTCTTTCCAGTTCGGCAGGCGAATGGACGGCGCGACGCTAACAGTGCGAGTGGCGAGGGTGTGTCAGTAGGCGCCGCGCCGAACGACTAGCGGCGCGAGAAGTTCCTCTTAGCGCGCCCGAGAGGATTCGAACCTGAGACCTTCGGTTCCGTAGGCGAAGGTCAACCGGTCGCAGGCCGCATCGCAGAGCGGTGTGGCCTCGATGTGGTCACCGCTACGTCACCAATTTCCGGCCTAAGCGTAAACGTCACCTCTCCGCCCCTGCGTCAGGGCTCACCAGCGTTCATCGGTTCGTGCCATCGCAAGGGTGCTTCCGGATGCGAGGCGTTAGCTCGCAGACCGGGGCACTCGCAAGGCGGCGGGACGGCTCAGCCTGCTCCCTACCGTGCACGAGCCGCGAATCGCTGCTCGTCGATTGAGCTAGCGTCCGTCCGCGTCGTGCACGAGCAGGGCTATCTGAACGCGGTTGTCGACGCCGAGCTTTTCGAGTAGGCGGGAGACGTGGGCCTTGATGGTCGCGACGGAGAGGTGCAGTTCAGCGGCGATCTCGGCGTTGGCTTGGCCGCGACCGACGGCGAGGGCGACCTCGCGCTCGCGCGGGCTGAGCGTGGCCAGGCGCTCGCGCGCCTGCTCGGCGCGGGCGCCCGCGTCGGAGTCGCCGGCGACGAGGGAGATGAGCCGGCGGGCGACGGCGGGGGAAAGCATCCCGTCGCCGGCGTGGACGAGCTCGATCGCCCGGACGATCTCCGCCGGCGCGGTGTCCTTGAGCAGGAAGCCGTCCGCGCCGGCCTGCAGCGCGCGCAGCACGAGTTCATCGGCGTCGAAGGTCGTGAGAACGAGGACGGCCGGCGGGTCTGGCTGAGCGTTGAGCAGGCGGGTGGCGGCGATGCCGTCGAGCTGTGGCATGCGTATGTCCATCAGCACCACGTCGGGCCGGTGGCGGTCCACCGCCCCGAGCACCTGGCGTCCGTCGTCGGCCTCGGCGACCACCTCGAGCTCCGCTGCGCCGGCAAGCATCATCCGCAGGCCGGAGCGCACCAGCGGGTCGTCGTCGACGAGCAGGACGCGGATCATCGCGGGAGGCGCGCGTGCAGGACGAACGCGCCGTCGGGGTCGAGGCCGTGCTCGAGCTCGCCGCCGGCGAGCGTGACCCGCTCGGCGAGGCCGACGAGGCCGGCGCCCGCTCCGAATGCCGCCGGCGCCGCGGGGGCTGCGGCGGGCGGGAGGCTGCGGACCTCGACCTCCAGGCCGTCGTCGGGCGCGTGGACCGTGAGTGTCACCGCTGCCCCCGGTGAGTGCTTACGAGCGTTAGTCAGCCCCTCCTGCACGATCCGGTATGCCGTGCGGCCGACCGCCGCCGGTGGCGTCGCGCCGTCGAGCTCGATCCGGGCGCTCAGCCGCATCCCGGCTGTCCGCGATTCCTCGACGAGCGCGGGGAGGTCGCTGAGCTCCGGCTGGGGCGGATCCAGTGTGCCCTCGCCGCCCTCCTCTCGGAGGACCCCGATCACGCTGCGCAGCTCCTCGAGCGCCGCCCTCGCGCTCGCGCGGATCACGCCGGCCGCCTCGGCGACCTCCTCTGCGGGGGCGCCGGGGCGGTACTCCAGCGCGCCGGCATGCACGGACAGCAGCGAGATGCGATGGGCGAGCACATCGTGCATCTCACGTGCGATCCGTCGTCGCTCCGCCGCTCGGACTTCCTCCTCCGCGCGCTCGGCCTGCTCGCGCTGCGAGCGCCCGAGCTCACGCCGCGCGCGCACGAAGAGTCCCCAGCCGAGGACTACGCCCGCCAGCAGCAGGCAGGCCCCCGCATCGACCCAGTAGCCCCCGGCGGTGGGGTAGAGCAGCGGGCTCGCGAAGGCCCAGGCAATCAGAAGCCCGGCGATGACGGCCAGATCACGGCCACGAGCCCGGATCGCGGCGTTGAAGGTGGCGGCGAGGTTCGCGCCGGAGGTCGTGAGGATCACAAGCGAGACCGCCCCGATGCCGATCCCGACAGCGGCTGGATGGCTGCGCCGCCAGTGCAGCGAGACGAGCGCCGCGATCCCGACCACGACGTCCACGACGCGCAGCCAGGGCGGGTGCGTCTGCCAAGTGCCCGCGAGGGTGGCGGCGCTTATCGCGAAGGCAACCAGGTAGATCGTCGCGTCGACGACGCGGTCGCGGCGGCCACGCTCCTGTCCGGGGGCGTCGATCACGACGCCCGGCAGCGCGGAGCGCATCCAGCCGGACAGCGCATGGGTGAGGCGTGCTGTCCGCCGGCGTGCCATCGCTCGAGATGAAGGCTAGGCGAGCGCCGCGGCGGCGACCCCCTACCAAAGTCGTTGCCTGCCACCACCCCAGGGCTCGGCAAACGTAGCCCGGGGACCGTGGTCGGGACCCCAGCCAGCCGTGATTCTGCCGGCATGATCGAAACCGAAGGCCTCACCAAGCGACTGGGCGGGCGCGTCGTCGTCTCTGACGCGGCGTTCCGCTGCGAACCGGGCACCGTGACGGGCTTTCTCGGCCCCAATGGCGCCGGCAAGACCACGACGATGCGGATGCTCTGCGACCTCGCCGAGCCCGACGCGGGCCGCGCTTCCGTGCTCGGCGGGCGCTACAGAGACCTCCCCAACCCCGGCCGACGCGTCGGAATCCTGCTCGACGCCTCGGCGCAGCACGCCGGCCGCCGCGGGCGCGAGACGCTCGCGGTCTCCGCCCAGACGATGGGAGTCCCCGAGGCCCGGGTGGACGAGCTGCTCGCGCTCGTTGGGCTCGACGAGGCGGCGGCACGGCGACGCGTCGGGCGCTACTCGCTGGGCATGCGCCAGCGCCTGGGCATCGCCCACGCCCTGCTCGGCGATCCGGAGGTGCTGATCCTCGACGAGCCCGCCAACGGCCTCGATCCCGAGGGCATGCGCTGGATGCGCAGCCTCCTGCGCGACTTCGCCGACCGTGGCGGCACGGTGCTGCTCTCCTCACACCTGCTGGCCGAGGTGGAGGCGATCGCAGACCGGATGGTGATCATCGGCGGCGGTCGGATCGTGGCGCAGGGCACGCGCGCCGAGCTGTTGAACGCATCTGGCACATCGGTGCGCGCACAAGACGCCGAAGGCCTGCGGGGGGCGCTGGCCGCGGCGGGGCTCACCTCCCACCAGGACGACGCTGGCGGGCTGCTGGTGGATGCGGAGCCGGAGACGGTCGCCCGCGTGGCGATGGCCGACGGCATCGTGCTGAGCCGTCTCGCCCCGTCGGAAGGCGCCGGGCTCGAGCACCTGTTCTTCGAGCTGACCGCCGAGCCCGCACCCCACGCCGCGACGAATTCGATCCCCGTCCAACTCGAAGGAGCCGCCGCATGAGCACCTCCACCCTCACCTTTCCGCATCTGGCTGTGCCGTCCGCACCCTCCTCCGCCCGTCCCGGCCTCGGCCGGCTGACCCGGGTGGAACTGCGCAAGATGGTCGACACCCGGGCTGGATTTTGGCTGCAGGTCGCCACCATCGCGCTCACCGTGGCCGTCGTAGCCGTCCGCTGCGTGGTTGGCGACGCGGAGGACCACACGCTTCAGTCCGTCCTGTCTGTCGGACAGCAACCGGCGAACATCCTTCTGCCCGTTGTCGGGATCCTGCTCGTCACGTCGGAGTGGTCTCAACGCACCGGCTTGATCACCTTCGCGCTGGTCCCGGTGCGCTCGCGCGTCCTTGGCGCGAAGCTCCTCGCGAGCCTCGTCCTCGCGCTCGCGATGTGGGCCCTGTGCCTGGCGATCGTCGTCGCCGGAGTGACGCTGGCGGCGCCGGGCGTCGAGGGGACGTGGTCCTCCGCCGTGGCGATGGTCGGCCAGTCGGCGGTTTATCTCACAACCTCGATGGTCATCGGCGTCGCCCTCGGGGCGGTCCTGCTCGGCTCGGCGCCCGCGATCGTTGCCAACTTCGCGGCGCCGACCGCGTGCGCGGCGCTGGCCTCGCTGCCCGTCTTTGCCGGTGTCGCCCCGTGGCTGGACTACGCCCGCGCCATCAGCCCGATGGGCGAAGAAGTTCTGAGCGCGACCGGATGGGCCCACGTAGGCACCGCCCTCGCGCTCTGGATGCTGCTTCCGCTGCTGGTCGGCGCCTGTCGGATCGCCCGCCGCGAGGTGCCCGCATGACCACTTCCCTCACCTGACGCGCTGCCGCCCAAGTGACGCACATCGCGCCACGACCACCACCAAAGGAGACTCGCTTTCATGAACAGCACTGAGCAACAGCCCACCACGCCCGGCTATCCGCTCACCCTCGACATCGAGTATCCCGACCGGCCCCCTCAACCGCCTCACGAGCGCGTTCCGGATCTTCACGGTGATCCCGATCGCCATCGTGCTCGCCGCCCTCGGCACGGTCTCGGCCTCCAGCTCCTCCGGCGATGACTACGCGGGCTTCGCCGCCACTGGCGCCGGCCTGCTGTTCCTGCCGCCGCTGCTGATGATCGTTTTTAGGCAGAAGTACCCGCGCTGGTGGTTCGACTGGAACCGCGAGCTGCTGCGCTTTTCCAACCGCGTCTGCGCATACGGCGCGTTACTGAACGACAAGTACCCCTCGACCGACGAGCAGCAGTACGTGCGGCTCGAGCTCGACTACCCCGATGCCAACGACGGTCTGAATCGCTGGCTGCCGCTCGTCAAGTGGTTCCTCGCCATCCCGCACTACGTCGTGCTCCTCTTCCTCTACATCGCAGCTGTGCTCGCAGTCGTCGCAGCTTGGTTCGCGATCCTCTTCACGGGCCGCTACCCGCGGGCGCTGTTCGACTACGTCGTGGGTGTCACGCGATGGAGCAACCGCGTGACCGCCTACGCGTTCCTGCTCGTGACCGACCGGTACCCGCCGTTTCGGCTAAGCGCCTGACCCCGACCCTTGAGCCAACGACATCGCGGCGGACGCAAGCACCCCGTTGGAGGAGGGATTCCACCCAGCCGGTGCGCTGGCAGTCGGACCAGCCGTCTTTTGGTCGAGGTGTGGTCACCGCTACGGGGCTAGTCACGGCCCTGCCCGGCCGAGCGCTGTGAGTGCACTTCAAGGCTTCAGTGGCGGCGTGGCCCGGCCAAAGTGAAAGCCCTTGGTACCTCTTTGGTACCTCAACGCCCGGACTACGTCCGACCTACCGGGCGAAAAATCGGGCCTTAGCAGGGTCTTCCCGAGCGCGCCCGAGAGGATTCGAACCTCTGACCTTCGGTTCCGTAGACCGACGCTCTATCCAGCTGAGCTACGGGCGCGAGCGGCACTAGGGTAGCGAGCGACCGGAGGCAGCGAAGACGAGCAGCGCGCCGGCGCCGCCGCGCGCTGCACCGCGGATGCGCCTACTGCGCCGCGCTCTTCAGGTTCATCGCGAAGTACAGGAAGTACGACGACTGCTGGTTGATCAGTGCGGCCTCCCCGATCGAGTGGCCCGCGCCCGGGAACGGCTCGAGGACCGTGAAGATCCCCGCATTGAGCATGGCCGCCGCGTTCTGCGCCGCCCAGGCGAACGGGACCGTGGTGTCCTCGGTGCCGTGGAAGAAGATCGCGGGCGGATCGTCGCCGTCGATGTACTCGTTTGTCGGCGCGCCGCCAGAGACCGACACCGCAGCGCCGATGTCCGACGGATAGCCGGGGTTGCCGCTCGTGCCCGGGTCCTCTGAGCGCCAGTCGACCAACAGGGACGTCACGGCGCCTGCCGAGCCGCCTCCGCTCGCGATGCGATCGGTGTCGATCTTGTACGTCGCGGCGTGGCGTCGCAGCCAGCGAACCGCGGCCTGTGCATCGTGCTGGGCCCCGAGAGCCGCCGCCTCGCACACCGGGGTAGGGTCGGGGTTGCCCCCGCAACCGGTCGGCGAGAGCAGCCGGTAGTTGATCGCGGCCACCACGTATCCGAGCCGGGCGAAGAAGTTCGCCCTGCTCGCCACCGTGCTCTTGTCCCCGGTCGTGAAGCCGCCGCCGTGGATCCAGATCAGCGCGGGCCGTTCCGTCACGGTGTCTCCGGTGGGCTGGTAGAGGTCGAGCTTGAGGTCGACGGGATTGCCCTGGGCGTCGGGAGCGTTTCCGTAGGTGAGGTCCTGCGTCACCCCGACCGACGTGAACACCGGGTCGCGGTATCGCAGCGCGCCGTCTCCCGGCGGACGGGGCACTGTGCAGCCCACGGCAACCAGCGCGGCGACGGCCAGCGACACGGCGACGACGAGCTTCCGCACGGTCTTCCTCCTCATTGCGCTGGGACGTAGCGGCCGAAGAAGGCCTCGACCTGGGCGGCATACTCGGCCGTGAACTGATGGACCGCCAGTTGGAGCGCGGTCTGGTCGGCCACGTCGCTCGCGACCGGAGCCACCGACGCCGGTAGCTGGGCCGTGACGGCCCGCGCCGCGGCCTGCTGGATGTCGGAGACGACCCGTTGGCCCTGCGCGTTCCATACGCCAGTGGCAACCAGCGCGTTGAAGATCTGATGGGCCTCACCGGCGTCGACGCCGGGAATCCGCATGTACCTCGCCCAGCCCAGATCGCGCTCTGCCGACACATACAGCTCGGTCGGGGTGCCCGCCTGCCGGGTCGCGGCGAAGTTGGCGATGATCGGTCCCGGCGGCACGGTGAAGTCGTTGACGGCGGTCGAGAAGACCGTCGGCACCGTGAGCGCGCCCGGACCCGAGACCGGGTCTGCGATCCGGCCCATGCTCGCCCAGATCGCCTTGACTGGGTAGCCCGTGTCCTTCCATCGCTGACCCCACAGCGTCACGAACCTGGAGCCGTTCGACATGCCGATACCGACGATCGGCGTGCCGGCATCGACCGCCGTTCCAGCCACGAGACTTGCGTGCAGGCGGCCCAGCCGGGCGAGATCGGGATTGGTCGAAATCGACGGATCCGCTGCGTTCCAGCGCCGGTCCCCGGTGCGCTCGGTGCTCGATGTCGAGACGAAGCCGTAGCCCCGCGCGATCAGCCGGTTGAGCACATCGACCGTCTCGACCCGCTCGGCGAAACGGGCGCTGCCCCCGGTCCCGTGGAAGACGTACACCAGCCCGCGCGGGTGCTCGGGGACATAGGAGATGACCTCGAACCCCTCGAAGGTCGAGTGGTTGAACTGGACCGCCGGAGTAACGGCGCAACCGGAGCCGGCGAGGCTGAGCGCGGCCACGGCGAGCAGGGTCGAAACCCAGTAGAGCCCGCGCGCGCCGGATCGTCGGAGACGGCCCACCGGCAATGGCAACACGGGCCCACCCCATCAGTTGCGGTACGCCAGCTACGCCGTTTTCGGCGTCGCTTCACTAGCTTCCCCGACATGAGGGGTATGACGACCTTGCCGGTGGCAGCGCTACTGGCCTCGATGTTGGTGGTGGCCGGTTGCGGAGGCGACGGTGACGACAACGGCGGGCCCTCGCCCCCGTCGGGCCGAGGGGCAACGCCCCGGCTTCAGACCGACAACGGCACCCAGACCGAGGAGGACTCGCGCGCCGATCGTTCGACGGAGCAACCCGAGGTGCTCGAGGAGGCCGAGAGCTCGAAGGACTCGGAGGAGTCTGAGAGTTCGGGCAGCCCCGCGGGGTCGGACCGTTCCGAGCCGCGCGACGCCGGCGGAGTCCGAGCCACGCTCGCGACGTTCCTGGATGGGATGCGCGAGGAGGACGGACGCAAGGTGTGCTCGACCTACACGCGCCAGACGCGGACGCTGGTCGGCAGCGCGATGGCCACCTCGTGCGCGCGCGGGATGCAGAACGCATTCAGGCTCATCGTGCCGGAGGGCAAGCAGGCGGCGTTCGCGAAGGTACGAGTGACGCGCGTGACCAGGTCCGGGAACAGGGCCACCGCCCGCCTACAGGTGCCCAAGGAACTGCTGGCCCTGCCGACGCTCCAGTTCATCGCCAGGAAGGGTCGGCTCGGGCTGCGGCGCGAGAGCGGCGAGTGGCGGGTCGAGCTGTTGTCCCTGTTGTAGGGCGGTCGCGGCGGGGTAGAGTGGCGCCGTGACGATGGGCGCCGCTGTTTGCCGCTCGAGGCACCGAAGGATGCACTGGGTACCGTGCGCGCTGGGCACACTCTTGCTGACCGTCGGCGCAGCTCCGTCGGCCGCAGTCACTCCGATCCCGCAGAACCCGGCCGAGCTCGCGCAGGTGCAGTCGTACTTCGGCGCGCCAGCCGTCCCGAGGCCGGTGTCCGCGCCGAGGGTGCCGCGCCATCCCTTCATGGCCGCCAATGGCCGCAGCAACGTGCACAACGACGCCTACCAGACCGACAGCTACCGGTGGTCGGGGCCGCTTGGACGCAATCCGCGCGTCTTCTCTCAGCACCTCGGGACGATTGGGAGCTGCGGAATCACGATCGCCTTCGACCGCCGCGGGCGGCTGGTCACGATCTGCATATCGGGTGCGTCGGTCCGGCTCACCCTCCTCGATCCGCTGACGCTCGAGACGTTGGCCACGCATGAGCTCCCGCCGCGGGTGATCCCACCGGGTCGCAGCCCGTTCACGACCTCCGGCGGTGCCTACTTCTACCTCGACCACCGGGACCGGGCCGTCGTGGCGGTGCGCCGACACATCTATGTGGTCGCCTTGCAAGGCACGCCGGGCAACTTGCGCTGGGTGCGCATCCGCGACTACAACCTGGAACGCGTCGTCCCGAGCGACGACCAGCTCAACTCGGCGCTGCCCGACTGGAAGGGCCGCCTGTGGTTCGTCTCCCGGACCCACGGAATCGTCGGCGTGCTCGATCGACGAACGGGAAGGGTGCTGGGAAGGCGACGGACCGACGAGCCGATCGGCAACTCCTTCGCCGTGGACAAGACCGGCGGCGTCTTCGTCGTGACCGACGGGGCGCTGTACCGCTTCGACGCAACCCGCCGGGGCCTCCCGCGTGTCAGCTGGCGAGCGCGCTACCGGAACATCGGCGTCCAGAAGCCCGGCCAGCTGGACGCGGGCTCGGGCACCACGCCCACGCTGATGGGGAGCAAGTACGTCTCGATCACCGACAACGCCGACCCGATGCGGGTGGTCGTGTACCGGCGCGAGAAGCGGCTGCCGCGAAGCCGCCGAGGCGGGCGGCGCGCCCGTCGCCTGGTGTGCCAGCAGCCCGTCTTCAGCAAGGGCGCCGGCGCGACCGACAACTCGCTCATCGGCACGGGCCGCTCGATGATCGTCGAGAACAACTACGGCTACGCGCCGCCCCCCGACGCGACCTCGGGCGGAAGGACGACGGTCCCAGGAATCGAGCGCGTCGACATCAACCGCAACGGCCGCGGCTGCCACACCGTCTGGAAGAGCCAGGAGATCTCTCCGAGCACCGTGCCGAAGCTGTCGCTCGCCAACGGGCTCGTCTACGCATATACGAAGCCCCCCGGCAGTCCGGACGCTTGGTATCTCACCGCGGTGAGCTTCCGTACGGGTAAAACGGTCTGGCGCCGGCTGACGGGTACGGGACTGTTCTTCAACGTCCACTACGCCGGGCTCGCGATCAGCCCGCGCGGAATCCTCTACACGGGCGTGCTGGGCGGGACGGTCGCGGTCGCGGACGGCTGAGTCGGCGGCTGAGCTGACGTCCTGAGGAGCGACGCCGCCGATGACACGAGCGACCGACCTGCTCGCGAGTCATGCGCGCGCGGTCCCGACGCTCGGCTCCAGCACCAGGTGGCTCGCGTCCTCCAGAACCAGGACGCCACCATTCGCCAGCCAGGCCGGCGCCCCGTCGGGCCCACTAAGCACCGCGGCCTTGGCACGCGCCTCGGCCTCGAGTGCCGTAGGCGCGATCGCCGTTGCTTGCACAACACCCGTGAACGCCGGCTTGCCGGTCGCCGGGTCGAGCAGGTGGTGGGCTGGCGCGCCGTCGGCGCCCAGCCAGCTGCGGCGACCGATCCCGCTGGTGGCGACGCCCGCGTCAGTCAGAGCAAGCGTGTGCAGTGTCGCGCCGTCGAACGGGCTGGCAACCCGTACCGGGCGCGGGATCCGCTCCGCGCCGCCATGGCGCACGTCACCGGCGGCGTCGATTGCGAAGCACGCGTGCGCGCCGAGGGCGTCGGCGAGCAGGTCCGCGGCCAGGCCCTTGGCCAGACCGCCGCTGTCGAGCCTTACGCCGACGGGGCGGGTGACCGTGCGCCGGGCGCGGTCGACGGCGATCCTGTCCCAGTCGGCGGACGGGCTCGGAACGGCCGGCCGTCGTGGCGGAGCCAGCTCGAGCACGAGCGGCAGCGAGAGGGGACGTCCGAGATCCTTTCGGTAGCCAGCGGCCTCGATCTCGCCGAGCAGCGTGGCGTCGACGAGCCCGCCCGTCTGACGCGCAGCCATGACCGCCGCCTCGGCCAAGCGCGCCATCGCGTCGCTGACGGGGACGACGTGGCGCCGGTCGGCGTTGAGCCGCGACAGCTCGCTGCCGGGATCGAAGCGCGTGAAGCGGTCGTGCCACTCCAGCAGGAAGCTCCGGGCGAGGGCGACCGCCTCGCGGGCACTGCGACCTGGTGCGTCGCCGATGACGAACGCCTCGCAGGTCGAGCCAAAGCAGCGGAACTGGCTGCGGGTCTCGGTCAACACGCCTCGGCCGGGCCGTTGCCCTACGCGTGTGCGCGGGGTAGGGTTTCGGTCCTTGGTTGCCATCGTCTTCAGCGGGGGGCCGCTAGCCGGACAGCGCCTCGAGCTTGAACGGGAGTTGACCGTCGGGCGCAGCGACTGCGATGTCACGCTAGACGACCCCGAGGTCTCGCGGCGGCACCTCGTGCTCAGGCCGGTCGGCGCCGATCTGCATGTCGAGGACTTGGGGTCAACCAATGGCACGCTTGTGAACGGCCACAGGATCGCCGACACGGTGAGCGTCGTGGACGGAAGCGTCATTCGCGTGGGCGCATCCGAGCTGATTGTGGAGATCACCACGCCTGCGCAGGCGCCCGCGGCGACGATGCCGAAGGCCGTCGTGCCGACCCCTGCAACCCTCGCTGGCGCGCCTGTGGCAACCGTGCCGGCCGCGGTCGGGGGTCTGCCGGGCTGGTTCTGGATCGCGACAGAGCTACTCTCGGTCGCGGTGATCCTGATCGGGCTGGTGGTGCTCGTGTACTACGCGTTCTGACCGGCCCGACGCCGCGGTGTCAGGCGGCTGATTGGTCCCCGCGGGCCGAGCTGAGGCGCATCGCGAGGACGACTAGGGCGGCGACGGCCGGCAGCGCGAGGATCGCGATGAACCAGCCTTGCTCTCTGTCGGTCCCTTCGCCCACGGTGTGCACGATCGAGCCGAGCCACGCCAGCAGCGTGAGGTGGTGCAGCGCGATCCACCTGGTCTCGCCTCCCATGCGGTCGCGGACGTAGTAGCTGAGGCTGAACACCATGAATACGTACCCCGAGATGATCCCGATGCCGTTGGGTACGGGGTCAACGGGCCCGACGAACGGGATCGCAATGTCGACAAAGCTCTGGGGCAGATAGTTGTCGCCCAGCAGGACGAAGCCGTGGATGAGCAGCGCGACGATCATGGCCAGCCCCAGGACCTCGTGGATGATCGCCAGCTCGAGCCGACGGCGGCCGCCGCGCTCGCTGCCGGCCAGGCCGCCGGCTCGCAGCGCGCCGACGAGCACTGCGAGGCTGGCGAACAGGAGCGCAGCTGTACCGGCAGCGCGGCTACTGAGCCAGTACAGGCTGTTACCGGGCTCAGCGGCGAGGATCATCATGCGAGGTGCAGGGTGCCCTGGCTCACGACTGCGTGGTCGTCGTGGCGGCCGGCTCCTCGGTCGTCTCGGTCGTCTCGGTCGTCTCCGTCTCCGTGGTCTCGGTCGTCTCGGTCGTGCTCGGAGTCGTCTCCGTCGCGGTCGGAGTCGTCGTGGTCGAGCTGCTGTTGGTTGCCGGCTCGACTGCGGTCGGGTCGTCTCCGGCCACGAACTGCCTGACGATGGCCAGCCAGATCGCCGCGAACACCGCAGCCGCGGCGAGCGCCGTCCGGCGGCGCGTAGTGGCGACTACCCGCCGGCGCTCGTCTCCCTCGCTCATCGCGCGAGTCTAACCCGCGGCGACCGCCGACGTGAGCATTGTCCGCCCGCCCTCTATACGTGCCTCAGCCTGACTCCGCCCGCAGGTCCGTGATGCGCCTGCCGTGTGCTTCTCACGTCGCCAGTGCCGCATTCATAGCGAAGCAAACATCCTTCATGATTGGGATCGCATGCTGACCCGGCCCGGGTTCTCCGCACGCTCCTTCTTCCGCGACCCGGTCGCTTTCGTGCAGTCCAACGGGGAGGACCGCAGCCTGATTCGCGTGGGTGCGGGCTGGAACCGATTCATCCTGCTGCGGGATCCCGACGCCATCTGGCGCGTGCTCGTTGCAGACCGAGAGTCCTTCCAGCCCGGCAAGTGGAAGCGCAAGTCCCGGCGCTTCGTCGGCGAGGCCCTGATGGGCCTCGAGGGCGCGGAGCATCGCCGACGACGACAGCTGCTCCAGCCGGCTCTCGACCGCCGCCGAATCGAGGCCTGCGCGCCGTCAATAGTGTCCCGCGTGGACGCGGCACAGTCCGACTGGGACGACGGCGCCCGCATCCACGCACACCGTGAGATGGCGCGGCTTTCCCTCCTTGTAGCCGGCGACGTGCTTCTCTCCGCCGACCTCGAGCCGAAAGCCTCCGAGCTCGTCGACGCGCTGACCACAGTCATGGCGGCGATCCCGCGGCTCATGCCCCCGCTGCCCGGGACGCGACAAGCCCGGGCCTTGACGAACGTCGATCAGGCGATCTCCGGCTTGGTAGCTCAGCGCCGCCGCTCCACGCGCGACGAGGGCGACCTACTCGGGGCACTCGTTGGGAGCGATCTGTCCGAGAAGACGGTGCGCGGGGAACTGCTGTTCTTTCTGCTCGCCGCCACCGACGAGTCGCCGAGCGCGCTGGAGGCCGCCTGGTACTTGCTCGCTCGCAGCCGCGCGGCGGAGGAGCGCCTTCTGGCGGAGCTCGACGCCGAGCTCGGCGGGCGGATGCCGACCCTCGCCGACCGGGCACGCCTGCCCTACCTCGACGCCGTCATACGCGAGACCCTGAGGCTCTTCCCTCCCGTACGCCTCATCGACCGGTGCCCCGTCTCGGATACGCGGATCGGCAAGACACGCATCCGCGGGGGCACAAATGTGATCGTGAGCCCGCTTGTGACCCAGCGCGAAGCGAGCCTCTACGAGCGCCCATCCTACTTCCTGCCCGAGCGGTGGCTCTCGACGAAGCCACGTGAACTTCCAAAGGGGGCGTACGTCCCATTCGGCGCGGGCGCGCATGCGTGCATCGGCCAGCCGCTGGCGCTGGTGACCATTTGGCTCACGCTTGCGACTATCTGCTGTCGGTGGCGGCTACGAGCGGATCGAGATGCATCCGCGCTCGCGCCGCGAGCCCCGGAGCTCCGATTTACCCTCGAGCGCCGGTGACTTCGGAGCCGGCCGCGCCCGCAGCCTCGACCCGCCTGACGGTGAAAGCAGCGCGAACGGAGAGGGCGGGATTCGAACCCGCGAGAGAGCGTGAGCCCCCTACTCGCTTAGCAGGCGAGTGCCTTCAGCCACTCGGCCACCTCTCCAGGCACACTTCGCGATTGTATGCGTACGTTCGCCGCCGGCCTGCTCGTCGCCGTGGCTGTCCTAGCGGTGGGCGGCCAGCTCGCGCTGCCCGCGTACTACGAGCATCGCGTGAAGGATCGGCTGGAGGAGGGCGGCGGCACCGCGGACGTGTCGGTGAACGCGTTTCCCGCACTCACGCTGATCGGCGGCAGCGGGGCGGAGTTCGAAGCGGAGGGTCGCAACCTGAGCTTCGATTTCGCCGAGCGACCCGAGCGGCCGTTCGAGCGGCTCGACGGCTTCGAGCGCGTGGACGTGGACCTGCGCGAAAGCGAGGTCGGCTCGGTCCGGCTCGAGCGTTTCACGCTCACCCGCGACGGTCGCGACCAACCGTACGACCTCGTGGTCGACGCGGCGATGACGCCCGGCGAGCTGGCGCGGGAGCTCGGCACCACGGCCGCCGGCCCATTGGGCGGGCTCATCGGCGACCTTGCTGCCGACCTCCTGCCGGGTGGCGGAACGACCGAGGTCCCGGTTCGGGTAGACGCCAGCCTGGACAGCAGCGACGGGCGGATCGAGGTCGTCGACGCCAATGGCTCGGTGGCGGGCGTGCCGGCGGGCCCGCTCGCCGAGGTGGTGCTCGGCTCGGTGCTCGACCGCCTCTAGGCCCGGCGAGGCCGGCGGGCTCGACATCCGGTCCAGCGTGCCTCGGCACAGGCTGAAATGAGTTGACGCGCCCGCGGGCCCACCTACCTTCGGGCCACGCCAGGGGCCGTGCGTCAGGTCGTAGCGTTCGGAGGAGGCGGTTTCAAGCCCGAGCCGCTCGCGATCGCCGAGTTTCGCGCGGCTCAGCTGCGCTCCAGATCCAGAAGGAACTCCTTGCGCTCGATCCCGCCGGTGTAGCCGCCGATCCCTCCGCCGCTCGCGACGACTCGGTGGCAGGGCACCACCACGGGCATCGGGTTGGAGCCGAGCCCGTTGCCGGTGGCCCTCACGGCACGCGGGCTGCCGGCGCTCGCGGCTACTTCGGCGTAGCTGCGCACCTGCCCGTATCGGATCTGCGCGGTCGCCTTCAGCACCGCCCGGAAGAAGCCCCGCGTCAGCGACCAGTCGATCGCGGTCTCGAATCGCTTGCGCTCGCCCTCGAAGTACTCCTCGAGCTCGCGCCTCAATGGGTCGATCCGTCGCGGCGCCTCGAGTATCCGGGGGGAGACCTCCTGGGCGATCCGGTCGAGAACATCGTCAACGGGCTGGTCGGGGTAGGCGACACGCACCAGCCCGCGCTTCGTAGCCGCAACCGTGAGCGGACCCAGCGGCGAGTCCACCTGCGAGTAGGCCACGTCCAGCAGTCCCTCACGCTCAGCCCGCTCGGCCAGCCGTTCGAGCGAGCCCGGGGGCGGGCCAGCGGCGGGAGCGCCGACCGCGAGCTCCTTCAGGGCCCGCTCCACGCCGTTCGTGCTCGCACCGTTCATGCAGCCATCTCCTCTCTCAGCTTCTTCAGCCCTTCGTGCACGCTTCGACGCGCGGCCTCCTGCGAGCAGTCGAGCGTTTGAGCCAGGTCTTCGTAGGAAAGGTCGGCGACGCTGCGCAGGAAGACCGCCATCCTCTGCTTCTCCGGGAGGGCGCGCACCTGCGCCCACACGGGCTGCCCGTCGACCGGCACACCGGGCTCCCCGCCGCCGCCCCGGTCGGGCGGCTCAGCCAGCGGAAGCGGCCGCCGGGCGCGGGCGCGATGGGAGTCGATCGCCTTGCGCTGCGCGATGCGAAGCAGCCAGCCGCGGAGGTTCTCGGCGTGCGAGAGCTTCGGATAGGCGCGCATGGCAGCGATGCAGGTCTCCTGGTAGCAGTCGTCCGCTTCCGCCGGACCGACCGCCGCCACCAGGAAGCGGTACAGCACCGTGCCGTGCTCGTCGAGCAGGGTCGCGAAAGGCGGTAGGGGCATCCCAGTAGAGGGAACGCTCCGGGACCTGCGTCCGTGAGGTTGCGGGCGGCGGCCCGGGCTCACTCGTTCACGAAGACCGGCGCGCCCAGCGGGACGCTCTTCATCATCCAGCGCGCATCCTTCGTGTCGGCGCGCAGGCATCCGAGGCTCACGGCCTTGCCGAGTCCACCGGTGTCGCGGGTGGCGTGTACGGCGAGTCGGTCACCACCGGGCCAGCCGCGCGGGAGCTTGGTCTGGTGGCCTGTGAGCGCGAGCACGCAGCAGCCGTAGGGAGAATCGGGCGAGTTCACCCGCAGCTTGTCGGTGACTGCGTAGCGTCCGGCCGGAGTGCGGTACTCGCGCCTGCCGACGGCGACCTTGAACGTGCGCACGCGCTCACCGTTGCGGCGAACGGTGAGCCGACGGCGCGAGAGGTCCGCATGGAGCGAGTACGCAACGGTCTCGAGCCGTGCGATGTCCGTGTCCTTGACCCACCCGACCTCGCCGTTCTTGAGCTCGGGCGCCAGCACGGCCAGCCAGTTCCCCTGGCGCTCCACGACTCCGAGTATCCGAGGCGACTTCCACGCCGTGCGGTTCGCGACGCGGACCTTGACCTTGCCGTCCGGCTCCTCGCGCAGCGCGGTGCGCCCGCGCACGTATGCGACCGGGTAGCGGCTGGCGCTCTGGGGGTCGGAGGGGAACGGATCTGCGACCGACTGGCGTTCGGGCTCGAACGGCCTCGTGGCGGGATCGCCGCCGCTCTCGCCGTCGCCCTCCGTGCCGCTGTTGCTGTTGAGCGCCGCGACCACCCCCGCGGGTGCCAACACGGCCACGGCCACCCCGGCCGCGACCGCCGCGCGCCGCGCGCCGCCACGGCCGCGCGAGCGCGGCGCCGAGGCGTCCTCGCTTCGCGGGCGGCCCGAGAGCATTCCCAGGACTGGTTCACGCTGCGGTGCGGGCTCGCCCCGCGGTGCCGGTTCGGGCTCCGGTTCTGGCTCGGGCTCAGGTTCCGGTCCGCCCTGCGCTTCGGGCCCGCCTTCGGGGGACTCAGGGGTGGCAGGCGACGCGGCACCTACCGGCGGATGTTCGGGCGTGGCGGGCGGCGCAGCCGCCGGCGGCACCAACGCCCAGGTGGAGGAGTCGAGCAGCTCCTTGAGCATGTGCCCGAGATCCTCGCCACGCTCGACTCCGAGCTGGTCGGACAGGCGCTCGACGGCGCCGGCACGCAGACGGGCCACCTCGGCCGGTCCAACCCCGAAGATTGTTGCCAGGTCCTCGTCGGGAACACGCCGGCGCAGGGAGTAATCGAGGACCTCCCGGTCCCGCGGGTTCATCCGGGCTAGTGCCCCTGCAAGCTGTTCGCGATCGATCATGACGACACCGGCGGCGTGGCGACGAGGGTGGTTCGGGCCTCCATGCCGCCTAACCAGAGTAGCCCGTGGCCCGGCGGAGGCCAGCGTTTGCCCGATCCCATTCACACATACCCGGGACGGGTATAGTCGGCCGTATGGCATCGAGCCGCGGATATACCGCCACCAAGGATCAGCTCCAGCGTCGGCTTGCCCGCATCGAGGGTCAGGTGCGGGGGATCTCGAAGATGGTGGACGAGGACCGCCCCTGCGTCGACGTGCTCACGCAGATCGGAGCGGCCCAGGCCGCGCTCGACTCGGTGTCGCTCGGACTGCTCGACGACCATGCTCGCCACTGCGTGCTGGGCGCGGAGGAAGGCGAGCGTGAGGAGCGAACCGGCGAGCTGATGGGCGCCGTTGGGCGCCTCTTGCGAAGGGGTTAGCCGAGACCGAGACGCACCCGGCGAGGTTTTCGCCTGCCGGAGAGGGGTAGCCACATCGCATGCTTATTGCCGGCGTGATCGCGGTTTGCATCCTCTTGCTGGTGCTGGCGTTTCTGGCACCGCGGCTGTCGCGCGGCCCCGAGCGCGGGGTCAGTGCGACGTTGGGTGCAGGCGAGAAGGCCGGCGGGTCGCTGCCAGGGGTTCTCGGCCGGTGGTCGCGGAAACCATTCAGCAAGTCGCGTAGGGCGACGAGCAAGAGCGCCGCGGCGGGCCGCAAGGGCCGTGGCCACATGCCCGGCTAGGCGCTACGCCGGCCGGTCCTGAAGGGGGGAGACAAAGTGAGCACAGCTGTCCTGATCGTCCTCATAGTCTTGGCGGTGGTGTTGATCGCGGCAGCTAGTAACAGGGAGCCGCAAGGCGCGCGAGCGCAAGCACGAGGCCCGCCGAGTCGAGGCGGGCGAGCATCGCGAGGATGCACAGATCCAGGACTCGCGCGCCCGGGCGCAAGAGGCCGAGGCCGACGAGCGCGCCGCGAAGGCCAAGCGCGAGGCGGCACAGGCCGACGAGCAGGCCACTCTCGCGCGCCGAGAACGGCGCGCCGCGGAGGAGCGCCACCAGCGCGCCGACCGCATCGACCCCGATGTGGATGAGGACGCCGCAGCCGCCGAGCGCGCACGGTCCCGCGGCGGGAGCGGGGTCGTCGAGAGGGACGACCGTCACGGCGACGAACGGGGCGTCGGTCGTGGCGGCGAGCGTCGCGACGACAACGGCGGACGCAGCGACGAGGTGCGCGCCAAGGGTGACGACCTGAGCGTCGAGGACGACGAGGCGCAGCGCGTCGACCGGAGCCGCTGACCATGCTCGTCCGACGCCGCAGGCTCGTCACCGAAAGTGGTGTGCCCGTACGCGAGCGCGCGTCCGGGCGAGAGCGGGTACCCCGCCGCGGTCGGAGCGGCGGGTGCAGCCCGGGCGGGTGCCTGGAGGCTCGCGCGCCTGGTTCGGCTGATCGCAAGGCTCGTGGCGGGCGTGCTCGTCGCCGGCATCCTGCTCGTGGTCTTCGAGGCCAATCGCGACAACACGATCGTCGAGGCCGTGCTGGACGCCGCGAGATTCCTCGCCGGCCCCTTCGACGACATGTTCCAGCCCGACGGGCGCAAGGCCCAGATCGGCGTGAACTGGGGCATCGCCGCGGCGGTCTATCTGCTCGTAGGCGGGTTGATCGCGCGGCTGTTGCGGCGGTAGGCGATGTCCCGCCTTGTGGTCGCGTGGCGACCCCTAGGCGGGATGCTTCTCGCCGAGTAGCGCGCTCAGCTCGGTAAGCATCGCGAGCGGGGCCTCGAAGACGTCGCCGTAGGTGTAGCGGCGGAAGTCATCGCCGCGAGCGTAAGCCTCGCGCTCGCGGCTTCGATCCCGTTCCCACGCGTGTCGCGACTGGTGGTAGCGGTAGCTGTCGAGCTCAACGGTCAACCGCTGCGTCCGGCCACCGGCAGTCGACTCGTCGAGTCCCCGCCGGGCGATTTGTCACCGGGAGCGGGAGCCCGGCGTCTCGTAGGCGGTCGAGGAAGCGGCGCTCGAGCTCGCTGAGGGTGACGTGTACATCGCCACTCAAGACCCTGCGGAGCTTGCCCGCGCCAGGGCTGTTTGGGCGGCGGCCAAGTACCTGTGCCACTTCCTCGGGCGTGGTCCTGTGTAGAACCCCGGCCTCGTGACAGGCCCGCGCCAGTTCATCGGTTCCCAGGACGGCGGCAAGCTCCACCAGGGTGCGCGCGACGCTCGTCACAGGGACTCCCCTCCACTTTGCCGCGTCGCGGACGTCTAGGACCCGCGTTCGGTGTGTTGCGATCCCCTTCACACGCCGGTTCGTGGGCGTGATCACCTCGGGCGGGGGCTCGAAGCCCTTCAGCAGTCCGTACAGGTAACCGCCCGCCCGTCCAGTTAGCAGCGACTCTCGTCCGCACGCCAGCACCGCGGCGAGGTAACGCGCCTCGACGCTCGGCGCTCGATGTCCGACCCGGTAGACCCCGCGATGCTCGCGCAGGAGGGCCCCGCTGCGAAGCCGCGATCTGATCTGACCGGCGCTGACGCCGGCAGCCACGAGCTGTTCACGGGACACCACGCCATGCTGGTCGGTCGCGATCCGCGCGAGTTCCCGTTCCACTGGGCCGTCCTGTGGTCGCATATCGACCTCAAGGCGGGACGGCGCCCTGGTTCGCCCCCGGCGCCCAGGCCCCATGGGTGGTCCGCGGCAAACGGAGGGGGTGGGATTCGAACCCACGAGGGACCTGCTGGCCCCTTCCGGCTTTCAAGGCCGGCGCATTCGACCGCTCTGCCACCCCTCCGGGCGCCTCACGATTGTGTCCTATCGCGCCCCGGTCATCGCGCACAGCAACCTAGAACGCCGCGGCCGCCCCCGATTTCCAGGTCTTTCCGCCCCACCCACGAGCTCCTGGGACTTGCGAACCACTCACACCAGCGACCCCATGGCAGAAACTGCCTATTTGCAGGGTTTTTATTGTGATCCGCTGGCAATCTGCGGGCGGATAAGGCCCTCGAGGAGCCCCGGACCCACCGGGTCTCGAAACTCCACATGGGAGGACCCGCAATGAGGAAACTCGTCCTGGTCGCCGCGGCGTTGGCCGCCGCGATCGCTGCGGCGGTGAGCGTCGGTTCGAGCCACCGAGAGGCGCCGAACATCATGCTCGACCCCGCCGCGGACAACACGGACACCTACGCGTTCACCGCGAAGGACGCGCCGGGGTCGGTCACCATCGCCGCCAACTGGATTCCGGGCCAGGTAACAGCCAACGGCCCGAACTTCTTCCGGTTCGACGACCGTGCCGCCTACTACACCAACATCGACAACACCGGTGACGGCAAGGCTGACATCCGTTACCGGTTCAAGTTCAAGACGAAGATCCGCAACCGGGACTCGTTCCTGTACGCGGGGCCCAACACCACGAGCTACGACAAGCTCAACGTGATCCAGACGTACTCGATCATCCGCGAGAAGGTCAAGTACAAGGCGAAGTACAAGGGCAAGGGAAAGCACAAGCGCAAGGTCAAGGTCGCGAGGGTCAGCTACAAGACCATCGCCCGCGACCTGCCCGTGGCGCCGCCCAACATCGGCCCGAAGACGTTCCCGAACTACCAGACGTTCGTGAATGGGGCTATCAAGCACCTCAAGGGCGGTGGCAAGGTGTTCGCCGGTCAGCGGGAGGATCCGTTCTTCGTGGACCTGGGCGCCACCTTCGACGCGCTGAACGTACGCGTGCTCACCGGCAACAAGGGTCAGGGCAAGGACGACCTGTCCGGCATGGGCATCTCGTCGACCGTCCTGCAGCTCCCGGAGCGGCAGGTCACGCGTGACGGCAAGTCCGTGAAGTCAGCGGACGCGAAGAACGCCGTAATCGGCGTCTGGTCGACGACCGAGCGGCGCCGGCTCGAGGTCCAGAACGCGGACTTCGACTCGGGCTCGCCCGACGTCCGGGGTAACGACTTCGTCCAGGTCTCGCGCCTGGGCAACCCGCTGGTCAACGAGGTCGTGATCCCGTTGGGCAAGAAGGATCAGTTCAACCGGACGACTCCGGATCGCGATGCGTCCCTGTACGGGAAGTACGTGGTCAAGCCGGAGCTGGCCGCGATCCTGAACGCACTGTTCAACATCGGCGCGCCGACCGACAACCGCACGGACATCGTGCAGGCGCTGCTCCAGGGAATCCCCGGGCTCAACCAGCACAAGGGGATCAAGGGGCCGCCGGCGGTCGACACGCTGAAGCTCAACCTCGGCACACCGCCGGCCTCCGGAGCGGAGAACCGCTTCGGCGTCATCGGTGGCGACAACGCCGGGTTCCCGAACGGCCGCCGGCTTGGTGACGACGTCGTCGACATCGAGCTCCAAGTGGTCGCCGGATTCCTGAAGGGCAACAAGGTGCCACTCGGGGATGGCGTGGACGTGAACGACAAGCCGTTCCTGTCCTCGTTCCCCTACCTGGCCGCCCCGGACTCGGGCTTCGACTCGAAGCCCTCGACCCGGATCGAGCCGGCGCACGCGCCGGTCCCGGCCGGGGGGTCCTAGCCGAACCCAACACCCCGGAGGGGGCGCGCCGTGCGCCCCCTCCGGACGGTGTCGGACAGACCGATCCAATGGCGCTCAGACCACCCACACTTCTTCTCAAGCTCGCCGTGCCGGCCGTCGTCTTCGCGGCGCTGCTGGCCATCCTCACGCTCGTCAACCGGTCCGACACGGGCTCGCTGCCCTCGGTCGCCGACAGGACGGACGTCGGCGCGCCCAGCGGCGACACGCGCGCACAGATCGAGAGCCTGCAGCGCGTGGTGGCCGACCAGCCCGGCCGCGCGCAGGGATACGCGGAGCTGGGCGACGCGTATCTCCAGCGCACGCGCGAGACCGGCGACCCGTCTCTGTACGCGCGCGCGGAGCGGTCGTTCGACGCGGCCCTTCGTCGCGACCCCCGCAACGTCACGGCCACGATCGGCGCCGGCACGCTCGCCTTGGCGCGACACGACTTCGCAGAGGGGCTGCGCCTCGGCGAGCGCGCGCGGCAGCTGGCCCCCGGGACCGCGCGGCCCTATGCCGTGATCGTCGACTCGCAGGTCGAGCTGGGCCGGTACTCGGACGCCGCGCGCTCCTTGCAGCGCATGGTCGACCTCAAGCCCAACCTGGCGTCCTACTCGCGCGTGTCCTACTACCGCGAGCTCTCCGGCGACCTGCGTGGAGCGGTCGAGGCAATGGCGCTGGCGGTCTCGGCCGGTGGCGGGGCCCCCGAGAACGTGGCGTACGTCCAGACGCTGCTGGGCGATCTCGAGCTGAACCGCGGCCGCGTGAGCGCCGCTGCGGCCGCGTACCGTCAGGCGCTCGCGGGGGTCGCCGACTACCTCCCCGCCCAGGCCGGCCTCGCACGGGTCGACGTGGCTCGTGGGCGGCTCTCCGCCGCCGCCGACCGGCTGCGCTCGGTCTCCCAACGGCTGCCGCTGCCGGGCTACCTCGTGTCGCTAGCCGAGATCGAGCTGGCACTCGGTCGCAACGCGGCGGGCGCGACCGACCTCGAGCTCGTGCGCGCGCAGCGGCGGCTTCTGGCCGCGGCGGGCACGCGCGCCGACGTGGAGCTCGTGCTGTTCGAAGCCGACCACGGGGACCCGGATCGCGCGGCGCGACTCGGCCGCGGCGTCTACGCGGAGGCCCCGAGCGTGAGGTCCGCCGATGCGCTCGGATGGGCGCTCACCCGGGTAGGCAAGCCGCGCCAAGGCCTGCGTCTCGCCCGTCGCGCCCTGCGGCTCGGCTCGCGCGACCCGGCCTTCCACTACCACGCGGGGGTCGCGGCGGCGGCCGTCGGTTCCGACGACCTCGCGCGACGCCAGCTGAGGGCGGCGCTGTCACTCAACCCCTCGTTCTCGCCCTACCACGCGGCCCGCGCCCGACGAGCGCTCAGGAGCCTGGGGCGATGAGGCGCGCGGGAGCGGCCCTTTTTCTGATCGCCGCGATGGCGTTCGCCGCGCCCGCGGCGCAGGCACATCCACTCGGCAACTTCTCCACGAACCACCTGAGCACCGTGCGGATCTCGGATGACGCGGTGGACGTGCGCTACGTCCTCGACCAGGCCGAGATCCCCACGGTGGCGAACAAGCGGCTAGGGCGGGATGCTCTCCTGCGCCGGCTCGACGGCGAAGCCCAGGAGGGCCTGCGACTGACGGTGGACGGGAGGCGCGTGGCGCTGCGCCGGAAAGGTCGCGCGCGGCTGAGGTTCCAGTCCGGTCAGGCCGGCCTCGACACCACCCGCTACGTGATCGACCTCAGCGCCGAGGCGCGCGATCCGACCCGGGTCGCGTTGGTCGACCGCACCTTCGAGGGGCGCGTCGGGTGGAAGGCGATCGTCGTGGAGCCGGGCGAGGGAACGGCGGTGCGAACGAACGCACCGGCCGGCGATCCCACGCAGGGGCTGCGCCGCTATCCCGAGGACCTGCTCGAAAGCCCCCTGAATCGGCGCGAGGCGACCTTCAGCGTCGAGCCGGGCACGGGCACGGTCGCCGCGCCGAAGAGCGAGGGCGGCGAGTTCACGACCACGCGTGACGGCGAGAGCGGGGGCGGCTTCGCCGCAGTGTTCGAGGATGCCGCCTCGGGCGAGGGAGTTCTGCTCCTGCTGCTGCTGGCAGCGTTCGGCTGGGGCGCCCTTCACGCGCTGTCGCCGGGTCACGGCAAGACGATGGTCGCCGCGTACCTCGTCGGCACCCGCGGAACCGCGAGGCACGCCGTGGCGCTCGGGGCCACCGTCACGGTGACGCACACGATCGGCGTGTTCGCCCTCGGCCTAGTCACGCTCGCCCTGTCGCAGTACGTGCTGCCCGAGGACCTCTACCCGTGGCTCACGCTCGTCTCCGGGCTGATGGTGGTGGTGATCGGCGCCGGGGTGCTGCGGTCGCGGGTGCGGTGGAGTCGGAGTAGGAGCGGCGGCGGAGAAGCGCATGCCGGCCATCACCACGACCACGACCACCACCGCGACGACGACCACCCCCACGACCACGGGCATGATCACGACCACCATCACCACATGCCCGACGATCTGAGTTGGCGGGGGCTGTTGGGAATGGGTGCCGCCGCCGGGCTGATCCCGTGCCCGTCCGCACTGGTTGTCCTACTCGGCGCAATCGGTCAACACGAGGTAGGCCTGGGGCTTCTGCTCATCCTCGCCTTCAGCCTCGGACTGGCCGGCACCCTGACCGCCCTCGGCCTCGCCGTGGTCTATGCGAAGCGGATGCTTCCGCGCCTGAATCTCGGCGGCCCGCTCGTCTCGGCGCTACCCGCGCTGTCGGCGCTCCTGATCGTCGGCGTGGGCGTGATGATCACCGCCCAAGCGGTCCCCGACATCGTCTAGCCGGCCTAACCATCGCGTGAAGCTGTGATCCGCCCGCGCGTCCGGCGCGAAATGACGGTTAGTAGTTGACTAACGGCATTAGACTGCAACTGCAAACCGCTCGCGATTGGCGGAGAGACCTTGACCCTCCCACACGCCGGCCCGACGCTCCCGACCCCGGACCTCGACTCCGCCGTAACGGCGCTGCGGGCAGCAGGGCCTTCGGGTCTCCTCCGCCCGCCGCCTGGTGCTCGAGGCACTCTTCGGCGCCGGCGAGCCGATATCCGCCGAGCAGATAGCCGGCGGCCTGAGCGGCAGGCTGCCCAGCTCGGACCTGGCGTCGGTCTATCGCAACCTCGAGACGCTCGAGCGGGTCGGCCTGGTTCGCCACTTCCACCTCGGGCACGGCCCAGGCCTCTATGCGCTCGCCGGTGAGGAGCTCGAGTACCTGGTCTGCGAGCGCTGCGATGCACGGCGCGCGGTCGACCCCGCCGAGCTGGACGAGGTACGGGAGCTGATCGACGAGACGTTCGGTTTCCACGCCAGCTTCAAGCATTTTCCGATCGTGGGCAGGTGCCCGAACTGCCAAGGGGAGGAGGACTGATGTTGCCGGTGGCGTTGCACATCCCGGACGGCTTCCTGTCGAACGGCGTCGCCGCACTTGCGGGCGTGGTGGCAGCCGTTGCCGTCCTGTACGCGCTGAGGGTCGCCGACAGGCAGCTCGACGAGGAGCGTGTCCCGCTCCTCGGCGTGATCGCGGCGTTCGTCTTCGCCGCCCAGATGCTCAACTTCCCGATCCTCGGGGGCACCAGCGGCCACTTCCTGGGTGCGACGCTCGCGGCGGTGCTGCTGGGACCCTGGCTCGCCTGCCTGGTGATGACGGTCGTGATCGCCACGCAGGCGTTCGTCTTCGCCGATGGCGGCATCAGTGCGCTGGGCGCCAACGTGCTCAACATGGGCGTGCTCGGGGCGCTGCTCGCCGGCTTTGTCGTCGGTGCAGCGGTTCGCGCGCTGCCGGCCACCCGCGGCGCCTATCTGGGCGCGGTCGGAGTGGTCGCCTGGCTCGCAGTGATGGTTGGCGCGGCCGCGACCAGCGCAGAGCTGGCGATCTCGGGCACGGTGCCGCTCGAGACGGTGCTTCCCGCCATGCTCGGCGTGCACTCGCTGATCGGCCTCGGGGAGGCCGCGATCACGGTCGCCGCCGTGAGCGCGGTGATGGCCGCGCGGCCCGACCTCATCGCCATCCCCGGCAGGTTCGCGCCGGAGCCACCCGCGCCCCTGACCCGCCCCGCGCGCGGAGGAGCGGCATGAGCCGCCGGACGTCCATTCGCATCTTCACGGTGCTCGCCCTGGCCGTCGCCGTAGGCCTGGCGACCGCGGTGTCGCCGTACGCCTCGGCGTCGCCGGACGGCCTGGAGAAGGTGGCCCAGAAGAAGGAGTTCCTCGACGACGGCAAACTCCACACCGTGCAGGACGAGTCGCCTATCCCCGATTACGCCTTCCCCGGCGTCGAGAACGAGCGCGTGGCCACCGGCCTCGCGGGCTTCTTCGGAACGCTCGGCGTGTTCGCAGTCGGCTTTGGCATCGCGTTCGTGCTGAGGCGGCGGCCTGGCTCCGGGCGGCCCGCCGCGGGCCCACCGGCGACCGCGTAGCGCGGTGGGTGCAGTCTCCTCCCACTCGCTCGCCGCCATCGGGCTGGCGGGGGACCGTGAGAGCAAGGTGCACCGCCTGGATCCGCGGGCGAAGATCGTCGGGCTGCTGGGGGTCACGGCCGTCGCGGTCACGACCCCGCTGGAGCTGTGGCCGGTCTTCGCCGCCTGCCTTGCGGCGCTCGCGATGGTGGCATTCGCGGCGCGAGTGCCGCTCGCCGTGATCTGGCGCCGCTCCCGTTTCATCCTGCCGCTGATCGTGCTCGTGGCGGTGTTCATCCCGTTCGTGCGCGACGGCGGCAGCGAGTACTCGCTGGGCCCGTTCACAGTGCACGAGGCGGGTCTTGCCGTGTTCGCCGCGGTGGCCCTCAAGGCCACGATCGGCACCCTTGCGGCGGTCGTGCTCGGCGCCACGACGACCTTCCCCCAGGTGCTCCGCGGTCTCGAGGCTATGCGGGTCCCGCGCCCCTTGGTGCTCATAGCCGCGTTCATGTACCGCTACCTGTTCGTGATCGCGCAGGAGGTCTCGCGGATGAAGGCGGCGGTGCTGTCGCGTGGCTACCGCCCCCGTCATGCGCTCCAGACGGCCGCGGTCGGACGGGTGGTGGCCGCGCTGTTCCTGCGCACGTACGGTCGCGGGGAGCGCGTGTACCTCGCAATGCTGGCGCGCGGGTACGAGGGCCGGATGCCGTACCCGCGGCCGCTCTCGTTCGGCCGCGCGGACGCGGTGTTCGTGGCCCTGCTGGGCAGCGCGATCGTGCCGCTCCGGATCGCCACCGGGGTGGCGGCATGAGCTGCGCGGTGCATGCGCAGGGGCTCAGCTACTCCTACCCGAACGGAAGACGGGCGCTGGCCGGGATCGACCTGCACGTGACGCACGGGGAGCGGGTGGCGTTGCTCGGTCCCAACGGCGCCGGCAAGACCACGCTGATGCTCCACCTGAACGGCCTTCTCCGCGGCGCAGGCGAGCTCGAGGTAGCCGGGCTGACCGTCGGCGACGACCGCCTGCGCGAGCTGCGGGCGAGCGTGGGACTCGTGTTCCAAGACCCCGACGACCAGCTCTTCATGCCAACGGTGCAGGAGGACGTGGCGTTCGGGCCGCTGAACATCGGGCTCGATCCCGCGACGGCGGCGGAATCCGTGTGCGAGGCGCTGGCCGCCGTGCGGATGACGGCCGCCGCGGACCGCGCTCCGTTCCAGCTGTCGATGGGTGAGCGGCGGCGGGTGGCAATCGCGACGGTGCTCGCCATGCGGCCGCGGCTATTGGTGCTCGACGAGCCGTCGGCCAGCCTGGACCCGCGCGCGAGGCGCGAGCTGATCGACGTGCTGGCGTCGATCGACCACACGATGCTGGTGGCCACGCACGACCTTCCCCTCGCTGCCGAGCTTTGCGAGCGGGCGGTCATCCTCGCCCAGGGCAGCGTCGTGGCCGACGGCCCCTGCTTCGAGATCCTCGGCGACTCGGAGCTGCTGGCCGAGCACGACCTCGAGTTGCCGGTGGGACTCGATCTGACGCGGGTCCGCCGGAGGGCGCGCCCCGGCGATTCGCACCCCACTGCCGTCGCGATGTAGGTTCTCGTCATGCCCGACGTCGCGCCCGCGCAGCTGATCGAACGCTTCTACGAGGCGTTCGGTCGCCACGACGGCGATGCGATGGCCGCCTGCTACGGCGCCGGAAGCCCACTTCTCGGACCCCGTCTTCACCGATCTGCGCGGGGACGAGCCCGGTGACATGTGGCGGATGCTCACCTCGCGCGCGACCGACCTCGAGATCGAGCTACTCGAGCACGAGGCGGCCGGGGACGCGGGCCGAGCCCACTGGCTGGCCCACTACACCTTCGGTGAGACCGGCCGCCACGTGGACAACGACGTGCAGGCCCGCTTTCGATTTCGCGACGGACTGATCGTCGAGCACCGCGACGAGTTCGGCTTCCACCGCTGGGCCCGCCAGGCGCTCGGGACGTCCGGCCTGCTCCTCGGATGGACTCCGATCGTCCAGGGCGCGGTCCGCAAGCGGGCGCGCGCGGGGCTGGACGAGTTTCGCGCGAAGAGCTAATCCGGCGCCGCGATCCGCTCGGGCGCACCGAACTCCGTCAACACTGAGGGGAGCACCACGGTGCCGTCCTCCTGCTGGCCGTTCTCGACCAGCGCGATGATCGTCCTGCCGACGGCCACCGCCGTGCCGTTGAGGGTGTGCGCGTGGCGCGGGCCACCGCCTCCCTTGGGCGGTAGCGCACGTCCAGGCGGCGCGCCTGGTAGTCGGTCGTGTTCGAGCACGACGTGAGCTCCCGGTAGCGCTCCTGCCCCGGCAGCCAGACCTCGATGTCGTACTTCTTGGCGGCCGAGTTACCCAGGTCGTCGACCGCGATGTTGACCACCCGGTAGGGCAGCTCCAGCGCCTGCATCAGCTCCTCCTCGATCGCCAGGAGGCGCTCGTGCTCGGCCGCGGAATCCTCGCGCGCGATGAACGTGAACATCTCGACCTTGTCGAACTGGTGCACGCGAAAGATCCCGCGCGTGTCCTTGCCGGCGGCGCCCGCCTCGCGCCTGAAGCAGGTGGACAGCCCCGCGTAGCGCCGCGGCAAGTCGTCCTCGGCGAGCATCTCACCGGCATGGAGCGAGGCCAGCGGCACCTCACTCGTGCCGGCGAGGTAGAGGTCGTCGTCGGGCACGCGGTAGATCTGCTGCTCGGTGTCGGGCAGGAAGCCGGTGCCGTACAGCGCCTCTTCGCGCACCAGCACGGGCGGGACGACCGGCACGAACCCGTGACCGCCGAGCACCTCGAGCGACCACCGCACGAGCGCCAACTCGAGCAGCACGAGCGGCCCCTTCAGATAGGCGAACCGCGCACCCGCCACACGCGCGCCGGCCTCCAGGTCCACGAGGTCGCCGAGCAGCTCGAGATGGTCGCGGCCGGAGCGCCCCGCCTCTCCCACCTCGCGCAGGACCGTGTCCTGAACCGCAGCGTCGGGGTCGGGGAGGTTCGGCAGCGTCGCCATTGCCGCGTCGAGTGCCTCCTGCACCTCGCGCAGCTCGCGGTCCAGCGCCTTCTCCCGATCACCGGCTGCGCGGACCTCGGCGATCGCCTCCGCCGCGTCCTCCCCCGCCCGCTGCAGCTCGCCGATCCGCTTGCTGGCGGCGTTCTTGGCGGCCCGCCGCTCCTCCAGCTCCGGCAGCAGCGAGCGCCGGCGGGCGTCGAGCTCCAGCACCTGGTCGAGCGCATGCACCGGGGCTTCGCCGCGCCGAGCCAGGGCCGCCCGCGCGGCCTCGGGGTCAGCGCGTATCGCCTTGAGGTCGAGCACCGCAGCGCCGGCCGGGCAGCGGGCTAACCGCCGCCGCTGCCGGTGCCCTGGCCGGGTGCCACACGTCTTCCTGCTCGTCGGCCTCCTTGCCCGAGTACTCCGCGAGGAAGTCAGCGACCGCTTCGGCATCTTCGCCGACGAGGATGTTGGCAGGCATGATCGCCCCGGAGAAACCGCCGTTGCGGATCGCGTAGAGCGCGTCGTCACGGTCGACCTTGCGCACGTTGAAGTTGGGCCCGTTGGTGCGCTCTCCGCCCGCGAGCTGGCCCTCGGGTTTCGAGCCGTACGAGTTGGCCGCATCGAGGCTGTGGCAGCCGGAGCAGCGCTCCTCGAAGAGGACAGCAGCGGAGCGGTTCTGCTCATCGGTCTCGATCTCGCCTCCGCAGCCCGCCGCGGTCGTGGCCAGAACTCCGGCGAGGGCGAGGGCCGCCAGGCCCGGCCGGATGCGAAGGAGAGGTCGGGGGCGGCTCAAGGTGCGGGCATATTATCCGCCGCCCGTGAGGCGGTCAGCCCTGGCACTCTGTGCGGCCGCCGCGGCCCTATCGGGCTGCGGCGACGACGACGATTCCGGCCGCACCGTGACCGTAACGACCGCCCAGGAGCTGCGGGTGAAGGCCGACGAGTACTCCTTCGACCCAGAGCGCATCGTCGTCGACGGCTCCGCCCCGCGCCTGCGCTTCGCCCTCGACAACGTCGGCTCGCTCGCTCACAACCTGTACGTGCGAGCCGGCGAGCGGACGCTAGGAGGCGTGCGCTCGTTCCCTGCAGGCGAGCAGCGGCGGTTCGAGGTCCGTGTCCCGCCCGGGAGCTATCAGCTGATCTGCACCGTTGGCGACCACGCGGAGCTCGGCATGGTCGGCGAGCTCGAAGTGCGCCGCTGACGAGTCGCGCGAGTTTGGAGGAGGCGGTGCGGCGGCGGCGAAATGAGGGATGCCCCGGCGCCGGCCCACGGCGGCCATGGCGCGAGTTGTCGCGCAACGGCCGCCCGCATCGGCGGCGATAGAGAGCCGGCGCCGGGGCCTACCCTCTGCCGTTTCCGTTCGTGCGTCGCTTGGAGAAGCGCAGGACGCCGCCTCCATCGGAGCAACTCAGCAGCACCTCGTCCGTGACGAGGGCCACCAGCGAGAGCCCGCGTCCGCCCTCGGCCACGCGCTCGAAGGACTGCTCGCCGGGCGGCGTGTTGCCCTGATCGCGGACCTCGAACACCAGCGCTTCGCCCTCCTCGCGCATCACCAGATCGACCGGGTCCGAGGGAGAGGCCGAGCCGTGGATGATCGCGTTCGTGACCGCCTCGCTGATCGCGAGCTTGACGTCAAAGCAGCCGGGCTCGTCCAGCCCGAAGGTCCCCGCGTGCTCGCCGGCCCATTCGCGCGCCTCGCCAAGCATGGCCAGGTCGGCGCAAATCCGCAGATTCGGCTCAGCCGCCGTCGTCGTAATCCCGCATGTCCCGTCCAAACCGGTCACGCCCCCTGCCAGGGTTCGCTAACAACTACCCAAGAATGTTATCTCCCCGTTTTCGAGCCCTAACAATCACCGGATCAAGGGAAAGGTTTCACTCCCGCCTTCCTAGCCTCCGGTCTGCCAGGCGCGCAGGGAAAGGGTGAGGATCAGGAGGACCCCCACCGTCATCACACCCATCTCCGCGAGCGCCACGCGCCGCGCCAGCGCTATCTGCTCCGGTCGCGCGAGCGCGTCCAGGTCCTCGACGTCCTCGAGCTCCCGCTGCGCGGCCCCGACGCGCATCCCTTCGCTGAACAGGGTGATGACCAACGGCGCCACGCCGTAGGCCACGTGGAGGCCGTCGGGCGCGTTCTCTCCACGCGCGAGGAGGATGAAGCCGAGGACCACCTGCGCCGCCACCGCAGCCTGCGCGACACGGAGCAGATACCAGAAGACATAGGAGGGGGAGCGCCGAAGCCAAGCAACTGCGCCCCAGCCGCCGGCGGTCGCGTTCGTGGCCAAAACCGCGATCCCGAAGGCCATGTGGAGGCCTGTCACCTAGATCTGTTCCGCACTATGTGGCATTGACGCACAAGGTTGCGTTATACATCCCGCACCGTGCTGAAGAGCTACCTGCCGGCGCTCGTCTTCATCGCCCTGGGAACCGGCGTCGGCGTGGCTTTCACACTGCTCAACTCGTCCTCGGGCCGCGCCGGCCGAGCCGCGTGAAGAGCGAGCCGTACGAGTCCGGACTGCCGTCGGACGTCCGCAGGAGCTTCCGCTTCGGGGTCAGCTTCTACCTCGTGGCGATGCTGTTCATCCTGTTCGATATCGAGGTCGTCTTCCTGTACCCGATCGCGGTGCAGCTCGACGCCTTCGGGACCTTCGCGCTTGTCGAGACGGTGGTGTTCGTCGCCCTGCTCCTGGTGGCGTTCGTCTTCGTCTGGCGGAGGGGGGCCCTGGAATGGAAGTGACCCGCAGCCCGGCGGGCTCCCCGGAGGATTTCCGCGGGCGGCAGCTGAGCGCCCAGCAGATGCTGCGGGGCGATCTTGACGGCGCAGACCTCGAGCAGTACGTGGAGGAGCGGCTCCTGCTCACCAGGCTGGAGGACGCTCAGAACTGGGCCCGCAAGAACGCCTGCTGGCCGCTTGGGTTCGGGCTCGCCTGCTGCGCGATCGAGATGATCACCGTGATCGGCTCACCCCGCAACGACCTGTCGCGCTTCGGCGCGGAGGTCATCCGCTTCTCCCCGCGGCAGGCGGACATGCTCATCCTCTCGGGCCGGGTCTCGATCAAGATGGCGCCGATCATCCGGCGCATCTACGACCAGATGCTCGAGCCCAAGTGGGTGATCTCGATGGGCGCGTGCGCCTCGAGCGCCGGGATGTTCAACAACTACGCGGTGGTCGCGGGCGCGGACAAGTTCCTGCCGATCGACGTCTACGTGCCCGGCTGCCCGCCTCGCCCGGAGGCGTTGATCTACGCCTTCAATCGGCTGCAGGACAAGATCGTGAAGGACCCCAGCTTGGGCTGGCGGGAGCGCTACCACGCGGAGGGCACCGAGGAGTCCGGGCAAGATCCAGCTCCCGTCGCGCCGGAGTCGAGGGTCTAAGGGTTGGACGCGACGGGCCTCGAGCTCCTGGCTCAGCGCGTGCGGGCTGCCGTGGCCGACGACGCGGTGGTGGACACCCATTTCGCCCGACGGCGAGGCCACCCTGGAGGTGGCGCCGCCGAGCGTGCGCGACGTCCTCACCTATCTACGCGACCGCGACGAGCAGCCCTACGGCTTGCTCATGAGCGTGCATGGGTGCGACTACCTCCCGGAGGAGCCCCGCTTCGGCGTCCACTACCAGCTGCTCTCGATGGCGCGCCGGGACCGGCTGTGCGTGAAGACGCGGGTGACGCTCGACGAGCCGACCGTGCCGAGCGTCGTCGGGATCTTTCCCACCGCAGACTTCCACGAGCGCGAGGTGTACGACTTCTTCGGCGTCCGGTTCGAGGGCCACCCCGACATGCGCCGGATCCTCATGCCCGAGGACTACGTGGGCCATCCCCAGCGGCGCGACTTCCCGATGGGCGGCGAGCCGGTCCTGTTCACATTCAACGAGCACGAGCTGCCGCGCTGGTATGAGTGACGAGCCCAAGCGGCGGCCGGGGGCGGGGGCGCTGGAGGTCCCCTATCGCCAGCGCGAGGAGTCGATCACCGCCGAGTCGCTCGACCTCCCCATCGAGGGCACGGCGCTGGAGCCCGAGAGCGAGCTGCTGACGATC
Source organism: uncultured Thermoleophilaceae bacterium (assembly GCA_963802855.1). Classification (GTDB taxonomy): domain Bacteria; phylum Actinomycetota; class Thermoleophilia; order Solirubrobacterales; family Thermoleophilaceae; genus JAAYBF01. Next base: position 288,354 of record CAWDJP010000004.1, read on the forward strand.
AACCTCGGTCCGCACCACCCCGCCACCCATGGCGTGCTGCGCCTGCTGTGCACGCTCGAGGGCGAGGTGGTGCGCGACATCCATCCGATCATCGGCTACGTCCACACCGGCATCGAGAAGAGCTGCGAGGACCACGAGTACTGGAAGGTCATCACGTTCGTCGAGCGGATGGACTACCTGGCCTACTACTTCAACGCGTCCGTCTATTGCATGTCCGTCGAGGCTCTGCTGGAAGAGGAGGTCCCGCCCCGCGCCGAGTACCTGCGCGTGATCCACATGGAGCTGAACCGGATCGCCAGCCACCTCTTCTGGCTCGCCACCGGGGCACTCGACATCGGCGCGATCACCATGCTCTGGTGGGCGTTGCGCGAGCGCGATCTGATCCTCGACCTGTTCGAGATGTCCTCCGGTCAGCGCTTCCATACGCGCTACTTCCAGGTCGGCGGCGTGATGGAGGACATCCCGCCCGGGTGGGAGGCCAAGACGCGCAAGTTCCTGGAGACGATGCCGTCTCGCATCGACCAGTACGAGAACCTCCTCGACGAGAACGAGATCTGGCTCCGGCGCACCAAGAACACCGGCATCGTCTCGCGCGAGCGCCTGCTCGAGCTGGGCGTGACCGGCCCGCTTCTGCGCGCTGCCGGCGAGCCGTGGGACCTGCGCAAGGCGATGCCCTACAGCGTGTACGAGGACTTCGACTTCAAGATCCCGATCGGCACCGTGGGCGACAACTACGACCGCTACCGCGTGCGGCTGGCGGAGATGCGCGAGTCACTGCGGATAGTTGAGCAGGCACTCGACGGGCTGCCCGAGGGTCCCTACATCACGAGCAACCGCAAGGTGGCGCTGCCTCCGCGGCACGAGTTGGCGACCTCGATGGAGGCGCTGATCCACCACTTCAAGCTGGTGACCGAGGGCTTCCGGGTGCCGCCCGGGGAGATCTACACGGCGATCGAGTCACCGCGCGGCGAGCTCGGATGCTTCGTGCTGGCCGACGGCTCGGCCAAGCCCGCACGCGTGCACATGCGCGACCCTTCGTTCACCAACCTGCAGGCGCTGGCGGACATGGGTAGGGGGCACTTGTTGGCCGACTTCATTGCGTGTATCGCAATGTTGGACCCGATCCTCGGGGGGATTGATCGGTGAACGGATGCTCAATGCTCGATGCTCGGTGCTCGGGGGTGTTGGGTCGTGGTTGACCGGCGGCGGGTTCCTCTCGGTTGGGACGAGGCCGTCGATCTGTGGGCGGATCCGGCGGTGGTTCCCGATCCGGCGGAGGTCGAGGTCCCCGAGGAGCTGCGGACGTCGATCGAGGCCGCCATGGCGCGCTATCCCGAGCGCCACTCCGCCGCGCTGCCCGCGCTCGCTGCAGCGCAGCGCGTCCACGGGTGGTGCTCGCCGCTGGCGATCCTCCAGGTGGCGACGGTGATGCAGGTCACGCCGGCGTACCTGTCGGCGGTGGCGACCTTCTACGACATGCTGCGCACCGAGCCCGTCGGCAGGCGCTACGTCTATGTGTGCACGAGCGTCGCCTGCCACCTGCGCCACGCCAAGGCGGTATACGACGCGATCGCCGAGGAGGCGCGCGACCAGGCCCTCGAGGACACCGAGGTGCGCGAGTTCGAATGCCTCGGCGCCTGCGACATGGCCCCGATGGCCTCAATCGACGGCCGTTTCGTAGGGCCCCTGGAGGACCGCGACGCGACGGAAATCGTGGCCGCGATCAAGGAGAACCGCAAGGTACTGCCCGGGCGAAGCCTCGAAGACCCGGACTACCACCTGCCTTGGGAGGACCGGGCCGAGCACCGAGCACCGAGCACTGAGCACTGAGCCATGCCTGAACTCAAGATCCTCACCGAGGACATCGACACGCCCGACCTGCACAAGCTCGAGGTATACGAGCGCCTGGGCGGCTACCGCGCAGCGCGCAAGGCGCTGCTGGAGATGACCCCGGAGGAGGTCCTTCACGAGCTGGAGGAGTCGGGGCTACGCGGTCGCGGCGGCGCGGGATTCTCGATGGGCAAGAAGGCGGGCTTCATCCCCCACGGGGCGATCGACAAGTACCTGTGCTGCAACGCCGACGAATCCGAGCCCGGGACGTTCAAGGACCGCTTGCTGATGCAGAAGAACCCCCACCTGCTGATCGAGGGGATGATCATCGCCGCCCTCGCAGCCGGCGCGGGCCGCTCGTTCATCTTCATCCGTGGCGAGTACGAAATCCAGGCCAAGATCCTCGACGCCGCGGTGGCGGAGGCCTACTACAAGGGCTACCTGGGCGAGCGCATCTTCGGGTCTCAGACTTCACTCGAGATGGTCGTGCACCGCGGTCAGGGCGCGTACATCTGCGGCGAGGAGTCCGCGCTGCTCGATGCGCTGGAGGGCAGGCGCGGCAACCCGCGGCTCAAGCCGCCGTTCCCCGCCAACCAGGGTCTCTATCAAGGACCCACGCTGATCAACAACGTCGAGACGCTGTGCAACGCCCCGCTGATCATCGAGAAGGGGGCGGAGTGGTTTCGCTCCATCGGCCAGGGAAACTCCACCGGTTCGAAGATCGTGTCCGTCTCTGGGAACGTCCAGCGGCCCGGCAACTACGAGGTCGAGCTGGGCATCAGCGGCCGCGACATCGTGTGCGACCTGGCCGGCGGGCCGCCCGACGGCAACACGGTCAAGTGCTGGTTCCCTGGGGGCTCATCGGCGCCGGTGCTGCTGGACGAGCACCTGGACCTGCCTTACACCTTCGAGGCCATGGCCGAGGCGGGCTCGATGCTCGGCTCTGGGGCGATCATCGTCGTGGACTCGGCCCAGCCGATAGTTCCACTGGCGCTCCGGCTGGCGGAGTTCTACCGCCACGAGTCCTGCGGCAAGTGCGTCCCGTGCCGAGAGGGCACCAACTGGACCGTGAAGATGCTCGAGCGCATGGACGCCGGCGAGGGCACGCCCATGGACATCGAGATCATGGCCGAGGTTCAGGAGAACATCATCGGCAACTGCCTCTGCGTGCTGGGCGACTCGATGGCGATGCCGATCGCGTCGATGATCACGTACTTCCGCCCGGAGTTCGAGGAGCACATGGAGCGCGCCCGCGCCGAGGCGGACCGCGACGCGATCGCGCACGGGGCTGGGGAGCTGGCGGCCGCGGCGGAGGCTGGACCGGTCTGATGGCCCGCCCCGAGGTCAGGGAGGTCACCTTCGAGATCGACGGCCGCGAGGTGCGCGCGCCCGAGGGGATGATGTTGGTCGACGCTGCCAAGCACGGCGACGTCGAGATTCCGTACTTCTGTTACGAGCGCAAGCTGGGCCCGCCGGTCGGCGCGTGCCGCATGTGCCTGGTGGAGATCGAGGGCATACCGAAGCTCCAGACCTCGTGCTCGACGCCGGTCAAGGACGGCATGGTGGTCATCACCACGTCCGACCAGGTCAGGGATGCGCAGAGCGCGGTGGTCGAGTTCCTGCTGATCAACCACCCGCTCGACTGCCCGGTCTGCGACAAGGGCGGAGAGTGCCCACTGCAGGACATCTCCTACGGCTGGGGCGGCGGAAAGTCGCGCTTCATCGAGCCCAAGCGCCATTTCCGCAAGCCGCTCGAGCTGTCGCCGCTCGTGGCGATCGACCGCGAGCGCTGCATCCTCTGCTACCGCTGCGTCCGCTTCTCGCAGGAGGTGTCCGAGGACTATCAGCTCGTCTTCCTCGAGCGCGGGGATCACACCTACGTGGGCACCCACAACGGCCGTCCCTACGTCGGCCCGTTCAGCGGCAACATCGTGGAGCTGTGCCCGGTGGGCGCGCTCACGTCGACCGCCTACCGGTTCCGCGCGCGCCCCTGGGACATCGAAGGGGCCGGGTCGATCTGCACGCTGTGCCCGAGTCAGTGCAACGTCACGTTCACCGTGCGCGACGACGCCAAGGTCCTGCGCGTGCTCGCACGCGAGAACCCCGACGTCGACGACGGCTGGCTGTGTGACAAGGGACGCTTCGGCTATGAGGCCATCCACGCCGCGGAGCGCGTCCGCGCGCCGCTCGCACGCGACGGCGGCACGCTGCGAGAGGTCTCCTGGGAGCGCGCCCTCGGCGACGCAGCCACAGCGCTGAGCAAGGCGGGCCCGAAGGCCGCGGCGCTGGCGGGCGGGGGGACCACGAACGAGGAGGCCTTCCTGCTCCAGCACCTGCTGCGCAAGGGGCTCGGCTCGCCCCACCTCGACTCGCGCGTCGCAGGCGCGCCCGATCCCGAGCAGGTGCGCGTCCTGGCGCGGCCGGATTTGGGCGCGCGGGTGAGCGATATTGACCACGCGGACGTCGTGCTGGTGGTGGAGTCCGAGCTGATCGACGAGGCGCCGATCCTCGACCTGCGCACGCGTAAGGCAGCCCGCCGCCACGGCACGAAGGTCGTTACGTTGACGAGCCACCCGAGCGCGCTCGACCCGAACGCAGCCGCACACGTGCGCTTCGCGCCCGGTGCCGCTGAGGCGGCGCTCGGCGCACTCGCCGCCGCACTGGGCTCCGACCGGGCGCCGGGCGGCTCCGACGACGAGGTGCGCAGGCGCGCGGGCATCGATCCGGACGCGCTGCGCGCCGCGGCAGCGGTGCTGCGCGAGGCCGGCGACGTGGTGGTCGTGTGGGGGGAGCGCGTCTCCCACGGGGACCGCGGTGCCCGTGCCGTCGACGCCCTGCTGGCGGTGGCGAGCGCCCTGGACGTCGCGGCTCGCGCGGAGTCCGGCCTGATCGAGGTGCCGGCTGCGGCGAACGGCCGCGGCATGCGCGAGGCCGGCGTGCTTCCAAACCTCGGCCCGGGCCTGGCCGACGCGCCCGAGGTCGGCATGGCCGCCCCGCGCATCGCGCGCGCACTTGCCGACGGCGAGCTGAGCACGCTGGTGCTCCTCAACGCCGACCCGCTCGCGACCTATCCCGAGCGCGCTGTATGGGAGACGGCGCTGGAAGCGGCGGGAGGCGTGATCGCCTTCGCGGACTTCGTCTCCCCCGACCTCGCCGAGCACGCCACGGTCGTCTTTCCAGTGGGGTCGAACGCGGAGAAGGAGGGTACGCTCACCCACCCCGACGGGCGCATCCAGCGGGTGCGGCAGGCGATCGGGCGCCAGGGCCAGATCGAACCGGAATGGCTCGTGCTGGCCGAGCTCGCGGACCGCTGCGGCGCCGGGCTCGACGTGGACACTGCGCCCGCCGTCACGGCCGCGCTCGCGGAGGCTGCGCCGTTCCTCGGCGGACTCGGGTACGACGAGATCGGCGGCCGCGGGGTGCGCTGGCAGGACCGCGACGCCGCGTCCGCTCTGCCCGCCGCCGAGCTGCCCGAGGCACCGCTTGAGCCCGCGCCCGACCTGCCCGCCGGCCTGCGCCTGGGCGCGGTGCCGTCGCTGTGGGCCGGAAGCGTGGCCGAGCACGCGCCGTCGCTGCGGTTCCTCGCGCCCGTGCAGCGCGCCGAGCTAGCCCCGGCGGACGCGGAGCGCCTGGGCGTCAGCTCGGGCGACGAGATCGAGGTCAGCGCCGACGGCCAGCGACTGCGTGCCACGGTGGCCCTGCGCCAGGCTGTGCAGCCCGGCAGTGTGTTCCTCGTGGCCGGCACCGCCGAGAACAACGCCACCGCGCTGATGAACGGCGTTCCGCGCACGGTGGAGATCGCCAGGGCCTGATGTTGCTCGGCGCCGACACCCCCGTCGTGGAGACGACGCTGGTGCAGATCGCGAAGGCGATCGTGATCTTCGCGGTCATCTTCGCCATCGTGCCCGTGCTGACGGTGGTCGAGCGCAAGCTGCTGGGCCGCTTCCAGTCTCGCTACGGGCCCAACCGGGTCGGTCCCTACGGCCTGATCCAGCCGGTGGCGGACGCGCTCAAGCTGCTCTCGAAGGAGCAGTCGGCGCCCGCCACGGCGGTCCCGTGGATGATGGCGCTGGCGCCGGTGATCATCGTCGGCACGGGGGTGACCACGCTCGCGATCATTCCGTTCGGGCCGCAGGGTGCCTGGGGCGGCGACCTCGGCCTCTACGGCATCGACGTGTCGATCGGGTTGCTGTGGTTCTTCGCGTTCGGCTCGCTCGCGTTCTACGCGTTCGTGCTCGGCGGCTGGGCCTCGGGGTCCAAGTACTCGTTCCTCGGCGCCATGCGCTCCGCGGCGCAGCTGATCTCCTACGAGGTGGCGCTTGGCATGTCACTGCTCGGCGTGGCCATGACGGCGGGGTCGCTCTCGCTGGTCCAGATCGTCGAGGCGCAGGGGAGCGCCGAGGCCGGCATGTGGTTCATCGTGCCCCAGTTCGTCGGCTTCCTGACTTTCATGGTGGCCGGGTTCGCGGAGGCGGGGCGCGCCCCGTTCGACCTGCCCGAGTCCGACTCCGAGCTCGTGGCCGGCTACAGCACCGAGATGGGCGGCATGCGCTTCGGCTCGTTCCTGCTGGCCGAGTACATCGAGCTGATCACGATCTGCGGCGTGGCGACCGCGTGCTTCCTCGGTGGCTGGTACGGCCCCGGTCCGGAGGCGCTGGCGCCTCTCTGGGTGCTCGTGAAGATCATCGCCCTGATCCTCTTCTTCATGTGGATCCGGGCGACGCTGCCGCGGCTCCGATACGACCAGCTGATGGCGTTCGGCTGGAAGATCCTGCTCCCGGTGGCGACCCTCAACGTCCTCGTCACGGCGATCGTCCTGGTGGCTACGTGACCGAGCACGCCTCCCTCCCCGACGACGTGATCTCGGTCCAGCGCGGCCCCGAGCCCGGCGGCCTCGGCGGGGCCTACCGGATGTTCGGCGCCACGCTGCGTGGGCTGCGGACCACGCTCGCGCGGCTGGCCGAGAAGCCGCCCGTGATCGAGTACCCGGAGGAGAAGACGCCCGTGTACCCGCGCTTCCGCGGGCGCCACAAGCTGCACAAGTTCGAGGACACCGGGCTCGAGAAGTGCGTCGGCTGCTCGCTCTGCGCCGCGGCGTGCCCCGCCAAGTGCATCCGCGTGGTGGCGGCCGAGAACATGCCGGACAACCAGGTCTCCGCGGGCGAGCGCTACGCCGCGGTGTACGAGATCAACATGTCGCGCTGCATCTTCTGCGGCTACTGCGAGGTGGCGTGCCCCTTCGACGCGATCACGATGGGGAACGACTACGAGCTCGCCGACTACGAGCGGTCGGACCTGATCTTCACGAAGGAGATGTTGTTGCAGGATCCGATTGAGCGGACGCCGTTGCGGCGTGAGGGTGAATGAAGCTCAGGTGCTCGGCGCCAGGTGCCCGGTGCTCGGTTTCCACTCCGAGGGCTAGCCGTGCTCTTTGAGCAGATTCTGTTCTTCGTCGCCGGCTTGGGTGCCATCGCCGGGGCGCTTGGCGTTGTGTTGTTGCGGAATCCGTTCTACTCGGTGCTGTCGCTCGTGGCGCACCTGATCGCGCTGGCCGTTCTGTTCCTTCTGCTTCAGGCGGACTTCCTCGCCGCCGGGCAGGTCGTGGTCTACGCAGGGGCCGTGATGGTCCTGTACGTGTTCGTCGTGGCGTATGTCGGCGGGTCGGACACGCCGCTGCGCCCGGAGGGGGGCGCGGTGAGCGCGTTCGGGCCGTTCTTCGCCGCCGCGATCTTCATCGAGATCACCATCGCCGTGGTGGGGTCTGGCCTGGGGGCGATCGACTCTCGCGGCCCGGACGTGAGCTCGGGCTTCGGCTCGCCGGAGGCGATCGGCGAGCAGCTGCTGACCAAGTTCCTCCTGCCCTTCGAGGCGGCGTCGTTCCTGCTCCTGGTGGCCGCGGTCGGCGCGGTGGTGCTGGCACGCAAGCGGCGCGGACTGGAGGAGCAACCCGGCACCGTGTCGGTGGGCGAGGTCGCCCGCGGGGACGTCAACTGATGGACACATCCTGGTTCGTCGTCCTCTCGGCATTGATCTTCGCCATCGGCGCCGCGGGCGTCATGACCCGCCGCAGCCCGCTCGTGATCTTGCTCTGCCTGGAGCTGATGCTGAACGCGGGGAACCTCGCGCTGATCGCGTTCTCGCGGATGCTCGGCAACCAGGACGGCCAGGTGTTCGCCCTCATCGTGATGGTCGTGGCTGCCTGCGAGGTCGTGGTGGGGCTGGGAATCATCGTGGCGATGTACCGCCGCCGGCTGCCGATCGACGTTGACGAGATGTCGGAGCTCCGAGGGTGAGCCCAACCGACTGGGGCTGGGTGGTCCTGGTGTGCCCGCTGGTGGGCATGCTGATCGTGTCGCTGGGCTGGAAGGTGCTGCCCGGACGGCTGCCCGGGTGGATCGCCAGCGCTGCCATCGGCACCTCGTTCGCCGCCGCCATCGCGATGCTCGTGACGATCGAGGACAAGCCCGAGGACGAGCGGTCACTTGTCGGCACCGCATTCACCTACGTCGACACAGCCGGGTTCGACGCGGACATGGCGATCCTGGTCGATCCGCTGTCGATCCTCATGTGCCTGATCGTGTCGGGGGTCTCGTTTCTGATCCACCTCTACTCGGTCGCGTACATGACCTCCGACGAGGGCTACGCGCGCTTCTTCGCGTACCTCAACTACTTCGTCTTCTCGATGCTGCTCCTGGTCCTGGCGGCCAACTTCGTGATCCTCATCGTCGGGTGGGCCTTCGTCGGCGCCGCGTCGTACCTGCTCATCTCGTTCTGGTACCGGCGCTCGACCGCCACCGCAGCCGGGATCAAGGCGTTCGTGATCAACGTCATCGGCGACGTCGGGCTGGTGATAGGCGCCTTCCTGTTGTTCGACGCGACGGGCTCGCTCGACTACGCCGGCGTGTTCGCCGGGGCCGACGAGGCCTTTGTGCGCAACGACGGCCAGCTCGTAGCCGCCTGCCTGATGATCCTCGTGGGCGCATTCGCGAAGTCGGCACAGCTGCCGTTGCACACGTGGCTCCCCGACGCGATGGAGGGACCGACCCCCGTCTCCGCCCTGATCCACGCCGCCACGATGGTCACCGCGGGGGTGTACCTGATCGCGCGCTGCCACCCGCTGTTCGAGCTGGCGCCCGCCGCCGCGGACGTCGGCGCAATCATCGGCACCGCCACGTTGATCTTCGCCGCGACCGTGGCGCTCGTGGTCACCGACCTCAAGCGGGTCATCGCTTACTCGACGATGTCGCAGATCGGCTACATGATCCTGGGCGTCTCCGTCGCGGCCTACGGGGCGGGCCTCTTCCACCTCATGACGCACGCCTTCTTCAAGGCGCTCCTCTTCATGGGCGCCGGCTCGGTGATCTCCGCGATGGGCGGCGTCCAGTCGCTCGACCGGATGGGTGGCTTCCGCAAGGCGATGCCGTTTACCTTCGTCGTGTTCACGGTCGGGGCCTTGGCGCTCGCGGGGTTCCCCCTCATGTCCGGCTTCTTCTCCAAGGACGAGGTCCTGTCGTTCACACTCAACCGGGGCGGCGGCTACGTAGTGCTCGGCGTAGTGGGCTATTTGGCGGCGTTCCTCACCGCCTTCTACGCGGCGCGCATGGTGTTCCGGGTCTTCTTCGGGCCGCCGGTCGCCGAGGCGCGCGAGCTCGAGGGCGGTCACCTGGCACATGGCGAGCACGCCAACCCGGCAACGGGAGAGGCGGAGGACACGGATGTCGGCTTCCCCGGCCCCGAGCACCACATCGCCGAGCGCGAGTGGCCGATGAAGGCGGCCATGGCCCCGCTGGCCGTGCTGGCGGTGATCGCGGGCTCGGTCGGGGTGCCCGGCTTGACCGACACACTGGAGACCTTCCTCGAGCCCACGTTCGAGGACTCGCGCTTCGCGCACGATCACCCCTCCACCGGCACCGAGTGGAGCGAGCTCGGCGTGGGCGGCCTCCTGTCCGTTTGCGGCATCTACCTGGCCTTCCTGTTCTTCCTGCGCAAGCCCGAGCTACGGCTCCAGGTACGCGAACGGTTCGCGGGCGTCCACAAGTTCCTGGTGAACAAGTGGTACTTCGACGAGCTGTTCGACATCACGATCGTCCGGCCGATGGCGGCGGCGGGGCGCTTCGGCCGCAACGTCGTGGAGAGCGCGTTCGTGCAGGGGGTGATCGTGGATGGCACGGTCGGCCTCGTGCGCGCGGGCACGACCTTCGCCCGGTCGGTGCAGACGGGTGAGCTGCGGGCGTACGCGTTCCTGCTGCTCGCCGGGGTATCCGGCCTCCTCCTCTACTTCCTGATCGTGTCCACGTGAGGCGGGTGCGGTGACCATCCACCTCTCGATCGTGGTCTTCCTGCCTCTGGCGGCCGGGCTCCTGGCTGCCTTCCTGCCGGCGCGCACGGGGCGCTGGCTGGTGGTTGCAGCCACGGTCGGCGTGCTCGGCTACGCGATCGCCCTGATCGCGGACTTCGACCGCGACGCCGCCGGGCTGCAGTACGTGACCGACGACAACTGGATCTCGGAGCTGGGCGTGCGCTACCAGCTGGGCGTGGACGGGCTGAACCTGTTCCTCATCGCCCTGACCGCGCTCCTGTGGGTGCCCGCCACGCTGTGGGGGGCGGTCAAGACGACCGACCGACCGCGCCTGTTCATGTTCCACATGGCGCTGGCCGAAACGGCCGTGCTGGGGGCCTTCTGCGCCCAAGACCTCGCCCTGTTCGTCGTCTTCTTCGACCTGATGCTCGTCCCGTTCTACTTCCTGATCGGGGGCTGGGGCTCGGGCGACCGCGTGCGCGCCACCACCAAGTTCACGATCTACACGCTCGTGGGGTCGCTCCTGATGCTGGCCGGCGCGGTCGCATTGGGGGTGCTGTCGGCGCCCGACGGGGACGTGTCGTTCTCCCTGGCCGAGCTCGAGCGGCGCACGCTTGGAGAGGGGACGCAGCAGTGGATCTTCCTGTTGTTCGCCGCGGCCTTCCTCGTGAAGGCGCCGCTGTTCCCGTTCCACGGCTGGGTCGTCGACACCTACCGCGCCACCCCCACTCCGGTGCTCGTCGTGCTCTCTGCGGTCCTGTCGAAGGTCGGCGTTTACGGCTTCCTGCGGATCGTGCTGCCGATCCTGCCCGACGCGTCCGAGCACTTCCAGGAGCTGATGCTCGTGCTCGCGGTGTTCTCGATCCTCTACGGGTCGGTGCTCGCCTTCTCCCAAGACGAGGCACGGCTGGTGGTGGCCTACTCGTCGATCGCGCAGCTCGGCTTCATCGTGCTGGGCATCTTCTCCCTCGACGACAAGGGCGCCCAGGGAGCCCTGATGCAGATGGTCAACCACGGCCTCGTCGTCGCGCCGCTGTTCTTCATCATCGCCGTGCTCACACTGCGCGCGGGGGGGTCGCCGTCGCTCGCGCAGATGGGGGGAATTGCGCTGCGCGCACCGGTGCTCGCGGCCCTGTTCCTCATCGTGACCTTGGCCACCTTGGCGATGCCCGGCTCGCCCAACTTCATCGGCGAGATCCTGATCCTGTTCGGGACCTTCGAGGGCAACTTCGTGCTGGGGGTCGTCGCCAGCGCCGGAGTGGTGCTCGCGGCGGTGTACATGATCCGGGTCTTTCAGCTCTCCGTGCACAACCGCCTCGGTCCCGGCGCGGAGTCGTCCGAGCTGGGCGGGCTCGACCTGGCCGTGATCGCACCGGTTGCGCTGGTCGTGGTGGCGCTCGGCGTGTACCCGCAGTTCGTGCTCGATCGCACCGAGGAGACGACCGTGGCGAAGGTGGCTCCTGCTGCCAAGGTGGCGGCGGCCCACGATGGGGCTCAGGCCGGGCGTGAGTCCGCCACCGCGGAGGTCAGATGATCGACCTTCTCGCGGCCGCCAAGGCGCCGGAGATCGACTTCCAGGGCCTTTCGCCGCTGATCGCGATCGTCGGCGGCTCGGTGGTGGTGACCCTGGCCGGGCTCATCCGCGGGCCCGTTCGCGCAGCGCACGCTCGTTCCGCTGCTGACCGTGGCCTCGCTGTGCACCGCGATCGGTCTGACGATCGCCAACTGGGAGCCGGGCGACCTGGCGCCGATCATCGAAGGCGCGCTGGCAGTGGACACCCTCGCGCTCTCCCTCTCGATGCTGTTCTACGTCGCAGGACTCGCCACGGTGGCGCTGTCGCTGCGTGCCGGTGTGACCTCCGAGGCCGGCGCGGGCGAGTACTTCGCGCTGCTGCTGGGCTCGATCGCGGGGATGGTGGTCCTGGCCGCGGCGGAGAACCTGGTCACCCTCTTCGTGGGCATCGAGCTGCTGTCGATCCCCCTCTACGTGCTCTGCGCCGCGGAGCTCAGGAAGGCACCGAGCCTGGAGGCTGGCCTCAAGTACCTCGTGGTGGGATCGGTCGGCTCGGCGACGCTGCTCTACGGGCTCGCGCTGATCTACGGCGCCACGGGCTCCACGGACTTCTCGGGCATCGCAGACGCGATCGGCGACACCGTGAGCGCGGGCGACCCGCTGCTGCTCACGGGGGTCGCGCTCGCCGCCACCGGGCTAGCGTTCAAGGCGTCGGTCGCCCCCTTCCACCAGTGGACGCCCGACGTCTATCAGGGAGCGCCCACCCCGATCACGACCTTCATGGCCGTGGCGACCAAGGCGGCGGCTTTCGCCGTGATCCTGCGTCTCTTCGACCACGCACTGCCGAGCGTGCAGACCAACTGGGGCCCCGCCCTGGCTGCGCTCGCCACGGCCACGATCCTGATCGGCAACGCGGGGGCCATCGCCCAGAGCTCACTCAAGCGGATGCTGGCCTGGTCGGGCGTTGCGCAGGCGGGCTACCTGTTGGCCGGCGTGGTGGTGGGCACGGCCCTCGGACTTCAGGCCACGGTCTTCTACCTGGCCGTGTACCTGCTCATGAACGTGGCGGCCTTCGCCGTGGTGGTCGCCCGTGAACGGGTGTCGGAGCATGGGGACGACCTACGCTCGCTGCAGGACCTCGGCAGGGCGAGCCCGGCGCTGGCGTGGCCGATGACGATCGCGATGCTCTCGCTCGCCGGCTTCCCTGCCACCGCGGGCTTCATCGGCAAGTTCTACTTGATCGACGCCTCCGTGGCGGGCGACTACGCCTGGCTGGGAATCGTGATCGTGGTCGGCTCGATGATCTCGCTCGTCTACTACCTGCGCGTGATCGCCGTCATGTGGATGGGCCGCTTCGAGATCGAGCTGCCCACATACCCGCCCCGTCATGTCAAGCCCGTGGCGGGCTGGTCGCCCGAGGCCGACGCGAAGGCCCATCCCGAGGTGGCCGCAGTGGCGATCCTGGCCGCAGCCGCGACGATCTTCTTCGGCATCGTGCCGTCGCCGCTGTTCGACTGGGCGCGGGATGTGGGCACGTCGCTTTCGGATCTGTTGTAGGCAGAGACCGCCCTGAGCCCGATCCGTCGAGTGATGAGTTGTGGTCGCTATGGCGACCACAAGTGCACACTCGAACGTTAGGTCGAGCGCGGTCCTCAGTGCTCGGCGCTCACCGCAGCGCGCAGGCGGTCGGCGACCGCATCCGTCAGCGGGTCGCCGTGGCCGGGCCACGCCTGGGCCGGCGCGAGCTCAGCGAGGCGGGCGACCGCCGTGCGCGCCTGCTCTGTGTCCAGATTCCAGACGTCATCTGGGACGTGCGGCTCGCTGTCGCGTCCCCAGCCATCGATCGTGTAGAAGACGTCGGTCGTGAGGGCGAGCCCGTCGCGCTCGCGCACGAGCGCGATCTGCCCCGGCGCGTGGCCCGGAAGGTGCACGACCCGGAAGCCGGCCACGTCGTCACCTTCGGCGACGGTTTCCGCGATCGAGACGGGGCCGCCGTCCCAGAAGCGCGGATGGAGCACCTCGCGGTGCAGGAACCGCCGCGGCTGTGGCAGCGGGGAGAGGCCGGCGGGCCAGTAGCGAAAGCCTCCGCTTCCCTGAGCGTCGATCACCTCGTCCGCATGGCACGCCACCGGCACGCCCATGAACGGCGCGCTGCCGCGATGGTCGGTGTGGCCGTGGCCGAGCACGATCCGGTGAAGCGGCCGCCCGATCTCGGCGATCGCCGCTCGCAGCTGCTCGACCATCGAGCACCCGCCCGCGTCGAATTGGACCAACCCGTCGCCGTCCTCGATCAGGTAGACGTTCAGGCGGCCAGGCTCTCCCTGGACGCGCCAGACGCCTTCCGCCACCAGCGTCGGGCCGCTGCCGCCGCGGGTGACCAGTCCTCGCAGCAGGCCGCTCACTCGTGCGCATTCATACCGGAAAGGCCCGGCTGCCGTCGGGGCTAGCCGAACGCCTCGGCCACCAGCACGATCGTTCCGAACACGCCTGCCACGGCCGCGATCGCGCCGACCACCTTCGGCGAGGGCCCGCCGTGGATCCCCGTCTCGTGCACGACCGCGTGCCCCTTGCCGCGGGCCAGCAGCCAGCGGTTCACCGGGAAGGCGACCGCGCCCGCGATCACCAGCGCCACGGACAGGCTGCCCCAGAAGAGCGCGTCGCCCAGGCCGGCCTCCAGCGCTCCGGGCACGACCAGCATGATCGCGTTGTCGACCACCTCCATGGTGGCGATGCTGAGCGTGTCAGAGGCCAGCGCGATCGGGATCACCGCGCTCAACGCGAGCCCCGCGCGCAGCAGCGGCAGGCTCGTGAGCCCGTAGCCGAAGACGAACGCGAGCGCGACCGCGAGCGCGACGATCCCCCACTGCGACCACCCGAGCGCCGTGCCCAGGATCATGCCGAGCACCTCTCCGATCGCGCACCCGGTCAGGCAGTGCAGGGTGGCGCTCAACGCGACGAGGTCGAGGGCCCGGCCGCGCGTGGGCAGGTCGTGGTGATGGTGGGGGTGGTGGGCGGTCGAAGCTTCCATCAGAAGGAGCCTATATACCCCCTATGGGTATGTCAACTCCTGATGCTCGTGGCTGGAGCGTACGAGCGACTGCCCGCAACCGACCTGCCCGAAACGACTCAGAACAGCACCGCGATCTCGACGATCACCGGGGTCAGCACCAGCGCCGGAAGGAAGTTGCCGACTCTCACGTCCTTGAGGTCGAGCAGCTTCAGCGAGATCCCGATGATCAGGATGCCCCCGGCGCTGGTGAGGGCGTCGAGGGTCTCGCCCTCCAGCACGGAGTCGAAGGCCCCGGCGCCGAGCGTGATCGCGCCCTGCACGATGAGCACGGTGAGCGCCGCGAGGCCCACCCCCCAACCGAGCGCGGCGGCCAGGGCGATCGACGCGAAGCCGTCGAGGACGGCCTTCGTGCCGAGTTGGGTGTACTCGTCGGTGAGCCCTTCCTCGATCGACCCCAGCACCGTGAGCGGTCCGACGCAGAAGAGCAGGCTGGCGGTGACGAATCCCTCGGAAACTCGCGAGTGGTCACCGCTCGCCACCACCCGCTGGATCCGGTCTCCGAGGCGCTCGAGCCATCGCTCGATCCCGATCGCCTCCCCGACGATCCCGCCCAACAAGACGCCGCCGAGCACGTACAGCGGGTTGGTGTCGTTCCATGCCAGCGCCGAGTCGACCCCGATCACGAGCGTGACCAGACCGAGGCCGGCCATCACCCTCTGTTGGATCCCGCCCGGCAGCCGCGCGCCGACGACCGTGCCGATCGCCGTGCCGGCGAGCACGGTTCCCACGTTGATGAACGTGCCCGTCACCCCGGGAGCATCGCAGCCGGCTTGACCGCGGACCGTGGGGAAGTAGTGTCCGCAGCACCGACCACGAGGGGGCAGAGGATGAGCGAGAACCTGGGGAAGATCCTGACCGAGGCGGCCGAGCAGAGCCCGGACGCGATCGCGGTCAAGCTGGACGACGCGGAGCTGACGTACTCGGCGCTCGACCAGGCGAGCTCACGCTTCGCGGCGATCCTCAAGGAGAAGGGCATCGAGTCGGGCGACCGCGTCGGGGTGATGCTGCCCAACGTCCCCTACTTCCCGATCGTCTACTACGGCGTGCTGCGCGCGGGCGGCGTCGTGGTGCCGATGAACGTGCTGCTTAAGGGCCGGGAGGTCAAGTTCTACCTCGAGGATCCGGGCGCCAAGCTGCTCGTGGCTTGGGGCGATTTCGCCGAGGCCGCGGAGACGGGTGCGAGCGGGACGGGCGTCGAGACCATTCTCGTCAAGCCCGGTGAGTTCGAGCAGATGCTGGGCGCCGCCGAGCCCGACACGGACATGGCCGAGCGCGACCCCCAGGACACCGCCGTGATCCTCTACACCTCGGGCACGACCGGCACGCCGAAGGGCGCCGAGCTCACCCACGCGAACCTGCTGCGCAACTCCAACGTGGCCGCCAGCACCCTCGGTGAGCTCGAGGTCGGCGACGTTCTGCTGGGCGCCCTCCCCCTGTTCCACTCGTTCGGCCAGACCTGCACGATGAACTCCGCCGTGGCCAACCGGGCGACGGTCACGATGATCCCGAGGTTCGACCCCGACAAGGCGCTGGAGATCATCGCGCGCGACAAGGTCACGATCTTTCAGGGCGTACCCACGATGTACAACGCGATGCTCGCCTGCGGGAGCGCGGCCACGGCCGACGCCTCAACCTTGCGCCTCTGCATGTCGGGCGGCGCCGCGATGCCCGAGGAGGTCATGCGCAAGTTCGAGGAGAAGTTCGGCTGCAAGGTCCTCGAGGGCTACGGCCTGTCGGAGACCTCACCGGTCGCGTCGTTCAACCATCCCGAGAAGGAGCGCAAGCCAGGCTCGATCGGCACGCCGATCGAGGGAGTCGAGATGAAGGTCGTCGACGACGACGGCAACGAGGTCGCCCAGGGCGAGGTCGGCGAGATCGTGATCAAGGGTCACAACGTGATGAAGGGCTACTGGAATCGACCCGACGCCACAGCCGACTCGATCCGCGACAGCTGGTTCCACTCCGGCGACATGGCCAAGGTCGACGAGGACGGCTACTTCTTCATCGTCGACCGCAAGAAGGACCTCATCATCCGCGGCGGCTACAACATCTACCCGCGCGAGATCGAGGAGGTGCTCTACGAGCACCCAGCCGTCCAGGAGGCAGCGGTGGTGGGGGTCCCCCACGACGAGTTGGGCGAGGAGGTCGGCGCGGCGGTGGTGCTCAAGGGCGGCGCAGACGTCGATGCGGACGCCCTCAAGGACTTCGTCAAGAACGAGGTGGCGGCCTATAAGTACCCGCGCCAGGTGTGGTTCATGGACGAGCTACCGAAGGGTCCGACGGGCAAGATCCTCAAGCGTGAGATCGAGGTGCCGGCGGAGGCGAAGGCCGGGGCGGCCTGACGCTGGAAACAGGGATGCACATCACCAACGTTCTTGCTGGAGTGGCGGTTGCTGACCTCGAGCGAGCCCGGCGCTGGTACGAGACCTTCTTTGGGCGCCCGGCCGACGCCGAGCCGATGAGCGGCCTGACTGAATGGCACACGCCAGGGGGCGTGCTGCAACTGGTCGCCGACGAGCAGCGCGCCGGGGGATCGCTCGTCACGGTCTGGGTCGACGACGCGCGCTCCGCCCTGGCCGAGCTGACCGCTCGCGGCGGCCCTGAAGTCGCGCTGGACGACACCACCTCGGACAAGGTGCTTTTCGCGACCCTCAACGATGACGACGGCAACGCCGTCACCGTCGTGGAGGTACGCGAAGGCGCGACGCTCTAGTAAGGAGAGCCTGGGTTGTGGTCGCACACCGCACCCTGGGCAGGACGATCTCGCCGCCGGATCGGGTCAGCGCCCATTCAGGCGGCGGACGACCTCGTCGCCGGCGGCCCGTGCCGCACCCGCCGCGCCGGTCAGCGCACGCCACAGAAAGCGGGGGCCGGCACACAGCAGCGACGATGACTTCGGTTCATCGACCGAGCGGCGGCGTGGCGCGCAGGCTCGGGAAGCCAGGCGGCCCATTCAGCCCCGCGATCCGCTCGAGGCGGGCTGTCCGCAGATGGCGTTGGAGGCGAGCATTCCCGATGTGACCGCCGCCTCGAGGCAGCCCGCGTCGAAGCCGTTGACCGTCCAGTCACCCGCGAGAACCAGGTTGTCGAACCGAGTCCCGTCGGCGCGAAGGCGGTGCTGGATCGTCTCCCGGCAGCGAGAGGACATAGCGCTCGGGCGGCGCGAAGTTGGCCCTCCAGAACTGGTGGCGGAAGGACCCGGCCGGCGTCGGCCGCTCGGACCGTGGCGCGAGCAGGCCGTAGTCGAACCCCCCTTTCTTGTGCGCGGCCGAGGGCCAGAGCTTGTTGGCGACGTGGGCCGCAACGAAGCCCTTCAGTTGCGCCTGCGCGCCGGCGTCGGCGGCGGGCTGATCAGGGACGGTCGCAGTATCGAGGACACCACAGAAGTAGGCGATGTGGCGGGCGCGCTCTCCCTCGGGCCACTGCTCGTTCGGCAGCAGGTGGGCCATGTCGCAGTACGTGTCGAGCGGCTCGACGAAGGTGCTCATCAGCGAGCGCGAGCTGAACTTCTGTCCGAGCTCATGCGCGCTGCGCTCGAGCCAGAGCTGGGCGCCCTGGGTCACCACGGTCTTGACTGTGCTCGAGCATCCGGGCGTAGTCGGGGTCCTCCTTCTTGAGCGCGCCGCAGATCGTCTCCTGCACGTCCGGTGGAACGGCGAGGACCACCTTGTCGAAGACGTCGGCTGCGTCGTCGGCGTCGGTATCCGAGCGTCTTCGGAGGCAAAACTCGCTGCCGTTAAATGGGTCGATCTCCTGCTCCAGCCGGAGTGGGGCCGCCCTCACCGCCTGCTTGACCTTCGGCAGCCTGTCCCACAGCGGCTCGCTCGGCCACGCTGGCACCGTGCGGGGTCCGTCGTCGCCGCTGTACTCGGCGTCGAAGAGCGGATCGTAGGGCCCGTCCAGCTCGAGCTGGCGCACGCCCCGGATCTCGGCGATCGTCCCTTTCGCATCATCGAGCCGGAGCTCGTTCACGGCGTGGAAGAACACACTTCTGACACCCCGCTTCGCGAGCACCTCGTAGAACGGCGCGATCACGATGTCGCCCATCGCCCCGCGCATCCGGTGGAGCACGGATCCCTGGTAATGGAGGACACAGCGAATCGCGCCCTGGAGCGCGCGCCCGGCTGCCATCCGGGGCTTGCATGGGGTCTCCTCCCTCGAACGCGAAGCAGCCGCAGTAGACGGCGCGCAGGAGCGCCGGCCATTTCTCCGGATTCGGGTCGAGCTCGAGCCCGTGCTGCTCGAAGCCACTCGGCGAAGTCGAGGCGCGTTGATGGTGTCGAAGCCCTTCACCAGGAGCCGGTCGCGCCAGACGCCCCGGAGGACCGCGAGCAGCACGTCCAGAGTGTCGAGGTAGAAGCGGAGGTCGGCGGTCCCCGAGCCAAGTCGTTCGGCACGATCCCTGTTCACCATCTCCGCGTACCCGTCGGCCAGCGCGACCACGTCTTCGCCGACATCCTCCTCGACGTCCGAGAACGCGCCTGCCATAAGGCGCTGCGCCCGGCTGGCCGCGCGGCCGACGCTCCGCGACCAGCCCAAGCTCGTCCAGCTCGGTTATGCCGACGAGCTCGAACAGCGGCGGCAGATCACCGCGCAGCGACTCGACATCGAGGTCCAGGCCCTCCGCCTGCCGTTTCTCCAGCAGCTCGATAAGGGCGACCCGGCCCAATCGAGTGCCCTGACGGCGAACGAGTGGAAGTTCGGCGGCTTGACGGGATCTCTCGGGAAGCGCACCTCCTTGCACGTCCAATCGTCGCCGTGTCGCTGCCAGAGGATCGCCTCGTCAACGCCCTCGAAGGCGTCTTTGAACGAGGTGAACGCGTACTCCTGAGGGTCGCGATCCAGCTCCTTATAGCAGCGTGTCATGAGCGCAATGGCGTTGTCGTAGGCGCCGAACCAGATATGCAGGCCGTGCTCCTCGATGCGGTTCCCGAGATCCTGGTTGCGGCCGCTCGCGCATTTGCCGCCGAGGCGCCAGCCCGGCTGGAGGATCGTCACCTCGTGATCGCCCCGGTCCGGCTCTGTCAGCTCGAATGCAGCGGCGAGGGCCGCCGGGCCTCCTCCGATGATCACGACCTTCATGGATCCTCCTGACCGGGAGCGCGAGTCTCTCGCGCGGGCGCGGCGTGTGCAAGCCGGAGCGCTGGCCGTGCAGGGGGGCTTCAGGTAGCGTCGTTCAACCCGGCCCCATCCCTAATGGGCTCGACCAAGACCATCGCGCTTCTGTTCACCGACCTCGCGGGGTCGACGGAGCTCGCCAGTGCTCTCGGCCGGGCACGAGGCGACGATCTCAGGCGTGAGCACTTCTCCGACCTGCGGGACGCGATCGAGCTGTCGGGTGGCGAGGAGATCAAGACCCTCGGTGACGGGCTGATGGCCGTGTTCCCCAGCTCCGCGGCGGCACTCGCCTGCGCGGTTGCCATCCAGCAAGGCGTCGAGCGGCGCAACCGCATGGGCGGCCCGGTGCTGGCCGTCCGAGTGGGCGCCGCGGCGGGCGACGCCAGCTACGAAGGCGGCGACTGGTACGGGCCGCCCGTGGTCGAAGCCGCCCGCCTATGCGCTACGGCCAAGGGGGGCGAGATCCTGATCTCCGACACGATTCGCCTGCTGGCGGGGTCCGCCGAAGCGCCTCAGCTCATGCATGTGGGGGCGGTGGAGCTCAAGGGGCTGCCTGAGCCCGTCGTCACCTGGCGGGTTGCCTGGGAGCAGGCCGCGGAAAGCGGCCCGCCGCTGCCGACGGCTCTCAGCGCGCCACCGGCGGCCGGATTCGTGGGGCGCGGGCCAGAGCTCCAGCGCCTTGCGGATGCGTGGAACCGGGCGCAGCGCGGCGAGCCCTGGACGGTGCTCCTGGCGGGCGAGCCCGGCATCGGCAAGACGCGTCTGGCCGCAAGACTCGCTCACGAGGCACATGGCCAGGGTGCCGTGGTGCTCTACGGGCGTACGAGTGAGGATCTCGGGCTTCCGTACGAACCGTGGCGCCAGGCACTCGAGCACCTCGTCGAGACCGCGGGCCCCGGCCTGCTGCGCCGGCACGTGGAGCGCCATGGCGGCGAGCTGACCCACCTCGTCCCAGCGCTCCGGGCTCGGATGGACGACGTGCCCGAGCCGCAGGCGACCGATGCGGAGACCGGGCGCTACCTGCTTTTCGGCGCGGTCGTCGGACTGATCGAAGAGGTGGCCGAGCGATGCCCCGTCCTCCTGGTCTTAGACGACCTCCACTGGGCCACACAGCCCACACTGAGCCTGCTGAAGCACTTGCAGCTGACCCTGCGGTCGACGCGTCTTCTCGTCCTGGGCAGCTATCGCGAGCCGCGCGAGACGCTCAGCGAACCGCTCGTCGCATTGCTGGGTGATTTGCACCGCGAGCCGAGGGTCGAACGGATTGCCCTCGGGGGCCTCGACGGCGCCGAGGTGCTCGAGATGATCGAGGTGGCGGCGGGACACGAGCTCGACCAGGACGGGGCCGCCGCTGCCGAGGAGCTGAGCCTGGAGACCGACGGCAACCCGTTCTTCGTGACCGAGCTGGTCCGAAGCCTCACGGAGTCCGGCGCGATTCATCGTGGGCCGGACGGGCGTTGGACCCTCCGCGGCGAGTTGCGCTCGGCCGGAGTGCCGAGAAGCGTCAACGAGGTCATCCGCGGCCGCGTGGTACGCCTCGGCCCGGACGCCTCACGGGTCCTGACCACCGCCGCGACCATCGGGCGCGACTTCGATCCCGCTCTCCTCGCGCGCGTCGAGGAGATGGCCGACGACGATGTGCTGGACGTGCTCGAGGCCGCCTCGGCGGCGGCGCTCGTGGCGGAGCAGCCCGGCCAGTCGGGCGACTACTCGTTCGTGCACGCACTCATCCCCCATGCGCTCGAACAGGAGCTACCCGCCGCGCGCCGCGCACGCCTCCACGAGCGGATCGCGGAGGCGCTGGAGCGGGAGTTGGCGCTGCCGGTGGCCGACTTGGCGCGCCATTGGAGCGCAGCCCGCGGCCCACGCGCACAGGCAAACGCGCTCCGCTACGTCTCCGGCGCGGGTCGGGCGGCGCTCGAGCAGCTGGCTCCCGACGAAGCGCTCGACTGGTTCGAGCGCGGGATCGAGCTGAGCGCCGCCGTCGACGCCGACCCCGCGGAGCATCGGGAGCTTTTGATCGGCCTGGGCGAGGCGCAGCTTCAGGCCGGCAGGCCGGAGTTCAGGGAGACGCTGCTCGAGGCCGCCGGGTCCGCGCGGTCCGATGGAGACGGCGAGCGGCTCGTTCGCGCCGCTCTCGCCAACAGCCGCGGCTACTTCAGCTCCGCCGGCTTCGTGGACGAGGAGCGAGTCGCGGTGCTCGAGGCAGCGCTCGATCATGCCCCGCCGGAGGATCCTTGCCGCGCCCGCCTGCTCGCGCTGCTCGCCGCCGAGCTGCTCTGGTCACGCGATCATCGGCGCCGCCGGTCACTCAGCGACGAGGCCGTGGCCCTCGCGCGGGAGCGCGGCGACCGTGCCGCGATGGCCCAAGTCCTCACCATGAGCGTCACCGCAGTCTGGTGGCCCGAGACCCTCGCCGAGCGGATGGCCACCACAGCCGAACTGGTCCCGCTGACCGAGGCGGTTGGCGACCCCACCCAGCAGTTCTGGGCCGCGGTGTGGCGGGCGATCACCGTGGTACAGAGCGGCGACGTCGAGGAGGCGGACCGCCAGCTTGACCGGCAGCGGCGTATCGCGGAGCGGCTGCGACAGCCGCGGCTCGCCTTCGTGCTCGAGACCCAGCACGCGTGGCGGGCGCAACTTGCCGGACGGCTCGACGAGGCCGAGCGGTTCGCGGACCAGGCGAGGACGCTCGGGGAGCAGTCCGCCGAGCCGGACGCGCTCAGCCTCTACGTCGGCCAGCTCGGGCCGATCCGCTGGCATCAAGGCCGACTGGCCGAGGTGGCTGACCTGCTCTCAAGCGTCGCCGAGGCCGTACCCGCGGTGTCCGCGTTCACCGCGATGACCGCGCTCGCCGAACTCGAGGCAGGGCGGCGAGAGCACGCCGCCGACCTGCTTCGCGATCGGGTCCGTGACGAGTTTGCGTCACTCCCGTGCGACCCAGTGCAGCTCGGCTCGCTGCTCACATGGGCCGAGGTCGCCGCCCGGCTCGGCGATCGCGGGGCGGCGTCCCTCTTGCTCGGCAGAATCGAGCCGCTACGCGAGCAGGTGGCCCTCGACTCGCTCGGGGCCCTCGGCGCCGCCGGCCGCTGCGCAGGGCTGCTGGCCGCGACGCTTGGTCGCTTGAACGAGGCCGAAACCCACTTCTCCAACGCGCTCGAGATCCACGAGCGCCTCAATGCCTCTTCGCTTGCGGTCAGGACCCAGCTCGAGTGGGGTCTCGCGCTCGCCGGCAGCGGTCAGCGCGAGCGCAGCTCGCACGCCGGCGAGCTGCTCAGCGCCGCCGCGGCGGTGGCGGGCGAGCTGCGCCTGCCGGGGCTGAAGGAGCGCGCGCGTGCCGCGCTGTCGGGGAGCGGCGCGCCAGCTTGATAGGCGCAAAGGAAGACGTCTCGGTGCTCGGTGAGCGCTACGAGAACCCGATCACGCTGCGGATCCCGTCCTGGGCCTCCATCAGCTCGAAGCCCCGGTTCACCTCGTCGAGGGTCAGGTGGTGCGAGATCAGCGGGTCGACGTCGATCTCACCCTGCAGGTAGCGGTCGACGAGCTGCGGCACCTGGTCGCGGCCCTTGCAGCCGCCGAAGGAGGAGCCGGCCACCCGTCTGCCGGTGATGAGGAACCGGGGCACAACGTCGAGGGTCTCACCCTTCCCGGCCACGCCGGCGACGGTGCACAGACCCCACCCCATCCGCGCCGCCTCCACGGCCTGGCGCATGACCTTCACGTTGCCCGTGGCCTCGAAGGTGTAATCGGCGCCGAACCCTCGCGTCATCTCCAGCACCGCCTCGACCGTGTCCTCGCCGCCGACCAACGTGTCCGTAGCGCCCTGACCCTTGGCCAGCTCGAGGCGATCCTCGGAGAGGTCGACGCATACGATCCGTTCGGCGCCCTGGAGCCGGCAGCCCGCCACCGCGCCGAGCCCCACGAGGCCGCCGCCGAAGACCACGCAGGTGGAGCCGGGCTCGACCTTCGCCGTGTTGATCGCGGCCCCCAGACCGGTCGAGAGCCCGCACGCGAACACACACGCACGGTCCGGCGGCGCGTCGGGGCTCACGACCGCGAGCGCGATCTCCGGCATCACGGTGTACTCGGCGAAGGTGGAGGTACCCATGAAGTGCCTGATGTCCTCGCCGTCGCGATTGAGACGGGTCGTGCCGTCGGGCAAGTGACCCTTGTTCTGCTCGTCGCGGATCGCAAGGCAAAGGTTGGTCTTGGGGCTCAGGCAGTGCTCGCACTCTCCGCACTGCGGCGAGAACAGGGTCACCACGCGGTCGCCCTCCCTGACCAGGCTCACGCCCTCGCCTATCTGCTCGACGATGCCGCAACCCTCGTGGCCGAGCACCGTGGGCGCGTAACCAGAGGGGTCGGCGCCCGAGGCGGTGTAGAGATCCGTGTGACAGACGCCGCAGGCCTCCAGGCGCACGAGCACCTCGCCGGCCTTCGGGTCCTGAAGCCCCACCTCCTGGACTACCAGGGGCTCGCCGAACTCCTCCAACACGGCCGCGCGCATCCTCATCGCGGGCGATCCTACCGGCCGGATAACACCGCTCCGCCCTGGGTACGCAATGGGGCGTGGAGTCCGAGCTCACGGTCGGACGACGACTAGCGGCTCACTCCACGACGAGCCCGTGGCGCATCGTGTTCTCGGTCACAACGCGCGGCTCGACGAACTGCAGCAGGTAGTCCGGCCCGCCCGCCTTGGAGCCGACGCCGGAGCGGCGGTTGCCGCCGAACGGCTGCCTGCCCACCATCGCGCCGGTGATGCCGCGGTTCACGTAGAGGTTGCCGACGGGAGAGCGACGCGTGACCGCCGCCACGGTCGCGGGGCTACGCGAGAACAGCCCGCCGGTGAGGGCGAACGGCAGCGAGTCAACGATGTCGCAGGCTTCCTCCACCGATTGCACCGCCTCCACGGTGAGGAGCGGGCCGAACACCTCCTCGTGCAGAACCCGCGCAACGGGATCGATCCCGCACGCGAGCGTGGGTGCGCAGAACCAGCCCTCGCCGGTGGGCGCTTCGGCACGCGCGACCACGCGGCCGCTGGAATCCGCCTCGGCGGCATAGCGCGTCACCCGCTCCTGCGCCTCCTCGTCGATCACCGCGGGGACGTCGGTGGCGAAGTCGTCGGCGGCTCCCACGGTGAGCACCTCGACCGCCCCCGCCAGCCGCTCGACCAGCGCATCGTGCAGCGCCTCGTGGACGAGCACCCGCGCGGCGGCCGAGCACTTCTGCCCGGCGTATGCGAACGCCGACGTGGTGATGGCCGGAACGGCCTCGTCGAGATCGGCGTCGGAGTCCACGATCACGCAGTTCTTGCCTCCCATCTCGGCCACGACCCGCTTCACGTGGTGCTGACCCGCAGGCGTCTCGGCGGCGACCCTCACGATCTCGAGCCCGACAGGGCCCGACCCCGTGAACGCGATGCAGTGGACGCCGGCGTGCTCCACGAGCGAGGCACCGGCGTCGCCGAAGCCCGGCAGCAGCGCCAGAGCGTCGGGCGGGATCCCGGCGCCGTGCAGCGCCTGCACCAGCGCCAGCGCGCACCCGGGGGACTGCTCGGCGGGCTTGAGCACCACGGCGTTGCCGGCCGCCAGACCGGCAGCGACCATGCCGGTGGGGATGGCGAGCGGAAAGTTCCACGGTGAGATCACGGCCGCGACCCCGCGCGGGGCGTAGCGCATGGCGTTGCGCTCGCCCGGCGCCTGCAGCAGCTCCGGGCCGCGCTCGAGCGTGATCGCAGCGCGCGCGTAGTACTCGAGGAAGTCGATCGCCTCGCACACGTCGGCGTCGGCCTCGGCCCACGGCTTCGCACACTCGCGCACCATCAACGCGGCGAGCTCGAGCCGGCGCTCGCGCAGCGAAGCCGCCGCCGCGATCAGCGCATGCGCTCGCTCCGACGCGGACCGTGCGCCCCAGTCGCGAAAGCCCTGCGCCGCGGCGTCGACCGCCGCGGCCGCGTCCGCCTGGGTCGCGCGGCCGGCGATCGCGACCTGTCGCGATGGCATCCCCGGGTCCGTCGACTCGAGGCCGACCTCCGCGCCGGCCTCGCCGCCGATCAGCACCGGCACGCGCAGGGGCAGCCGCGCGTCCAGCTCGGCCAACGCCGCCGACAGCGATTCGCGCACGGGGCCGCGCCGCAACTCGAGCAGCGGCTCGTTGGCGAAGGCCGGCGCCTCGGTCATGGAGCCGCCAGCAGCTCGTCGATCGCGGCGCCCCGGCCCATCTCGCCCAGGAACGAGTCGTTCGACGTGTTCTCCAGGAGGCGCCGGACGAGGTACGCCATGCCCGCCACGAGATCCCCAACGGGGCAGTACGCCCGCACCCGCAGCCCGTTGGCGGCCAATGCCTCCTGGAGATCGTCGCCCAGGCCGCGCAGCACCTGCAGCTCCAGATCGCTGTCCTGGCCGCCAGCGGCGCGGTTGTAGGCGATCGCGTGTGCCACCGAGCGCAGGTTGTGGGACGCGACGGCCACCCGCACCAGCGGCCGCGCGTCGAGCAGGCGGCGGGTCAGCTCCTCGAAGTTGCGGTCGGACTCGGCCTTGACCTCGAACACGGGCGGCGCCCAGCCTCGCTGCCTGGCTTCCACCACCTCGTGGTCCCAATATGCGCCCTTGACGAGCCGAACCGTGAGCGGCGGCGTCCGCGACGATGAGCGCGCCCAGGCGATGAGCCGGTCGAGCTGCCCCGGCGACTCGCGCAGGTAGGCCTGGAGCACGACGCCGGTCGAGGGGCCGGCGCGAAGCTCGGGCTCGTCGAGCAGCTCGAAGACGAGCTCCATCGTGGTCTCCAGCGCGTCCAGTGACTCCATGTCGATATGTAGGTGCGCACCGAGCTCTCGCGCGCGTCGCAGCAACGGCCGCAGGCGTCCCGCGGCATCGTCGCGTCCGACCGCGGGCGCCTCCGGTCGCATCAACGGCGTCAGCGCCGAGACCTTCACCGACAGGTTCACGCGCGGCAGCGTGCCGAGCGAGTCCGACTCGAGCGCGGGCCGTTCCGGCCAGCGGGTCGCCGCGGCGCTGAGCACATCGAGCGCCTCGAGGCACCGGGCCGCGTAGCGATCAGCCTCCTCGCGCGTGACCGTGGCCTCGCCGAGCAGGTCCACCGAGCTAGCGGCGCCGCCGACCCAGAGCCGACGCAGCTCCCCGAGCGCGGAGCGGGCCGAATCGCCCACGATGAACCGGTGCGCCATGTGGCGGACGCCGGTGGCGGTGGCCGCCCCGAGCGCGCGGCGGCCCGCCTTCGTGTTGGCCACGCGGATCGCTTGCTCGACCGGCTGCGGGGCCTCGTGGACCTCACTCAGGTAGTCGCGCAGGTGGCGCGCCAGGTCGTCGGGCGAGCGGCAGGCGGGCGTCACGTCGACCAGCCGGAACAGAGCCGCGCGCAGCTCCGCGTCGCGCGAGGCGAACTCCATCGCCTTCGCGTCGATCGCCCGCAGTGGATGCCGAGCGCGGGCGGGTAGCGATGCATGCAGCGCGCGGCCGATCCCGTGGATGCTCTCCTCGGATACGCCGAACGCTTCCACCGCTCGTCAACGGTACTTCGTGATGCCATGCCCGGATCGGGTACGAATAGCCACCGATGGCTGACCTCGTCCTCGGGCCGCTCCTGCGCTACGTGGGAGACACATGCGCGGTCTTTTGGGTGGAGACGGACGCGGCGTGCGAGGTGGAGGTCCTGGGCGCCAAGCGCCGGACCTTCCAGGCGGAGGGACACCACTACGCGATCGTCCGGGCGGAGGAGCTCGAGCGGGGGCGACGCTACGAGTACGAGGTCAAGCTCGACGGCGAGCGCGCATGGCCGCCCGAGGACTCGCCGTTTCCCCCGAGCCAGTTCCGCACGCTGGACGAGGCACCGGGCAGTGCTCCCGTGACGTTGACGATCGCCTTCGGCTCGTGCCGCGTGGCGGCCCCCAGCGAGCCTCCATACAACCTGACGAAGGACGAGGACCCTCGCGGCCGCGAGCACGACGCGCTGCGCGCGCTGGCGCTGCGGATGCGCGACCAGCGCCCCGAGGAGTGGCCCGGCCTGCTGCTGCTGCTCGGCGACCAGGTCTACGCCGATGAGTGCTCGCCGAATACCAAGGAATTCATTCGCTCGCGACGGGACACCAGCGAGGAGCCGGGTGACATCGCGCTCGACTTC
Organism: uncultured Thermoleophilaceae bacterium; assembly: GCA_963802855.1. GTDB lineage: Bacteria > Actinomycetota > Thermoleophilia > Solirubrobacterales > Thermoleophilaceae > JAAYBF01. The sequence continues at coordinate 316,323 of CAWDJP010000004.1, forward strand.
GAGGAGTACACCCGCCTCTACCACGAGTCGTGGGGGGAGCCGGTGATCCGCTGGCTGCTGTCCACGGTGTCGACGGCCATGATCTTCGACGACCACGACGTCCACGACGACTGGAACACGTCCGCCGCGTGGCTCGAGGAGATGCGCGCCACCGACTGGTGGGATGAGCACATCATCGGGGCGCTGACGTCCTACTGGATCTACCAGCACGCGGGCAACCTGAGTCCCGACGACCAGGACGCAGACGAGCTGTTCGACAAGGTCCAGGCCACCGAGGACGCCGGCCCGATCCTGCGCGAGTTCGCGCGCGGCGCCGACCGCGAGCGCCACGGCAGCCGCTGGAGCTACCACCGCGACCTGGGTCGCACCCGGCTGGTGATGATCGACTCGCGCGCCGGGCGGGTGCTGGAGGAGGGCAAGCGCTCGATGCTCGACGAGGGCGAATGGAGGTGGATCGAGGACCACGCGACTGGCGGCTTCGACCACCTGCTGCTGGCCACCTCGCTGCCGTGGCTGCTGTCGCCCGCGATGCATCACCTCGAGGCCTGGAACGAGGCCGTGTGCGCCGGCGCGTGGGGTGGGGCCGCGGCGGGGTTGGGAGAGAAGCTGCGCCAGGGCCTCGACCTCGAGCACTGGGCCGCGTTCAACGAGTCCTTCGAGCGGCTCGCGGAGCTACAGCGTTCGGTCGGCGCCGGCGAGCGGGGCGAGCCGCCGGCCACGATCGTCACCCTGTCCGGCGACGTCCACCACGCCTACCTCGACGAGGTCGCCTTTCCGACGCGGCTCGGGGGTCCGAAGCGCCGTGTTCCAGGCCGTCTGCTCGCCAATGCGCAACCCGCTGGACCGAAACGAGCGACGCACGATCAAGGCGATGATGACCAAGTCCGCCCTGACTGCGATGCGGGCGCTGGCGCGGTCCGCGGGGGTGCCCGATCCGTCCGTGCGCTGGCGGATCGTGGACGACGGGCCGTGGTTCGACAACCAGGTGGCCACGCTGCAGCTGAACGGCCGCCGGATGGATCTGCGGATCGAGAAGGCGAAGGGCCGCGACGGCGCCGAGCCCTGTCTCGACTGCGTCCTGGAGCACAGGCTGGCCTGAGCGTCGCGGCGGCCATCTATATTGGCCGCCCTTTCATGGACTACCCGGTCGAGAGCTTCACCGCCGAGGAGCGTGCGCTGCTGGCGCCGCACTTCACAAACCTCGACCGACCCGTGTTCGCGCTGGTGAACCTGCCCGAGACGGTGAAGGGAGCGCTGTTCGCGCGCTATTCGCGCTACCGGGGCACCCTGAGGCGGCTCTACCTCGACGAGTTCGCGGCCGACACCGAGGCGGGCGTCGCGCGCGCCTTCGACGGGGCCGAGGGCGAACGCGCGCGGGCGTTGTACGAGCGAATCTTCCTCGGCTACGGCGACGACTCGGTGGCGCAGCTCGGAGGCGCCCACGTCGCCTGCGAGTGGGTCTCCAACGTGATGACCAAGCTGCTCCAGCGCGGCCGGCTGGCCGCCTACCTCGAGCAGTCGACGCGCTACATCGCCTACGACGCACCGATCGCGCCCGGGGCCGGCTACCGCTACTGGAGCGATCCCGCGCTCGGGCCCGGGTACCGGGACGCGATGGACTCGCTCTTCGGCGCGTACGCGGAGTCTCTGCCGCGCGTGCGGGCCTGGGCCGCCGACCGCTTCCCCCGCGGGGACGATGAGCCGGAGGCGGCGCATGCCCGGTCGATCCAGGCCAAGTCGCTCGACCTCCTTCGCGGCCTGCTCCCGGCGGCCTCCCTGTCCCACATGGGCATCTTCGCCACGGGCCAGGCCTACGAGCAGCTGCTGCTGCGGCTGCTGGCGTCGCCCCTACCCGAGGCGCGCGACATGGCCGGCATGATCCTCACCGAGCTCAAGGCCACGATGCCGAGCTTCCTCGCGCGCGTCGATCGACCCGACCGCGGCGGCGAGTGGGTGGCCTACCTGGAGGAGCGTGCGGCGGCGGCCGACCGGTGGGCTGGGCGGCTGGGGCTCGACCGCACTCGCGGCGGCGACGAGTGCGCGGCCGGCCCGTCGGTGCGGCTGCTCTCCGTCGAGGGCTCCGAGGAAGACCTGCTGGCCGCACTGCTGTTCGAGGCGGCCTCGGTGTCGGAGGAGGAGGCGCGCGCGGCGGTGCGCGCGCTGCCCCCCGACGAGCGCGCCCAGATGCTCGGCGAACTGGTGGGCGAGCGGCGCAACCGCCGCCACCGCCCGGGGCGCGGCCTGGAGGCGTTGCGGTACCGCTTCGAGGTCGTGTCGGACTACGGCGCCTTCCGCGACCTGCAGCGCCACCGCATGCTCACGATCCAGTGGCAGCGGCTGACGCCGGATCTCGGCGCTGGTGTCCCGGACGAGTTGGAGCAGGCGGGGGTGGCAGACATCTACCGCTCGGGGCTCGAGCGCTCCCGCGCCGAGCACGCTCGCCTGGTTGAGGCGGGCCTGCCCGAGCTCGCCCCCTACGCGCTGTGCCTGGGCTACCGGATCCGGTACGTGCTCGACATGAATGCGCGCGAGGCGATGCACCTGATCGAGCTGCGGTCGGGCCGGGAAGGCCACCCCGGCTATCGCGCCGTCGCGCATGAGTTGCACGCTCAGATCGCGGGCGTGCACCCAGCGGTGGCCGCGGCGATGCGCTGGGTGGACGCCGACACCGAGCCGCGGCTGGAGCGCATCCTGAGCGAGATCCGGACGCAGGCCCGCCAGACCGCCCGCCGCTGAACCGCAGCGCACCGACCCACGCGTTACGACGCCCGGATGAGATGTGTCTGAGAGCCGCGCTGGACGCTCGTTGGAGGCTCGAGAGAACCGCAACTCCCCTGCTCCAGAACGGTTAACGGGGCACCCACCCACCACAGGAGGATGCCCCTTGAAGCAGCGTAGCAACAGCCTCAGTTTCAGTCTGGTGCTCATCGCCGCCATCTCGTGTCTTTTCGCGGCGGTGGCGGTAGCCGCGACCATCACCGGCACGCCCGGCAACGACAAGCTGACCGGCACGCCGGACGCCGACACGATCAACGCCCTGGCGGGCAAGGATCGCGTGCGCGCTCTGGCGGGTGACGACACCGTGAACGCCGGACCCGACAGGGACCGTGTCTCCGGCGACCTCGGTGCGGACACCCTCCGCGGCGGCTACGGCTACGACCGTCTGTTCGGTGGCGACGGCAACGACAAGGTCTACGGCAACCAAGGCCGTGACGTCGTGCGCGGTGGCAACGGCGACGACGAGTTGCGCGGCGGCGGCGGCGTGCCCGGACGCAGGGCCGACCGGCTGCACGGTAACGCCGGCAACGACAGCGTCTACGGCGGCCCCGGCGCCGACTTGCTGACCGGCAACGCCGGTGACGATGCGCTCTACGGAGGTGGCGGCAGGGACCGCATCTTCGGAGGCAAGGGCAACGACACCGTGAACGGCGGCTTCGGCCACCGGCGCGGCAAGCGTTACGGCGATCGTCTCCATGGCGGCGACGGCGACGACAAGGTGAACGGCCGCGACGGACGCGACCTCATCTCCGGCGGCGTGGGGAACGACGTCTCCACCGGCGGCGACGGCAACGACCGTATCTTCGCCAACCTCGGTGTTGACGTGTCGTTCGGCGGCGACGGACACGACGACCTGTGGGCGCTCGCCCGCGGCGACGTGACCGCCCCGGGAGACCCGATCGGGGACGCACTCACGGGCGGTCGTGGTCGCGACACCTTCCACGTTCGCGACGGCGAGGTCGACAAGATCGACTGCGGCGACGGGCGCGACAGGGTGATCGCGGACCAGTACGACGTGATCGTCGATGCGACTCCCACGAACGCCAACGGGTCGTGCGAGCGGGTCATCCGCAACTCGGTCGCGGACACCGACAGCAAGGAAAACAGCACCCAGTCGCCGAAGGAGGATGCGAAGGAGAACAGCTGAAGCCAGGAGTCACGCTGGGGAGCGCCACTCCCAGTGCATCGGCTGTGAGAGAGGGGCCCGCTTCGGCGGGCCTCTCTCGTTCCCCTCGAGGGCGATCCTGCTGTAGCGTCGCCGCGTGATGGCAGATCCGATCCACGACACGCGCGTGGCTCCGTCGATCCTGGCCTCCGACTTCGCCCGCCTGGGCGCGCAGGTCGAAGACGTGATGGGTGCCGGCGCGCGCGTGATCCACGTGGATGTCATGGACGGCCACTTCGTGCCGCCGATCTCGATCGGTGCCCTGATCGTGAGCGCCCTCGACGAACAGGTGCACGCCGCCGGCGGCTGGCTCGACGTTCACCTGATGGTGGAGCGCCCGGAGCGGCTGGTGGGCGACTTCGCCAAGGCCGGCGCCGACTCGATCAGCGTTCATGCAGAGGCAACGCCGCACGTCCACTACGCCCTCGGCGCGGTACGCGAGGCCGGCTGCCAGGCCGGACTCGCGCTGAACCCCGGTACGCCCACGAACGCGGTCGACGCGCTGGCGGGCGCCTACGACCTGCTGCTGTGCATGACGGTGAACCCCGGCTGGGGCGGCCAGCCGTACATCGCGGCCTCTGACGGTCGGATCGCCGATCTGCGCGCCCGGATCCCGGAGGGGACGCCGATCGAAGTCGACGGAGGCATCGACCTGAACACGGCGGGACCGGCGGCGAAGGCCGGGGCGACGCTGTTCGTGGCCGGGTCGTCGATCTTCGGGGCGGACGATCCCGGCGCCGCCTATCGGGCGGTGGCCAAGGCCGCCGGCGCCGTCTGACCCGTCCGGGCCGGCCCGACCGCCTGCCAAACTGGTGCCGGTGGAGCAGCAGACGCGGGGGAAATGGATCGCCTTCGGGGCGATTCTTGCGGTCCTGGGGCTGGGCAGCCTGCTGGTCGTGCTGCTCGGCGGAGGCTCCTCCGAAGAGGAGTACTCGCTCACGCTCGAGCGCTTGCCCGCCCCGCGGGGGGGCGGCGAGGAGCTCGTGGTGTCGGTGCCGGAGGCGGTGAACGCTGCAAACGTGGCCAAGGGCCGGGGGACGGTGGAACTCGTCTGCCATGACGGCCGAAACCGAGTCGTGCTTCGCGCGCAGCAACAGTGGCCCTTCGTCGACGAGCCCGGCTACGCCCTCCCGCACACTCACCAGCGCGCTTCGCCACAGGTCCTAAGGGCGATCGCCAGCTGCCGGCTCACCGGCACCACGATCCCGCTGACGGGCGAGCTGGGGCTGCGCGGCTAGGGCCGGCCGGGCTAGCGGCGCTTGCGCTTCCGCTTGCGCGGCTTCGGCTCGTCCGCCGCGGCATCGGGCTCGGGCTCTGAAACTTCGCTCGGTTCGGTCGCCTCCTGCTCGTCGGGGGCAACGAGGCCGCGTCGCTCTGCGGCTGAGGGCCACGGGATGGCCTCGACGCTCTCCCACGCCGGCCCGCGCCCGCCCGGCCACTTCCCGAGGAAGAGGAAGCCGATTGCGGTCAGCCAGAACAGCTGGACCACCAGCGGTCCCGAGAAGATCGGGATCACGTAGAGCGCGCCGATGATCACGCCGACGATGCCCATGAAGCGGCTCAGCACGCCGACGCGGAGCGCGTTCACGCTGATGTAGACATACGCGATGGCCAGGGCGAGCGTGCCGCCCGAGCCAATCGCCGCCGCGGCCACGCTGCGGTCGTCGAGCAGGTCCTCCGCCCGCTTCTCGGTCCGCGGGCCGGAGGCGAGGAACTCGTCGGCGATGTCCAGCCTGCTGAGGTCGGAGAGGGGACCCGCGATCGCGAGCAGCAACGGCCCCAGCACCGCGAGCACCTGGGCGATGGCGGGGAAGTCTGGCTTGCGGGCCTTCGTGACGCGGTAGAGGTAGACGAGGACGCCCGCCAGCGCGAGGAAGCTGAGCGACTGGATCACGGCGGAAGCCACGAACGCCCCCGAGTTCTCGTCGATCGTGGTCAAGAACTCGGCCTCGTCGTCGGGGCCATCCGAGAGCGCCACCGCCTGACGAATGATCGTGCCGGCCGCGATCAGAGCCGCGCTCAACCACGCCGCCACGGCCGCGAGCCTTCCGGCTCGGGCCTCCCACCCGATCTGCTCCCGGAGCTCCATGGCCAATGAGGCTAGGGGCGCGGGTCCTGCGCGTCGGCGCCCGGGCGCGGAGGCGGGGGAGCGCCGGAGCGCCCGGCGCGGCGGGTAGTACTCGTGATCGTCGGGCTCGACCACCCGGGAGACGCGCTCACCCACGGCCAGCACCAGGTTCAGCGCAGGGGCGGCGATCCGAATCACGCTCTCCACTCGGCGCCGGTTTCGCAACTGGTCGGGTGACATCGGTGCCATCAGAGCGCCTACTTGATCGGGTAGAAGCGGTCCGCGAGCCGGACCAGCGCGCCGCGCGGGACGTGCTGCCCGCTGAACGCGACAACGGCGTTGGCCCGCCCCGGAATGACCACGCGACGGCCCTTCTCGAGTCCCTCCACGGCCTTTTCCGCCACGACGGACGCGTCCTCCCACATGAAGCCGGGCAAACCTGTCGCTTCCTCGTTGATTGCGGCCTCGTCGAAGAACTCGGTCCTGGTAGCGCCGGGACACAGCGTCGTGGCCGTGACGCCGGTGCGAGATAGCTCGCCGTGGAGGGCGTCCGTGAAGGAGAGCACGAAGGCCTTGGTGGCGCCATAGGTCGCCTGCCGGGCGAGCGGCTGAAACCCGGCCACCGAGGCCACGTTGAGAACGGCCCCGCGCCCGCGCTCCACCATCTCCGGCACGAAACGGCCGCACAGCGCCACCACCGCCTCGCAGTTGAGGCGGACCATCTGGGTCTCCCGCTCGACGTCGAGGCGATGGAACGAACCGCCCGAGCCGTAGCCCGCGTTGTTGACCAGCACCTCCACGCTCGTGCCCAGCTCGGCGAGCTGCGCGAGCATCCGCGTCCGCGAGTCGGCGTCGGAGAGATCGGACTCGAGCGTCTCGGCGCGCACGCCATGCGCCTCGCTCAGCTCCTCGGCCAGGGCCGTGAGCCGGTCCTTGCGCCGAGCGACGAGCGTCACCCCGTGGCCGCGCCTGGCCAGCGAGCGCGCGATGTCCGCGCCGATGCCCGACGAAGCCCCTGTGACGAGGCAGGTCGAGTCGGTGCTGGGGGGCGGCAGTGCCATTCGCGCGACACACCCTACCCGGGTGTCTAAGATCAGCGCATGTCCTCTGAGGACCCTTTCGGCGGCCTCTTCGGAGATCCCGAGGAGCTGCGGCGGCGGATGGAGGAGCTCGCCGAGTCCATGCAGGGCGCCCAGCGGGTGGCCTGGGCCGACAACGCGATCAAGCTGGCTGTCGACATGACCGTGGCCGGCATCGCTCGCCTCAACCTCCAGGGCAATGCGGAGCAGCAGTCGCAGGAGATCCGCTCGGCGATGTCGCTGCTGTTCCCGGAGGCCGTCGCGCTGGTGCGCGAGGCCCGCGAGGGCTTCGGCACGTCCTAGCCCTCAGCCGAGGTGGCGCAGCCCGGGCCACTCGATTGACCAGCTGCGGCGCGGCCCGCTGCAGACCATGACCGGCCTGTCCTGCTCCGCGTTGTCGATGCCGGCCGGATTGTCGATTCTGGCGGCCACCGCACAGTCGCGCAGGTGCGCAGCCATCGTGCGCGGTCGGAGACCGACGACCACCACGGGACCGGAGCCGTCCGGTGGCGGGCCCCAGGAGCCGTATGCGTTGTGCCCGCTGTAGGCGCGAGGTAGGCCGAGGGCGGGGCCGAAGCGATCGATCGCGCCCGCCTGGCCGTAATTGCCGGTCAGGATGACCGTTCGCCCATTCGGTAGCTCCCGTTCGACATCCGCGACGGTGCGAACGAACTCCGGCCAGCCGATCGTTTCGCCGACATCCTCGTTGAGGGCGATCACGGGGTCGGCGGAATCGGCCGGGAGCACCGGCAGCGCGATTACCAGCCCCGCCACCGCACTCGCCACGAGGACTCCACCCAGCAGCCACCCGCGCAGGCGCGGGCGTCCGCGGTCGCCCTCGAGCCAAGCGTCCACCCGTACCGCGCCGACACCGATCAGCGCGGGCAGGAGCCCGGCCAGGTAGTACGGCTTTCCGCCGCTCGCCATGAAGACGACGGCAAGCACGACCCAGGCCCACGCCAGGAAGCGGAAGTCCCGCACCTCCTGGTTGCGGAACAGCGAGACGAGTCCGGCGATCCACACGGGCGCCAGGAACGGGCTGACCAACAGGACCTGAAACGGCACGATCGTCCACCAGGGCTCGGAGCTCGTCGACCCGCCCGAGGCGATCGACTCCGAGACGTCGATCTGGGGCCAGCCGTGGTCCGCCTGCCAGACGATCCAGGGCGACCAAAGGGCGAGCGCGATCGCCGCTCCCGCCCAGACGTAGGGGTTAGTCAGCAAGCGCCGAGGGCCCGCCACGGCGACGCCCACGAGGAGGCCCAGCGCGAGGAACGCGGGAAGGGGCTTGTTGAGCAGGCCGATTCCAAGCACGACTCCGCCGACCAGCCACAGGCGATCGTCGCCGGTCCGGATCGCGCGGGTCGCCAGCCAGGTGACGACCGTCCAGACCAGCAGGTCGAAGGTCGACGTGCTGAGTAAATGGCCGGTGAACAGCACGATCACCGCCACGGCGGCGCATGCGGCGGCCAGCCATTGCGCGCGTCGGCCACCGCCGAACTCGCGGGCGAGCAGGCCGGTCACCAGGACGATGACTCCAGCCGCTGCTGCTGAGGGCAGGCGCAACAACGTCAGGGAATCCGGGCTGAGCTCGCTGATCGCCCGGGCGATCAGCGGGGTCACTGGCCCTTGGTCGGCGTAGGCCCAGTCCAGGTGCTCACCCGCGGCGAGGAAGTACAGCTCGTCACGGTGATAGCCGTAACCCGAAGCGAACGCGACGAGAACGGCCACCACCGCACCCGCCAGAGCCCATACGGCTGGGCTTACCCGCACGCCTCGGGACGCCTGCACGTCTACGCCGGCGCCGGCCGTTCTCGCTGCGCCCTCTCCGCGTCGCGGTCCTCGCGCCCGCGCGCGAGGATCTCCTTGAAGCTGCGCACCCGGAAGATGAAGAACAGTGCCGCGAAGCCAACCCCGAACGCGAACGCGCCGATCGCGATCTGCTGTCCAACCGAGTAGGCGGCCACGGTGGCGCCCGAGGCCGTCCCTGCGAACACCTTCACCAGCAGCGCCTGCGCGACGCCGGCGCCTTGCGGCGTGAAGGGGACGGCGGCGGCGACCGCGTTGACCCCGAGCACGAGCAGCACGTTCTTGACCGAGCCCCCCACGTTGAACGCCTCGAGGAGGAACCAGAAGGCCGTGAAGCGAAACAGCCACGCCACGAACTGCACGGCGAACACCTGGCGGAAGTAGCGCTCGCGATCGAACAGGATCGTGAGGCCCTGCCTCACCCGAGCCCAAAACGCCTTCACCCGGACCGAAAGCAGAGCGAACGCCACCATCGAGCCGATCCCGAGCGCGGTGAGCAGGAACAGCGTGAAGCGCGGGTGCGAGGCCAGGTAGGAGAGGTCGAAGGCGTTCAGCTGGGCAAAGTCGGGCGGCTTGGGAAAGACGCCCTGCGAGAACGCGAATCCGAGGATGAAGACACCCATCGCGATGTCGAATCCGGCCTCCACCACGAAGCTGGCGGCAACCGCGGGGTAGCTCGAGTTGGGCACCGACGTCTTCGTGAGGAATAGCCGGACGACGTCCCCGCCACGCGCCGGGATCACCGCGTTGAAGCCGTAGCCCGCGAAGTAGGCGCCCAAGATGTCGAGGAAGCGGAACTGCTCACCCGGATATGCAGCGCGGAGGATGTTGTAGGCGGCGCGCGCCCGCAGCGTCAGGTAGACCCCGAACGCCGCCAGGCCGAGCACGAGCGCCCCCAGCCCTACGTCGGCCAGGTTGGTGAAAAAGGAGTCGACCGCGTCGAAGAAGGACTCGAACGAGTCTCCCAGTGCTGCGATTTGAGCCACGCGGCCAAGGGTATTGCGCCGCGTGATTCAGGCCGGCCGGCTACTTCAGCAGCCTCGACAGACGCCGGTCCTTGAGCACCCGCCCGCCGGTCTGCTCCTCGGGGCAGTAGCAGAGCACGTAGTCCTTGAAGTGGATCGCTTCGACCTTCGCCCCGCACCGCGGGCAGGCCTCGCCCGCCCTGCGGTGCACCTCGAGCGGCATCGGCAGCTTGTCCGGCACGGAATCTCCGATCACCTGCTCGTAGTGGTCGATCGCGGCCCCGAGCCGCTCGCCCGCCGCCTGGCGCAGGCGCTCGACTTCATCCTGGTCCAGCTCCGAGCCCTTCCGGAACGGCGACAGCCGGGCGGTCCACAGGATCTCGTCCACCCACGAGCGGCCGATGCCTGCAACCGTGCGCTGATCGCGCAGGAGTGGATGGAGGTGGCGCGGCTGGTCGATTAGCCCCGCGAAGGCCTCGGGGTCGGGCGCGGGCCAGGCCTCCGGGCCGAGCGTGGCCAGGTACTCCTCGTCGTCGACGGCGCCCGCCGGGAGGAGCTTGGCCCAGGCTCGCTGGCGGGTGCCGAACTCGCGCAGGCGCAGCTCGCGGGCGCCGTCCAGGCGCACCAGCAGACGCGACGCCCGGTCGCGCAGCGATGCCCGCTTGTCCCACAGCTGCAGACGCCCCGCGGACATCAGGTGCACCAGCAGGACCTGATCGCCGAAGTCGACCAGGAACAGCTTGCCGCGCCGGCGGACCCCTTGCAGCGTCATCCCGGCGAGCGCGTCGAGCGGGGGGTCGACGCTCTTCAGCGTGACCATGCCCGGCGCCAGCGCGGACTCCACGCGCGCGCCGGCGCCTGCGCGCGCGAGACGGCGCGCGGTGATCTCGACCTCTGGCAGCTCGGGCACGCAGCTAACGCTACGCGTCGCGCTACATTCGCAACGTGAGGATCTCCGTCGCGGCCGACGAGCGCACCGGCGTGGCCGACGCCGTGGTGGAGCAGCTACGCGCCCGCGGGCACGAGCCGATCCTTCACGGCGCGCTCGAGGAGTCCGAGCCCGACGGCTGGGCCTGGGCCAGCGAGGCTGCCGCCCGCGACGTGGCGGAGGGCCGGGCCGAGCAGGGGATCGTGTGCTGCTGGACCGGCACGGGCGCGTCGATCGCGGCCAACAAGGTTCCGGGTGCCCGCGCCGCCCTCTGCGGGGACGCGGAGACGGCCCGGGGAGCGAGGCGCTGGAACGACGCCAACGTGCTCGCGCTGTCCCTGCGCACCACCAGCGAAGCGCTCCTATCGGAGATTCTCGACGGCTGGTTCGACGGCGCTCGCAGCGACGAGCACGATGACGTGGCCAACATACGGCACGTCGATGAGATTCGCTGAGTACTGCCTAGCGCTCAGCGCTTCGGCACCCTGAACGACTTCTTCACGGCCTTGCTCGCGTTCTTCGCCGCGTCGGTGGCCACCAAGGTGACGCTGTAGCTACCCGAGGCGAGCCGCTTCTTGTACGAGACCGAGTGGGTGTCGGCGTCCAGCAGCTTCGTCGTGACGGTCTTGATCTTCTTCTTGCCCCGCCGGAAGGTGGCCTTCACGCGCGCCTCTTCGTTCAGCTTGAAGGTGACCTTCACGCTCTTCTTGCCGCGCTTGACCTTGACGCCGGTGACCTTGGGCGGCGTGTTGTCCGGACCGACCTGCACGACGCCCTGCATGCCGAGGATCTCGTGTGGCTGGCAGTAGAACGCGTAGCGCCCGGGCGCCTGGAAGGTGAACGAGTAGCTCTGTCCGGGCGGCTTGAGGCCCGAGTCGAACGGCGCAGGTGCCCCCGCCCGGCTGGTGGCGGTGTGCTCGGCGACGCCTTTGTTGGTCCAGGTCACGGTGTCCCCCGGATCGACCTGGATGTTGGCGGGGCTGAAGACGTTGTCGTTCATCGACACGGCCTGGCTGGCGGCGCCGGCGGAGGCGGCCGGCGCCAGCAGGGCGATGGACAGGACGGCGGTGAAGAGGAGGCGGGGGCGAAGTTCCATGACGGGGACTCTAAACACAGGCCGGCGTCGTTAGGTGCGGTTCCGGCCCACATCGGTGCGGTCCGACAGAATGCACGCGTGCGCGTCTCGGCCAAGGCGGACTACGCGGTCAGGGCGGCGGTCGAGCTGGCCGCTGCCGAGGACGACAGCCCGGTCAAGGGCGAACACGTCTCGCAGGCTCAGCAGATCCCGCTCAAGTTCCTAGAGAACATCCTCGTCGACCTCCGCCAAGCCGGGATCGTCAACAGCCGCCGCGGCCCGGACGGTGGCTACTGGCTGGCTCGCCCCGCGGACGAGGTCAGCATCGCCGACGTGATGCGCGCCGCGGAGGGGCCGCTGGCCAGCGTGCGGGGCGAGAAGCCGGAGGACTTGGAGTACGCAGGCACCGCGGCCGGGCTACGTGACGTGTGGGTCGCTCTGCGCTCGAGCCTTCGCGACGTGCTGGAGCATGTCACCCTCGCCGACGTGGCGGCCGGAGAGTTGCCCCGTGACGTGCTCGCGCGCACGCGCGACCCCGAGGCCTGGCACCGGCGCTAGGCGACCGAGGAGAACTTGCGCGCGCCATCGGTGCGCACGTACACGATCTGGCCGCGGTCGAGCTCGAGTTCCTCGGCCTGTGAACGGGTGGTCTGCACCCAGGCGTGCCTGCCGTCGTCGAGGGTCAGCTCGATCCTCACCTCGAAGCCGAGGTAGACCACGCGGTCAATGAAGCCCTCCTGTGTGAACCCGTTCGGCGACGCCAGGATCTCGAGGTCGTGCGGGCGGATCAGCTCGTCGCCGATCCGGTTGACCTCGCCGACGAAGCTCATCACGAACTCGTTCACGGGACGCTCGTAGAGCTCGCGCGGGGTCCCGATCTGCTCGATCGTCCCGTCGTTCATCACCACGATCTGGTCCGAGACATCCATCGCCTCCTCCTGGTCGTGGGTCACGAAGATCGTCGTCACGTGGACCTCGTCATGTAGTCGTCGAAGCCACGCGCGCAGCTCCTTGCGCACGGTGGCATCGAGCGCACCGAACGGCTCGTCGAGCAACAGCACCTTCGGCTCCACGGCCAGCGCGCGGGCGAGCGCCATGCGCTGGCGCTGACCGCCGCTGAGCTGAGACGGGTAGCGCTCGTGGAAGCCGGCCAGGCCGACGATGCCGAGCAGCTCGTCCACCCGGGCCGTGACCTCGGCCTTCGGCCGCTTGCGGATCTTCAGCCCGAAAGCCACGTTGTCGCGGACGGTCATGTGCTTGAACGCCGCGTAGTGCTGGAAGACGAAGCCGACGTCGCGCCGCTGCGGGGGCACCGACGTGACGTCCAGGTCACCGAGCGTCACCGCGCCCGCGTCCGGGCTCTCGAGTCCGGCGATGATGCGCAGTAGCGTCGACTTGCCCGAGCCCGACGGCCCGAGCAGGGCCGTCAGCGACCCAGGCTCGACGTCGACCGAGACGCCCGTCAGGGCGGCGAAGTCGCCGTAGCGTTTGGACACGTCCCGCACCGAGATCATGTGAGCTCCTTGCGTCGATTGGCGAGCACCATCCCGCCGAGGGTCAGCAGGGCGATGATCGCCAGCAGCGTCGAGGCAGCGTATGCCCCAGAGAGATCGAAGTTCTGGAACCGCTTCTCCACGAGCAGCGTCAGGGTCTCGGTCTCGCCCGAGATCTTGCCCGAGACGACCGACACCGCGCCGAACTCGCCGATCGCGCGCGCCGTGGACAGCACGATCCCGTAGGTCAGCCCCCACCGGATCGCCGGCAGCGTGATCATCCGAAACGCCTGCCAGCGCGATGCGCCGAGGGTCGAGGCGGCCTGCTCCTGGTCAGTGCCCACCTCGCGCAGCACGGGCGAGACCTCGCGGACGACGAACGGGAGCGTCACGAAGACAGTGGCGAGCACGATCCCCGGGAAGGAGAAGAGGATCTGGATCCCTGCGGAGGCGAGCTCGTCCCCGAACCAGCCCTCGCGGCCGTACAGGAGCACCAGGGCCAGACCGACGACCACGGGCGAGATGGCAAACGGCAGGTCGATGAGGGCCTCGACGATCCTGCGCCCCGGCACCTTGCCGCGCACGAGCGCCATCGCCGTGATCACGCCCACGACGGCGTTCAGCGGGACGGCGATCGCGGCGGCCGAGAGCGTCAGCCAGAACGCGTGGATCGCGGCGGGGGTGGTGACGCTGTCGTAGACCGAGGCGAGCCCCGGCTCGAAGGTCTTGTAGACGATCACGGCCACGGGCACCACGAGGATCACCCCCAGGTAGACGAGCGCGATCGTCCGGAGCGAGAGCCGGCTAGCCCTCATGGCGCGCCCCCCAGCGCTCGACGAACCGGAGCCCGATCAGCACTGCCAGCGAGAGCGCCAGCAGCACGACCGATACCGCGGCGGCGCCCGTGATGTTGTCGGACTCCAGCTGCTTGTACGCGTACACGGACGAAACCTGGGTGTCGAATGGGATGTTGCCCGAGATCAGCACCACCGATCCGAACTCGCCGACCGCGCGTGCGAACGCCAGCGCGGCGCCCGACACCACCGCGGGGAAGAGATTGGGGAGCACGATCCGCGCGAAAGTGGTCCGCCCCGAGGCGCCAAGCGAGTGGGCAGCCTCCTCCATCTCGCGGTCGAGCTCGATCAGCACCGGCTGCACCGCACGCACCACGAACGGGAGCGTCACGAACAGGAGCGCCAGTAGCACCGCCCACTTCGTGAAAGCGATCATGTCGCCCCAGAGCGCCAAGAGGGTGATCCCGGCGACGATCGTGGGGAGGGCGAACGGCAGGTCGATGATCGCGTTCACCGCCCGCTTGCCCGTGAACTCGTCGCGCACGAGCACCCATGCGATCAGGGTGCCCATCACCACGTTGATCGCAGCCACCGCGAGCGAGATCAGAAGCGTGAACCGCAGCGCCGACACCGCCTGCCGGCTCGAGACCGAGGTCCAGAAGGCGTCGAGTCCGTCCTGGAACGAGCGGTCGACCACCGCCGCGAGCGGCAGGAGCACGATCAGGCTCAGCCACAGCGTGGCGATCCCGAGCCCGAGACCGCCGGCGCCTGCGCCACCGGCCGTGCTCCGGTGGCGCAGGCGACCCGCGGATGCGGTGAGCGAGCTCATTGGGCCGTCGAAACCCCCGCGTCCTCCTCGATCTTGGCGATCGAGCCCTTCTCGGGATCGAACAGCTCGTCGTTGACCTTGGACCAGCCGCCAAGGTCATCGATGGTCGTGACCTTCGGCGGGTTGGGGAACTGCGACTTCGTCTGCCTCGATCGTGGCCGGGTCGACCGGGCGGTATCCCCAGCTCACGAACTTCTCCTGGCCCTCAGGGCCGATCACGTAGTCGATGAACGACTTCGCCGCTGCGGGGGCGCCCTCGGTCTGCGCGATGTCGATCTCGATCTCGACCGTGCTGTCCGCGGGCCTTACGAGCTCGATGTCCTTCTCGCCCTTCTTGAGCGCGGTGGTGGCCTCGTACTCGTAGGAGAGCAGCACGTCGCCCTCGCCGCCGGTGAACGTCTGCAACGCCTCGCGTCCGGACTTGGGCTGAACCGAGACGTTCTCGGTGATCAGCTTCCTCACGTAGTCGAGCCCGCCGTGGGCATATGCCCCGAGCAGGTTCCACTTGGCCGCGCCCGAGGTGAACGGGTTGGGCGTCACGACCTTGATACCAGGCTTGACCAGGTCGTCCCAGGTCTTGATGCCCTTCGGGTTGCCCTTGCGGACGATGAAGGACACGATCGACTTCGACACCAGGCCCTTGGTCGACGTCGCGTCCTGCCAGTCCTTCGCCACCAGCCCGGCCTCCACGAGCCGCTCGACGTCGGGCTCGATCGAGAACGTGACTACGTCTGCCTTCAGGCCACCCTCGACCGCCCGGCTCTGCTCACCCGAGGCACCGAACGACGTCTTGAAGGAAACGTCCTTGCCGGCCTCGGTCTTGCGGTACGCCGGGATGATCTCGTCGTAAACGACCTCCGGGGTCGAGTAGGCGACGAGCGAGAGGGACTCGGAGCCCGAGCCGCCCGAGCTTGCGCTGGCGGAGTCCTTGTCGTCCTCCGAGCCACCGCAGCCGGCCAGGAGCAGGGCGGAGATGAGCAGAACCGAGAAAGCGCGAATCATCAAACCTCACATAGTCAGTCGGGTTTAGGAGATTTAGAACCCTAGCAAGTCAGTAGACAACTGATCGAGCCGGGTCTGGAAGGATGCGCGGCCGATGCCGGAGATCGTCGATACGCCCGAACAGGCGGCCCAGGAGGAGCTCGCGCCGCTGCTCGTGCGGGAGCCGCTCGAGGCCTACCTCGACGAGCAGGGCCTCGGCTCGGGCCCGCTCGAGGCAGAGCGGATCGGGGAGGGCCACTCCAACGTCACCTATCTGGTGCGGCGCGGCGACGCCCGCTTCGTCCTGCGCCGCCCACCGCGGCCGCCCTTGCCCCCCTCGGCACACGACGTGCTGCGCGAGGCGCGCCTGCTCACGGCGCTGCAGGGGACCGCGGCGAGGACGCCCGGCGTGCTGGCCGCCTGCGACGACGAATCGATCCTCGGCGTGCCCTTCTACGTGATGGAGGAGATGGTCGGCAGCGTGATCACCACGGATGTGCCGGCCCCGCTCGACACGCCCGAGGAGCGAGCCCGGATCGGCAACGAGCTGGTCGACGCGCTCGTCGAGGTGCATGCGGTCGACTGGCAAGGCGTCGGATTGGAGGGGTTCGGCAAGCCGACCGGCTACCTGGACCGCCAGCTGCGGCGTTTCAACGGCCTGTGGGAGCACAACAAGACGCGCGAGCTGCCGATCGTGGCCGAGGTCGCCGACTGGCTGGAAACCAACAAGCCCGAGTCCCCCACCGCGACGATCGTGCACGGCGACTACCGGCTCGGCAACACCATGGTCGCGAACGAGGCCCCCGCGCGGCTCGTCGCGATCTTCGACTGGGAGCTGGCCACGATCGGCGATCCGCTCGCCGACGTCGGCTACCTAACCGTCACATGGGCCCAGGAGGGCGATCCGGAGGACACGTCGTTCGGATCGCTGTCCGCCGCCACCCGGAAGGAGGGCTTCCCCACCCGCGAGGAGCTCACGCGCCGCTACGAGGAGCGCTCCGGCCGCTCGGTCGGCGCACTCAACTGGTACGGCGCGCTGGCGCTCTGGAAGGCCGCTGTCTTCATGGAGGGCAACCTCAAGCGTTTCCAGGCGGGATCGACCGACGACGCGTACCTGGGCCTGTTCGTGGAGGGGGTGCCGATGCTCGCCGAGAAGGCGCGGGAGATCGCACATTCGTGAAAGGGCTGCTCGTGGACTTCGGCGGGGTGCTGACCACCAACGTCTTCGAGTCCTTCCGCGACTTCTGCGTTAAGGAGGGTCTGAAGGCCGAGGCCTTCCTCGACCTGTTCCGCGCCAACCCGGAGGCGCGCAAGGAGCTGCGCCGCGTGGAGACAGGGCAGATCGACGAGGACGAGTTCGGGGAGATCCTTGGCGAGATGCTGGGCGTCGAAGACCGCGTGGACCTGGTGAACCGGTTGTTCGCGGGCATGCGCGCGGACGTGCCGATGGTCGACGCCGTGCGCACGGCAAAGTCCGCCGGCATCCGGACCGGCCTCATCTCCAACTCGATCGGCGCCGGGCGCTACGACCGCTCGCAGTTCCCCGAGATGTACGACGGCGTGGTGATCTCCGCCGAGGTGGGCATGCACAAGCCCCAGCCCGAGATCTACCGCCTGGGCGCCGAGCGCGTCGGCTTGCCGGAGCACGAGTGCGTGTTCGTGGACGACCTGCGCGAGAACTGCGAGGGCGCCGAGGCGGTAGGCATGACGGCCGTGCTGCACCGCGGGGCCGACACCACGCTGCCGCGGCTCGAGGAGCTGCTGGGGGTGGAGCTGACCTGAACCTGCCGAGATCGCCAGGACGATCATCGACTCGAATCGCTATATCTGATCGGATATACTCCTCCCATGGACACCGGCGTGGTACTGCGGGAGGCGCGGGAACGGAGCGGCATGACTCAGGTCGAGCTGGCGCGCCGCGTCGGCACCTCCCAGGCCACACTCTCCGCCTATGAGAACCACCGCAAGCAGCCGTCCGTCGAGACGCTCGCGCGCCTCCTGGCCGCCACCGGCGCGCGGCTCACGGTGGACCACGGCCACGAGCCCGTGCTCCGCCCATCGCCGGCCCAGGACGCACGCACGGCGCGCACGCTGGCCGACGTGATCGCCCTCGCCGAGGCGCTGCCCACACGCCACGAGCGTGAGCTGCGCTACCCCCGCCTCCGGGCGGCGTGACCCTCCCGGAGAAGCTCCTCGCGCTCCACCGTGCCCTGGAGGAGGCGACGATCCCGCACGCGTTCGGCGGCGCCATCGCCCTGGCGTACGCCACGCAGAACCCGCGCGGTACCAGCGACATCGACGTGAACGTGTTCACCCCCGCGGCGGATCCAGGCGACGCGCTCGCCGCGCTGCCGGCCGACGTGAACCAGCCGGAGGGCACGGCCGAGGCGATCGTGCGCGACGGCCAGATCCGGCTCTGGTGGGACCAGACGCCGGTGGATCTCTTCTTCAACTACGAGCCCATCCACGACGAGGCAGCGCGAAACCGGCGACTGGTGGAGTTCGAAGGCACTCAGATCCCCATCCTCGGCGCGGACGAGCTGGCTCTCTTCAAGGCGATGTTCGGCCGGACGCAGGACTGGGCCGACATCGAGGCGATGGTCGCCGCCGGGACGGTGGACATCCCGCGAGTGCGGGAGCTGCTGACCGGCCTCGTGGGCGAGGACGATTCGCGGGTCGCCAGACTGGACGAGACGTGCAGCTGATCCTCTGGGACATCGACGGGACGCTGGTGAGCACCGCCGGCCACGGACGCCACGCGTTCTTCGACGCGTTCGAGAGGGTGTTCGGGCGCCCCCTCGAGGACGATCCGCCGGTGGCGATGGGCGGCCGCACCGACCACTCGATCGCGCTGGAGATCCTGGAGCTGGGCGGGGTCGACGACGCCGAGACCCACCTGCCGGCCATGTACGACGCACTGCACGAGGCGCTGAACGCCCGCGCGGCCGACATCGCGCAGGATGGCGCGCCCCAGCCTGGGGTGCGCGAGGCGATCGCCGCGATCGATGAGCGCGGCGACGCGATCCAGTCCCTGCTCACCGGCAACATCGAGCCCAATGCCCACGTGAAGCTCGGCGCCTTCGGGCTCGACGAGATGCTCGAGATGGACATCGGCGGCTACGGCTCCGATCACGGCGTGCGGGCAGAGCTGGTCGGCATCGCCCGGGAGAAGGCCCGCGCCAAGCACGGTGTGGACGTGCCGCCCGACCGGATCACGTTGATCGGCGACACCCCGCTCGACATCGAGGCCGCGCACGCCAACGGCGCCCGCGCGGTGGCCGTGGCGACCGGGCCCTACACGGTCGAGGAGCTCGAGCAGGCCGGACCCGAGGCGGCGCTCGAGGATCTGAGCGACACCGCGGCGGTGCTCACCGCGCTCAGCCCGCGGCGATAGCCACGACGCCGAACATCACCAGCGCCACCCCGGCCTGCTGCGAGGGCCGCACATGCTCGTGCAGCACCGCGCGGGCGAGGATGATCGTGACCACCGGATAGAGCGACGCGCACACCGAGGCCACGCTCACCAGCCCCTCCGTGGTCGCGAGCGCGAACAGGCCGTTCGCAGCCAGGTCGAACACGCCGATGGCCGCGATCGCGGCGGCGTGCGGCTTCGCGGCATTCAGGTCGGGCCGCGTGATCAGCGCAGCGACCAGCAGCGCCCCGACGCTCGAGGCCCGTGCGCACAGCAGCGCCCACAGCACCCCGTCGTCGCTGGCGGCGTCCATGCCGAGGAGGAACAGCCCGATCCCCAGCGCGGCGCCCATGGCCAGCCCCGCGCCAACCGCCAGGCGGGCGCCGCCGCCCTCGGGGGCCTCCTCGCGGGCGGCCAGCGCAACGCCCGCCAGCGCTACCACGATGCCCGCGGCCACCACCGCCGAGGGCCGGTCCCCCGTCGCGATCCCCACGGCCACCGGGATGCCCGCCCCGAGCGCTGCGATGGGCGCCACGACCGCCATCGCGCCCACCGCGAGCCCGCGGTAGAGCGCCGCGAGGCCCGCTACGCCGGCCATGCCCGCGCCGGCCGCGGCCAGCGCCGCGCCGCCCGGCGGCGCGGTCGGCGCCGCTGACGACCACCGCGATCGCGAGGAGCACCAGCGCGATCCCCTGAGAGACCACCAGCACGGTGAGCACGTCGAGCGTTCGCGTCTTCACCCCGCCGATGAAGTCGGCGAGCCCCCAGGAGACGCTGGCGGCCAGCCCGAGTGCTACTGCAACCACTTCACGCTGCAGCCCACCGGATCCGTCTCCGCCGGGTCAGGCTCGCCTCCCTCAAGCACGGTGTCCAGCGCGGTGCGAAGCCACGCTGCGCCTGCGGCCGGGTCCTGGTAGTCCTGGTCGGGGGCACCGCGGTAGCGCAGCACCCCGTCCGCGTCGACCACGAAGACGTCCGGCGTGGTCTTGGCGCCGTAGGCCCGTGCGACCTCCTGCGACTCGTCGCGCAGGTAAGGAGCAGGCCAGCCACCGTCCTCCTTAACGCGGGCCTTCATCGCCTCGAACGAGTCGCGCGGATATCGCTCCGCGTCGTTCGGATTCACGAACAGCACACGCGCGCGCCCGTCGTAATCGCGCGCGACGTCCAGCAGCCGCTCGTGCCACGCCAGCGCGTACGGACAGTGGTTGCAGGTGAACACGACCGCCGCCGGGACGGGATCGAGGGAATGCTCCGCACCATCGGTGCCCGGGAGGCGAAAGCTCGGCGCGGTGTCTCCGATCGTCATCTGACCGCCTTCCTGAGGGTCTCGCGGATGTCCTGCGGATCCGGCGTCGGCGACGGACGGCCGTCGCGAAGACGATATACGCGACAGGTGAGCCCGATCGGCTCCCCGCTCGCCGGCGCCACCTCCACACCGTCGATCCTGAGCGTCGGCGAGCCCGTGAAGCGCTCGGCCTCCGCGTCAGACTCGGTGCTGATCTCGCGCATCTCCACCAGGTTGGGGTCGAGGCCCTCGTCGGCGAGCACCTGCCGCACCGTTTCCAGCGTCGCCTCCGTCGAGGGGCAGCCCTCCCACCACAGCAGCTCGACGTGCGGCACGGTCAGGCGGCGTCGAGCTCCACGCGCTCGATGATCGCGGGCTCGGCGGGGCGATCGCCCGATCCCGTCGGGAGGCCCTCGATGGCGTCCACTGCCTCCATGCCCGCCGTGACCTCGCCGAAGACGGTGTGCTTGCCGTCGAGCCACGACGCCGCGCCCGTGGTCACGACGAAGAACTGCGAGCCGTTGGTGTTTGGCCCCGCGTTCGCCATCGCCAGCGCCCCCCGCACGACCTTGTGGTCATTGAACTCGTCCTCGAACGTGTAGCCGGGCCCGCCCGTGCCCGTGCCCTGCGGGCAGCCGCCCTGGATCATGAAGTCCTTGATCACGCGATGGAACGTCAGCCCGTCGTAGAAGCCGTCGGCCGACAGCTTGCGGAAGTTCTCGACCGTCTTGGGGGCGTCCTCGTCGAACAGCGTCACCACGACTGGGCCGTGGTTGGTGTGCAGCGTTGCCTGACTCATCGTTTGGCGACCTCCAACCGGAGCTTCACGCCCCGGACCTCGTTTCCGTTGACCTTGTCGATTACCTCGCCCGCGCGCTCGGCAGGCACCTCCACGAACGAGAACCGCTCGAGTACGCGGACGTTGCGAACGTCCTCACCGTCCAGGTGGGAGTGGTCGACGATCGCGCCTACGACGTCCGCGGGCTCGAAGCCCTGCTTGCGCCCCGCACCGATGAAGATCTTCGCCACAGGGGCATCGAGCTCGCGCCGCGGCTTCGTGTGGCGGGGCCGGCGCGGCTGGCGCGGCTCGCTCGGCTCCTCCGGGGGCGGTGCAGGCGTGCGCCCGTTTGCCGACCACGCCGGGATCTCGGTCTTGGCGTGGCGCTCGATCGCCTGAAGGTCGCCGCGCTGCTTGGGCGTGATGAAGGTGATTGCCCGCCCGGTGTCGCCCGCGCGGCCCGTGCGCCCGATGCGGTGGACGTAGATGTCCGGGGAGTTGGGGATGTCGTAGTTGACGATGTGCGAGACACCGGCGATGTCGAGCCCGCGCGCGGCCACGTCGGTGGCCACCAGCAGGCGCTCACGCCCGCCTTTGAACGCGATCATCACGCCGTCGCGCGCGCCCTGCGACATGTCGCCGTGGAGGGTCTTCACGCGCAGCCCCTTGTCCCCAAGCCGGCGCGCCAGGCGATCGACCCCGATCTTCGTGCGCGCGAAGATGATCGCCTGGGTGGGCGACTCCGACTTGATCACCTCGGCGAGCTTCTCGGGCTTGTCCCTGTCGTTGACCTCCACATGGAACTGCGCCACTGTGTCGATCGTGAGCGTGGCGGCCTTGACCTTGATCGTCACGGGGTCGTACATGCGCTTCTCGGCCAGCTTCTTGATCTCCGGCGGGATGGTGGCCGAGAAGAGCGCCGTCTGACGGCCCGACGGGCAGCGCGCGAGGATCGCCTCCACATCCTCGAGGAAGCCGAGGTCGAGCATCTCGTCGGCCTCGTCCAGCACCACGTAACGCGCGGAGTCGAGGAACAGGTAGTGGCGGCCGATCATGTCCATCACCCGGCCCACCGTGCCCACCACGACCTGGGCGTTCTCCTTCAGCCGGGAGGCCTGATCCCGGATCGGGGCGCCGCCGAAGACGGCGACCACGGAGATCCCCCG
This sequence comes from uncultured Thermoleophilaceae bacterium, assembly GCA_963802855.1. Classification (GTDB taxonomy): domain Bacteria; phylum Actinomycetota; class Thermoleophilia; order Solirubrobacterales; family Thermoleophilaceae; genus JAAYBF01. Next base: position 338,928 of record CAWDJP010000004.1, read on the forward strand.
CCGCTCGCCGTATGCGCGCAGCGCTTGGGTCACCTGTATGCACAGCTCGCGCGTGGGGGTCAGCACCAAGGCCTGGACCTCGGTGTCATCCGGGTCCACGTACTCGAGCATCGGCAGGCCAAAGGCCGCGGTCTTGCCCGTGCCGGTTTGGGCCTGCCCGATCACGTCCCTGCCCTCGAGCAGCAGCGGGATCGTCTCTTCCTGGATGGGCGTCGGCTTCTGATAGCCGAGGTGCCCCAGGGCCTCGAGCAACGGCGCCGAGAGGCCCAGCTCTGCAAAGGTCGTCATTTCTGCGGATTCAGACTACGCACTCGGATCTAGCAGGAGCTTGCCCGTGGTGCGACGCGCGGCGATGTCCTCGTGCGCCCGGCGTACCTCGCTCATGGGGTAGGTCATGCCCACCGCAGCCCGCAGATCCCCCCGCGCGGCGCGCTCGAAGAGGTCGCGTAGCGGCTGCTCCGTGAGGTCACGGCGCTCGATGAGGTGGTAGAGCCAGAACCCGACCACCGCTCGGCTCGTCTTCAGCAGGGCGGCGTTCGAGACCCTCACCTTCTCGCGCGTGGAGTTGCCGTAGGCCACCAGCCGGCCAAAGGGGGCCAGCGCGGCGAAGCTGGCCTCGAAGCTCCGTCCACCTGCCGCCTCGAGCACCACGTCGATGGACGAGCCGCCGTTGGCCGCCATCAGCGCACCCGCAAGGTCCTCGGCGGCCGGGTCGACTACCGCGTCGGCGCCCAGCTCGCTTGCGCGGGCGCGGCGGTCGGGCGACCCGGCGGTCGCGATCACGCGGCGCGCGCCCATCGGCTTCGCCAACTGCACCGCCAATCCGCCGACCCCGCCGGCACCCGAATGGACGACCACGCTCTCGCCATCGGCGAGCTTGGCCGAGGTGCGAAAGAGATGCCAGGCGGTGAGGCCCTGCACCAGCAGCGCCAGCGCCGCGGAGCCCTCGAGGCCGTCGGGCACGTGGAAGGTCTGCGTCGCGCGGGCCACGGCCCGCTCCGCATAGCCACCCGTCTCGAGCAGGGCAACGACCCGATCGCCCGCCTCGAAGCCCGCCCCGGGCTCTTCGACCGTGCCGAAGACCTCTCCGCCGAGCACGAACGGCGTCCGCCTCCCCGCCACGTACTCGTTCTGGCGCTGATGCGTGTCCCCGAAGTTCACTCCCGCGAGCACGACGCGCAGGGGCACTTCGCCCTCGCCCGCTGCGGGTTCGGCGACGTCCACGACTCGCAGCACCTCGGGGCCGCCGAACTCGTCGATGCGGACGGCACGCACGGGCCCATCGTCGCACGGGCCCTGTGCCCGGTACGCTTCCGCCGCCTATGAGCCTGGTTGTGGTCGGTTCGATCGCGTTCGACGCGGTCAAGACTCCTTTCGGCGAGCGCGAGCGCATGCTCGGCGGCGCCGCCGTGCACTTCTCCCTCGCGGCCAGCTTCTTCACCGATGTACGCGTGGTGGGGCCGGTGGGAGACGACTTCGGCGACGAGGAGTACGCGGTCCTGCACGGCCGCGGGGTGAACACCGACGACGTGGAGCACGTGGAGGGCGGCAAGACGTTCTTCTGGCGCGCGCACTACGAGTACGACATGGCGATGGCGCACACCGAGGACACCCAGCTCGGCGTGTTCGGCGAGTTCGAGCCCAAGCTCTCGGCGGCGTCGAAGGGTGCGGAGAGCCTGTTCCTCGCCAACATCCAGCCCGACCTGCAGCGCGCCGTGCGCCAGCAGTGCACCGGCGCGCGGGTCGCGGGGCTCGATTCGATGAACCTGTGGATCGAGACGGCGCGCGACTCGCTCGTGCGCACCATCGGCGACGTCGACATCGTGTTCCTCAACGACGCCGAGATCCGGATGCTCACCGAGCAGCCCAACCTGGTGCGCGCCGCGCGCGAGATCATGGCCATGGGCCCGAGAGTGGTCGTCGCAAAGCAGGGGGAGTACGGCGCCGCGCTGTTCACATCAGAGGGCTTCTTCGCCCTCCCCGCCTTCCCGCTGGAGACCGTGATGGACCCCACGGGCGCAGGCGATTCGTTCGCCGGCGGGTTCCTCGGCTACCTGGCGACGCAAGACGACTGGGGCGACGAGGTCGGGCTGCGGAGGGCGATGACCTACGGCTCGGTGATCGCCTCCTTCAACGTCGAGGAGTTCGGCACCGAGCGGGTCGCGCGGCTCACCCGCGAGGAGATTGACGAGCGATTCGAGCACTTCCGCCGCATGACGGCGCTCGAGGCCGCGCCTGCTTGAGGGGTTGGCTACGTCGGCCGGTGCCGCGCGCCTTCGCGGGCCGTCCCATCTAGGGGTTCAGATACGACACCTAGGCGGGATTGTCCCCGGTGTTCCGCCCCGCCGCCTGCTCGGGTAGGTTCCGCGCTTCGCAACCGGGAGGCAACCGATGGGCGGGATGGGTTTGCGCGCCGCGCTCGTAGCGGCGGCGCTCGCAGGGTGCATGGCGCTGGGCGCCTGCGGCGACGATGACGATGACGGCGGAGGGTCGGACTCGAACGAGTCGACCGAGTTGAACGTGACGGCCGCCAAGAAGGGCTCGGACTACACGCTGGACATGCCCAAGACGGTCAGCGGCGGAGCCGTGAAGGTCACTTTCGAGAACACGGATCCGAAGTATCAGCGCGAGGTCCAGCTCGTCCGGGTCGACGGCAAGCAGAGCGCCGCAGACGTCTTGAAAGTGGTCGGCGCCGAGGCCGGGAAGATCCCTCCGTGGTTCCACGCCGCCGGCGGCGTTGGCTCGACCGACGCGGGCCAGACCGCCGAGGCGACAGTCGACCTCGAGACCGGTCGCCATTTCGCCATCGATACGAACGAGCCAGAGGGAGACGACGTGAAGTCGTTCGCCGAGCAGGGCGCGGTCTCCGAGTTCGAGGTGAAGGACGGCTCGGGCGACGAGCTCCCCAGCGCCGACGCCGAGATCAAGATGATCGAGTACGGCTTCGAGACCTCGGGCCTGAAGGCCGGCAAGAACACCTTCGTGCTGGACAACGCGGGCAAGGAGCTACACCACACGATCGCCTTCCCGTTCGCCAAAGGCGCGACCCTGGCCGAGGTTCAGAAGGCGTTGACCTCCGAAGCGGAGACGCAAGGCCCGCCGCCGGTCGACTTCGAGGCCGGCTCCGCCACGGCGGTGCTCGACGGGGGGGCCAAGCAGGTGGCGTCCCTCGAGCTGAAGAAGGGCAAGTACGCCTTCGTCTGCTTCGTCACCGATCGCGCGGGCGGCCCGCCGCACGTGGCGAAGGGAATGATCAGGCAGGTGGACGTCAACTAGGGATCGGCCTGGGCCGCCGGCCACAGAGGCCGGCGGCCCACGCCCCTGTTCAGCCCCCACTCCGGGGAGTACGATCCGCCGATCGACGCGCCGACGTTCATCTGGATGTTCGTGGTCCTCAAGATCCCGATCATCGCTTTGCTGCTGCTTGTCTGGTACGCGGTTAAGGCGCCCGAGCCCGAAGTCAGCGATGACTCTGAGCGCGGCGGCTCCGATCGCCAACCGCGGCACGGGCCGTCATGGCCGCGTCCGCCTCGGCGCGGGCCGCACGCGGCGCCGCCTCCGGCAGCTCCGCCGCGAGTGCGGACGGTGAGCGGGCGCAAGCTCAGCCGTAACTCGTAGGCGTTAGGTTTCCGCGGCATGAACGCGTTTCACGTGCTCGGCGGGCTGCTCGCCCTGTGGGCCCTGCTGGTCTCGTTTCTCGGGGTGACGCGCGAGAACTTCCCGGCGACCAAGGGAGCAGAGCGGGCGGTGGCCACGATCTCCATCGTGCTCGTTGCGGCCGCGATCGGATCCGCCATCATTACCTCGGCAAATGAGGAGGAGGAGCACGAGGGCGGCGAAGAGGCGGCCCTGCTCCTCCCGTTCTAACCGACTTAGTCCTGGCGTGACCATCGACGACGGAACCGCGGTCCACTACACGGCCCTCCAGAAGGGCACCCCGATCTACAGCTCGGACGAAGTGCGCGTGGGCGTGGTGCGCGAGGTCCTCGACAACTACCGCGAGCACATCTTCGACGGCATCGTCCTCGAGGACGTCAACGGCAAGCTGCGATTCGTGGACGCGCCCGAGGTGGCTCGCACCGCCGAGCGCGCGGTCACCCTCACGATCGACGCCGCGGCCGTGGCGCAGCTGCCGCCGCCGGAGTCGGGTCCGTCCGTGCTCGAGCCGCGTCCCGGCGGCCGGCTGTCGCGGCTGTTTGGGGGCGGCTGGAGGAAGCAGTAGCGCCCAGCGGAGCGCGACCGCCTCAACTCGTACTCACCGAGTGCGACACAATCGGGTATACGAGGACCAACCGAGCAGGAGGGACCGATGGCGGAGCAGCAGACCCAGGCCGGTGAGAACGGCGGTGGCGTAGCCACGAAGGCCGACACGCTGACCGTCACTGACAACCGCACGGGCCAGACCTACGAGATCCCGGTGACCGACGGGACCGTGAAGGCGATGGACTTCCGCCAGATGAAGGTCTCCGAGGACGACTTCGGCCTCATGACCTACGACCCGGCTTACACGAACACCGCCTCGTGTCGTAGCGCGATCACCTTCATCGACGGCGATGCCGGCGTGCTCGAGCACCGTGGGTATCCGATCGAGCAGCTCTGCGAGCACTCGAACTTCCTGGAGGTCGCCTACCTGCTGGTCCACGGCGAGCTTCCCACGCAGGAGGCGCTCGACTACTGGGTGCACTCCATCACCCACCACACCTACGTCCACGAGAACATCAAGAAGTCGATGGAGGGCTTCCGCTACGACGCCCACCCGATGGCGATGCTGCTCTCGACCGTCGGCGCGCTGTCGAGCTTCTACCCGGCCGCCAAGGAGCTCGACAGCGCCACCGAGCGCTACATGGCGATCATCCGCCTGATCGCGAAGATGCCGACCCTGGCCGCGTTCGCGTACCGCCACAACCTCGGCCTGCCCTACGTCTACCCGGACAACGATCTCTCCTATCCAGGCAACTTCCTCTCGATGCTCTACAAGATGACCGAGTTCTCCTACGAGCCCGATCCACGGCTGGAGAAGGCGCTCGAGGTGCTCTGGATCCTCCACGCGGACCACGAGCAGAACTGCTCGACCGCAGCTGTTCGGGCGGTTGGCTCCTCACAGGTCGACCCCTACTCCGCGATCGCGGCCGGCGTCGCCGCCCTGTACGGGCCGTTGCACGGCGGCGCCAACGAGGCGGTCCTGCGGATGCTCGCCCGCATCGGCAGCACCGAGAACATCCCCGACTTCCTCCAGGGCGTGAAGGACCGCAAGGAGCGGCTGATGGGCTTCGGCCACCGCGTGTACAAGAACTACGACCCCCGCGCGCGGATCATCAAGACGCACGTGGACGAGGTGCTCGACGTCATGGGCGGGGACAACCCCAAGCTCGACATCGCCGTGGAGCTGGAGAAGCGCGCGCTCGACGACGAGTACTTCACCGAGCGCAAGCTCTACCCGAACGTGGACTTCTACTCGGGCCTGATCTACGAGGCGATGCGGATCCCGGCCGACATGTTCACCGTGATGTTCGCCATTCCCCGGACCGCGGGCTGGCTAGCGCAATGGCACGAGATGCTCGAGGACGACGAGACGAAGATCGCACGACCGCGGCAGATCTACACGGGCGAGCGCGAGCTCGACTACGTGCCGATCTCAGAGCGCGGCTGAGCCCGCCGCGAGTACCACACCACGTCCATGTCGCGCGCGTCCCAGCGCAAGGCGCCGGCGCGGGCCAGGCCGACTCGCTCCATCACGCGGTGCGATGCGCGGTGGTCACGGTCGGCGATCGAGATGACCTCCTCCCTCCCCACCTCCTCGAAGAGGAACCGGACCGCCGCCACGGCACCCTCGGTCGCGTAGCCCTTGCCCCACGCGTCACGCGCGTACAGCCAGCCGACCTCGCAGTTGTCGGGACCCAGCGGCCAATCCGGATGCTGCTTCGCGCCGGTGCGCCCGATCGTCTCTCCGGTCTCCTTTTCAACCACGGCCCAATGCCCGAAGCCGAGCCGCTTCCACTGGTCGAGCAACGCCCCGACCTCCCCGTAGGCCTCTGACTCCGAGAGCACCCGCGCGGGCCACATGAACCGCCTGACCGCGGGATCCCGATTCATCCGCGCGTATGCCTCGGCGTCCTGAGGCAGCCACCCCCGCAGGAGAAGGCGCTCGGTTTCGAGCTCGGGGATGGTCTGAGCACTGCGCACTAGATCCTGAACACCGGCACGAGCCTCTTCTCGTGCTCAGCCTCGATGCGCGCCACCACCTCGACGTGCTCCTCGAGCCCCGAGCCGCGCAGCTTGGTGGCGAGCAGCTCGTCCACCTGGAAGATGCCGGCTGAGTTGTTCATCGCGATCTCGATCGTCACCGCCCGCTCCTCTCCGGCCTTGATCTCGACCGCGTCGATGGCCGCCGCCGAGAGCGAGTGGATGTTGGGGCGGCGGTTCTCGAAGGGCACTCGCGAGCGTCCCTGCGCCAGGTCGAGCGCATCCGCCACGCGCACGATCCCCGCCTCGACCGTGATCGGGTCGCCGCGGCGACGATGGCCGATGATCGCGTGCAGGGCCTCCGCGACCACCACGGTGCGCTCGGGCTCGGGATAGATGTCCTCGAGCAGAGCCGGGAGCCGGTCGGCGGCAAGGAACAGGCTGTAGGCCTCGTGGTCCGCGCGATGGATCGACATGCCCGTGTCGTGGAAGAGGCAGCCGGCAGCGACCACGACCTCGGCGTCATGCTCGCGCATCAGGTGGTCGGCGACCATCGCAGGCTCGACGCCGCGCTTGAACAGCAGCCGCGAGAGGCGGAGCGCGATGTTGAGCACCACGCGCACGTGCACCCAGGAGTGGTCCGACATGCCGAGCCGGTTGGCGAACACGTGCTGCATGTGCCACCAGCCGCGCAGGCGGTCGTCCGCGTTCGCGGCGGCGAGGAAGGACTCCAGCCGGCGGTTGCCTCGCACCGGCGCGTCCACCTTGGCCGCGGCGACCGCGTCCGCCGGGAGCGCGGGACCGTCGGGAGGCGAGGGTGGGTTTGCGGCCACGCCCGCAACCTACCCCACGGCCCGAGAGGCTCCTCTGCGAGCATGGGGCGCATGGAGGAGAGTCGTCGTCGCAGGCGCTCGTCGCTCTCCCTGCGGGCGAGCTGGAAGCCGTTCGGGATCGGCGAGCAGCGCCCGAACAACTTCCGCGAGGTCACGCGCGCCGCGTGGGAGAACCGCGACCAGGCGTCGTACGCGTGGCGGATCCTCAACCAGGGCGTCTGCGACGGATGCGCGCTCGGGACGAAGGGGATGCGTGACTGGACGGTCGACGGCGTCCACCTGTGCAACATCCGCCTTCGGCTTCTGCGGTTGAACACGATGCGGGCGCTCGATCCGGCCCAGCTGGCCGACTCGGGTGGGCTGCGCGCGCGGTCGTCGGCCGAGCTGCGGGGACTGGGGCGGATTCCGTTCCCGCTCGTGCGCCGTCGCGGCGAGCCCGGCTTCACGCGCATCGCGTGGGACGACGCGATGGATCTGACGGCGGAGCAGATCCGGGCATCGGGCCCCGAGCGCCTAGGCATGTATCTCACGAGCCGGGGCACGGGCAACGAGACCTACTACGCGGCCCAGAAGGCGGCGCGGGCGATGGGCACGAACGCGATCGATAACGCCGCCCGGGTGTGCCACTCGCCCAGCACGTTCGGCCTTAAGGAGGCACTGGGGGTCGGGGCCTCCACCTGCTCGTACTCCGACTGGCTCGAGAGCGACCTGATCGTGTTCATCGGGTCAAACGTGGCCAACAACCAGCCGGTCACCACCAAGTACCTGCATCACGCCAAGCGCAACGGGGCGAGGGTGGTCGTGATCAACCCCTACCGCGAGCCGGGCATGGAGCGGTACTGGATCCCGTCGGTGCCGACGAGCGCCGTGTTCGGAACGAAGATCGCCGACGACTTCTTCGCGCTGCAAACCGGTGGCGACCTGGCGTTCCTCACCGGGACGATGCGCCACCTGCTGCAAGAGGGGTGGGTCGATCAAGCCTTCGTCGACGAGCACACCGAGGGCTTCGCCGAGCTGGAGGCCGCGCTCGGCGAACGTAGCTGGAAGGAGCTGGAAGCGAGCGCCGGCAGCAGCCGCGGGGAGATGCTGGGGTTCGCCCGCCTTCTGGGCGAGGCCCGGCGGGGGGTGCTCGTGTGGTCGATGGGCGTGACCCAGCACGGGCGCGGCGAGGACAACGTGCGGGCGATCGTGAACCTGGCGCTCGCGCGCGGGTGGGTCGGGCGCGAAGGATGCGGGCTGATGCCGATCCGCGGCCACTCCGGGGTACAGGGGGGAGCGGAGATGGGCTGCTACTCGACCGCCCTCCCCGGCGGGTTGGCCGTGAACGCGGAGAACGCCGCGGCGCTGTCGGAGCTATGGGGCTTCGAGGTGCCGGACACGCCCGGCCCGACGGCTCCGGAGATGATCGACGCCGCCCACGACGGCCGCCTCGACGTGCTGCTCTCGGTCGGAGGCAACTTCCTCGAGGTGCTGCCAGACCCGGACTACGTGCGGGAGGCGCTGGGCCGGATCCCGCTACGCGTTCATGCGGACATCGTCCTCTCGAGCCAGATGCTCGTGGAGCCGGCTGACACCGTCCTCGTCCTGCCGGCCACAACCCGCTACGAGGTCCCCGGCGGCATCACCGAGACCACGACGGAACGACGGGTCGTGCTCAGCCCCGAGGTGCCGGGCCCGCGAATCGAGGAGGCCCGCCCAGAGTGGGAGGTGCTGCTGGAGCTGGCCAGGCGCGTGAGGCCTGAGCTCGAGGAGTCACTGAGCTGCGACGGCACCGCCGAGCTGCGGCGCGAGATCGCCCGCGTCGTACCGCTCTATTCGGGCATCGAGGACCTGCGCGACGGCGGCGACTCGTTCCAGTACGGGGGCCCACGTATGCCGGCCGGCGCCGAGTTCCCGACGGCCAGCGGGCGGGGCCGCTTTTCCCCTGTGACACCCGCCCCGCCGGTGCCCCCCGACGGCCTCTTCGCGGTGTCCACCCGCCGTGGCAAGCAGTTCAACAGCATGGTGCAGGAGAAGCGGGACTCGATCACGGGGGCGGTGCGTGAGGCGGTGCTCGTGAGCCCGACGGACGCCAGGCGGCTCGGCATCGCCGACGGTGACGAGGTGACCGTGCGCTCCGACCACGGCCAGTTGCGCGGACTCGCCCTGATCGCCCCGATGGCGCCGGGAAACCTGCAGGTGCATTGGCCCGAGGGAAACGTGCTCCTCCCGCGTGACGCGCGCTCCGCGGAGGCGGGGATCCCTGACTTCAACACGCGCGCGCAACTGGAGCCCGCAGCGCCGGCGGGGGTACCCTCTTCCACATGAGCCGCAAGCCGCTCTACGACGGTCACGGCCGCCGGATCTCCGATCTGCGCGTTTCGGTGACCGACCGCTGCAACTTCCGCTGCCAGTACTGCATGCCCGCCGAGGGACTGCCGTGGCTGGAGCGGGAGGAGGTGCTGCGGTTCGAGGAGATCGAGCGCCTGGTCCGGTTGATGGCCGAGATGGGTGTGGAGGACGTGCGCCTCACGGGCGGCGAGCCGCTCGTGCGGCGTGACTTCCCCGTGCTGGCCGGGATGCTCTCTCACGTCGAGGGACTTCGCGACCTCTCGCTGACCACGAACGGCTACCTGCTCGAGCGCGACGCTGCCGCGCTCGCGGCCGCGGGGGTGCGGCGCGTGAACGTGTCGATCGACTCCCTCCAGCGCGACCGCTTCTTCCAGATCACCCGCCGCGACTCGCTGCCGCAGGTCCTGCGGGGGCTCGAGGCGGTCGCGCGCATCCCCGCGCTGCGGCCGGTGAAGGTGAATGCCGTAGCGATCCGCGGCTTCACGGAGGAGGAGGCGCTGCCGTTCGCCGAGTTCGCGCGCGAGCGCGACTTCCAGGTGCGCTTCATCGAGTTCATGCCGCTCGACGCCGACCACGCGTGGAGCGGCGACCGCGTGCTCACCGGGGAGGAGCTTCGCCAGATCATCCACGCGGTGCACCCGCTCGAGGAGCTTCCGCGCGAGCCCTCCGCCACGGCCCGGGTATTCCGCTTCGCCGACGGGCGCGGCGAGATCGGCTTCGTCAACCCGGTCTCCGAGCCGTTCTGCGCCGACTGCAACCGCATCCGGCTAACCGCGGACGGCAAGCTGCGCACGTGCCTCTTCTCCCTACACGAGACCGACCTGCGCGAGCCGCTGCGCGCCGGGGCGGCGGACGACGAGCTGGAAACGATCATCCGCGACGCCGTCTGGCGCAAGGAGCTCAAGCACCATGTCGGCGAGCAGGGGTTCATCCAGCCGACGCGCTCGATGAGCGCGATCGGCGGGTAGCGAACGCTACGGCTATCTCACGCTGCGCGCCCCGGCGCCAGGTCGGCGACGGTCGGGCCCGCGGCGAGCTTCGACGACATGACCTGCACCGGATCACCGGCCTGCAGGGAACCCTCGGCGACCACCCTAAGGTAGGCGCCCGGCCTCCCTGCGCGGGCGAACCTCCTGACGAACCCTCGCTCGCCGACCTTCGTGGCCAGCTTCTGGCACGGCTGCCGGGGACCCGTGACCTCCAGGACCACGCCACCGACCTTCCATCGATCGCCGGGGCGTGCATCGCTCACATCGAACCCGCGGAGCGTGAGATTCTCGCCGAAGAAGCCTGGCCCCAGCTCCCGGCCCAGCTCGGCCTCCCACCAGTCGATGTCCTCTATCGCGTAGGCGTAGACCGCTTGGTCGTAACCGCCGTGCACGCGGCGGTCGGCTTGGACGTCGCCCTTCAGCCCCAACTCGCCAACCGGCACCCGGCCGGGCACCGGCAGCTTGAAGATGCCGGTCTCGACCTCCCGGCCCGACACGGTGAGCGTCCGCACCTCCGCGACGTTGACCGAGACGACCTCCATCCCTTCAGACTACGCAGCCGTGGCGGCCTACCGGGTGACACAGCGGGTGGGAGGAAAGGTGGAACGGGAGCGTGCCGACGCGCTCGACTCGGCTCTGGCCTCGCTCGAGCGCCGGGCGCGCGACCTCGAGCGCGACGCCCCCCGCCGGGCGGTCGGGGGCACCCTCGTTCGCAAGTTCGAGCCCGTGCAGCAGGTGGTCGGGCGCGTGGAGCTGGCGGGACCGAGGCGGCTGCGCGCCGGAGTCGACGTGCGCGGCGACGGCTCCGCCGAGGCATACACGGGGCGCGTCCGGCGCAGACTCGTCGCCCAACGCACCGGCGAGTCGCCCTACGACGCGCTGCGGCGCGAGCTGGAGTCCTCGTGACCGCCTCTGGAGAGAAGCGCTGGCGCGTGCCGCTCCCGCGTGGCGCCGGGCGCCCGTTTCGGGTGTTCGTGAACGGCGTCCCCCAGAAGGAGGGTGAGGACTACGCGGTAGAAGGGCGCGACCTCGTCTTCGACCGTCCGCTCGAGAAGGAGCGGGTGGGATTCTGGCGCTGGACGGCGATCTTCCTCGCCCTCTTCGGCTCGTACCGCAAGAACGACTCGGTGGACGTGCAGTACCAGCTCGAGGGCAGGACTACCGTGGCGACCGGGCTGGACATCCGCCCGCCCGAGTAGAGCCTGGGTACCCTTCTCCGCCATGCGAATCGACGAGATCCTGCTCGAGCGGCGGCCCGTCTTCTCATTCGAGTTCTTCCCGCCCAAGACCGACGCCGGGTACGACAACCTCCGCGCCACCCTCGACGACCTGCGCAACGACGACCCCGCTTTCGTCTCCGTGACCTACGGCGCGCTCGGGTCGACGCGCGACCGCACGATCGACATCGTCAAGTGGATCAAGCAGGACCTCGGCATCGAGGCGATGGCGCACTTCACCTGCGTCGGCGCGACGCGGGAGGAGCTGCGCCAGACGCTGGCGGAGATCGAGGCGGCCGGGGTCGACAATGTGCTCGCGCTGCGCGGCGACCCGCCCGCGGGGGAAACCGAGTGGAAGCCCACCGAGGGCGGCCTGCTCTACTCGACCGAGCTGATCGAGCTCCTGTCCGAGGACTTCTCCTTCGCCATCGGAGCCGCGGCCTTCCCCGAGGTGCATCCCGAGGCGAAGAGCAGCGAGGCCGACATCCAGTTCCTCAAGGCCAAGCAGGACGCCGGCGCGCGGTTCCTCATCACCCAGCTCTTCTACGACAACGAGTTCTACTTCGACTTCGTCGCCCGCGCGCGCGAGGCCGGGATCACCGTGCCGATCATCCCCGGGATCATGCCCGTCACCAGCTTTCGCAACATCAAGCGGATCACCGAGCTGTGCAAGTCGGAGATCCCCGAGCCGTTCGAGCGCGAGCTCGAGGCGCGCGAGAACGACGAGAGCGCGGTTCAGGACCTCGGCGTGGCGTACGCCACGCTCCAGTGCGTCGATCTCCTCGCGCGCGGGGCGCCCGGCATCCACTTCTACACGCTCAACCGCTCGCCGGCCACGCGCGCGATCCTCGCCGCCCTTCGGGCCGCGCGCCCTTGGACGCGCGCGGCGCAGCCGGTCTAGGGCCGGCCCGGCCGCTCAGCGCGTGATCACGAACGTTCGCTTGCCGAGCAGCCGCCCGTAGTTGCGCGCCGCCCGCCGGCCCTTGCCCGGCCACACGTACCAGGTGTAGCGGCCCGGCACCAGGCGCCAGCGACGACCGGCGAAGCGCCACGTGCGGCGTAGCTGCAGTCGGTTTGTACGCGGCCAACGGCTAAGGATCTTGCGTCGCCCTCGGTAGAGCTGGACGTTGTAGTAGCTCGCCCGCTTGACCGTCCGCCACCGGAGCAGTGGCGGCTTCCTCAGGCGCCCACCGCTTGGCGGAACGAGCAGCGGCGAGGACGTCGGCGTTGCGCTCGCCTCATCCCAAGCCCGGTTGCCCGCCCTGTCGATCGCGGCAAGTCGGTAGCGGTGACGAACGCCGTTGCGCAGCCCGCGGGCCACGAAGCCGCGCCCGCCGCCCCTGTAGACGAGCGTGTCTCCACCGGGAGCGAGACGCACGACCTCCACACTGCGCGCGTCGGCCGGAACCGCCCACTCGAGGCTCAGGCGCTCGTCGCCCGGAACCGCGCTCAGCTTGGGCGCATTGGGAGGGGTGTCGTCGTAGGCGAGGGCGTAGGTCGCGGTGCCGACGTTCCCAGCACGGTCACGACAGTTTCCGGACACGGGCACCGCGCCGTCGGGTCCGGAGTATGCGGTCGTGTCACAACTCGCGACGCCGGAGGTGGCATCGGCGGCCTTGAACGCAAGCCCCACGGGGTGGTTGAACCAACCCTCGTGGTCGGGTGGGCGGCTGGGAACCGCGCCCCGACCGACCGGCGGGGCGCGGTCGATCCGAATCGGCACCGTATGCGAGGTGGTCAGAAACGGGTTGGCCCGGTCGCGGATCTCACAGGTCGCCGACGCACTCGCTGTGTCCTGCGTGAACGCGGTGTCGAAGCAGTTGCCTGCGCTCGGGACCGCGATCAGCTGGTTCCAGTCCCAAAGCACCGTCACGTTCGAGCGGTACCAACCGACGCAATTCCCAGGCGCCGGCGAGCACGCGTAGTCGAGCCCCGGTGCGGCCCGCGACTCGGCTGGCGCGCCCAGGAGGATCACGACCAGGATCAGCAAAGGACCCGCCAGCCGGATCATGAAATGCAGGCTTGCGGCGCCCGCCACAACGAGCAGCACCAGCGCAAGCGCGGCGCGCAGAAGCGGGGCGCCCTCGCCCTCGCCCGTGGTCAGTCGGGTCAAACGCAGCCATGGCGTGACCGTCGTGCCCTCGACGGCCGTCGAGACCGCCGGCTCGCCGGCGCTCGACTTCTTCCTAGTTGTGCCCCGACGCCGTCGAGTACTCGGCCGCTGTTGGGGGCGCTGACTCGCCGAACGCAGGACGACGGGCCGGGAGGCGACGGGAGGCGTCGCTGGGACCGTCGGTCTGGCCGGCGCCGGCGCAGCCGGGACCACGTTGGGCTCGGGGATCGGGGCCGGATCGGGTCGCGCCGCGGGCGCCGCAGCCGGGGCAGGATCAGGGGCCGGTGAAGGCGCGGCTGTAGCGGCTGGCGCCGCGAGGAAGACCGCGGCGGTCAAGCCCACCCAAAGCCTGGAGAAGCGCAATGAGAGTCACCCTCCTGGTGTCGTAACTCGCGCCTGGGGCAACGTAGACCCCGGCCGCGGGGAAGTCAACGGGGGTGCCGCCGGCCCGGACGGGGCCGGCGGCCACCCCGGCTCGCTCAGCTCATTCGGTTTCTCGCACTCACCTCCTCAGCGCGCCCTGCGCTTGGGCGAGTGCCTGCTCAAGCGCGTTGTGGTTCGCGGCGATCGACTCAGCGAACGATGTATTCGACTGCGTCAGGTCGCCTCCGCCGCCGTAGCTCTTGAACCGCAGCGACAGGCTCTTGTTCTGCGGATGGAACTGCTTCGAATCCGCGTGCGAGTCTGCGTCCTGCCAGTTCACGGCCTTCTGCCCTGCTGCCTGGATCCCAAGCCCGCCGTGGCACCCGCAGCGCGAGCCGCCTTGGCTCTGCTCGATGCCCTGTGTCGTGTGGTTTTTATTGAGCGCCTTCGACACGGCCTTGGACTCGTTGCTCTGAGTCACGTCGCCGTCGTCGCCCTTGCTCAGCACACGCACGGACAGGTTCTTGTTCTCCGGCTTGACCTGCTTGGACTCGGCTGACGACTCGGCGCCCTGCTGCGAGTACGCCTGCTGTGCGGCGGCCTGGATGCCCAGGAAGCCGTGACAGCAGTCGCCGTCCTTGTCCATGTGGTCACCGTGCTCGTTCCTTGGAGGCTCCTTCTTCGGATCCTCCTTCTTCGGTCCTCTCTTCGGGCAGCAACGCGCCCCCGACTGCGTCTGGGCGATCGCCTGCTCGAGCTCGTTCTCGTTGACCGCTTCCGACTTTGCGGTCGAGTCGTTGCTCTGGGTGACGTCCCCATCGTCGCCGGGGCTGAGCACCCGCACGGAGATGCTCCGGTTGGTCGGCTTGATCTGCGTGGAGTCCGCATGTGAGTCAGCCGACTGCTCGTTGACGGCCTTCTGGCCGGCCTCTTGGATCCCGGTCGCTCCGGAACCCGACTGGTCCTGCTCGACCGCCTGGGCGGTCGAATTGCGGTTGCCGGCGAAGGACTCGGCGGTCGAGCTATTGCTCTGGCTCACCGAGCCGTTGTCGCCGGGGCTCAGTACCCGGACCGAGATGTTCGTGTTGCTCGGTCCGTACTGCTTGGAGGTTGCGCCGGAGTGCGCCGACTGCTCGTTGCCGGCGACCTGCTCTGCGAGCTGGTCGTTCGGCGGAGCGTCAGCCATCGCCGGCCCGGCGCCCACTCCAAGGGCGACGGAGCTGACGACCAGCGCGAAGAGACGGTTGCGTCTCATCTTTGCTCTCCTCTGCGTTCGGCTGGAGCCGGGAAAGCGGTGTCTCCCGGCGGGGATCAGTGAGAGCAGCCGCCCTTAACCAGGCCGTTCCAGCCTTTCCGAGACGATTCGCGAGCTGAGTCTTCGAGCTCGCGCCCAGACGGGCTCCGCAGTTCGCGGCGCAAGCAAGCAGGCCGCGCCGAGCAGCGCCACGAGCAAAATCGAGGATGAGCCACCGGGCGGCGGTGCGGGGGAGGTGGCCGGCCCGGCGAGCGCAAGCGCCGGGAACGGATCACTCGGGGCCTCGGTGGGCTCGGCATCTCGTGCGTTTCCGGTCTTGGCGGGCCTTGCCCGGCGCTCGGCCGCCATCGGAGCCGGATCGAATCTCAGTGCCGAGGGGGCGACGGCGATCAGGGTGGACTTCGCGGCTCGCTGCAGCGCGGTGTGGGCCCGCGCGCCGCCGCCCCGGCCGCGATCATCGCCGGCGGCCGAGCTGTCCTCGGATGGCGGACGCTGAAGCGGCAGGGGCGGGAACGTGGGCGGCCGGGGAGCCCCCACGTCTGGCGCGGACGTCGGTGGCGATGCATCCTGCACGGGGCCACCGACGATGGAACCGGGCTGCTCTCCGCAGTCCCAGTTCCAGCTCCAGTTCCAACTCATGCCAGACCCCGCGCCTTTGGCGGCTGGCACGCCACCGGACCCGCACGTCCAGGTCCAGTCCCAATCCCAGTCGAAGTCGATCTCAGGCCCGATGCCGCCCGACCCGTCGGGAGAGCCGGCCGTGGGGCCACCGATCTGAATCACGTCTCCGTCATCCCCCGGGCTGAATATGCGGATGTCCACGTTGAGGTTCACCGGGGCAGGAGCGCGATCCGTCCGGTCGGGCGGGCTCTCTCGGCCGTCGTCCAGTGGCGCGGGCTCCTCTGCCGGCGGTACGGGGGCCGGCTCAGGCGCCTTGAGCTTCGGGCTTGAGTCGGCGTTCGCTTCCTTCCCGGGGGCCTCGGCCTCGTCGGGTGTCGGAGCGGGTACATCGACTTGTCGGAGTGCGGCTGCGCCGCCTCCATCAGCGCCCTCGACGGGTGCTTGGGCGCCGCCGGTGAGGGGCGCGTCCGTGACCTCGGCCCCGCCAAGCTCGGCGGCCTTGCCAAGCTCTGGGCAGCCCAACGCAAGCGCGAGCGCCGCGAGCAGGGCAAGGGCTATCCGGGGGACTTTGGTGAGTGCCTCGATCATTGGGGCTCGTCCTGGGAATCCGGACGGGCGAAGCGAGCCGTCACCTGACAAGTACCCCCGCATGGCCTGGGCGAGGGTGAAATCCGCTCCCCAAAGCCTGGTATCGACGGTAGTGTGGACTGATATCGCCCCCTCCCCGCCCTAAATGAAGGGGTGTCTCCACGAATCAGCAAGGACGCAACGAGCGCGCAACCGCGACCGCACGCCTCCTAACGGCCTACCGCGACGAGGGCGACGCCCGCGCGCGGGATCGACTCGTGCAGCTGTACCTCCCGCTGGTCGAGGCCTTCGCCACCCGCTACGGCCGCCGCGGCGCGGAGGTCGAGGACCTAGTTCAGGTCGGGTCGATCGGATTGCTGAAGGCGATCGAGCGCTACGACCCTCGCAAGGGTGAGGAGTTCACCGCTTTTGCCGTCCCCACCATCGCGGGCGAGATCAAGCGTCACCTCCGCGACCGCACGACGGGCGTCGGCTTGCCTCGCCGACTACGCGAAGCCGGCATGCGTCTGCCGAGGGCGCGCGAGGGTCTGACCAGCCAACTCGGCCGGGCCCCGGAGACGCACGAGCTCGCCGCCGAGCTGGGGGTCGACGAGAAGGACATCGCCGTGCTGGAGCAGGGCGGCCGGTCGCGTGAGCCCGACGCGGTGGAGGAGCCAGGGTCGGAGGGCGACGTCGACCTCGACGACCGCATACTGCTCGCCGGCGCGTTTCAGGCGCTCGACGAGACGGAGCGCTCGATCGTCTACCTGCGCTTCATTCGCGAGTTGAGCCGGCGGGAGACGGCGAAGCGGCTCGGAATGACCGAGGACGCGCTGCGGGGTCGCACGCAAGCCGCGCTCGCCAAGCTGCGGGGAGAGCTGGAGCAGAGTGCGTTCCCCGCAGCGGCGCGTGAGGCGCCAGAAGCGGCGCAACCGGCGACAAAGCCACGCGCCGAGCCCAAGCCCACCGCCGAGCGAGAGCCCTCACAGACGCCGAACGGGAAGTCGCACAGCGGGCGGCTGCTAGTGCGCATGCCCCAGTCGCTTCACGATGAGCTTGCCCAGGCAGCCGAGCGAGACCGCGTCAGCCTGAATCAGTTCATCACCAATGCCCTGGCCTCCACCGTCGGCTGGCAGCAAGCCGAGCGACCGCCGCAGGCGGAGCGTCAGGGGCAGACCCCGCGCTGGCTGCCGGCGGCAATCGTGACGAACATCGTCGTGCTCTCGGTTGCCGGCATCGCGGCGTTGATCCTGATCTTGGTGGCCTGGCAGCAGGGTTGGTAGTCGCCGCCGACGAGCTAGCTCCGTCCCACCGCGCGCCAGCGCTCGGGAGCCTCGCCGTCGACCTTCTCTGCCTCCCCACGCAGCTCGAGGTGGCGTAGATAGCAGAGGGTCTCCGAGAGCCCCCAGTTGAGGAGCATCGGGGTCAGCTCGTCCACGCCCAGCAACTTCGGCACGATCTCGTACGGCGTCTGCGGCTCGTCGGCGATCGCGCGCCGCACGCGCTCCACGCGCTCCGAAACCGCCGAGCGGTTGGCCTCGATCAGGCCGGGCGCATCGCGCACGGGACGTCCGTGCCCGGCCAGGATCAGGTCCACGTCCAACGCGCTCACGGTGTCGAGGCTGCGCAGAAACTCCCCCGCGGGGTCGGGCGTGTAGCCGAAGTCGTAATAGAGCGAGACACGACCGATGATGTGGTCGCCCGAGAGCAGCAGCCTGCGTTCGGGCTGGTGGAGCACCACATGGGAGGGCGCGTGGCCCGGCGTTTCGTACACCTGCCACGTGCCGAGATCGGTCTCGACCTCGACGCCCTGCACGAGCTCGCGATCAGGCGCTAGTACGGCTGCGATCCCCACGCCCTGTCCCTTGCGTGCCTCGCGGTAGCGGTCCAGCGCGGAGCGGGGCACGCCGCTCTGCAAGGCGACCTCTATGCGGCGCTCGAGCTGGCGCTCGGGATCTTTCGCAGCCCTGGTCATGTGCTCGTGGTTGGGGTGCATCCACAACTCGCATCCGGCGGCCTCGACGATCGGAGCGGCTTGGCCGTAGTGGTCGGAGTGTGCGTGCGTACAGACGACCAAGCGCACGTGATCGAGGCTCAGCCCCGCCTGGTCGAGCGCGAGCTCCAGCTGGGCGAGGGACCCGGGCTCGTGCATGCCCGTGTCCACCAGCACGACCCCGCTCCCTGCGGTGATCGCGAAGGCATTGACGTGCGGCACCCCCGGCCACGGCAGCGGGAGGCGCAGCCGCCACAGACCCGGGAGCACGCGATCGGCGCGGCCCAGCTCGCGCTTGCGGGCGCTCACATCAGCTCCTGCGTCTCACGGATCGATCAGGACACCGGGGTTGAGGATCGCGCCCGGGTCGAGCTCGCGCTTGGCGGCGCGAAGGGCCGCCGCGAACGGCTCGGGGCGCTGGCGGTCGTACCACGGGCGGTGGTCGCGGCCCACCGCATGGTGGTGCGTGATCGTTCCCCCGGCGGCCAGGACGGCCTCAGATGCCGCCTGCTTCAGCTCGTCCCACTGCTCGAGCTCCGAGCCGCGTCGCGCCGGTGCCAGGACGGTGAAGTAGGGAGCCGCGCCGTCTGGATAGGCGTGCGTGAGCCGGCACGTCAGGCGACCCTCCCCCAACGCCGCCCGCGGCGCGCTCGCGCACGTCGCCGACGAAGGAGTCGAAGCGGTCCCAGGTGATCGCGGTCTCGAACGTCTCGGCCAGCACGCCTGCGGCCACCATCGTGTCGCGCAGGTACGGCGCGCGTAGGAAGGCGTCCCGCCACGAACCCTCCGCAGCGCCCCGCGCTCCATCGGCGTCCGGGCCCGGCGTGGCGTCGTGCGGGGTGCGGAGCCTGGGCTCGCCGTCGGGCACACCGCCGTGGTCGGCACAGCACTCGAGCGCTCGTGCGAGCCACGCGTCGAGTGGATGGTCGGCGGACTCGAACCCGAGCACGAGCATCGCCCGCCCGTCCGACGCAGCGCCCGTGAGCTGTGCTTCGGCGGGGTCGAGCAGGCGGCAGTTGGAGGGCGCGAGCCCCGACTGGGCCAGGGCGCGAACCGCGCGGGCGCCGTCGGCGAACGTCGGGAACCCGACCCCGGCCGACGCGCGGAACTCCGGCCGGGCCTGCACACGGACCCAGGCCTCGGTGATCACGCCGAGAATCCCCTCCGACCCGATCAGCATCCGGTCGGGGCTGGGCCCGGCTCCCGATGCCGGCAGCCGTCGACTCTCCCATGGCCCGGCGGGAGTCAGGGCGCGCACCGACTCCACGAGGTCGTCGATGTGCGTCGGCCCGGTGGCGAAGTGGCCGCCCGCGCGCGTGGCGATCCAGCCGCCGAGGGTCGAGTACTCGAAGGACTGAGGGAAGTGGCGGAGGGTCAACCCGTGCCCGCGCAGCTGCTCCTCGAGGATCGGCCCTGTTGCGCCGCCCTGGATCCGTGCGGCGCGCGAGACCTCGTCCACCTCGAGGACACGATCGAGCCCGCGCAGGTCGATGGTGACCACCGGTCGCTCACCGAGCGCGGACGCCTCCACCCCGCCGCAGACGCTGGTGCCGCCACCGAACGGGATCGCTGCGGCGCCGGCATCGGCGCACCAGTCGAGCAGGCGCTCGACGTCGGCCTCCTCGCGTGGGTGCGCCACGACGTCGGGCGGATTCGGGAACTCGCCCCGAAAGCCGCGCACCACGTCGCGGTAGGCCTTCCCCAGCGCGTGCGACGCACGGTCGTACGGATCGGCGGAGCAGAGCGCTCCGAGCGCGGCGGGCGGCGCGATGCGCGGCGGGCGAAGCTGTACGTCCTCGAGCGCCACCGGACGCTCCACCTCCCCGGCGCCGAACCCGAGGTGCTCACGCATCCCGTGCCCGGCTGCGACCACCTCTTCCTGCCGCGCCTGCTGGTCCTCGTAGCCCCATCCCCAGTGCTTGAGCCTGCGCGTGCCTTGGCCGACGGTCATCGGCGGAACTCTCTCAGACAGGCGGAGTCGGGTCGTAACGGCACGAGTAAAGTCTCGGGACACCGATGGCAACCCAGGGAACGACCGTTCAAGTGACCATGCCCGCCATGGGAGAGTCGGTCACCGAGGGGATCGTCGTCGAGTGGCTGAAGGCGGTCGGAGACGCCGTGGCGGCGGACGAGCCACTGGTCGAGGTCTCCACCGACAAGGTCGATGCCGAGGTCCCCTCGCCGGCCGCGGGAGTGCTCACGAAGATCCTCGTGGGACCCGACGAGACCGTGCAGGTCGGTCAAGCGCTGGGCGAGATCGAGGCGGGCGACGCCCCCGCCGCAACCGGTGCCACGCCCGATGCGGAGCCCGACGTAGCCGCCGACACCGACGGCGGCGTTGGCGAGATCGTCGACGTGACGCTGCCCGAGATGGGCGACTCGGTGGTCGAGGGCACGATCCTCGAATGGCGGGTCGCGCCCGGGGACACGGTGGCGGCGGACGACCCGCTCGTGGAGATCTCGACCGACAAGGTCGATGCGGAGCTGCCCTCGCCGGTCGCGGGCACCGTCACCGAGCTGCTTGTCGAGCCGGACCAGACGGTCACGGTGGGGACTGTGCTGTGCCGGATCGAGGCGGGCGCGGCGGCGGCGAAAGCCGCAGCCAGCGCCGCGCCGACCGCTGCCCCGGACGCTCCGACGCCCACCGCGACGACCCCCGTCGGCAACGGCGACACCGGGGCCACGCCCGTGGCCGCGCGGATGGCGGCGGAGCATGGGATAGACCTCGCGGCGGTGAGCGGCACCGGCCCGCGCGGGCGCGTGACCAAGGACGACGTCGAGTCGGCCATCGCCGGCAACGGCGCTCCCCCCGCCCCGTCGACCTCAACCGCGGGGGAGACCAAGCCGATCCGCGGCCCCGCCGCGACGCTCGTCCGGTTCATGGAGGAAAGCCGCTCGATTCCGACCGCCACCAGCTTCAGGACGCTGGCGGTCGACGCGCTGGCCGACCGCCGGGCTCAGCTGAAGGCCGCGGGCCAGAAGCTCTCGTTCACCCACCTGATCGCGTGGGCGATCGTGCGCGCAACGGACGACATGCCGGTGATGGCGAACTCCTTCGCCGAGGTCGAGGGCAAGCCCCACCGCGTCACCCCCGCGGCCGTGAGCCTCGGCCTGGCCGTCGACGTGGAGCGCAAGGACGGTACGCGGTCGCTGGTCGTGCCCGTCATACACGACGCCGGCATGCTCGACTTCAAAGCGTTCGTGGCCGCCTACAACGAGGCGGTCGCCGGCGCACGCGACAACACCCTGGCGCCCGACGCCTATCAGGGCGCCCAGATCACGCTGACCAACCCAGGCGGGATCGGCACGGTGGCGTCCGTGCCGCGGCTGATGCCGGGCCAGGGGACGATCGTGGCCACGGGAGCCATCGGCTACCCGGCGGGGCTGGCCCAGGCCGAGCCGGATCACTTGAAGCAGCTGGGCGTGGCCAAGGTCATGACGATGACCTCCACGTACGACCACCGCGTGATCCAGGGGGCCGAGTCGGGCGCATTCCTCAAACGCATCGACGAGCTGCTGCAGGGCGCGGACGGGTTCTACGAGTCGCTGTTCGAGGCCCTAGGGGTCGAGCCAGAGCGCGTGACGAGCACGGACGACGCTCAGGTCACCGCCGCCGAGCCGGTGCCCGCGGCCGCTGCGCCCGCCGCCACGACCGCGCCCGACGAGTCGCTCCTCCAGGCCGTCCAGGCTGCCACGTCGGTGGTCAAGGCGCATCGCATGCACGGCCATCTGGCAGCGCGGCTCGACCCACTGGGCTCCGAGCCGCGCGGCGACCCCGCCCTCGACCCAGCCACCGTCGGTCTGTCGGAGGAGCTGATGGTGCGCATCCCAGCGTCGGTGCTGCGGGTGGCGGTGCCCGGCGAGTCGTTCGCGGACGCTCTCCCCAAGCTCGCGGAAACCTACTGCGGCACCATCGCCTACGAGATCGAGCACATCTCCGGCCACAACAGGCGTGTGTGGCTGCGCCAGGCGATCGAGTCGGGCGAGTACCGCAAGCCACTCTCGAGCGAGGAGAAGCTGCGTCTGCTGCGGCGCCTGTCCGAGGTGGAGGCGCTCGAGGGCTACCTGCATAAGTCCTTCCTGGGCAAGAAGCAGTTCTCGATCGAGGGACTGGACGCGCTGGTGCCGATGCTCGACGAGACCATCGAGCTGGTCGCGGGTAGCGGCGCGCGCGAGGTCGTGCTCGGGATGGCTCACCGCGGCCGCCTCAATGTGCTGGCGCACACCGTGGGCAGGCCCTACCAGTCGATCCTCGTCGAGTTCGAGGGCGAGCAGACGCTGTCGGCGGACACCGCCTCGCCCGAGGGTGGCACCGGCGACGTCAAGTACCACTACGGCGCGTCGGGCACCTACCGGACGCTCGCCGACAAAGGGGTGAGCGTGACGCTGTCACCCAACCCGAGTCACCTCGAGTACGTGAACCCTGTGGTCGAGGGCCGCGCCCGCGCCGACCAGACCAGCCGCAAGGGCCGTGAGATCAGCCACGATCCGAGTGTGGTCGTCCCCGTGCTGATCCACGGGGACGCGGCCTTCCCCGGCCAGGGGATCGTCGCCGAGACGCTGAACCTGCAGGCGCTGCCCGGCTACACGACCGGCGGCACAGTCCACATCATCGCCAACAACCAGCTCGGCTTCACGACCGACCCGATCGAGAGCCGCTCGACGCGTTACGCGTCCGACCTGGCGAAGGGCTTCGACGTACCGATCATCCACGTGAACGCCGATGACGTGGAGGCCTGCATCCACGCCGTGCGGCTGGCCGTGGCGTTCCGCAACGAGTTCGGCCGCGATGCCCTGATCGACCTGATCGGCTACCGCCGCTTCGGTCACAACGAGACGGACGAACCCGCCTACACCCAGCCGACGATGTACGAGCTGATCAAGGCGCACCCGCCGGCGCGGGGGCTCTACGCGCAGCGGCTTCAGGGGGAGGGCGTCCTGAGCGCGGAGGAGGCCGACAAGCTCGCCGAGGACGCCTACGGGCGCGTGGCCGAGGCGCATTCTGAGCTGAAGGAGTCGATGGCCGGACCGCCCCCCACTGGCCAGCATGAGCTCGACCGCACGATGAGCCGCGAGCCCAAGACGACGCTGCCGGTCGACCTGCTGCGATCGCTCAACGAGCAGATCGTGAAGGTGCCCGATGACTTCACCGTCCATCGCAAGCTCAAGCCCCTGCTCGAGAAGCGCCGCGAGGCGGCCGCGGTCGACTGGGCTCATGCGGAGGAGCTCGCTTTCGCCTCGCTGCTGGCGCTCGGCGTTCCCCTCCGCCTGACCGGGCAGGACACCGAGCGCGGCACGTTCAGCCAGCGCCATCTCGTTCTCCACGACGCGAAGGACGGCCGTCGCTGGTGCCCGCTGCAGCACCTGCACAACGCGGTGGCCCCGTTCGAGCTGCACAACAGCCCGCTGTCGGAGCAGGGCTGCCTGGGCTTCGAGTACGGCTACAGCGTGCGGGTCGCCGACGCCCTGGTGCTGTGGGAGGCGCAGTTCGGCGACTTCGTGAACTCGGCGCAGGTGATCCTCGACCAGTTCCTCGTCTCCGGCCTGGCCAAGTGGGGGCAGACCTCGCGACTGACACTCCTGCTTCCCCACGGGTACGAGGGCTCCGGTCCCGAGCACTCCTCCGGCCGCGTGGAGCGGTTCCTGCAAGCGTGCGCCGAGGGCAACATCCGCGTGGCCAACTGCACCACGCCGGCGCAGTACTTCCACCTCCTGCGCCGCCAGGCGATGGTCTCGAAGCCGCGCCCGCTGGTGGTGATGACGCCGAAGAGCCTGCTGCGGCTGCCCGCCGCCACGTCCACGATCGAGGAGCTGGCCGACGGTGCCTTCGAGCGCGTGATCGACGACCTGGACCTGCCGGCCGGCCGCGAGGCGGTGACCAAGCTCGTCCTGTGCTCAGGCAAGGTCTACTACGACATCGTCGGCCACGAGGAGCGCGCGAACGCGGAACACATCGCGGTGGCGCGCGTGGAGCAGCTCTACCCATTCCCGGAGACCGAGTTGCGCGAACTGATGGAGAGCTACCCGGCGCTCGAGCGCGTGGTCTGGGTCCAGGAGGAGCCGCGCAACATGGGCGCGCGCGCGTTCATGCGCCGCCGGATGGCGGCGATCCTGCCGGAGCACCTCCACTACTTCTACGTCGGACGTCAGCTCCGCGCGGCCCAGAGCGAGGGGTACGCGGCGGCCCACCGCAAGGAGCAGGCCAGAATCGTCCGGGTAGCGCTCGACCTCGAGGAGGACATCCTCGAGCCCGACGCGTCGGCCGAGCGGCCGCTGCTCTAGATGCGCGCCCTCCTGGCGGCGCTGGGGGCCGCCCTCGTTTCGTGTTGCGCCGCGCCCGCGCTGGCCGCTAAGCCGTCCTCGCTCGAGGCGTCCTCTGGGTCGTTGACCGCGAGCATCGAGGCGCCGTTCCGGTTGGATCTCGAAGTCCGCCGCGGCGCCAGGCTGGTCGGCAGCACCGTTGTCGGACCCGCTCCAGTGGGCGGGCTGAGCTATCGGACGGCTGCCGGCTGGGTCCACGCCACCAGTGAGATCGACCTGCACCGCGAGGGACGTGCGCTGGTCAGCTCGGTGGCCACGACCGTGCCCGGCAAGAGGTTCGCGATCCGGGTCGTCCCTGCCGGAGACGGCGTGATGGCGGTCAGGGTCACCGCGCCCGCCGAGGCGCAGGCCACAAGCATCGCCTTCGGGGCGAGGGCCGGCGAGCGCTTCTTCGGCTTCGGTGAGCGCTCCAACGGCGTCGATCAGCGTGGGCGCGAGGTCGACAACTACGTGGCGGACGGCCCCAACATCGAGAAGGACCGGCCGCTAACGACAGCGTTCGTGCCGCCGTGGGCCCAACGCGACCGCGACGACGCCACCTACTACCCGATCCCCTGGCTGCTCTCCAGTCGCGGCTACGGCGTGCTCATCGACAACGACGAGGAGAGCAAGTTTCGGCTCGCGCTCGACCGCGCCGACACCTGGAGCGCTCAGGTCGAGGGGTCGGTCCTACGCGCGCGTTTCTTCGCCGGCCCGACGCCCGCGCAGGCGCTGGCTCGGTTCACGAAGGCCACGGGGCGCCAGCCTCCGCCGCCCGCGCCGTGGGCGTTCGGACCCTGGTTTCAAACCGGGCAGCCGAACGTGATCCCGCTGGCCGAGGAGGCGCGCATCACGCGGACCCTGCGCGGCGCCGATGCGCCCGTGTCGGCCGCCGAGACCCAGATGCACTACCTGCCGTGCGGGGCGCAACGCGGCAACGAGGCCTACCTGCGCGAGCGCAACCGCTTCTTCCATTCACAGGGGCTCGCGCACCTGGCCTACTTCAACCCGGCGTTGTGCGAGAGCTATCAACCGGTCTTTGCCCGCGCTGCAGCCTCGGGTGTGCTCCAGCGCGACACCCCCGGCCGCCCGTTCACGTACCCGGCGTTCGTGGGCGGCGGGGGCTCCGCGGGCTTCACGCGCGAGCCGCTGGCCCAGTTCGACTTCACGGCGCGCGGCACCGAGGCGTTCTACGCCGGCCTGGTGCGCGAGGCGGTCGCGGCCGGGCACGACGGCTGGATGGAGGACTTCGGTGAGAACAGCCCGCCGCAGGCGCTCTCGGCCGACGGGACCCCAGGCGCCGAGATCCACAATCGCTACCCGACGCTGTACCACTGCACGGTCAGGCGGATCGCGCGCCGACTGGCGCGGCCCGTGGTGCGCTTTCAGCGTTCCGGCTGGCGTGGCTCGGCCCGCTGCGCCGACGTCGTGTGGGGTGGGGACCCGACCACGGTGTGGGGGTTCGACGGCCTCAGCTCGGCAGTTCGCCAGGCGCTCAGCATCGGGATGTCGGGGATCAGCCGCTGGGGGTCGGACATCGGCGGCTACAACACCTTCGACGCGCAGACGCGGCTCACGCGCGAGCTGCTCAAGCGCTGGATCCAGTTCGGCGCGGTGTCCGGGGTGATGAGAACCAAGCGCTCGGGGATCGCCCTGCCTCCCTACGAGCGGCCACAGGTCTTCGATCCGGAGATCCTGCCGGTCTGGCGCCGCTACACGAAGCTGCACACCCAGCTACATCCCTATCTCCTTGCCGCTGACCGCCTCTACCGCCGGACGGGAATGCCGCTCATGCGCCACCTCGCCCTGACCTGGCCGCGCGACCGTGGTGCGCTGGCGCAAGAGGACCAGTTCATGTTCGGCCCCAGCTTCCTCGCCGCCCCGGTGACCGCACCTGGCGTGACCTCGCGCCAGGTCTACGCGCCCGCGGGGCGCTGGATCGACTTCTGGCGCAGCGTGGCGTTCGTCGAACGAAGCGGGGCCTTCGCGTTGCGCCGCGCGAAGGTGCTTCGCGGCGGGCGGTCCCACATGCTCCCGGCTCCGCTGGAGCAGCTGCCGCTTCTGGTGCGCGCGGGTGCGGTCGTCGCGATGCTCCCGGCCGACGTGGACACGCTCGCCCCGTTCGGGCGGTCACGTGGGTTGGTCCACCTGGACCAGCGCCGCGGGCGGATGACCCTGTTGGCGTTCCCGCGCGGACGTACCGGCTCGACGTTCAACGACGGCGAGCGCCTGCTCTCCGCCGAGGGGCGTGCCGGATGGTCGCTGCGTGTCGCGGGAGCGCGCAGGCGCGTCTATTCGCTGCAGGCGTCGCTGGCGACCCTGTCGCGGCGGTTCACCCCGTGTCGAGTCGCCCTCGACGGGCGCGCGCTTGCGCGCCGGTCTTGGAGCTACCGGCGCGCCACGGGGATCCTGAGCGCGCGCTTCATTGCGCGGCGGGGGACGCTGGCGGTAACCCGCTGCGGCAGCCGCCGCTGATACGCGTCGTTCAGCGCTTGGACGCCTGCCCGCGGGCCAGCTGGCCGGCGACGGCGCCGCCTCCGAGGCGCCGCTGGAGCGCGGCCATCGCGCCCGGGGCGACGCCCGCGGCCACCGCGCCGAGCCGCAGCGAGAACGGCGCGACGTCCACCTCGAGCCGCCCGCGCTCGATTCCGCTCACCACGGCGTCGGCGACCTGCTGCGGCGTACGTGTTCCGACACCCGGCGGAAGCTTGGTGCCGCTGTCGTGGAACATCCCCGCGTCGCGGATGAAGCCCGGGAAGACCGTGGTCACGCCCACGCCCGTGCCCTCGAGGTCCTGCCGCAACCCGAGCGCCATCCCACGCAGGCCGAACTTCGTGGCGGAGTACAGCGCGCTGCCGGGGCTCGTGACCTTGCCCGACAGCGACGAGATGAAGACGAGGTGACCCAGCCCGCGCTCCACCATGCCCGGCGCCAGCGCGCGCGCCAACTGGATCGGCGCCCGCAGGTTCACATCGAGCGCGCGATCGATCTCGTCCGGCTCGAAGTCCAACAGAGCGCCGCTGGCAGGAAGAGCGGCGTTGGCCACTAGAGCGTCGACGTCGCCCGCTCGCTCGGAGAGTCTCGCCACGTCGCCCGAGTCGGTCAGGTCCGCCGGCAGCGCCTCGATGCGATCCCCGAGCTCGGCGGCCAGGCCCTCCAGCACCTCGACGCGGCGGGCGCTCACCAACACCGTGGCGCCCCGTGCGTGAAGAGCACGCACGATGGCGGCACCGATGCCGCCCGACGCTCCTGTCACCAGCACGCGGCGTCCCTGAATCTCCAGCCCCATCACGTCGGAGTATCCCTCAGAAGACGCGCGGGCCTTCGCTATCCTCGCTCCACCCCAGCGGGCGTAGTTCAGTTGGTTAGAACGCCGGCCTGTCACGCCGGAGGTCGCCGGTTCGAGTCCGGTCGCTCGCGCTCAACGTTCTGCCCTGCAACGCGCCGATTCGCGGCGGCGGGCGCGGCCGAGCCGGTCGCCGCGCCGTGGCCCGATAGTGGCCCAAACGTCCTCAGCGCGCTCGCTCCGCGGCCCGCTCCGCTCGGCCTCGAACGCGTCGAGCGCGGCCGGCGATCCCCGCGCCGGCGCCGTCGAGCAGCGCGCCGTAGTGGCGCTCGATCATCCGCACGCGACGTGCCCATGATCGCGCGCCAGCTCGAACACGCGACACGCCGGCCGCGAGCGCGTTCGAGGCGAACGTCGAGCGCAGGTCGTAGATGCCGCGCCGGGTCGCCGACGCCCGGACGCCTCGACCGCCGGCGCCCACTCGCGGCGGCGCAAGTTGTCGAGGTTGAGCGGCCCGCCGCCGGGGCCGGGAACAGCAGCGGCGTGTCGAGCCGCGGCGGGAGCGCGTCGAGCGCGGCGAGCGCCCGGCGCGAGAGCGGCACCTGCCGGCGGCTGCCGGTCGTCTTGCCGAGCTCGACGACCTCGCCGCTCGAGACGGTGCGGCGCACGTTCAGCGACGCCGCGCGCGCGGTCGACGTCGCGGCGCTCGAGCGCCTGCCACTCCTCGGGCCGCAGCCCGGTCGCGGCGGCGAACGCGGGCAGCGGCCGGTAGCGCGGCCGACAGCTCGGCCGCGATCGCGTCGACCTCGGCGCGGGTGAAGGCGCGCACCGCCCGCGGCGCGCGGCTGGCGGTTCGGCCCGGCGAGCTTGGCCGGGTTGCGGCCCATGTAGCCCCAGCGACGGCGGCCTCGAGCGTCTGCCGGAGCGCCTGCACGATCCCGTAGCGCGACCGCTCCGGCAGCCGCGCCTGCCAGGCGGCGAGCTCGCCGCTCATGCGCTCGAGGTCGCGCAGCGGCACGTCGCCGAAGCGGCCGCGGCGTGGCGCAGCCGCTCGCGCAGCGTCGCGATCGTCCGCGGCCGGACGCTGGCGGCGTGGCGCTCGAGGTAGAGCTCGACGAGCTCGGCGAGCGTCAGCTCGGGCAGCGGCGTCGGCTCGCCGCGCAGCTCGCGGCTCGATCACGTCGCGGTAGTGCGCGAGCGCGGCGCTCTTGCGACGGGAACGGGCACTTGCGGCGGCGGTTGCCGGCGGCGTCGTAGTAGCGCAGGCCCCAGCGGTTCGGGCCGAGCCGGTAGGCCTGGCCGCGTCTGAGTCGGCGGGCATCTCAGTTCTCCTCGTCGTTCGGTGGTGGGTTAGCACCGCTGAGGGTAGCGCTAGCCGCCGGGCGGCGCCCGGCGGGGTGGTTGGCACTCCTCGTCGCGGCGTCGCCCGCTCCTCGAGCCAGCGCGTCGAGCGTCGTCCTCGCGGAAGCGGATCGCGCCGCCCGGGCAGCCGGATCGCCGGCAGCTCGCCGCGCCGGGTCCAGCGCAGCACGGTCTCGGCCGACACGCCGAGCAGGTCGGCGACCGCGCGGGCGGTCAGGAGCCGACTCACGAGCGGCGGGTACGAAGGCGCGGGAGATTCTATGTGGCGGGAAGATGCCGTGAAACCGGTCGGTTTCCCGCGGCGATTGCTCCTCGTGGGCGTAGATGCTTTCCCAGATAATGCCGGGGTGAGCCCTTAGGAAGTCCCAGCCGGTAACGGCAGGGCCGTCGTCCTTGGCGTTCCGAATCCACCAGACGCGCCCAATGTTGTCCTCCCCCTCGTAGCCGGTGCCGTAGGGATCCATGATCGAGTCATGGGCCCAACACGACATGAATGTGTTGGCTCTGATGTCCTTCGCCCTCGCGGCAACCTCCTTGATGGACCGGGTGTGCTCCTGATCGGTCATGCGGTCCTCCTCTCCGTGCTGGGCACTGCCCAGCATCTGTGTGCTCGCCTCTATCAGGCGGCCTGGTTCGACCGCTCATGCGGCCTTGCCTTCTGCAGCGTCACGCTGCTCGATGCAGACCTGCTCCAGTTCGGCGGCAAGGGCTAACGCCGCAGGCAGCGCCTCAGCCGGCAGGCCGTCGCGGAGCAGCGCCCGCACGAGCCGGGGCGCGCCGGGGTTAGCGTCGCGGCACAGGCCGAGCTGCTCGGAGGTCAACGCCGCGTTCATCGTCCGGCACCGGAGCCGTAGCCGACTTGTGTCGGAGCCGCTCGGCCTCGGCCTCCTGCTCCTCAGTGGCGAGCGGCAGCTGCGCCAGTGACGACGACACGCCAGCCGTGTCGTCACTGGAGCCGTCAGCCCTCGGATTCGGCGTTGAAATGCGGGCTGCGCCAGTGACGACACCGTGGCGTGTCTGGCCGTGTCGTGACGTGGCCCGTCGTCACTGTCGTCGTCCTGCTCGGGCAGCCCCCACGTCGTTGTGCGGGGGAACGCGGGCTCCTCGGTCACGTTCAACTCGCCGCGCTTGGCCATCGCGGTCGCGTGGCGCTCGACCGTTCTGCGGCTCACCCTGAGCGCCTTGCCGACCTCCTCCTTGACCTCGCGGCTCGGGCGCGGCCCGTGGATCAGCGCCACGAGAATCTCCTCCTCGGCCTCCGTCCGACCCTCCGCGTCGCCGCCCTGGAGGTCCTCGACCGCGACGCTCGACTCGCCGTCCTCCACCCAGAGCGGTGCGCTCATCGACGGAGCCGTCATCGAGCACGATTGGCTTCGCGTCGACGTGGGCGGCGAGCACCGGGGCGATCGCGCCCCAGTTCGCCGCGACGTGGGCCAGCACCCGCAGGCTCCCGGCCTCGCCCTCCAGGTCGCCGGGTCGCGCGCCACTACCAGGACGAGCGGGCGGCGTTCACGAACGCACCGGCTCCGACACGCGCTGACAGCAGCCGCTTGCCCTCGTCCTTCGTGAGGTGCGCGACCACGACCACGGCGAGATCGAGCCGCTCGGCCATCGCCGCCAGCGGAGCCAACGCGCGCCGCACCGAGGCGTCCTTGTGCGAGTGGGTCGCTCGGCCAGGAAGGCACCGATCGGGTCGACCACGACCAGCCCAACCTGATGCCTTGCTCACGCAGCGCCTCGACCTCGCGCTCGACCAGGGCTACGTCGTCGGGGAGGGTGAACGTGCACTCGCCGGAGTCGTCCTCGACTCACAGCCGGTGTACCGGTCGAGGTCGGCATCGGCTGCGACTAGGCGCGGCTTCACGACCGAGCGCCAGTCGTCCTCGGCCGTCACCACGAGCACGTCGAGCGGGTGGCCCTGGAGGGCCCCTTCGAGGTGGCCTGTCGTGGCCTTGGCCACGAGCCAGGCGTTCGTGAGGGTGCGACTTGCCGAGCCCTTTCTCGCCCGCGACCACCACCATGCTCCGACGCGGGATACGCCCGCGCCACACCCAGCGGACACGCTCAGAGCGGATCGAGCTCGCCGTCGCCAGCCGCGCGCGCCTCGACCGCGCACCTGGTGCTTACGGTGAGTAGCGCTCGACCTTGGCGCGCACGTCCTGGGGCACGGCCTCGCGGAACCTCGGTCGGGTCACCGGAATACCTCCGTCAGCGCGTCTACCAGGATGGGCCAGTCAGGCCCTCGGGCGGGGATGCTGAGCAGCGCGCTCGCCAAGTCGAACAGGTCGCGGCCCTCATGGCAGCCGAAGCAGTGCCAGTGGTCGGGGTAGACGTGGAAGGACGCGCTGCGCTCCTCGTGGAGCGGACAGTGGACCTTGCGGCTCGCTCCGACGTGCTGACCGGTCAGGCGCTCGACGTACTCCTCGGCCGGGATCGAGCAGCCACTCGACCCGTTCGTCACGGACCTCGCCGGTCGTGAAGTCGAACACGACCGGCCGGGCGCGACCGGGACGCGCGGGCGGCGGCAGGGCGGGGAGGTGCTTTGGCTCGAGCAGGTCGCCCATGGTGGCCCGTCGTGCTCGTGGCTGCGGCAGGTCGAGCACCACGGCTCCACCGCGCGCCGGTCGTACTCGACCTCGGAACCGATCCGCAGCCGTTCGCGCTCGCACAGTTCGGTCCACGCCGCGTCCTGGTCGGCCTGCGGCAGCGCGTCGAAAGCCACCCGGAGCATCGGGCCGTCGGCGTCCGGCCACCGGAGGTGGAAACCGGCAAAGGTGAGCGCCGACATGGAAGCCGGCGGCGAGGAGAAGCTCGTCCACATGAGTGAGCATCAGGAGTCGGGCTACTTCTTGGCTGGGCTTCCTGGGCCACTCAGCGGGCTAGCGCCTCCTGGGCGCGTCGCCACGATCACTAATACATCACCCCTCAGACGGACAGGCTGCCGACGTTGCCGCTTCAGGGCGACTGGGTACCGTTGAGGTTCCAGGAGTCGAGGCTGGCCGCCTGTTTGCGCTCTCGACGCGCTGTCGGCCCGAGCGTGAGCACTTAGTCCAGAGCGTCGCTGAGCGGGTCGCCTGGTGCGGCCCGTTCGGCGTTTAAGGCATAGGGCTCTGCTTCGGGGCTGGGTCGCTTCGCGGCGACCGGCCTGGCCGCGCGTGGCGTAGCCGCCGCGCTTCGCCTGCGGGATACTCGGCGGGCGATGTCGCAGGAGAACGTGGAGGTCGTCGCCGATGCTAGGAGGAGGCCACTTCTACGGCATCGATGCTGACCTGGGCCCTGGCTCGTCGAGTTCTTCGACCCGAGATCGAGAGGAGCACGACTCCCCCTCGTTGCCAGGCGCGGCTGTGTACCAGGGGCGACGAGGCGTTTCACCGCCATGTTGAGGACTACCTCGATGCTTGGGCCGAGTGCGAGAGTCGAGATCGAGGACATGAGCTCGGTCGGGAATCGAGTGTTGGCCCATCCGGTACGTGGGGATAGGGGGTGAGAGCGGCATGGAACTCGAAGACAATGTCGTCGCGGCGGTATATGACCTCCGAGGAGGGCGCGTCCTCCGCGTCCGGGGAGTCGTGGATAGAAGCGGAAGCCCTCGAAGCCGTGGGCCTGTCGGAGTAGCCGATGTCGAAGGAGAACGTGGAGGTCGTACGGGAGATGTGGAAGTGCTTTCTCGGGGACGACCCGGGCAGCGGCCTGTCGTTCTATGACCCGGACATCGAATGGGACGGAACGAACCTCCCCGATGGGAAGGTCGCACGCGGGCATGAGGCGGTCGTGGAGCACTTGGTGCGATGGGCCGACATGTGGGACGACTCGAAGGTGGAGCCAGAACGTGTTCATAGACGAGGAGGCGACCAGGTCGTCGTCGCGTTCGGGAGATCGGTCGCAGCGAGCAGCGGCCTTCGAAATGGACGAGCGCCATGCGCGAGCTCTACACGCTGCGAGACCGCAAAGTCGTCTACCGGAAGCGGTTTCTCCGATCCCGAGAGAGGCTCTCGCTGCCGTGGGGCTGGCGGAGTAGACGATGTCGCAGGAGAACGTGGAACTGCACTACCGCTCCATCGACGCCGTCAATAGGCGGGACCTAGAGGCTTTTGGGCTGATGGAGAGGCGTGAGGCCGTCGCATAGCGCGGAGGAGAGACTCCGGGACATGACGGAGTAGACCTGGTGGAACAACTGGTTCGAGAGCTTCCCGACTACAACATCAACGTCATCGCGATGCGCGACATGGGCGACGTGACCATCGTCGAGCCTGAGCGCCGCGGGGCACGGCGCGGGCCGCGACATGCCGCTTAGAGAGAGCGCGTGGCTGGAATGAGCGGTGGCGGATGCGGAAGCGCTCTGGTGGCCACTTGCACCGAGCGAAGCCCTCGAAGCCGTGGGGCTGTGGGAGTAGGCGATGTCGCAGGAGAACGTGGAGGTCGTGCGACTCATGCTCGACGCCTTCAACCGCGGCGACGTTGACGCTGTGGTCGCGGCGTTCGGGGAGGGCTGCGTGGTCGAGGAGCCTCGGGAGATGCCCGACAGCCCCTCTAGGGGCTTTCGTGGACATGACGGCATCCGCGAGTGGATGGCGAATCTGCGGGGCGTCGGCGGAGTTCGCTTCGAGCCGCGGAGCTTCGCAACGGGCGGGGACGTCGTGGTCTGCGAGTTGGCCTCGCACGGCTCGGGCAGAACAGCGGCGTGCCCTTTGAGTGGACGACCTTCGCCGTGCTGCAGGATGCGCGACGGCAAGATCGCGTGTGCGCAAGCTTTCCTCAGCAGAGATGAAGCCCTCGAAGCCGCCGGGCTGTCGGAGTAGGCGATGTCGCAGGAGAAGGTCACGGTCCGCTGGTAGAGCGTGGCGAGAGTATCGAGCAGGTGTGTAGTACCTCGACCCGGAGGTGGAGTTGGAAGCTTGCAGGCGGACACGGCGCGCTTACACGGCGCGACGGTTGCCAGCGGTTCTCGAGTCTATCGCACGTGGTGAAGAGGGTGGAGTTCAGGAGGTATCGAGGCGGGCGACCGCGTCCTTATCGTCGAGTGGTGGCACGTGCGCGGCCGAGACGGCCTCGAGTTCGACTTCCAAGTCATCGACGTCTACACGTTCCGCGATGGCCTGATCGGGCGGGTGGACGGCTATCTGAAGAAGGCCGAAGCCCTCGAAGCCAGGAGGCTGTCGGAGTAGCCCTGGCGAGGCTTCGCTAGGCGCGCCTAATCGGCCGGGTCAGTGGTCAACTCGCGCAGCCGCGCGAGGTCCTCGTCAACACCCACCATCTCGGCGAGCCTGATCGCGGCCTGCGCGTCGAACTCGGCGTGGTCGGCCAGCAACGCCAGCGCCTCGGCACGGGTCGGCGGCTTGGTTGCCCGGCGCTTGCGGGTCGCCGACCGCAGCAGCGAGCGCAGATAGGTCGAGCGATCGGCCGGGCCGCGCGCCCGGTCCAGGTGGGCGACATCTTGGGCGACAGCCGGATCGTGATCCGTTCGCTTTCGGCCACTCCGACCACGCTAGCGGTCGCGGCGACGGCCCGTCAGACAGGCCAACCAGTCGGCCAGAACCGCGACTTCATCCGCTCGGAGGAGAAGGGGGTGTCTGAGGAGAATCTCGGGGGTCAGATATATTACGCGTGCTTATGCGTGCTCACACGATGCAGCTTCGATGACAGTGGTGCAGAGCGTGAGCAGGTTGCTCAGCGATCGTCTCGCGCATCGCGTTGACGTGGTGGACCTCTAGCTCCGCGACGTGCGCACGTGGTGCACCTGTGCCGGTCCCGACGCAGCGCCCTCGCTCTGCGCTTGCGCCATGCCCACGTGCTGCCGCGCTGCCCGGTCGCCCCGCTTGCCTTGCGCTGCGCCCTGCGTGCACTCTGATGCTCGCGCTCGTGTCTCCCGCACCTGGTCCCGGTGGTGCGGGTGGCGCAGCCCGGCTCGATACACAGGCGCACAGGCATGGCGTAGAGGGTCGCACCGCGGGGGCCATATTTCAGGCCCTCACCCCGCGATCCGCGGCGTTGAGAAACGCTCCCCCGCTGCTCGCGTCCGATTTGTTGGGCGGCGCCGATGCAAGGCACGACCGAGGGCTCGCCAACTCAGGCCCTGTGCTTTTTCAAAAACTCGATCATCTTCTGGCTGGACTGTCCCACCTCGATTAGATAGCCATCTGGATCTCGCATGTAGCATCTCGTCTCCCAGCCATGGTTATCGAGCAGCTCGGTCAAGAAGTGGACCCCCTTTGCCTTCCATTCTTTGTAACAAGCCTGTATGTCGGCAACCCGCAGATTTAAGAAGCTGTTTACGGTATTTAGATCCCGCGGTGCCTCAAGGACCACTTCGGGCTTATCAGGCGTCGGGCCTCCGCCCGAGTTGAGAATGATCCACGAATTAGCCAACTTGATGTAACAAGGATTCTCCGGTCTTATTACTTTCCCTCCAAGGATTCCAGCGTAGAAGTCCCTGGATTTCGCCTGATCCTCTACGGTCAAGAAGTGCGTGACGAAGAAACCGTCTTGGGGAAGTGGTGCGTCTGGCAGATTCATACGACCTCCACTGAGTGAATTAAATGGTGAACCAAGAGGTAACCCCCATTGTTGGTGAAGCGCCAAACCCATCAGAACAGCAGGTGATGGCGCCCTTGGCACCGTTGTTGATCAGCTGTGCAGCGAGGAGAGGGATCGTTGCGCTGAACGGATTTGTCAGGAGCCTTTCGGCTAATCCAGCGTCCTCCGCCCGCTCGACGCTCGCGCTCGCGCCGAGTAGCTCTTGCCCGACGCCGCTGAGGTGTACATCGACCCAGTACAGCGCGTTGTCCCTTGCCATAGGGCGACCTTACCCTTCCCGATCTACAGCGGACGGGGCCGTGGAACAACGGCCGTTCAGCCGTCACCGTGAGCTGCACAGCGGCATGGGAAGCTCGAGGACAATGTCGTCACGGCGGTCTACGACCTCCGAAGGGGCGCATTCTCCGAGTCCGGCAGTTCGTGGATGACGCCGAGGCCCTCGCAGCGGTGGGGCTGTCGGAGTAGGCGCGGGCCTTAGCCGTTGACGATCTGCCCCGCCGGCGGCGGCTGCTCGACCGGCTCGGCCACCGGCTCGGGTGGGCGGCGGTGCGGCGAGCTGGCGCAGCGCGGCGAGCACGGCGTCGGCGGTCGGCGCGTCGCTGCCGTGACGGGCGAGCGGCACCCGCAGCCCGCGCACCTTGAAGTTGGCTCGCGGGTCGCGCGCCCACCCGGTCAGCGCGTTCGCCTCGGCCAGCGTCGCGGTCGCCGCGTCGAGCTGCTCGACGGTCCGGCCGTACTCGGCCAGCGTCTCGACCTGGTGTGTTCGGCGTGCTCGGCGAGTCGCGGCTGGCCGGCGTCGAACGCTTCGAGCAGCGCGGCGTGCGCACGCGCGGCCAGCGTCGCGGCTGCCTGCTCGCGGCGGGTCAGCTGCTCGATCCGCTCGCGCGCCTTGTGCTCGTGCGGCTTGCCCTTCGGCAGCGCCTTACCCGCTTCGAGCGCGGCCACGTCGGCTTGGCGGTCGGCCTCTTGCGCCTCGGCCAGCTCGCGCTGCTCGGCCTCGACCCGGTCGCGGCGGGCGGCGTCATGTTGCTCGGTGGCGGTGGTCCAGGCGGACGCGGCAGCGGCCACGGTTTCGTCGCCGAGCAGGTGTTCGGGCGGCAGGTTCAGGCGATCAGGCGGCATCGGGTTTCTCTCGGCTCGGGGTGCGCAGGTTGCTCGGCAGCGTGGCACGGGCACGCCAAGCTTGTCGGCCCGCAGACGGTCGGCATGGACGGCTCGAGCGGGAGCGAGCGGCGGACACCGGCCCCGAAGTCAGGCGCGGCGGGTGTGCCGACGTTGGTACTCTCGCCCTCGGCGCGACGGGCGGCGCGCCACTCGCGCACGGCCCGATCCATAGCCCATCTCGGCGTGCTCGATCAGGGCCGCGTCGCCGGTCGCCCTGGCGGCTTCGAGGCGCTCGTGCGCGACACGCAGGCCCGCCCCTTGCGGCGTCGCCCTCGCGCGTCGCCGAGGTCGAGCGTAACGGTGCCCGCCCGCGCCCGGCGGCGTAGCTCGGCGTTGATGTCTGCGTGCGCGTCGGCCATGCCCGAGGGTACGGAGGTCGAGCGACGATCCGGGAACGCGGGCAGGCGCTCAGTCGCCGCCGTCGAGGTCGAGCGCGGCTATCGCCCCGACAGCCGCCGCCGCTCACGCTCGCGCTGCTCGTGCTCGCGTACCAGAACGCGGTCGAGCGGCTGGGGTAGCAGGGAGTCGAGCGCGCGAGCAGGATGCCGGTCACGACGCCCTGCCCGAGCGACTCGAACTCGACCGCCGGATAGCGCGCTGGGTCACGCCGTCGTGCTTCTGCACCACCGGGAGAGCGTATGCCTGCACCTGCGCCTCGGTCAGCGCGACGGCCCCAATCGAGCGCCCCCCCGCTGGGGGGCGTGCCGACTGCAACCTCAGTTGTAAGGCGAGTTGTACCTGAAGCAGTACGAGAAGGGCCCGTACGGACCTCGGCCATAGTGGTCGTAGTAGTTGAAAGAATTATTGCGGTGCCAACGCCACCCGATCCTACGAGTACGGCTCAATTCCACCATTCGACAAGGAGATCGGCGCCATAGGAACAGCGCCAGTCCATGTTGAAGAAGGTCAAGCCTGACCAAGTGCGCGACCCATTCTGGCGGACCCGAACCCACGAACTCCAGCGCGAACTCGTGAGGGTCGCATAGTCGCGGTAGGCGTCGGTGACCTCCACCCTAAAACGCACGTAGCTTGTCTCCCTGCGAGTCCCCCGCTTGTAATTCGCTCCGCGGACCGTGGGGGACTCAACGCCGACCCTCAGGACCCCGCGTGGGCCATGCACGCCATACTTGCAGGAACCTCGGTAGTCGATGCTCCCGCCGGTCTTGCCCTTAGCGTTCAACGAATATGCCGACGCTTGGGGTGCGGCGAACGCAAACAGCACCGCGACGATCGCCCACAGCGTTAGGGTCCTTGCCCTGGCGGCCAGCACGGCTGTGAGGACGAATGGGCGCAATTCATGACCATAGGTGCGTTCTGCGAAAGCCGCCACTCGCCGCCGCCTCCTGCGCCAGCAACCGCTCGTGCACCGCCGCGCGCAGCTTCGCCGCCTTGCTGCCCGGTCGCCCGTAGCTGCCGCTCACAAGCGCGCCAGCAATAGGCAGCGCGAGAGCCAGGCCTCGCGCCGCAGGGGTAAGGGGTAGGGGCGCGCCCTCGACGGGCCTGCCAGCGCGCCACCACCCGTCGGGGATCGTGGCGGGCCGCTCACGCACCACCGCCAATGTCCCGGACTCGGCCGCCACCCGCACCGCACAGGCACGGCCGACGCGGCCGTGGCTCGCGCGATGTCCGGGTCGGGTGGCGGTGCGCTCGAGCCACCAGCTGGCTATGCAGCGCGACCTCGGCGTCCGGATCGCCAGTGATGGCGCGAGGAAGATGGCACAGGCCCGGCCCCCGGCCGGCGAGATGAGCGCTGATAGCCTGTGCGCCTAGACGGTTGCCAGCAGTTCAGGCCGAGAGCTTCAGCGCGGAGGCACTCGCGGCGCGCTGGTTGGCGATGCTCATGACGAAACTGCGGACGGGCGTGTCTTGGTAGTCGGCGAGGATGGCGTCGGCGCACGCGCGGATCTCGCCGTCGGAACGCGACCGGCGAACTCCTTGTTGAGGTCCGGGAGAAGCCGCGCGAGCCGCATCTGATGCGCGGTCCGGTCGGACTGGATCGCGTCGAGGCGGTGGTCGATCATGTCCTTCACCCGCGCCTCCACCGCATCCCTGATCGCACGCACCTCGTCGAGTGGCTTGTGCGCAGGGTCGGGGAGATCCCAGTCCTCGACGGTGGTGGGCACGTAGGGGCAGGCGTCGCCGCAGCCCATCGTGACGGCCCAGTCCGCGTGCAACTGCATCTCGACCGTGAGCTTCGTCGGGCGATGGCCGGCGAGGTCGATCCCGACCTCGGCCATAGCCTCGACGACTTCGGGCCAGAGTTGCTTGGACGGGGTGCTGCCCGCGGACTCGGCGCGTACGTCTGCCGGAGCGTGACGCTCGAAGAACCCTTGCGCCATCTGCGAGCGACCAGCGTTGTGTTGCAGACGAACAGACGTACTTCACGAGCGCGGACGCTACCGAAGGGGCGCGTCTACGGGTGAAGGACTTGTGAACGTTGGTACTCCTCGCGCGAACGTAACGACTGCGCTATACCGCGTGGCCCACTAGTGGCCCAATCCTCCCGGTGAGCGGCCAGAAGGCGAGCGGAGCCGCGCCTTCGCAATCCGGCGCTCCAGCGTGGGAAGCGGGAGCGTAGTGGGTTAGTGGTTGAAGGCCGGCCTGTCACGCCGGAGGTCGCCGGTTCGAGTCCGGTCGCTCGCGCTGAATCTAGAGCCGAATCTGGCTCTGACGCTCCTAACGAGTTCCTTGGGAAATGATGGGTAAGTCCCAATCCGCTGGAAGCCGCTGGAAACCGCTGACGACTTCCCCAAGGACAGGCGGGAACCCGGACGGACCCAAACGACCACGGGCCGCCCGAAAGGACAGCCCGTAGACCGCGTTGAAGAACCGCTTGGTGAGAGCGGGTGGGGAAACTTGAACGTAGCGAAGCGGTCGGCGGGTCCCTGTTCGCGGCGAGGCGCGTTTCAGCGGCGTCTGAGGGTGATGATCACTTGGTAGAGGTCGGCGACTACGAGGTCGGCGCTGAGGCAGCTCAAAGCTGGAGGTCCAGTGCTCCTGCATGTACGGGAGGGTGATCGCCGTCTCCCCGTAGGTCATCTCGGTCCCTTCGTCCAACGGCATGATCGCGGTGGGCTTGTGAGGGGTGAAGAAATAGCGGGCCTCCCCAAGCTGGGCGCGATGGTCCGGGCCGAGTTCGTCTAGGAGTGGATGCATCGCTTCACAGAATCGGAGGTACTCGGGCGGCCTGACGGTCAGGATCAGGATCCCGCGCTCGCTGAGAGATCCATGGAGCACCTCGAGGCAGCGCAGGTGGGCCGCCTCGGAGAGGTGAGTGAACACCGAGTACGCATATGCGAGGTCAACCCGATCCTCGAAGGGGGGCCGCTCGGGCAGGTACTCCGTGTGTGCGAGCGTCGCCGGGACGCCGCTCGTCCGACAGAGGTCGAGTATCCCCGCCACCGGGTCACAGCCGTACAGACTTCCGGGCTCCACGTCGCGTGCGAAGAACCGGGTCAGCCGCCCCCATCCACAGCCAAAGTCAAGCACTCGCGACTCGCTCAGCGGACGGCTGCCAAAGCGTCCGTAGCGTTCGCCCACGTTCCTGTAGAAGACACAGCTCTGCTGTGCCAGCTCACCCCCGCTGGCCCCATTCCACATCTCCTGCAAGCTGGGGTCCGGCACGTCTGGGAGCAACGCGCGAATGTTGGGATAGCCCTCGTACTCCTGCGTGAGGAGAAGCGCCCAGAGCTCCGCGTTCAGGTCGCGGAACAGCGCGAACGCCTCTGGCCCGGCGTGCTGGCAAGCGGCATCAATGCAGTCCAGCTCCTCGCCATGGAAGTGCTCGAGCCACGAGTCGTAGCGACCCGCTGTGAAGGGTCGGCTCGGCCGGTGTTCGGATCGAGGCGACTCGGGGCCAGATCGCAGCGCCCGTGCCGCTCGCGCGGCACCCCCGCAGCGGTCGTGTGATCCGCCAGCTCAGCGAGGACTCGTATTCTCGGCGAACCACCTCGAGGTCGGCGTGGCCCGCCGAGGTCTGGCGGCTCTGCATCGGGGCAGTCTAGAGCGGGGTGCTTGATCCCCCGTTGCCCTCGAGTCCCGCCTACTGGCGGTGCTGGGGCCACCTACGGTGTTTGCGCGCAGGCCGGCGCGCGTATGGACCTCCGGCGACGCTCGCCTAGCCCTCATCCGTGTCCAGCGAACCTCTCTCGCGCGCGCGTTAGGTTGCGTCGGCGGCGTGCGAATGACCGCGGCGTACTGCCCTGCGGCGTGTCTTACATGATCGACAGGGCGAGCGGCTTCACGCCGTAATACACCGCAAGCATTTATTGGCTCTCGAGGTCCGCCAGCATCGCTTTGACTACATCGCAGTGCGGGGCTTGTGGCGCCGCCCGCTCGGCGGGTGTCCGCTGACTCGCACCCGTCGCTCAGCTGGCGGTGCCGGTGGTGGTCATCGGGCAGATCATGGGGTGGCCGCGGCCCGAGGCGGCGGTTGCCGGGGCGCTCGTCAGCCTTGCGGCGGTCTGCTTCGTGCTCGTTGCCGCGGCTGTCGCTGGCGCTGACCTGCCGAAGTGGCACCAGTGGTCCGGGTTGTCGTGGACGGTGCCCGAGCCAGGGCTCGTGATGCAGGGCATCTGGCCGGCGAAGACGTCGGGGATGAACTTCATGTCGTTTAGCACCCAGACGTGGAGCATGTAGTAGTTGGAGTAGTTCACGTTCACGCCGTTCTGCGCCGAGCAGGTGGCGTCACTGGTGTTGAAGGCGATCATCGCCGCGTCGGTCCTCCGGTGGCAGATCCACGGATGGTGGTGCCACCAGTCGATGTTGCCCGGGAAGCCCGCGGGCGGCAGGCGCCGGTGTTGGTGCGCACGTAGTAATCGAAGCCGACCAGCCGCGCGTCCGGGCCGTTGCCGTCGTACTGCATGACCTCGGGCTTCGAGGGGTCGAACACGTTGTCGAGTCCGTGGTTGTCGAGGATCGGGTTCTGGCGAGTAGCTACGAACGCCGGATCGGCCAGCATCTGCGGAGTGATGCCGCCCTTCACGTGATGGGTGCCCATCCCGGGGATGAAGGAGGTGACCTCGCGGAACCCGGAAGCCTCGGCCTGACCTCTCGTCGGGTACTGCTCCGCGTACTGCTTGGCCACATCGAACTGGGCCGACATCCTCACGCAGTCGTCCCATGCGAGGGGAGCCTTGTCGATGGTGGAGTACCAGTCGACGTTCCCGACCGCGGGGCCCTGGGTCACCGGGATCTCCTCCGTCGACGTGCACCACCAAGGCACTGGCCCACCTGCGTCCCTGGCTTTGACCGCCGCCTGGTAGTACGCGCACGAGGACAGCGACAACGCAAGCAGCATCGCAACCGCCACGAGGGGCAACCTGCGCCACCGAGACGACTTGCCCATGGGTCCAGTCGCTGAATCTCGTCCCGTCGGCCGATCACCCATCAAAGCCCTCCTAAGGAGCGGTGGATTCGGTCGACCCACGCGACGCTCGAAGTTGCGGCGTCCGGGCGACTAGTGGGTGCCGAGCTCCGACCGTACCATGCGACCGCTAACCGCATCCCGGCGTCCTCGCTCGCTTCACGCTCGAATCCAGCGCGGCTTTGTGCGGTAGCGTTGCGCGCGATGCCGGGACGAGGGGTGGCGGTCAAGGGCGGAGCACTGCTGGTCGTGCTCGCCCTCCTGCTGACCGGATGTACGGTCGGTCGCACGGATCAGGCCGCGGACATCACGGCACACCAGGCATTGCTTCACGGGGCCGTCCTCTCCACGAAAACCGAACAGGGGCACTACTGGTTCGAGGTGGCGCCCGTCGGGGATGCGTTTGGCCAGCCCGACCTCAAGACGGTCGAGTACACGAAGAACAAGTGGATCCCGGTCCAATACCGGCAGAACGGGCTGGAGCCGGCGACGGACTACAAGTACCGGCTTTGCTCCAAGGACTCGGACGCGGCGAATGGCCTGCCGCCCGGCTGCGGTGCGACGAAGTTCTTCACGACGCCCGACGCGCCGAGCGCCGCGGTGTCGGTCGGCGACTCCTACATCTCCGGTGAGG
The DNA here is from genome assembly GCA_963802855.1 of uncultured Thermoleophilaceae bacterium. GTDB lineage: Bacteria > Actinomycetota > Thermoleophilia > Solirubrobacterales > Thermoleophilaceae > JAAYBF01. Next base: position 382,038 of record CAWDJP010000004.1, read on the forward strand.
GCGGGCGCTGGCGCGGCAACTCCATCAACCCCATCGGGGACCGCGACGGGACCGACCGCGCGTTCAACGGCACCGGTTACGACACCAAGCTTGCCTACGACTCCCCGTCCGACACGAACGGTTGCCACCGGTCGACCGTCGCGGAGATCAAGTCCGCCGCGCTGCCCGTTGACCTGAGCATCAACCTCGCCTGCTCTGGCGCGGCGACGAACAACATCTTCCCGGCCGCGAGCGGCGGGACGGGGCAGAACGGCGAGGCCGCGCAGGCCGACCAGCTACGCCCCATCGCACGCGCCAACGACGTGGACTTGGTCGTTCTCTCGATCGGTGGCAACGACCTCGGCTTCGCGTCGATCGTGACCGCCTGCGTGGAGGCGTACGAGACGCTCGTGACGGCCACCTGCGAGGAGAGCGAGGGACCGGGCCTCGTCGCGCGCTTCCCGCAGATGCGGGCCGACGTGGGCAAGGCGATCGATGAGGTGCGCGCGGTCATGAGCGACCTCGGCTACCTGCGCTCCCAGTACCGCTTCGTCCTTCAGTCCTACCCGTCGGCGATCGCGCGGGCGTCCGAGCTCCGGGTCCCCGAGCTCGATCGGGTCTCGCGCACCGCAGTCGATGGGTGCCCGGTGTACGACTCCGACGCGAACTGGGCGAGGGACACGGTCGTGGGCCAGATCTCAGACAACCTCGCGACCGTCGCCGCGAACCGCGGGGTGCAGTTCATGGATCTCCGGAACCTGTTTCAGGGGCGCGAGATCTGCTCTGAGACTACCCGCCTCGCGAACCCACTCCAGCCCCCGTCGGGGACGACAAGCGAGTGGGCACGCTTCCTGAACCTCGCGGAGGTCGTAGCCCAGGGCAAGCTCCAGGAGACGTTCCACCCGAACGCCTACGGGCAGCAGGCGGTCGGCAAGTGTCTGTCACTGATCTACGCGCAGACCGCAGGGGACTTCGCATGCCGGAACACGCCCGGAGAGGGTCCCTCGAGCGTAGTGCTGACAGCCGCCGACTGAGCGAGGCCGAACACCGAGCGGTCGACGTTTGCGCTGGAGGGTGCGCGCCCTCGTGAAGCGCGCAGTCAGCGCCTAGTGCTGTCGTGAACCTCGAACACGTCGGGTTCGCCCGAGAACTCGATGCCGGCATCGGCAAGCACCGGCATCAGGCGCTCGCCGAACGCCTCCCATTGCTCCCGCGAGTCCCAGATCTCGCTGACGTTAAGGCTTCCATCGCTACCGAAGCAGACGTGATAGTCGAGTCCGTCCGGTGGCCATTGAACTCCGGCAGCCTCGAGTTGGCTGGTAGTGGCGTCGTATTTCTCCGCCGTCAACGACACCGGGTGGTAGCGAACCACGATGCTCATTGTGACTCCTCTCGGACCGGGATAATCAGCCGACCCTATCCGCATCCCGACACCTGCGCTCGGAGCGCAGAAGGCGAGAAGATAGCTCGTGTCCGGGTCTTTCTGGACGAGGAAGCGGCAACCCCCGGCGATAACCCAGAGCATTGATCCAACATGTGTCGTTCGAGGTCATGCCGGACCAGCTCGATGCCTGCATCGAGTTCTACGAGCTGCTCGGGTTCAGGCGGGTGACCGTGCCGGCGGCGCTTGCCGACTTTGTCACCTGGCTCGAGCGCGACGGCGACCAGTTTCACCTGCTCCGGCTGCCGGACACCTCGCATATGAATGCGGGACACGCTGCGGTTCCGCTGGGTGACGACTACGAGGCGACGCAGTCACGCCTTCGCGACGCCGGCCACCGGGTCGATGACCACGAGGAGTACTGGGGCTCGCCGCGCTCGTTCGCGCGCGACCCGGCGGGGAACCTGGTCGAGCTGATGAAGTTCGCGCCGCCTCCGCAGCTGTAGGCCGTAACGACTGGTTTCAGAAACACTGAAGTTTAGGAAAGGCACGGCTGGGGTATCTCCTGGTCCGTGAGGGGCTTGCGGGTTTGGGTAGCTGGCTGTGCGGTGGTGCTCGCTGCGGTAGTCCTGGCCGCGACGGCCTCCGCGGCGTCCGCGTTCACCGCGCGTGGAAGTGTGGAGCAGGTCTACGTGAGGGGTGTGACGCCGGGTGCGCAGATGTCGCTGCTGAACGGCGCCGGCCAGACGATCGCCACGCGGCCGGCCAACTCGCTGGGGGGCCTCCTTTTCCGCAACGTTCCTCCGGGAAGCGGCTATCGCGTGCGTCCTTCCGCGGGAGGCGCGACATCCAGCCCGCTGACCGTGCTCTCGACCACGCCGGCACCGCCGAGCACCAGCATCTACAACCAGACGATCCCCTCCGACGGCTATGGCTACCTGACCACCCGGGACGGGACGCAGCTCGCGATCAACGTGCATCCGCCTCAGGACGTGGCGGACGCGCTGCCCTTGCCCGACGGCCTCGAGCTCCCGAAGCTCGGTGACGGGCCCCATCCCACCCTGATCGAGTACTCGGGCTACGGCTACGCCGACCCGGCCGGTCCTCAGAGCGGGATCGCGGTCCTGGCCAATCTGATGGGGTTCACCGTGGTCGACGTGAACATGCGCGGCACGGGCTGCTCGGGTGGCGCCTACGACTTCTTCGAGCCGCTTCAGAACCTCGACGGCTACGACGTGATCGAGACGATCGCCCGCCAGCCATGGGTTCTCCACAACAAGGTGGGGATGATGGGGATCTCCTACGGCGGGATCAGCCAGCTGTTCACGGGCCAAACGAACCCGCCGAGCCTGGCCGCCATCTCGCCGCTCTCGGTGCTCGACTCGACCCAGACCACGCTCTATCCGGGCGGCATCCTGAACACGGGGTTCGCCGTCGCCTGGGCCCAGGAGCGCATCCACGACGCCCAGCCGGCGTCGCCCTCGGGCGGGCAGCCCTGGGCCTACCAGCGGATCCAGGAGGGCGACCAGACCTGCGGGTCCAATCAGGACCTCCACCCGGAGGCCGTGGATCTCATGGCCAAGATCCGCGCCAACGATCACTATGTGCCCGAGGTCGCCGACCCGCTGTCGCCGGCGACGTTCGTGAACAAGATCAACGTGCCGGTGTTCATGGCGTGCCAGTGGGAGGACGAGCAGACCGGCGGCCACTGTCCGAACCTGGCGAAGCGCTTCGGCGGTACGCAGCGCAAGTGGTTCACGTTCACCAACGGCACGCACGTCGACTCGCTCGCCCCGGAGACTTTCAACCGCTGGTACGACTTCCTCCAGCTCTACGTTGCAAAGCGGGCGCCGATCGTGAACGCGGCGCTGATCCGCGCGGCCGCGCCCGTCGTCTACCAGGAGGCCATGGGGATAACGGGCGTGACCCTGCCGCCCGACCCGATCCAGCTGCAGCCCACCTACGCTCTGGCGCTGGCGGCGTTCGAGCGACTTCCGTCGATCCGCGTCCTGTTCGACAACGGCGCCGGCGGCCTGCAGCCGGGCCACCCGGTGCCCGGTTTCGAGCGCTCGTGGTCGAGCTTTCCGCTCCCGGGCACCACCGCGCGATCCTGGTACATGGCACCAGGGGGCGCGCTCGGCAACGCTCCGCCCTCTCAGGCGGGGACGGACACGTTCACGTGGAACGCCCGGGCCAGGCCCCCGACGAACTTCAGTGGCGACACCGGCGCCGGCTCTGGTGGCCTCTGGACCGCCACACCCGCCTATCAGTGGACACAGAACCCGCCGGGCAGCGCCGTGTCCTACGTCACGACCCCGCTGAGTGGCAACACCACGGTGGTGGGCGCTGGCGCCGTCAAGGTCTGGGTCCGCTCATCCGCCCCGAACGTTGATCTCCAGGCGATGATCAGCGAGGTCAGGCCGGACGGCAAGGAGACGTTCGTTCAAGGCGGCTGGGTGCGAGGAAACATGCGCAAGCTCGACGCCGCCAAGAGCACTCCGCTCGAGCCCGTTCTGAGCCTAAGAGAAGCCGACGTGTCGCCTATGCCGTCCAACCGCTTCGTCGAGGTCACGATCCCGCTCTACTACCAGGGGCACGTCTACCGCGCCGGCTCGCGAATCCGCGTCACGGTCGCGGCCCCGAACGGCGATCAGCCGATCTGGTCCTTCGGCGAGGCGGACCCGAGCGGCACCGCCACCGTTGCGATCGCCCGGTCCACGAACATGCCCTCCAGCCTCCTGCTGCCGGTGATCCCCGGCGTGAGCGTCCCCACCGGGCTTCCACCTTGTCCGGGGCTGCGCGGCGAGCCCTGCCGCGACTACGTCCCCTTCGTGAACCGCTAGAGAACCAGGTGCGCGTGGTAGACCAAGTCCGACGACAGGGGGTGGCGCGACGGCGCTACATGCGTTACGGTCCGCGCACGATGCGTGCGGTTCGGGTGTGCCTGCTTTCCCTCTTGCGCTCCTTCTGGCGATGCCGGTGGCGGCGCACGCGGCCAACGTGACGGTCGCCGGCGGCGTCATCACGTTCAACGCCGCCGCGGGCGAGACGAACACGGCGGTCATCGTCAAGCAGCAGACCACGCCGGTCGCCACCGTCTACTTCGTCGGCGACCAGAACCCCGCCGTCACGGTCACCGCGTCCGCCGCGCAGGGGTGCCTGCCGACGCCGCCGCAGCTGGGCCTTCCCGAGGGCTACCTCTGCACCGTCACCGCCCTCACCCCCGTCACCTCCCTCGTGGAGAACCTGGGCGACGGCAACGACACCGGCGTCATCAGCTCGGGCGACCGGGCCCCCCGGCACGATCAACGGCGGCACGGGCGACGACACCCTCGTCGGCGGCACGGAGAACGACACCTTCAACGGCGGTGCCGACACCGACAGCGTGGCCTACGTCGGCATCGACGCCGCCGGCATCACGCGCACTGCCAATGTCACTGCGGCGCTGCCGACGGGCGCCTCCCCGTACCACCGGCAACGGGCAGGCGGGCGAGAACGACAGCATCGCCGCCGACGTCGAGGGCCTCACCGGCGGCAACGGCGACGACACCCTGACCGGCAACGGCGGGGCCGAACACGATCGCCGGCTCCGCGCCTCCCGGCACGCCCAGCGTCAATCCCCAGCCCGCGGGCACGGAGAGCACGGACACCATCAACGGCGGGGGCGGCGACGACACGCTGGTCGCGGGAGACAGCGGCACGGTGAACGGCGGGGACGGCGACGACACGATCGTCGGCGGCCGCAGCTTCGCCAACGTCACCTCCGTCAACGGCGGCAACGGCGACGACACGCTCGCTTCGGGGCCCGGCAGCGACAACGTGACCGGCGGCGCCGGGTCCAACACCCTCGCCTACGTCTCCGTCAGCCTGGGCGGATTGAACGTCATCAATCGCACCACCGGCGTCCTCGTCCGGCTTCCCGAGCCGGGGACGACCGCCACGGGCGGGACCATCGGCGGCCAGGAGAGCGACGTCATCCACGACGACATCCGGACCCTGATCGGCTCCAACCGCGACGACTTCCTCATCGGCAGCAACGGGGTCGACACGATCGTGGGGGCCGCCCCGGTGGGCACGGGCAGCGGGGTCGTCGACACTCCGGCGGGCAACGACACGATCTTCGGCCGCGGGGGCAACGACACCCTGGTGGGCGGCGACCGCGGGTTCGTGTACGGCGGCGACGGCAACGACAGCCTCGTCGGCGGCCGCAGCACCGCGGCCGGCGCAGCCGACGGTGCATCCACGGCGACGACGGGCAACGACACGATCGTCTCCGGACTCGGCAACGACGAGATCTTCGGCGACGCCGGCGCGAACACCCTCGCCTACGCCTCCGATCCAGCAGGCGGGGATCGACATCGTGGACCGCGGGACGAACGGGGTCACCGCCACCCTCCCCAACGGGGCGGCGACCGCGACGGGCGGGAGGACCGGCGGGCCCGAGCAGGACATCATCCATTCCGACATCGGCACGCTCGTGGGCAGCAACGGCAACGACGTCCTGATCGGCAACAACCTCGGCAACCAGATCGTCGGTGTCGCTCCTGCGGGCACCGCCGGCGTGAAGCCCGGCCCCGCGGGCAACGACGCGCTCGTAGGCGTCGGCGGCGGCGACCTCATGCTCGGCGCCGAGGGCAACGACGTCCTGTTCGGCGGAGCGGGCAACGACATCCTGGTGGGCTGGCGGCGGCGACGACATCCTCATCGGCGAGTCCGGCGCCGACAACTTCAACGCCGGAGAGGGCGACGACAGCAACTTCGCCCGGGACGGCGTCGCCGAGGCGATCACTGTGCGGTGCGGGGACCGACAGCCTCTCGGTCGACGCGATCGACACTCAGCCCGCGGGCGACTGCGAGACCATCACCCCCTAGCGGGATTCCGGCGCTGCGGCGGCCGCTGAGCGGCCGCCGCGTCCGACGCTGAGTCCGGCTGTGGCGCTACGACGGCTGGGGGCCGGTAACCCGAATCGGGGTGCTGACCCCGCACGCCGACGTCGGGCCGGAATCGGAGCTCCAGGCGATGGCGCCGGAGGGGGTTGTCATTCATTCCGCCCGCGTGCCCTTCGGCGCGATGGGATCCGGCGGCACGATGGATCCCACGATCCCGCTGGCCCCGGTGCGCGCGCTGGCGGAGCCACCGGGGGTCGACGACGCCGTGGAACTGCTCGGCGCTGCGCCGATCGGCGCGATCGGGTACGCGTTCACGAGCTCTGCCTACGTCCTCGGCGCTGCTGGCGAGGCGGCGATGCTCGCCCGGCTGCAAGAGCGAGCCGGCAGCATCCCCGTGACCGCCGCGATAACCGCGGTTGTGGACGCGCTCCGCGCCCTGGCGGCCGACCGTGTGGCGGTCGTCCATCCGCCCTGGTTCGACGATGAGCTGAACCGTCTCGGAGCCGCTTACTTCGAGAGCGTGGGATGCCAGGTCGAGTTCTGTGCCGCGGCCGAGCTCCCGAGCGATCAGCGGGCAATCGAGCCAGCTGCTCTGTACGAGTGGGCGTCGGCGCGAGTGCCCGACACGGCGCAGGCCGTCTGCATCGGGGGCAACGGCTTCCGTGCGGTGGGCGTGATCGAGGCGCTCGAGCGCGAGCTCGGCCGACCCGTCGTCACCGCGAACCAAGCGCTGCTCTGGAGCCTGCTCGGGCTGGCTGGACATTCCACGCCGCCGAACCACTACGGCCGCCTCTTCACGCACGCCCCGCCGCGCCGATAGGCCGGCGATCTCGGCAACGCCCAACGGGCGCGGGCAGCCCGGCCGCCCGCGCCCGTGCTCCGGCTACTTGCCGTCCTCACCCGAGCGGTCGTCGTCCGCCTTGTCGCTCAGGTGGTTGAACTGGCTGTCGAGGTGCACGTCGACGCTGCTGCCGTCGGGCCGCTTGACCTCGACCTCATACGCGCCCTCCTCGTCGCCGACCTCGGTGTCGGTGACCTGGCCGCCGCCGGTGTGCTGGAGGGCAGCCTGGCTCGCCTTGTCGAGCGCGCTTCCCGTGATGGGCTTCTCGCTGCCCTCGCCCTCACCGCCGGCGGCACCCGCGATCGCCGCGCCGCCGAGCGCCAGCGCCGCAACCGCCGCGACCGCCCCGAGCACTCCCTTGAACTTGTTCTTCATCGCCTTCTCCTTCGTGTGGGTTGATCGATGACGCCACCGTAGGAGGGCCCGATGAGATGACGGTGAGCAGGAATGTCAGCGTCGGCGCCGTTCCTTCCAGGTCGTGATCCCGAGCCACGCCAAGAACACCACGACGGGTAGGAAGTAGGCGATCTGCACCAGCCAGTGACCCGCGTGTCCGAGGACGAGGATCATCCGTTCGACTGCGCCAACAGCCACAGCGCGAGGCTCGTGAAGCCCACCATCACCACAAGCATCCAGTACTGAGAGCGCACGGCCTGCTTGGCGTCCTCGTAGATCGCCAGGGCGCGGTCGTGAGCGAGGGTGAGCGCCGCAACGTGCCCGACGATCACGAACGCCACCTGCCAGTACCACGTGGCCGTGGCGCCGATCACGCCGTAGTCGATCGCCTCGTTGGCGGTCCCGAACAGGTCCGCCGTCCTCGCCGAGCGGGTTCGAGGCGAGGAAGCCCAGCGGGTTGGTCGAGATACGCACGATCGCCTGGCCCTGGTAGAGCAGCAGCGTCAGGTAGTGAGCGGCCACGTAGGCGAAGGCGATCGGCACGAGCGTGTGGACGAACGCGTTCGCCAGCTCGGAGGTCGAGAAGCCCCCGCCGACGCTGCGGGCACCCGCCACGCCGAGACTGTAGAACGCGTACACCAGCCCGATCGCGGCCAGCAGGCCAAGCAGGAAGGACGCCTCCAACGCCTTTTCGGGCGAGAGGCCCAGGTCGCGGAAGAACTGGGCGAGGTCGGGGCTGATCCCGGTCCAGAGCGGGGCCTCCGCCACCCCGTCGAACGAGACGGAGCCGATCATCACCGCCAACAGCGGCACCGTTCCCGCCACCGGCTCGAGCGCGGCCAGGCCCGACAGCGGCCGGCGCAGGCCGATCTCCCGCCCACGGCGACATAGCGGCGAGATGCGGGAGAACAGGTTGAAGTAGACGCCAAAGGCCTCCCCCCGCGCGGACCACGCTTCGACCCCGTAGAGGGCCATGGCCACGAACGTGAGGGCCGAGTACACGAGCGTGGCCACGGCCACGTTTGAGGGCTTGTCGCCGTTCGACGCCACCAGCTCCAACATCGGCGAACGCGAAGATGCCCACCGCCGCAGGCCAGTGCCCCAGCCGCTCGCGGGTACTCCAGCGGGGCCGGGATCGGGCCGCGCGCCGCCGTCTGCGCCACCCATGCGACCGCCCGGCCGAGCGCCCGCCACGGGTTGAACGCGCGGAAGACGTCGCCGAACAGCACGCGACAGCAGCACCAGGCCGAGCCAGAAGATCACGAACACGAACGTCGGCGCGAAGTTGGCCGTGGCCGTCTGCACCCCGGCCAGCCCGCTCCAGACCACGAGGCCGAGCAGCCCCACGCCGACCGCCCCGCACAGCAGCTCGAGCGCACGTGCTGGTGAGCACACGCGACAGCACTGACGGGAGCGCGCCGGAACCCGCCGTCCTGCAGCCGCGGCTGCGGCCACAGGACGGCGAGCGCCACGAACGAGACGACCAGCACCATCGCGGCCGCCCAGCCGAAGAGCCACTCGGGGATGGGAAGGTCGGTCCGCCCGACGATCCCGTGCGCGAGCTGAAGCATCAGCGCGCGGCGCTCACGCGGGTTCCACGACCAGCCGGGCGATCAGCGGGTCGCGTCCGGCGTCCTCCGCGGTGTGGCTCTCGATCTCGAAGACGCCCTCCGTGTTTGCCTCGAAGCGGAAGCGCGCGGGCTTGCCCGGCGCTGCCGTGCGGGTGATGTCGTATCCGTGCAGGTGGATCTCGTCGCTGGCATCGGAGGTAACGATCAGTCGCACGGTGTCGCCCTTCTCGACCGCGATCCGCTCCACGCCGCCCGACCGGCCGCCCGCCGCGCAGCACCACCTCGTCCGGTGGCGGCGGGGGTGCCGACTCTGCCGTGGCGGTCGGCCCGGTCGATTCCGTTGTTGCCTCGGTCTCCGTCGCCTGGTTGGCGGGATCGTCGGCCTTCTCATCCTCCGAGCCGGTGCCAATCACCACGAACGCCCCGACCGCGATGGCCACAGCGAGCGCGATCAGCCCGAGCCTTGCCCTTCCTGACATACGTGCCTCCTTCAGAGCTGCGTCCGCGCGACGCGGTGCGCCGCGCACATGCCGTTCGTCAAAGGACGAGCGGCGGGGCGCGGCCCGCGAGGTGCGCCGCCAGGACGCTGGCCACCTGGCGGTGGCCGCGGGCCAAGGGCCTCGGTGAAGAGCGCGGTCCGGTCCGCCGCACGCTGCGTGTGGCCGCCCGGGCCGCCGCGGCCACCACCGCACGAGCGCCCACGAGCGCCAGAGCCACCAACGCGCCGATGCCCGCTGCCGCGGGGATCGCCACCCAGCCCCCGGACCCGAAAACGGTGCTGAGGCCACCTGGACGCCCGCTCGCGAGAAGCCCCTCGAACAGCTCCTGGGCGATGAAGACTCCGGCGATCGAGGCGCTCGCGATCAGCCATGCCTGCCCGAACCCGAGCGCGGCCGGCTCACCACGGCCCGTCACGCGGGCGCGCGTTACCAGCGCCACGAGCTGGGCGACGGCGGCGGCCAGCAGCAGCGCAGCGCCGAGACCGGCTAGCGGCAGGTACCCATGGCCGGCCACCTCGGCGGTCGTCCCCTGGCTGCCGACGAGATATCGCAGCTCGTGGACCGCCAGGGCGCCCGCCGCTACGAGCGATCCGAAGCGAAGCGGCTTCATCCGCGCGGAGTATGGCAACGCTAGGCCGGCGCGTTCACATCACGGCAACGGGCCCGTAACCGAAAGGTGACGAAAGTCCCTGCTCATCGGCCGATCTTTGAGTCGAGATGCACACACTGGCGGTCGACCTCCACTTCCACGCGCTCCACGGCCTCGACGACGGCCCGGCGACGATGGACGAGAGCGTGGAACTGATCCTCAGGGCGGCCGCCGACGGTACGGGGACCGTGATCGCCACTCCCCACGTGCGCACGGACTTCGTGACCGACGTTTCCGACCTCCACGATCGTGCACGCGAGCTCCAGGCAGCCGCCGTCGGCGCGGGCGCCGCGAGTCGACGTGCTTCCCGGGGCCGAGCTCGGGCGCGGACATGGTGGGTCGCCTCTCGCAGGCGGAGCTCGAGCTCGTGGCCCAGGGGCCGCCCGACTCGCGCTGGCTGCTCGTCGAGGCGCCGTTCGACCGCATCGACGCCGCCTTCCACGCCGCCACCGACGAGCTGCGCGACCGCGGCTTCGGAGTACTGGTGGCCCATCCCGAGCGCAGCGCCGACGCCGCGATCGACTACTCGGCCGGCTTACGGCGCGAGTTGGCGGCGGGCTCACTCGCGCAGGTGAACGCCCAGTCGATCACCGGCGCCCACGGCGCGGACGCGCACCGCGCTGCCCTGAGCCTGATCGAGGAGGGACTGATCAGCGTCGTGGCCTCAGACGCCCATGGCGCCACCAGGCCGCCGCTGCTAGGGAAGGCCCGCGCCCGACTGCTCGAGCGGGGAATCGATCCCGCGCTCTGCCGCGATCTCACCTTCGGGGGGCCGCGCCGGCTGCTGGCTCGGGGCATCGACCGCTCCCACGCCCTCGTCGCCTAGCGCATCTGCGGCACGCATCTCCGGGTCGAAGCGGTAGCCGACCCCGAAGTGAGTGTGGATGTAATGCCACCCTGGCGAGGCTCCCTCGAGCTTCTGCCGGACCTTGCGGATGAAGACGTCGACCGAGCGGTCCCCGTGGGCCATTGCGTAGCCCCAGACCTGCTGGTAGATCTCCTCACGCTGGAGGACCTTGCCCTCCGCGTGCGCCAGGAGCTGGAGCACCTCGAACTCGCGCCGCGTCAGGTCGACGCTGCGACCACCGGCGAAGGCCTGGAACTGATCCGCCCGGATCTCGAGATCGCCCGCGGTGACCGGGCCTTCATCGGCGCGCCCGACGGCCTGCTTACGGCGCCGCACGACCGCCTCCACGCGCGCGAGGACCTCCTCGGGGTGACAGGGCTTGCTGACCCAGTCGTCGGCGCCCATTCGCAGCCCGCGGACGCGCTGAGCCACGGTCGAGCGGCCGGTGCAGACGACGACCCCGAGACCCGGCATGGCTGCGGTGAGCCGATCGAGGAAATCCCAGGCTCCCGGACCGAGTAGCGCCAGGTCCACGACCAGCGCGTTGACGCGCATGGCTACGAACTCCTCCACCCGCGGCGCGGCCTCCAGCCGTCGGTGCTGCCAACCGAGGCTCTCCAAGCGGTTGACCAGGACACGCACGAAGCCGGTGTCGGAGTCCAGGACGGCGAGCCGGATCGGGCCGTGATCAGACGGGTTCACCACGCCGGAGGATACGCCACGGGCCCCCGGAAGTTGCCCGTTTACAGCTTTTTCACAGCCCGGTCACGCGCACATAACGGCCTTTTCCGCTCTGCGTGGCAGGTTGCACGGCGTGGAAGCAGCTACGAACGGGCTCTTGCAGTCTGGCGAGGTCGAGATCCGACCGGCCGAGTTTCTCGCGATCGCCGGCGGCCGCCCACTCAAGCTCACGGCTCGCGAGCTCGAGCTGCTCACCGCCCTCGTCGAGCGTGAGGGCCGGATCGTCAGCCGCGAGGAGCTCTACCGCGTGGTCTGGGGCGAGCACTACCGCAAGTCCGACCGCTCGGTCGACGTCTACGTCGGCAAGCTCCGCCAGAAGCTCGACGACGCGCTCCCGGGCCGCAACGTGATTCACACGCATTTCGGGTTCGGCTACCGCTTTCAGCCTTGAGACGAAGCGTTCGTCACCGAACGCCTTTACATCCCTTTCACATCCCGGAGACAAGTCCGCAACAGACTCACCCCGGTGCCCTGCGAGTCTCGGCCGCCGTCCCGATGAACCAACAAGGAGACATCGCATGAGGAAGTGGCTTGCGCTTCTCGCCGGCGCAGTGCTGGCGATCGGCGTCATCGCCTGTGGCGACGACGACGACGATTCAGGTAACGGCGGAGGCGGAGGCGGCGACCTCTCTGGCTCCATCAAGATCGACGGCTCGAGCACGGTCGGCCCGTTCGCCCAGGCGGCGGCGGAGGCCTTCCAGAGCGAGAACCCGAACGTGAAGGTGTCGGTCGGCACCTCCGGCACCGGCGGTGGCTTCGAGAAGTTCTGCGCCGGGGAGACGGACATCTCCGACGCCTCGCGCCCTATCAAGGACGACGAGGAGGTGCCCGTCTGCAAGAAGAACGGTGTCACCTACAAGGAGGTCCCGATCGCCAACGACGGCATCGCCATCGTGACCAACAAGGCGATCAAGATCGACTGCATGACCACGGACGAGCTCAAGCAGCTCTGGAACCAGGGCTCCAAGGTCACGAGCTACAACCAGATCAATCCCAAGTTCCCGGACGTCGAGGTGAGCCTGTTCGGGCCTGGAACCGACTCCGGCACGTTCGACTTCTTCACCGACGAGATCAACGGTGAGGAGGGCGTATCGCGCAAGGAGTACCAGCCCTCCGAGGACGACAACGTGCTCGTCCAAGGCGTCGAGGGCGACGACGGCGGCCTCGGATACTTCGGCTTCTCCTACTACGAGCAGAACCAGGACAAGCTGAACCTCGTGGCGGTCGACGGCGGCGACGGTTGCGTCAAGCCCAGCAACGAGACGATCCAGAACGGAACGTACAAGCCGCTCTCGCGGCCGCTGTTCATGTACCCCAGCGACAAGTCGCTGGCGGACAAGCCGCAGGTGAAGGCGTTCATGGACTACGTGCTCGAGAACCAGGAGACGATCGCGGAGGCATCACTGATCGTCCCGATGACCACCGAGCAGCTCGACAAGGCCAAGACCGCGCTCGGGAGCTAGGCAGCCGCAAGTGGAAGCAGGCGGCACAGCGACACGCGCCACCCCCGCACTGGGGGTGGCGCGTCGCCGTTACGGCGAGGACGTGATCAAGGCGATCCTGCTGTTGGCCGCCCTGATCTCGGTCCTCACGACCACCGGCATCGTCATCTCGCTCCTGCGCGAGACCTTCGTCTTCTTCGAGGACGTCGGGGTCGGCGACTTCCTGTTCGGCAAGGAGTGGTCGCCGGTGATCAAGCCGCAGAGCTTCGGGGTGCTGCCGCTGGTCGGAGGGACGTTCCTCATCACCGGCATCGCCCTGTTGGTGGCGGTCCCGCTCGGGCTCGGGTCCGCGATCTACCTCAGCGAATACGCCAGCCCCCGCATGCGCAAGACGCTCAAGCCCGTGCTCGAGCTCACGGCCGGAGTGCCCACGATCGTCTTCGGCTACTTCGCGCTCACGTTCTTCACGCCCAACATCTTGGTCGACATCGGCAGCCTTGACGTAGGCGTGTTCAACGCCCTCTCCGCCGCGATCATCATGGGCTTCATGGTGGTGCCCACGATCGCGTCCGTGTCCGAGGACGCGATGTCGGCGGTGCCGGCGTCGCTGCGCGAGGGCTCGTACGGGCTCGGCGCCACCAAGCTCCAGACCTCCACGCGCGTGGTGTTCCCGGCGGCGCTGTCGGGCATCGTGGCCGCGATCGTGCTCGGCGCCTCGCGCGCCGTCGGTGAGACGATGATCGTGCTCGTTGCGGCGGGGCAGGTGGCCGCTCTGACAGCCGACCCGCGTGAGCCCATGTACACGATGACCTCCTACATCGGCGCGGTGGCGAAGGGGGACATCGCCACCGGCAGCGTCCAGTACAAGACCGTGTTCGCCGTCGGGATGCTGCTGTTCCTGATCACGCTCGTGATGAACATGATCTCGATTCGGTTCGTCCGCAAGTACAGGCAGGTCTACGAATGAGCTCCCAGGCGGGCGCAGTTGGACAGGCACCTCGGGAAGCGAAGGTCAAGGGCACGGCCTTCCGCTTTGCCCTGCTCGCGTGCCTCGGTCTTTCCATCCTCCTGCTCGGCACGCTGCTGGTGGACGTCGCGCTCGACGGGGCCAGCTCGGTGGACTTCGCGTTCATCACCGACTACCCCTCGTCTGTGGCCGCCAACGCCGGCGTTCGCGCCGCGCTGCTGGGCACGATCTGGTTGATGGGAGTGGTCACGGTGTTCATCGTGCCGGTCGGCGTGGCCACCGCGGTCTACCTCGAGGAGTACGCGGACCGTGAGCGCTGGTACAACCGCGCGATCGAGGTGAACATCCAGAACCTGGCCGCGGTCCCGTCGATCGTGTACGGGATCCTCGGCCTCGCCTTCATCGTACGCGGGCCGTTCTCCCAGGGGAACGTCGTGCTGGCCGGCGGCCTCACCCTGGGGCTGCTCGTACTCCCTGTGGTCATCATCGCCGGGCGCGAGGCGATCCGCGCCGTGCCGCCTTCGATCCGCGAGGGCTCCATGGCCCTCGGCGCCACCCAGTGGCAGACGATCTGGCGCCAGGTCCTTCCCGCGGCAATCCCGGGCATCGCCACCGGTGTGATCCTGGCGCTGTCGCGGGCCATCGGCGAGACCGCCCCGCTGATCGTGGTCGGAGCAGCCACGTTCGTCGCATTCGATCCGGACCTCTTCTCGCAGTTCACGGCTCTTCCGATCCAGATCTTCGACTGGATCTCACGACCGTCCAACGACGTGAACGACTTCGCCGCGCTCGCCGCGGGCGGCATCATCGTGCTGATGGTCCTGCTGCTCGCGATGAACGCGGTGGCTATCTGGCTACGCAATCGCTACGAGCAGAAGTGGTAGGTGGACTAAGGTGGCTGAGCAGATGACCGAGCCCGAGCAGGAGCGGACCGAAGCGGCGGCCGAGGCCCAGGCCGGAACGCCGTCATCGGAAACCGAGGGACGCTTCCGACGAACCGCCGTGGATGGAGCCAGGCCGAAGCCCGAGGGCGAGCGGGAGGCCATATTCGAGATCGACGCGGTCAACGTGTCGTACAGCGGCAATCCCGCAGTTCGCGATATCACGTTCAGCATCGGCATGAACGAGATCACCGCGCTCATCGGGCCGTCGGGCTGCGGCAAGAGCACGCTGCTGCGGTGCCTGAACCGGATGAACGACCTGATCCCGGGCGCCGAGGTCACCGGCACGCTCAAATACCACGGTCAGGACCTCTACGGCAGCGACGTCGACGCGGTGGAGGTGCGCAAGCGGATCGGGATGGTGTTCCAGAAGCCCAACCCGTTCCCAAAGTCGATCTACGAGAACATCGCGTTCGGCCCGCGCGTGCTGGGCATGAAGGGCGACATGGACGAGATCGTCGAGCGGGCCCTGCGGCGCGGCGCGGTCTGGGACGAGGTCAAGGACAGGCTCAAGACCAACGCCTTCGGAATGTCCGGCGGCCAGCAGCAGCGGCTATGCATCGCGCGGGCGCTGGCGACCAACCCGGACGTGATCCTCATGGACGAGCCGTGCTCGGCGCTCGACCCGATCTCCACCGGAAAGATCGAGGACCTGATGCTCGAGCTGCGCGAGAACTACTCGATCGTGATCGTGACGCACAACATGCAGCAGGCGGCACGCGTCTCCGACATGACCGCGTTCTTCACGGTCGAGCTCGACGCGGACGAGAAGAACCGCACCGGGCGCGTCGTGGAGTTCGACGACACCGAGAAGATCTTCACCAACCCGGGCGACGAGCGCACGGAGGCCTACGTCACGGGCAAGGTGGGCTGATGGCCCCCGAGACCTCCAACAGGCAGCAGTTCCAGGAGGAGCTGGAGCACCTCGAGAAGGCCGCGCTCGGCGGCCTCGACCTGGTGGCCGGGGCGCTCGACCGCGCGATCGAGACGGTGCTGCATCAGGACGTGGAGCTGGCGGCCATGGTGATCGCCGACGACGACCGCATCGACGGCCGCTACATGGAGGTACACCAGGGAATCCTGTCGCTGATGGCGCTGCAGGCGCCGGTGGCCGGCGACCTGCGGCTCGTGGCCGCGCTGCTGCACGTGATCAGCCACGTGGAGCGGATGGGCGACCAGTGCGTGAACATGGCCAAGCTCGTGCCGCTGGCGGGTCACGAGCCGCCGGCGGACAGCGAGCTGCTGGACAACCTGAGCCGCATGGCCGAGGCTGCGCGCTCCCTCGTGGTCCAAAGCCGGCAGGCCTTCGAGCGGCGTGACGTGGACCTCGCGGAGGACCTGGTGCGCCAGGACGACGAGATCGACCGGCTCAACCGGGCGTCGTTCAACCGCGCGCTCGACATCGGCGACGATCCCGACACGCGCGAGTGGGCGATGCACATGATGCTCGATCGCGCGGTGCCTCGAGCGCATCGGGGACAACGCCGTGGACATCGGCGAGCAGACCGCTTTCGTCGTCACCGGGCTGTTCCGCGAGTTCGAGGACGCCTCCCATCCGGAGCTGGCGCCCGGCGTGCGCGGCGGCTGAGGCGTGGCGCTCTTCACCAGCGCACCCAACCACCGAACCTTCTTCTCGCTGCTGCAGGAGGCCGGTGCGAACATCGTCGAGGCCACGGCCAAGCTCGAGCACCTGATGCGCGCCTGGCCCGACGACTCCGGCCTGCGCGGCGAGATCAAGCAGCTCGAGCAGGAGGGCGACCGGATCACGCACGACATCCTCCACGAGCTCTACTCCACGGCGGTGACCCCGCTCGACCGCGAGGACATCCACGCTCTGGCGGCCGCGCTGGACGACGTCGTCGACTACACCGAGGAGACGGCCGACGTGCTCGGCCTCTACAAGATCGAGGCGCCGATGGAGCAGGCGGTGGAGCTGACCGGCGTGCTGCGGGACGCCGGCAGCGAGATCGCCGCCGCCCTGGCCGAACTCGACTCGAGCGACTCGATCGGCCCGCGGCTGGCCGCGGTGGACAGGCTCGAGGACGAGGGCGACCGCATCAGCCGCCAGGCGCTGGTGGCGCTGTTCTCGGGCGGGATCGACCCGATGGTCGTGATCCGCTGGAAGGACGTCTTCGAGCGCCTCGAGCAGGCGATCGACGCCTGCGAGCACGTCGCGCACGTGCTCGAGGGGATAGTTGTCAAGCAGGCTTGAAGCGCCTCCGGGGGAGTCTGCAAAGCTCTCCCGGACCCCGGTGATCCTCGGCTGCATCGACATCGGCAGCAACACCACGCGGCTGCTGGTGGCCGACGCCGGCGGCGGATCGCTGCGCGAGCTGATGACGCAGAGGGCCTTCACGCGCATCGGGCGCAGCCTCGGCTCCACCGGGCGCATCCCCCACGACAAGGTCGAGGAGACCGCGGAGGTCGTCTCGACCCAGGCGCACCTGGCACGCGAGGTGGGCGCCCGCGAGATCGAGGCGGTCGCGACCGCCGCGATCCGAAACGCCGCCAACCGCGACGAGCTCGTGGACGCGGTACGCGAGAGTGTAGGCCTCCCGCTGAGGGTGCTCACGGGCGAGGAGGAGGCGCGCCTCTCTTTCGTCGGCGCAACACGCACGCTTGCCCAGCCCGCGAACGGGCCGATCGCGGTGGTGGACGTGGGCGGTGGCTCAACCGAGATCGCAATCGGTGCGCCCGACGGGACCGTCGACTGGTCGGAGTCGTTTCGGATCGGCTCCGGTTTCCTCGCCGACTCCTACTTGCGCAGCGACCCGCCGTCGGTCAGCGAGCTGGAGTCGGTGCGCCGGCACGTTGCGGGTGTCTTCGAGGGTCTGCAGGCTCCGGCGGCGGCGAGCGCGGTCGCCGTCGGCGGGACGGCCACCTCCCTCCGGCGGCTGGTCGGTGCCGAGCTGGCCCACGAGACGCTTGAACGCGGGGTGCGGGTGCTCTCGCTTACTTCCATAGCCGAGGTCGCCGAGCGGTTCGAGCTCGATCCCGAGCGAGTGCGGCTTCTCCCCGCCGGCATCCTCGTGCTGGAGGCGATCTCCGACTGCCTGCGGCTGCCCCTGCGGATCGCGCGCGGCGGGCTCCGGGAGGGCGTGATCCTCGAGATGATCGGCGGCGCCTGATGGCCAGGCTCAGTCGCAGGGCGACGCCAGCACCCTCAGCTCGGCGGGGCGGAGAAGCACTTTGAGCTCGCCGCGGTCGACTCCCGCCAAGCCGCCCTTCTTCATCCGTACCTGGGCACCCGTCAGCGTGTGCAGTGCCAGCGAGAAGTCGGGGTCGTGGCCCACCAGCAGCACCTCTGGACCAAGGTCCGCGGCCACCTCGCGCGGGTCGAACGGCCCGCCCTCGAGCCGGCGGTCCTCCTTCACCTCGATCCCCTGCGGCTCGCAGGCCAGGCGCGCGGTCTGGAGGGCGCGGACCTTCGGGCTCGATACGCACGCACTCAGCTCGATCCCCAGCCGGACCAAGGCCTCGCCGACGGCTCGGGCCTGCTCCTCGCCGGCAGCGGTCAGCTCCCGCTGCTCGTCTGGCGTACCGTCCTTAGCCTCCGCGTGGCGCAGCAGCCAGATCACGACGGTGGAAAATAGATCACGCACCAAGGGACAATGTCAATGATGGAAGTCGGCACAGAGATCTTCACGCCGGAGGCTCCGAGCCTCGACTCGACCGAGCTGTACGTGAATCGCGAGCTGTCGTGGCTCGATTTCAATGAACGGGTGCTCGAACTGGTGGAGGACGAGCGCACGCCGCTGATGGAGCGGGTCAAGTTCCTCGCGATCTACAGCTCCAACCTCGACGAGTTCGTCATGGTTCGCGTCGCTGGGCTGCACGACCAGGTGGACGCGGGGATCGACGCGCGCAAGGCCGACGGGCTGTCGCCGTCGGAGACGATCGAGCGCATCGCCGAGCGCGTGCGCGAGCTCGGGCGGCGCCACTCGCGCCAATGGGAGGGTCATGTGCGGCCGGCGCTCGCCGAGCACGGGATCCGAATCCTGGACCCTGAGAGCTGCTCGCCCGAGGAGCTCGAGACGGTGGACCGGCTCTTCCACGAGCAGATCTTCCCCGTGCTCACCCCGCTCGCCGTGGGCCCGGGCCGGCCCTTCCCGTACATCTCCAACCTGTCCCTGAGCCTCGCCGTCTGGCTCCGCGACCCAGTGACCGAGACCGAGCTGTTCGCGCGCGTGAAGGTGCCGAAGGAGGTGCTCCCGCGCTTCATCGACCTCGGCGGGAACACCTTCGTGCCGCTCGAGTACGTGATCGCTCGCCACCTCGACACTCTCTTCCCCGGGATGGAGATCCAGCGCCACGCCTTCTTCCGCGTGGCCCGCGACGCCGACTTCGAGGTCTCGGACGAGGCGGATGACCTGATCAGGGCGGTCGAGAAGGAGCTGCGCCAGCGCCGCTTCGGCGAGGTGGTGCTGCTCGAGGCGGGCGCCGACATGGACGGCCACCTGCGCGGCTTCCTCATCGAGCAGCTGGGAATAGAGGAGAACCAGGTGCTGGACGTGGAGGGCTTGCTCGACCTGGGCGACCTGTGGCAGATCCACGGCCTCGACGGCTTCAAGGAGCTGCGAGAGGAGCCGTGGACCCCGGTGAGCGCGGGGCCCTTCTCCACCGCGGACGGCAAGCCGGACGTGTTTGCCGCCATGCGCGCGGGCGACGTGCTCGTGCATCACCCCTACGACTCGTTCGCCTCGAGCGTCGAGCGATTCGTCGAGCAAGCCGTGAACGACCCCAACGTGCTCGCCATCAAGATGACCGTGTACCGGACCTCTGGCGACTCGGCGCTCGTGCCTCATCTGATCGAGGCGGCGGAGCGAGGCAAGCAGGCGGTGTGCCTGGTGGAGCTGAAGGCTCGCTTCGACGAGCGGCGCAACATCGGCTGGGCGCGGTCGCTGGAGGAGGCGGGAGCCCACGTCGTCCACGGCCTGCCGGGCCTGAAGACGCACGCGAAGGCCCTGCTCATAGTGCGCCGCGAGGGCAGCGGGGTGCGCCACTACGTTCACGTGGGCACGGGCAATTACCACGCCAAGACCGCCCGCCTGTACGAGGACTTCGGCCTGTTCACCTGCGACCGCGAGATAGCCGCCGACGTCGCCACGCTCTTCAACGCGCTGACCGGGGCGGCGCGTCCGCCCGGATACCACAAGACCCTCGTAGCGCCGGAACGGATGCGTGACGGGCTGCTGGCCGAGATCGAGAAGACCGTGGAGGTCCACAAGAGCGGCGAACCGGCCCGGATCGTGATGAAGCTGAACTCGCTCGTCGATCGGCGTTGCATTCGTGCGCTCTACGAGGCCTCCCAGGCCGGGGTGCCGGTAGATCTCAACATCCGCGGGATCTGCTGCCTGCGCGCCGGCATACCGGGTGTCAGCGAGAACATCCGGGTGGTCTCGGTGGTCGGACGCTTCCTCGAGCACTCGCGCGTCTACGGCTTCGAGCGCGGAGGGGAGCGGCGTTACTACATAGGTTCGGCGGACCTCATGCCGCGAAACCTCGACACCCGCGTCGAGCTGCTCACACCGGTCGAGGACGGCATCCTGCGCGCGGAGCTCGAGGACACACTGGAGCGTTGCCTGGCCGACGACACCTTCGGATGGGATCTACGCCCCGACGGATCATGGGAGCGCCGCACCGGGGGAACGCGCAGCGTGCACCGCGAGTTGATGGAGCGCGCACTCGAGCACGCAGCGCGCGACGCCTAGCTAGACCGCCAGCGCCACCCGGCCGGCCTCGAGCTCGAGCAGCCGGCGCTTGCGATCCATGCCGCCGCCGTAGCCGGTGAGCGAGCCGTCCGCGCCGATCACGCGGTGGCAGGGCACGACGATCGCGATCGGGTTGCTCCCGTTGGCGAGCCCGACGGCGCGCGCCGCGCCCGGTCGGCCCACGCGCCGCGCCAGCTCCCCGTAGCTGACCGTTTCGCCGTAAGGAATCTCGCGCAGGGCGTTCCAGACCCGAAGCTGGAAGGTGGAGCCGCTCATTTCCAGCGGCAGGTCGAAGTCGGTCAGCTCACCCGCGAAGTAGCGCTCGAGTTGGTCGCGAACGTGGTGGAACGGCGCCGCGTGGGGCGACGGCTCGCCCACGAGATGAGGGAGCGGCGAGTCGGCGACGATGTGGAGTCCCGTGAGCATGCCTTCACTCCCGCTGAGAACGAGTGGGCCGATCGGGCTGTCGATGATCGTGTGGTTGAGAGTCATGCCAGAACAACGGCTGGGCGACCGCAGATGTGAGGCTAGTCCGACCCCGGCTCTCTGTACGTCGGCGGGTCCTCGAGGCCCAGCCGTCGTTTGAGCGCGAGCACCGTTTCGGCGGCCTCCTCCACTCGAGCGCGGAAGCTCCGGTCACGCCGGGCGCGGCGCAACAGCCGCGGGTGCACCGCATTCCAACTCGCGGAGCCCGTCATGAGGATCAGGTCGGCGCCTGCCTCGACCGAGCGCTCGGCGGCCACGGCCACATCCGAGCGCTCGAGCACGGCCTGGGCCTCGATGCTGTCCGTGACCACGGCGCCCCGAAAGCCGAGCTCCCGGCGTAGCAGTCGATCGAGCAGACGGCGAGACTGGGAGGCGATCCGGTCGGGGTCGAGAGCCGGGTAGAGCGCGTGCGAGGCCATCACGAGCGGCGCCCGGGCCGTGATCGCGGCGCGAAACGGAACCAGATCGACCTCGCGCAGCTCGCGCGGCGTGGCCGAGATGGTCACGGACGCGTCGTCGGTGTTGACGGCGGCGCGACCGAGGCCCGGGAAGTGCTTGACGGTGGCGCCCACCCGCTCGCGCGCGAGGCCCCGGACAGCCGCCGAGGAGGATCGCGCGACCGCGCTTGCGTCTCCCTCGTAGGCTCGGCCGAAGACGACCGAGTCGGATCCCGCGGCCACGTCGGCGACCGGCGCCAGGTTCACGTTGACCCCCAGGCGACGGAGGTCTCGTCCCCCCGCCGCGGCTGCCGCCGCCGACTCCGGCGCGTTCCCGAGCGAGCCCGGTGAGGCCTCGGGCTCGGCGAACGAGCACGCTGCGGATCGCGCCACCCTCCTGGTCCGTGGCCACGATGGCGGTGCCTCCCGCCACGCGCTGAAGCTCCCGCGTCAGGCGCGTGAGGCGCGCGCGGTCGGGCGCGTTCCGGGCGAACAGAACCACACCCGATCCCTGCCCGCGCGCGAGGCGGCGGCGGATGTAGGCGGGAACCGTGGCGCCGTCGAAGCTCATGACGAGCAGTTGCCCGACTCGGCGCTCGAGCGGGAGCCGGGCCGCCCCAGCGACGGCGCCTACGGGCCCGCGTTCGTCCTCGGGCTTTCGATCGCCGCCGTCGCCCGCCCCTGCGATGACGCCGGCGGCGGTGGCCGCCACCGCCACGGCGCCCAAGGCCGCCAAGCGGCGGCGCCCGGCGGGATCGCGCGAGAGTCGCACCCGGCCAGGGTATGAATCAGACCCGCGCTATGCCGGCTTCGGCACAGCCGGCCTCGAGCGCGTCGAGTCCGAAGCCGTCGGCCGGCCCGAGGGCTCCAGCGCCGGTCAGGTCGCCGGCGGCGGCTCGCTCGGCGCCCCACGCCAGGATCCCGAAGGTGAACGTGTACGCGTCGACCCCCCGCAGGTGAACCTCGCTGAGCTGCTCACCGGACTCGTCGTAGGCCACACCGACCACGTGCGACCCGGCCCGAGCTCGCTCGGCGGCACCGGGTCCGCCCGTCGAGCCCTGCACAAAGCGCTCGGCGGCCGATCCGTAGAGCGTCGCGACACCGGGGAGCTTGAAGGCCATGGAGGCGACCATCGAAGTGGCCTGCAGGGGGCGGGACATCGAACCGAACGCGCCCAGGTAGGCATTCACATCGCGTAGCCCGGGGTGCACGCGCGGCAGGGCGAAGTGCTCGGTCGCCCCTACCGAAACTGCGGCGCGCGATCGTCCGCGCACGTTGAACGTCCGATGGCGCGCCGCGGCGCGCTCCGTGCGTATGGCGCCGTCGCGCCACGCGAAGCCGGGGGCGCCGACCATGCCCACCGTGGAGGCGCGCGTGCCGCCGCTCACGCCGCCACCGCCCCCGGTGAAGAAGTAGCCGATGTCCACGCGCACGGCGGCGTCACCCGCATCGCGCAGCGCGAGGGCACCGGCCAGGTTGCCGGGCACCCAGTCGTAGCCGAACGCAGTGAGCATGCCGCAGCCCGCCTTGGCTGCGCGGGGCCCATAGCGCTCGAACACGTCCCTGATGAACGGTGGCTCGCCCGTCGAGTCGATGTAGTGCGCCTTGGCGGCCACGGCTGCCTCCGCCGCGGGTGCGCCCCACTTGATGAACGGGCCGACCGTGGCCACCAAGACATCGCCCTCCTCGACGAGCGCCCGGACCGTCTCGGGACGCGAGACGTCCGCCACCTTCACGTCGGGGTTGCCACCTAGGTCGCCCGCCAGCTCCGCGAGCCGCGCCGCATTGCGAGCCGCCAGGACCGGCCGCTGCCCGCGCCGTACGAGCGCTTCCGCCGTGTGCCTGCCGGTGTAGCCGGTGGCGCCGAAGACGACGATGCGGCCCGCCAACGGCTCAGCCCGTCTACTCGGCGCTGCGCGCCTCGGCGGCCCGGCGGATCTTCTCGGCGGCGCTCGGGACGGCCTTCTCAAGCCGCCTCATGTCCCACTGGTCGAGCGTGATCAGTCGCACTGGGGAGGTGGCGACCACCGTCGCGTTGCGGCGATCCTGCCCCAGCAGTCCCATCTCGCCGAAGAAGTCCCCGGGACCGAGCTCGGCGAGCTTCTCGTCGCCACGGCGAACCTCCGCAGTGCCCTCCTCGATCGCCATGAACTGGTACGCGTAGTCCCCCTCGTCGACGAGGTGCTTTCCCTCGGATACCGAGACTTCGCTGACGAACGGGGCGATTTGCTTGAGGTCCTCATCCGAGACCGCCTCGAACAGCGGCAGCGACTTCAGACGGCTGGTGTCCAACCCAATCTCCTCACTCCCGGGAAAGCAGTCTGCGGCAATCTAACCCACCCGTGACGTGATCGGTGGGGCCGAGGGGCTGGTGTGCCTCGGGCGAGCGCATCCCCGCCAGCAACAAATCGAGCGGTTCTTTGGCCAGAGCGGCGAGGATCGCGCGGCCGATGCCGCGATTCGACCCGGTGACGAGCGCCGTTCCACCGCTCAGATCCATTAGACGTGGCGCTCCGAGCCCATGTTCCCCGCGGTCACGGGGCCGCTGGTCAGCCCGATCCCCATGTTCGCTCGCCCACCATCTGACGCGCGGTGCGCAGCGCGCGATCGGCATGGTTGTCCTGGCCGATCGGACGACACAACCGGGCCCGCCGGCGCGGCAGGCGCGCCGCGCAGGTAAGCTCGCGCGCCCACGGGGCGATGGATGCGCGAGTGAGTCGACAAGCGGCCTGTCCTGGCCTTCGATTTCGACTGACCGCGGTGGCCCTCGCCCTCTGCGCGACGCTCGCGCTGGCCGGCTCAGCGCATGCGGCTCCGGCGGCCGACGCGCGCAGTGGCGAGCCGGCGGTCGTGCCTTGCTCGGCGGCCGGCGAGCGGACCACGTTGACCGCGAGCGCCCGCCTCGACCCGTCGTGCACCTACACCGAGGGCTTCGAGATCACCGCCTCGAACGTCACGCTCGACTGCCGCGGCGCGGTCATCGACGCCAGTGGGAGGGGCGGCACCGGGATCCTCGTCCATGCACCCGTCGACGCGGACCTCTCGAGAATCACGATCCGCAACTGCGTCGTGCGCGGGTTCCTGAACAGCATCCGCATCACGCGCGACGGGCTTCCGCGACCTACCTGCCGGCCACGAGTACGACCACGGAATCAAGCATGTGCTGATCGAGCGCAGCCAGGTGTCGGGCTCCAGAGGCGTCGGCATCTTCGTCGACGGCTACGTCACGCGGACCACCATCCGAGACTCCTCCGTCACCGGCGCGGGCAGCAGCGGGATCTACCTCGAGGCGGGCTCCGCCGACAACGTTGTGACGCGCAACAGCATCCTTCAAAACGGCTTCCGAGAGAATGGCCCCGGCGGTTCCGTGTTCACGTTCAACGGGGTCCGGTTTCGGTTCTGGGGGATCGGGCGCGAGGGCATCTCGATCGACGGGTCGCGCCGCAACCTCGTGTTCGGGAACAGGTTCGAGGGCAACTCGGCGGGCGGCATCTTCCTTTACACGAACTGCGGCGAATACGTGAACAGCAGGCCCGAGCGGTGGTTCGAGCGCCGCTACGGCGCCGAGGACAACGTCCTCCTCGCCAACCGCTTCAAGGGCGGGGTGAACGGCGTCTGGGTCGGATCGAGGATGGGCGAGAGCACCCTGCCGATGGAATGCAGCGATCGCCCGTACGGGACCAGGTCGGTCACTCTCGACCGCGCAGCTCGCAACACGCTCGTGGCGAACAGGTTCGAGGACGTCACCTACGGCGTGCGGGTGGAGGACGACCACACCAAGGTCGTGGCCAATCGGTTCGCCGGCCCTGACGCGACCCACCACGCCGTGACGATCGGCACACCGGACCGCACGACGGTCCTCGGCAGGCCCGTCCGCGGGACGATCCTCGTCGCCAACTCGTCGAGCATCGCCGGCAATCCGAACCCCTACCGCTGGGTCGAAGGGCACGTCGCGACAGTCGTGGCTTTCAACCGTGCGCTCGGCAAGCCGGTCGGCATCTGCCAGGGCAAGACCCTCCCGCGCGGACCGTTTGTGATGACGCTCGCTTTGGCGTTGGAGCCGCCTGGGTCCCCGGTCACGCCGACACCCGACTTGACGGTGCCGACCGTCGGCGCGTTGCCTCCCTGCTGAGGGCTTCTACCCATTCGCGGCCGCGACGGCCTCGGCTTCGCTCAGATGGATGCTCATCCGAGCGACCTTCCCTCCGCTCACATCGAACACGAACCATGAGTGATTCTCCACCGCCACGCCGCTGCTCTCGCCGCGCGCCGACTGGTGCACGCGCACGACCACGCTGTCGCCGACCTCGGCGAATTCCTCCGGCGTGACCGTCCAGTCTTCGAATCCCTCGATCCAGTCGGCCGTCGCCTGAAGAAAGCCCTCCTTCCCGTGGTAGACGGCGTTGTCGGGCTCAAGGCGGTGCGTCGTCATGCCGTCGCTCATCAACTCGAGCAGCTCGTCGACCTGGCCTCCCTCGAAGGCGCGAAATGCGGCGCGCACGACCTCTACAGCCTCCTGCGACATCGCCTACTCCGACAGCCCCACGGCTTCGAGGGCGTCGGCCTCGGTCCTGAAGTTCGCCCACCAGCTCATCCTGCCTTCGCGCACCATGACCGCTTGCCACATCGTCTGCTCGACCGGGACGCCGCTCAGTGTGCCGCTCATGCGGATGCGAACCACGGCGATATCGCCATACCTGCGGACATCGAGCAGCTCCCAGCGCACATCCTCGAACGCGCCGCGGATCGTTTCCCACCAGATACGCACGCCGTCATGGCCGCGGAAAATCGTTCCCTCGGCCTCCGCGACCATCGACGTGAACTCGACGTCCTCAGTGGTCAATGCGACAAAAGCCTCCAGATCTTCCAGGTTGATCGCCCCGTACGCGGCATTGGCCAACGCACGGACCTCCTCAACGCCCTGTTGCGACATCGCCTACCCCGACAGCCCCCCTCGCAGCAAGAACCAAGCGAGCACGATCCCGGCCGCGACTACACCGAACACGAGCCACCAGCCTGCCTGCGAGGTCAGGCTGGCGGTGAGAGCGACGACCATCACCACAACACCCACCCCTCTGGCGACCCACACGAGCAGCTGCGGCCGATTGAGCGGGTTCCGCAAGGCTTCGCCGAGGCGGGTGGTCTGACGGCGCATCGCCTACTCCGACAGCCCCACGGCTTCAAGGGCTTCGGCATGAGTCTCAAACGGCTGCCACGTGATGACCTTTCCGTCCCGAAACCAAAAGGCCCCCGCGCTCTCGCCCTCGTGAGCGAGTTCGCCCGACTCGATCCACCGGACCTCAGTTGTGCCGAGTCCGACCACGACGTCCCCCTCTGCGACAAACCGCTCCGGGATGATGCGGGGCTGCACATTCTCAGGTCCCGCTTCGAACCAGGCGCGTACTTGGTCGTGACCCCGCAACCGAGGCCCGCCGGGGGTTTGCATCTCAACCTCGGGATCGTGCAACGAGAGGAACTCGTCCACGTCGCCCCGCTCGTTAAAGAGGTCAACCCAGCGGTGCGCAATCTCCACGTTCTCCTGCGACATCGCCTACTCCGACAGCCCCACGGGTGCGAGGGCTTTCTTCCCCCCGTCCTGCTCGGGGGACCATGGCGCCGAGTGTGGGTCCTCCGGTATTCCGCTAAGCAGGTTCCCCCGGTCGATAGCGACCAAAAGATCAGGCAAGCGACTCCATGAGGAGCGGCACGGCCTCCTCGACCGTGAGCATCACCTTGGTGTCGTACTCGACCCACTGCGTGTAGTTCTGGATGTTCCGGTACGCCCCCGCCACATCATCGGTGTCGGCGACAACGACGCCGTGGCTGCCGTCGGCCGCCACGTAGTGCGCCGTTGTGCCGGGGCCGGGACCCGCCTTGGCGAAGACCTCCAACAGCTTCTTGGTCTGCTCGTTGCTGAGAAACGGCTTGATCTTGTACGTCGTCACAAAGATCATGCTTCACCCTCTTCCGTCGGTCCGTGGCGACCCCCGCACGTGGACGCAGGCCCACCCGAGTTCACCGACACTACCTGCGCTGGAAGGTGCCTGCCGCCAAAATCCGGGAGGTGAGGCAGGCCGGGTACTAGGCAGCCCCGGCCACGCCCAGGAAACCGTCGTCGCGCTTATGACGCCTAGCGGCGGCTTGGCGTCCTCGCCCATGTACGGAGGCGCGCCCAGGGCGTTGGGCTGGACTCAGGTAAGACCTCTGCCGCACGAGGCGGATTCCGCCCCGAACGTATGAAGCCGGGCACGGGCCGCCCCGAGAGCGGAGCGTGCCACGCGGGGCGCTACGGCCCGGCCGTCGTAACTGTCAGCTTGATGTCGCCTCGGGAGACGTCCTGTGGGTTTTGCGGCCCGGGCGCTTCCTCGCACGGATCTGGGTCGCCTCCTGTCACGGGGAGGATGTTGGCGGCGAACACGTCCCGCCCGTCAGCAAAGGCGCGGTCCTTCACAACGAACCAGAAGCCGTCGGAAGGCAGGCCGGTCACGTCCTTCACACCTATGACCGAGTATAGGTAGCCGGGCCTGAAACACGACACGGGTCCCTCGACCCTGGCGCCGCCGATCGCAATCCTGGCGTAGCCGGTGGGAGCCGCGTTCGAGCTGGTCTTTGTCGCGTAGAAGCTGAAGCGATAGCCGCCTTCCTGTCCCCCCTCCGTGATCGTCCATCCCTCTAAGCTGTCGATGTTGCATGGCGGAGCGGCGCACCCCTCCACCCGGCTCGGCGCGTCGAAGTTCGGCGTCGGACGCGTCTTGAAAGTGTCGTCCTTGGAGCACCCCCTGGTCTCTTGCCGCGGGTAGCGCGCGCACAGCCGGTAGTGGTAAGTCGTGTTCGGCGTCAGCCCGAAGAGCACCGTCTCGACAGTCTTTCCCTTGTTCTTCTCGATGTCCTCGACGCCGCTGGCCTGTTGCCCGTATGCGGTCGTCTTGCCGTAATCGAACGTGTAATTCACGGACCCGCCGACAGTGGTGACCACCGTTCCCCTCGGAAAGGCGAAGTCGTCCCCCAGGTCCTTGACCGCCGTGTTCAGACCTGTCGCGCACCCCGTTCCCATGACGCCCAATCCGGCCACCGCCATCGCAACAACCACTCGCCTCATGGCCCGCCCCCTGCAGAGTGTCGAAGCGAAGCGCCAAGCGCGCTTCCAAGTACCGGCGACTCTAACCTTCCGGCGCGCTGATGGCCAGTCCGTGGTTGTGTTCGGAGGGTGAGTGTGGGGCATTGCCCCCGCCTTGCCTCCGAGGCCGGTCGGCGGGAGCCGACCCGCCGGGATTCTGCTCTACGACTGATGGGCGGTGCCTGGCTCGAACAGGCGACCTCTCGCTTGTAAGGCGAGCGCTCTACCAGCTGAGCTAACCGCCCGGGCCCGCCGAGGGTACCGGGACGGCCTCCGTAGTATCCGGCGGGTGAATCAGAGGATCTTCCTGCGCTCGTTGGCGGTCCAGGCGGTGGTGGTCGGGACGCTCTTCCTCGTGCTGCTCGCCCTCCCCCTCGGCGACGACTTCTTCGAGGACTTCGGCTTCGTGGTGGGGCCGGTGGCGTGGATCGTCTGCTCGCTGGTAACCGCGCGGGTGCTGTCGCTGCCGGCCGGCTTGGTGCTCTTCGCGGCGCTGGCTGGCGGCGTGGCGGGCACGCTCGTCGGTCTCGTCGCCGGGCACGGGCCCGGGCTGGGGGTGGCGCTGCTCGTCTTCGCAGCCTCGTGCGCCGGCTACGACGCGGAGCGCGACACCGCCGCCGCGTGACCGCGGGCGACAAGGGCCGCCCCGCCTAGAATCCGCCGCTGAGGGCCCCGTCGTCTAGTGGTTAGGACGCCGGCTTTTCACGCCGGTAACGGGAGTTCGATTCTCCCCGGGGCTATCGCCGCTGGCGGTGCTTGTCCCGGTTGGATGACCGCCGGTGCGCTCGTGACGAGCAGCGCCGGCAGATGCGCTCGAAGTCGTTGAGCTGTACGGACACCTGGTGGTCGGTAGAGGGGAAGCTGGGGAACCTGATCGTCCGCGTCGGTCCGCGGCCTCGTGACGTCAACGAGAGCGACGCGGTTCCCCGGGGGTCCGCGGCGGGGATGTAGTGGTCCACGCCCGAGATAAAAGGCAGGGCAGCGAGCGCGGGCAGGGGCGCATCGAGGTGGCTCACTCCGTCCGAGCCGACGTCGAAGGCGAACAGGCCGATCAGCCGCTTGGTGATCGGAGCGACGGCAGGGGTGATCAGGTTCGCGCCGTTGACCCTCAGCACGTCGTTCTCCGCGCCCTGGTCACCCCACAGCTCCTTGTTCCTGGTGACCACGAGCCGCGCGTGTCTCGGGCTCTTCTCGATGAGGAGGTCGAGGCCCTCGCCCGGATTGGAGGTCAGAAGGCGAACCAGGTCGTCGCTCCTGACAAACGGCTCGTAGTAGAAGTGATGCACGGTCGGCGAGCTGGTGCGCGAGAGCGCGAACTCGTAGTGCTTCCCGGCTTTGAGCCACACCGGCCCCCAGCCCCCGTCGGCGGCCACCTTCAGGCGCGCGCTCGGGTGGCGCTCGATCCGCTGTCCCGTCGAATCCCGCACCCGCCAGATCTCGAGATTGCCTGCGCTGACGCCCACGTTCGACGGGAACAGGACCGCCCGGCCGGCGATTCGCACGCGGCCGTGCTCGGGCACGATGTCGATCGTGGCCGGCGCGCGAGAAGTGAGGAACTTGAACATCGCTCGGAATGCCTCGCGCGACGTGGCGCTTTCGACGTGGGTCTGGTTACGCACCGTTACGTTGACGGCCCCCCCGATGCTGCGCCCGGGCGTTCCGCGACCTGCCCAGATCGCCAACGTGCGGACTCCGCCTGGAGGGGCTGTGGCCGTGCGGCCGTCGATGTTCACGTAGCGCCGCACGTTCGCCGCGCGGGAAGCGGAGCTGGTCAGGTACTCGTGCATGATCGTGGTGCCGAGCGAGTGCCCGAGGATGTCGACACGACGCTTTCCCGTCTCGCGCTGGAGCTGTGCCACCAGCGCGTCGATCTTCGCGTACACGTCCGCGCGCGTGTTCACGGTGAAGAGGGAGTCGTACTCCACGACCCGCACGTACTGGCGCGGGTAGCCGTTGCTCGTGAACCGCATCTTCTGGGACTCGAACTGGGCTCCCGATCCGGCGCCGCCGTGCACGAAGATGATCGGGGTCAACCTGGTCTTCGACGGGCGAGCCGCCTCAGCGCCGGGAGCGACCGCGAGCACGCCTAGCAGGATCGATACCAAGATCACTCCGGGACAGAACGGCCTCGTCACGACTCTCCAATCACGCTCGCCGATACTCAAGCGAGGCTAGTGCAGACAACTGCCCGTCCGCAAGCGGGAACCGTCCTGCGCGGAAACTCGAGTGGGTCGCCTGGGACTCGAACCCAGAACCAACGGATTAACAATCCCGCACCGGCTCTGACCGGCCGTCTCGCAAGCGAGACGTTGCGGGCTGGACCATCTCTTCGCCCTCGACTCCACGTTAGGGCGGGCGGCGTATGGCCTCTGAGGGCTCTCCGGCTTCGCCGGGTTGCCTGCTGATTGCCCAATCCCGAGGATTGTCACCATTTGGTACCGCGGGCTCTAAGGGGGTTCCAGCAAACAGCCGCCGACCAACCAGCGGTTTCCCTACTGGCGCTCCTTTCCAAAAGTCCGCTGCTCTGCCAATTGAGCTAACGACCCTGGGCGCATTATTGCGCGTGGCCAGGCCGTCTCGGCGGCGTGCTCATCCCGTCGCGCTCGAGGGGACCCCACTGCGCATTAGTGCTTGCCGCGCTGGCGCCCGCCGCGCTTGCCTTCGCCACGGTGCTTGCCGTGATCATGCCCGCGGTGCTTGCCGCGGTCGCCGTGGTGCTTGCGCCCACGGTGCTTGCCGCCGTGCCGGCGTGCGAGCCACCCGCGCGCCTGTCGCCGGACTACGTTCGTCAGGTTCTGGAGCGCGATATTGGCGTCCACGAGGTGCAGGCCCCAAGTGGCGTCGGGCGAGGGCTTGAAGGTCGGCGCGCCGTTGCGCCCTTGGATCTGGAGCACGTCGGCGCCGTCGGCGGATGAGCACTCGGTCCGATAGGCGCGCGGAATGGAGGCCCAGGGCGTCGACGCCTGCGGCAGCGTGACCCCCAGGAGCGAAATGCCCACCGCGATTCCGCCCGGAGCGAACGGCTCTGTCGGGAAGACCGGAGTGGCGATCCCGGAGCCACCTCGCAGGGACGTCGGGTTGGTGCACAGCACCTCGCGGTCAGGCTCGGTCGTGCGACCGAAGCGGCTGTTGGCCGGCACCGGACCCTGGAAGGTAACGAATGCGATCACACAGCCGACCTGGCGCCGCGAGCGGCACCCCGGAAGCTTCTGGAAGTCGCCGCCCACGTCCTCGCCGGCCTTCACCAGGACGTTTCCTCCCAGGAGGATCGCCGAGATCACGCGCTTGCGCTCGCTGCGATAGGGGTCGACTTCCTCCCGGATCAGCCTGCGCAGCACACCGGTGCCCTGGGAGTGGCCGATCAGCACGACCCCTCGGCCCTTGTTGTGGTTGGCCAGATAGTCGCGCCACGCGTTGAGCACGTCCGAGTAGGCCAGCTCTCGAGCTGCGGCCGGGATGCCGCCGGGGTTGCCGATGCCGGCCAACGGGATCTGCCGGTAGACGGGCGCGTACACGCGGCAGTCGCGCGAGTAGCGCGCCGCCTGGTATTGGGCGATCGAGCGCAGCTCGGGATCGACCCGCAGCGGCGCGTTGGGCCCGGGGGAGTTGGACACGGTCGGGTAGACGTAGAAGCAGTCGAACTTCGGCCGCTTGGCCCGCTTGACGTTCGACACTCCCAGGGCCTGGCCCGTCGGCGTGAACTTGGTGGTCGTGAGGCTCGGACTGCACGGGTCGTTGGGAAGACCGGGCTTGCACAGCCAGAGCGTCTCGGCACTCGCGGCGCTCGGCAGAGCGAGGGCGAGACCCAGGATCGGAAGGCAGAGCAGAAGGAGCAAGCGGGCTTGTCTCATGCGTCCGTCCTAACCGATCGCGCGACTCTCAGTCAAGGGACTACCGTCGCTTGTTGCGCTTCGACCACACTGCCGCCTGGCGCCGGACGAGGTCCGTGAGGTTCTCCAACGCGATGTTCGCGTCCACGAGATGCAGGCCCCAGCCCGGGGTGGGCGAGGGCCGGAACGTGGGCGCGCCCCTCAGTGACTGGATCTGGAGCACGTGGCCGTAGGTCTCGCGAGAGCAGCGTGCGCGGTAGCTGCGGGGTAGTGACACCCAGGCCGTGGCAGCCTTCGGCTGGGTCACGCCGAGGATGGCTATCCCCGTGGCGATCCCGCCGGGCGCGAAGGGCTCGCTCGGAAACACAGGCGTCGCGATTCCCGAGCCGCCACGGAGGGACGTCGGGTTGGTGCACAACACCTCCTTGCCCGCGTCAGCGCGCCCCCAGAGCGTGTCGGCGGGCACTGGCCCTTGAAATGTTGAGAAGGCGACAACGCACCCGACCTGTTTGCTCGAGCGGCACGCGCGGATGCGCTTGAAGTCGCCCCCTCGGTCCTTGCCCTTCGCGACCTCAATGTTGCCTCCGAGCAGGAGCGCGGAGATCAGGCGCCGACGCACCTTCGACTTAAGGTCGATCTCCTCGCGGACGAGCCGGCGCAGGGTGAGCGTGCCCTGGGAGTGGGAGATGAGGACTACTCCGCGGCCCTTGTTGTGCCTGCGTAGATACGTGCGCCATGCGTCGCGGACGTCGCCGTAGCCGATGTTCAGATTCGCCCGCGTATAGGCCCCCGAGAACAAGCCCGCGAGCGGTACCTGGCGGTACACCGGCGTGTAGACGCGGCAGTCGCGCGAGTAGCGGGCAGCCTGGTAGAGGGCGATCGAGCGCAACTCCGGGCTCACCTGCAGCGGCGCGAGCGGCGGTGGCGCGTTCGAGACGGTCGGATAGACGTAGAAGCAGTCGAACTTCGGCCGTCTGGCCCGCTTGACGTTGGAGACACCGAGCTTCTGGCCCGTCGGCGAGAACCGAGTGGTCTTGAGGCTGGGCTTGCAGGGGTCGTTGGCCAGGCCCGGCTTGCAGAGCCAGACCGTCGCCGCGTCCGCCGTCGCGGGAACGGCGCAGACGGCCAGCACGAGCGGGACGAGGGCCAGAAGCAGCAAGCGGGCTTGTCTCATGGCGCAATCAATATCCGCTCCCGACAGGCGCGGTCAAGCCGGACGCACCGTCAGTGACGGAAGTGGCGGCGCGCGGTGAAGACCATCGCCACGCCGGCCTCGTCGCAGGCCTCGATCACCTCGAAGTCCCGCTGCGAGCCACCCGGCTGGATGACCGCTCGGACGCCGGCCTCGAACGCTGCTCGCGGTCCGTCGGCGAACGGGAAGAAGGCGTCCGATGCCATCACCGCCCCATCGAGCGAGATCTTGGCGTCGGCCGCCTTATCAACGGCGATGCGGACCGAGTCGACGCGGCTCATCTGCCCCGCGCCGATCCCCGCGGTGCCCAGGTCCCGTGAAAGCACAATCGCATTCGAGCGCACGTGCTTGCAGACCTTCCAGGCGAACAGCAACTCGCCCCATTCGGCCTCGGTGGGCTTACGCTCCGTAACCGCCTGCATCTCCTCGCGCGACTCGAGCCCCACGTCGCGGTCCTGCACCAGGAGGCCGCCCCGCACGCGCCTGATGTCCTGCTCGGTCACCTCCGGGCGCCGCCGCTCCGCATCCTCGAGGATCCGGACGTTTGGCTTGGTTTGAAGCACCTCGAGCGCGTCCTCGTCGTAGCCGGGCGCGAACACCAGCTCAACGAACATCGCGTTCAGCTTCTCGGCCAGGCCGCGGTCGACCGGCCGGTTGAAGCACATGACGCCGCCGAACGCGCTCTGCCGGTCCGTGGCCAGTGCGCGCTCGAACGCCTCCTCGACGGACGCGCCCAGCGCACACCCGCACGGGTTGTTGTGCTTGACGATCGCGGTGGCCGGCACTTCGAACTCCTCGATCAGCTGGCGGCCTGAGTCCAAGTCCAGCAGGTTGTTGAACGAGAGCTCCTTGCCGTGCAGCTTGGAGACCATCGACAGCAGGTGCGTCCGTGCGCCCGACTGCGCGTAGTAGGCCGCGCGCTGGTGCGGGTTCTCCCCGTAGGAGAGGTCGAGGATCTTGGTGTACGAGCGCGTGTCCTGGGTCGGGAAGTCGTCCTCCCGCTCCGCGAACCAGAGCGAGATGGCAGCGTCGTAGCGCGCGGTCAACGAGAACGCCTCGAGTGCCAGCGACTCGCGTGTCCGCCGCTCGAGGCGCCCGTCCGTGGCGCGCAGTTCCTCCAACACGGCGTCGTAGCTCTCCGGCGAGACGACCACCGCCGCGAACTCGTGGTTCTTGGCCGCGGCGCGGATGAGGGTCGGCCCGCCGATGTCGATGTTCTCCATCACCTCCTGCGGGTCCACGCGACGCTTGCCCGCCACGCGCTCGAACGGATAGAGGTTCACGCAGACGAGGTCGATCGGCTCGATCTCCTGCTCCTCGAGCGTGGCCGCGTGCTCGTCCTTCGACCGCACGGCGAGCAGCCCGGCATAGATCTTGGGGTTGAGCGTCTTGACGCGGCCGTCGAGGATCTCGGGGAAGCCTGTGTAGTGCTCGACCGAGCGCGTCTCGATCCCGGCCTCCTCGAGCTCGCGCGCCGTGCCCCCGGTGGACACCAGCTCGATTCCCAGGGAGGCCAGGCCGCGGGCGAAGTCCACCAGGCCGCGCTTGTCCGAGACGGTGAGCAACGCGCGCCGCACGCGGACCTCACCGGGCGCGGTCACGCCGCCCTCAGCGGGGGGCTCAGCGGTCCTGGCCATCGATGCGGACGAGCCGCGGATTGTCGGGGTCGCGGGTCACGGAGCCGTCCGCTATCAGCCGGACCGCCCGCGGCAGCAGACGATGCTCGATCTCGTGGACCTTCCTCTCGATCGCCTCGATGTCGCGAGCATATGGAAGCTCGAACGACTCCTGCAAGATCACTGGACCACTGTCCACTCCCTCGTCCACGAAATGGACCGTCACCCCGGTCACCTGAACGCCGTACGCGAGCGCTTGCTCGATCGCGCCGATCCCGGGGAAGGCGGGCAGCAACGACGGGTGGACGTTGACGATCCCGCCCTCGAAGCGCCGGATGAAAGGGCCCCCGAGCACCTCCATGAAGCCGGCCAGGACCAGCAGGTCGACCCGGTGGTCGTCGAGCCAGTTGCCGAGCGCGGCGTCACGGGCATCCCGATCCGGATGATCCGCCTTGGCGAACACCGCTGTTGGGATTTCGGCGGAGCGTGCGCGCTCGAGCCCGCGGGCTTCCGCGCGGCTCGACGCCACGCACGCGACCTCGAGCCCCCGGCGGCCATGCTCGGTGTCGATGATCGCCTGGAGGTTGGTCCCCTCACCAGAGACGAGCACTCCGACTCGGAAGCTCACGCGGCGGCGGTTCGTGGCGCTTCGCTGAGCACTGGATAGGGGCCACCGCTCGTGGCCAGCACTCCTGCTTCGATCAGCTCGTCGACCCGCGCGAGGATGTCCGCTCTGCGCATATGAGAGGAGCTCGCGTACGCGGGCAGGCCGTCATAGGAGTTGCGCTCGATCTTCTTCGTCCGCGCACCGTGCAGGATCTCGACGCACGTGGTACGCCCAACGGCGGGGCGAGCGCCGCGCGCGACTGACAGGATCGCGTCGTCCAGCCCTGCGATGTCGGCCGCAGCCGGCGCCGGCAGCTCCGGCACCAAGCCGCCGTCGCAGACATCGCAGCAGGGGCCGCGATCGGACCGACGGGCGGGCTCTGCGTCGTCTCCGAAATGCCTCAGGATCGCCTTCCGGCGACAGTCCTCGCCCTCCACGTAGGCCCAGATCTCGCGGTATTGCCGCCAGCGGGCGCGGGCGCCCTCCTCGACAGATGCGCGGCACGCCGCGGCGGCCCTGCGGTCGAACCCCCGCTCGCCCATCCGCCCGACCACCCGGTCGGGGGCGGCGGGGGACGGGACGATCACACCGGCGCGCGCGAGGTGGCCCAGCAACGCCCGCAGCCGGTCCCAGCCGCCGCCGAGCGTGCGCGCGAGCTCCGCTGCGTCCACCGAATAGCGACCGTCGCCGTCCGCGACCGCCTGGACGCGATCCGCGAGCGCGGCAGGCAACTCGGCATCGACCTCCTCACGCTTGATGAAGTGCACGTGCAGCGCCTTGTCCCGGTTCTCCGCGAGCAACAGCGCGCGCGCTGGCCGGCCGTCGCGTCCACCCCTGCCGGCCTCCTGGTAATACGCCTCCAACGACGATGGCGTGCCCGCATGCACCACGGTGCGGACGTTGGGCTTGTCGACACCCATGCCGAACGCGTTGGTGGCGACGATCACCCGGGCCTCATCGGCGAGGAACCGCCGCTGGACGGCGGCGCGGGTGCCCCGGTCGAGGCCGGCGTGGTAGGCCAGCGCCTCCTCGCCCAGCTCGGCGGTCAGCGTGGTGGCGATCTCCTCGGATCCCGCCCGGGTGCTCGCGTAGACGATCGCCGGCAGCGCGTCAGCCGCGCCCAGCGCTCTTGCTATGAGCGGGCGCTTCTCGTGCGGCGCCGGGCGGGCCACGGCGAAGGAGAGGTTGGGCCGGTCGAACCCGGTGGCCACCTTGACCGGATCGCGGAGGCCGAGCCTGCGGGCGATGTCGACCGCAACGCGTGGAGTCGCGGTGGCGGTGGAGGCGATGATCGCAGCCGCCCCGAGGTGTCGCGCCGCGTCGGCGAGGCGGAAGTAGTCCGGCCTGAAGTCGTGACCCCACTGCGAGACGCAGTGCGCCTCATCGACCACGAACAAGCCCACTCTCGCCTCGCGCATACGCTGGACGAATCCGGGCGAGGAGAAGCGCTCCGGGGCGACATAGAGCAGCCGCAGCTCCCCGGCGGCGGCCCGCTCGAGCACATGCGCGTTGGCCTCGGAGTCCTGCTGGGCGTTGATCAGCGCCACAGCGTCACCGAGCCCGCGCGCCCGCAAAGCCTCGACCTGGTCCTGCATGAGCGCGACCAGCGGGGAGACCACGACCGTGAGGTCGTCCCGGACGAGCGCGGGAAGCTGATAGCAAAGCGACTTGCCCGAGCCGGTGGGCATGACCACCAGGACGTCGCGCCCGCCCACCGCTGCCTGGCAAGCCTCGCGCTGGCCGGGGCGAAAGGCCGAGAAGCCGAAGTAGCGTGCTAGTGCGGGGTCGAGGTCCACCACGGCTGACAGTAACGGCGCACACGGCGGTAGCGGCACCGGGGTTGCAGACCCGTTGGGGATGGTCGCGGATTCGTAACGTAGTGGCTTGCCAGTCCCTAACGCTCGGCGTAGGATCGCCGCACCCGCGAGAGGCGGACTCGCGACTGGAGGAGAGGATGCACGAGAGCGAGCTGAAGTCGCTGCGTCTGTTCGACGGCCTTGGGAAGAAGGAGCGCCGGCTACTCGCGCAGCGCGCCGACGCGGTCGATGTGCCGGCGGGCAAGGTGCTTGCCAAGCAGGGCCGCACCGCCTACGAGTTCTTCGTGATCAGAGAGGGGACCGCGTCCGTGCAGCGCAACGGCGAGGTCGTGGCCGAACTGGGGCCCGGCGACTTCTTCGGCGAGGTGGGCATCGTGACCCACCGGCCTCGAAACGCGACGGTCACCTCGAGGTCATCTATGAAGCTGCTCGTGATCACCGATCAGGCCTTCCGCGGCATGGAGCGCGACACGCCGACGGTCGCCAAGCAGATCGAGCAGGCGGTCGAGGCCCGCCGCGACGCTGCTCCCGCCTAGCCGCCGCTAGCTGCGGACGACCGCCAGTTCCTCGAGCGCGAACTTGCCATTCGCCGAATCGGTGCGCTCGAGCGGATAGTCGCCCGAGAAGCACGCGTCGCAGTGGGTGGCCCGCTCCCCGCGGATCGCCTCGTAGACGCCCTCGAGTGACAGGTAGGCGACTGAGTCGCAGCCGAGCTCTGCCGCAACCTCCTCGACGCTGCGGCCGTGGGCGACCATCTCCTGCTTCGTCGACATGTCGATCCCGTAGTGGCACGGGTAGCGGATGGGCGGCGCCGAGATCCTCATGTGCACCTCGAGTGCCCCTGCGTCGCGAAGCATCGACACGATCTGGCGGGTCGTGTTGCCGCGCACGATCGAGTCGTCGACCACGACCAGGCGCTTCCCCTCCACCACCTCGCGCAGCGGGTTGAACTTCATCCGCAGGCCGTGCTTGCGCAGCTCCTGGCCGGGCTGGATGAACGTGCGGGCCACGTAGCGGTTCTTGATCAGGCCGTCGTCGCGCGGCAGGCCGGACGCCTTGGCGTAGCCCGCCGCCGCGGCGTTGCCCGAGTCGGGCACCGCGATCACCACGTCGGCATCGGCGGGCGCCTCGCGCCAGAGGATCTCGCCCATCTTCCGCCGCGACACCTGGGTGCGGTTTCCCTCGAGGATGGAGTCGGGGCGCGCAAAGTAGATGTGCTCGAAGACGCAGAAGGCCTTCCGCGGTGATTCCACGAGCTGCCTCGTAGCGATCCCGCGGTCGCCTATCGCGACCATCTCGCCGGGCTGGACCTCTCGTAGGAGCTCAGCTCCGATGATGTCGAAGGCACAGCTCTCCGACGCGACGCAGTAGCGGTCACCGAGCCGACCCAGCGCGAGCGGGCGCAGCCCGGCCCCGTCTCGGAAGGCGACCACCGAGTCCTGAGTCATGACTACCGTGGAGAAAGCGCCCTCGAGCTTGGGCATCACGTCGGCGAGCGCATCCTCGATCGTGTCCGCCTCGTGGGTGGAGAGCAGCGCGGCAATGATCTCGGAGTCCGAGGTAGAGCGGAACTGGACGCCGCGATCCGACAGCTCGGAATGCAGCTCCACGGCGTTGATGAGGTTGCCGTTGTGCGCCAGCGCGACCTGGCGGCGGTCCGAGCGGTAGACAGGCTGGGCGTTCTCCCACGCGGAGGAGCCGGTCGTCGAGTAGCGCACGTGGCCGACCGCGATCGAGCCCGCCAAGGCCTCGAGCTTCTGCTCGTCGAACACCTGCGAGACGAGGCCGAGGTCGCGCACCGTCATGATGTGGCCGCCTTCGCAGGTGGCGATGCCGGCCGACTCCTGGCCGCGGTGCTGCAGCGCGTAGAGCGCGAAGTAGGCGAGTCGGGCGACGTCCGAGTCGGGCGCGTACACACCGAAGACGCCGCACTCGTCGCGCGGCCCGTCGCGGAAGTCGAGCGGGTCGGTCATCTCGGAAGGAGGTCGCCTCTCGCAGGGCCGCCGAGGGAGAGTGCTGCGCGGCCTGACCTCAGGGTACCAGCGGCTCGGGGGGAACCGGCCAGCCTGCGGTCGGCCCTAGGCAAAGGCGCCTTCGAGCGCGGATGTGCGGTCGGCGAGCTCTGACACCGCCACCTCGATGCTCTCGTCGGCGATGGTCACGGAGAGGGTGTCTCCGCCGACGGTGCCGAACACGTCTAGCGGCGTTCGCCGCCCGAGCTCCTCGAGCTCCTCTCGCGAGCCGGAAACTACAAAGCCGCCAGAGCCCTCGCCGAAGAGGTGCTTGAGCGGCTCATCGCTCGAGCCGAGATCGAGCGTGGCGCCCAACCCGCCGGCGAGACAGCTCTCGGCGACCGCGACCAGGAAGCCACCCTCCGAGATGTCGTGCGCGCTCGAGAGCGCGCCCGCCCGCACCGCCTCGCGCACGGCCTCCTGCGCGGATCGAACCGCGCGGACGTCGATCGCCGGAAGCTCCTCGGGAAGCGGCTCGCCGCGAAGCTTCCACAGCTCCGAGCCGGGCAGGTGCGGGCGGAACTCGCCGCAGATGGCCACGCTCTCGCCCTCGCGGGCGAACCCGGTCGGCGCGGCTCGCTCCACGTCCGGCAGCGCACCCACCATCCCGACCACCGGGGTGGGGTAGATCGGGCCATCGCCGGACTCGTTGTAAAGCGACACGTTGCCTCCGACCACGGGGATCTCGAGGTCTCGAAGCGCGGCCGCCATCCCAGCCACCGAGCGCTCCAGCTGCCACGCGACGTGCGGCTTCTCCGGATTGCCGAAGTTGAGGCAGTTGGTGAGCCCTAGCGGCTCGGCGCCCACGCAAGCCAGGTTCGCGGCGCATTCGAGCACCGCCTGGACCGTGCCGTGGTACGGATCGCATGCCACCCGGCGCCCGTTGCCGTCGATTGAGACCGCGATGCCGCCCCCGCCGCCGTCGGGTGCGAGCTGGAGGACCGCGGCGTCCGCCTCCTGCGGGCGTCGGGCGGTGCGCGACCCGACGAGGCAGTCGTACTGCTCGAACAGCGCACGGCGCGAGCGGATGTTCGGCGAGCCGACCAGTGCCAGCAGCGAATCGCTCAGGTCGTCCGTGTGGAGTGTCGCCGCCGGGGCGGGGTAGATCTGGCGCTCCGGCCGCTCAGGGGCGAGGTCGTAGATAGGGCAGTCGTCCACGAGCGCCTCCACGGGCATGTCCCCCACCAGCTCGTCGCCGTCGAGCACGCGCAGGCGGCGCGAGTCGGTGACCTCCCCGATGGCCGTGGCGCGCACCTCCCAGCGGTCACAGACCTCCTGCAGCTCGGCGAGCTTTCCGGGCTCGACGACGCACAGCATCCGCTCCTGGGACTCGGAGACCATGATCTCGAAGGGCTCCATGTCGTCCTCGCGCAGGGGTACCCGCGACACGTCGATGTCCAGCCCCACCTGGCCCTTCGACGCCATCTCCGACGATGACGAGCTGAGGCCGGCGGCGCCGAGGTCCTGGAGCGAGCGCAGGGTGTCGCGCTCGAGCAGCTCGAGACAGCACTCGAGCAGCTTCTTCTCCTCGAACGGGTCACCGATCTGGACCGAGGGACGCTTCGAGGCGTCGTCGGAATCCAGTTCCGCGGACGCCAGCACCGACGCTCCGCCGATCCCGTCCCGCCCCGTGCGGGCGCCCATGAGGACGAGCAGGTTGCCCGACGCCCGCCGCGGCGCTGCGGATCAGGCGGTCCTTGCGCGCGATCCCCAGGCACATCGCGTTCACGAGGCAGTTCTGCTCGTAGGGAGCCTCGAAGTACACCTCGCCGCCCACGGTTGGCACGCCGATGGAGTTGCCGTAGTGGCCGATGCCCGCGACGGCGCCGTCGAGCAGGAACCGCGAGCGCGCGGAGTCCAGCTCTCCGAACCGCAGCGAGTCGAGCACGGCGATCGGTCGTGGCGCCCACCGCGAAGACGTCGCGGAGAATCCCGCCCACGCCCGTGGCGGCGCCCTGGAACGGCTCGACGGCGCTGGGGTGGTTGTGCGACTCCACCTTGAACGCGATCGCCAGGCCGTCCCCGACGTCGACGGCGCCGGCGTTCTCGCCCGGGCCCATGAGCAGGTGCGGCCCCTCGGTCGGCAGGCGTCCCAGCAGCTTCTTCGAGTGCTTGTAGGCGCAGTGCTCGGACCACATCAGCGAGAAGACCGCCAGCTCGAGGCCGTTGGGGTCGCGCCCGAGCTTGGCGCAGATCAGCTCGTACTCGGAGTCGGTGAGTCCGAGCTCGCGGTGGCGGCTCTGGGCGGTGTCGGCGCTCACGCCGGAACGAGCTCTTCGACGTGCGCCGACGAGCGACTCGAACAGGCGGCCGCCGTCGGCTGAGCCGGTGAGCGGGTCGGTGGCGTGCTCGGGGTGGGGCATCAGGCCCATCACGTTCTTCGCCCGGTTGGACACGCCCGCGATGTCCAGCGCCGAGCCGTTGGGGTTGTGGCCCTCCGCGTAGCGGAGGACGATCTGCCCGTGTGCGTCCAGCTCGTGGAGCCCCTCCTCTGGCGCGTAGTAGCGGCCGGTCGTGTGCTTGACCGGGATCGAGAGGACGTCGCCCGCGGCGCAGGCGCGCGTGAAGGGCGTCTCGGCGTTAACCACCTCCACGTCGACCTGTCGGCAGACGAACCGCCGGCCCGCGTTGGGCAGCAGCGCGCCGGGCAGTAGTCCGGCCTCGCAGAGCACCTGGAAGCCGTTGCAGATCCCGAGCACCGGCCCGCCGCCGAGGGCGTACTCGCTGACGGACTCCATCACGGGGGAGAAGCGCGCGATGGCGCCGGCAGCGCAGGTAGTCGCCGTAGGAGAAGCCGCCGGGGATCACGACGGCGTCGACGCCGTGCAGATCGCGGTCGCCATGCCAGAGCAGCTCTGCGTCGGCGAACCGGCGGCAGGCGAGCAGCGCGTCGACTTCGTCGCAGGAGCCCGGGAACCTGACGACTCCGAATCTCATTCGACCACCAGCACCTCGTAGTCCTCGATCAGAGGATTGGCCAGCAGGCGCTCGCACATCTCGTGGACGCGGCCGGTGTCCTCCACGTCGAGCTCGACCATCCGGCCGATCCGCACGTTCTCGACACCTTCGAAGCCGAGCGCCGGCAGCGCGCGCTCGACGGCCTGGCCCTGCGGGTCGAGGATGCCCTCCTTCGGCCGGATCAGCACGCGCGCCTTCACGCGGTCGACCGCTCCAGCCAGGCCCTGAACGGCTCGCCCGCGATGCGCTCGTAGGCCTCCACGTAGCGCGCGCGCGTGCCGTCCACCACCTTGCTCGGGCAGCGGCGGCGCGGGCGGGGACTTGTCCCACCCCGACCCCGCTGCCCAGTCGCGCACGTACTGCTTGTCGAAGCTCGGCTGCGAGCGCTCCGGCTCGATAGCCGTCGGCGGGCCAGAACCGGGACGAGTCGGGCGTGCACACCTCGTCGCCCAGCACGATCGTTCCGTCGGGGCGGCGGCCGAACTCGAACTTGGTGTCGGCCAGGATGATCCCGCGCTCGCGCGCGTGCTCGGACGCGTGCGTGTAGAGCTCGATCGAGAGGCGGCGCAGCTCCTCGAGCAGGGGCCGGTCGCCGACGATCTCGGCCGCGCGGTCGAAGTCCACGTTCTCGTCGTGGTCGCCCACCTCGGCCTTGGTGGCGGGCGTGAAGATCGGCTCGGGGAGCTGCTCGGACTCCTCCAGGCCGGCGGGCAGGTCGATCCCGCACACCGCGCCGGTGGCCTGGTAGTCCTTCCAGCCCGAGCCGGTGATGTAGCCGCGCACGACGCACTCGACGGGCACCATCTCGAGGCGCTCGACCAGCAGCGCGCGGCCGCGAATCTCGTCGGGCACGTCGGTGAACGAGACGAGGTGGTTCGGGCAGATGTCCCGGGTGCGGTCGAACCAGAAGACCGAGAGGCCGGTCAGCACCTTTCCCTTGTCCGGGATCGGCGTCGGGTGGACCACGTCGTAGGTGGAGATGCGGTCCGAGGTGACCAGGATCAGCCGGTCCTCGCCAACGGCGTAGATGTCGCGGACCTTGCCCTGCGCGAGCAGGTCGCGCCCTCGAGCGCGGCGGCTTCGCTCACCCACCGCAGGCTAACAATCGCGGGGGTCGGCGCTCAGCTCGCAGGAGCGGCCGCCGGCGCCGGGGCGGGGGGCCGCTCCACGCGGGTGCGCTGCGTGGCGACCACGCTCAGGAGCACGGCGAGCGACGCGGCGATCGTCGCCGCCCCCACCTCCTCGCCCAGGAGCGGCGGCCGACCAGACCAGCGTCAAGCACGGCTGCGCGAGCTGCACCTGGCCGATCTTCGCCACCCCGCCGCGCGCGAGCCCGCCGTACCAGGCGAAGAACGCGAGGAACATGCTGACGAGGGACACGTAGGCGAAGCCGAGCCAGGCGTCGCCGTCGCCGGACAGGTCGCCGCTGAGCGCGGCGATCGCCGCCACAGGCGCCACGACCGGCAGCGAGACGAGCAGCGCCCAGCAGATCGTCTGCCAGCCGCCCAGCTCGCGACCGAGCGCGCCCCCCTCCGCGTAGCCGAGACCGCACAGGAGCAGGCCCGCCAGGAGCAGTCCGTCCGCCAGCTCGATACCGGCAGCGCCCTGCGTGGCGGCGAAGGCGAGCACCGCGACCAGGCCTGCCGCCGAGGCGGCCCAGAACGCGCGGCTGGGCCGTTCCCCGGCGCGCAGGACCGCC
Source organism: uncultured Thermoleophilaceae bacterium (assembly GCA_963802855.1). Taxonomy (GTDB): domain Bacteria; phylum Actinomycetota; class Thermoleophilia; order Solirubrobacterales; family Thermoleophilaceae; genus JAAYBF01. The sequence continues at coordinate 426,665 of CAWDJP010000004.1, forward strand.
ATGACGGCGGTCGCGGCCGGGAGCAGTCCGACGATCACCGCGCCGTGCGCGGAGGTGAGCTCGCGCAGAGCCAGCGCGGTGAACAGCGGGAAAGCCGATCACCACGCCAAGCCCCACGAGCGCGAGCCGTCCGAGCTGGTCGCGTGCGCGGGCGCGGCTGGCGAAGCGCGGTCAACAACAGAGCGCCGAGCGACGCCGCGACGACGGCCCGGCCGAGCGCCCACGAAGGTCGGCGTCCAGCTGCTCCACCGCCAGCCGCGTGGCGGGCAGCGAGAAGCAGAAGCCCAGCACGCCGAGGGAGCCGAGCAGGAGACGCCATCGGCCGACGATAGGACCGGCCTGCACGCCGGTCCATGTCCCACAACTCGCGGGTGTGCGACGGCGCTAGGAGAGCAGCGTCGGCGGCGGGAAGCTCGCCGCGTTCGGGATGATCGGCGCGGCGTCGACTCCGAACCACTGCTCGAGCAGCCCGCGGTAGACGCCGCGGAAGTCCGACGTGGCGCGCAGGTTGTCGTCCTCGTCGAGGTCGCCGGGAGCCAGGCCCGGGAACTCGCCCACCATCTGCCCGCTCGCCTGGGTGCCGATCAGGAACGAGCAGCCGCCGGCGCCGTGGTCGGTGCCGGAGCCGTTCTCGTCCGGCCGGCGCCCGAACTCGCTCCAGACGTGGATGAGCACGCGGTCGGCGAGCCCGCGGGCCTCGAGGTCGCGCTGGAAGGCCAGCAGGCTGTCGCAGGTGATCTGCAGGTTCTCCGGGCAGGCTGGCCTCCTGGTCGGAGTGGGTGTCGTAGCCGCCGGCGGCGTCGATCGCCACGCACCGCAGCGGGAGGCCGGCGGCGAGCATGGCGGCCAGCGCCCGCAGCCGCTCGCCGAAGTCGAGGTGTTCGGGTAGGCGTCGGGCTCCGGGGTAGGTACCGCCCCTGGAACGGCGCCAGCTGCGCGCGCAGGCGTCCGGTGGCGTCGGCGGCGCCGCGCGCCTGGCGCAAGACCCGGGTCGAACGTCGCGCCTGCGCCGAAGGTGCCGATCGAGGTCAGCATCCTGTCCTCGACCGGCCCCCAGACGCCCGGGGACCAGAAGTCGTAGTCGTCGGGCGACGACATCGTGGCGACCGGGACGCTGCCGGCCGCCAGCGCGGGCGCCAGGTCCCAGTCCAAGGTCAGGCCCTGAAGCGGGTTGTCCCTCACGCCGTGGCGGTCGAGGTAACGGCCCATCCAGCCGAGGCGCGCCGACGGCTTGGTCTCGCCCACCTCCCAGTAGTGGCGGCTCGTGAAATGCGACTGGTTCGCGCCCGTGTATCCGATCGCGGGGAACGTGGTGACCTTGCCCTCGGCGTGCAGCGTCGCGAGGGGAGCGGCCGACGGATGCCAGCGCAGGCTCGGGTCCTCGCGAGAAGGCGGTGCCCTCGCCCGCGCCGAGCGCCAGGTTGGGTCGCAGCTGGGCATAGCGCGAGTGGCCGGTGGGCGCCAGGACGCTGAGCGAGTCGATGCCGCCCTCCAGGAACACCGACACGAGCACGGGCTGCGCCGGGCGCGTCGCGGCCGCGGCGATGCCCTCTTCGAACGCCTCCCAGCCGAGCGGTCTTCGCGCCGTAGACCGCCATCGCCAAGCCGGCCGCCCGGGAGACGAACGAGCGCCGGGTGAGTCCCGTCCCGGCCGGGGTGGGCATGCCCCGCTCGATCGCGGGCAAGCCGCGGCCGGGCACGGCCGCCGACGCGGCGCTGCGCAGGAGCTTCGCGCGGGAGAAGCCGGCGCAGCCGCAGACGGCAGCCTCGCTCGCAACTTGCCCTCTGCTCTGCTCGTCTCGGCCATCCTAGCAGGTCTGCAGGTCGGGGGACACGGCGAGCAGGTGGCGCAGCGCGTTCTGGCGGATCGCGCGGTAGGTGCGCTGCTGCCAGTTGGCCATCACGGCGGGGAGGCAGGTGGCGGCGAAGGTGTTCAGCGCCAGATGGCCCTCGTGCGTCAGTGCGGGATCGCCCCAGAAGTCGCGTGCCTTGCGCACGGCCTGGTCGGGGTCTTCCGCCGCGTTGTAGGTGTCCATCGCGGTGCCCTGGATGTGGCGGCCGTTGAGGACCTCGGTCACGGTGTCGCCAGCGTCCGCGCAGCGTGCTCGTGTCGAGCCACTTGCCGTCGTCCCAGCCCGAGACGTTCGGCGGGCGGAACAGCCGCTGGCCCATGCCGTCGCTCAGCCAGGCCCAGCTGTCGGTGTCGATCGCACGTCGCTGCTGGCGGAGCATCCCGGCCAGGTAGACGACCGGCGGCTTGACCATCCGCGGGCCCTTCATGAGCAGGGGGTGCAGCAGGATCGCCTCCACCAGCGGGCGGACGGCGTAGCTGCCCGGACACGTACGCGCGCTCGAGCGCCGCGCGCTCCGAGGCCGACGGCGGCACGGGGATGAAGTAGCTCCAGAGCTTGTCGACGAAGAACGACGCGTGCTTGGGGTGGGTCACGCACAGGCGGCACGGCGTCCATCCAGTTGAAGTTGCCCGTCTTGCCGAACACCGTCTTCGGCCCCGCTGTCGTGCCGCGTTGGCACGAAGCGGAAGTTGTGGTAGCCCAGCTCCTCGCTCCAGTCGCTGTCCCAGCCGGTGAGCGCGCGGGCGAGCTCGCGCACGTCGTCCTCGGTGTAGGCGCCGCGGTCGGCTCCGAGCGTGAACAGCTCCATCAGCTCGCGCGCGTAGTTCTCGTTGGGGTTCCCGCGCCTGTTCTGGTCCTGGTTGAGCCAGCGGATCATCGCCGGGTCTGCGGTCACGCCGAGCGACCAGCTCGTGGAACGAGCCGAGCGCATGGCGGCGGAAGAGGTCGTTCTGGCCGAGCATGAGCCGCTCCTCCACCTCGGCCGCCGACGTGGCGAACCAGTCGTGCCAGATGAGAGTCATCCGCTCGACCAGCGGCTGGTTGGTTCGCACCATCCGGTCGAGGAACCACAGGTGGTCGTGGCCCCAGGCATCCTCCGGATGGAGGGGCTCTCCGTCGACTGTCGGCGCCGCGCCCGTGAGCGTGGCGGCGTCGGCCGGGCGCGTCAGCGAGGCGACAGCCCCGTGCAGGCCCATGCCGGCGAGCCGCGCCGCATGGCCGGGCGACGGGCCGAAGCCCGCTCGCCACAGGAGACGCTCGGCCTCGCGCACGCCGAACGCCCCGGAGTAGACGGCGATCGGCGAGGGAAGCTTGATGCCGGGGCCCGGACCGCGTGGTGCTCCCGGGACGGGCTGAAGCGCCACCCACTTCTTCATCGTGCGGGTCGTCCCCTTACGGCGCTTGGGCTTGCAGGTCGGCTTGCGCTTACGCCGCCGGCGACGGCGAGCGTCGAAGGCCAGCCGCGGATCGGCGGACGATCGCTTCGACTTGCTCTTGCGCCGCTTCTTGGGTGATACGCAGACGGTCGTCTTGCGGCGGCGCTTCCTGCGCTTGGCGGAGTACGCGGCGGCGGCCACTCTTCTGCGTTCGGCCCTGCGCCGACGCGACTTTACCCCGTACCCACGCGACTGGACCCTCGGCGGGGCTAGCCCACCCGCAGGGTCACGCTCATGCCGAGGGCCTCGTGATCGAGCAGCGAGCACCACAGGTAGTACTGCCCTTGAAAGAGCGTGCGGTCGCCCTTTGCGATCGACCCTGGCAGGACCTCGCCGAACGGCTCGAGCGCGACCGAGCTCCCGGCCGGCCTGATGTTCAGGTCGTGGGGGTCCTCACCCACGTTTCGAAACTCGATCGTCACGGCTCCCGCGCCGACGATCGGCCGCGATAGGGAGAGGGAGAACTCGTCGGCGCTGACCCGCACGTAGCGCGACAGCGGCGCCGGTGCCGGGTCGGGCGGAGGCGGTGTGGGGGGGGCCGGCTGCGGTGCCGGCAGCGGCGGGGCCGGCAGCGGTGCGGTCGCCGCGCGGCGGCGGGCGGCGCGGCGGCAGGCTGCCGCGCGACGACGGGCGGCGGCTCTTCGGCGCGCTGCGGCGCGGCGTCGCGCAGCGGCCTTCCGGCGCGCGACTGCGCGGCGGCGGGGTGACATGGCCGCGAGCCGGCGAGCGGCTGCGCGCTTCCTGGCGGCCGCTCGTCTCCTCGCGACGGCCCGCCGTCGGGCGGCCGCTCGGCGCTGTCGCGGCGTGAGCTTCTTGGGAGTCGGGCAAGCGGCGGCAGCAGTGCTCGCGTTTGGCGTCGCGGCATGGGCGCTCGCCGCGGCCGACTGGAACCCTACGGCCGCGACGACGAGCAGCACCGCCACCGCAACGGGCCCATGGCGCCGTCGTGCGAGTGCACGCCTCACACTCGAACGGTCGGCGCCGCGCGGGCTGGGCTTGAGGACCCGCCCTCGGTACTGGACCCGGGGCTAGTTGGTTGGTTCCGAATCGGCGCGCCCGCGGGGGCGCGTCGTCCGTCGGTGCGGGGATTCGGGATCAGCCATCTCAGTCCGACAGCGAGTCGAGCCGCGCCACGATTGCGTCAGCGTGCCGGACGAAGGCCCCGGGATCGAAGATCGGACCGAGGTCGAGCTCCGGTGCCGCGGCGCCCAGCAGCTCCCGGAAGCTCGTGCCCTCGCGCCACGCGCGCTGCGCATTCTCTTGGACCAGACGGTAGGCCTCGTCCCGCGAGCGCCCGGACTCCACCAGGGCGAGCAGCGCGCGCTGGGAGAACAGCGCCCCGTGGGTGGCATCGACGTTGGCGCGCATCCGATCGACGTCCACGGTCATGCCTGTCGCGACCCGCGCGGCCAGCCCCTGCGCGTAGTCGAGCAGAATGGCCGCATCGGGGAGCGCGACCCGCTCGACAGACGAGTGCGAGATGTCGCGCTCGTGCCACAGCGCCACGTCCTCGAGGCCCGCCTGGGCATAGCCGCGCAGCAGCCGGGCGATCCCGGTGACGCGCTCGCTCACGATCGGGTTACGCTTGTGGGGCATCGCCGAAGAGCCCTTCTGACCCTCCCGGAATGGCTCCTCGACCTCCCTCACCTCCGTCCGCTGGAGGTGGCGCACCTCGGTCGCGAAGCGCTCGAGGCCGGCGCCTGCGGACGCGATCGCGCTCAGCCACTCGGCGTGGCGGTCGCGCGCCACCACTTGCGTGGAGGCGTCCTCGCGCCCGAGGCCGAGGCGGTCGAGCACCGCAGCTTCCAGCTCCGGGCCGTTTGCCGCGTACGTGCCCACCGCGCCTGACAGGGCGCCCACCGAGGCGCCCTCCGTCGCGCGCTCGAGACGGCGCAGGTTGCGGTTCGCCTCGAAAGCGAAGCCTGCGAGCTTGACGCCGAACGTCGTCGGCTCGGCGTGCACTCCGTGGGTTCGGCCAACGCACAGCGTGCCAGCGTGCTCGCGTGCCCTGGCCACGAGGGCGTCGCGGTACGCGCGTGCGCCGGAGGCGAGGATCCTGCCCGCCTCGCGCACCTGCAGCGCGAGCGCCGTGTCGAGCACGTCGGATGACGTGAGCCCGTGATGCACCCACCGGCCCGCCTCCCCGACGGATTCCGCCACCACGTCCACGAACGCCGCCACGTCGTGGTCGGTAACCAGCTCCCGCTCCTTGACCGCCTCGGCGCTGAACGACGCGCGGTCGCGAATGCTGCGGGCGTCATCCGCGCCGATGACCCCCTGCTCGGCGAGCGCGTCCACCACCGCCAGCTCGACCTCCAGCCAGGCGTCGAGCTTGCGCTGCTCGGACCACACGGCGCCCATCTCGGGGCGGGTGTAGCGGTCGATCACGAGTCGAGGATCTTCGCCGCGAGCACGGCCGCGTTCTTGGCGCTGTCCACTCCAACGCAGGCCACGGGCACACCGGGAGGCATCTGAGAGATGGCGAGGAGCGCGTCAAGGCCGCCCGCCACCGAGGTCTTCGACGTGAGCGGCACGCCGATCACCGGCAGCTCGGTATGGGCCGCCACGACCCCGGGAAGCGCCGCGGCCAGACCCGCGCCGGCGATGATCACCCTCAGGCCGCGCATCTTGGCGTTCTGCGCGTAGTCGGCGACCACCTCGGGGTCGCGGTGAGCGCTCATCACCCGGATCTCGTGGTGGACGCCGCGCTCCTCGAGCTCCTTCGCGGCCTTCTCCATCACCGGCATGTCGGACTTCGAGCCCATCACGATCCCCACGAGGGGCGCGTCGACCTCCAGATCGTCGAACTGGTGCTCGACCTCGGTCTGAGTCGCAGGGACCCGCGCTTCGCCTTCCATCTCCAACTCAGGCCTCCACCCTCTCCACCGCTCGCGCGGCGATGTCGGTGCGCATCTGCTTGCCGTCGAACTGAATCCGGTCCGCCGCGGCGTAGGCCCGGTCGCGAGCCTCGCCGGGCGTGGCCCCGATGCCGGTCACGTTGAGCACCCGCCCGCCGGCGGTCACGAAGTGGCCGTCCCGCTCGGCGGTGCCGGCGTGAAGCAGCTCGACCTCCAGGGAGTCGATCGAACGCAGGCCGCGGATCTCGTCCCCTTTCGACGACGACTCCGGATAGCCCGCCGATGCCAGGACGATCGTCACCGCCCACTCGTTTGACCACTCCACGTCCAGGCCCGCAAGACCGCCGGCATATGTCGAGCGCTCGAGCAGAGCGAGCACGTCCGAGCGCAGGCGCGGCAGGACGGCCTGCGTCTCGGGGTCCCCGAAGCGGCAGTTGTACTCGAGCACCTTCGGGCCGTCGGCGGTCATCATCAGCCCCGCGTAGAGGACGCCGTGGTAGGGGGTTCCCCGGCGGCGCAGCTCGTCGACGATCGGCTGGTGCACGGCAAGCGCGAGTGCCTCCACGTGCTCGGGGTCGATCCCCGGCACGGGCGAGTAGCTGCCCATCCCGCCGGTGTTGGGGCCCCGATCGCCGTCGCCGATCCGCTTGTAGTCCTGTGCCGGCGCCATCGGCACGGCCTGCTCGCCGTCGCACACCGCGAGGAGCGACAGCTCGTCGCCCTCGAGGAACTCCTCGAGCACCACCTCGGTGTCCCCGAAGCGGCGCTCGGTGAAGAAGGCGTCGACCGCGGCGCGGGCCGAACGCTCGTCCGGGCAGATGATCACGCCCTTGCCGGCCGCGAGCGAGTCGGCCTTGAGCACGGTCGGGTAGGACGCGCAACCGAGCTGCCCGAGCGCCTCATCCCTCGATCGGAGCACCGTGTAGCCGGCGGTCGGGACGCCGACGTCGCGCATCAGCTCCTTGGCGTGACGCTTCGAGCCCTCGATCCGAGCCGCCTCACGCGAGGGCCCGAAGGCCCGGATGCCCTCGGCGGCGAGCGCATCGACGACGCCACCCACCAGCGGCGCCTCCGGGCCCACGACCACGAGGTCGACGCCTCGATCGCCCGCCACCCGAACGATCGCGTCGACGTCCTCCGACGCCACGTCGAGGCACTCGACCCGATCCTTGGCGATGCCCGCGTTGCCCGGCGCGCACAGCACCTCCGGCTTCTGGGGCGAGCGCAGGAGGGCCCGGACGAGAGCGTGCTCCCGGCCACCCCCACCGACCACAAGAACGTGATCGGCCACTTAGATGGAACCAGCCATTTGGATGGTTGGTTTCCTGGCCGCGCGCGTCCGGGGGCGCCGTAGGCCGAGCTGGTCAAGGAAGCAGGGTGAAGTGCTTGCTGGAGGCAAGCACGAACCCGATGACGCGGAGCCAGCGAAGGCATACGGCGCCATCCGGGCGCGCGGGGTCATGGAACCAGCCATCTACAACGAGGCGATGAAGTCGTCGATCGGGATCGCCGTGAGGGACTCGTAACGCGCGGTCCCTCGCGAGCCGAGCTCGAGCGAGACCCGGGCCATGGTCACCTCGTCCGGCGCCTCGACGACGTTCACGAAGTCGAACCGTCCGAGCACGGCCCACTGGGCCTTCACGGTCGCCCCGAGCTGCTCGATCTCCTTGTTCACCTCGCGGATCCGCTGGGGGTTGTTCTTGATCGTCTGGACGCCCTCCGAGGTGAGGGTGCTGAGCAAGACGAAGGTAGGCAAAGGCGGGTCCTTTCGACGGGTCTGCCTGTTTCTCTCAGGTTTCCAAGCCGAGTGCAAGGTAAGTAGCCTGCTGTCGGTGCTGCGACGGGTCTACGACGCAACCTGGGGGCGGCTTTTCGCACGCTGCTACGACCTGTTCCTCCGGACGATGGAGGAGAACGGGCTGCGCGAGCGCAGGCGCGAGTTGCTGGCCGACGCGCGCGGTCGCACGCTCGAGGTGGGCGCCGGGACCGGCCTGAATCACGACCTCTACCCGGCGGCCGTGACCGAGCTCGTCCTCACCGAGCCGTTCCCTCCCATGGCAGGCCGGCTGCGGAGCAAGCTGGCTGCGGCGCCCCGCCCGACCCAGGTCGTCGAAGCTAGGGCGGAAGCGCTGCCCTTTCCTGACGCGAGCTTCGACACGGTCGCGCTCACACTGGTTCTCTGCACCGTCCCCGACCCCGGGGCGGCGCTGCGCGAGATCGCGCGCGTGCTCGCCCCCGGCGGGCGCTTCCTCTTCCTGGAGCACGTGCGCGCCGACGAGCCGAGGCTGGCGGGGTGGCAGGACCGCCTCCACGGCCCCTGGCTGCTGTTCGGCCATGGCTGCCACTGCAATCGCGACACTCTTGCGGCAATCCATTCGTCGCCGCTGCAGGTCGAGCGCAGCGAGCGCGGGGAGATCGCGAAGGCGGTCCCGCTCGTGCGCCCGATGCTGCGCGGCTCGGCGCGGGCTCCGGCCGCCTAGGTAGGCTGCTCCGGCCGCCACTACGAAGAAGGAGCCGCCGTGAAGCCGCGCACCGTATCGCTGGGCCTGCTTGCAGTCGGTTTGCTGGCGGCCGCTCCCGCTCAGGCGGCCACCCTCACGACCGACCGCAGCTGTTACCAGGAGAACGAGACAGTGACGCTGACGGGCGCGGGCTTCACGCCGAACGGCGCGGTCACGCTCACGCTGGACGGCGCCCAAGTGACCACACCCCCCGTCCCGGCCGATCCCGCGGGCTCGATCTCCGCGCGCGGCCCCGCCCCCGTGATCGACCCCTCTCGGCAGCGGCGCTTCTCACTGGTGGCGACCGACGTGACCAACCCCGCGCTCACGGCCACGGCGACCCCATTCGCCACCGTCCTCGACGTCGACGTGACGCCCGATGGCGGCTCGAAGACGCGCGTGCGCAAGATCACGGCGCGCGGGTTCACCCGCGGCAAGACCCTCTACCTCCACATTCGCCATCGGCGCTACAAGCGCAACATCAGGCTCGGCACGCTCAAGGCACCCTGCGGGACCAAGATCGTTCGCAAGCGCCTCTTCTCCCGGCGAGCCCCGGCCGGCGTCTACAGGCTGCAGTTCGACGCGCGGCGCAAGTACTCCAGCCAGCACCGTCCCCCGCGTCACCTTCTTCCCGACCATCACGACAATCATCGTGCCGCCGCAGGAGCTCACAGGCCGCTTTCGCGCCGCCGGCCTGGGTCGGTCTGCCCTAGCTGGCTAGACGTCGATCTCGGGATAGCGGGCGCGGAGATGCTCGGCGATCGCCTCGCGCACGCTTCGCCGCTCGTCCGACGAAGCCATCCGGTAGCGCCCGAGCAGCTCGCTCTGGTCCTCGAGTGGCAGCCCCGCGATCTCCCACCGCACCGCGAGCCGCTCGAACAGCAGCTCGGTGCGCCGCTGCCAGCGGTCCTCGACCGTGGCGGCGGGCCTGGAGTCGAGCCGCTCGATCTGGCGCCGCGTGCCGGCGCTCAGCTCGTCGCGCAGCGTCAGCACGTTGCCGTCGGAGTCGGTGTAGGAGGTCACCGCCGTGGCCGGAGCTCCCTCGCGGTCCTTCATCCGCCTGCGTGCGCGCTTCCCCACTTCCGAGCGTCGGCCGCTAGGCGGTGACGGGCTCGCCCGCCGGCGCCTTCTCGAAGGTCAGGTCGCCGTCGGCAGCGTCCACCAGGACGGTGTCTCCCGGCCCGAACTCGCCCTCGAGGAGCTTGAGCGCCAGCCGGTCGACCAGCCGCTTCTGGATCACGCGCTTGAGCGGGCGCGCGCCGTAGGTGGGGTCGTAGCCGAGGTTGGCGATCAGCGTCTTGGCGTCGTCGGTCAGCTCGACCGTCACGCCGCGCTCGGACACCCTGCGGACCAGCTTGGCCACCTGCAGCTCCACGATCTGCGCGATCTCCTCGCGCGTGAGCTGGGAGAACTCCACGATCTCGTCCAGCCGGTTCACGAACTCGGGCTTGAACGTCGCCCGCACGCCCTCGATGCCGCCCGGCACGTTCGAGGTCATGATCACCACGGCGTTGGTGAAGCTGACCGTACGGCCCTGGCCGTCGGTCAGGCGGCCGTCGTCCATCACCTGGAGCAGGATGTTGAACACGTCGGCGTGCGCCTTCTCGATCTCGTCGAGCAGCACCACCGAGTAGGGCCGACGGCGGACGGCCTCGGTCAGCTGGCCACCCTCGTCGTAGCCGACGTAGCCGGGGGGCGCGCCCACCAGCCGGGACACGGAGTGCTTCTCCATGTACTCGGACATGTCGATGCGGACCATCGCCTGCTCGGAGTCGAACATGAACTCCGCCAGGGCGCGCGCGAGCTCGGTCTTGCCGACCCCGGTGGGACCGATGAAGAGGAACGTGCCGATCGGGCGGTCTGGGTCCTGAAGCCCGGCGCGGGAGCGACGCAGCGCGTTCGACACGGCCTCGACCGCCTCGCGCTGGCCGACCACGCGCTCGTGCAGGCGCTCCTCCATGTGCACGAGCTTCGCGACCTCGGACTCCATCAGCCGCGAGACCGGGATCCCGGTCCAGCGAGCCACCACCTCCGCCACATCCTCGTCGTCGACCTCCTCCTTGAGGAAGGTGCGGTCCGACTGGAGGGCCTGCAGGCGCGCCTCCTGCTCCTTCACGAGCCGCTCGAGCTCGGGGATCTCCCCGTAGCGCAGCTCGGCGGCGCGCTGGAGGTCGGCGTCGCGCTCCGCGCGCTCGGCCTCGCGATGAGCGCCCTCGAGGCGCTCCTTGGCGCCGCGGATGGCGTCGATCGCCTCCTTCTCGCCCTTCCAGTGCGCCTTCATCTCGTTCGAGCGCTCACGCAGGTCGGCCAGCTCGCGCTCGATCGCCTCCCGCCGCGCCACGCTGGCCTCGTCCTTCTCCTTCTTGAGCGCCTGGTGCTCGATCTCGAGCTGCTGGATCCGGCGCTCTACCTCGTCGATCTCCTGCGGCATCGAGTCGATCTCGATCCGCAGCCGCGACGCGGCCTCGTCGATCAGGTCGATGGCCTTGTCGGGCAGGAAGCGGTCCGCGATGTAACGCTGCGAGAGCGTTGCGGCGGCGATGATCGCCGAGTCCTTGATCCGAACGCCATGGTGAACCTCGTAACGCTCCTTTAGCCCGCGCAGGATCGCGATCGTGTCCTCCACGCTCGGCTCGCCGACCATCACCGGCTGGAACCGCCGCTCCAGCGCCGCGTCCTTCTCGATGTGCTTGCGGTACTCGTCGAGTGTCGTGGCCCCCACCGCGCGCAGCTCTCCGCGGGCGAGCATCGGCTTGAGCAGGTTGGCGGCGTCCACGGCACCTTCGGCGGCGCCGGCCCCGACGATCGTGTGCAGCTCGTCCATGAACAGGATGATCTGGCCCTCGGCCTCGGCGATCTCCTTGAGCACGGCCTTCAGGCGGTCCTCGAACTCACCGCGGTACTTGGCTCCGGCGATCAGCGAGCCGATGTCCAGTGCGATCACGCGCCGGTCGCGCAGCGACTCGGGCACGTCCCCGGAGACGATCCGCTGGGCGAGGCCCTCGGCGATCGCCGTCTTGCCGACGCCGGGCTCGCCGATCAGGACCGGGTTGTTCTTGGTCCTACGCGACAGCACCTGGATCACGCGCCGGATCTCGTCGTCGCGGCCGATCACGGGGTCGAGCTTGCCGAGCTCCGCAGCCTCGGTCAGGTCGCGCCCGAAGCGCTCGAGCGCCTGGTAGCGGTCCTCTGGGTTTTGGTCGGTAACTCGGTGAGGACCCCGCACCTGCTCCACCGCCTCGGCGAGCTGCTCGCGCGACGCTCCCAGATCCACCTGCGGGTCGTCAGCCAGAGCGAGCAGCAGGTGCTCCGTCGAGACGTACTCGTCCCCCATCCCGCGGGCGTCCTCGTCGGCCTTCTGCAGCAGGCCGATCAGCTCGGACGAGAGCGCCGGCGCGCCCTCCGCAGGACCGGTCTGCTTCGGAAGCGCGTCGAGAGCCTGGTTCGTCCGCCGGCGCACGGCCTCGGGGTCGGCGTCCGCGCGCCTGAGGACAGGCACGACGATCCCGCCGTCCTGCTCGAGCAGCGCGGCGAGCAGGTGGTGCTGGACCACCTGCGAGTTGCGACGCGCGCCCGCCAGGCGCTGGGCCGCGGCGAGGGCTTCTTGGGATTTGATGGTGAATCGATCTGCCTGCATAAAAAATCTAAGTCGCGGACACTAAGGTCTGCACCGACCTTAGCAGCCTCGATGTGCAGCGTCTACGCCCGCGGGCGACGCCTTTGGCGCCGCGAAGCCGGCTACTCGGCGGGGCAGTTGCGGAGGTAGTCCTCGCCGGGCGAGGCGGGCGGCTGGTCGGGGCAGTCGTAGTTCGGGTCAGGGCTCGCTTGCGGCTCCTCGCGCGCGGCGCACTGCTCCGATTCGAGCTGTGATCGTGGCGGGTTGCATTGCAGCCCGCCACCGCCGGACTGCTGCTCGGCGGCCCGGACCGTCGTCGATGCGCTGGCTCTGCCCCCGCTGCCGGAATCCACGATCGTCGCCGAGTAGGTGCCCGTCAGTCGGTTGTCGACGCGGGGAAACACGTGCCGTCCACTGCCGCTCGAGTCGGTGGTGATCGAGAACCGCTCCGCCCCACCGTCGGGTCGCGTCAAGGTCACGCTCAACGAGCGATTGGGAGCGAACCCGGATACGAACAGCGTGTACGTGTCGTCCACCGTGCCGCTCGCCGGCGAGAAGTATGCCGATGGGTCGGTCGTCCGTTCGACGGGTGGCGAAGTGCGTCTTCGGAACCTCACCGCGGGCGGGTCTGGGTACGGCAGGTAGCACGCGTCGCGGTACTCGTCCGCGTCGATGGCCCGAAGGAACTCGTCGTCGTCGTAGCTGGCGTAGTCGCCGTCGTCGAAATCGAGGTACTCGCACTCAGGGGGTGGGTGGTAGTTGGGCGGGCAGCCGAAGCACTTAGCGGTCTCGATGAAGATCGGCTCGAGCAGCGGGTTCCCGCAGCGGCACCGAGCCACCGGCTTGCCGTCCTTGTCCACGAGCACCGCCGTCCCGGCCTGGAGGATGGCCTGGAACCCCACCGCTCTGCCGTTCACGAACGAGTGATTGGTCACCCGCGTGTCGCGCGTCAGCGTGACCGCCCGCAGCCGGCGGATGTAGCGCGAGACAGCCGTGACGGTGGGTCGGACGTCGAGCACCCGCGCCCATTCACGCAACCGCTCGGGACGAGCCCGAAGCGAGCGGATCAGCAGCTCGCGATCGCAGACGAGGTCCGAGCCGGTGCCGCCGAACGGGCCCGACCCCACGTCCACGCGATCATCGCCGCGGACGTCGGCCGGCTTGGTGAAGGGGTCGGGGCCCTCATCGGTCGGCTTCTGAAAGCGGACGGTCTGGGCGCCGGCCGCGGGCTCGGAGTCGTCGTCCCCGCCGGTGAGCAGCACGGCGGCGCCCACCCCAATCGCGATCAGGAGAGCGAACGCTGTGATGAAAGGCCAGAGGGGCCTGCGAGCACGCACCCTTCAGCGAGTATCGGCCCGATCGGGGATCGGCGCCAACGGTGCACGATCTGGCCCGATCTCAGCTACGCGCGCGTCTGATCGGCACCCGTACCGCCGGGTCGTCGACGCTGCCACGGGAGACCAGGGCCTGGCCTGGCGGCTCGTAGGGCACCAGCTCCGCCTTGAACGAGCGGCGCACCCGCTCCACCTCGTTGGTGAGCTCCTGCTCGATGCGCTCCGCCTGGCGCTCGAGGTTGCGCATCCGCCGTCGCATCCGGGCAATCTCGCGCTCGAGCTCAAACACCCTCTCGACCCCCGCCAGGTTCATGCCCAGCTCGGTGGTCAGCTCCTGGATCCGGCGGAGGCGCTCGACGTCCTCGTCTGAGTAGAGGCGGGTGTTCTTCGGGGAGCGCTTGGGGGTGATCAGCCCGCGCGTCTCGTAGATACGGAGAGTCTGCGGGTGCATGCCCGCCAGCTCGGCCGCCACCGAGATCATGTAGACGCCGCGGGCTCGGCCCTCCTCTGCCATCAGCGCGCTCCGGCCTTGAGGATCCCCTCGCGCGGGTTGGCGTCCATCACGGCCGCAAGCTCGTCGACCACCTCGCGCTGCTCGTGGGAGAGCGAGCGCGGCACGTCGATCAGCAGCCGGTAGTGGATGTCCCCGCGGCCCTTGCCGCCCAGTCGCGGCGGTCCCTCGCCACGCAGGCGCTGGACCGTGCCGTGCTGAGTTCCGGGCGCGACCCGGATGCGCTTCGAGCCGTTGAGCGTCGGTACCTCGATCGTGCCGCCCCGGATGGCCTCCGGGATGGTCACCGGCACCTCGACCTCCAGGTTTGCTCCACGCCGCTTGAAGACAGGCGAATCCGCCACGCGGGTGATCACATACAGGTCACCGGACGGACCGCCGCGCGGGCCCGGCTCGCCCTTGCCGGCCAGCCGAACGCGACTGCCGTCGCGGACGCCGGCCGGGATGTTGACCTTGTAGTGCTTGATCTGCCGCGTCTGGCCGGCTCCCTGGCAGGTGGGACAGGGGTCGGTGATCTCGGTCCCTGTGCCGCCGCACTTGGGGCACGGCTGGGAGATGGAGAAGAGGCCCTGGGACTCGGACTCGACCCCGCGGCCCTGGCAGCGACTGCAGACCTGCGGCGTGGTGCCCGGCTTGGCGCCCGTCCCTCGGCAGGTCGGACAGGGAGCCGAGAGCGGGACCGTGACGGGCACCTGCGCGCCCTGGATCGCCTGGTCGAAGGAGATGTGAACCTCGATCTCCAGGTCGCGCCCCCGCTCGGCCCGCGGCGTCCCGGCGCCGGCCCCGCGGCCGGTGGCGCCGCCGAAGAGGTCGGACAGGATGTCCCCGATTCCGCCGCCGAAGCCCCCACCGCCGCCACGGAAGGCGCCGGGGTCGAACCCGCCGCCGAAGAAGCGCCCGCCGGCGTCGTACTGCTTGCGCTTCTCGGGATCGGAGAGGATGCCGTAGGCCTCCTGGACCTCCTTGAAGCGCTCCTCCGCCGAGCTGTCGCCCGGGTTCTTGTCGGGGTGGAGCTTGCGCGCGAGCTTGCGATAGGCCTTCTTGATCTCCTCGTCGGAGGCCTTCTTGTCCACGCCGAGCGTCTCGTATGGGTTCTTGACGGCCATCGCCCTACCCCGAGACCACTACGCGCGCCGGGCGCAGCACGGTTCCGTTGAGCCGATAGCCCTTCTCCACGACGTCGAGCACCGTGCCCGCGCCGGCGTCCTCGTCGTCACGCGTCGAAAGCGCCTCGTGGTAGGTGGGGTCGAACTTCTCGCCCTTGGGGTCGAACTGCTCGACGCCGTTGCGGGAGAGGACCGCGATCAGCTCCGAGTGCACGAGCCTGACGCCATCCGCGAGGTGCTCCTCGTTCTTGCCGGCCGACTCGAGCGCCCGCTCGAGGTTGTCGACGACCGGTAGCAACTCGCTGACGAGCCCGCTCTTCGCGCGCTCGCCCGCGGCCGCCGCCTCCTTCGCGGCGCGCTTGCGGTAGTTCTCGAAGTCGGCCTGGGTCCGCTGCGCGAGCGCCAGGTACTCGTCGCGCTCGCGCTGCAAGCTCCCGCGAGTCTCCAGTCCCGAGTCCCGAGTCCCCAGGGGCGTCGGCGTCGGTGGCAGGGGCCGACGGATCAGGCTGCTCCTCCTCGACGATTTCCTGGGGACTGGTTTCTGGGGACTGGGGACTGGGACTTTCCTCAGCGCGCCGCTCGCCGCTCCGCTTCGGCGCTGGATGACCGTTGGGCATGGGCTAGCCCTCCTTGTCGTCCACGACCTCCGCGTCCACGACCTCCTCCTCCTCGGCCGAGTCGGCCGCGGCGGCGCCGTTGCCGGCCCCGTCCGAGCCGGCGGCCTGCGCCTGCTGCGCGGCTGCCGCGTACATCTGCTCGGACACCTTGTGGAAGGCCGCCTGGAGCGCTTCGGTCTTCGCGTTGATCTCGGCCGCGTCCGTCGACTCGAGCGAGCCGCGCACGTCCTCGATCGCCTTCTCGATCTCGGATTTGGACGCCTCGTCGACCGAGTCGCCCAGCTCGGCCACCTGCTTCTCGGCCTGGTAGGCGGCGTTCTCGGCGTTGTTGCGCGCCTCGACGAGCTCGCGCTGGCGGCGGTCTTCGTCCGCGTGCGCCTCGGCGTCCTTGACCATCCGCTCGACCTCTTCGTCGGCGAGCCCGGAGCCGGCCTTGATCTCGATCTTCTGCTCCTTGCCCGTGCCGAGGTCCTTCGCGGACACGTTGAGGATGCCGTTGGCGTCGATGTCGAAGCCGACCTCGATCTGCGGCACGCCGCGCGGCGCCGGCGGGATGCCGGTCAGCTGGAACTTGCCGAGCGACTTGTTGTAGGTGGCCATCTCGCGCTCGCCCTGCAGCACGTGGACCTCCACGCTCGTCTGGTTGTCCTCGGCGGTGGAGAACACCTCGGACTTGCGCGTGGGGATCGTCGTGTTGCGCTCGATGAGCTTGGTCATTACGCCGCCCTTGGTCTCGATCCCGAGCGTCAGGGGCGTCACGTCCAGCAGCAGGACGTCCTTGACATCGCCCGCCAGCACGCCGGCCTGGATGGCGGCGCCCACGGCCACGACCTCGTCCGGGTTGACGCCGCGGTGCGGGTCCTTGCCGGTCAGCTCCTTGACCTTCTCCTGCACGGCGGGCATACGCGTCATGCCGCCGACCATCACGATGTGGTCGATGGAGTCACCGGTCACGCCGGCGTCGTCCATCGCCTGCTTGGTCGGCGCGACCACGCGGTCGAGCAGGGATGCGGTGAGCTCGTTGAGCTTGGCGCGGGTGAGGCGCTGGTTGAGGTGCTTGGGAACGGAGTCGACCGCCGTGATGAACGGCAGGTTGATCTGCGTCTCCTGCGCGGAGGACAGCTCGGCCTTCGCCTTCTCGGCCTCCTGATACAGGCGCTGGAGCGCCATCTTGTCCTGCGAGAGGTCGACCGCCTCGGCCTTCTTGAACTCGCTCACCAACCAGTCCACGATCGCCTTGTCGAAGTTGTCGCCGCCGAGATGGTTGTCGCCGGCGGTCGCCTTCACCTCGAACACGCCGTCACCGATCTCGAGCACCGAGACGTCGAACGTCCCGCCGCCGAGGTCGAAGACGAGGATCGTGTGGTCCTGGTCCTCCTTGTCGAGGCCGTACGCGAGCGAGGCCGCGGTCGGCTCATTGATGATGCGCTTGACGTCGAGCCCGGCGATCTTGCCGGCGTCCTTGGTGGCCTGGCGCTGATCGTCGTTGAAGTACGCGGGAACCGTGATCACGGCGCTGTCGACGGTGTCCCCGAGGTAGGCCTCGGCGTCCGCCTTCAACTTCTGCAGGATCATGGCGCTGATCTCAGGCGGCGGGTACTCCTTGCCGCCGGCCTTCACGCGCGCGTCGCCGTTGGGGCCGCGGACGACCTCGAAGGGGACGATCGTCTCCTCCTCCTTGACTTCGGCCTCCTTGCGGCCCATGAAGCGCTTGATCGAGAACACGGTGTTCTCTGGGTTGGTCACGGCCTGGCGCCGGGCCGGGGCGCCGACGAGGCGCTCGCCACCTTCGGTGAATGCGACGACCGAAGGGGTCGTGCGGGCGCCCTCGGCGTTCTCGATCACGGTGGGCTCGCCGCCCTCGAGGATCGCCATACAGGAGTTGGTCGTGCCAAGATCGATTCCGATGGTCTTGCCCATCGCGTCAGCTCCTTCTGCTTGCTTTCAGAGTCGGTGGGAGAAAATCTAAGCGTGAGTATGGCAGATCACATCGGGGCCGTCAGCCCGGCGGCCGTGGTCGAGTCGGTGTTCGCGGCGTTCGGGGACCGCGATCCGGACGCGATCGCCGAACGATTTCACCCGCAAGGCGAGCTGGCCCTGGACGGCGGCCTCGCGTTGCTCACGGGAGCCCGACACGCCGGTAGGCGGGAGATCCGGGCCTGGTTCGCCGAGTGGTTCGCGCTCACGGAAGGCTCGGAGGCGCGTCTCGAGCGCCACGGGCTCGTGGGGGAGCGCCTGCTCCTGTTTGCCAGCCAGCGCTCCCGGTCGGCCTCGACCGGCGCGCCCGGCGAGACCCGCTTCGCCGCGATCTGCACGTTCGAGGACGGACTGATCGCGCGCTTCGAGCTGTACGCGGACAGACACACGGCCCGCAAGGCGATGGGGCTCGAGCGGTGGCCCTGGGATCGCAACACCGTGGCGGCGGAGCCGTACGACTCCGCCGATGCCGCGGAGCTGCGCCACGAGCTCTCGTGCGAGCTGCTCGAGCGCTACGGCCGAGACTCGGATCCCGAGGAGCGCCCGGACTCGGAGCGGACGCTCGTCTTCCTGGTGGCGCGCGATGCCGAGGGCCGGGCGGTGGGATGCGGCGCCCTGCTCGACCTCGACGAAGACGCAGCCGAGATCAAGCGCATGTTCGTGCGCCGGCACGCTCGCGGCCAGGACGTGGCCAGGCGGCTGCTCGAAGGTCTCGAGCGCGAGGCGGCTGACCGCGGATTCGCGGCCTGCCGGCTCGAGACGGGCGAACGCCAGCCCGAGGCCATGCACCTCTACCGCTCGGCCGGCTACAAGGAGATCGAGCGCTTCGGGCCCTACCGCGACGCGCCGCTCTCGCGCTGCTTCGAGCGCGAGCTCGATTAGGAGGGTCAGCCCTCGGGCAGCGGCCGCGGAGGGCGCATGCGCGGAACGATCTCCACCGCCGCGATCGCGCCCACGATCAGAAGCGCGCCGAGCCACGACGCAGCGGACAGCCGGTCGTCCGCGAGCAGATAGCCGAACAGGCCTGCGAAGGCGGGCTCGCTCGAGAGGATCAAGGCGGTCCGCGCGGGCGGAGCGTGCTGCTGGGCATAGCTCTGGACGAAGTAGCCGAGCGCGCTCGCAACCAGCGACGTGACGATCAACGCGGACCACACCGTCGACCCCTCCGGCACCTCGAGGTCGCCGGCGAGGGCGGCAATGGACAGGCACGTGGCGCCGCAGATCCCTAGTTGCACCGCCAACAGGGAGCCTACGTCGTGGTCCTTGACGCTCCGTCCCGTCACGAGGATGTGGGCCGCGAAGGCCAGCGCGCACAGGAGCACCAGGCCGTCGCCGCGCAGCTCGAAGTCACCGCCGGCGCCCGAGAGCAGGTAGAGGCCGACGACCGACACGCCGGCGGCCATCCATGTGGAGGCCGGGAGACGCTCACGCAAGAACAGCGCGGCGAGCAGCGGCGTGAAGACCACGAACAGGCCGGTGATGAAGCCGGCGTTGGAGGCGCTCGTCTCCTCGAGGCCCAGCGTCTGGAAGATGTAGCCGGCCGTGAGGAAGACGCCCATGAGCGCCCCCGCGCGCCATCCGGCGGCGCTCAGCTCGCGCAGCCGGCGGCGAAACACAATCGCGACGATCAGCGCCGCGGGGATGAAGCGGTAGCCCAGGAACGCCATCGTCGGCAGCAACTCGATCGCGTCCTGCACCATCACGAACGTCAGGCCCCAAACCGCGGCGATGCCCACCAGCCCCGCCTCTGCCGCAAGCCGGCGGCGCGACTCGCTCACTCGCGCGCCGCCCCGGCTGCTCGCCCGAGCTCGCGCGCGTAAGGGCACATCCGGCGCAGTGGGCACTCATGGCAGCGCGGGGCGCGGGCCACACACGTCCGGCGGCCGTGGCGGATGAGGGCGACGTGGGCCTCGTATGGATCGAGGCCGCGCGCCAGGCGCAGCATCTCGTCGTGCGCCTCCTCGAGCGGCGCGCCCGGTCGGAACAGGCCGAGCCGAGTGCCCACGCGATACACGTGCGTGTCGACCGGCACGTCCGGCCGGCCGAAGGAGAACAGCAACACGCAGGCGGCCGTCTTTCGCCCCACACCCGGGAGGGCGCAGAGCTGCGCGCGCGCCTCCTCGAGGGGCTCGTGCTCGAGCCGCGCGAGATCGTCGTCGCCGATCGCGCGCAGGATCTCCTGGATCCGAGGGGCCTTGGTCGCGGCCAGGCCACCCGGGCGGATCGCCTCGACCACCTCCTCGAGCGGAGCATCGCGTACGGCGTCCCAGCCGTCGAAGCGCTCGCGCAGGCGCTCGTATGCCACGTCGCGGTTGCGATCGTTCGTGTTCTGGGAGAGCACCGTGAGCACCAGCTCGTCGATCGGCGCTCGGTGGGGGCGTCCTTTCGGCCGGCCGTACTCCGACCGCAGCCGCTCCAGGATCGCGCGTAGCCTGCGCGGTGGCGGTCGCTTCCATTCGTCGCGCTGCGGCGCGGGCTCCACCCGGCGAGCGTAGTGACGGTGGTGCCAGTATGCCGCGACGAATGGCGGAGATCACCGAGCACAGGACTGAGGCGGGCGGGGTCGAGGTCTTCTGGCGCCGGGCCGAGCCGGACGCCGGCGCAGCGCCGGTTCTGTACCTGCACGGGGTGCCTACGAACTCCGACGACTGGATTCCCTTCCTCGAGCGCACCGGCGGCTTGGCGCCCGACCTGCCGGGGTTCGGTCGCTCGGCCAAGCCGGCCGACTTCGACTATTCGATCGAGGGCTACGACCGCTTCCTCGAGGCGTTCCTCAGCGCCTCGGGTGTGCATCGGTTCTCGCTGGTGGTGCACGATTGGGGAGCCGTCGGCCTCGCCACCGCCCAGCGCCTGCACGAACGTCTCGAGCGGCTGGTAGTGATCAACACCGTCCCTTTTATGCCCGGCTTTCGCTGGCATCGCATCGCCCGGGTCTGGCGGCGGCCCGTGCTCGGCGAACTGGCGATGGGGTTCTCGACGCGGTTCGCGTTGAAGCGCTCGATGAGGGAGGCGTTCACGACGCCTGGCCTGCCCTCGGATGAGTTAGTCGACTCGATCTGGAAGCACTTCGACCACGGCACCCAGCGCGCGATCCTCAAGCTCTACCGCTCGGCCCCACCGGAGGTGCTCGCCCAGGCCGGCCGCGACCTCGGGAGGGTCACCTGCCCTGCACTCGTGCTCTGGGGCGATCGCGACCCGTATCTCCTGGTCGAGTTCGGCGCCGCACAGGCCGAGGCGCTCGGCGGGCGCGCCACGCTGGAGGCGGCTGAAGGAGCCGGCCACTGGCCCTGGCTCGACCGATCCGAGCTGATCGATCGCGTGGCGCGATTCGTATCCAGCTAGCTAGTAGGCAAGCGCTCGCGCATCAGCCCGAGTGCCACCACCGGGAACGCCAGGACCGACAGGACCCCGGCGGCCACCAAGCCGGCCGCCGTCGCCGTGTCGATCTTGCCCAGCTCCACCCCGATCTGGGCCGCGGCCACGATGAAGGGCAACGAGGTTGCCTGCAGCAGCCCGGCGGCGACGGCCCGGCGACGCCCGACGTGCTCCCGGTAGAGGACCGCCGGCACTCCGCGCACGACCAGCAGCGCTGCGACGATCGCCGGCACGAGCAGGGCGGCCGAGACGGAGTCGAAAAGCGCCGTCAGATCGAGCCGCACCCCGCTCGTCACGAAGAAGGCGGGCACGAAGACGCCGAAGCCGATCGCCTCTAGCTTGGCCTTCTCCCCCGATCGTTCCATTGCTTCCTCGCGATCCAGCAGGCTCACCATCGCACCGGCCAGGAATGCGCCAAGCACCACCTCGAGCCCGAACTCCTCGGCGAGGTACACGAGTCCCACGAGCAGGACCACGGCGATGCGCACCCCGATCTGGGCGGTGGTCTCGTGCATCCGGTCGACGCTCTCCGACAGCCACCCCGACCGGTGGACTCCGCGGATCGCCATGCCGAGCGCGACCACGACGCCGGCGAACAGACCGAGGAGCAGCAGGGTCGCCTCGATCCCCGACCCCTGATGGGAGAAGAACAGAGACAGCAACACCACCGTGCCGAAGTCGGCCACCGAGGCGCCGGCGATCACGAGCTGGCCGAAGTCCGTGCGGGTCTGGCCGGCGTCCTTGAGTACCGCCACCACGATGCCGAACGCCGTGGCGGCGAGGATGATGGCGATCAGCAGCGGGGAGTCCACCAGCCCGACCGCTTCGAGTACGTGAGCCGCGGCCACCGCCAGCGCGAGAGACAGCGCGAAGGCCGCCCCGATCAGGCCCAGGTGGCGCTCGGTCTCACTCCGAAAGGCAATCTCGAGCCCTGCGAGGAAGAAGAGAAACACGAGGCCGATCTGCGAGAGCACCTGTACCGGCTCGTCGACCTCGACGATGCCGAGCACCTGCGGTCCGATCAGGATGCCGGCGACGATCTCCACCACGATCACCGGGACGTCGGGGAGCCGCAGCAGGTCCACCACCAGCGGTGCGAGCACCGCTGCCGTGACCACGATCAGCAGGTAGTGGTACTCGAGCCCGGGCACTCGTGCAGGTTAGGCTGAACGCACCCATTGAGCGGCTTGCTCGACGACATCGCCAGCGCTTACGACCGCGGTATCCAGGCGCCGGGCAAGGAAGCGCATTTCCTCATCCTGCTGTCGTTCATCGTCACGTTCGGCTTCATCCGCACGAGCGCTCACATGATTCGGGCCGAGGTCAGCTGGTGGCCGGGGAACGTCGAGACGAAGGGGGGGACACACATCCACCACCTGGTCTGGGGAATCCTCACGCTGATGGTGGCCGGCTACCTCGGCCTGGCGTTCGAGCCCAGCAGCCCGTGGGAGGAGATCATCGCGATCCTCTTCGGGATCGGCATGGGGCTGACCCTCGACGAGTTCGCCCTGTGGCTCAACCTCAAGGACGTCTACTGGACCGAGAAGGGCCGCCAGTCGATCGATGCCGTGATCGTGACCACCTGCCTTCTGGCGCTGACGCTGACCGGGCTCCAGTTCTGGATCGACGTGCTCGAGGCGGTAATCGGCGCCCTGGGCATCGGTGGCAAGGAGCTGACCGCGGGCGAGAGCGCCGCGATCCTGGTGCCGTTCCAGATCGCGGGTGTCTGCCTCGCGGCGGTCTGCCTCTTGAAGGGCAGGCTCCTCACGGGGCTGGTGGGACTGTTCGTTCCGCTGGTCGCGCTCGTCGGCGCGGTGAGGAGGCCGCGGCCCGACTCGGCTTGGACGCGTCGCCGGGATGCCCGCACGCTAGCCTGAGCGCGTGCCGCGCCCCGCGTTCTCCGTAGCGGCGCCTCCGCGGAGCCGTCCACCCAAGCCTGCGCCACCCCCGCCACCGCAGGCCGGCGCCGAGGTGGCGACCGCCCCTGGGGCCAGCCGGATCGACATGTGGAGGCTGGCGCCGACGCTCGTGGCGGCGGGGCTCGCGGTGGTCTATCTGTTGGTCAAGCCGCGTTCGCCCGACCTGGCCGCCCATGTGTTCCGTGCGGACCTGTTCGGGCGCGAGGGCTTCACGATCTGGAACGGCCAGTGGTACGGCGGACACCACACCCCCGCCTACTCGCTGCTCTCCCCGCCGCTCAGCTGGCTGCTGGGGCCGCAACTGATGGGCGCGCTCTCCGCGGTCGCGGCCACCGCCTGCTTCACCGAGCTCGCACGCAACCACTTCGGCGCACGAGCGGCGCGCTTCGGCACGATCTGGTTCGGCGTCGGCTCGGCGACCCTGCTCGCCACGAACCGGCTGCCGTTCGCGCTCGGCACGGCGTTCGGGATGGCCGCCGCGCTGGCGTTGCAGCGCGACCGGCCGCTGCTGGCTCCGGTGCTGGCGGTGCTGAGCGCGATCTCCAGCCCGGTCGCCGGGCTGTTCGTGGCGATGGCCGGCCTGGCGTACGCGCTCGCCGCGCGAGGCGAGGGCGTACCCGTGAAGCGCAGGGCGGGACTGGCGCTGGCGGCAGGTGGCGTCGTCCCCCCCGTCCTGCTCACGCTGGCGTTCCCGGAGGGTGGCTACGCGCCGTTCCCGTTCACCTCGTACATCGCGATACCGCTGTTCTCGATCGCCGCCCTGGTGGTCCTGCCCCGCTCGGAGCGCACCTTGCGCATGGGTGCGGTCCTGTACGCGCTGGGGGCGACCCTGGCCCTGGTGATCCCCACCGCCATGGGCGGCAACGCGGTGCGCCTGGGCGCGCTGGTAGGCGGGCCGGTCCTGGCGTGCGTGCTGGTCCAGCGCGGCACCTGGCGCCGGCCCGTGATCCCGTTCGTGGTGATCCTCGCGGCGCTTGCGTTCTGGCAATGGTCGCCCGCCGCCCGCGATCTGTACAAGGCCGCCACCGACCCGGTCGCCAAGGCCTCGTACTTCGATCCCGTGCGCGAGTACCTGCGGCTGCTCCCCGATCAGCGTCGGGTCGAGATCCCGTTCACCCTCGGCCACTGGGAGGGTGCGGAGGTCGGCTCGGAGGCGCCGCTCGCGCGTGGTTGGCTGCGCCAACTCGACACGGGGCGGCACCCGATTTTCTACAACGACGGAATGACCGCGCTCACGTACGCCAGCTGGCTGTCCGAGAACGCGGTGCGCTACGTGGCCGTCCCGGACGCCAAGCCCGACCGCAGCTCCTACCGCGAGTGGGCACTGATCGAGCGTGGCCTTCCCTATCTCAAGCTGCGCGCGCGCTTCGACCATTGGAGGATCTACGAGGTGACGTTGCCGACACCGGTCGTCATTCCGGACGGCGACGCGAACATCGTGCTCGAGCAGTTCCGCTCGGACGAGCTGCTGCTGCGCGTAAAGAAGCCGGGCGACGCCCTCGTGCGCGTGCGCTGGACGCCCTACTGGCTCGCCAAGGGTGGCTGCGTGCAACGCGACGGCGACTGGACGCGGGTCACCGCGAAGCGGGAGGGGTACCTGCGCTTGGTCACCCGCTTCGGGCCCGAGCGGGTGTTCCAGCGCGGGCGCCGCTGCAACGGTTGAGCCCGGGGACTGGCCGCCCGCGGGGGCAGGCACTACGCTTTGCCGGCGTGCGTCCCGTGCTACAGGATTTTCTCGCGCAGTTTCGCCGTGCCTGGTATGTGAGCAGCCGATGGCTGCCCAACGGCTGGGTCGACGCGCTGCGCCAGCTCCTGCTGTTCGCCGGGGCTTACTACGCCTACCGGCTCGTGCGCGGATTCGTGGATGGCCAGGCGACACTGGCTTTCGAGAACGCTCGCACGCTCGTGGACGCCGAGCGGACCCTCGGCCTGTTCTTCGAGCCGGGGCTGCAGGCCTGGGCCCTGGGCGAGGGCTGGATTTTGACGGGCGCCAACTGGATGTACGTGAACTCTCACTTCGTGGTCACGACCACGTTCCTCGTGTGGCTCTACATCGCTCGCAACCACGCCTTCTACTACGTGCGAAACATGTTCATGATCTCGATGGCGCTGGCGCTCGTCGGCTACATGGCGTACCCGACCGCGCCTCCCAGGTACATGCCCGAGTGGGGCTTCACCGACACGGTCGCGGCGTTCGTCGGCGGTGCCGCCGAGCAGAGCGCAACGGTGCTCTACAACCCGTACGCCGCGGTGCCGAGCATGCACGTCGCCTTCGCGCTGATGATCGCCATCCCGGCGATCAAGCTGGTGAAGTCACGGGCGCTGAAGGTCGCCTGGGGCCTCTATCCACTGCTCGTGACATTCGTCGTGGTGGTCACCGCCAACCACTTCTGGCTCGACGCCGCTCTGGGCGCGCTCGTGGCCGCGGTCTCGGCCTCGGCCGCCTCTTACGCGCTGGCCCGCGCCAGGCCCGACGCGTGGGCGTGGCGAACCCGCCGTCGCGAAGCGGTCGCGTAGTGGTCCTCCATGGCTAGCAGCGCCTCCGGGCGCCGCGTGCCCGGCGAGCGCCGCGCCCGCGCGCGCAACGCGCTGATCGAGTCGCGCCTCACGCCGAACGCGATCTCGATGGCAGGGTCTCGTGGGCAACCTGATCGCCGCGGTGCTCGTGACTCAGGAGGAGTTCTTCCTCGCGGGAGTCGCGTTCATACTCGGATCGGTCATGGACACGCTCGACGGGCGCTACTCGCGCATGTCGGGCAAGGGCACGCCGTTCGGGGCCTTTCTCGACTCGAGCCTCGACCGGATGGAGGAGGGAATCGTGCTGGCGGCGGTCGGCGCCTATTTCGCCAAGCAGGGCGACGAGTTGGCGGTGGCCGCGGTGGTACTCGCCGTGCTCTTCTCCCTGATGGTCAGCTACACGCGGGCACGGGCAGAGGCGCTGGGAGTGGAATGCAAGGTGGGGGTTGCCACGCGGGCGGTCCGGGTAGTCATCCTGTCGGCCGGTCTCCTGTTCGCGAAGGGAGCCGGCCTGGGTGACTTCGAGCTGCTCGAGCCGGCCGTGTACGCGCTGGCCGGGCTGACCGTTTTCACCACGTTCCAACGTGTCCTCCACGTACGGCGCGAGCTGACCGCCGACGCGGAGTCGGTGTAACCCCAAGTTCCGTTCGGGGTTTGACGACTGGCGCGGCGCCGCCCCTGGCGCCGCTTGAGATTTGCAGGAGGGTTTTGTGACCGACCAGCTTCCAACCAACGGCGCATCTCGCTATCAGAGCGAGAAGGTGCGCGTGGCGATCGTGGGCGTGGGCAACTGCGCGAACTCGTTCGTCCAGGGCGTCCACTTCTACAAGGACGCGGACCCCAACGAGAGCGTGCCCGGACTGATGCACGTCGACCTCGGGGGCTACCACGTACGAGACATCGAATTCACCGCCGCCTTCGACATCGACGCCGAGAAGGTTGGCAAGGACCTCTCCGAGGCGATCTGGTCGGGCCAGAACAACACGATCAAGTTCGCGGACGTCCCCGAGCTCGGCGTGAAGGTCCACCGCGGCATGACGCACGACGGCCTCGGCAAGTACCTCAAGGAGAAGATCACCAAGGCTCCCGGGAATACCGACGACATCGTCCAGATCCTCAAGGACACGAAGACCGACGTGGTCGTGTCGTACCTGCCCGTGGGATCGGAGCAGGCGACCAAGTGGTACGTCGAGCAGGTGCTCGAGGCCGGCTGCGGGTTCGTGAACTGCATCCCCGTCTTCATCGCCCGCGAGGAGTACTGGGGCAACCGCTTTCGTAAGGCTGGGCTCCCGATCGTCGGCGACGACATCAAGTCCCAGGTGGGCGCGACCATCGTCCACCGCCAGCTCGCCCGCCTGTTCGGCGACCGCGGCGTGAAGATGATGCGCACGTCGCAGCTCAACGTCGGCGGCAACATGGACTTCTACAACATGCTCGAGCGCGAGCGGCTGGAGTCCAAGAAGATCTCGAAGACCAACGCGGTCACCTCGATCATGGACCACGAGCTGCCCGCCGACGACGTTTACATCGGCCCCTCGGACTACGTGCCGTGGCTGACCGACCGCAAGTGGGCGCACATCCGCGTAGAGGGCCAGGCCTTCGGCGACGTGCCGCTCAACGTCGAGATGAAGCTCGAGGTCTGGGACTCGCCGAACTCGGCCGGGATCGTGACCGACGCCGTGCGCTGCTGCAAGCTGGCGCTCAACAACGGCATCGGCGGCCCGCTCGAGGCACCCAGCTCGTACCTGATGAAGTCTCCTCCCGTGCAGGTGCCGGACTCGGTGGCGCGCGACAACACGGAGAAGTTCATCGCCGAATACGGCGGCGCGCCGAAGCTGCCGGGCAAGGGGCGGATCAAGGCGAAGGCGGAGACGGCTTAGTGCTTCGTGCTTAGTGCTCGGTGCTCAGTTCTTAGGACGGGCGGCCCATCTGGCCGCCCGTTCTCGTTCTGGTAGACAGTCGGCATGCCCACCCCGGAGCTCGAGCGGCTCGCTCGGGACCTGTACGCGGCCTACGCGCGCGGCGATGTGGATGCCGTCGTGGGGGTTGCGCACGCGGATGTCGAGTTCGTCAATCCGCCGGACGCGCTCGAGCCCGGAGTGCGACGAGGGCGCGACGAGATGCGCGCTGCGCTGTTGTCCGGGATGGAGAGCTTCGACTCGTACTCGGTGGACGTGGATGAGATCCTGGATGCCGACGACGACCTGGTAGTCGGCATTCGGTTTCGCGGGGTGGGCCTGAGCAGCCAGGTGCCGATCGACATTCAGTTCACGCACGTGCTGACCGTCGAGGACGGGAGCCTGGTGCGAATCGCTTGGTTCCGAGACCGCGACGAAGCCCTCGCAGCGGCGGGTCGCGCGAGGCCGTAGGCCGAGCCCGTCCGGCGGTAGCCTGCGCGTCGTGTCCGAGCGCTTCTCGATCGCCCAGGTCACGCCGTACCCCTGGGAGCTGCATCACGAGGTCAACCTGTACGTCGAGCGGCTGTCCGACGAGCTCTGTCGCCGCGGTCATCGGGTCGCGGTGGTCGCGCCCTCCGACTCCCGGGCGCTCGTGCGCGACGGGCGGGCGCGAGTGAAGGCCGTGGCATCCGACCCGGACGCCGTGTTCGACGCGGAAGGGTGCGCGAGCCTCGTAGGCGTCGGTCAGAGCCTTCCCTTCCGGCGGGGCGGCTCGGTGTCGCTGCCGCTCGACGTGTCGCGCACGATCGAGTCACTGCTCGAGGGCGCGCGGTTCGATTTCGTTCACGTGCACGAGCCGTTCGCGCCGAGCGCGGCGAGCGCGGCGCTGCGGCACTCGTGGACGCTGAACGTGGGCACCTTCCACTCGCCGACCGAGCGGTTCATGTCCACGCAGGTGGCGCGCCCTCTGGTGGAGCGGCTGTTCGGGCGCCTCGACGGCCGCACCGCCACGTTCGGCGCTACGCGCGACTTGGTGGAGCGCTTCTTCCCCGGTCGCTGCGAGGTGATCCGCCCAGGCGCCGACCTCGCCGGCTCGATCGATCGCGGGGATGGCCCGCCCGAGATCCTGTACTCGATGGAGGAGGAGCGTGGCGCTCTGCGGATCTTCCTGCGTGCGCTGCGCAAGCTCCCCACCGAGCTCGACTGGACCGCCACCGTGTGGGTGCGTGACCCCGGCGCGATCGCGGCGCCCCCGCAGTTGCCCAAGCGGCTCCGCGACCGCGTGCGGTTCGCGTCGCCCGCCGACGGCTCAGAGGCCCAGCACCTCTGCCGTGCTCAGATCGCGGTGGCGGCGTCTGCGGGTGCTGCCCCGGCGCCTCAGCTGGTGCTGCGTGCGCTCGCGGCCGGCGCCGTGCCGGTCGCCTCGCGGCTGCCCCAGTACGAGGAGGCCCTCGAGGATGGCGACCTCGGCCTGCTCTTCGAGCCCCGCGATGCCGTGACGCTCGCCGGCCAGCTGGCGCGACTGGTCTCCGACCAATCGTTGCTGGCGACCTTCGCCGAGCGCGCAAACCAGGCTCGGCCGCGACTCGGTTGGAGCCACACCGCGGATGGATTCGAGGCGCTCTACAACAAGCTGGCGGCGCGCCGTCACCCACCGTCGGGTGACGAGGCGGTGCGCAAGCGGCTGTCGGGTCGTGACTTCATCCACGTCGACCTGCACATGCACACCGATCATTCCCCCGACTGCGCAACCCGCCCGGACACGCTCCTAGAGGCTGCGAAGGCCGCCGGGCTCGGAGCGATCGCCGTGACCGATCACAACGAGGTGTCGGGCGCGCACGAGACTCGCGCGAAGGCCGCCGAGGAGGGCGGCATCAAGGTGATCGTTGCCGAGGAGGTCAAGACTGCCGACCAGGGCGAGGTCATCGGCCTCTTCATCGAGGACAAGATCCCGCGCGGGATGACTCTCCAGGAGACGATCGCGGCGATCCGCGCCCAGGGCGGCCTCGTCTACGTCCCGCATCCCTTCGACCGGATGCACTCGGTTCCCGACTACGAGCACTTGCTCGACGTGGTCGAGGACGTCGACGCGATCGAGGTCTTCAATCCGCGGGTGGCGTTCTCGGTCTTCAACGAGGAGGCCGAGCGGTTCGCGGCCAAGTACC
Source organism: uncultured Thermoleophilaceae bacterium (assembly GCA_963802855.1). Lineage (GTDB taxonomy): Bacteria > Actinomycetota > Thermoleophilia > Solirubrobacterales > Thermoleophilaceae > JAAYBF01. Next base: position 456,348 of record CAWDJP010000004.1, read on the forward strand.
GGATCGTGGCCGGTGCCGGGTCCGACAGCCACGTGGCAGCCGGGCTGGGCTCCGTGATGATCCGGATGCGCGACTTCGACGGGCCCGAGGAGTTCCTCGAGTCCCTCCGCGACGCCGACATCGTTCGCAAGAAGCAGAGCCTGCTGTACGTGCAGGCGCTCAAGTTCATCCAGACCAAGGCCACGCCAGAGCCTGCGCGCCGGCGCACGGCGAAGCCGGGCGCAGGCGTCACGAGGGCCGGCGCGAGCAACAAGTGATGCAGCGCGAAGGAGGGGGGCGCGGTCCGTCTAATCCCTTGGATCAGGTGCCTGCGACCGACGACGAGATACGTGAGAAGTACCTGGAGCGCGCGATCCGGGAGCTGAACCAGCTCACGCGAGACGTCCAGGACTGCGAACACTGCCCGCGCGGAAACCTGATGCCGGTACTTGGCTCGGGGCACCCGCAGGCGGACGTCTTCATGCTCAAGTTCGCACCGCGGCCGTCGGAGATCGAGGAGGGGGTGGCCTTCTACGGTCGCGCCGGGAGCGCCCTCATGAAGAGCTTCAAGCGGCTCGGCATCGATCCGCTGGCCGTCTACGGCACCGTGTTCGTCAAGTGCCCCGTGGCCGACACCGACCTCGCGGCACCCGAGTGCCGCGCCCGGGTGCTCGACGAGCTGGCGATCGTCCAGCCGCGGATCGTGGTCGTGATGGGCGAGGAAGCCCGCGAGGAGCTGAACGGGCTCCCGATGCCGCTCGCCGCCGAGGTCGCTCCCACCCTCGGCGAGATCCAGAAGCTCACGCCGAGCACCGACGCGTTGTACGTGCCGGACATCGACACGTCCCTCGACGACGAGCGCGCGAAGCGCGAGTTCTGGAAGTCCTTCCGCGCACTCGGCGACTGGTACGCCGACTTCCCGCCGTACTAGCCAGCCGAGCGTCCCAGCGGTACGGTTCGACCCGACCTTCACCGGAGGAGGGATCGTGGCTGAGAGCGCCCATGTGCTGGTGGTTGCCAACCGAACGGCGGAGTCCGACGAGCTGCTCGCCGTCTTGAACGAGCGCGCCGCGCGCTCGCCCTCCCGCTTCACCTTGCTCGTGCCGGCCACGCCCCATGGCGTGGCCTGGGCGGCGGACATGCACTCTGGCGGCGAAGAGGCCAAGGCGCACATGGACAAGGCCGTGGGACGCCTGCGCGACGACGGCCTCGAGGTGGAGGGCGTGCTCGGCGACCCCGACCCGGTCGCGGCCGTGCAGGACGTGGTGAACACCGGGGCGAAATTCGACGAGGCGATCGTCTCCACGCTGCCGACGCACCTGTCCAAGTGGCTCAAGCTCGACCTGCCGCACCGCGTGGAGCGGGCGACGGGGCTCGAGGTGCGGCACGTTGAGGCGAGTGAGCCGAAGGCTTAGTTCTTACCAAATAGGACAAGGAACGTCGGTCTCGATCCGCGAGCGCACTGTGCGCTCGGCTCATCGCTAGTGCTCGGTCCCCGGCCGCTCCAGCAGCGCCACCGTCTCGATGTGCGGTGTCTGGGGGAACATGTCCACGGGTCGGACGGTGTGTAGGTCATAGCCCGCTTCGACCATCTGGCGGGCATTGGGGGCCAGCGTGGTTGGGTTGCACGACACGTAGACGATGCGTTTTGCCTGGACCTCGAGGATGCGGCGCACGACCTTCTGGGACAGGCCGGCGCGGGGCGGGTCCACGACGACCACATCCGCTGACCCTTCCTCTTCGAGCAGCGGGCGCATCGCGGTTCGCACGTCGCCCGCGTAGAAGCGAGCGTTGTCGATCCCGTTGAGGCGCGCGTTCTCGATCGCGTCCGCCACGGCGCGCTCGACCATCTCCACCCCCACCACTTCGCGCGCGTCTAGCGCGAGGGCGAGGGCGATCGTGCCGATGCCGCTGAAGAGGTCGAACACTCGCTCCTGACCCGTCAGGCCGGCGAGCTCGACCGCATTTGCGTAGAGCCGCTCGGCCATCTCCGTGTTGGTCTGGAAGAAGGCCTCGGGGGAGATCTTGAAGGCCAGCCGGGTGCCGCCAATCTCGAGCTCCTCCTCGATCGCCTGCGGCCCCTTCAGCGTCTTGGTCTTGCCCCCGTGGGTCGTCTCCGCCACGCCCTCGATCTGGGTCCACAGCACGCTCTCTGCTTGAAGCGCATCGGCCAGATCCTCTCCTCTGAAGGCACCCCGGCTGGTGACGAGCCGCGCCTGGATCTGGCCCGTCCGCCTGCCTTCGCGCACCACGAGGTTGCGCAGGAAGCCGCTGTGGTCCGAGCGGTCCAGTGGCGATAGGCCCTCCTCGGCGCACCACGCCCGGACGGCCTCGCGGACCTCGTCGACCCGCTCGGAGGCGAGCACGTCGGCTCGAAGATCGTCGATCAGGTCCCAGCGGCCCGGGTGATGAAAGCCGAGCGTCAGGTCGCCCGCGTCCGAGGCACCGAATGAGTACTCGACCTTGTTGCGGTAGCGGAGCTGCTCGACCGCCGGCGCGATCGGCTCCACGGGCGGGTCCTCGAAGCCACCCAGCCGGACGAGGGCGTCGCGCACCTGCCGCTCCTTCTCCTCCAGCTGGATGCTGTACGGCAGCACCTGCCAGGGAGCGCCGGGGTGTGCGGAGACGGGTTCGATGCGGTCCGGGCTCGGCTCCAAGATCTCCACCGCACGGGCCTCGGCGAAGGACCGCTTGGCCTTCTCGACCCGCGCCCGCACCCGGTCGCCGGGCACCGCCCCGCGCACGAACACGACGAAGCCGTCCGCGCGCCCGACCCCCGCCCCACCGTGGGCGAGCGAGTCGATCGTGACCTCGACCTCCTCGCCCTTCCTGGGTCGCGGGCGTTGCGCTGCGGGGGTTTCGGTCACGCGGACTATGCTCGCAGGCTCCGATGCCGACCGACCTCGCCGCCTACCGAGCGGAGGCCGAGGAGTTCCTTTCCTCGATCGACCGCGAGTACTACCTGCACTACTCCGGACTGCAGGACGACTTCGCGATCGAGCCGATCTACGACCGTCACAGCGCGCTGTTCTCACGCGAAGCGGTGACGAGCCTTCGCGAGACCAATGCGCCGCGCACGCTCCTCGAGTTCGCCGTCCAGGGGCTGATCGGCCGCGAGACGAAGGACGGGGCCGCGGAACTGGCCCGGCGTGAAGCCGCGCTCGAGCTCGAATGGGACGGCGAGCCCTTGCCCTATCGCTCCGCCGCGGTGGTGCAGGCCAACGAGTCCGACCCCGACCGCAGGGCTGAGTTGGAAGAGGCTCGCAACGCGGCGCTCGCGTCCGAGCTCAACCCGCTCTCCCTCGAGCTGTTGGAGCGGTCTCACGAGCTGGCGCGCGAGCTCGGGTGGCCCTCGATGCGGGCGCTGTGCGAGGAGCTTTCCGGCATCGACCTCGGCGCGCTGTCGGAGCAGACGGAGTCGTTCCTCACCGCGACCGCCGCCGGCTACGAGCGCCTGGTCGAGCCCGAGCTGCAGAGCCAGCTGGGGTTGGGTTTCGATCGCCTACGGCGCGCCGACCTGGCGGCCTTCTTCCGCGCCCCGTCACTCGACGCCGGCTATCCGGAGGAGCGGCTCGTGCCGTCGCTGATCGAGACGCTCGCCGGAATGGGCATTGACGCGAGGGCGCAGGCGGGTGTAACGATCGACACCGAGCGGCGGCCGAAGAAGTCGCCCCGCGCTTTCTGTGCCCCTGTGCGAGTCCCGGACGAGGTGTACCTCGTCATTGCGCCGGTGGGTGGCCGCGAGGACTTCGCCGCGCTCTTCCACGAGGCCGGCCACACCGAGCACTACGCGCACGTGGATGCGTCGCTTCCGGTCGAGGACCGGTACCTGGGCGACAACTCCGTGACCGAAGGCTTCGCGTTCCTGTTCGAGAACCTGGTCTCCGATCCCGAGTGGCTACAGCGTAGGCTCGGCATCGAAGACCCTGCGACGATCGTCGATCATCAACGCGCGAGCGAGCTGGTGTTCCAGCGGAGGTACGCGGCCAAACTCGCCTACGAACTCGAGCTGCACGGCGGCAGAGCCTTGGACGGGCTCGACGCGGTCTATGCCCGCCGCCTGTCCGAGGCCGTGCGGGTCGAGTGGCCGGCGGTGTCCTGGCTCGCGGACGTTGATCCCTTCTTCTACGCCGCCCGCTATCTGCGCGCGTGGGCGCTCGAGACGCACCTGCGCGCGGCCTTGAGCGAGCGCTTCGGCCCGGCCTGGTTCGACGGGCCGGGGGCAGGCGCGTTCCTGCGCGACCTCTGGCGCGCGGGTCAGGGCGCCTCGGGGGCAGAGGGCATCTTGGCCCAGCTCGGAGTGGACGAGCTGGACTTCCGGGTGCTCAGCGAGAGCTGACCGAGCCCAGGGCGAGCGACGCCGGCTCGGCGCGCCCTCCCTACCCCAGTCTCTCCTCCACGCTGTTGAGCACCGTCTTGCGGTTGGCGTGACGGCGCTCGTAGTCGCGTACCTTGCGCAGCTGGGCGGGGCTGAGGTCAGTCAGCCGGCTCTGCACCTGCGCGACCGTCAGGTCGTCGAACCCAGTGATCGGGAAGCTCGGCCCAATTCCCACGGCGCGCCGCGCGCGGTCAGCCTGAGCGAGGAGCGGATCGCCCTGCTTTACCGCCTCACGCCGCGCGCGAGTAGTCGCCTCCTCGACCTGGGTGCGCGCCCGGCGTGCCGCCTCGGTGGCGCGCTCGGTGCGGTCCTCGATCTCCTCTCGCTGGCGACCGAGCAGCTCCTCCAGGTCGCTCATCACGTCGTTGGTCTGCTTGCGCCCACGCTCGAGGAGGTTCGTGATCAGCTCCTGGGCGTCGTCCGCGGTCACTCGACCCCGGCTGACGGCCTCCTGCACCGTGTCCTCGATCCGCGAGCGGGTGAGCATCACCAGGCCGAGCGGGTCGATCAGCCGCTTCGAGATCGCCTCGCGCAGCTCGGCGGCGGTCTTGGCGGAGACGCCCGCCGCCTCGGCGCGGGCCTCGGCAGCCCTGCCGGCGGTGCCGGAACGGCGGCGGGCCGTGCGCTTGGCCGCACCCTTCTTGGCGGCCGCGGAGCGCTTCGCCGATGCCGACTTGCGCGTGGCCGCAGCCTTCTTCGCTGTGGCGGACCGCTTCGCCGAGCTCGCCGTGCCGGCGCTCGACTTCGCCGAGCTGGATCGAGCCTTTGCGGAGCTGGACCGAGCCTTTGCGGAGCTGGACCGAGCCTTTGCGGAGCTGGACCGAGCAGACGCCGCGCGCGTGCCGGACCGCTTGGCGCCCGACGTCCGCTTCGTCGTGGACCTCGACTTGGCGGCCGTCTTCTTCGCTCCGCCGCTCCGCTTCGCTGCGCTGCTGCGCCGTTGCTGGGCCATGAGTATCTCGCTCCTCCTGATCCGTGTGCCCTGACCAGACAGTCCGGGGATCCAGCTTCCCCGGGACTATCTCATGCTGAACACCGCAGCGACGGGAGGGTGATCGGAAAGCCGGATGCGCAACCCGTCGGGTCCCTCCGCCTCGCGCTCGGAGTCCGGCAGCGCGTGCGGCGGCTCGACCGTGTCGAGGCCCGCGCACAGCAGGTGATCGATCGCCCGCGGCGCGGTCGGCGCCGCCAGGCCGAAGCGCTCCCGTAGCTCGTCGAACGTCGCCGCGTGCTGGCGCGGCCGGAGGTTGAGATCGCCGCCGAAGATCAGCGGTTCGCCATTGGCGAACGCTTGCGCGTGCTCGGCCGCCTTGACCACCTCGGCATGGCCCTGGCCCGTGCTCGGGACGGAGAGGTGCATGCAGGCCAGCGCCACCCTGCTGCCGGACGGGTCGACTGCTCGCGCGAGCAGCAGCGTACGGCGCTCGGGCCGGGTCGCGAGCACGAAGCGCTCCGTGTCCTCCACCCGCCAGGGGGCGCGCACGAGCACCATGTTCGACCCACCCTCGTTCGAGGCGATCAGGTCCGGGTTCAAGCGCGCGAGCGTGGTGCGCACGTGGGGAAGGAAGTTGCGCGACGTGAGCGCCAGCGCGCCGCTGGCGCCGCACCGGCGACAGAGCGGCTCGAGCCAGCGCGGGGGGGCCTCCTGCAGCAGCGCGACGCGCCAGTCGCCCGCCGTGAGGACGCGCGCGAACTCCATGAACAAGGAGCGGTTGACCTGCGCGTGCGTTTCGCCCGTCTCGGTGAGTCGAAGCAGGCGCGATCGACGCGTCAACAGCGCGGCGTCGGGCGGATGGTCGCGCCCGTGAAAGAGGTTCCATGTCAGCGCCGGGACGAGCGGGCTGTCGGGAGGATCGGGCACCTAGATGACTAGGATCCGCCGGTGGCTCGCCACTTCCTCACCGGAGAGGAGCTTACGAGCGCGGAGCTGGCCGCGCTGCTCGACCGCGCGGAAGAGCTGAAGAAGGACCGGCTCGCGTCGAATGCGCTCCAGCGCCGCAGCGTGGCATTGGTCTTCGAGCGGCCTTCCACGCGCACGCGGGTGTCGTTCGAGGTGGGCGTGGTGGAGCTGGGCGGGCATCCGCTCGTGTTGCGAGAGGGCGAGCTGCAGCTCTCGCGCGGGGAGTCGGTGCGCGACACGGCGCTCGTCCTCTCGCGCTTCGTGCACGCGATCTGCGTGCGCACCGGACCCCATTCCGTCCTGGAGGAGCTGGCCGAGCACGGGAGCGTGCCGGTGATCAACATGCTCACCCGCGACCATCACCCGTGCCAGGCGCTGGCGGACCTGCTGACGCTGCGGGAGCGCTTCGGGAGGCTCGACGGGCTGAAGCTCGCCTACGTCGGCGACGGCAACAACGTTGCGCACTCGCTGATGGTGCTGGGTGCGAAGGCCGGTGTGCACGTGGCGGTGGCCACGCCCGCAGAGCTCGCACCGCACCCGCTGGTCGCCCAGGTCGCGGGCGGCGCGTCGGAGGGGGCGGGCGGCGTCACGCTCACCACCGACCCGGCCGCGGCGGCCGAGGGTGCGAACGCGATCTACACCGACGTGTGGTTCAGCATGGGCGACGACGAAGCTGACGGGCGGCGCGACCTACTGACCCCGTTCCGGCTCGACGACGCCCTGCTTGCCGTGGCCCGTGACGACGCCGTTGCGCTGCACTGCCTGCCCGCGCACCCCGGCGAGGAGATCTCGGCCGAAGTGCTCTACGGTCCTCGCTCGGCGGTGTGGGACCAGGCGGAGAACCGGCTCCACGCGCAGAAGGCGCTAATGGAGATGCTGATCGGCTAAATGCGCGACGGCGCATCACTAGTGTGTCCCGCGACCACTCCAGGAGGCTGAACATGAAGAGATGGCTTGCACTTCTCATCGCCTGCCTGGCCCTCGGCCTCGTGGCCGTTGGCTGCGGCGATGACGATGACGACGACGACTCGGGCGGCGGCTCAGCCGAGACGACCGAGCAGCCGGCGACGGAGACCGAGGCCTCAGGCGGCGGAGCCGCCGGCCCCAAGGTCGAAGTCGGCATGAAGAACATCCAGTTCGACCCCAAGGACGTGACGGTCGCGAAGGGCGGCACGGTCACGTGGACGAACAACGAGTCGGTGGCCCATGACGTCACCAAGGAGGACGGGCCGGGGCCGGATTTCTCGTCGGGCAAGGGCAACCTGAAGCAAGGGGACACCTACAGCCAGACGTTCACCACCGCCGGGAAGATCAACTACGTCTGCACGATCCATCCGAACATGACGGGCACCGTGACGGTGCAGTAGGCTAACGGCGCAAGCCGAAGCCGCGCAGCAGCATGAGGGCGGCCTCGCCGAGGCCGCCCTTTCGCGGCAGCAACCCCAGCTGGACACCGCCGTCATAGAGGTCGAAGAAGCCGCGCGCGCGGTGCACGCGGCCGTCGGTCAGCTCCACGTAGTGCAGGCCGTGGAGCGCGACGGAGCGGTCGCTGGCCGGGAGCGCCGCGAGGTCACCGGTCTGCGTACCCGTCAGCCGCCAGGGAAGGCAGGCGTGCCCGCCGCGCGCGAGCGCGGGCGCGGTGCGCTCGATCCGCATGTCGGGGAAGGCCTCGCGCAGGCGCCGCGAGCGCTCGTCCAGCGCGGCGGGGCCCGAGACCGGCAAAGACAGCAGCGGGTCCTCGTAGCTCACGTCGGCGGTACAGCAGTCCGCGAAGACGCCCGTGCCGGACCACGCGGCGAGCCATCGCTCGGCCAGGACGTCGACGTCGGCGCGCTCGGGGTGCGCTCCGTTCACGTCAGCTCGGCGACGCCCTCCACCGGGCTCGACGCCTCGCCGTAGAGCCGCCGTGGGATCCGGCCCGCCCGGCGCGCCTCGTAGCCCGCCTCGACCGCCTTGCGCATGGCCGTCGCCATCGCCGCCGGATCCTGCGCGCGCGAGATGGCGCTCGCCAGCAGCACCGCGTCGCACCCGGCTTCCATCGCAAGAGCGGCGTCGGAGGCGGTGCCGATGCCGGCGTCGAGGACCACCGGCACGCTCGCGGCTTCGACGATCAGGCGCAGGTTGTAGGCATTGCGTATGCCCATGCCGCTCCCGATCGGCGAGCCGAGCGGCATCACGGCGGCGCAGCCCACGTCCTCGAGGCGCGCGGCCAGCACCGGATCGTCGTTGGTGTACGGGAGCACGGTGAAACCGTCCCCCACCAGGGTCTCCGCCGCCTCGAGCAGCTCGGCGGCGTCCGGCAACAGCGTCTTGTCGTCGCCGATCACCTCCAGCTTCACCCAGTCCGTCTCGAGCGCCTCGCGGGCGAGGTGAGCGGTGGTCACCGCGTCGCGCGCCGTGAAGCAGCCGGCGGTGTTGGGCAGCACGAAGCAGCCGGCGTGGTCGAGCACGTCCAGCAGTGACCCGCGCGCCGAGGCGTCGACGCGGCGCATCGCAACCGTGGCCATCTCGGCACCCGACGCGCCGACGGCTGCCGCCATCGTCTCGAGGTTGCGAAAGCCGCCCGTGCCGATGATCAGGCGCGACGAGAAGCTGCGGTCGGCTATCTCCAGCTCGGGCATGGGCTCATCCTCCCTGAACCGCGCGCAGCACCTCCACCTGGCCGCCTTCCGCCAGCGGGGTCGCCCGCCACTTCCCACGAGGCACGACCTCGCCGTTCAGTGCTACCGCCACACCGCGGCCGTCCTCGGGCGCGCCGCTGGCTCGCACGGCGTCGGCCACGGTGGCTCCCTCGGGCAGCCCGCGCTCGTCGCCGTTGAGCACCACGGTGACCATCAGGCGTGCTCCGCGAATATGTCAGCACGCAGCGCCTCGACGATACGTCGAGCCGTGAGCGGGGCCAGCAGCACGCCGTTTCGCCCGTGGCCGGTGGCCCACATCAGCCCGGCCAGCTCGCCGGCCCCGATCACCGGCGCGTTGTCGGGTGTCACGGGGCGCAGCCCCGCGCGCGTCGCGACCAGCTCGAGCTCCGCGACCTCGGGCAGCACCTCGTACGCCGCCTCGAGCAGGCGGAACACGCCGTCGGCGGTCACGGACGCGTCGAAGCCCAGCTCTTCCGTCGTGGCGCCGATCACGACGCGCCCGTCAGCGCGCGTGACGACGTAGCAGCGCGGCGTCCGCACCAGGCGCGTGGCGGGCGGCTGTAGCCCGCGGCGCACGCGCAGCTCCAGCAGCTGGCCCTTCACCGGCCGCACCGCCGGGGCGGAGGCCTCCCTCGCGAGCTCACCTTGGGCGCTCCACGCGCCGGCGGCCACAAGCACGGTCGAGGTGCGGACGTCCGGGCCGCCCGCTGTGCGCACGCCGGTCACGGCGCCCTGCGCTGTGTTCAGACCGCAGACCTCCACACCGGTGAGCAGCTCGCCACCCGCGGAGCGCAGCGCGGCGTCGAGGGCGGTCACCACGGACTGCGGATCGGTGTGGCCGTCCTGGGGAGCCAGGATCGCGCCGGCGATGCGCGGCGAGAGCGCCGGCTCCAACTCGCGGGCGGCGCGCGGACCGAGCCACTCCGACTCCAGCCCTCGCTCGCGCTGGAAAGCGTGCAGCCGTTGCAGCTCTTCGGCGTCGTCGCGGTCGGCGGCCACCACCAGCGCCCCGGGCTCCGCATAGCCGGTCGGCATGCCGCTGCGCTCCTCGAGCTCCGCGGCAAAGCCCGGCCACAGGGCTCTGCCCTCCAGGTTCAGGGCCAGCAGCGCGTCCTCGCCGAAGTCGGCCTCCGTTACGGGCGCGAGCATCCCGGCGGCCACGCCGGACGCACCCGCCCCCGGAGCGTCGCGCTCGACCACGAGCACCGACATGCCGGCCTGCGCAGCCCGCCACGCGCATGCCAGGCCGACGATCCCGGCCCCGACAACGACGAGGTCGTAGGAGCTTCGCTTGGGCACTGCTCGATGCACGTGCTCTGCCTCCGCCGGCATTACCCGGATCAGGTTCTACGGTCGGCGGCCGTCTCGCCGCCCTCTCAGCCGGATGTGCCCGGCTCCCGTTTCGATCACCCCAGATCGTACCCGGGCCGCTCTGCGAGGATGCCTGGGATGAGCACGGGATCCGATCGGCGCCGACGGCTGGCCGCCGCGCGCCTCTATTTCGTGACCGACGCCGGGATGTCCATGGACGCGGTTCGGGCGGCGCTCGCGGGCGGAGTGGACATGCTCCAGCTGCGCGATCCGACGCTCTCCGACGCGCGACTGCTGGATACGGCAGCGCGCTTTCGCGACCTCTGCGACGAGCACGGCGCGCTGCTGTGGATCAACGACCGGCCCGATCTGGCCGTCCGCGCGGGAGCCGACGGCGTGCACCTCGGCCAGGCGGACATGCCGGTGGCTGATGCACGGCGCGAGGTCGGGCCCGAGATGCTGATCGGGCTCTCAACCCACTCCGTCGCGCAACTGGACGACGGGCTGCGCGGCGGGCGCCGATCAGCTCAGCGTGGGCCCCGTCTGGGAGACCCCGACCAAGCCGGGGCGGCCGGCCGCCGGGCTCGAGTACGTGCGGGAGGCGGCGGCCCGCAGGCCCGACGTGCCGTGGTTCGCCATCGGCGGCATCGGTTCGCAGAACGTGACCGAGGTGGTCGACGCCGGCGCCGAACGCGTGGTGGTGGTGCGGGCGATCCGCGACGCGGCCGATCCCCGCACGGCCGCCGCCGAGTTGCGGGCGGCGCTCGAAAGGGGACGCGTTGGCGCAGCGCAGTAGCCGCAAGCGGCGAAAGGAGCGCCGGCGGCGGGCGAGCGCTGAGCGCCCTGGCGCGCAGCGCCACGAGGAAGACAACGGCGACCACGCTCCCGCCCGGCAGGGCGAGGAGGGCGCGATGGCGCGCGGCTACGCGCGGGGGCGCGCCAAGGACGACGCCGCCCGCGCGACACTGAAGCCGCTGGCGCCAGGGGAGCGTCCGGTGGCCGTGACGATCGCGGGCGTTGTTGCGCTCGTGTTCGCTGTCGCGAACCTGACTGCCTACCTGGCGGGGTTGGAGATCCGCGGCGAGCGACCGGCGCTGATCGGCGTGCTCCTCTACACCGGCCTGATGCTCGCCGCCGCCTGGGGCTGCTTTCGGGCGCGCTACTGGGCGGTGCTCGGGATGGAGGCGCTGCTCGGACTGATCGTCGTGATCTTCTCCCTGCTCGTTGTACGCGCCGGAAACGCGGTGGAGCTGCTGATCGGGCTGGCCGTGATCGGCCTCGCGGGAACCCTGTTCTGGTTCCTCATCAAGTCGATGGCGCGGATCCAGATGCCCGAGCGGCCGGGTGCCAGCGAGGGTAGGTAGGGTCCGGCGTCGGATGCCCGAGAGCAAGTACGACCTCATCGTGATCGGCTCCGGTCCGGGCGGCTACGTGGCCGCGATTCGCGGCGCGCAGCTCGGGATGAAGACCGCCGTGATCGAGAAGGGCAACGTCGGCGGGCGCTGCCTGAACGAGGCGTGCATCCCCGCGAAGGCCGTGCTGCGGGTGGCGGATGCGATGAAGGAAGTCGAGGGCGCGAAGAGCTTCGGCATCACTGCCGGGGACATCAAATTCGACTTCGGTGGAGCGAAGAAGCACCGCGACAAGGTGATCAAGACGCTCACGAGCGGCGTGGCGATGCTGTTCGACAAGAACAAGATCGACTACATCGAGGGGCTGGGCTCGGTCACCGACGACGCGAACGTGAAGGTGGGCGGCTCGTTCGACGGCACCGAGATCGAGGCGGGTACCGTGCTGCTGGCGTGCGGCTCGGTGCCGCGGCCGGTCGCCGGGCTGAAGTTCGGCAAGCGGATCGTCGACACGGCCGGCATGTGGCTCACCGCCGAGCAGCCGAAGCGGCTGGCAGTGATCGGCGCTGGCGCGTCTGGGACGGAGGTGGCGTCGGCGTTCGGGCGGCTCGGCACCGAGGTCGTGCTGCTGGAGGCGCTCGACCAGATCCTGCCGCTGGAGGACAAGGAGATCGCGCGCGCGTGCGCGCGCGAGATCGCCAAGCAGAACGTGAAGATCGTGACCGGCGCCAACGTGGAGTCCGTGGACGACTCGGGCGACGCCGTGAAGATCACCGTGGGGGACGAGACGCACGAGGTCGACCTGGTGTGCATCGCAGCCGGGCGGGGCGCCGACGTGGAGGGCCTCGGGCTCGACGAGGCTGGCGTCGAGACCGACGAGCGCGGCCTGGTGAAGGTGGACGGCGCGATGCGCACGTCGAAGGAGGGTGTCTACGCGATCGGCGACATGGTGCCCGGCCCCGCGCTCGCGCACAAGGCGTCGGACGAGGGCATCATCGCCGTGGAGGCCGCCGCCGGGATGGACACGCACCCGATCGACTACGACTTCGTGCCGCGCGTGACCTTCTGCTTTCCCCAGGTCGCCTCCTTCGGTCTCACCGAGGCGCAGGCGAAAGAGGCCGGACACGACGTCGTGGTGGGCAAGGTGCCGATGGGCGCCGTGGGGGCACCGACCGTCTACGGCGATCGCGGCGGGATGATCAAGATCGTGGGCGACAAGCGCTACGGCGAGCTGGTCGGCGGCCACATCGTGTCCGCGAAGGCGGCCGACCTGATCCAGGAGCTGGTGATGGCGCGCGACCTCGAGGGCGGCTACCCAGAGGTGGCGCGCTCGATCCATGCGCATCCGGCGTTCGCCGAGGCCGTGATGGAGGCCGCGCGGGCCACTGATGGCTGGCTGATCCACGGCTGAGGCTTGGCTTTGGCAGGCCCGAACGTCTTCGACCCTTCGTTCGAGCCCGACGAGGAGGAGGCCGGGTTTCTACGGCGGCGCTCCGTGGTCGGCCGTGACGCCGGCGCCGAGCGGCTGGGCGCGACGCTACGCGAGCTGCCGCCGGGGCGGACGGCGACGCCGTACCACTTCCACTACGCCAACGAGGAGATGCTGATCGTGGTGGCCGGTCGACCGTCGCTGCGGACGCCGGAGGGGTGGCGCGAGCTGGCGCCCGGCGAGGTGGTGGCGTTCCCGATCGGCGCGGGCGGCGCCCACCAGGTGGCGAACTTCGGGGACGAGCCGTGCCGGTATCTGTTGATCAGCGAGAAGGTCGGGCCCGAGGTCTGCGTCTACCCCGACTCGGGGAAGGTGGGGGTCTGGGAGAAGGAGAACAACCGCGGCGACGACGGCCACACCGAGATCCACCGGTCCGCCGATGCGGTGGATTACTGGGAGGGAGAGCGGCCGCCGGACGCGCCGTAGGGCGCTGGCCCTTTCGGGGCATGTGCTGTCCCGCCCAGGCGTCGTCACGCGACCACAGGACGGGACAGCGTCGGTGACGAGGGCGCGAACCCGCGCTATTTGCGCGAAGTCGTCCTACACTCGACCGGCCGCCATGTCAGATGCCCCTGGGGGGCGAACTTTCGACTCCGGTCCTCTTGGCAGGGAGTGGAGACCAGGAAGGAATCAATGCTGCGCACCATCCGCGACCGCCTGACCTACGCGAACGTAATGTCGACTCTGGCTGTCTTCATTGCGCTCGGGGGGAGCTCGTATGCGGCCCTCAAGGTGGGGTCGAAGGAGATCAACGACGGCGCCGTGCGCAGCGTCGACCTGCGGAACAACGACGTGCGTGGCAAGGACGTGCGCAACGGCACGCTGACGGGCCGCGACGTCAAACCCAACGGGATCGCTGGCGGCTCGATCAACGAGTCCCGGCTCGGGAAGGTCCCGAGCGCCGCGGGAGCCGACCGCGTCGGGGGACGGACGGCGGACGAGCTGCGCGTGCGCTGCCCCGCGGGGACGATCTTGAAGGTCGGGGTTTGCTTCGAGGCGAGGCCGTCGGCGCCTGCGAGCTTCGGCGCCGCCGGAGATGACTGTTCGGCGCGGGGACGGCTGCTTCCGAGCTATGCGCAGCTCAACGAGTTGATCGACGACAACCAGGTCCCGCTTGCGTCCGGCGGGGAGCTGACGTCGAGCATCTTCTTCGAGGGGCTCCAAGCACGCGTGGTCACCGTTGCGACCCAGGTCTGGAACGCCGGGGCTTCTGAATTTCGGCCCGTCTGAGATGGCCTACCGATGCGTCATCCATCCCAGCGACTAACGCGTGCTCGCCCGCCCCTTCGTTATACGTTCTGCCTCGCAGCCGCGATCCCCGCGATCACGGTGCCGGCAGCCTCAGGCGGGACCTACGACGTCAAGGCGTGCGATGCCGCCAGCTTGACCGCGAACGTCAACAACTCATGGGGCTTCTCGGGCACTCCTGGTCACGCTCCGCAAAGCGTCTGTCCCTCCGCGAGCCACGATCTCCGCGGCATCAGCACCCGGGTCGTGACCGGAAGGGTCGCGGCGGGGACGCACGAGCGGGCTAGCTTCTATGCCCCGGCGGGCACCACGATCGCGGGCGTGACGTGGGCCGGGCCGCTGGGCGCGCGACTCATGCACCTGGGCCGACCGAGATGCGGGCGCGGCCGAGCGAGAGGACGATCATCGGATATCGCGAGAACAACCAGTGCGGCTCGATCAGGTCGGGGCTGCTCGTCCCGTTCTTCGTGCCGGCGCCGGCCGGTACCACGGTCTTGATCCAGAACGTGCAGTGCGGAGCCGGCTCGTGTCCACCGGGCGCGACCTTCCACACCTTCTACGCCTCCGTGCGCGTCAACGACCCCACCCTGCCCGGCATCGCTCCGACCGGTGGCGGCCTGGTCGCCAGCGGCTGGCGGCGAGGTGAGCATGCGGGTCGGGTACGGCGCGTGGGATAACGCCGGAATATCTCGCGTCGACCTCCACGTCGACGGCGGCCAGGGGCAGTCATGCCTGGCCCTGCGACTACACCCGGACGGTCCCGTGCGCCGCGCGCGCGAGCAGCATGGCCTTCAACACAGCCGAAGCTCCGCGACGGCTGGCACGCCCTCCGCCTCACCGCCACCGACGCCGCGGGCAACCGCCGCGCCTATGACCGCCTCTTCGGGACCGACAACACGCCGCCGGGGCGGGTCAGGCTCGCCTGGCCGGGGGCGAGGCCTGGCGGCGTTCCAATTCGTTCTCCGTCGCTTGGGCCAACCCGCCTCAGGCGTACGCCCCGATCGTCCGGGCGCGCTATCGAATCTGCTCGGCAGGTAGGAGCTGCGTCGACGGCGTCCGGACCGGTCGGAACATCGAGCGGATCGACAACCTCCCGTGTCTCGCCTCGGGGACAACACACTGGACGTGTGGCTCGAGGACGAGGCCGGCAACCAGAGCCGGGCGTTCGCCTCCGATCCGGTCCACCTGCGGCTCGACCCCGAGGCTCCGCGACTGGCGTTCCTCCCGCAGGACGCGGCGGATCCTCTGGCGGTTGCGGTGCGCGTGACCGACGGGTACTCGGGCGTCACCGGCGGCGAGATCGAGATGCGCGAGCGCGGCCACAGGACTTGGCATGAGCTGCCCACGAGACTCGAGGGCAGGCGACTCCTGGCGGACATCGACGACGAGCGCCTGGGCTCCGGCACGTACGACTTCCGAGCCAGAGCAGTCGACCGAGCGGGCAACGAGCGCTCGACCAGCACACGTACTGACGGCGCCCGCGCTGCCGTGCGGCTGCCCGTCCGCGTCACGACCGGGCTGCGGGCAGGCTTCCTGAAGACCAAGACGGTTCGGCGAGTTGTCCGCCGGAAGGGCCGCAGGCGCGTGGTGCGGCGGAAGGTTCAGGTGCTGGACTCGACCGGCCGGCTCCGATTCGGAGCCCGCGGTCTGATCAGGGGGCGGTTGGCGAATCCTGACGGCCAGCCGATCGATGGCGCACCGATCACGGCCTTCGCCATCTCTGAGGCCGAGGGCGATCCGCAAACCGTCGGCCTCGTTCGCACCGACGCCCAGGGCCGCTTCTCGTACGCGATCAAGGCGACCGGCAACCGCTTGCTCCGCTTTCGGTACGGAGGCAGTCGCCGGATCCGAGGCTCGACGGGCGACGTGCGGCTCGAGGTCCCCGCCTCGACGTCGATCACGGCGAACCCGCGCCGACTGCTCAACGGCCAGACCGTCGTGTTCGAGGGCAGAGTGCGAAGCGGCCCCGCCCCGCCGACGGGAAAGCTGATCGAGATCCAGGCCTATTTCCGCCGCAAATGGAGGACGATCTCCACCACCCGTTCGGCCCCATCTGGACGCTGGCGGTTCCCATACCGGTTCGGCGCCACGGTAGGCACCGTGCGCTACCGGTTCCGGGCACGGCTGCCGGTCGAAGGGGGCTACCCGTTCGTGACCGGGCGCTCGCGTGTCGTGACGGTGGTGGTGCGAGGTCTGTGAGCGCCCGGGAGCGGCCTGTCTTCTACTACGACCTGGGCTCGCCCTACGCCTACCTCGCCGCCGAACGCGTCAACCAGGTCCTGCCGGTGGTTCCGGTGTGGCAACCGATCCTGCTGGGGGGCATCTGGCAGCACACGGGGAGCGGCTCGTGGTCGCTCACCGACAAGCGCGCCGAGGGGATGGCCGAGGTCGAGCGCCGCGCGGCCGAGCGGGGGCTTCAGTCGATCCGCTGGCCCGAGCCATGGCCGTCCAACACCTTGACCGCGATGCGCGCCGCCACGTTCGCCCAGCAGTCGGGCCGCGCTGTCGCCTTCTCCCTGGCCGCCTTCCGCCAGGCCTTCGCCGGCGGTCGCGATCTGGCCGTGACCGACAACGTGCTGCTCGCCGCCGCCGCATGTGAGTTGCACCCAAAGGCCGTGCTGAAGGGCATCGAGACGAAGGCGGTCAAAGATCGCCTGAAAGGCGCCACCGCCGAGGCCGCTCGAGCGCGGCGTGATCGGAGTGCCAACCGTCGCCGTCGGGGACGAGCTGTTCTGGGGCGACGACCGCCTCGAGGAGGCTGCAGAGGCCGCAAGCGAGTAGGCCCTGCGGCCACGATCGCCCGTGCGCTCCCCTAGGATGCGCCGCCGATGCGCACCCGCCACCTGATCGCCTGCGGCCTCGCCGCACTCTCGTTCGCCGCCGTCGCCTGCAGCGAGGAGACCTCCGAGGAGGCGGCCGGGGAGAACGAGTCCGCCGAGACCAACCAGCTCGAGGCCGAGGCTCCGCCCGAGACCTCCGGGGAGCTGAAGGAGAAGCCAAAGATCACGGTCCCGAAAGCGAACCCTCCGAAGGAGCTCGTGGTGAGGGACCTCAAGAAGGGCGAGGGCGCGACCGCGAAGAAGGGCAGCCAGCTCACGGTCAACTACGTGGGCGTGGGCTACTCGAACGGCAAGGAGTTCGACAGCTCGTTCGACAGCGGCCAGCCGTTCCCGTTCACCCTCGGCACCGGCGAGGTGATCCCTGGCTGGGACGAGGGCCTGGAGGGCATGAAGGTGGGCGGGCGCAGGCAGCTCACGATCCCACCCGACCTGGCCTACGGAGCGCAGGGGTCGCCGCCGGTGATCAAGCCCAATGAGACGTTGATCTTCGTGATCGACCTGCTGTCCGCGAAGTAACCGCCGGCGGCCCTTGGGCCGCGGCCTGGAATGGCTAGAGTCGGAGACCGATGGCCACCGAGGACGCCACGCGCGGTCGGGGCCCCGCCGAACGTGGGGTCGAGGCCGCCAAGCGCCCGCTGCCCGATCGCGACACCTGCGAGAAGGTCCTGGCCAAGATGCTGCTCATCCGGCGCTTCGAGGAACGCGCGGGTGAGATGTACGCGAAGGCCAAGATCGGCGGCTTCCTGCACCTGTGCATCGGTGAGGAGGCCACCATCGTCGGCGCCACCCAGGCGCTGCGCGACACCGACTACCTGATGTCGACCTACCGCGAGCACGGCCAGGCGCTGGCGCGAGGGACGCCCCCGAAGGAGGTGATGGCCGAGCTGTTCGGCAAGGCGGACGGCTGCTCAGGTGGTCGCGGCGGCTCGATGCACCTGTTCGACATGGAGCGCCGCTTCCTCGGCGGCTACGGCATCGTCGGCGGCAACCTGCCCCTCGCGGCCGGCGTGGCGCTGGCGAGCGACTACACCGAGACCGAGGACGCGACGCTGTGCATGTTCGGCGACGGCGCCACCAACCAGGGCACCTTCGGCGAGACGATGAACCTGGCGGCGCTGTGGAAGCTGCCGCTGGTGTTCATGGTGATCAACAACCAGTTCGGCATGGGCACGGCGCTGGAGCGCCACTCCGCCGTGACCGACCTGTCGCGCAAGTCCGAGGGCTTCGGCGTGCCGGGCGAGCGCTGCGACGGCATGGACGTGCTCGACGTGCACGCCACGGTGTCGGAGGCGCTGGAGAAGGCACGCACCGACCGCGCGCCCCAGCTCGTCGAGGCGGCCACCTACCGCTACCGCGGCCACTCGATGGCCGACCCCGAGCAGTACCGCACGAAGGACGAGGTGGAGGAGTGGCGGCCGCACGACCCGATCGAGACCTTCCCGCGCCGGCTGGTCGAGGAGGGCGTGCTCGACGAGGAGCAGGTGAAGCAGATGGACGACGAGGCGATGAAGTCCGTCGACGAGGCGGTCGAGTTCGCCGACGCGTCGCCGTTCCCGGACCTGGCCTCGCTGTACGACGACGTGTACGTGATCGGCGAGCAGGTGCGGCGCCCGTACTGGTCGACCGACGTGCGCTCGCCCGACACCCATCGCGGTGAGGAGGAGCGCGAGGCCGGCGAGGTGGCGCGCGAGCTGGCCGAGGCAGGCGCCGCCTACGACGACGACACCGATCCCGACCAGCGCGAGGCCCGCGCCCGCGGCGAGGGCGGCTGATGGCCGAGATGCGCTACCGCGAGGCGCTGAACCTGGCGCTGCGCGAGGAGATGCAAGCCGACGAGCGCGTGTTCCTGATCGGCGAGGACATCGGCGTCTTCCAGGGCGCGTTCAAGGTCACCGCCGGCCTGCTGGAGGAGTTCGGCGAGCGCCGGGTGCGCGACACGCCGATCTCGGAGAACACGATCGTCGGCATGGGCGTCGGCGCCGCGATGGTGGGGCTGCGCCCGGTCGTAGAGCTGATGACGATCAACTTCTCGCTACTGGCGCTCGACCAGATCGTGAACTGCGCGGCCTCGATCCGCTACATGTTCGGCGCGCAGGTTGCGGTGCCGCTGGTGATCAGGATGCCCCAGGGCGCCGGTCACCAGCTGGGTCCGACGCACTCGCACTCGCTCGAGGCGCTGTACGTGCACGTGCCCGGGCCTGCTGGTGGCGGTGCCGAGCACGGCGGCCGACGCGCGCGGGTTACTCAAGTCCGCGATCCGCGACGACAACCCGGTGATCTTCATCGAGCACGAGACGCTCTACGGCCGCCGCGGCGAGGTGGACGAGGACGACGGCGAGCCGATGCGCTTCGGCGAGGCCGCGGTGCGGCGCGCAGGGCGACGGCGTGACGGTGGTGGGAATCTCGCGCATGGCCGAGACCGCGCTCAAGGCGGCCGAGCAGCTGGCTTCCGAGCACGAGATCGAGGCCGAGGTGATCGACCCGCGTACGCTGCGCCCGCTGGACCTCGACACGATCCTCGACTCGGTGAAGAAGACCAACCGCGCGGTGATCGTGGAGGAGGGCTGGCCCCACGGCGGGGTGGGCGCGAACCTGGCCGCGCTGATCCAGGAGCAGGCGTTCGACTGGCTCGACGCGCCGGTGGGCCGGGTGACCGGCGCCGACGTGCCGATGCCCTACTCCAAGCCGCTCGAGCAGGCGGCCTTCCCGCACGAGGAGCACGTGGTGCAGGCCGCGCTGGCCACGTTCAGGGACGTGTAGCCGTGGCCGAGCGACGTGGTGATGCCGCGCCTGTCCGACTCGATGGAGGAGGGCACGGTGCTCAAGTGGCTCGTGGACGTCGGCGGCGAGGTCAAGCGCGGCCAGCCGCTGGTGGAGATCGAGACCGACAAGGCCAACATGACCTACGAGTCCGACACGGACGGCGTGCTGGTGGAGGTGCTTGCGCAGGAGGGCGACACGCTGGCTGTCGGTGAGCCGATTGCGCGGGTCGGGGAGGCGGGTGAGACCAGTTCCCCGTCCCCAGTCCCCAGTCGCCAGGAAGAGAACTCGGAGCCGCGAGCGCGGCTCCTCGCAGGTCGAATCCGCGACGACACCCGAGGCCGAGCCCGCTCACCGGGAGGCGGCCCCGGCGGACGGCGATGGGCGGGTCAAGGCGTCGCCGGTCGCCAGGAGGGTGGCCGGGGAGCTGGGTGTCGACATCGGGCGTGTCGAGGGGACGGGGCCCGGTGGCAGGATCGTGAAGTCGGATGTGGAGGCCGCCGCCGGATCGGCGCAGGCGGTCGAGGCGGAGCCTGAGCCGGCCACCGAGCAAGCGCCCGAGGCGCAGCGGGAGCCCGCGCGCGCCGCGCCCGCAGCCGGCGACGCCGCCGGGCCCAAGGGCGCGCCGGAAGTGCACGAGCTGACGCGGCTCCAGCGCACCGTGTCGCGGCGGATGGCCGAGTCGAAGGCGACCGCGCCGGACTTCCCGCTCGAGCTGGACGTGGACATGACGCTCTGCATCGAGCTGCGCGAGCGCTTGAAGCAGCAGACCGACCCCGCGCCGTCCTTCAACGACATGGTGGTCAAGGCCGCGGCGCTGGCTCTGCGCGACCACCCGAAGGTGAACGGCGCCTACCGCGACGGCGCCTTCGAGCTCTATCCGCGCGTGAACGTGGGCGTGGCCGTGGCGGCACGCGACGCGCTCGTGGTGCCGGTCGTGCCCGATGCCGACGAGAAGTCGCTCGGGGAGATCTCGCGCCAGGCGCGGCGGCTGATCGAGCGCGTTCGCAGCGGCGAGATCACGCCTCCCGAGCTGAGCGGCGGCACGTTCACGGTCTCGAACCTAGGGATGTACGGGATCGAGCGCTTCGAGGCGATCATCAATCCGCCCCAGGCGGCCATCCTGTCCGTCGGCGCGCTGATGAAGAAGCCGGCCGTTGACGAGCGCGGCCGAGTGGTGGCGCGCGACCTGATGACCCTGACGCTCGTGTGCGACCACCGGATCCTGTACGGAGCGGACGGCGCCGAGTTCCTCGCGCGCGTGCGGGAACTGCTGGAGCAGCCGCTGTCGTTGGCGCTCTGAGCGGCTATAGGCAGAACACGTTGCGGCACTGCAGCGGGTTGCCGTTGCCGAACGCGGAGTTGCCGCCCAGGTCGGTCACGCCCGCCGCCGCGTCGATACCGAAGTCGCCGTTGTTGTTGGCGCGTGTTGTCGCGCAGGCGGGCGGTCGGGGCTCTGGACCTCGATCCCGTCGCCCCCGTTTCGCCGCGGCAAGGTTGTCGCGCAGCAGCGTCCCGATCGTCGCAGCCGTCCGACGAAAATCCCGTCGCCCGAACCGGATCCGACCGCCGAGCGGCGGAGTACGTGATGACGTCGTTCTCGGCGATCACGTTGCGCGCGCCCGAAGCGAGCAGGACCCGATCTCCGCCCGCGCGGCGCCATCGGTGGCCGCCGACGCGGTTGTCCACGACACGGTTGTCCGAACCCCGTGAGCTCAATCGCCGGGCGCCTGAAGATCAGCCCGTTCGTCGACCGGCGACGCGTCGTTTCGCGCGATCCGCGCCAGAGTCGCCGTCTCACCGCGATCGCGAGGCTCGAACGTGCTACTCAGCCGTGTGTCGGCGATCACAGAGCCGATCCGAGTCGACCACCGCCGATCCCGGATCCTCGCACCGAGCACCGTGCTCGCCCGCATCTCGTTCGCCTCCCCGCCCTCGATGCGAGATCGCGGTCTGACCAGGTTAGCGTCGACGTCGCGGATCCGAGTTGCGGCTGGCGCCGACCAGACGAATCGTCTTGCTCCCGACGACGTCTCCGTTGCGGATCGTCACGTCCGAGTGGCCGCCGCTGTTGAGGATCGCCGGCTGCCCGGAGCCTCCGCACCGAACGCTCCTCCGAGCGTGTGTCCGCGCCAGGTTGATGTCAATCCCGCTGGCGCCGATCGACCAGTGCCCGGCGTCGGCGAACCCGCAGCGACAGTTCGCGGTGAGCCGCACCGATTGGGTGACCGTCTCGCCGCAGGCGAAGCTCTGGGTGGTGAACGCCACGATCGAGCCCGCAGCCGGGGGCGCCGGCTGCTCTGCTGCGAGTCGCGCGCGCAGAGCCGGTAGTGGTAGGTCGTGCTGCGCGCCGAGACCGCCGATCACGAGCTCCCCGGTCACCCGGTACGGCACCCCGGCCTCGAACGATCGCCGTCTCGTGCGCGGTCTCGGACCCGTAGGCCGTGGTCGGGCCGTACTGGGCCCAGTACTCGACCGTCGCCGCCGACCGTGCTCACCACCTGGCCGCCAGCAGTCGCCCCGCTCCCGGACACATCACAGGGCGATCCCGTCTGACCGGTGGCGCAGCCCGCCCACAGGGCCGCTGAGAGCCCGGCGAGGATCGCCAAGAGGGGCCGGCGCACGGGCCCGAGCGTAAGCCTCTCGTGCGGGCGAGACAACCGTCAACGGTCAGCCCGGCACCGTGGCCGGCGGGTAGCGGCCGCGGACCTCGTCGATGTACGTCGCCATCTGGTCCGCGAGGCCGGCGTCGTGGATCTCGAGCACGTTCTCGGCGTTCAGCTCGCCGGAGCGGGAGAGGTTGAACGACCCGCAGAAGAGCACGTCGTCCGCGACCGTGACCTTGGCGTGCATGTAGTCGTGCGGGCGGCCTGGGGCGTAGGGCGTGGAGGGCTTGCCGGCGAACGGGGCCTCTCGAAGGATGGTCGCGAGCAGCGGGATCTTCCATTCGGAGCGGCCGTTCTGGCGCCACTGGCGAAACACCTGGTCCGACTGGGGCTCGTCGACCACCCCCGCCAGGTCGAGCTTGCCCTCCGACGCCTCCTGCGCGAGCGTGCCGAGGATCGGCCCGGCCGTGATCACGGGCGACGCGATCCGCACCCGCCGCCGCGCGCGCCCGATGGCCTCCGCGATCCGGTGCGAGAGGTCGCGGCCCTGCCCCGGAGTGAACCACGCGCGCACCTCGGTGCCGCCGACGTCGATCGCGCGGGGCTCAGCCAGACCGCTGCGCTCCACGTTGCGCGTGGTCCAGAGCTCCTCGAAGTTGTGGCGAAACGCAGCCGCCACGGCCTCCGACTCCACGGTGGCGATCACGTTCTCCTGCAGCGACCAGGCGTCCTCGGTCCAGTTGGTGGACCCGGTCCAGACGGCGCGGCCGTCGCGCACGACGTACTTGTGGTGCATGAGGTCCGGTATCCCCGGGATGCCCCGCGTGGGCAGCTTCAGCGACTCGATCAGGTCCGGCTCGGTGACCGGCGGCGGCGGGACGGGCACCGCGCGCTCTTCCTGCTCGAGGTTGTAGGCGAGCCGGACCTCGACCCCGCGCGCCGCGGCACCCTCGAGCGCCTCGCGCACCACCGTCCCCGCCGGATCGGGGAGCCGCACGTCGTAGAGCGCCAGCTCGAGCGTTCGCTGCGCCGACGCGACGAAGTCGGCCACCCGGCGGGCGACCTCCAACGGCTCCTGCCGGCCGGGGTCGAGGGTGCGGAGGTCGATCAAGCGCCGCTCGCCGCGGGGGCGGCGGGGCCGACGTCGGCCGTGCAGAACGCACAGCGGCTGGCAGCGGCCGGGATCTCGCTGAGGCACTGCGGGCAGTCGCGCGTCTCCTCGTCCACCGCCTTGCCCGTCTGGTAGCGCGCCATCAGCGCGTTGACGGGCTTGACGACGAAGAAGAACACCGCCGCCGCGATGATCAGGAACGTGATCAGCGCGTTGATGAAGTCGCCGTAGAGGAAGACGCTGCCGTTGATCTCGAACTTGAGGTCGGAGAAGTCCGGCTCGCCGCCGATCGCGGCGATGATCGGCGTGATGAGGTCCTTCACCAGCGCGTTCACCAGCGCCCCGAAAGCGGTGCCGATCACCACGGCCACCGCCAGATCGACGAGGTTGCCGCGCAGGATGAACTCGCGGAACTCCTTGATCATGCGTCCTCCCTCGAGAAACGGAACCCGGTGGCTGCGATCGGGAGTTCTATCGGGCTCGTCGGGAGCCCGTCCGGCACCTCGGGCAGGTTGAACTCCTTCGGCGCGGTGTCGTTCGGCGTGTCCGGATGGAAGACCGCGGCCAGGTACTGGATGTGGTCGCGGCCGACCGACAGCTCGGACTGGCCGCCGCCGTAGGCGCCGATGCCCTCCCGCTCGCAGTAGTCGTAGGCGGCGCCGAGGGAGCTGAGCGGGCCGAGGCGCGAGGGCTTGATGTTCACGGTCTTCGGCGGGAACGGCAGCGCCTCGATGTCGGCGACCGAGTGGATCGGGGCGTCCCAGGTGATGCGGTCGCGGTGGGGCTCGAGCACCGGCATCGGTCTCGTCGTTGAGGTCGGGGTCCTCGAGCCAGGCGTCGGGGAAGCCCTCCGCCAACTTGCGGTAGAGCTCGGGGTCGGTGGTCACGTCGACCGGCGTGCCCTTGTAGTGGCCCTTGAGGTCGAGCGAGTCGACCGCTCCGGTGGCCGCGAGCTCCGCGATCAGCTCGTCGGACCACGTGTTGGTCGGATCGAGCTTGAAGCGCGTGCCGGGGTAGCGTTCGAGGACGGCGTGGAGCTTGTCGGCGGTCTCGGGCTCGCCCTGCTCGAGGGTCCCCAGGCGCATGGAGACGACGTAGTTGAGCGGCCGCGGCTCGCGGCCCACGACCTCGCCCGAGCGGCTTGCCGGCCTGGCGCAGCGCCAGGTCCAGCGCGGCCGACTCGAACGCCCAGCGGCGGTAGTTGCGCGACGGCTCGCGCACGGGCGGCGCGGGGAACAGCTCCAGCCCGTCGAGCAGCTCGGCGAACGAGCCGAGCGTGTGCGACCCAGCCAGCGGCAGCGTCGGTCCGGCGTCCTGGAAGGCCACGTGGTCGAGCCCGTCGTAGACCACGTCCTCGCCCACGCCCTCCTCGCCGCCGCCGCGTAAGCGGATGACGGTGGTGTAGCGGGTGAACTCGGAGCCGAAGGGCTGCTCGAGCCCCTCCAGCGCGTAGCCGTCGATCTCGACCGGCAGTTCGGCGAGCTGCTCCCAGGTGCCCACCCGCGGCAGTGTACGGAGGGGCGCGCCGCGGCTCAGGCGGGCGGCACCACGACCACAGGCGTGTCCGAGAGGTGGAGCAGCTTGTGCGGCGTGGAGCCGAGGATCGCGCCCCGCAGAGGGCTCTCCCCGTAGCCGCCGACGACGATGAAGCGCGCGGAATGCTTTTGCGCGACGGCGAGCAGGGCGTCGACGGGGCGCTCGTCGACGAGCTCCACCGCGGTATCGACACCCGCCTCCTCGGCTCGCGACTGTGCTTCGGCGACGAGACCCTTTCCCTGCTCGGCCAGTGCGGCCTCGTGAGCGGCGATCTCGTCGCCGCTGACATGCGACGCCGGCGCGCGGTAGCCGAAGGCGATCACGAGCTCGGTCGACAGCCCGCGTGCGAGCTCGGTTGCGATCTCCAGTGCCGCGCGTGAGCCGGGCGAGCTGTCGTATCCGAGGACGACCGCGCTCATCAGACGCTTCCCTCGGGTACCGCCGCCACTCCGGACTTGCGTCCGGCGGCGACGTCGGGATCGACGGTCTCGGTCTTGCGCCCGAAGTAGTCGTCGTGGCCCATCACCCGCCACACGATCATCAGGACGATCCCGACGAGGATCAGCCCCACCCCCAGCACGGCGGGGATCCCGGCGCCGAAGACCTCCGTGCCGGAATAGGAGTCCTCGACCTCCTTGAACTCCCAGATCGCCTTGAAGAACAGGGCGCCGAGGATCAGTGCCCCGACGACCGGCGCCACGCCGATGAAGAAGAAGTTCTTCGCCGACTTGGTCAGCTCCTTGCGGTGGTAGATCGCGCAGGCGAAGCCCGTCAGCGAGTAGTAGAACGCGATCACGATCCCCAGCGCCGTGAGCGAGTCGAACAGGAAGCTCTGGGAGGTCAGGTTGAAGAACACGTACCAGACGGCGGCGCCCGCGCCGACGATGATCGTGGCGATGTGCGGCGTCTGGAAGCGGGGATGGACCTTGCCGAAGGACTCCGGCATGGCCCCCTGGCGCGCCATCGAGAGCAGGGTCCTCGACGCCGGCAGGATCGTCGTCTGGGCCGATGCGATGCCGGAGGTGATGATCGCCAGGATCACGAGGTAGTGCAGCGGGTCCCCGAGCGCCCCCTCGGCGACGGTCCCGAGGATCGCGCGTGTCGTCCTCGAACTCGGTCACGCCCTCGACGTCCGCCCACGCGATCACGGCGTAGGTCACGAGCAGGTAGGTGAGCAGCAGGAGCACCGTGCTCACGACCGCCGCCAAGCCCGGCGCGCTGTCGGAGTCCTCGGTCTCCTCGTTGAGGTTGACCGCGCTCTCCCAGCCCCAGTAGATGAACACGCCCGTCAGGAGGCCGAGGACCAGCGCGTCGAAGGTGCTGACCTCCCACGGCCACAGCCACGACAGCGACGGGTCGATCGAGCCGTCGGGGCCGTCGCCGCCGAACACCTTGACCAGCG
Source organism: uncultured Thermoleophilaceae bacterium (assembly GCA_963802855.1). GTDB lineage: Bacteria > Actinomycetota > Thermoleophilia > Solirubrobacterales > Thermoleophilaceae > JAAYBF01. The sequence goes on from CAWDJP010000004.1 coordinate 482,899, forward strand.
CGACGACCGCGAACAGCAGCAGCGCACCGACCTGGGCGCCGATCATGATCCGCGAGGTGCGCGCGGAGAGCTCCGTGCCGATCACGCAGATCGCGGTCACGGCGATGATGATCACCGTCGCCAGGAGCGTGGTGGGGATGCGCTCGCTGACGGGCTCGCCCTCCTCGAACGTCGGCAGCGCCGAGTCCCAGCTGACGATGTCGAACATGTAGTAGGCGGCGACGTCGGCGAGCGAGCCGATCACGATGAGGCCCGTCGTGCAGACCGCGAAGCCGGCGACCCAGCCGACGCCCGGGCCGATCGCGCGCGTGATCCAGGAGAAGTTGGTGCCGCAGTCCGGGTCGGCGCGGTTCATGTAGAAGAAGGCCGCTGCGATCAGGAACATCGGGATGAACGAGACCAGCAGCACGCCCGGCGCCTGCAGCCCGACGCCGACGACGACGATCCCGATCACCGCCGCCAGCGAGTAGGCCGGCGCCGTCGAGGCGATGCCGACGGTCAGCGCGTCCCAGAAGCCGATCGCGTCCGTCTTCAGGCCCTTGTCGCCCGACTGGGCCGGCACGTGTCCGTGACCGCCGGGCACGTGAACGTGACCGTGACCGCCCTTACTGCTGTGGCTCTCCACTCCCTCTTCCTCCTGAGTTCCGCTCGTCGTGCCCGGCAGCGGGCCCTACGGCGACGCTAGGGCTGCACCTCGGACGCTTGCAAGTGGCGAAAGTCCCAAAAAGGACCCGCTCGCTTGTACATTTCGGCTAATCCGAGGCGGCGTCGGTTTGCCGACAGGCAGGTTGTCAGTGCGCCTACGCGCAGTTACCGTTGTCCACAGCGTCCAGCCGGAAGCGGGCTCCGCCTGCGACCGGAAGTCTCGTCGAGGAGAGAGATGGCCACTACCCCCCAGTACGTGACCCAGCCGGAGGAGGGCAAGGAGAGCTCGCTGCAGGAGCTGGCGAAGCGCCACCTCTGGATGCACTTCACGCGCATGAGCTCCTACGCGGACAGCGAGGTGCCGATACTGGTGCGCGGCGAGGGCTGCTACGTCTACGACGAGCACGGCAAGCGCTACCTGGACGGGCTGTCGGCGCTCTTCTGCGTAAACGCAGGCCACGGTCGCGCCGAGCTCGGGCAGGCCGCCGCCGAGCAGTCCAAGGACCTGGGCTTCTACACCAACTGGAGCTACGCGCACCCGCGCGGCATCGAGCTCGCGGCGCGCATCGCCTCCCTGACGCCGGGCGACCTCAACCGCGTGTTCTTCACCTCCGGGCGGCAGCGAGGCGGTGGAGTCGGCGCTCAAGCTCTGCCGCGCCTGGCACCGGCTGAACGGCGAGGGCCAGCGAATCAAGGTGATCGCGCGCGAGATCGCCTACCACGGCACCAGCCTGGGCGCGCTCTCGGCAACCGGCATCCCGGACCTGCGCGCGCCGTTCGAGCCGCTCACCCCGGGCGGCTGTCACGTGCCCAACACCAACAGCTATCGCTGGCCCGAGGACCGCGACCCGCTGTGGGCGGCGGACGCGATCGAGGAGCGGATCCTCTTCGAGGGGCCGCAGACGGTCTCCGCGGTGATCCTCGAGCCGGTCCAGAACGCCGGCGGCTGCTTCCCGCCGCAGGACGGCTACTTCCAGCGCGTGCGTGAGATCTGCGACAAGTACGGAGTGGTGATGATCTCGGACGAGGTCATCTGCTCGTGGGGGCGGCTCGGCACCTACTTCGGGTCCGAGCGCTACGGGTACCAGCCCGACATCATCACCACCGCAAAGGCGCTCACCTCCGCATATGCCCCGATGGGGGCGATGATCGTGTCCGACCGCATGGCCGAGCCCTTCATGGAGGGCAAGAACATGTTCATCCACGGCTTCACGTTCGGCGGCCACCCGATGGCGGCGGCGATCGCGATGGCCAACCTGGACATCTTCGAGCGCGAGGACCTGTGCGGGCACGTGCGGAAGAAGGAGCCCGAGTTCCGCGCGATGCTCGAGTCGCTGCGCGACATCCCGATCGTGGGCGACGTGCGCGGGGCCGGGTTCTTCCAGGCGATCGAGCTGGTCAAAGACAAGGAGACGAAGGAGACCTACGACGACGAGGAGTCCGAGGTGCTGCTGCGCGGCTTCCTGTCGGGTGCGCTCTACGAGCACGGGCTGATCTGCCGCGCCGACGATCGGGGCGACCCGGTGATCCAGCTCTCGCCGCCGCTGGTGGCCGACACGGAGGAGTTCGAGGAGATCGGGCGCGTCCTGCGGCTGGTCCTCACCGAGGGCTCCGAGAAGATGGCCGCCCGATAACGGAGCCCCGGAGGCAGGAGGCCGCCATGCTCACGCTTCGCACCCTCGTCGACGAGATGGGGCTCGAGCTGGCGTGCGGCGAGGAGGCGGCCGAGGCGCCACTCCGGTGGGTGCACATCACCGAGCTGCACGACCCGACACCGTGGCTGTCCGGTGGCGAGCTGCTCCTGACGACGGGCCTGCAGCTCACGAGCGCGAAGCTCCAGCGCGACTTCGCCCGCAGGCTGTCCGACCACCATCTGGCGGGCCTCGGTTTCGGCGTGGGCTTCGGCCACGATTCCCTGCCGGAGGCGCTCGTGCGAGAGTCGACAGCGCTCGGCTTTCCGGTGTTCGAGGTTCCGTACGAGCTGCCGTTCATCGCGATCACGGAGAAGGCGTTCGCGCGGCTGGTCAACGAGCAGTACGAGGTGCTGCAGAGAGGCATCGCCACGCACAAGCGGCTGGAGCGGCTCGTGCTCGAGGAGCGCGGCCTCGGCGAGCTGGTGCGCGCGCTGTCCGCCGCCATTGGAGGAGCCGTGATGGTGCTCGACGCACGCGGCGAGACGATCGCCGAGCGCGAGTTCAGGCGCGCCCTCCCCGACTCCGCGATGAAGGCGCTGCGCGCTCAGGTGCGGGCACGGTCCGCGGCGCACGACCCGCTCCAAGAGAGCCCGGAGGACGGTGAGTTCGCACCCGACCACCCCGAGGTCGCAGGGCGCTCGCTCGTGCTTCCCGTCTCCACGCGCGGGCGCGGGGCGCCCCAGGCGTGGCTGGTGGCCACCCGCGACACCGGCGACCTCGGGGACTTCGAGCGCCTGATCCTCCAGCAGGCGGTCACCGTCGTGGCGCTGGAGTTGATGCGCCAGCGAGCGATGCGGGACACCGAACGACGACTGGCCGGCGACGTGCTGGCGGAGGCCCTCACCGGCAGGCTCGCCGAGCGTGAGGTGGAGACCCGGATGCGGCCGTTCGGCGTAGGCGACACCGCGGCCGTGCTGGTGTTCGCGCCCGTCGACCCCACCATGGCCGAGGCGACGCTGGACCGCCACCTGCGCGACGCCGGAGTAGGTGCGCTAGTCGCCACGCGCGAAGGGTTGCTCTGCGCAGTCGTCGATGCTGCTGACGGCACCGATCCGCTCGACCTCGCCACGCGGGCGCGCGGCACCCTGGCGCAGAGCGGCGACCCCGTGCGCGCGGCCGCCAGCCGTCCCGCTCCGGTCGGCGCCCTGCGGCGCTCCTTCCACGAGGCGCGGTGCGCGTTCGAGGCGGTGGCGCTGGCGAACGGGGTCGGACCCGAGGTGGCCTCCTACCGCGACCTCGGCGCATTCCAGCTGCTGCTCTCGCTGCAGGACGACGAGGCTCTGCGGCTCTACTGCGACAGCGTGCTCGGCCCGCTCGAGGATGGCGGCGGCGAGTACGGCGACGAGCTGATCCGCTCGCTGGAGGCGTTCATCGAGCAGAACGGGCAGTGGGAGAAGGCGGCGCGCAAGCTCTACTGCCACCGGCACACCCTGCGCTACCGCATCCGGCGGGTTGAGGAGCTGACCGGCCGTGACCTCAAGAGCGCGCGGGATCGGATCGAGTTCTGGCTGGCGCTTCGGGCGCGGGAGCTGGTGGTGTGAGAGTCGCGATCCTCGGAGCCGGCGGCATCATCGCGCCCGCGATCGTGCGTGACCTGGCCGAGTCCGAAGAGGCCGCGGAGCTGCTGCTCCTCGACATCGACGAGGGCCGTGCCGTGGCGGTGGCGGACGCCCACGGCGGCTCGAAGTCGCGCGCGGCGGGCGTCGACGCACGCAGCGGCTTGGCGGATGCGCTCGACGGCATCGACGTACTGGTGAACTCAGCCAGCTACCGCGTGAACCTGGACGCCATGCGGGCTTGCCTCGAAGCGGGGAGCCACTACATCGACCTCGGTGGCCTCTATTGGCTCACGGGCGAGCAGCTCGAGCTCTCGCCGCAGTTCGAAGCGGCGGGCCTGCTGGGCCTGCTCGGGATGGGCTCCTCGCCCGGCAAGACGAACGTGATAGCCGTGCGGGCCATCGAGGCGCTAGGCGCCGCGCCCGAGCGAGTCGACGTGATCGCTGCCGGTCGCGACCTCGCTCCGCCCGATGGACCCAGCTACCCCTATTCACCACGCACGCTCGTCGACGAGCTGACGATGGCTCCGATGGCACTGCGCAACGGTGATCCGGTCGAGCTCGAGCCGCTCCAGGACGGTGGGGCCATCGACTTCCCCGAGCCCATCGGCCGGGGGGACACGATCTACACGCTGCACTCGGAGGTCCGCACCTTCGGCGAGAGCTTCGGCTGCCCGGAGTGCAGCTTCCGACTGTCCCTCGCGCCCGCGGTGCTCGAGCGGGTGCGCGGCCTGATCGGCGCGAGCGACGAGGAGATCGACGCCGCCGCGCGCGCGGCTGTGCCCGCCTCGGGCGAGACCGTGTCCGTGCACATGATCGAGGCGACCGGCGGTGGCCGGCGTGTGACCGCTACGGCCGTCACCCGCCCGATGACGGACTGGGGCCTGGGGGGCGGGATCGTGTCCACCGCGGCCCCCGCGGCGGCTGCGGTCCGACTGCTCGCCCGCGGGTCGATCGAGGCCCGGGGCGTCGTGCCCCCCGAGCGCTGCGTGCGCCCCGAGCACCTGTTCCCCGAGCTCGAGCGGCGCAGCTGTTCATTCGACGTCCAGACCGAGGAGAGGGTGGTCAGATGAGGGTCGGCGTCCCGACTGAGATCAAGCCGGACGAGTACCGCGTGTCGCTGACCCCGGCGGGCGTCCGCGAGCTGGTCGACCACGGCCACGAGGTGCTCGTGCAGCGCGGCGCCGGCGACGGCTCGGCGATCGCCGACAGCGACTACGAGGCACAGGGCGCACGCATCGTGCCGGACGCGGAGTCGGTGTTCGGCGAGGCCGAGATGGTGCTGGGTGTGAAGGAGCCGCAGCCGCAGGAAGTCGCGATGTTGGGACCCCAGCACCTGCTCTTCACCTACCTGCACCTGGCCCCGGCACCCGAGCTGACCCGGGGGCTATGCGAGAGCGGGGCGACCTGCATCGCCTACGAGACCGTGGAGGACGCGCACGGCCGGCTGCCGCTGCTGGCGCCAATGTCGGAGGTGGCGGGCAAGATCGCCACGCAGGCGGGCGCGTTCATGCTCGAGAAGCCGCTCGGAGGTCGCGGAGTCCTGCTCGGCGGGGTGCCGGGCGTGGCGGCGGCCAACGTGCTCGTGATCGGCGGCGGCGTCGTGGGGTTCAACGCGTCTGCGATCGCGATCGGCATGGAAGCGGACGTGTTCACCTTCGACCGAAGCATCGATCGTCTGCGCGAGCTCGACGTGGCGTTCGGCGGCCGTGCATCCACGGTGTACGCGTCCACACTGGCGATCGAGGAGATGCTTCCGATGGCGGACCTGGTCATCGGCGCGGTGCTGGTGCACGGCGCCCGCGCGCCCTATGTGATCAGCCGCGAGCAGCTGAAGCTAATGAAGAACCGCGCCGTGCTCGTGGACGTCTCGATCGACCAGGGCGGGTGCTTCGAGACCTCACGACCCACCACCCATTCCGATCCGACGTTCGAGGTCGACGGCATCACCCACTACTGCGTGGCCAACATGCCCGGGGCGGTTCCGATCACCTCCACCTACGCACTCACCAACGCCACTTTGCCCTACGTGCTCTCGCTCGCCGACAACGGCCTTCGAAAGGCGATCGAGGAGGACCCGGGCCTGCGGCCCGGTGTGAACGTGGCCGGGGGCAAGGTGACGCACGCGGCTGTGGCGGAGGGCACGGGGCTGGAGTATGTGCCGCTGGATGAGGTGCTCGAGCTTTCGGACCCCAGTCCCCAGTCCGCAGTCCCCAGTCCCTAACGCGAGAGAGGAAGAGATGGCGACAGCTCAAAAGACAAAGCTTCAGAACTTCATCGGGGGGCAGTTCGTCGACCCGGCGGACGGGGCCACCGAGGAGGTGCTCAATCCCGCTACCGGCGAGGCGATCGCCGAGGCTCCGCTGTCGGGCAAGGAGGACGTGGATCGCGCGGTCGCCGCCGCCAAGGGCGCCTTGGAGGGATGGGCCGCGACAACGCCAGGTGAGCGAGCGCTCGCGCTGCTGAAACTGGCCGGGGCGATCGAGGAGCACGCGGACGAGATCGCGGACCTCGAGTCCGCCAACGCCGGCAAGCCACGCCAGGCCTTCCGCGACGACGAGATCCCGTTCATGGTCGACAACCTGCGCTTCTTCGCAGGCGCCGCGCGCTGCATGGAGGGTCGCGCTGCTGGCGAGTACGTGGAGGGCTACACCTCGATCATTCGCCGCGAGCCCGTCGGCGTGATCGGCCAGATCGCTCCGTGGAACTACCCGCTGATGATGGCGATCTGGAAGATCGGCCCCGCGCTCGCCACCGGCAACACGGTGGTGCTCAAACCGGCGGAGACGACTCCGGTGTCGACGCTCAAGATGGCCGAGCTGGCTGCGGAGATCTTCCCCGCGGGCGTGCTGAACGTGATCACCGGTCACGGCGAGCCCGCCGGCTCGACGCTCGTGACCCACGCCGACGTGGACATGGTCTCGCTCACCGGCTCGCCCGGAACGGGCAAGTGGATCGCCAAGGCGGCGGCCGACACCCTCAAGCGCGTGCACCTGGAGCTGGGCGGCAAGGCCCCCGTGGTGGTGTTCGACGACGTGGACATGGACACCGCGCTCGAGACGATCGCCGGCACCGGCTACTACAACGCCGGCCAGGACTGCACCGCATCAACGCGGGTGCTTGCCGGCAAGGGCGTGTACGACGACGTGGTGTCCGGCCTGGCAGAGCAGGCCAAGGGCCAGGTCCTCGGCGACACGATGTCCGCGGACACAACGCTCGGGCCGCTCAACTCGGCGATCCAGCGCGAGCGCGTGGAGGGCTTCCTCGAGCGCAAGCCCGCGAACGCCGAGGTGGTGACCGGCGGGTCCGAGCCCGACCTACCCGGCTTCTACCTGGAGCCGGCCGTGGTGGCGGGCCTGAAGCAGGACGACGAGATGATCCAGAACGAGATCTTCGGACCGGTGATCACGGTGCAGCCGTTCAGCGACGAGGCCGAGGCGATCGCGTGGGCCAACGGCACCCGCTATGGGCTCGCGTCGTCGGTGTGGACCCGCGACGTGGGGCGCGCGATGCGGGTCGCGAACGCGTTGCAGTTCGGCTGCGTGTGGATCAACGACCACATCCCGTTGGCGTCCGAGATGCCCCATGGCGGCTACAAGGAGTCCGGCTACGGCAAGGACCTCTCCATGTACTCGCTCGAGGACTACACGAACGTCAAGCACGTGATGACTTCGTTGGAGTAAGCCGACGCGGGGCGCTTGCGGGCAGGGCTTCGCCCGATCGGGTAGAACGCCTAGCGGACGCCGTGGCCCACTACTCGCTGCTCTCCACCTGGCTGCTGGCGGACACCTCGCGAACGGCTGCCTGGGAGACACTGTCGGACGTTCTCGCGTGGCCTTCGTGGTGGCCGGGCGCCGACTCCGTCGTGGAGCTGGCGCCCGGTGACGCCGACCGGATCGGCAGCCGCTACGACGTGAGCTGGAGCGCGGCGCTCCGCTACAGCGTCAGGTTCGAGTTCGTCGTGGAGGAGGCACTCGCACCCGCGCAAATGTCGGGACGGGCAAGCGGGGATCTCGCCGGGCGCGGCGTATGGCGCCTGTTCGAGGAGCGCGGAGTGACCGCCGTGACCTACCACTGGGACGTGCGCACGACGCGACCCGTGATGAACGCTCTGACGCCTGTGGCGCGGCCCGTCTTCACTCGCGGCCACGACCGGATCATGCGCAACGGGGGCGTCGCGCTCGCGAAGCGACTTGGCGCGCGCGTGCTGTCCGTTGGATAATCGCCCGATGGGACGCCTCGACGCACTCGACCTGTCGCTCAAGCTCTCGCGTGAGGAGGAGGAAGAGCGCCTGGCCGCCGGGCATGAGCGCCTCTCCGCGCTGCGGCTCTCGCTCGGCGGCAAGATCGGCGACGGCACGCTCGGGCCACCGGTGTGTGCCCTGTTCGAGGGCTGGGACGCGTCCGGAAAGGGCGGCGCGATCAAGCGCCTCGTCCAGCCGCTAGACCTGCGTCACGTGCGCGTTGCCCAGTTCGCCGCGCCCACGTTCGACGAGAAGCGCCACCACTTCCTGTGGCGGTTCTGGCCCGTCCTCCCCGGCTGGGGCGGGATGGGGGTGCTGGATCGCTCGTGGTACGGCCGCGTGCTGGTGGAGCGCGTCGAGGGATTCGCCACGGTCGACCAGTGGGAGCGGGCCTATGACGAGATCGTGCAGTTCGAGAAGTCGCTCGCGCTCGAGGGCATGATCCTGATCAAGTTCTGGATCCACGTGTCCGCGGAGGAGCAGCTCAAGCGGTTCAAGAAGCGCGAGGGGGACCCGCTGAAGCAGTGGAAGCTCACCGACGAGGACTGGCGCAACCGCGAGAAGCGGCCCGCATACGAGCAGGCGGTCGAGGACATGCTGGCCCGCACCGATCACGAGCTGTCCCACTGGCAGCTGGTCGAAGGCGACTCGAAGCGTTGGGCGCGGGTGAAGGTGCTCGAGACCGTGATCGCCGAGATCGAGTCCGGGATGCGCGAACGCGGCTTCGCCGTGCCGGACCTGGTCGCGGCGGGCGAAGTGATGGACTGACCCCCGCGGCGCATCGCGGCGCGGGCGCCCGTGTTATCGGCCGGTGAACCGTCCGAAGACCACCCTTAGAGTCCTCGGCGTGCGGAAGCTGATGCCTCGGCTCGCTCTCACAACACTCCTGGCCGCCGCCCTGATCTACGGGCTCGTCTCGCTATCGGGGGATGACGACGATCGCGCGGCCAACGCCTCGACCGTCGCCGCGCCGCTGATCGGCCCCGGCGCGCCGCCTGCGCGAATCCCCGCGAAGCCGCCCGTCGTGCTGATCGTGATGGACGAGTTCCCGATCGACGCGATGCTCCGCCCCGACGGTCAGATCGACCCGGTGCGCTATCCGACGTTCGCCGCCCTTGCAGTGACCGGCACGTGGTTCAAGAACGCGTACACGGTCTACGACTCCACGACGAAGGCGATTCCGGCGGTGCTCGACGGGAAGCGGCCGCGCCGCGGGAGCCTGCCCACCTACCTTGGGCATCCGCGCACCGTCTTCGATCTGTTCGGCCCGCGCGGGTACAAGATCGTGAAATCCGAGGAGGCGACCTCACTGTGTCCGCCGCGCTATTGCCGGGGGGCGCGACCCAAGCGGCCCGCGATCCTTCCGCTATTGCAGACCGGGCGGCGCGAGCGGCTGAGTCGCTTCTTCGCGTCGATCCAGCCGGGGCAGCCGACGTTCTACATGAAGCACGTGCTGCTACCGCACGGGCCTTACACGTACCTGCCTTCGGGCAAGCAGACCCGGCGCACGTTCAAGGACCCCATCCCGGGCATGAACAGCCCGCCCGGGTTCCACGATCGCTTCCTGACCGACCACAACCATCAGCGCCTGCTGCTGCAGATCGGGTACGCCGATCGCCAGCTCGGCGAGCTGTTCGCCCGGATGATCGCCAACGGGACCTTCGACCAGGCGCTGATCGTCATCGTTGCCGATCACGGCTTCGCCTTGGAAGTGGGGGTGAAGGACCGTCGTACCGCCGACCGCTCGAACGTCGACGAGATCGCTCCGGTGCCGCTCTTCGTGAAGGCGCCGGGCCAGCGGCGAGGGGTCACGAGCACGGCCTACGCGAACACCACCGACGTCGTGCCGACGATCGCCGACGTGCTCAATATCCGGATGCCGTATCGGGCCGACGGCCGCTCGGCGTTCTCGCGCGCCGTCCGATCGCGTCGGCGTGTGCGGCTGATCAAACGCGACTTCAGCGGATCGATAACCGTTTCCGCCCGTGCGATGGAGCGCCGGCGGCGAGCGCTCGTCGCGCGCCGGAACAGGCTCTTCGGCACCGGGGACATCCGCACGCTGTACACCGGGATCGGGCCCAACCGACAGCTCTTGGGCCGTCCGGTCGCGCAGCTTGCGCCCAGGGCTCAGGGCAGGATCCGCGCGGCGATCGCCTACGCGAACGACATCCGCGCCGTCAACCTACGCTCGCTGATCCTCCCGGCGCAAATTGCTGGTCCGGTGCGGGGCGGTCGCCGCGGTGCGCATCGCGACGTGGCGGTGGCCGTGAACGGCCGGATCGAGGCGGTGGGTCGCACCTTCTACCTGCGCGGCAGCCGGCAGGAGAGCTTCGCCGTGAACGTGCCGGAGTCCTCGCTGCGCCCCGGACGCAACAGCGTCGAGGTGTTCCAGGTCACCAACGGCGGACGCACGTTGCAGCTCATCGGGCGGGTCTAACGCCCCGACGTGGCGTCCGGTGCCGCGTAGCCCGCGTTCGGCTCGGCGCTGGGGTCGCGCCTGACCTCGGTGGGCTCCTTGTCCGTGTCGATCAGGAGGCACACGTTGCGACGGCGGTCGTCGCGCGCGATGCAGGCGCGGAAGAAGCCTTCGCTCAGCCGGATCGTGCTGGCGGTCTCCAGATTGCGCCTGAGCTCTTCGCTGCCCGACCGCGCAACGTAGGCCTTCACCTGGCGACCGACCTCCTCGGTCGCCTCGGTCTCAGAGACGATCACCGGGCGGTTGGCGAGGCCCGAGACCAGGGTGGCCGCGAGGCCGGCCGCGAGCAACACGGTGGCCACCCGGTCGCGCAGGACGTCGCGCTCGGCCTCCGGCGGCGGCGCCGTGGGAGTGGCGGTGGCGCCCGCCCCCGCCAGGGCGGCGGCGCGCCGTCGCTCGAGCCGCTTGGAGATGAACGGCGCCGCCGCGCCAACCAGGAACAGGTTCGCGAAGGTGGCGATCAGCATGCCCTCGACGAAGTTGAGCCCGATCGTCGAGACCGGTGGCAGGAGGTCGAGCACCAACCCGTCGAGCAACGTGAAGACGACGAACGCCGGCCACTGCATCGCGCCCCTCAGGCGCCAGCGCAGTCGGCGCGTCCAGAAGCGCTCGCTCTTGTCCACGTTTGGCAGCGTAGCCACGGAAACCGGCGCGCTTGAAGCAACCGGGATGCCGGGTACCCTGGGGGATACATACCCGCGTGCGCGCCGGAGACCCCGTCGCGCGCGTCCAAGCGTCGAAGGCCGGCCGGAGACCCCGGACCCGGCCTCGAAGGGAGAAGAGATGGCCACGACGACCGCGAGACCCGCGGCGCTCGACCAGCCGGGCGATGCTCACGAGGCATCCCTCACGCGCGACGATCGCCGCGAGCTGCTGCGCTTCATGCTCCTCATGCGCGCCACGGAGGAGCGCGCCCTCACCCTCTACCGGCAGGGCAAGGTGCCCGGAAGCTTCTACGACGGCCGCGGCCAGGAGGCGGTGTCGGTGGGCTCGGCGTTCGCCCTCGGCCCACGCGACCGCGCATGCATCCTGCACCGCGACCTCGGCGCGCACCTGATCCGCGGCGTCCGCCCCGGCCGAGTGCTGGCCCAGATGATGGGCCGAGCCACCGGGCCGACCGCGGGCAAGGACGGCAACATGCACTTCGGCGACCGCGAGCTCGGCTGCGTCGGGATGGTCTCGATGCTCCCCGACATGGCGCTCGTGGCCTGCGGGCTGGGTCTGGCGTTCCAGATGCGCGGGGAGCCGCGGGTGGCGATGACCTGGTTCGGCGACGGCTCGACCGCCAACGGGGTGTGGCACGAGGCGATGAACGTGGCGGGCGTGCGCCGCCTGCCGGTCGTGTTCGTGTTGGAGAACAACCAGTTCGCCTACTCGACGCCCAACCCGCTCGAGTTCGCCGTCGACCCCGTCGAGCGGGCGGCCAGTTACGGCTTCCCGGGCGTGAAGGTGGACGGCAATGACGTCGAGGCGGTGTTCGAGGCGGCGGCCGAGGCGTGCGAAAGGGCGCGCGCGGGCGAAGGACCGACGCTGATCGAGGCCGAGACGATGCGCATGCACGGCCATGGCGCGCACGACGACATGAGCTACGTGCCGGCCGACCTGCTCGAGCGCTGGGCGCGCCGCGATCCGATCGAGTCATACGAGCGGCGAATGGGCGAGGCCGGCTTCGACGTCGCGGAGGTTCGCGCAGAGGTGGCCGACGAACTCGACCGCGAGACCGAGTGGGCGCTCGACCAGCCGATGCCCGATCCCGCGACCGCCACCACCGGCGTCTTCGCCACCCAGGACCCGGTGCTCGGCGACGGGCACGCGCCCTGGTCGCGCTACGCAGCGGAGACCCACCATGTCTGAGCTCACCTATCTGGAGGCGATCTCGGACGGCCTGCGTGAGGAGATGCGCCACGACGAGTCGGTGTTCTGCCTGGGCGAGGACATCGGCGCGTTCGGCGGCGCCTTCAAGGTCACCCAGGGACTGGCCGAGGAGTTCGGCGCCGAGCGAGTGTGGGACACGCCGCTGGCGGAGTCGGCCATCGTCGGCACCGCCGTCGGCGCCGCGCTGGAGGGGCTGCGACCGGTGTGCGAGATGCAGTTCGCCGACTTCGTCGCATGCGGATTCGACCAGCTCGTGAACGTGGCGGCGAAGATGAACTACCGCCAGGGACTCGGCGTGCCTATGGTGGTGCGCCTGCCCTCGGGAGGCGGCTTCTCGGGCGGCCCCTTCCACTCGCAGAACCCGGAGGCGTGGTTCCTGCAGGCGCCGGGACTGAAGGTCGTCGCGCCCTCGACGGCGCACGATGCGAAGGGGTTGCTTGCCAGCGCGGTGCGCGACCCCAACCCGGTCGTATATATGGAGCACAAGCATCTGTACCGCCGGGTGAAGGACGCGGTGCCCGACGGGAGGTACGAGATCCCGCTGGGCGAGGCTCACGTCGCGCGATCGGGCAGCGACCTGACCGTGATCGCCTACGGCGCGATGGTCCACACCGCGCTGGAGGCCACGGAGGACCTGGACGGCGCCGAGGTCGAGGTGCTCGACCTGCGCACCCTGTGCCCACTCGATCGCGACGCGATCCTCACCAGCGTCCGCAAGACCAGCAAGGTCGTGGTGTTGCACGAGGCCACCCGTTCCTGCGGGGTGGGCGCGGAGGTCTGCTCGCTGATCGCCGAGGAGGCGTTCGAGGATCTGGACGGCCCCGTCGTGCGGGTGACCGCCCCCGATGTGCCGATCCCGTTCAGCCCGCCGCTGGAGCGCGCGGTGCTGCCGCAGATCGACGACGTGAAGGAGGCTTGCCGTGAGCTCCTCGAATACTGAGACCGCCACCGCCCTGGCCGAGGTGACGATGCCCCAGATGGGCGTGTCGGTGGCCGAGGGAACGATCACCGAATGGCGCAAGCGCCCGGGCGACTGGGTCGAGCGCGACGAGGTGATCGTGGAGATATCGACCGACAAGGTCGAGACGGAGATCCCCGCGCCGGCCGCAGGCAGGGTGAAGGAGCTGCTCGTGGAGGCTGGGGAGACGGTGGATGTGGGGACGCTGTTGGCGACGATCGACGTGTCGGCGCGCCCTGGGGAGGCGCATGCCGACGAGTCCCCAGTCTCCACTCCGGAGATCCCAGTCCCCAGTCCCCAGTCCCCAGGGACGAGGGCTCCGGCGCCGCCGGTCTCCCCGGTTGTTCGCCGGATTGCTGACGAGCACGGCATCGATCTGTCGGCGGTGACCGGCACCGGCCGGCGAGGGAGGGTGACGAAGAAGGACATCACCGCGTTCATCGAGCGCGGCGGGAACGGCAACAACGGCGCAACCACCGAACGCCCCCTCCACACGGAGTCCCCGTACCGCGAGGAGCCCTCAACCCCGAACGACCCCTCGTCCCTGGCGACTGGGGACTCGGGACTGGCGACTGGAGAGCCCGCGGGCGCGCCGCTTTCCCACATGCGCAAGCAGATCGCCGACCACATGGTCCACTCGCTGCGCACCGCGGCCCACTGCACCACGGTGGTCGAGGCCGACATGAGCGCGGTCGAGGCCGCCCGGGGCCGGTTGTCGCCATTGCCGCTGGTGGCGCGGGCGACGATCGCGGCGCTCCGCGATCACCCGCGGTTGAACGCCACGATGGAGGGCGACCGCCTTATCCAGCACGAGGAGGTGCATCTGGGCATCGCGGTTGCACTCGGCGAGGACGGCCTGATCGTGCCCGTGGTGCGCAATGCTCACGAGCTCTCGCACGAGGGGCTCGCCGCGCGGATCGCGGACCTGGCCGAGCGGGCGCGATCGAAGCGCCTCGACCCCGACGAGGTCGGGGGCGGCACGTTCACGATCACGAACCCGGGACGATTCGGCGCGCTGCTGGCCACCCCGATCATCAACCAGCCTCAGGTGGCGATCCTCGACCTCGAGGCGATCACCAAGCGGCCCGTGGTGGTGAGCGACGATCAGGGGCGGGATAGCATCGCGATCAGGCCGATGACCTACCTCTGCATGTCATGGGACCACCGGGCGCTGGACGGCGTGCTCGCCGCCACGTTCCTCTCGACCGTGCGGCGCAACCTGGAGGAATGGCGTGGCTGACGAGCTGTGGGTCGCCACGCTCGGCCAGGTGCCCTATCACGAGGCGGTCGCGTTGCAGGAGCGCCTGCGCGACGCCCGTCACGCCGGCGAGCTGCCGGATCTCCTGCTGCTGCTCGAGCACCCGCCGGTCCTGACCAAGGGCCGGCGGGCCGAGCGAGGCGACCTACCGATGGGTGAGGACTGGTACCTGACGCAGGGGATCGACGTGGCCGACTCCGACCGCGGCGGCCGCGTGACCTACCACGGGCCCGGACAGCTGGTGGGCTACCCGATCATGCAGGTCGACAGCGTGCCCGAATACGTACACACGATGGAGTCCGCGATCGTCGCGGCGCTGTCCGACGAGGGCGTGGCTGCCGAGGTCCGCGAGGGCCTGACAGGGGTGTGGGCCGGGGAATCGAAGATCGGCTCGATCGGCGTGCACGTGTCACGGGGGGTGACCACGCACGGGTTCGCCGTGAACGTCGACGGGGACCTGCAGCCCTTCGAATGGATCGTGCCGTGCGGAATCGACGGGGTGAGGATGACCTCGGTCCTGAAGGAGACGGGGCGCACCGGAGCGATGCCCTGCTTCAGAAAGCGCGTCGCGTGGCGGTTCGCGCAGGCGTTCGGGCTCAGGCAGCGCCTGGTTTCGGCCGCGCGGATCGCGGACGTGAGCGGGAGGGTGCCGGCAAACGTCGGCTGAGCCATGAGGGCGTCGCGTACTCCCGGGTACGCTTGCTAGTAGTGGATCGCCAGGCACCACCGGCCACTCGCTCGCGGGCCAACCCCGGCGGAGCGCGCGTCCTCTCCATGCCCGCCGGGCGCGAGTTCGGCGAGCGCAAGCCCCCGTGGTTCAAGGTGCCCGCCCCGGGAGGCCCGCGCTACCGCGAGCTGCGCCGCATGATCGACGCGGAGGGTCTGAACACGGTCTGCCAGGAGGCGGCATGCCCCAACATCGGCGAGTGCTGGCAGCGCGGCACGGCCACGTTCATGATCCTCGGCGACACCTGCACACGCCGGTGCGGCTTCTGCAACGTGAAGACGGGCCGGCCCACGCACGACGATCCGCTGGAGCCGCTTCGCGTCGCACAGTCCGTGAAGCGCATGGGGCTACGCCACGCCGTGATCACCAGCGTCGACCGCGACGACCTGCCCGACCTCGGGGCCTCCGCCTTCGTCGGCACGATTCGCTCCATCCGCCGCTTCTCGGCGCACACGAAGGTGGAGGTGCTGACGCCGGACTTCCGCGGCGAGGAGATGCCGCTCGCGCGGGTGATCGCCGAGCGGCCCGACGTGTTCAACCACAACGTCGAGACCGTGCCGCGGCTCTATCCGCTCGCTCGGCGCGGCTCGCGCTTCGAGCGCTCCTGCCGCGTCCTTCGCAACGCGAAGGAGATGGGCGGCGACCGAGGTGGTCACCAAGTCGGGCCTGATGACCGGCCTGGGCGAGACCAAGGATGAGCTGATCGACGCGTTCGGCGCCCTGCGCGACCACGGCGTGCAGGTGCTGACGGTGGGCCAGTACCTTCGCCCGACGCGTGCATCACCTGCCGGTGGCGCGCTACTGGCATCCCGAGGAGTTCGCGGAGCTCGAACGCGAGGCCTACGCGCTCGGCTTCCAGTCGGTTGCGGCCGGGCCGCTCGTGCGCTCCAGCTACCACGCCGAGCAGACCTTGGAGCGGGCGGCCGCGAGGTGAGCCGCCCCGCGGGGCTAGTGAGCAGGGGACTCATCGCGGCGCTCGTGGCCCTACTGGCCGCCGCCGGGGTGGCGCTCGCGGTGACCGCGGGAGACGGAGACGGGGAGGGCGGCGGACCGCCCCCCGCTCGTGGCGCGGCCACCGGCGAGTGGCGCCCGCTCGCGCCGGCGACGCTGCAGCGCACCGAGGTCGCGGCGGCGAGGATCGGCCGCTTCGTATACGTGGTGGGCGGCTTCGAGAAGCGATCGGGGCTGACGACCGGCGCGCTCGAGCGCTACGACATCCGGCGGAACCGGTGGCGGGCGCTGAGCTCGATGCCGATCGGGGTGAACCATCCCACGGCCGCGGCCTACAGGGGCAAGCTCTACGTGCACGGCGGCTACACGGCGCGGCGCAACCTGGCCAGCGCCACTCGCCGCCTCTACGTCTACAACCCGAAGACCGATCGGTGGCGGCGACTCCCCGACTCGCGCGAGGAACGGGCCGCCCACGCGCTCGCGGCGCTCCGTGGCCGCCTGTATGCGGCCGGCGGCCGCAACGAGACCGCGGACCTGACCTCGATGGAGATCTACGACTTCGCCCGCCGCCGCTGGCGACGGGGTCCGGCGTTCAAGGGACCGCGCCGTGACCACATGACCGGCGTGGCCGCCGGGGGCTACTTCTATGCCCTCGCCGGCCGCGAGGGCGCCACCAACTACACCGTCGCGGAGCGCTACGACCCCAAGCGCCGCCGCTGGCAGCGGCTGCCCTCGATGCGCCGCGCCCGAGGCGGCATCGCCTCCGCGGCGGTCAGCCGCGGTCGCGTCGTGGTATTCGGCGGCGAGGACTTCGGCACCGGCAAGACGATCCGCGAGGTCGAGCTCTACGACCCGCGGCGGCGCCGCTGGCGCTCTCTGCCGGCCATGCGCACACCGCGACACGGGCTCGGAGGCGTGTCGCTGGGCAACCGCGTCTACTCGATCGCAGGCGGGCCGAGTCCGGGCTTTCACTTCTCGGACACGATCGAGTTCCTCGACGTGCGTTGATCCCGCTGAAGGACGACATCCCGACGCGCCGGTTCCCCGTCCTGACGCTGGCGTTGGTGGCAATCAACGTCGCCATGTTCTTCGTGTTCCAGGGCGCCTACCTGGACGACGCGAAGTTCGACGCCAGGGTCGTCGACTACGGGGCCATCCCCTATGAGATCACCCATCCGGGCGATCACTGCGACGCGACGCCGGACGGGAGCCTTGCCTGCGAGGGGCAGGAGGGGGTCAGCGGCCAGGCGAGCGATCAGCCGTCCACCTGGCTCACCATCCTCACGTCGATGTTCATGCACGGCGGGCTGCTGCACCTGGCCGGGAACATGGTGTTCCTGTGGATCTTCGGCAACAACATCGAAGACTCCATGGGCCGCATCCGGTTCCTCTGCTTCTACCTCCTCGGGGGGTCTCGTCGCCGTGTTCGCACAGACCGTGATCGATCCGGACGCAGCGGTCCCGACCATCGGCGCCAGCGGGGCCGTGGCGGCGGTGCTCGGCGGCTACGCGCTGCTGTACCCCCGCGCCCGGGTGGTCACGTTGCTCTTCATCATCATCTTCTTCACGATCCTCGAGCTCCCAGCCCTGGTGGTGTTGGGGGTCTGGTTCCTGTTGCAGGCGCTGAACGGAGTGAGCGAGGTGGCACAGCCGGTGGCCGGCGGTGGCGGCGGCGTGGCCTACTTCGCCCACATCGGCGGCTTCCTCTTCGGGCTGCTCACGATCCGTCTATTCGCCAACCAGGTGCACGAGGACTACGAGCGCGCGCACCGAACGCCCGTCTTCTGATGAGCGCCCGCACGGCCGCGCTGGTCGCAACCCTCGCACTGCTCGGCCTGCTGGCGTTCCTCACGATCGCCGTGATCGTCGATGACGGAGTCACGCCGCTGGTGTTGGTGTCCTTCCTGCTGCTCGCCATGATCGGCTTCGGCGTCGTGGGCGCCCTGCTCAATCCACCCGAGGAGTGACGTTGCTCGAGGGCGGGCGCACGCGACGACACGGCAGCGCGCGGCTCGCGCTGATCGCGATCGTGCTGGCGCCCCTCGCGGTCGCCGCCGCCGCATACCTGTCCTTCGCGCGTGACGATGGGGGATCCGCGTCCGCTCCGCGCCCGGCCGATCCAGGCGCGGCCGACGCGGGAGAACGGGCCGCCCCCGCAGCGGGAGGCTCGCTCGAGCCCCGCTCGCCGGCTCCGATCAGGCTGACCGGGGTCGACGCATTCCGGCAGCGGTTCGCCAAGCCGCCGCGCGCCGCGCTGGTGTTCGACGTCGACACCGGCGAGGTGCTGATGCGCCGCCGCGCGCTCAAGGTCCTGCCGATGGCGAGCCTCACGAAGATCATGACCGCGCTGGTGGTGACCCAGGAGGCCGAACCCGATGAGCGGGTACGGATCACCAGATCCGCCCTCCGATATCAGGGCTCGGGGGTAGGGGTGCTCCCGAAGGGCAAGCGAGTGCGGCTCGAGACACTGCTGAACGGGGCGATGCTCGTGTCTGGCAACGACGCTGCGATTGCCCTGGCAGTACACGTATCGGGAAGCGAGCGCCGCTTCGTGCGGCTGATGAACGAGAAGGCGCGCCTGTGGGGACTGCGCTGCACTCGCTTCGCCTCGTCGCACGGGCTCCAGAACGGCAACCGCTCGTGCGCGGCGGACCTCGCCGTGCTCACACGGCTCGCGATGCGCGAGGAGCGCATTGCGCGGATCGCGCGCCGCTCCCAGGTGTCGTTCCGATTTCCGATCAAGGGCGGGCGACTCTTCCTCGTGGGACACAACCCGCTGATCCGCGCCCGATACGCCGGCGCGATCGGGCTCAAGACCGGCTATACCGACGCCGCCGGGCGCTGCTTCGTCGGCGTCGCCCGCCGCCACGGGCGCACGCTCGCCGTGGTGCTGCTGCATTCACCCAACCCGGGCGCGCACGCGTCCAAACTGCTCGACCAAGGCTTCCGCAACTGAGCCGCATCTGAGCTGTTTCTACTGGCGGGATCAGCCGACCGGGAGTAGCGTGGAAGCGCTCCCTCTGGTTGGGGGGCCGGTCGCGTCTGCGCGGTAGGGGAAGCCGGCTCTTGTCACCGATGGGCAGGGGTATGAGACGCGGGAAGACATTCCAGTCGGCATTGGCGGCGACCGCCACGGCGTTGTCGCTGATGGCGCTTGCGCTGACGGGCGCGTCCGGCGGGCGCGTCGACTCCGTCGGTCCCAGAGTGATCCCCGGGGCGAGCGCGAGCTGCTGCGAATCGAGACCCAGGTGCTCGGGGCCGCCCACGCCGCGGAGCACGCTCGCCAGCGAAGCGTCATCCGCCGGCGCACCGCCGCGAGCCGGGCGCGCACCCGTTGCCTTCGCCGGCGCGCGCGGGCCAAGCGGGCGCTGCGCCGGTTCAGGCGTGGTCTCGGGGCGCGCGTGTCTCGAAGCGAGCGGCGCAGGCTTCGGCTACTCCGCCGCCACGCACGCAGGAAGTGCCCGCGAGCCCCGGCCCAGGCGAGCTCCCGTGCCGTGGCTCACGTCAGCTCGCACGGCCCGGCGGTGTCGAGCGACCCGGCGCAGGTGGGGCGATGGCGATCGCTGTTCAGGATCCCGGTGACGGCGGTGCACGCCGCCGTGCTCCCCACCGGGAAGGTGCTTTGGTACTCCTACCCCAAGCTGCCTGTCCCGTCCGTCGAGAAGGACCCGCCCAACACCACTCGCGCGTGGCTTTGGGATCCGGCGACCGGAGCGCAGAAGCGGGTCGATCCGCCGCTGTGGACCGACCCGGTCGACGGCAAGGTCAAGCCGGTGAACATCTGGTGCTCGGGCCAGTCGCACATGGCCGACGGCAGGTTGCTCGTGACGGGCGGAAACCTGGCGTACAGGGGTGTCACGTCTGCTCCCAAGGGGCTCGACCGCGTCTACACGTTCAACCCGTTCAACGAGACCTGGACCGAGCAGCCGAGGATGCGCAAGGGTCGCTGGTACCCCACGAACGTGCTGCTACCGGACGGGCGCACCGTGATCATGGACGGGTACGACGCAAGCGGGAACTACGCCACCGCCGAGAACTTCGACATCGAGATCTTCACGCCGTCGTCCAACCTGGACGGGCGTGGAACCGTCTCACTGCTCGGCACGCGAAGCACTCCCGGTCAGCCTCCGCATGGGGGCCTCTATCCACACATGTTCGGGATGCCTAGCGGCCGAACACTGGTGGCCGGTCCTGACCCGCTCGACACGTGGTTCCTGAACGCCCCCGGCCCAGGGACCACGTTCTCCTGGCGCGACGCGCCAAACACTCTCAGAAATCGCCTGTGGGGCAGCGCCGTTCTGGTGCCCGGCGGGACGCGGGGTTCCACCAACGTGATGCAGCTTGGGGGCGCCGCACCTCAATTCACCGCGAACACCAGCGTCATTCCCACACCGACCACCGAGACGTTCGACGAGGCGAACGTCGCAGCAGGCTGGCGCCCGGCCTCGTCCCTGCACATCGGGCGCGCGCACCACAACACCGTCCTGCTGCCCGACGGGTCGATGGTCACGGTCGGAGGCGGGGTCGGCGTCCGCAACGGGGACCAGTGGGCGGTCAACCCCGAGCAGCGCCACATCGAGCTCTGGAACCCCTCGACCAGGACGTGGACCCTCGGGCCCGAGCAGGTGAAGGGACGCTCGTACCACTCGATCGCGATGCTGCTCCCGGACGGACGCGTTGTGTCGGCCGGTGACGAGCGTGAACGGCGGGGTCAACGAGGACACGGCCGAGATCTACGAGCCTCCCTACCTGTTCAAGGGCCCGCGGCCGACGATCAGCTCGGCGCCCGCGAGCGTGCGGTACGGATCGAGCTTCGATGTCGATACCCCCAACACCGACGTCAAGCGCGCCGTGCTCGTTACACCCAGCGCGGTGACCCACGCCAATGACATGAGCCAACGCTACATCCCGCTGGCCGTGGCGAAGCGCCGTGGCGGCCTGCGGCTCACCGCGCCGGCCGGCGCTGCGATCGCGGCGCCCGGGTACCACATGCTGTTCCTGATCAACGACCGCGGGGTGCCGTCGGTCGCGAAATTCGTCCGACTGGCGGAGCCCGGCTGCGCCGCATCAACCCCGAGGGCGAACGGGGCCCGGCTCGACCCGGCACGCCTCGGTCGCACGCGCTCGGCTCAGCGCAGGGGACTGAAGCGAGCGCGTCGCGTTACCAAGGGCTCGATGGACAACTACTGCGTCAAGGGAGACGGAACGCTGCGAGTCGCGTACCCGACCAAGCGCCTCACCCGCCGGCTGAAGGCCTCACTTCGCCGCCGGGTTCGAGGGCGAGCCGTTCTCGTGCTCACCTCGAGCCCCGCGTTCTCCCTCAACGGGATCCGGCGCGGGGACACGACGGCGCTCGTGAGCCAGACGCTGCGAGGCGCGCGCAGCATCCGCATCGGCGCAACGACTTGGTACCTCGCCAGGGGCCGCAAGACCCGCCTGGTGGTCAAGGTCCAGGGGGGTACCGTGCGCGAACTCGGGATCGCCGACAAGCGGCTCACCGGCAGTCGCACTCAGCTCAGGCGTTTCCTCACGGCCTGGTAGGCCGCCACGCTGCGCGGCCGTGACCGCCCCGCTGGCGTACCGTTTCCGCCGCTCCCGCCCAAGCCAGCGCACGGCAGCAAGGTCAAGCCGGTGGGCTCATCGCTCTAACCCTTGGTGCTGCGCTTCAGACTCGCTGATCCGCCGCGCTCTTCGCTGAGCCGACGAAGCTCGGCCGACTGGTGCCGCTCGGTGGCACGCTGCTGGACCGCCGCGAGGCGCTCGCGCTCCTGACGCGCCTCGCGCCCGGCCTTGCGCGTAGCATCATTGCGCGCGGCCAGCTCCTCCATATGAGCCTTCCACGCCGAGCCGTCCGGCTTGCGATTGGCCGCCTGGTCACTCATTGGTCGTACCTGACTGGCTCCCAGAGTTCTCCGGCCACAGGGGGATGCAGGGAGCGCAAACATCCGGCGGTGGGTACGACCTCCTAACACCTTACGCCGTTCGAGCAGCGCAAGAGGCATGAGGAAACCGATTTCACGCGGAAGACGTCGATTTCACGGCTCTCAAGGGCTAGTCCCGAGAGGCCGCTCGTGGAGCGGGATTCTCGCGCTGCAGGGCGGCCTGACGTGTCAACATGACGCGCGAGGGGCCATAGCTCAGCTGGAAGAGCGCCTGCTTTGCAAGCAGGAGGTCGCCGGTTCGAGCCCGGCTGGCTCCATCCGAATCTAGAGCGGAATCTAGCTCTACCCGTGTGCTCCGCGGGTCGCGCCCTGCACGCCGCGACTCACGAGCGAGGCTCTACCGAACTCGCCGTGCCTACTCCGACAGCCCCACGGCTTCGAGGGCCTGGGCGCGGTCGAGGTAGTAGTCGGCTTCGATGATCAGCCCGTCTCGCAGTCGCTGCACTACGGCGAAGGACTGGGTGTAGGGCGGGTCGCTCGCCGCGCTCTCTCCAACCATGCGCGTGCACGCGACGAAGCGGCCGTCACCGACGTCGATCAGCTCGTCCAGGCGCACCTTGATCGGTCCGGCCAGGTCGATCAGCGCCTGCATGCGGGCGAGCGCAGCTGCACGGCCCCTGAAGACCCCGGCGTCGGGCCAGCCTGGCCCCTCCCGGTAGACGGCATCCTCTGCCCAAAACCCCTCCGTGACCGCCGCCGGGCCGGACTCGTTCCAAACCTCATAGGCGCGACGGATTCTGTCGGCATCCTCCTGCGACATCGCCTACTCCGACAGCCCCGCGGCTTCGAGGGCTTCGTGGGGATCGAGATAGCTCCTGACCCACACCGCTTTCCCAGTCCTGAACTCCACCAGCCAAGCGAACGGCGAATCCGTCTCCGCCCCACTGATCCGTCCACGACCACGGACCGAACCGATCGCCGACATTCGCTCCCCCAGATCGCGGGTCTCCGTGACCTCGAACCGAAGTTCAGAGAAGCTGTCAAACACAACTCGGAGCAACTCCCGGATGCCGTCATGGCCGCAATAGACGGTCGGGTCCCCTCCGAGCAATGTGTCCAGCAGCACGGGGTGCCACTCGACCTCTACGTCCATGACTTCGAGCACGCCTTCAACGTTCCGCTGGTTGAACGCCTCGATTCCCCGGATGAACGCCGCCACGTTCTCTTGCGACATCGCCTACTCCGACAGCCCGGCCGCTTCGAGGGCTTCGTCCCAGCCCGTAATCGACGTGAGCTTCGAAACTTGGCCCGCCCGAACGGTCGCCAGGTGACCCACACGGATCGAGACATCGACGCCGCTTCCTCGACCCCTGCCGTCGAAGGTCAACAGGGCGACGATGCGGTCATCCAAATCCTCGATCCGCTCGACCCTGACCGTGATCTCCTCCCACGCCTCGTGCCACATCTCCGAGAATCGTCTCCAGCCATCCTTGCCGCGGATAACGGCGTCGATATCGGAGAATCCGAGGCCGGGCCGGAACTCGAAGTCCTCCGTCATGTGATCCAGCATCCAGTCAAGGTCTCCGTCGTTCCAGGCCTCGTACGCCTGCCGAGTGAGCTCCACGTTCTCCTCCGACATCGCCCGCCCAGTATCCGCCTACGGCAGCGAGCGATCAATCCAGGCGCAACCAGCAGCCATCGCACGCCGCTGGCGCGGGGTGTCCCGGTGGGGCTCTCTAAGAACCACGCAGGCAAGGGCGTCGAGATCGCCTAAGCGGCTAGATTGCTTCCCAGATGAAAGGCGGGGAGCACTCTTCAGCCGAGCTAACGATTTCGGTCAAGGCGCCGTGCCAAGAGTGCGGCGGTCGTGGCTACGTCGAGACGTTAACCGAGGGCGGCCACATCGTTCGCGACACGACGAAGGACTGCCTCACCTGTAGCGGGAAAGGTGTCATCCCCGAGGACATGCCCCTCTCTGAGTTCCGAGAGCTACTTGCGAGCCACTTTCGCTAGCCGTTTCGCTAGACCCTCCTAGTTGAACTGGGGCGCCCCGGCGGGCCTCGGCGTGCCGACCTCCCACACACCCTTCGCTCCCACGCCTGAGCATCGTCGCGCACCTGGCGCAGCAGGTCGGGCTCCTGACCAAGGCGCTCGTGGGCACTGTCCAGGGCGCCGGGGATACCGCACTAGGCGATCCCCCTAGTGGTACGGCACCGGGGGGTGTTCCCGCGTGTGTTTGTGTGGCTGCCCGCGGCTGAGGAGCCCCTCTACGGCATCGCCGGAGGAGTATCGCTCCATGCATGGGATTGGGTCACTCTCGCGGGCACCACCGCTTTGTGGCCGAAGGGGTCGCGTCGCGGGTTGCGGTCGAGTGATCGCTTGGCGCCGGCAGCTATATACCGCACGACCGCGATGGCCGCCACGTGGCTGCTCATGGCCGAGACCCTCGCGAGGTGTTCCGTTCGGCCCCACCTGCCGAGGCGATCACCGCGGCAGGGTGGCGGGGTAATTGGGCCCTCGAACTGCCGGCGTGGTCAGCCGCCGCTGGCGGCGGTCGCGTCGCCGGGGTCTAGACGTTCCGCGAGGCGGCCAGGTCGACCACCCGCGCCGGCGGCACCCTCGCCGGGGCCACGATCACGCAGGTGTGGCCCTGCTGAGTCCAGGTGACGACCGTGCGCGCGCCGACCTGGGCGACGTGGTACGTCTTGCCCTTTCGGCTGACCCGGCGGCCGGGCGGATTGCCGCCGAGGGGCTCGCCGGACACGACCGCGTAGCCGAGCCGCGCCCCCTCGGGGTTGCGATAGAAGACGGTCGTGACGAGGCGCCCCGAGAGCGTGTCGTCGCGACGGCCGACGGCCTGCCAGCCGAACTTCGCTTGCCAGTCCGGGAACACCAGGTTGCCGACCTTGGCGTCGAGCACGGGCGGCGCCCCGCCGCGCGGCCCCGGAGCGGCCTTGGTCTGGTCGAGCCGGGCAGCCGCGTAGACCTTGGTCAGCGACGGCTCCGTTGAATTGCCCCCCGTATCGAGCGCTATCGCGACGGCCGCCAGCGCGGCAGCCAGGGCGCTGGCCGAGGCCAGACCCAGGCGGTGGCGGCGCCAGAACGGCGCCCGCGCCCGCGCCGTGGCACGTTCGCGGTCGCGCTCGATCCCCTCGCGCAGCGACTGGGGGGCGCGAACGTCAGCCACGGCGGCTGAGATCAGCGCCTCCCCCTCGCGCGCGAGCGCCAGCTCCTCTTCGGTCAGCGGTTTGTCGTTCTCGTTCGGCATTGGATCAGCCTCTACCCTCTTCGACGCCCTCCGGGGCCGGTTTCATCCCACGGGCGACCTGCGCCCGCGCACGGAAGAGCCTCGACGTGATTGTCGCTTCCTTGGTACCGAGCAGCTCCGCGGCCTCCGCGTAGCTGAGGCCGGCCACGTCGACCGCCACGAGGGCGTCGCGGAACGGCTCGTCGAGGCCGGCGATCACCGCAAACACCTCGCGCGCCTCGACGGCCTGCTCGGGTCTGCTCGCCGACCTCGGGTCGACCGGCTCGATGCTGTCATCCAGCGCGACGGGCGCGAGCCGCCGGGCCGCCGCGCGGCGCGAGCTGATGAAGGTATTCCGCAGGGCTTGTAGCAGGTACCCGAGGTCGTCCTCGTTGCGGACCCGGCGCGGCTTGGCGAGCACACGGGCGAACGTCTCCTGCACGAGGTCCTCGGCGTCGGCACGCGAACCGGACAGCGCCCACGCAGCGCGGAACAGGCGATCGATGTGATCGCCCAGGGTGTCGGGGTCCAGCATCCGGTCGGGGGCCATCGCCGTCCCCGAGCGTAGTGCCCGGGAAGGACTGGGGGTCGTTGGCGTCTTTAGCCGTAAGACAACCCCCAATCCGGAGGTAATCCAAATGAGCACCACCTCACGGCCCAAGTGGCCACTCCACCTCAGTACAACACTCGCCGTCCTCGCGCTCGCGGCGCTCGTTGTCCCGGCCGTCTCGAGCGCGAAGTACGACAAGCACGGCGTGCGCGCCGAGATCAAGCGCGGCACGCTCAAGGTCAAGGGCAACAGCCGGGCCAACGTCGTCGCGCTGCGGCTGAAGGCCGGCGACCCGACCCGGATCCAGGTCGACGTGCGCGACAACGGCTCGGCCGACTTCTCGTTCGCACGCGACCGTGTGTCCGCCATCAAGGTCAGGATGGGCGGCGGCCGCGATTCCGTTCGCATCGACGACGCGAACGGCGCGTTCACCGACTCCATCCCGACCACGATCGCCGGTGGCCGCGGTAACGACTCCCTGACGGGCGGCCTGGGCGCCGAGACGTTCAGGGGCGGCAAGGGCAACGACACGGTCGTCGGTGGCAAGGGCAACGACACCGCCTATCTCGGGCGCGGGAGGGACACCTTCCGCTGGGATCCGGGCGACGGCAGCGACGTGATCGAGGGCCAGCGCGGCCGCGACACGATGCTGTTCAACGGTGCCGCGGTGGCCGAGAACATCACGATGAGCGCGAACGGAGAACGACTCAGGTTCTTCCGCGTCCAGGGCAACGTCACGATGGACACCGACGACGTCGAGACCGTCGACTTCAACGCCCTCGGCGGGATCGACGACATCACTCTCAACGACCTCACGGGCACCGACGTGAGGCGCACCAACCTCGACCTCGCCGGGACGCTCGGCGGCAGCGCCGGCGACGGCGCGGTCGACAACGTGGTTGTCAACGGGACGGACGGTGACGACAGGATCCGCATCGACGGCTCCGGATCGGGAGCGAACGTTCGCGGCCTGGCCACGACCGTGTCGGTGAAGCATGCAGATCCGACCGACCGACTCTCCGTCAACACCCTCGAGGGCACTGACAAGGTGTTCGTGAACGGTGTCGCCGGAGTGCTGGAGGTGCTGGTCGACGGGGCACCCGTCTAGGCCGGTTGGAGCTCGCGGGCCCCGGCTCACGGAGTCGGGGCCCGCCCTCCTCCAAAGCCACTGACGCCTCGACGAGGGATGGGCGCGGGTGGTTTCGAACCACCTCAACCACCCGGTGCGCTTCGACACCCGGCGCGCGCTAGACCCAGGAGCCGCAGGGCGTCCGCTGCCCGGGCGATGACTTGTCGCGGAGGAGCACTGTGCTGATCATCGATCCAGTGCCTCCTCCAGCGTGGATGCGAGCGTGTCAGCAACCACGTCCGACACGCCCGCTCGGGACGAATCGTGGTGTCACTCTGCCCTTCGGCCTGTCCGTCGATCTAGGAGGCCGTACGAGTCAGGGATCGATCTGTTTTGGCTTTGCCGAGCGGGTTCGAGCTGGAAGAGCTGTCTGCTTTGCAAGCAGGAGGTCGCCGGTTCGAGCCCGGCTGGCTCCATCGGCGACGAGGGCGAGGCCGCGTTCTGCGGCGCGTGGACGCCGCCCGCACGCGCGGATACATCGGCTGATCGGGATCAACCGTCCAATAAGAAACGGGGACCGCCCGCCCCGGCGATCCCCGTCTCAGCTGTAGCGGCGTCCCGTGCCGCTGTTATCCGACGGAACCCTCCGGACCGTCGTAGGTCGCAACTCGGATGCGTGGGCGCGGCGCTTTAGAGGCACGCCCGGTTGTCATACATCCGTCGAGTGCCCGCCTGAGCGGTTGTCATAGACGCCGGGGCGCGGACGGCTACTCGTCGTCGAAATCGAAGTCCCGTGGGGGCTTCTGCTCGAACCAGAGGCGATCGTGCTCGGGCGTCTCCTGGAGGAACTCCGGGGTCTCCTCGAGCACGTCCTCGCCCTCCTCGGAGGGCTCCGGGTCGGGCGCGGGCGTCGGCTGGTCGGGCGCGGGGGCAGGCTGGTCGTCCGCAGGTGCCAGCTCCTCATCGGCAGGTGCCGGCTCCTCTTCTGCGGGTGGGGCCTCGTCCGCCGGTATCGACTCGACCGTTGGCTCCGCCGCCGGCGCCGAGGCTTCAGGTTCTCCCGGGAGGGCGTCGGGCTCCGCGGCGCCGACGACCTCCTCGCCGGCGGCCTCGGGGTCCGCCCCGTCAACTGCCTCGGCCTCCGGCTGCGTCTCACGCCGGGCAGGCCCCAGGGCCTCGCGCTCCTGGCGCGCGACCTCTTCCTCGGACGCACCGTGCTCTCGCTTGAGCTCGAGGTGCTCCTTGATCGCATCGTCGAGGATGCCCATCGAGGCCGAAGCCTAGATGACCACTCTGACGCGCGTCTAGCGGGCGAGCTACTCCGCGAAGGCCGCGAAGCTCGCGGCGCGGGCGTAGATCTTGTACAGGCGAAAGCCCGCGGCGAAGTCCTTCCGGCAGGTGGCGTCGATGACCCTGTACGCGGCCTTGTCCGAGAGCTCGGGCGTCTTTACAGCGCTGTCCTGCAGGTTCACCTGCTCGCGGATGTCGTCGATGGTCGCCAGCCGCTCTTCGCGGCTCCCCGCGCTCCAGTCCTTGCACTGCGCGAGCGGGGCCACCGAGCCGACCAAGGGATCCCCGACCGGCTTGGCCTCGTCCTCCGAGCCACCCCCACATGCCGCAAGCGCCAGCGCCGCGGCGAGCGCCGCGGGCACCCCGCGCCTTAGGGCCCTCCCCATGGTCTACCTCGGTGGCTCTGAGTCCGGAATGCCGGTGACGCCGCCGATCTGGTCCCTGAGCTTCGCAGCGCGCTCGGTCTTCTGGAACTCCCGTGCGCCGGCGGCGAACGCCCGCTGCTTGCGCGCGGCGGCGGCGCTGCCGGGCTTGGGCGGCAACGTGTACCAGTCGCACCGCTCCGGCGGCAGGTCTCCCTCGCGCGCGAGGAAGCACGAGATGAGGTAGTTGACCTTTACCTGGTCGCCGTTGGTGGTGCTCGTGGCGCAGTTCGACGGTAGGGGGTCGTTGCCGTCGCCGGCACCCGGCCCGGTAACGCTGGCCCCCGTCCCTGTCGGCCCGATGTTGCTGTACCAGCAGTTGCCGGTCACCGACCCGATGCCACCCTCGTCCCACCAGAAGTCGATGCCGTTGCGGGCGACGCCCTTCGTCGCGCCGACCTGGTTGCCGAACTTGCGCAGCGCGGGGAACGGCTTGAATCCCTTCGGCACTCGGCCGAGCCTGTTCCTGTAGTAGCGGTTCCCGCACGAGGTCGAGAGCATCTGGTTCTTGCACGAGCCGCCCGGGTTCACGTTGCCCTCGGGGGTCACGAGCGCATCCGGTATCGAGAGCAGCCAGGCCCCGGCGCGCCAGTTGTCCCAGATCCAGTTGTCGTGGACACGGCCGTTGTTGTGGCCCGCCCAGAAGATGCCGGCACCCACGGGGACGACCCCGACCACGGGCTGGACGGGCGGGTTGGGCTTGAACAGGTTGAGGTTGTTGGAGTAGATGTAGTTGTTGTCGACCTGCACGCTGTCGGCCGGGAAGCCCGGATGGCCGGCGGCCGAGATCGTGTCCGTGGAGATACCCGCGGTGTTGCCGTAGATGTGGTTGTTGGTGATCCGCACCGAGTTGCCCATCGAGCCCGAATAGGCGAGCACGCTGCCGCGCATGTCGCAGCGCCTGACCGTGGTGTTGATCCGCGGGGCGTCGGGATAGAAGGCCTTGTCGGCCTGCTCACCGGTCTCGGGGGCCGCACCGGGGTACAGGACGGCGTCGCCCGCGCCGAACCCGTCGCAGTCGGTGTACAGGCCGTGGTCGGAGGTGAAGGTCAGGTTGGCGTAGTCGGCCGCCCAGAACATCTTCAGCGTGTCCAGGCGGTAGCCGTCCGCCTCCTCGACGTAGACGCCGTGCTCGAGCGCACCGCGGGCGGTGAAGTTGTGGGCGACGAAGCCGTCGGCCCGGTCGACCCGGACGACCACATGCTTGACGAGCTTGCTGGGCTTCGCCTCGACGCTCTTCGACTTGTAGCCCGACGCGCCGTCGATGATCACGTCGGTCGGGGCCGGGCCGCTGCCCTCCAGCTGCAGGTTGCAGCGCACGCAGCGACCCAGGTCGGGAATGCCTTGGCGATTCGTCAGCGGAGGCTGCGGCGGCGGCGTGAGGGGCACGGCGCGGCCTGCCACGTAGACGAGGTTCTGGTCGTTGGGGCACGTGACCTGGTACCGGTAGCTCGGCGTCTTCGCGCCACTGGAGTCGGTCTGGGTCAGATTCGCGCAGCGCGGATCGTTCAGCGGCTGCTTGCGCGATGTCGGCTCGGTGTAGCGACCGGGCAGGACCACGACGCGATCGTTGTTGGAGGAGGCCGTGACCGCCGGCTGGATCTCCTTGTACTTGCACTTCCGAGCGAGCGCCCGGTTTAGCCTGCGCAGCTTGCGGGCCTGCCTCTTGGAGAGCTTGATCCGGGGCTGGCTCGGTCGGACGCTATAGCCACGCTTCACGGCTTGCCGCAGCGACTTGTTGAGCTTGCGAAGCGACGCCCTGCCGCCCTTGCCCTGACAAACCACGCGCACCCTGCCGGCACCCTTGCCGGTGACCGCCGACTCGAGCGAGCGCACCTTCGGGACCTTGCCGCCCGCCGGCGGGTTCACCGACGTGTCGGGGCCGGGCTCGGGCCAATAGGAGGGACGCTCGAGATGAGCGAACGCCAGCGCCGGGAGCGCGAGCGAGGCCAGTACGGCACCGAAGGCGATCAGGGTCCGACGGGGCCAGGTGGTCATCATGCAACTCCTCCTCAGGACAGACAGGGCGGGACGCAGGCTATCTCAGTACCTTCGTCTCGTGCGCACCTTCGTCACCGACTTGCTTGGTATTGAGCATCCGGTGCTGCAGGCTCCGATGGCCGGAGTCGCGACGCCACAGCTCGCAGCGGCCGTCAGCTCAGCGGGTGGGCTCGGCGCCCTCGGCTCGGCGATGCTTGCGCCGGATGAGCTGATCCGCCAGGCCGAGGCCGTTCGCGCGAGCACCGATCGCCCATTCGGCCTCAACTTCTTCTGCCACGGCCCTCCTGATGTCGATCCCGACGCGGCCGGCGACGCCCGTACGCGGCTCTCGGGGCTCTACGCCGAGCTCGGACTCGGCGAGCCGCCCGAGCCATCGGTGCCGCCGCTCGCATTCGACGACGGGCGGCTGGAGGCGCTTCTCGAGGTCCGGCCGGCCGCGGTGAGCTTCATCTTCGGCCTGCCGGACTCCGACGCTCTCGCCGCGTGTCGCGAAGCGGGCATTCGCGTCCTCGCCAGCGCGACCACGGTGGCAGAGGCAAGGCATCTCGAAGCGCAGGGCGTCGACGCGGTCGTGGCTCAGGGCGCAGAGGCCGGTGGCCACCGCGCGAGCTTCCTGGTCGAGGGCGACGACGGGCCCGTCGGCACGCTCGCCCTCGTCCCCCAGGTCTCCGATGCCGTCGGCGTGCCCGTGATCGCGGCCGGCGGAATAGCTGACGGCCGTGGTCTGGCCGCCGCGCTGGCATTGGGAGCCGGCGCCGCCCAGATGGGCACCGCGTTCGTCGCCTGCCCGGAGAGCGCGGCGCCCCAGATGTATCGCGACGCGCTGGGCGCGGCCGACGCCGAGCGCACGGTCATCACCCGCAGCTTCTCCGGCAGGCCCGCCCGAGCGCTGCGGAATCGGGTGACCGACGAGATCGAGCGGCCGCTGCCCTACCCGGCCCAGCTGTCGCTGGTCATGCCACTGTTGGAGGACGAAGCCAACGCCGCCGACTTCTTCCCGATGTGGGCCGGCCAAGCGGCCTCGCTCTCCCGCGCCGTTCCGGCGGCAGAGGTTGTGGGCGGCGTGACCGCAGAGGCAGAGCGAGTGCTGGCGGGACTCGACTCGGCCTAAGTCCGGCTCACGGTGCTGCGGCCAGCTCCTTGCGGGCAAGCACCTCCGCGTCCGGCGGGTCGCCGATCCGGATCTTGCCTGTCTTCAAGAGCTCGTCCCAGTCCTCGGCGGAGAACTCGTCGGGCGAGCGGCCGAGTGATTTCGCGAGCGAGGCCACACCCCACCCCCGGCGCCGCAGCGTCGCAGTGATCCTCGCCCGCTCCGCGCCCTTGGTCGCACAGCGGGCCGCGATCAGCGCGCGGATCTCCTCGGCGGCCTCCGGATCGACCCAGCGCGCATCGGCTAGACGCTCCGCCGACCGGGCCCGCCAAGCCTTCTTGAGGCGGGCGGCGAGCGCCTTCGAGTTCTCGCCGTAGAGCCGTTTTCCGAGCGGGACGGCCATCCGGCGCAGCGCGTCGCGACGGTTAAACACTGCTCTCCGCACAGTCTCCGCAGCCTCGGGACCAATCTCGCCCTCGTGCTGGTCGACGGTCGCAGCGAGCACCGCCAAGTCGTTGTGGTCGCCCAGCACATCGCTGAGCTGGTCTGCGTCCTCGACCATGCCGTCCAGCTGTGGCGACACCGGCTGCAGGATGCGGGTCGCGTACCAGAGGTCCTTGACGCGCTTGCGCCACTCGTGCCAGGACTCGTCGTCGCCCTTGTCGAGCGCCGCCTTCATCGCTCGCGCGCCGCGCCGGTGGATGCGGCGCAGACCCTTCGCCGCCGAGTCGAAGCTCTGGTCCTCGAGCGGCCAGTCGCCGATGCGCTCGTGGAGGACGGCAAGTTCGCGCGCTACCGCCTCCGCGCCTCCGCCGTCGTGAGTCTCGGCCTCGAGCGTGACGCGCTGTTCATCCAGGATCGCGCGTAGCTCGCGCACCGACGACTCCGGCAACTGCTCGTCGCTCGCCACGCCATCGAGCGTCTTCACCAATACCTGCGCGTCGCGGACGCCGGAGAGACCGCGCCCGGCATCGCGCAGCACCACGTTCTCCTTGCGCCGGCGCCGGTTGCCGAGGTCGTCGCGCACCAACCTCATCGCCGAGCGCGTCTTCTTCAGTCGTTTCCGGGCATCGTGCACGCCCTCCGACCGGTCTCCTTCGCCCTCGAGCTGCTCGATCGCGCCCTTCACCTGCTGGGCGACGATCCGCCGGACTCCCTGCGCCATGCCCTCGCCGTCCTCGAGCCGGTAGGCCATCAGGCGGCCCCCTCCGGGATCCCATGGCAGGCGAGACTGCGGTTCTTGAAGCCGGCGTCGTCGGTGACCTCGCGGGCGAACCAGTCCGGCGGCGAGAACCGCTCGGCCGACTCCTCGTCCGGGAACTCGACCTCTGCCACCAGGAGTCCCGCGAGGTCGCCTTCGTACTCGTCCACCTCCAGGAGCATCCCGTCCAGGCGCGAGCGCCTACGTGTCTTCTCGACCCTGCGCCCCTCGGTCAGCGGCCACAGCCCCTGTGCCATCTCGGGCTCGATCGGCAGCTCCTCCTCGAGCCGGACCCGGCCGCCACCGCTCTTGACGGTCAACAGCCCGGACCGATCTTGCCGGAGGCGCACGCGCACCTCGACGTCGCCGTCCAGGGCCAGGTACCCCTGGCGAATGCGCTCGGTCTCATCCCAGGCGATGGCCTCCGGCAGCTCCGGGAGGAGGTACTTGCGCTCGATCTCGGAAGCGGATGCCACGACTCAGGACTCCTCCACCGCCTTCTTGATCGCCTGGACGAAGTCGGCCTGGCCCTTGCGCGCGGATCGGAGTGCGAAGCCGGTGATCAGCTTCCCCAGCCCGCGCCCCTCCAGCTCGTTGAAGAAGCTCAGCTTGGTGCCGTTCCCCTCCGGCGCCAGGTCGTAGCCGCCCCCGGGGACGACGATCGGATTCTTCGAGAGCTCCGTCCACCGGATGCGTGTGGGCTCCTCGAACTCGGTCAGCTTGAACTCGCGCTTGGTCTTGACGCCCCCGTCTTTCACGGTGCTCGCGTAGATCGTCCCGACCCCCGAAGGGCCATCGGTGGTCTTCCTGATCTCGAGCACGCGCGGGCTGAACTTCCTGTCGTTCTCGCCGTCGGCGAGGTAGGCGAACACCTCCTCGATCGGTCTGTCGATCACCACGCTCGTCCCGAACTGCCCCATTGGAACCTCCTCCGATCGCCGTTACATCGTGAGACTACGCCGCCCGCGTGAGCCGCTCGAGCAGGAAGACGAATGACTCGAACGGGCGGCCGGTGACCTGCTGCAGTGCGATCTCGCAGGTGCGGTTCGAGCACACGCAGGCGTCGAGCTTGCGCCCCTCCAGGCCCGCGGCCTCCTCGCGCAGGGCCGATTGAGGCAGCTCCGGGTGGAGCAGGCCGCGATCGCCCGCCATCCCGCAGCACCCGGCGCCGACCGGGACCACGACCTCGTCCGAAAGGTCTGCCAGGAGTGCCTCGAGCTTCGGCTGGACACCCAGGTGGCCGGCGGAGCACGTCGGGTGCACGGCCACGCTGCCGACGCGAGCGGGGATCTCGAGGCTCGGGAGCAGGTGGTCGTGGGCCCACAGCGGTCACGTCCAGCACATCCACCTGCTCGAATCGCTCCCGCCCCACGTCGTCGAGGTGCGGCGCCACCTCCTGGACCAGGCCGTGCGCGCATGAGGTGGCGTCGATGACCACCGGCAGCTCCCCCTCGCCGCTCCAGCGCCAGAGCGCGTCGGCGGTGCGCCGCGCCATCAGCTCGTGCCCGCGCCGGTAGCCCTTCGAGCTCCACGGCGTGGCGCAGCAGTGCCCCGCCACGTCGGGCGGGATCCAGAGCGGGCGGCTCGCGCGGCGAGAGACCTCCACGAGCGCCTCCGGCAACGACGGATGCGCGTCCGCGTCACGGGCATTGCCGAAGATTCGATTGATGCAGGCCGGCAGGTAGACGGCCGCTGCGCCCGCGCGCTCGGTCTCCGGCAGGCGGGCCGCCGCCGGGCGCGGAAGCTCGGTTGGGATATGAGGGGATCAGGTCCGCGCTCACGGCCCGCCGGGCCGAATCGGTCGCGCCGCGCAAGGGCCCGGGACCGATCGCGCGCTCCAGGGCCGCGGCCGCGCGCAGCCCGCCGCGAGCGGCTCGCTCGACCATCGCGTAGCGCTGCGCGACGACTGCCGCCACCTGCTCCTCGGTGTCGGAGCGCTCGGCGGCGCGAAACGACTTGATCAGCTTGCCCGTGTCGATCGCGAGGGGACACGCCACGGTGCAGGTGCCGTCGGCGGCGCACGTCTGGATGCCGTCGTGTTCGTACTCCTGCTGAAGCACAGTCAGCACCGGTGAGCCGGGCGGCTGGCGCGCCATCTCGCGCCGCAGGACGATCCGCTGGCGAGGCGTGGTAGTGACGTGGCGACTGGGGCAGACGGGCTCGCAGAAGCCGCACTCCACGCATGCGGTGGCAACCTCCTCGATCGGCGGCGTCGTCTTGAGGTCCCGGAGGTGGACCTCGGGATCGCGGTTGAGCATCACGCCCGGGTTCAGCACGCCGTCCGGGTCGGCCAGCTGCTTGATCTCCCACATCATCTGGGTCGCCTCCGCCCCCCACTCGCGTTCGAGGAAGGGAGCCATGTTGAGCCCGGTTCCGTGCTCTGCCTTCAGCGAGCCGTCGTACTTGCCGAGGATCAGGTCCACCAGCCCACCCATGAACGCCTCGTAGCGATCGCGGTCGCCCGCCTCGGCGAACGACGGCGTGAGCATGAAGTGCAGGTTGCCGGCCGAGGCGTGGCCCGCGACTCCCGGCAGGAAACCGTGCTCGCCCAGCAGCTTGCGGACGTCGGTTGCGGCCTCGGCGATCCGCTCGGGTGGCACGCAGACGTCCTCGGTGATCAGCGCCGTCCCCGGGGGCCGGAGCTTGCCCATCAGGCCGAACATCCCCTCGCGCACGCTCCACGCCAGCTCGATCGCGTCGTGCTCGCGCGTGAACTCCGACGGGCGGAGCAGCCCGTGGGCGCCGAGGATCTCCTCGGCACGCGCCACGCTCTCATCGAGACCGGCCGGATCGTCGGCGCCGAACTCGACCAGCAGGGCGGCCGACTCGGGGTCGAGCGAGCCCCAGTGCTCGGGGGTGCCCGGGATCACGTTGGACGCCACGATCAAGGCGGGCGCGACCATCAGCTCGACCGCCGTCGCGCCGGCCGCCACGAGCTCGGGCACCGGGGCGACCGCGGAATCGATCCCGTCGAAGTGGAGCCAGGAGATCGTTGTATGCGGCGGCTGGGGCACCGTCTCGAACACGGCCTCGGCGATGAACGCGAGTGTGCCCTCCGAGCCTACGAGCAGTCGTCGGAAGATCTCCACGGGCTCGTCAGCATCGAGGAAGGCGCAAAGGCGGTAGCCCATGGTGTTCTTGATCGCGAACTTGTGTCGGACGCGCTCCGTCAGCTCGGTGTTGGACCGCAACCGGTCTCGTAGCTCGATGAGCCCACGAGCGAGCTCGGGCTCGTCGTGTTCGAACTGCTCTCCGGCGTCGGGCGCCGCGCTGTCGATGCTCGTGCCCGACGGGAGCACGAACCTCAGCGAGCGCAACGTCTGATAGGAGTCGCGGGCGACTCCGCAACGCATGCCGCCGGAGTTGTTGGCGATCACTCCGCCGACGGTCGCGATGTCCGAGCTGGCCGGGTCGGGGCCGAGCTTGCGCCCGTGGGGCGCGAGGATCCGGTTGACGTGCCCCAGTAGCGCACCGGGAGAGACACGCACCCGGGCGCCATCGTCCTCCACCTCGATCCCGGCGAAGTGGCGCCGCACGTCCACGAGGATGCCGTCGGTCTGGGCTTGCCCGTTGAGACTCGTCCCACCGCTGCGAAGGCACACCGGCGTGCCGGACCGGCGGCCGTAGGCGGAGACGGCCGCCACGTCGTTGGCGTCCTCGGCCATGACCACGGCCTTTGGCAGCTTTCGATACGGGCTCGCATCAGAGGCGTAGCGGACGATGTCGAGGGCCCTCGAGAGCACCTTGCGCTCACCGAGCAGTCGGACGAGGTCGCCCTTCAGCGGCTCGGGCGTGCCGCCGGCGACCCAGTCGGGCGCCCGGTCCGGAGCCGCCTCGCCGTCGGGTCGTCCGATCCGCGTTGGGTCCGGTGCGAGCAGGGCCACCGCCTCTACCTCCTAAACGAGCGCCATCCCGGGCGCCACCGGGATCTCGACGAGCCGCGGGGCGTCGGATGCGATCGCCTTCCCGAGCGCCTCGCCGGCATCGTCGGCAGAGGTGGCGCGGTGGGCCTGCACGCCGTAGGCCTCCGCGACCTTGGCCACGTCCAGCGCGGGGAGGTCGAGCCCGGGTGCGCCGGTCACGGACTCCAGTCCCGCAAACCACTTCAGGATCGCGTACTCCTCGTTGCGAAGGACGAGGAAGGTCACGGGAACGCGATAGGCGGCGGCCGTCCACAGTCCGGTGATGGCGTACTGGGCCGAGCCCTCCCCCAGCACGCACACCACCGGCCGGTCCGGTTGCGCGAGCTGGACGCCGATCGCGGCCGCAAGGCCGAACCCGAGGCCGCCGCCGGCTCCGAAGTAGTAGGAGCCGGGCCGGGAGAGGCGCAGCTGGTTGCGAAGCGAGGGCGTGCTGGACGGCGACTCGAGCACCACGATCCCCTCCTCGGGGAAGACCTCCCGGAGGGCGGCGAAGACGGCACCTGGATAGATCGGCTCGGAATCCGGGGGCAGCTCGGGCTCGGCGCGGGCCTCTGGCGCCGCGCGCTCGGCCTCTCCCACCTCCTCGAGCAGGGCCGCCGCCGTCAGCGCCACGTCCGCCACGATCGCGTCGCCCATCGGCGCCCGCGCGGCCTCGTCGGGGTCGCTCGTGATCGCCACCAGCGACGCGCCCGCGGGTAGCAGCGGACCCGGGATGTTGGGGTAGTAGGGAAAGACCGAAGAGCCGATCACCAGGACCAGGTCATGCCCCTGGAGCGTCTCGGACAAGGGCCCGACGGCGGGCGGCAGGACCCCTTGGAACAAGTCGTGGCCCTCTGGGAACCCGATCCGGCCCCCGCCCGTGGCGGGCGTGGCCCACACGGGCAGCCGCTGACTCTCCGCCAGCGCCACGACCGCGTCCCAGGCGCCCGCCGCGTCCACGTCCGGGCCGACCACGAGCACCGGACTCTTCGCGTCGCTCAACCGCGCCGCCAGCGCCCGGACCGATTCAGTCGAGGGGGCGGTGCGGCAATCGACGGCGCGGCTCGTCTGGTGTCGGACGGCGTCGGCGTCGACCTCGGCATCCCAGTCGTCCATCGGGATCGAGACGAACACCGGACCCTTCGGGGCGAGCTCTGCCTGATGGATTCCGCGGGCGATGGCATGCGGCACGTCCTCGGCACGCGGTGGCTCGTAGCTCCACTTGACGAGCGGATGGGGCATTCGGATCGCGTCCCGGTTGGTCAGGTTGGCCTGGAGGGTGATCAGCGATCGCGACTGCTGTCCCGCGGTGACGAGCAGGGGCGCCTTGTTGGCCTGCGAGTTGAAGATCGCGCCCATTCCGTTGCCGACGCCCGGGGCCGTGTGGAGGTTGACATGCCCCGGCACTCCACCCGCTTGGGCGAAGCCATCGGCCATGCCGACGGCGACCGCCTCCTGCAGCCCCAGGACGTAATGGAAGTCGTCGGGGAAGTCGGCCAGCATCGGCAGCTCGGTGGAGCCGGGATTGCCGAACACGGTGGTCATCCCGCGCCGGCGAAATAGGTCAAAGACGACTTCTCGGACGTCTGCCATCGCTTCCCCCTTCGAAGGAGGGACGATCCTATTCGCAGGGCACCGTTAGGCTGCCGAGCCGTGGCGGACGCGGGCGTCCCGTTCGGGAACTACCAGTACGAGATCTATCTCAAGGGCACCGCCGGCGAGACCCCGGCGTTCCCGATGGGCTGGGCCGCGCTCGAGGCGGCGGCTCACGAGGCGATGGACGCGGGCGCGCGGGGATACGTGTTCGGCAGTGCCGGAAGCGAAGACACCCAGCGGGCGAACCTCGCCGCCTTCGCCCGCCATCGGATCGTGCCGCGAATGCTGCGCGATGTGGCCGAGCGCGACCTGCGCACCGAGCTGTTCGGCGCGACCATGCCGTCGCCGTTGTTTATGGCGCCGGTGGGAGTGCAGTCGATCGTGCACCCCGAGGGTGAACTCGCCGTGGCGCGCGCGGCGGCGGCCACGGACGTCCCGCTCGTGGCGTCGACCGCGGCTTCGTTCCCGATGGAGGAGATCGCGGAGGCCAACGGCCGGGATGGGCGGCGCTGGTATCAGCTCTACTGGCCGAACGACCCGGAGCTCACCGCGTCGTTCCTCTCGCGCGCTGAGGCGGCGGGCTACTCGGCGATCGTCGTGACCCTCGACACGGCGCTGCTGGCCTGGCGACCGCGCGACCTGCAGGGCGCGTACCTGCCGTTCCTGCGCTCGGTCGGGATCGCCAACTACCTGGCCGACCCGGTGTTCCGGGATGGGCTGGAGAAGCCCCCCGAGGAGGATCCGCAGGCCGCGGTCGGCCACTTCGTCGCGAACTTCTCCAACCCATCCGTCACCTGGGACGACCTCGCCGGCCTGCGCGAGCTGACCTCGCTGCCGATCCTGCTGAAGGGCATCAACCATCCCGACGACGCTCGGCGGGCGATCGAATGCGGCGTCGACGGCCTGCTCGTCTCCAACCACGGCGGCCGCCAGGTCGACGGCGCAATTGCCGCGCTGGACGCCCTACCGGACGTGGTCGACGCGGTCGCCGATGCCCTGCCGGTGCTCTTCGACAGCGGCATTCGCAGCGGCGCCGACGTAGTGAAGGCGCTCGCCCTGGGCGCGAGAGCCGTGCTCGTTGGGCGGCCCTACGTCTGGGGCCTGGCGGTCGGCGGCGAGGCGGGCGTGGTCCACGTACTCAAGAACCTGCTCGCCGAGGTAGACCTCACGCTGGCCCTCAGCGGGCACACGTCGCCCGCGACGCTGGACGCCTCGGTCCTGCGGGCCGCTCCTTGACTACGGAACCGGTTTAGACACCTCGATAGTCGCCGCGGCCCGGCCGCGCAGGGAGCGCCCGGTGCGCAGCTCCTTCGCGCCGATCCGGATCGCGTAGCGGCCCGGCGACCGCGGGCGCCAGGAGAACGAGCGGGTGCCGCGCCGGAACCTGGCGAGCCGCCTGAAGGTCCGGCGCTCGCCCTTGAACACCTGAACCTCGACGACCGAGAGCTTGGAGAGCGTGAAAGTCACGCGCGCCGGGCGCCCGGACACCAGCTCGCGGGCGCCCCGGACGCGAATCCTCGGCGGCTCGGTCTGGTAGCGGCGGTAGCGAATGGCGAGGTCGCAGTAGACCCCCTTCAGCCTGCGGCCCATCCCTTGCAGGATCTCGCGCAGCAGCTCGTGGTACTCCTGCGTCGACTCCCGGCCGCGGAAGGAGTAGCGCGACCAGTCGCCGACGTCGCTGTAGGGCACTTCTCGCCGGGCGTCGGGCTCGGCCAGCCGGAACAGGCGCTTGGCGCGGTCTTCGTTCGCGAGGTTGCCGTAGTCGTGCAGCCCGATCAGTGATTGCAGGAACGCATTGAAGATGTAGAGACGGGGAGCGAACGAGTACTGGAGATAGTGAACGCCACCGAGCGGTCCCCGCGCTCGGACCCCTGTCGGCGACCGCGCCTCGAACGCTCCCAGCGCCGCGCGTGCAGTGCTGTCGTACTCCGGCCGGTTGAGCATCCGCGCCCCGCGGCCGAGCGCGGCTATGGCGGTCGACTGCGCCATCCCGCTCATCCACGGTGGCGACCCGCCGCCGAAGTGGAACAGGTATTCCCATGCGAGGAACCCCGGGCCACGTTTCACCGCCAGGCGGGACAGCTCGTCGAGCAGCCGCCGGAGCCGGCCCCGGCGGCACGGCGTGCCTCGCCGCGGGCCCGGGGGCCGCGCGCCGCAGACGGGCTTCCCGGGGCCGCCCCTCCGCGCGCAGGCTCCATGCAGCAGGTTCGCCTTCTTGAAGTTCGCGAGCGGGTGGATCTGCAAGCCGCGCCCGGGGAAGTACTGAAACAGCACCTCGCTTCCCCTGAAGGCAACCTGGTCGCCGGCGCGGGGGATCGGCTTGGAGCTCCAGTACGAGCTGTTGCGGCCCAGCTGGAGGAAGGTCACGGGCAGTCGGGACGCGCGTCAACCGCCCGGACAGAGCCGATCCGCTCGAGCGAGGCGATGACATACCCGAGCTCGGCCCGTCGCGTGCCCCTCAAGCGACGCAGGGTGGAACGCGCCCGGCGATAGGTACGCGAGTAGCCGCGAAACGCGGAGCGGCCGATGGCGCGTGCGCGGTACGCGCGGCTCAGCGCCCGGGCGACCGCGCGCGAGCCGCGACTGGACGGCCGCGCATGAACGCCGGCATTCCCTGGCGGAAGGCCGAGGTCGATCTCGGCCCGCGACGGAACGAACGGGTCGTCGACTCGCTGGGCGCGCTCGCCATCGACCGCGATCACCTGCCCGGCATACGCCGGAGCGGTGGAGAGTGCGGCTACCAGAGCGGTTACGAGAGCCACCCAGCTGGTGCGGCGCGGCAGGACCATCGACTTCTTGGTGACGGTACTAGCAGTCCGATCGTCCGGGGCCGCCTGACGGCGGCCTTGCGCGCGTTAGTTAATCGCTCGGGCGATAGGTGCCGAAGCTCCAGACGTTTCCCTCGGGGTCCTTGGCGGTGAAGTCGCGCGAGCCGTACTCCTGATCCTGCAGGCCGGAGACGATCTCGGCACCCGCTTGCGCGGCTTGCGCGCAAAGGCCATCGGGGTCGTCGATCGCGATGTAGTTCCACGCCGGCCCCGCGCTGACCTTGCGAGCCGTGTTGCCCGCTCCCTCGGAGCCGAGCATCACACGGTTGCCCCGCAGCCGAAGCTCGCAGTGCTCCACGGGTCCCTCGCCGTTTGCGGGATGGAGCTCCGCCACCTCGAACCCGAACGCCCGACCGAGCCAGTCGATCGCCGCGCGCGCGTCCTTGTAGCTGATCACCGGAAAGATCACCTGGGTGCTCTCCTGGGCCATTGCGCCTCCTTCATGTCGATGTCCCCGCCAGGCTAGGAGGCGACGGCGTAAGGCTCTTGGACGAAATTGACGGGTCAGTCGCCGATCACGCCGGCGCCGCCGGGCGCCACGCGCGAGGCGAACTCGGCCGGGGTGCTGCCGGCGAACGCGTGGAAGTCGCGGATCAGATGGGCCTGGTCGTAGTACCCGCAGTGCAGGGCCAGCTCGGCCCAGCCCATCTCCGTGCCGTCCGTGACGAGCGACGTCGCGCGGCCGAAACGCAGGATCCGCGCCATCAGCTTCGGAGGCAACCCGACCTGCTCGCGAAAGCGTGCGATCAGCCGCCGGTGGCTCCAACCGAGCTCCTCGGCGAGCGCGCTCATGCTCAGGCGCCCGCCGCTTCGGTCCAACGTGTGCCATGCCCACGCGATCTCGGGCGCCGGATCAGGGCCGGTCAGGCGCTTCATGAAGAAGCGGTCGAGCAGATCGAAGCAGTCGCTCCAGGCCGCTGCCGCGCGTAGTCGCTCCACCAGGCGACGCCCGTCGGCGCCGAGGACCCACTCGATCTCGATCGGCTGCGATGTCGTCTCGTGCATCGGGATCCCGAACGCGCGGTGCGCGCCAACAGGGGTGAGGTTCACCTCCACGCCGCGCTGGCGCCCCGGCGACTCCACCAGGGCGTAGGTCTCGTGCAGGCTGGCGAAGAAGCCGAGCTCGGGCGTCGTCCACGGCTCGGCGTAGGCGGGTCCGGACACGCGCAGGGTCGGCCCGAGGTTCAGGATCAGCGGAACACGCTTGGAGGGCGTTTCCAGACGAGTGGAGAAGCTTGTGGTCTCCTCGTCGTAGGCCACGTAGTTGAGGACGTTCGGACGCAGCGCGCGATGCGGACGCGCCACCACCATCTCCCAGCGATCGCGATCGGACTCGTGACGGATCACGCGGGTATCGCGCATGGCCCGAGGCATCCTAGCCCTCGGATTCAGGAATCAGGAGAAACGAGGGCGAGCAGGCTGTCGTGCTCCTCACGGCACGCCGGGCAGCCCGCGAGGTGGTTCCGTAGCCCGGGGAAGCGCTGCTCGGCGTCCTCGCCCGCGACCTCGAGCTCGACATACCGATCGAGCAACTCGAAGCACTCGTCGCAGCTGACCTCGTGGCCGGTCGGCCCGAGCAGGCGCTCGAGCTCTGGGTCGCGTCGGTGTTCATTCGCTGGCATGGCTGCTCCGGTCCTCAGCTGTCGTCGGGAAGCGCAAGGCCGGCCTCGGCGAGCTCGCGACGGAGCTTACGGCGTGCATCGTGCAGGGTCTTGTAGAGGGCGTTACGAGTGGTGTCGAGGCGCTCGGCGAGCACGTCGATCGGGACCTCGTTGAGGGCGAGCGCGACGAAGACCTGGCGCTGGTGCGGTGTGAGCGCGTCCTCGACGGCCCCGCGCAGAGCTTCGAGCGTCTCACGCTGCTCGAGCCTCTCGTGGGCCGACGGACCGCGCGCCACGGGCGCCGGCCACTGCTCGGGCTCGAGGACCACCTCGCGGTCCTGCCACGCGCGGCGCCGGATCCTCACGCCGGCCTCGAGGAGCGCGAACTTGTAGGCCCAGGTCGTGAAGCGGCTCTCGCCGCGGTAGTCGTCGAGCTTTGCGAGCACCGCCATCACGGCGTCGTCGGCGGCCTGGGTCGCGATGTCATCCAGCTCCTCGCCGCGGACGTGTGAGAGCGCCGCACGGCGGCGGCCGAGCTCAAACCGGGCCGCGCGGATCATCAGGTCGTGAAGGCGGGCGATCGCTCGATCGCGCTCGGCCGCCTTCCCCGCGCAGGGCCGTCAGCCACGCCTGCGACTGCTCGGCGGGTGAGAGGTCGCTGCTTTCCAGCATGCGCTTCATTCCCGAGCGAGGATAGATCGCTTGGCAGCGCTGCCGTGCTCCCTGCTATCGAAGCGAGCAGCTCGCGGTACGAGTCGCAGAACGCGTCGACCCCCTCGCGCTCCAGCTCCGCCGTGACCCGCTCCAGATCAACAGCCGCGGCCGCCGCCGCGAGCTCGTGGGGAGCTCCAGCGGCAGATCGTGGCTCACCGTGATCGGCGAACGCGTTCAGGATCGACTCGGGCACCGTCAGGATGGAGTCGGGGAGGGCCAGGCCTTCGAGATAGACGACGTCGCGGAAGGAGGGGTCCTTTGGAGCTGTGCTCGCCCACAGCGGCCTTT
Source organism: uncultured Thermoleophilaceae bacterium (assembly GCA_963802855.1). GTDB lineage: Bacteria > Actinomycetota > Thermoleophilia > Solirubrobacterales > Thermoleophilaceae > JAAYBF01. The sequence continues at coordinate 526,964 of CAWDJP010000004.1, forward strand.
GAGGAGCCGCGCCCAACTCCTCTAGCCGCCGCCAGCGATCACCCGCGAACGCTGCGCGGTAGCGCTCGTACGCGGTCTGGGCGTTCGCGATGCCGACCGTGCCTCGAAGCGGCGAACCGGCGGGCAACTGGGCATCCACCTTCGCATCGACGCGCGAGACGAAGAACGATGCGACCGAGCGGATCGCTGCGAGCGGCCGACCAGCGTCCGCGCGGCGCTCGAGCCCCCGCAGGTAGGCCTCGATCACCTGCTCGTAGCGGGAGACGGCGAACAGGAGCGTCACGTTGACGTTTACGCCGGCCGCCGTCAGCTCTTCGATCGCCTTGACGCCGGCGTCGGTGGCGGGCACCTTGATCATCACGTTGGGGGCGTCGAGCAGTCGCCACAGGTCGGACGCCTGGGCGACCGTTGCGCTGCTGTCGTAGGCCACGTCAGGCGTGACTTCGAGGGACACGAAGCCGTCGTCGCCGCCGCTGCGCTCATGGACCCGCTCCAAGGTGCGGGCCGCTCGGCGCACATCTTCGACGGCGAGCTCTAGGAACTGCGTGTCCGGGTCCGTCACGCCCGCCTCTAGAAGGGCGGCAAGCTGCTCGTCGTATCGGTCCGAGCCGGCGATCGCCTTCGCGAAGATCGTGGGGTTCGACGTGGCTCCGGTCACCGCTCGTCGCTGCTGTAGCCACTCGAAGTGCCCGCTCTCGAGCAGCTCGCGCGAGAGCGTGTCGAGCCAGACCGAGACGCCCGTGGCCTGCAGTCGCTCGAGGCGAGGAGCGGCCGTTCGTCCTTCGGCGGGTGTGGATGCGTGAGCCATTACCTGCTTAGCGACAGGCGGCGGGCCACTCTTACCTCGCGCGCACAAGCCGCGAGGTAAGGACCGAGTGGCGTCGGTCGCTAAGGCACACGAACTCTCTCGAAAGGAGACTCGACATGAGCACCATTGCCGCCGCCCTGCGGCCTACTGCGTTTCCCACGGCAAGCGCGCTGCGCAAGGACCCGGCCGCGCAGGCCTTCCTTCTGCTTCGTATCGTCTTCGCCGCCGCGCCGATCCTCTTCGGGCTGGACAAGTTCGCCGAGGTCCTGATCGCCGACTGGCCGAAGTACCTGGCACCCGAGTTCAACGACGTGATCCCCGGCAGTGCTCAGGACGCGATGTACATCGTCGGCGTGGTCGAGATCGTGGCCGGACTCGTCGTGGCCGTCGCGCCGCGCTTTGGCGGCTTCCTGGTCGCCGCCTGGCTTGGCGGCATCATCGTCAGCCTGCTGCTCGTAGGCGGGTACGCCGACATCGCGCTGCGCGACTTCGGCCTCCTGGTCGGGGCGCTGGCGCTCGCTCGGCTGGCGGCGGCCTTCCCATCCCGCAGCCACGCTGACGGCCGGTAGCGCTGGATCCTCGATGGATGTTTGACGTGCGGAAGGCTCGGGCAACAAATAGTTGACTGACGCACACAATCGAAGAGGAGAGTGCGCCATGAGCCAAGCAACCGCCACGTTCAAGATCCAGGGCTGGGACGAAGAGTCCTATGCCCAAATCGAGGGGGGAGGGAAGCTGACCCGTGCCAGCGTTACGCAGTCCATCTCGGGTGACATCGAGGGCGAGGGCACGGTCGAGTGGCTGATGTGTTACCGGCCGGACGACACGGCTGAGTTCGTAGGGCTTCAGCGAATCGTCGGACGGCTCGGCGGGCGCAGCGGCAGCTTCGTGCTCGTGCAGACCGCCGGGAGCTTCGATGGCAAGGAGGCACGCGGCGATCTCTCCGTCGTGCCCGCCTCCGTCACCGGGGATCTCGCGGGCCTGCGCGGTAGCGGCGAGTTCCGCGCACCGCACGGCGGGGTGGCGTCCCTGTCGCTCGACTACGGCTTCGAGTGAGCGTGGCTCAGGGGCGGGGGCCCCTCGACCGCACAGGCAACCTGTTGGGGGCCCTGTCGCTCGCGGTGACCGATCGCACGTCGGCCGCCGCGGGTGACGCCCTCGCACAATCCGACTCCGCGGCTGCCGCGCTTTCGGCACTCCACCATTTCCTCGACGACCCGCCCGTGGATCTGCTGCGCCAGGTTCTCGGCCTGACCGCCTCGGGAACGGTCCGCCTGGTGGATCGACTTCAGGAGGCCGGCTATGTGACGCGCCGGCCCGGCCGCGACGGCCGATCGGTCTCGCTGCGCCTGACCGCGTCCGGCCGGCGTGCGGCCGAGCGCGCTTCGGAGGCCAGAGGGGCCGTTCTGGAGGAGGCTCTCGCCGGCCTGAGCCCGGACCGGCGCCGGGCACTCGACGGGATCCTGTCGGAGGTGCTCGTCGGGCTGATGCGCGAGCCAGGGGCGACCCGCTGGATGTGCCGGCTCTGCGACACGTCAGCCTGCGGGCGCGAGAAGGGCGAGTGCCCCGTGGCGAACGCCGCCCGCGAGCGATACGCCTGAGCTCACGCGATCGGCGCACCGCCCACGGTCACACGCGCGATGGTCGTGAGGGACTGGTAGTAGACGTCCCGCTCGAAGCCCGGGGCCGGGAACAGGAAGCCCTGACTCGGGGAGGGCACGTCGACGCGGGCCTTGTCCGCCCCCGTGTCGAGATCGACCACCACGAGCTGATCGCTCCCGGTGCGCAGGGAGGCGCGCCGAGCGGCGGCGGAGTGCGCGAACGCCCCGAAGGCGGGCCTCAGCGCGCGCCGCACCAGCGGCCGACGCAGGGTCGGGTTGTCCTTCCAGTCCTGGGCCACGAGCTCGCGCGTATCCGGGTAGAGGATGAGGTGACCCGCGTGGGCGAATCCGTCGCGACGCCAGAGCGGCTCGAGGTCGTCGCCGGTCAGACGCCAGGCACGCAAGACAGCGTTGCCCGCGTCGTAGGCCACGACGACGCCTTCGGTCGGATCCCAGGCAGGCGGGTTCGACTCGGTGCCGAATGGCAGCCCGCTGATCTCCACCGAACGCACGGATCGCTCGTCGTCGCGACGTACCCACCAGAGCCGCACGGGGTCGGGCGATACGCCCGTGCCGAGCATCGTGCGATCCGTGTGGTTGCGACCGTTGTCCATCCACAGAACGTGCTCGTCGGTGATCACGGGATCCCAGCCATAGCTGCGCCCGGGCGCCGGGCCGTATGCCGGCCGCCACTGCTCGTCGATCGTCAGCCGGCCGTCATCGCGATCGAGCCGCAGGCGGAAGACCACGGTCGTCCCGACGGCGATCACACTCTCGCCATCGCTCGCCAGCCGTGCGATCGACGGCTCCGGGAGCCGCAGTGGCTGCGCCACCGGCAGCAGCGTCTCGGGATCCAGCACCGAGAAGGTCGAGGGCTCGGTCCCAGCCGGCGCGTCGCAATCCTTCGTCACGAGCTCTCCCCCGTCGAGCACGACGAAGGAGTTGTGCGGGCGCTCCACCGGCAGCCGGTGGGAGGCCAGCACGTCGAGGTCGGGACTGAGGCGGTGCATCCAGCGGCCGAAGGCCATGTGCAGGTCGCCGTTCGCGTGCGCCGCGATTCCGCCGGGCCAGTAGGACCCGCCCGGTAGCCGCGGGCTCGACGCGGTCGTCGCGAGCGTCTCGGCATCGAGCCGCTCAACCCAGCCCTCGACCGGAGTCTCGAGCGGCCGGATCACGGGAATGTCGTGTCGCAGCGCGTACAGCTCCCCCGGCTCGCGCCGCACGAGCAGGTCGGTCGCGAAGGCGTCGGCGCTGGCCGTGACCTCCAGATGCTCGCCGGGCCGGATGCCGAGCCCGGGCACGCCATCCGCACAGCACCGGCGCAGCGGTCCGCCGTCCTCACAGGTCCACGGCTGGGGCCAGTACGCGCCGGGCATCACGGTCAGTGCGCGAGCCTACTCGCGGCGCAGCCCGCCGGGTCGCCTCACCGCCCCGCACCCGCACGACGAGCACTCCCGAGAGCACGAGTGCTCCGCCGGCGAGCTGCGCCGGGCCGAGCGATTCGCCGAAGACGGCGAACGCCAGTAGCACCGTCACCACGGGCTCGAGAGTCGAGAGGATCGACGCTGCGGTCGGCCCCACACGGCGCAGCCCGGCGAAGAACAGGGCGATCGCCCCGACCGTCGAGACGACCGCCAGGCCGCCGAGCCAGGCGAACCCCGTCGCGCTCACGACAGCGGGGTCGAGGTCACCGCCGACCAGGCCGGCGCCCGTGAGGGTTGCGGCAGCGCCGGTGCACACCAGCGCGCCCAGTTCGAGCGGCCCGACGCGCCCCGCGACGTCTTCCGAGATCAGGATGTACGCGCTGTAGACGACCGCCGCTCCCAGCGCCAGAGCGGTCCCGAGCGCATCCAACGCTCCCGCGGAGGCCCCTGCGAGGACGAGAACGAGGCCGGCCGAGCCCAGCCCCAGGGCCACGCCGGTACGGGGGCTCGCCGCCTCGCGACCGAGTGCCACGGCGGCCACGGCGACCATGATCGGGAACGTGTACACGAGCAACGAGAGCAGGGAGGCGTCGAGGCGCTCGAGCGCCGCGAAGTAGCCACCCGCCTGGGCGCCGTAGCCGACGGCACCGAGCAAGAGGGCCGCGGCCACATCGCGGCGGGACAGCGCCCGCAACCTTCCGGCGCGGCCCAGGCCGATGACGAGCAGCCAGAACAGCCCCGCGGCGAACACGAACCGCGTGGCAAGGAGCGTGCCCACTGTCGCCCCCTCCCCGTAGGCGAGCTTGCCGAAGACTCCCATCGCGCCGAACGCGGCGGCGGAAGCGATGCAGAAAAGTACGCCGGATCGAGTCATGGCGCCCATCCTGCTGCCGAGACACGTTAGGAACAACTCAGATTCATTACCAGTATTCAGTAGGCTGGCTTGTGAATGCTGGACCTCCACCGGCTGCGTCTCCTGCACGAGCTGCACTCCCGGGGCACGATCGCCGCGGTGGCCGAGGCCCTGCAGTTCACGCCCTCGGCCGTGTCGCAGCAGCTCGGCGTCCTGGAACGGGAAGCGGGTGTGGCGCTGCTCGAGCCGGCCGGCCGAGGCGTCCGGCTGACCGACCCGGCCCTGGTCCTGGTCGAGCACGCGGGTGCGCTGCTCGACCGGGCAGGGCGCGCCGAAGCCGAGCTGGCGGCGGCCGGCGGGCGCGTCGCCGGAACGGGACGTATCGCCGCTTTCCAGTCGGTGGCGCTCCAGCTGGCGGTTCCGGCGATGCAGGCGCTCGCGCGGGAGGTGCCCGACCTGCGGTGCGAGCTCGTCGAAGCTGAGCCCGAGCAGTCACTCCCTGCGCTGGCGATCGGGGACGTCGACCTGGTCTTGGCCGACGAATGGGCGCACCAACCGCACGCTCGACCGGCGGGCGTCGACCGGCAGGACCTGTGGCGCGACCCGGTCAACCTCGTACTTCCTAAGAACCACCCAGTCGCGCGACGTCACCGCAAGGCAGTCCCGCTCGCCGAGCTCGCCGGCGAGGCCTGGACGACCGGTCATCGCGAGACCGGCTGGGAGGAGATGACCACGCGTACGTGCCGCGCGCTGGGAGAGTTCGACCCCGACATCCGCCATCGAACCAACGACAGCGTCACCAGCCTGGCGCTCATCGAGGGTGGTCGGGCGGTGACCCTGCTCCCCGAGCTCGTGCGCCCCGAGGCTCACCCGGGTGTCGTGGTCAGGGCGATCGCAGAGGGCTCGGTGCACCGAACGATCTTCACGGCCACCCGTGCCGTCGACGCACAGCGGCCCTCCGTCCAGGCCCTGCTGGGAGCCGTGCGCTCCGCTGCCGCGGCGCGCGGGTGGGCCGTGGCGCGCTAACGCGTGGGGCGGCGACGCGCCGTGACGTGCGCGATCGCTCCCGAGGGCACGACGTCGAGCTCCTCGAAGCCCGCATCGCCGAGCCAGCGTTTGACGTCGGCGAGCGTGCCCACCTGCCCGAATACCCCGCGGCTGCGGTACAGGTCGATCAGCCGGTCGTAGCGGGGGGCCGCGCCGCGGAACGCGGAGTCGCCCACCAACCGCCCGCCGGGCCGCAGGCAACGGGCGATCTCCCGCAGCGCCGCCGCCGGGTCCGGGAAGCAGTGGAGGCTGTTGAAGCACAGGCACAGGTCGAAGCGCGCGTCCTCGAACGGCAGCGACTCGACGTCGGCCTCGACGAATTCGATCTGCTCCAGGCTCCGTCGGTGAGCCTCGCGGCGGGCGCGACGCAGCATGCCGGGGGACAGATCGACCGCCACGTATCTGACTCGCTGGTCCGGCCGGAGCCCTCGGAAGGCGACCCCACCGCCGCACGGCACGTCGAGGATTGCCGAGCCGTCCGGCACGCTCCCGGCCACGCCCATGCGTTGGTAGAGACGCGACGCGTCGGTGCCCCACACGACCCGACCTAGAACCTGCGCCAGGGGTTCGCGCTCCACGACGAAGTCGTAGACACCGGCGCCCAGGGCGTCGAACCACCGGCTCCGCCAGACGGCACGGACATCCGCCATGACGTGAGGTTATGCCGCCCGCGATGCCTGCCCTCCTATCGTGCTCGGCGATGACCCTGCTCGCCGAAGTCGTAGCCACGTCACGCGGCGTCGCCGAGACCAGCGCGCGCTCTCAGAAGGTCGCGCTCCTCGCCGAGCTGTTGGAGCGGTTGGGCCCGAGCGAGATCGCGCCCGCGGTCGGCTTCCTGGCCGGCATGCCCCGACAGGGTCGAGTCGGCGTCGGCTACGCGACCGTGTATGGGGTCGACACGACCCCGGCAGCGGCGCCCGCTCTCACGATCGAGCAGCTCGATCGCGCGATCACCGACGTTCAGGCGACGACCGGGCCCGGCTCCGGCGGCGGGCGGAAGCACATCCTCAGCCAGCTTCTCGGCCAGGCGACCGAGCAGGAGGCCGACTTCGTCAAGCGACTCCTCACTGGCGGGCTGAGGCAGGGAGCGCTCGCGGGCCTGATGGGCGATGCGATCGCGCGGGCCGCCAATGTCTCTGCGGAGCTCACGCGCCGAGCGCTCATGCTCTCGGGCGATCTCACCGAGACGGCGGAGCTTGCGCTCACGAGCGGCGAAGAGGGGCTTCGCGCGGTGGGGCTCGAGCTCTTCCGGCCGATCTTCCCGATGCTCGCGTCGACGGCCACCAGCACGTCCGAGGCCGTCGCCGGCTTCGATCGCTCGTCGGTGGAGTGGAAGCTCGACGGGATCCGGATCCAGGTCCACCGCCGCGGCGACGACATCCGGATCTTCACCCGCAACCTCAACGAGATCACGCACACCCTGCCCGGGATCGTCGACGCGGTCGGCCGCCTGCCGGTGGCCCAAGCCGTCTTCGACGGAGAAGCGCTGTGGATGAGCGAGAGTGGCCCGGCGGCCTTCCAGGACACCGTCTCTCAGATCGACAGCGAAGCGGCGCCGGAGGGGATCGTGACATTCCTCTTCGACGTCCTCCACGCCGACGGCGACGACCTGCTCGACAGCCCGCTGGAGGATCGCGCCGCGCGTCTCGAGGCGATCGCACCACGACTCAAGATCCCGAGTGTGATCACGTCGGACCCCGAGACCGCACAGCGTGTTCTGGACGAGGCCCTGGAAGCGGGCCACGAGGGGGTCGTCGTCAAGGATGCCGCGTCGCGGTATAGCGCGGGTCGCCGCGGCAAGGCGTGGCGGAAGGTCAAGCCGGTCCGTAGCTACGACCTCGTGGTGCTCGGCGCCGAGTGGGGGCACGGGCGTCGCGAGGGTTGGCTGTCCAACCTCCACCTGGGCGCTCGAGACCCGCGAACGGGCGAGTTCCTGATGGTGGGGAAGTGCTTCAAGGGCCTTACCGACGCCCTTCTCGAGTGGCAGACGAAGGAGCTCCTGGCGCGCGAAACCGACCGGAAGGGGATCGCGGTGATGGTCCGTCCGGAGCTCGTGGTCGAGATCGCGCTGGACGGCGTCCAGTCATCGACCCGCTATCCGAGCGGCGTGGCCCTGCGCTTCGCGCGCGTCCGCCGCTACCGCCCGGACAAGGGCGCCGGCGATGCAGACGTGATCGACGACCTGCGCGCGCTTCTGGTGGCGTGACGCATCGCACATCGTTGACTCGACCGCCGCGCTGTTGTGTGGTGGTAGGCGATGAAGCTCCCGAAAACCGCGCACACCGGCCGACCCTGGCGGATCCACGAGCTCACACGCGATTTCCGGCTCGAGGACGTGTGGGCGCTGCCGACGCCGGGCGGCCCCGACGACTTCCCTCTGCTGGTGGAGATGCTCGCCTCGTTCGATCCCGCGCGAAGCTCCGGCGCAGTCCGCGCCCTCTTCGAGATCCGTTGGAAGACCGGGAGGTTGTTCGGTTGGGACAGCCCGGACGACGGCATCGGCTCCAGGGTGCCGACCCTCCGGGACCGGTTGCCCACCGATCTGCTCGACGCCCCCTCCGGCCCCGCATCGGCCGAGCTCCCCTTCACGCCGCTCTATCTGCTCGAGGACGAGTGGGCCGCGGAGGTCGCCAACCGGACCGTGCACGGGGTCCTGCACGTGGGTTGGGTCCCAGATGGGGGTGGCGGCTATCGGGGGCAGATGGCCGTCATCGTGAAGCCGAATGGATTGCTCGGCACGGCCTACATGGCCGCGATCAACCCGTTCCGGCACCTGCTCGTTTACCCGTCGATGCTGCGAGCGATCGAGCGTCGATGGAGGGCATCCGCCGGCGACTGCCGACCGGCCCGCGCCTCCTAGCGACAGGAACGTTGGGGCACCGACTATGAATCGCGAAGCCGCCGGCGAGCGGCCCTGGGTGCTCATCTACGACGCGGACTGCGGCTTCTGCAACTGGCTCCTTTCGGGCCTGCTGCGGTGGGACCGCGCCGCGCGCTTGCACCCGATCGCACTCCAGCGACCGGAGGCCGACGACCTGCTCCCAGAGCTCGCGCCGGCTCAGCGGATGGCCTCGTGGCACCTGATCTCCCCTACCGGAGAGCGACGCTCGGGAGGCGCCGCGCTGCCACCGCTACTGAGGTTGCTGCCCGGTGGGCGCCTCCCGGCAGCGGTCTTCGCGCGGTTCCCCAGAATCACCGACCGCGGCTATCGGTGGGTCGCCGAACACCGGTCGCAGCTCTCCAAGTGGGTGCCGTCGAGCGTCAAGCGGCACGCCAGCCGGCGGGTTCAGGCGCGCGAGCGAGACTGCCAGGCCGAGTGAACACCGGAGCGAACGAAGGGATCGGCGATGGCCTCGCCATCCTCTGACGGCTGAATCTCCCGCTCGGCCGTGCGGGATGACGTTCAGTCGCGGGTCGTCAGGGTGTCGATCGTGACGGTGTTCGCGAGGATGAGCGGGGCGTCTAGCGGGGAATGTCCCCCGATTTAGGCGCCGGTACCCGCACCACGGACGTGCCATCCCGCGAGGCCTGCGCTGCCACGGAGGGGAGGCACAGTATGAAGCGGCTGCCTCCATCCTTCGGCCTCTCGATCCTCGCGTCCCCCCCATGCGCCCTGGCGGTCTGGCGGACGATGGCAAGGCCCAGTCCGGAGCCCGGCACGCCCCGGGCCTCCGCGGCGCGGTAGAAGCGGTCGAAGAGATGCGGCAGGTCCTCGTCAGAGATCCCAGGGCCGTGATCACGCACGGCGACCTCGCCATCGCTGACAGCGACCTCGACCACCCCGCCCGGCGGGCTCCACTTGGATGCGTTGTCGAGCAGGTTTACGAGTGCCCGCTCGAGGCGCTCGGGCACGCCCTCAACAATGGTCGGCTGAAGCTCGTACTAGAAAGCGGACGCCCTGCGTGTGGCGCTTGGCTCGCTCGATCGCCTCCGCCGTGAGGAGGTCCAGCCGCACCTCCTCCGTTTGCTGCAAGGGCTCGTCGCCCCGAGCCAGCTGGATCAGGTCGGTCATCAAAACGGTGAGCTCGTCCAGCTGGGAGGCGAGCTCGTCTAGGAGCCGCTCGCGCTCCGGGTGGGAGAGCTGCTCGGGCGCCCGCAGCACGTCGATGTTGGTGCGCAGACTCGTGAGTGGCGTGCGGAGCTCGTGCGACGCGTCTGCCACCAGCTGGCGTTGAGCGACAACGGACGCGTCGAGGGCGTTGACGGATCGCTCGAGGGCGTCGAGCATGATGTTGAAGCTCGCCGCCAGGCGCCCAAGCTCGTCGCGATTGCCGGGCTCGATGCGCCGGCTCAGGTCGCGCGTGGCGGCCACGTGCTCGCTGGCGTCAGTCAAATGCCTGACCGGACCCAACGCGGTACGGGTCACGAAGCGGCCAAGAACGACTGCCAGGAGCACGCCAAGCAACAGCACCCCGGCGAGGATTATCCGCATCCGCCGCAGCACGCTGTCGATTTCGTCGAGCGGTCGAGCGATCTGAACGGCACCCCGGTCGCCGAAAGGCACGGCGAGGATCCGCAGGTGGCTTCGACCGACGTGCGCATCGGTGAGCAGAGCCTTACCGCCGCTGCTTGCTAGCCGTTGCGTCGCGGCGTTCACCGGCAGCACGACGCCGACCGCCGGCCGGCCTGCTCGTGTGTCCGTCGGGCGAAACCAGCTGGACGTATCCGGTCGCCCCGCCCAGCAGGACACCCGGCGGTGGTGCCGTCAGCGGTGGACCGCCGTCGTCACTCAGTTCCTCGAACACGCGCGCACGGTCTCGCAGCGAATCGTCCACTTGGCCGCGAAGCTCGGAGCGCATGACCAGGTAGGCAGCGACGGACGCCATCAGCACCGCTACCGCCACGGCGCCAGCGGCGGCGAGTCGTGATCCGGCGGCCGAAGGACACCCTAATCCTCTCGCAGCACGTACCCCACACCACGCACGGTGTGAAGCAGCCGAGGCTCGCAGTCGGCTTCCAGCTTGCGTCGCAGGTAACCGATGTACACGCCGAGCGAGTTCGACCCGCTGCCGAAGTCGTACCCCCAAACATTCTCGAAGATGGCACTTCGTGAGAGCACCTGGCCGGGATGCCTCAGGAACAGTTCCAGCAGCAGGAACTCCGTCCGGGTCAGTTCGATTCGCCTCTCTCCTAGGTGAACCCGGTGCGCCCTGGGATCGAGGACCAGGTCGCCGAAGCGAAGCGGCGCCGTCGAGGTCACCGTGGTCGTCAGCCCGGCGTGTCAGCGCTCGCAGGCGCGCAAGTAATTCGTCGAGGGCGAACGGCTTGACCAAGATAGTCGTCGGCACCCGCGTCGAGTCCGGCCACTCGATCGTCGATTGCATCGCGCGCCGTCAGCATCAGGATCGGTGTGCGGTCGCCTGCCTCGCGCAGGCGGCGACAAACCTCCAGGCCATCCAGATTCGGCATGGTCACGTCGAGGACTAGCGCGTCGACGGGCTGTGCACGCAGCGCTTTGAGTGCCTCACGTCCGTCGGCCGCGAGAGCTACCTCGTAGCTCTTCAGTTCCAGGGCCCGGCCAAGTGAGCTGCGGACGGCCGGTTCATCGTCAGTAACGAGAACACGCATGCCGGAGTTCGATCTTAGGCGCACGTCGGCCGCTCAGCCGGGGCGAACGCGGCCTCTGACCCAATCCTTCATCGTCTCTTCGCCTTCGTTGGGGTTGCGCTGCCTTACTGAGGTCCGGGATAGAAGTCTGTCGATTAATCGACCAAAGGAGGACCTATGTCAACCCAGCGTGATGATTCAGGCTCCGGCGCTGTTCCCGCCGGCCAGGGCTCGGCCTCACGGCACTGCTCGCGGTCGTCTGCGTGGTCGGACTCGCAGCCTTGGCTGTAAGCGCCTATGGCGAGGAGGCAAACGGCGGACTGGTCGTCGGTACGACGGAGCGATGCTGTCCGGACAAGGCAAAGGCCGGTTACGCGGAGTTCCGCGACTGTATGCGGGCCGAAGGCGTAAACACCTCGCCGGAACGGACCGCCGGCTGAATCGGAGAAGACCGACGAGATGCGCATAGGCGTTCGACAAGTGCGGCAACCTGGTCGAGCGCGGCCTACGGTAAAAGAGGCCGGTTACGCGGAGTTCCGCGACTGTATGCGGGCCGAAAGCGTTAAACGCCTCGCCGGACGGACCCCCGGCCGAATCGGAGAAGACCGACGAGATGCGCAAGGCGTTCGACAAGTGCGGCAACCTGATCCCGTCGGATGTCCGCGAGCGTGCTCGGCGGCGGCGAATAAGTCGGTGCGCCTGAACTGGATACAGCTAGTCTATTAAAATCGAGACAGCGCTCGGCGTTCGCGCCAGGCGCTTAGTCCGACGGGAGGGACCTGGCCGGACTCGAACCGGCGACTTCCTGAGGGCGTAGGCGAGCCCTACGGCGTCATGACGACGCGACCGAAGGCCTGACGGCTTTCGATGTACGCGTGCGCCGCCGCGGCCTCGGCGAGCGGGAACGTCCGTGCGATCTCGACGCGCACCTCGCCGCCGGCGACCCGCTCGAACAGCTCGGCGATCATCGCGTGGACGCGCGGGAACTCGGTCAGCAGCGCGCCACCGAGGAAGACGCCGCGCAGCGCATTGTTCTGTGCCCACAGATCCCTCGCCTCGACGGTGGAGCCGGCGCGGCCCGCCACCCCCACGCTGACGAGCGTCCCGCGGTAGGCGAGCGCGCGGATGCTGTCGACCAGGTTCTTGCCGCCGACCGAATCGACGATCACGTCGGCCCCGCGCCCGTCGGTCAGCTCGCGCGTTCGCTCCACGAAGTCCTCGCTGGCGTAGTTGATCCCGTGGTCGAGACCGAACTCCTTCAGGCGCTCGACCTTCTCGTCGCTGGATGCGGTGGAGATCACGGTCGCACCAGCATGCTTGGCCAGCTGGATCGCGGCCATACCAACGCCCCCGGCCCCCGCATGGATCAGGGCGGTCTGCCCGGCCTCGAGGCTGCCGGCGGTAAACAGGCATTCCTGGGCAGTCCCCAGCGCGACCGGGACACACGCGGCCGGGGCCGCGTCCAACCCGTCGGGGATCGGCCAGGTGGACATAGCGGGCACGGCCCGCTTGGAGGCGTGCGATCCGGCCGCATTCAGGGTTACGAGCCGGTCGCCGACCGCGCGGTCCTCGACGCCCGCGCCGACCCCGACGACCTCGCCCGCGGCGAGGTACCCGATGATGTGCGGCACCGACGGCGGCGGCGACATTGCGCGGGCCAGCAGGTCCCCGCCCTCGATGCTGATTGCCTCGACGTCGATCAGCACGCACCCGTCCGGGCACTCGGGATCGGGGACGTCCTCATAGCGCAGAACGTCCGGGCCGCCGTTCTCGTAGATCACCGCCGCCTTCAAGGGAAACGGGACTCTATGTGACGCCGGGGGCCCTCGACGTAGACTTCGTCGATGCCGCTGCCGATGCGGGCCTAGCGGACAAGCCTCGCCGGGCGGATCGCCCCGGCTCGTGGCCCGCCATCGGTCACATCTTCGCGCCGCTCGGGTGTCAAACGAGTGACAGATCAAATTCTGTCGGCGCCGAGCCGCCGGCGCTGGGAAAGGAAGAACGATGCAGACCGAAAGCAGGAGCCAGAAGATTGCCGTCACGGGAGCCACCGGCCGGGTCGGATCGCACCTCGTCGAGATCCTCGAGCAGCGCGGACACGATGTGGTCCCGATCGCGCGCTCCAAGGGTGTCGACGTGGTCAGCGGCGAGGGTCTCGACGAGGCGCTCGCCGGGGCCGAGACCATCATCGACACGGCCACGGGGCCCTCGCCCGACCAGGGAGCGGCGACGGAGTTCTTCACCGCTTCGGCACGGAACCTCCAGCGAGCCGGCGCCGCAGCCGGGGCGAAGCGGATCGTCGTCGTCTCGATCATCGGCATCGACAAGTTCCAGGGCGGCTACAACGCGGCGAAGGTGGCGCAGGAGCAGACGCTGCTCGAAGGCCCGCTCCCGGTCCGGATCGTTCGCGCTGCCCAGTTCCACGAGTTCGTCGATCCGCTGGTCGGGTGGACGATCCAGGATGGCGTCGCCTACCTGCCCGAGATGCGAACGCAGCTCGTGGCCGCCCGCGTCGTCGCCGAAACCCTCGCCGACGCGGCCGAGGAGCCGGAGATCGAGAACGGCAGGATCACCGAAATCGCCGGCCCGCGGGAGGAGCGTCTCGCCGATGCGGCCGCGCGCTCTTCGCCAGCCGAGGTGACTCGTTCGAGATCCGCGAGGGCCGTGGCGGCCCGCTGGCGGAGCCCGGCGACCCGGACGCCGCGGCCTATGCGGAGGGCGCCGCGCTGCCCAACCCGGGCGCGAAGCTCGCCGGCCCCAGCTTCGAGGAGTGGCTCGCCGCGGCCTAGATGTAGTTCCTCACCACGATGTTCATCCGAGCTTGGGAGGCTGGGGTGCCTCCGGCGGGAAGCGCAACCTCGTTGCTCTGGATCGCGGGTTGAGGGAAAGTTGCCTGGATCGATTCGGACTGTCTATGGCGGAGGAGCGCCGATTCATGCTCGGACGTCCAGCGGCCGCGGTGCCAAGCGCAGGTCACGGCGGTGCCTCGCGAGCCAGGCCAGCGGTGCGAGGACGATGCGCTGCAGCCAGCGGGGCGGGAACGCTCCCTGTACCTCGTCCTCGAACTCCTGGGTGAACAGGGCGAGGTCGAGGGGCATCGGGATGCCGCCCAGCATCGTCCGGCCCTGTTCGGCGAGGCCGACGGCGGTCTCGAAGAGCTGCTCCATCTTCAGTGCCGGGCGCACCTCGACGCGGACGAGCGCGTCATCGTCGCCGACATTCGCGAAGTCGTGCTTCTGGCCAGGGGGGACGACGACCACCTCGCCGGGCCCCGCCACGACCCGCTGGCGTCCCATCCTGAAGCGCATCGTGCCCGCGACGACCTCGAAGCGCTCCTCCTGCTTCGGGTGGATGTGCTGGCCACCCGGAACCCGTCGGTTCGCGGGAAGCTCGAGGTCGATCGCCAGCAGCTCGCCGCCCGTGTTCGCCGATGTCTGGCGGAACGTGATCCGCTCTCCGCTTGCCGGGTTCTCGAGTGTCTGTCCTGTGTGCGCCATAGTCGCTCCGATCTGGTCGTCAATGCAACACGTCCAGTGTCCAAGGCCGAGATAGGACTGTCTATGACCGGAACGGGCGCATACATGCTCAATCGTCCATCCTGCTGGACGAGTCGGGATGAACCATGCATACTCAGCGTCATGGAAGCGCCCGACCCCTTCCCGCCGGCCGATCCCCTCGGCGAGGCACTCCACTTCCTGCGGATGAACGGCGCGTACTACTGCCGCTCCGAGCTCACCGAACCCTGGGGACTGACGCTGCCGCCGATGCCGGGGTACATGTGGTTTCACGTGGTGACCTCGGGCCGGACGTGGCTCGAGACGGGGGAGGAGGAGCGCGATTGGATCCAGCTCGGGGACCTCGCGCTCGTGCCGCACGGGGAGGGCCACGTCCTTAGCAGCGAGCCGGGAGCTCCTGCGCCCGACATTCTCGACCTCGAGCGTGAGGTCGTGAGCGATCGCTACGAGATCCTTCGCCACGGCGGGGGCGGCGCGCCGACCGGCCTCATCTGCGGGGCTGTGCGCTTCGCGCACCCGGCCGCCGGCAACCTCATCGAGATCCTGCCGAGGACGATCCGCATCGAGGCGTCCAGGTCGCCCAGGCTGGAATGGATGCAGAGCATGCTGCGGCTGATGGCCTCCGAGGCCAGCGAGCTCCGGCCCGGCGGCGAGGCCGTGATCACGCGCCTCGGGGACATCCTCGTGATCCAGGCAATCCGGGCTTGGATCGAGAGCGATCCGGCCGCGCAGAGGGGCTGGCTGGGAGCTCTCCAGGATCCCCAGATCGGCCGCGCCATCTCAAATGTTCATCGCGACCCCGCTCGGAACTGGACCGTCGCCTCCCTGGCCCACGAGCTGGCGATGTCGCGCTCGGCGTTCGCCGCCCGCTTCACCGAGCTCGTCGGCGAGCCGGTGATGAGCTACGTCGCCCGCTGGCGCATGCAGGTCGCGGTGGCTGCGCTGAAGGAGGGCGCCACGGTCAGCCAGCTCGCCGACCGGCTCGGCTACCGGTCCGAGGCCGCGTTCAGCCGCGCCTTCAAGCGCGTCATCGGCGTCTCACCGGGCGCGATTAGGCGAAGCGCCGGCGAGCAGGACCGCGCGCTGATCGCCGCCGCGAGCTGAGTGCGCGAAGAGACCGCCGGTTTGATGACGTAACCAGACGAGGCGGCCGCGGGTGTCGGCTCGTCCCGGCACAGGTCGCTCAGCGTCCCAGGCCGTGAAGGTCGGAGGGCGCCGCGCGGTCCGGACATCTTGACTTAGTCCGCGAAACTCGCCGAGCGCTTCTCGAGGAAGGCCTGCACCGCCTCGGCCGGCGCGATCCCAGTCGTCGCCATGATCTGTTGGCGGTCCTCGTACTCGACCGCCGCCTGCTCGCTCGGCATCTCGAGAGCTGACCACATGCCCTGTTTGGTCAGCCGCACCGCCCAGGGTGCCCAGGCCGCGATCTGCTCGGCCGCCTCAAGCGCGCGGGGTACGACCTCGCCATCGTCGACGACCTCTGCGACCAGGCCGATGCGCTCCGCCTCGTCGGCCTTGACGCGACGGCCCGTGAGCATGAGCTCGTGGGAGCGCGAGGCGCCAATCAGCCGGGGCAAGAGCCAGCTGACTCCCATGTCGCAGTTGGACACCCCTACGTTGACGAAGATCACGCGGAAGACCGCGGATTGGGCCGCGTAGCGGATGTCGCTGCCCAGCGCGAGAGCCAGTCCGAAGCCCGCTGCCGGCCCGTTGACCGCGGCGATCACCGGCTGCGGCGTCGCGCGCAGGCGCAGGATCAGCCGTGACATGTGCGTCTGATTGCCGAGCCGGTCGCGCGACGAGTCCGTCCCGTCGTTGCCGGGCGCGTCGCCGTAACCGTGCAGGTCGAGGCCGGCGCAGAAGCCCCGTCCGGCGCCGGTCATGACGATCGCACGGCATGAGCGGTCCTCGGCCAGCGCGGTGAGCTCCGTGTGTATCGCCTCGCAGAGCTGTGCGCACATCGTGTTCAGCCGGTCGGGCCGGTTGAGGGTCAGCAGCTGGACCTGCGGCGACGCGCGCTCGCTGAGCAAGACATCGGACGTGGCCTCGGGCATGGCGAACCGCCTCTCGTGGATTTGGTTCGCGAGCCTACTCGCGTCTAGGCGTAACGTTTAGCTCTTGGTGGCTCGGCAACTCTCCGTACAGAGCGCTAGCTGAGGACAGGCTCGCGGCAGCACGCGCCTCTCACACACCGCAACCGAAAGGGAGAGCGATGCCTGATGATCGATTGACCACCCTCGACGCCTCGTTCCTGGAGGTCGAAAGCCCATCGGCGCACATGCACGTGGGGTGGGCGGCGCTGTTCGGGGAACCACGCGGCCGCGCTCGCCCAACCTTCGGAGAGCTGCGCGATCACGTGGCGAGCCGGATGAGCCGCGCGCCGCGATACCGCCAGAAGCTGGCCAACGTGCCGCTGGGGATCAACGATCCGGTGTGGATCGACGACGATGAGTTCGATATTGCGCGCCACGTGCGCCACAGCCCCTCAGCGGACTTCGATGAGCTCGCCGATGAGGTGATGTCCGCTCAGCTCGATCGCGGCCACCCGCTATGGGAGCTGTGGATCGCTGACCGGCTGCCTGACGGGCGAATCGGGGTGATCGGCAAAGCGCACCACGCGATGGTCGACGGCCTCGCGGCGGTCGAGCTGGCCACGCTGTTTCTAGATCCCACCCCTGAGCCTCCCGCGCCGGAACGTGATGACTGGCGACCCACCAGCCCGCCGGCAGGAACGACGCTTCTCGTCAACGGGCTCGTCGAGCGTGGCGCCGAGATGCTCGATCTGGCGCGATGGCCGCTCGGGCTCGTGCGACATCCCGCGCGGGTACTCGGCCTCACCACCGACGGACTGAAAAGCGCCCGAGCGCTGGCCGATTCGCTGCGGTCGGCCACGCCTGAGTCGGGACTCAACGAGCCGATCTCTCCCCGGCGGCACCTCGCGCACGCGCGCCGGCCCCTGGCCGACCTCAAACGCATCAAAGGCCGGTTCGACGCGACGGTCAACGACGTGGTGCTGGCGATTGCATCTGGCGGAGTGCGGCGCTTCTTCGAACGGCGCGGAGAGACCCCCGTGAAGCTGAAGGCGATGGTTCCGGTGAGCGTCCGGAGCGACGACGCTGCCGGCCAGTTCGGCAACAAGATTTCGTTCGTGTTCGTGGACCTGCCCTGCAACGAGCCCGACCCGGTCCAGCGGCTGGTCGATGTCAAGGAGGAGGTCGGAAAGCGCAAGCGAAGCGGCCAGCCGGAGGGCGCCGACCGGATGCTCCAGGCCTTCCGCTACGCCCCCCACATGATCCAGCGGGTGCTTGCGCACCTGGTTGCGAGCCCGCGCGTGTTCAACCTCGTGGTGTCGAACATCCCTGGTCCGCGTGAGCCGCTGTACATGGCCAGCTGCGAGCTCCAGGAGTCCTACCCCGTCGTGCCGCTCGCCGACCGTCACGCGCTCTCGATCGGCTTCACCACGATCAAGGACGAGGCCTTCTTCGGCGTCTATGCCGATCGCGAGTCGCTGCCGGATGCCGATCTGCTCGCCGAGTGCCTCGACGAGTCGACCGACGAGCTATTGGCGTTGATCGGGTAGCGGGGGCTCGCCGCTCCCACCGCCTCCCAGCATCGGGCGCCCGCGAGCCGCGGCCTCACGCCTGCGCCGCGATCTGCGGGCCGACGACCGTGACCTCGGGGATCGGCTGCAGCGCCCACCGCGGCGGGTCGACCCCGGCCGCCTCGGCGGCGATGCGCGCCCAGTGGCGCTCGAAGCCCGCGGGCGTGCAGACGAGCACGTAGTGCGCGGGCGCGTCGCTGTGATTGGCCAGCGTGTGGGCTACGTTGCGCGGGGCGAAGGAGAGCTCGCCCGCGCCCTTGGTCACGAGCGCGTCCTCGACCTGGAAGATCAGCTCGCCCTCGAGCATGTAGAAGGCCTCGTCGAAGTCGTGCGTGTGCAGCGGCGGGCCGGCGGTGTGCGGCGGGACCACGATCTCGGTCACGGACATGTGGCCGCCAGTCTGCTCGCTGCGCAGCAGGATGTTGGTGCGGAGGTTCGGCACGGATGGCATCGGGTTGACTCCTTTCAGAGTCCGGGTTCGAAGACCAGTGCTCAGGCGCCGGCGGGCTGGAAGAGCTCGAGCGGGTTGCCCGAGGGGTCCTCGAGCAGGATCTGCTGGCCGCCTGGCCCGCTGACGATGTCGTTGCGGAAGGTCAGACCGGCAGCCAGCAGCCGCTCGACCTCGGTTGCGATGTCGTCGGCGATGAGGTGGATGCGGTTCCAGCCTCCCGGCCCGGGGGTACGGCCGTCAGGCATCGGCCGCCCGGCCGAGCTCGTCGGGCCGCTGAGCAGCAGGCGCAGGTTGCCGCGCACGACGTCGGCGAACGCGGGGGCGGCGCTCGAGCGCACCGTGAAGTCGAAGTGGGTGGTGTAGAAGGCGACGGCGCTCTCGACGTCGTCGACCATGTAGCGGACGCTGACAAGCTCGTCAGGCACGTTCGGTCACCTCCGGGGTGGTGTTGGTCTGTTCGATCGCCTCGATGAAGAAGCCGATGCGGGTGCAAAGCTCGCTGGCGGTGTGCTCGAAGGCGGGCAGGGTTTCCTCGTCGCTTCCGGGTTCGCGCGCGGGGTCGGGGATGCTCCAATGGATCAGCTCGGGCGCGCCGGGAAACTCGGGGCAGACCTCGCGCACGCGATCGCACAGGCTGATCACGTAGTCGAAGCGCTCGGCGGCGAACTCGCTCAGGTGCTTGGAGCGACGCCCGGTGAGATCGATGCCGCGCTCGCGCATCACCCGCGCCGCGTTGGGATGCACCGGCTTGGGATGGCTGCCCGCGCTGCACGCGCTGACCGCACCGCCGGACAGCTGCTCGGCGAGCGCCTCGGCGATCTGCGAGCGCGCGCTGTTGCCGGTACACAGGAACAGCACCCTCGCCGGTGTGGCACAGCGCTCGTGCGTGCCGCGCGGGCGCGGGGTCGGCCCCAAGCCGGGGTGCAGCGACGCGCCGGCGCTCGACAGCAGCTCGCCGCAGCGCGCCAGGTCGAGGACGTAGTAGGTATCGCGGCGGTCGGCCGCGCTGCGACGCAGCGAGACGAGGCCACCGTCGCGCAGCTGGCTCAGGTGGTAAGAGACCAGGCTCTGGCGCCGGCCGGCCAGCTCGCAGAGCTCGCCGACGCGCCGGTCGCTGTGCGCCAGCTCGCTCAGCAGCCGCCAGCGCAGCGGGTGGCCCGCCAGCCGCAGGACCCGCGGCGGTGTGCTCTCGCAATGTCCCGCCGTGGCGATCACGCACGGATAATACATCAATACGTTTTGATACGTCTGCCCCGGCGTTGCCCACGCGGCTCACTCATGTCGCCGACGAGCAGGGGCTTGGCCGGATGCTCGACTACGCGGTGATCGTGCCGCGGCTGCAGCGCCTGTACGAGTGGAGGTCAGGTGGATGGGGGAGCCACGACCGCCTAACCCGAGGTCGCAGACCGGCGCCCGGGACATTCCGATCCCGGATATCGTCGGGCTGGTGAGCAGGCGCGTGGTCATTCTCGGAGCCGGGTTTGGGGGCCTGGAGCTCAGCACCATGCTCTCGGAGGCGGTCGGTGACCAGGTCGAGGTGACGCTCATCGACAAGACCGACGCGTTCGTCTTCGGCTTCTCGAAGCTCGACGTGATGTTCGGGCGTACGAGGCCGGAGGCCGTTCGCCACGCCTACCGCGACATCGCCAAGCCCGGTGTGCGCCTGCTAAAGGAGACCGTCACCGCGATCGATCCGGAGATGCGACAGGTCACGACGGACGCGGGCGTCCACGAGGCCGACGTGCTCGTCATCGCGCTCGGCGCCGACTACGACATGGACGCCACGCCCGGCCTGGCCGAGGGCGGCAACGAGTTCTACTCCGAGGCCGGTGCGGAGCGGCTTGCCCGGCTGATCCCCGACTTCTCGGAGGGCCACGCGGTCGTCGGGGTGTGCGGCGCGCCGTTCAAGTGCCCTCCGGCGCCGAGCGAGTGCGCCCTGCTCCTTGACGACGAGCTCAAGGCCCGCGGCGTGCGGGACCGCTGCCGGATCTCGTTCGTCATCCCGCTAGGCACGCCGGTGCCGCCCTCGCCCGAGACGTCCGCGGCGCTGATGTCGGAGTTCGCCGAGCGCGACATCACCCTGATCCCTGGGCGCCGCATCGCCTCGCTCGATCCAGCGTCCAGCGTCACGGCGCTCGAAGACGGGACCGAGTTGCCGTACGACCTCTTCCTCGGCGTGCCGAAGCACCGCGCTCCGGACGTGGTGATCGCCAGTGGCTTGACCGAGGACGGTTACGTCCCCGTGGACTCGGCGACGCTGCGGACGCGCTTCCCCAATGTGTATGCGGTCGGGGATGTGGCCACAGCCGGGGTGCCGAAGGCAGGCGTGTTTGCCGAGGGTGCCGCGCGCGTGGTCGCTCGGCAGCTAATCGCCGACGTACGGGGCGGAGAGAGGCCCGGCCCCTTCGATGGGCGCGGCTCCTGCTACATCGAGTTCGGTCAGGGGCGGGTGGGGCGAGTGGACATCGACTTCCTGTCTGGCCCGACCAAGACGGGGACCTTCAACGCGCCGTCCGCCGCTCTGGTCGCCGAGAAGGAGCATTTCGGCTCGAGCCGCCGGGAGCGCTGGTTCGGCGGCTGAGTCATGTTGCCAGTGCGTACGGGGGCTCGGGCAGCCGGGCTGGAGAATTTGCTCGCCGCCGCAGCGAGGGCGCGAGGGCCTCGACTGACCGTCAGCAGATAGCTACACGACGTACGTGACTCTGATGCTCGAGGCCGGCGCCCCACGGCGACACCGCTGCTTTCATGGAAACGCAGGTGTCTGCTCGCAGCTGGGCATGCGAGCGGCAGAACCGACCGCTCTCGCATTCATGCGAAGGCAGCACGCCTGTCGGGTCGCCGCGATGGCCACCGCTTCTCGTGCAAGGCGGAAGCAGAACCACTCGCCCGCGCTCCGCGGCTAATCTGACCCGATGAGCGAGCCCGATCACGGATTCAAGGAAGGCCAGGCGGTCTGGGTCGAAGATGGCGACGGGAAGCACCATCCCGGCGTGTTCGTCGGCGACAACGAGAGCGCCAGTTGGTTCGGCGGCGGCCCGAGCGCCTACGTCCTTCACCCCGAGGCTCACCGGGCAGAGGTTGTCTCGACCTACCGCATCACGCCGCGAGACACGTAGCCTGGCCCTCCCGGTACCCACCATCGCTCGAAACGCGCCGCGCTCGCGAGTGTCGCTCCCGCTTGGTTGCGACAGCCGCGCGTGATCCCGGGGGCATGGTGTTGACGACCACGCTCGAGCTCGAGCCAGCCAGCCCTCGTATGTCGCGGGCTAGAGCTCGAGGTCTGCGTCGCGCAGCACACCCGCGACAGTGGTTGCATACAACCGTCGCCCGCCGCGGACCGTGGGCACGCCCTCCAGCGTGAGCCGTCGCGCAATCCCGTTCAAGGACTCATCCGCGCCATGGTCGCGCACGACGCGTTCACGAGGGCCGGTGGGTCGAGAGACCGCCGCGTCTGCTCATGCCTATCGGGATGCGTGCGAACAAATACTCGTAGAGCGAGATCTGCGCCGAGACCGGCTGGACCTACACGAAGGGGAAACGCTGTTCGGTACCCCGCTAGTGCTTGTCGTCCAAAGCAGCAGCGCGACGGCGCGTCGCCTATTCGGGCTGGACGGCCGGCCGCGGCGCGTGTGAGGTGGTGAGTTCGCTCGACGTGTTGTGCGGCTCGGGGCCGCGCGGGAGCAGAGCGGCCACGGCCAGGCCGACTAGCGCGAGGGCGGCGAGCACGACCATGGCGACTACATAGCTCGTGTTCCCCGATGCGAGGTCGGAGACCAGGATCGTGCCGGCTATGGCGGTGCCGAAGGACGAGCCAAGGTTGGAGATGCTGCGCGACAGCCCGGAGATCTCACCCTGCTGCTGCTCCGGAAAGCTGGACTGAACGAGGTTGACCGACGGCGTCAGCATGAGCCCGAGCCCGAGGCCGATCAGCAGCAGCCCGGGCGCGAAGGCGACGACGCGCGACGAGGCGCCGACCAGGGCCAGCAGGAGGCCGATCCCGGCCAAGGTCGTCACAAAGCCGGCCATGATCAGCGTTTTCTGGGGTCGCCGCTTGGCGAATCGCTCGGCCCCGAGCGACGAGGCGAGGACGCCCAGCGTCGCGGCGGTGAAGATGACACCCGTCTCGATCGCGTTGTAGCCACGCACCGTCTGCAGGAACACGGCAACCGTGAAAGACGTTCCCATCAGCAGCAGCCACTGGATGTTCTGCGTGGCGAGACCGAGGTTCGAGGTCCGGTTCTTGAACAGCCCGGTGGACAGCAGCGGTTCCTTGCCGGCTCGCTCGCGGCCGCGGATGTAGAGGAAGAAGCAGGCCAGGAGCGCGGCCCCAGCGGCCACGAACGCAGCCATCAGCGCGACGTTGTTGTCGGCCTGCAAGATCCCGAAGACCACGCAGAACATGCCGACGGCCGACAGGACTGCTCCAACGGCATCGAAGGGGCGCGTGGGGTCCGCCGCGATCGGATCTTCGATCCTGCGGCTCAGCAGAACGATCGCCGCGACCACCAGGGCCTGGAAGACGAACGCGGCGCGCCAGCTGATCCCCGTGGTGATGACGCCGCCGATCAACGGCCCTGCCGCGGCGCCCACACCACCCATGCCGCTGATCACGCCGAAGGCACGGGCGCGCGAGGTGAGATCGCTGAACTTCAGCGTCGTGAGGATGTAGACCGGCGGGATCAGCAGCGCCGTGCCGACGCCCTCCAACACCGAGTTGCCCAAGATCAGCACGCCGAGGCTGGGGGACACCGCGCTCACCAGCGCGCCGATCCCGTACAGCACCAGACCGGCGGTGAAGCAACGCTTGCGGCCCCAGCGGTCGGTCAGCTTGCTGCACGGGATCATGAGGACGGCCATGATCAGCAGGAACAGCGTGATCGCGGCCTGCACCCCGGCCACGGTCGTGTCCAAATCCTCCGTGATGTCGTTGATCATCACGTTCATGTTCGAGCCGGCGAAGCTGCAGATGAACTGGGCCAGCGCGAGCGGGGCCAAGAACCTGCGCCGCTCGGAAGCCGAGATAGACGACGCAGCACTCACGCGCCCGCCTGCCCCGCGTTGGCCTCAGCAGTAGAGATCGCGTGCTTCGTCCACAACTCCCGCCGCTCTAACCCGCAGGTGGCGGTCGTGTCCGTCATTGCCAGCCGCACGCGCGCAGCATGTCCGATCCGGGGCCCCAGCGACAAGGGGTGCTGGCGAACGCGCTCCCGCCTTCCATGCATAGCGATGCCGGTCAGGAGGACCCTAGGCCCGCTCCGTCAGCCCGAGCTCGACCTCGAGCGGCGGGATCGGCACGCCGTGCCAAAGTGGGACTTTGAGGAAGGGCAACCGATGCCAGGTGCCGCGACCCTCGTCGTCCGAGCCGGCCGGACCCTTGGCGGCGGTCGGGTAGGTTTGCACCCAGTGGCATCGAAGTGGCATCAGCCACGGAAAGGCAGGTCGGCATGTACGTAGTCGTTCGCACCTATTCGGGGCAGGGTGCGTCGGAGCTCTTTGATCTTCTCGGGCAGCGGGAGGAAGACGTGAAGGAGCTCATCAGCGGGGTCCCAGGCTTCGTCAACTATGCGGCCGTACGAAGTGGTGACGGCGGCATGACCGTGACGGTCTGTGAAGACAAGGCCGGGACCGACGAGTCTTCCCGGCGCGCAGCCGAGTGGGTCAAGGAGAACGTCAGCGGCACAGCCGACCCGCCCGCGATCGTCGAAGGGGACGCGGTCCTCCAGTTCGGCTCCTAGCGGTCGCACGACCTAAGCCCGCTCCGCCCGCGCCAGCTCGACCTCGAGCGGCGGGATAGGCACACCGTGCCGGAGTGGGACCTTGAGGAAGGGCAACCGATGCTGCTGACCGCCGCTAGCGCTCTCGCGCAAAGCACCGGCGGCTGTTGAAGGCGCCTCACTGCTCCTCCCGTGCGAAGCAGCAGCGCCGAGGTCAGCTCTCCCGTGTGACAACGCCGTCACTCTGCGCCGGTGACGGCTGCTTCAGGCTCCGGACGAGAGCGCTGATCGTGCTGCTCTAGCGCGCGCCTGCGGGTCAGCGAAGCCTTGGCCGTGGCGGAGAGCGACCTCGACGCTTTGCGCGGCTCCGTGCTCGTCCGGTCGTGGAACTTCGGCGGCAAGGTCCCCGCGGGTTAACGGCCGCCGTGAGCACATGGGAGATCTCCCTGGGCCGGCGGTATCGCCGTACCCGGTGCGTCGCCGCTTCGCGAGGAGGTCGTCCGTCCACACCAGACGGGAAAGGAGAGTCCGTTACCCGCTCCTCTCCACTTCCAATTTATACCGCCCGGGGGGCTTGCGGCAAGCCCCGGGGCGTGCCGCATAATCGCCGGCCGCAGGCCAGAAGCTACGGAATGGGAGCAGCGAAATGCGTGTGTTGTCGACGTATCCGACGGGAGTGTGGCTATGACCGAGCATGCGGTGGTGATCGCCGGAGGAGGTCCGACAGGGTTGATGCTGGCGGGCGAGCTGGCGTTGGCGGGGGTGGACGTTGCGATTGTCGAGCGGCGCTCCAGCCAGGACCTTCCCGGCTCGCGCGCAGGTGGTCTGCACGCACGCACCATCGAGATCCTCGATCAGCGCGGAATCGCCGATCGGTTCCTGTCGGAGGGACAGGTGGTCAACGTCGGGCAGTTCGCCGGGGTCGCTTTGGACATCAGCGACTTCCCCACCCGGCATCCCTACTCGCTCGGGCTGTGGCAGAACCACATCGAGCGCATACTGGCCGGCTGGGTCGGCGAGCTGCCGGTGACTTTCTATCGCGAACGTGAGGTAACGGGTTTCGCGCAGGACGAAACCGGCGTCGACGTCGAGATCTCGGACGGCCAGTCGCTACGGGCGCAGTATCTCGCCGGGTGCGACGGAGGACGGAGCCTGATCCGCAAGGCAGCCGGCATCGAGTTCCCCGGGTGGGATCCGACGACCAGCGCCCTGATCGCCGAGGTCGAGCTGGCCGAGGAGCCGCCGGAGTGGGGCATTCGCCAGGACGCCCGCGGCATGCATGCCCTCGGCAGGGTGGAGTACGAGATCCGCGACGGCGAGGTGGTCTACGCGGACAGCGGGCCGGTAGGGGTCATGGTGACCGATGAGCACGTCGGACCCGCGCGCGAACCCACCCTGCGTGATCTCAGCGAGGCGCTCATCACCGTCTACGGGACCGACTACGGGGTCCACAGTCCCACGTGGATCTCGAGGTTCAACGATATGACCCGGCAGGCCGCGGCCTACCGCGACAGACGGGTCCTGCTGGCCGGCGACGCCGCACACGTGCATTCCCCGGATGGTGCACAGGGCCTTCAGACCGGCGTGCAGGATGCGGTGAACCTGGGGTGGAAGCTGGCCCAGGTGGTCAACCGGACATCCCCGGAAAGCCTCCTGGACACCTACCACGCCGAGCGTCACCCGGTCGCCGCCCGCGTGCTGCGGACCACGATGGCGCACGTCGCGCTCCGCCGCCCGGACGAACGCACGGAGGCCTTGCGCGACACGATCGCCGAGTTCCTCATGACGGACGAGTCGCGCAGACGCTTCGCCGCGATGATGTTCGGCCTGGACATCCATTACGACCTCGGCGAGGGACACCCGCTGCTCGGACGCCGCATGCCCGATCTCGACCTGGTCACCGCCGACGGCCCGCTGCGGGTCTTCACCCTGCTGCACGATGCCCGGCCGGTGCTCCTCAACCTCGGTGAACCCGGCGGCTTCGACATCACTCCATGGCCCGATCGGGTTCAGCTGATCGACGCCGAATACGTCGGTACGTGGGAGCTCCCAGCACTCGGGGCGGTCACTGCTCCGGCTGCCGTGTTGATCCGGCCCGACGGATATGTCGGCTGGGTGGGAGACCTCACCCACCCGGGGCTGCCCGACGCGCTCACCACCTGGTTCGGACCGCCGAGTGCGACGTAGCGCACCGCCTTCCAAGATCTCGAAGAAGCGTCGGGCCGCTGACGGCCGACGCTGACCTCGGGTCCCGCACCCCGGAGCCGTCCCCTTACACGTGATGCGCTTGTCGTCCGAAGCGGAAGCGGTCGCCTACTCGCTCAGCCCCGCGGCTTCGAGGGCTTCGGCCCTCGCGGCGTACTCATCCTCTCGGACAATCTTCCCGCCGCGCAGGGTGTAGACCGAATAGAGGCGGGTATCGACCTCCACCCCGCTTCCCCGACCGCGCCCCCGGTGGTGAGCTGTCAGGAACACGCGATCCCCGACGTCGATCACCTCCTCGACTGCCACCTCGAGTTCTTCCCAAGCATCTCTCCAACGCTCGAAGTTCTGTCGGAATGCATCGACGCCGTACAACGGCGTTTCCTCAACTGGGTTCAGTACGACATGGGGGTCAAAGATCGCTTCCGCCTCGGCGCGATCCTCGCCTTCGTAGAACACATATGCGAACGCCCGCCGCACGACCTCCACGTTCTCCTGCGACATCGCCCGCGCAGTATCTCGCGAGGGAAGGAGTTCTGCTCTCGTAGCGATAGCCGCCGGAGGACCCTATGCCCGCCCCGTCGGCCCGAGCTCGACCTCGAGCGGCGGGATCGGCACGGCGTGCCAAAGCGGGACTTTGAGGAAGGGCAGCCGATGCTGCGGACCGGCGCGAAGCTCCCGCCGTTCGGAGTGCCAGTTAGGTCGGGGTGAAACGCGGCTTCGCAGTGGTGGGCGTCAGGCGTTGGTGCGCGGCGGCGAGCTCGGCGGGCGCGACATCCCATTCGTCGTGCCGCATGTCCAGCCTCACGATCAAGGCCACGGCGGAAGGTGTAAGTCCAGACCGCCTGGACGGGAGGAGCCGACGCGCCGCTCTCGGTGCCGGTCAGGCGCACCGTCATCAGCACCGTGAAGCACGGCCCACCCATGTCGAGCAGCTCCTCGGCGACGAATGACAAGGCTGGAGTTGCGGGATCCTGCGCTCCCGCTCGGTGACCGGAAGAACTCGCGGCGGTGGCCGCGAAGCACGAGATTGAGGTGCTAGTGCCGCCCGGACCCTGCCATGGTCGCGTTGGGACACGCGCAGGGGTGCGACACCTCGCTTATCAAGCCAGCGTGATCGGAGTGCGACGATTCGACGCGTGAACGCGACAGAGTTGCGCGCGTGCTGCCTCACGCAGGTCGGGGCGATCGAGGACTTCCCGTTCGGCCCCGAGCATTCGGTATTCAAGGTCGCCGGGAAGATGTTCGCCCTGAGTGCGCTTGATCGGATGCCGCTGGAGGTCAGTGTGAAGTGCGAGCCAGAGATCGCCGTCGACCTCCGCGGGAGCTACGCCGCGATCCGTCCCGGATACCACCTCAACAAGCGCCACTGGAACACGATCACGCTGGACGGCCGCCTCCCAGACCGGCTCGTACGTGACCTCATCGAGGACTCCTACGACCTCGTCGTCAGCGCGCTCCCCAAGCGCACACGCGAGCAACTCGGCTGGCAAGCAGCCAGCGACTCCGACGCTACCGGCTGAGCCGTTCCGTCGCGCCTTTCGCCGCTCGCCGTCGCCCGTCGGTCGACGCGCCTGCTTGGGTTGCC
Organism: uncultured Thermoleophilaceae bacterium; assembly: GCA_963802855.1. Classification (GTDB taxonomy): domain Bacteria; phylum Actinomycetota; class Thermoleophilia; order Solirubrobacterales; family Thermoleophilaceae; genus JAAYBF01. The sequence goes on from CAWDJP010000004.1 coordinate 555,315, forward strand.
ACGCAGAATTTGCCGGGGGCCGTTTAGCGCGAAACCTCCGTGAGCGCAATCGTGTTGCCATCAGGGTCCTTCATCCAGGCGGCCCTGAATCGCCCGGCATCAAAGACACCCTGCTCGTCGGTCTTGAGCCCGGGCTGGTCGTACCGCTCGAAGACCACGCCCCGTGACGCGAGGTCGGCCATGGTCTGGTCGAGATCATCGACAAACCATCCTGCGAGCGTCGCTAGCCGGCACCACTACCAAGGAGCCGCACCTGGGGTTGGTCCGATCAGGCGCACCTCCTGCGCACCCCGACGCCGCAGCGGGGGCTGCGTCGCAGCCCCACGGCCGGAGGGGGATACTGGGTGGCGATGTCTCAGGAGTATCTGCTGGCCAACCAACCCTCGGAGTTGGAGCGCCTGCGGCTGCAGTCGCTGGTGTGGGAGCCCACCGGGCGGCAGCTGCTCTCGAAGCTCGACGGCGGGTCCGGTCGACGCGCGCTGGACGTCGGCTGCGGAGCCATGGGCTGGCTTCGGATCCTCAGCGAGTGGGTCGGTCCCTCGGGCCAGGTCGTAGGCACCGACATAGACGAGAGCCTGCTCGATGCTGCTCGTTCATTTCTGGAGGCAGAAGGAATCTCCAACGTAGAGCTCGTTGTCGATGATCTGTTCGAGAGCAAGATGGCGCCGCAATCTTTCGATCTCGTCCATGCCCGCTACGTGATCGCTCCGCTCGGACGTGGCCGTGAGCAGGTCGCCTCGTACCGGCGGTTGGTCAGGCCCGGTGGCTCACTGGTTCTGGAGGAGTGGGACCTGGGCTCGTGGCACTTCAATCCCCCTGCGCCCGCGGCCGATCGACTGATCCGATTGCTCGCCGAGGTCTTTGCCGTCCTGGGCGGCGAGGCAGGCCGCGGACTTCCCGAACTGCTCCGCGAGATCGGTATCGAGGAGCCAGAGATCGACGCACATGTGATCGCGCTCAAACCGGGCCACCCCTATTTGGGTCTGCCACTTCAGTTCAGCGTCGCGCTCGAGTCGCGGCTGCTTGAGACGCTGAGCGAGGACGAGCTTGCCTCGCTACGCCGCGAAGCAGAGAGCGAGTTGGCCGAGCCGGGCAGATGGGGCACGACCTTCACCGTGATCCAGAGTTGGGGCAGGCTTGAAGGCTGAGAGGTCGCGACGCCTAGGGCGCGTGATCGACGAGGTGGCACCGGCCCTTACTTCCGCGACGACTCGCGCTTGATCGTCTAGCACAGGCTCGGCGCCCGGGCACGGCAGCGAGCGCCCAAGGCAGCTAGCGCGCATCGCGCGGGTTCTAGGACCCACCGCGCGAAGTCAGCCGGTACAACGTTGCTTCCGCACAGGATGGTTGTGACGCGCCGCCCGGCGAACCGGTCGGGGTCCTCGAGGAGGGCGGCGATGCCAAGCGCTGCGGACGGCTCGACGGCGAGTCCCGCGTGCTCATGGAGCGCTCGCATCCCGGCCTTGATCGAGTCCTCGCGCACGAGTACGACGTCGTCGAGCACGACGAGCAGGTCGTCCAGCACCTCGGGGATCGGACAGCGGCCGGCGACGCCGTCGGCGATGGTCTCGATGTGGTCGGTCTCGACCACCGTGCCCTGATGCCACGACAGCGCCATCGCGGGCGCACCGAGAGGCTGGACTCCGATTAGCTCTGCGTGCCCGGGGAGCGAGCGCACCGCGAAGCCGACGCCGCTTGCCAACGCACCGCCGCCGAGGGCTACGAGTACGACGTCGAGCATCGGATCGTCTCGGACGAGCTCGAGGCCGATGGTGGCCGCGCCCTCGCAGGTGGCCAGGTCCAAGCTGTCCTCGACGAGGTAGGCGCCGTCCGCCTCCGCCATCTCCCGCGCCAGCAGCCGGGCGTCTTCGATGTCCTCGCCTTCGAGCCGCACGGCGGCGCCGAAGGTGGCGATCTGGCGTAGCTTGAGCGGGTTGGCGGTTCTCGCCGCCACCACGGTGACCGCGAGGCCTCGACGCGAGCCGCTGTAGGCCAGCGCCTGCCCGAGATTGCCGGCGCTCGCGCACACCACGCACGACGCGCCTTGCTTGCGGGCCACGGCCGCCACCGTCTCCGTGCCGCGTCCCTTGAAGCTCCGGACCGGGTTGAGGGTTTCAATCTTCAGCGTCACCGAGCACCCAAGCGCTTCGCCAAGTGGCGCGCACGGCAGCGCCGGCGTATCGAGGAAAACCGGATCGATCTCGCCGACGGCACCGCGGACACGATCGGGCCGCAACCGAACACCATCGAGCGCACTCACGACGCGCAGCATGTCACCCCCACGCCGGACGGGCGTGGGGGAACACCACAGCGGCCGCGCGCCTTCGAGACTGCCGCTAAGCGCGAAACGCGAGCGTCTGTCATCACATCCGACTGGCTCTTGCAGGCCGGGACGGAGGCACGCACAACCAGGGTTGAAGACGACTTGCATCCCCCGAGATAGCAGGCGTAGAGTCGCAGCAACTACTGAGGGAGGTGCTGGCTAATGCATGTCGTCGTGCAGCACCGGATCATTGATCCGGACAAGTTCTTCGCGATGGACGCCGAGGAGGTCGCTGGAGGCGGGCCACCTGGTGTCCAGGGAAGGCAGTTCTTCCCATCTCAGGACGGGTCGGTAGCCGTTTGCCTGTGGGAGGCAGGCTCGATCGACACGCTCCGCGACTACCTCGACCCGGCTACCGCCGGCGTGAGCGAGAACACGTACTTCGAGGTCGACGGGGAGCGCGCGGTGGGCCTCCCGGAGACTGCTGCGGCAGGCGCCTAGTAGGCCTCCGAACGTCGCGACAGAGCGCCCCCAGATCTGGGGGCGCTTCTCGTTCCCGCTCGTGGAGCCGCCGCACGAGTTCAAGGCTGTCGCGGGTGGCGCAGCCCGGTCATCGCGGCGACCAGGCAGAGCGCGTGCTCCGGGCCTTTCGTTTGACCGCACGTCGGTCCGCACCTTCGATAGGTTGACGGACGCTGAGCGCCCTGACTTGAGCGCAGCGTGCCCTCGGCGATCCTGCCCGACCCCGCCGGGGTGAGCTCGCGACAGAGAGGACCCAGATGTCCGCAGCCCGTTCGGACCGCGACGGCAAGTCTGCCAACGCCCCTCGGGTCCTGGCTGCCCGCGCAGGAGCTTGGAGCGCTCAGCATCGCAAGGCCGCGATCTGGGGATGGCTGGCGTTCGTGGTCGTCGCGTTCGCGCTAAACGGCGCGTTCGGGACCAAGACGCTGGACACCAGCGACACCGGGGTCGGGGAATCCAGCCGCGCCGACAAGGCCATCAGAGAGGCATCGCCCAAGCACGCGGACGAGATGGTGCTCGTCCAGAGCAAGAGCGTGCGAGCCGACCAGCCCACCTTCCGTGCGGCGGTGGCCGATGTCCAGCGCCGCCTGGCCAAGGTGCCCGCGACCCACGCCTTCGAGGGCCCCTACAAACGGGGCAACCGCGGACAGATCTCAAAGGACGGGCACTCGGCGCTGATCCGGTTCCAGATCGCGGGCGACGACGACCAGGTCCAGGACCGCGTGGGACCCGCGCTCGACGCCGTGAAGGCTGCCAACGCCGCGCACCCGAGCTTCGAGTTCGGCCAGTTCGGGGACGCCAGCGCGGAGAAGCAGCTCGAGGAGACGATCAGCGAGGACTTTGGCAAGGCACTGGTCACGTCGCTTCCGATCACGATGCTGATCCTGCTGATCGCCTTCGGAGCCGTGGTGGCGGCCGGCGTGCCGCTGCTCCTGGCGCTCACCGCGGTCATCGCGACGATCGGCCTGATCGGCCCGCTCAGCCATCTGATCGGCGGCGTCGACAGCTCGATCAACGAGGTGATCCTCCTGATCGGCCTGGCCGTCGGAGTCGACTACTCGATGTTCTACCTGCGGCGCGAGCGCGAGGAACGCGAGTCGGGACGCAGCGAGTCCGCGGCCCTCGCCGCCGCGGCGGCGACCTCTGGCCGGGCGGTGATGATCTCGGGCTTCACGGTGATCATCGCGATGGCCGGCATGTACCTGGCCGGCACGCCCACATTCGAATCGTTCGCCACCGGCACGATCCTCGTGGTGGCCGTGGCGATGATCGGTTCGCTGACCGTCCTGCCCGCGATCCTCGCCTGGCTGGGCGACCGGGTCGAGAAGGGCGGGGTGCCGATCATCTCGCGCATGCCGTGGAACGCCCCGGAGAGCGGCGCCTGGTCGCAGGTCGTCAACCGGGTCTTGCGCCACCCCGTCATCTCGGTCGTGCTGGCCGGGGGACTGCTCGTGGTCCTCTCCATCCCGGCCTTCAGCCTCCACACCGCGGACCAGAGCATCGAGACCCTGCCTCAGGACCTCGAAGCGATCCAGACCTACAACAAGATCCAGACCGCCTTCCCCGGCGGCCCGATCCCGGCCGTGGTGGCGGTCAGCGCGGACGACGTCGCGGCACCGCCGGTCCGGCGTGGGCTGGCCCAGCTACTAGCGGGGGCGCTGAGGCAGCCGGACCTCTTTGAGCAGCCGATCACGACCGACGTGAACGCCAAGCGCACCCTCGCGCAGGTCAACATCCCGATTGCGGGAGACGGCAGCGACTCGGAGTCCAACGCGGCCCTCGCGGAGCTGCGAGACGAGTTGATCCCGGCCACGATCGGGTCCGTCCCCGGCGTGACGGCGGATGTCACGGGCTACACGGCCAGCTCGAAGGACTTCAACGACACCACGAAGTCGCACGTCCCGCTGGTCTTCGGGTTCGTGCTCACAGCCGCCTTCCTGCTGTTGCTGTTCACCTTCCGCTCGGTCGTGATCCCGATCAAGGCGATCGTGCTCAACATGCTCTCGGTCGGCGCCGCCTACGGAGTGCTCGTCTGGGTCTTCCAGTACGGCCACGGCGAGGACCTGCTCGGCTTCAAGTCGAACGGCTCGATCATTTCGTGGATGCCCCTGTTCATGTTCGTGATCCTGTTCGGGCTCTCGATGGACTACCACGTGTTCATCCTCACGCGTATCCGCGAGGCGTTCGACCGCGGGATGTCGACGGACGAGGCCGTATCGCACGGGATCAAGACCACGGCCGGGGTGATCACCAGCGCCGCGGTGGTGATGATCGCGGTCTTCGCGATCTTCGCCACCCTCTCGCTGATCTTCTTCAAGGAGCTCGGCGTGGGTCTCGCGGTGGCGGTGCTCATCGACGCGACGATCGTCCGCGCAGTGCTGCTGCCAGCGTCGATGACGCTGCTGGGCGATTGGAACTGGTACCTGCCGAGCTGGCTCGAGTGGATACCGCAGATCAGTCCCGAGGGCGCCGGGCTTCCGCCGGTGGACCAGGAACCAGCGGCGCCGCTGGCCCCGAAGCCCTCGCCCTGAACGTACCCGCCTAGCCGCGCCGCGTGCTCGTTCGAGCAGCGAGCCCGGCGAGGGTCGCATCGAGATCGGGGAGGAGAAGCCCTCGCGCACCACTTGCGCGGCCGCTGCCTTGACGTTCCCCGCCCGCTCCGACTCGAGGCGAATTCGGCTCTCAGCAGCATCTTCGCGTAGTGGAGCTAGCCGGACTCGAACCGGCGACCTCCTGGGTGCGATCCAGGGCGCTCGAGCGCGTCGCAGCGTCCGTTTCTCCGCTCCGTAGAGCCCAAGCGGGGGCCAGGCGGGCCCAGGCGCGAGTCGGCCGATAGCTGCGGACTATCGGGGATTGCCGTCGATTCGGGCGCCGGTGCCTAGTCGATTGCAGCTGGCCCGCCGAGGTAGGCACCACAGTTCTGCCTGGCGGGTCAGCCGCCGGGCCGCGTTCCCGCCGGCGTCAGGATGACCACCGGGATCTTGCGCTCGGTGCGAGCCTGGTACACCGCGTAGTCGGCGTAGGTGTCGACGACCATCGGCCAGAGCCGCTCGCGCTCCTCATCGGTGGCCTCGCGGGCGACGACCTCCCACTTCTTGCTCCCGATCTGAATCGTCGTACGCGGGTTCTTGCGGAGGTTGAAGACCCAGGACGGAGTCCTCGGCGCTCCACCCTGGGAGCCGACGACGATCACGTTGTCACCGTCGCGCGTATAGACCAAGGGCGTCGTGCGCTTCGTGCCGCTCTTCGCGCCGACGTGATCGACCAAGGCGACCGGCTTGATGTTGCCGATCGCCCCGCCGATGCGGCCGCCGGTGCGGCGGTAGAGGAACACGTTCAAGGCCGTGACCCGGTTCACGATCCGCAGCCCGAAGGATCCGGGCGGCGGTCCCTTTGGCGGAGACGGCATGAGCGCGAGCCTATCCCGCGCCTCCTACTTGGTCTTGGTCCAGGGCTGGCTCGTCAGGATTATCTGCGCAACCTCGTCGGGGCAGCTGTTCTTGATCTCGCTGAATGAGAGCGACTTCCCCTTTGGTTAGAAGCTGGAAGCTCCGGCACTTATGTGGGCTGACGCGGGAGCATCGAACTCAGGTCACGGGACGCGTCTCCTCAACGGCAGCCATCAATCCCGACGCGTCGTAACGGCGCAGCTCGATGGCCGACCAGGGTTGCGACCGGGATTCGTCCTGCGGGACGGCCGTGCGCCGCCAGGCGAACCGGTCAGTCACCTCGCCGGTCTCTGGATGGCGTCGCGTGTAATGGATGATCTCGCCGTTGGCGATCTTCTCGCGCGGATCGGTGGACCAGCGGTGGAAATCCCGCTGCGACATGTCCTCGAGCCGCGCCCGGAAGGCCCCGATGAGCTCGCCGTGACAGACGAGCAACGCCCGCCCGGCGTGGCAGTCGCGGTCGAGCCGGTCCAGCAGCCCGAGCAAGCGGTAGCTCACCTCCGCGATCGACTCCCCATTCGGCGGCCGCCAGTAGAACGGGGACGCCGCCTTGTCGGAGAGCTGGGCTGCGTAGTGCTCGTGGCGCTCATGCTCGGTCAGGCGGTCGAGATCTCCCCATGCGCGCTCGCGCAGCCCCGGGTGGATCAGCCACTCGGCGTCGGGTAGGCCGAGTCGCGCTGCGGTCTCCATCGCCCGGACGTACTCCGAGGTGTAGTGGCGGTCGAACCCGTCCGGAAAGGCGTCTCGGAGCCACGCGCCGGAGCGCTCCGCCTGGGCGACACCCTCGTCCGTCAGGCGCCAGAAAGAGCTGTGGCGCTCGCGCAGGCGCCGGAGCATCGAATCGTCCCCCGCACGCTCGCGGCGGACGGCCTCGTTTCCCTCGCTCTCTCCATGGCGGACAAGGACGACCTCCAAGGGCATCTCCACGGCGAGGCGAGTCTAATCCGGCGGCGCAGTTAAGTGACCAAACCAGTGGAGCTAGCCGGACTCGAACCGGCGACCTCCTGGGTGCGATCCAGGCGCTCTTCCAGCTGAGCTATAGCCCCGCGCGCCCGCGTGGCGGGCACGGCCATGGTATCGGCAGGCGATCCGCGCGCCCAGAGCGAGCGGCGGCCGCCGGCCCTTTGACACCGGCGGCCGCCTTCCCCTAGGAGGGAGGGGAGCTACGGGAGGCGCGGCTGTGGCTGAAGGCGCACCGCTTCGCGGATGCGACCCGCCGCGGACGGGCGGCGCTCATCGCGACCTCTCAGCTGGGCGGCCCTGAGCTCGAGCATCTCGAGGAGTGCCGCCGTGCGCCGGAACGGGTCGGCGATCGCACGCCCGCCCTCCAGCGGGAGCGCCGCGACAATCTCTCCGCCACTCTCCGCAACCACGAGGGCGCCGTCGGGGAACTGCGCGGAGTCGAGCGCGGCCAGACGGGTCAGCGAGCGAGCATCCGAGTAGTCCGCGAGCCGCACCGTGATATCCGATGTATGTGTGGTGTTGCGGTGCATTGTGCCTCTCTTGTGGAACAAGTTGCCTAGCGGCCGGTCCTGAGCTAGTATCGAGGCCGGGTGTAGCACACACAATGTCGTACAAAATAGACTTGTCCGATCTACAGCGAGAGGGAGACGTCTCGCTCACACAGCAGCTCGTCGATCGCGTGGTCGCGGCGATCGAGTCCCGCGCGCTGGAGCCCGGCGCCAAGCTGCCGCCGACGCGCACGCTCGCCGCGGATGCCGGCATCAACCACCTGACCGCCGCGCGCGTATACCGCCGCCTGGCGGAGGAGGGATACGTGACCGCCAGTGTCGGTCGCGGCACGTTCGTGCGCGCGCTGACACCCGCCGCGGCCGATGAGCGAGGTGACGACTGGCAGGCCTACGTGCTGCCCGATCGGCCTGCGACCTACCAGGAGGAGATCCTCTCCGACGCCTTCCGCCTTCCCGCGCAGGAGGGGATGATCTCGCTCGCGACCGGCTTCCCGGCGCCGCGCTTCCATCCGGCGGAGGAGCTCGCCGATATCGCCGCGCGAGCCTTCGCCGACGAGGGCGTGGACGCGCTCGCCTACCTGACCCCCGAGGGCCTCTACGAGCTGCGCGAGCGGCTCGCCGACCGTGGCCGCGCCACCGGCGGCGCTAGCGGCCCTGAGGAGATCATCGTGACCACCGGCGCTCAGCAGGCGATCGACCTGGTGGCGCGCGCGTTGCTCGAGCCGGGCGACGTGGCCGCGGTCGAGTCGCCTACGTTCACGGGCTCGTTGCTGTCGCTGCGGTCTACGGGCGCCAGGGTGATCGGGGTGCCTGTGGACCAAGACGGCCTGGACGTCGACGCGCTCGAGCAGCTTCTCGCCCGCCACGAGGTGCGGCTGCTCGCCCTGCAGACCGCCTGCACGAACCCGATGGGCGTCGACCTGTCCGCCGAACGTCGCGAGCGGCTCGCCGAGCTGGCGCGTCGAGCGCAATCTCTTCGTGCTGGAGGACCGCGTCTACGAGGACCTCCGCTACGAAGGCAAGCCCTGTCCCGCGCTGCGCGCGGACGCACCGGGCCACGTGATCTGCGTCAACTCGCTGTCGAAGGTGGTGGGCGGCGGTCTGCGGGTCGGCTGGATCGCCGGACGCGGCCCGGTGCTGGAGCGCCTCGCCACGCTGAAGCAGGCAAGCGACTTTCACACGCCGACGCTGGTGCAGCACATCGCGGCGCGCTACCTGGCCGCCGACGGCTACGAGCGACACCTGCAGCGCAGCCTGCCGTACTACCGCGAGCGCCGCGACGCCCTCATGGAGGCGCTGGAGCGCCACCTCCCCGGGGAATATGAGGCGACCGCTCCCCGCGGAGGCCATCACGTCTGGGTCACCCTGACGCGGCCGGTCGAGGAGCGCAGCTTCTACTCCGAGGCCGTGCGCCACGGCGTGTCCTTCACGCCCGGCGGGGCGGTCACCGCGGAGCGCCGTCAGCGCACCAGCCTGCGGCTGTCGTTCTCGCTGGTGGAGCCCGAGGAGCTCGACGAGGGCGTCCGCCGGCTGGCGCGCGCCCTCCGCGAAGTCCGCCGGCGCGACCGGACCGCCGTGGCCGCGCCGCTGTCCTGATCCCACTTGAGTCGCCGCCGGCGGCTGGCTAGGGTCGCCCCATGAGGCGCGCGACGATGCTGGCGGCAATCTTCGCGCTGGTGCTGGCTCCCGCAGCATCGGCGGGGTCGAAGGACGCCCGCCACGGGCACTTTCCCGTTCGCGTCAAGGAAGGCGTCGTCTACGGGCAGGGTCAGGTGAACACTCCCGCCCCCGGCAAGTTCGATCTGCTCCTGGACCTCTACAAGCCCGTGACGAAGTCCAAGCGTCGCCGGCCGGCCGTAGTGCTCATCCACGGCGGCAGCTTCAGGGCCGGCACGCGCAACGACCCGAACATGGTCCAGATCAGTCGCGCGCTGGCGGCCCGGGGCGTGGTGGTGGCATCGATCGACTACCGGCTGATCGGGCAGGATCCCGCCAACTCCGCCCGGGTGGGACCAGTCACGAACGCGGCGGGGGGCAGCGCATTCTCCAGAGCGATGATCGCGGCCGTGGACGACACCCTCACCGCTTTCGACTGGCTGCGCGCTCACGCCTCCCGCCATCGCATCGACCTCAAGCGCCTTGGCGTCATCGGCAGCTCCGCCGGGGCGATCACCGCCAATCACCTCGCCTACCTGTTGGACGACTACGGCGTCAAGGCGCCGAGGGTCCGGTTCGTGGGCGACCTGTGGGGCGCCATCCTCATCGCCCCCGGCGCGACGGCGCTCGAGCCTGGCGAGGCGCCCCTGTTCGCCGTGCATGGCACGGAAGACAGGGTCGTGCCGACCGTGCTCGACGACCAGCTCGTAGCCCGAGCGAGGGCGGTGGGCGTTCCGGTCGAGTATTTCCGCGTGCCTGGCGGTCATGGGGCCGAGGCGACCGGGTTCTTCACGCGCGAGGTGCTGCCCGGCAAGACCGCGTTCGATCGCATGCTGCGATTCGCCGAGTGGCGCCTGTTCGGGCGGCGCGGCTGCGGCCGGTCCTAGCAGGGATCCGGCGCGGTGGCGCCCGGGAGCAGTCGCTCCCAAAGCTGCGCAAGCATCTCCCGCTCCTCGCCCGATAGGGGTCCGAGAAAGCGCTCTCGCACGCCCGCGAGGTGCGTACGCCGCGCTCGCTCGAACGCCGCGCGGCCGGCGGGCGTGATCACGGCGTTCAGACCGCGGGCGTCCCCATCCACCCCCTCCCGGCGCACAAGCCCGTCGCGCTCGAGGCGATCGACCAGGCGCGTCACACCGCTGCGGCTGAGCAGCGCGGAGCCGGCCAGATCCGACATCCGCGCACACCCCGACGGCGACGTGGCCAAATGCAGCAGGACCTCGTAAGAGGAGAGCGTGAGGCCGTGCTCCACAAGTAGCTCGGCATCGAGCTCTTTCGTCAGCGCGCTGTGCACGCGCAGAAAGCCGCGCCAGGTAGCCAGCTCGGCGGGATCGAGCGGCGCACCGCTGGAAACGCGTTCTGTGGAGTTAGTTGCAGACACAATCACAGGTGATATAGTTGTGTGTGCAAATGATGATACCCCGGAACGAGGAAGGCACGCCCATGAAGCTCGAAGGCATTCACCACGTCACCGCGATCACCGGGGATGCTCCGCGCAACCTCGACTTCTATACGCGTGTCCTGGGCCTGCGCCTTGTCAAGAAGACGGTCAACCAGGACGACCCGACCGTCTACCACCTTTTCTACGCGGACGAGCAGGGAAGCCCGGGCGCCGATCTGACCTTCTTCGAGTACCCCGGCGCCGCGCCGGGTCGAGCGGGCGCCGGCATGGTCCACCGGATCAGCTGGCGGGTGGCCTCGGACGAAGCGATCGAGTTCTGGGCCGAGCGGCTCGAGGCCGAGGGTGTCGCGGTGGAGCGGGGGGACGGGACACTGCGGTTCTCCGATCCCGAGGGCTTGGGCCACGAGCTCGTGGTGTCGAGCGTTCCCGATGCGCCACTGATCGCCGACCATCCCGAGGTGCCGAAGGAGTTGGCGCTGCAGGGCTTCGACGGCGTGCGCGCCTACTCAGCCCGCCCCGATGCGAGCCGCGGTCTGCTGGAGGATGCGCTTGGATTCGAGCCGTCGGAGGACGGCTGGGAGGCGCGGGGCGAGTCCAGGGGAGGCCTCTACGCCTACGACGAGCCGCCCGCCGAGCCCGGCCGGCCCGGCGGCGGGACGGTCCATCACGTGGCCTGGGCCTCGCAGATGGACGATCACCCACAGTGGCGCGAGCGAGCGCTGGGGGGCGGCGCGCGGCCGACCGAGGTGATCGACCGCTTCTGGTTCCGCTCGATCTATTTCCGCGAACCGAGCGGCGTTCTGTTCGAGATCGCCACGCTGGGACCCGGGTTCACGACCGATGAGGACCTCGAGCACCTGGGCGAGAAGCTGGTCCTGCCGCCGCGGTTCGAGCCGATGCGCGAGCAGATCGAGGCCACGCTCACGCCGCTCGAGAGTCCGCGAGCGGCGGCGCGGTGAGCGCGCTCGACGCGTTCACGCACAGGCTGCGGCCACCGGCGGGCGAGGCCGAGGGCGCACTAGTGCTGCTTCACGGGCGCGGCGCCGACGAGAACGACCTCTATCCGCTGATCGACCTGCTCGACCCCGAGCGGCGGCTCCTGGGCGCCACGGCGCGCGGGCCGCTGCGGCTTCCGCCTGGTGGCGCCCACTGGTACGCGATCCGCGCCATCGGCTACCCCGACCCCGACACCTTTCACCCGACCTATGCGGCCCTGAGTGACTGGGTCGACGCGCTGCTGGGCGAGCACGGACTCGACCACGACCGCACGATCATCGGCGGCTTCTCCCAGGGCACCGTCATGTCCTACGCCCTGGGTCTCGGCGCCGGGCGGCCGCAGCCGGCGGGAATCCTGGCACTGAGCGGGTTCATCCCAACGGTCGAGGGATTCGACCTCGATCTCTCAGACCGCTCGGGTCTGAGAGTGGCGATCGGCCACGGGGCGCTCGATCCCGTGATCGGCGTGGAGTGGGGCCGTGACGCGCGGGAGCGCCTCGAAGCAGCCGGCGCCGACATGACCTACCAAGAGTCCGAGATCGGGCACCACATCGACCCGCGCTTCTTGGCGTCCTTGCCCGACTGGGTCAGCGAGACCGTCATGCGCGCTCATACCGGTTGACCCGGCGTCCGGCGCGAGCCTGGCCGCACCGCCAGTATCCTGGCCGCGGAATGAAACCCAAGACACACACCTTCGAGCACGACGGATTGCGGCTCGTCTACGACGAGTACGGCCGCGGCGATCGCCCGGTGATCCTCGCGCCGGGCCTGCTCTTCTCCCGCAAGATGCACGGTCCGCTGGCGAGTACGCTCGCCAAGCGCGGCTACCGCGTGCTGTGCCTCGATCTACTCGGCCATGGCGACTCGGACCGTCCGTCCGAGATGTGGAACTACTCCATGCCGCTCTTCGGCCAGCAGATGCTCGGATTGATGGATCATCTCGAGGTCGAGCGGGCGGTCCTGGGAGGCACGTCGTTGGGCGCCAACGCGACACTCGAGGCCGCCGCCGCCGAGCCGGACCGGGTCCAGGGGATGCTGGTCGAGATGCCCGTGCTCGACAACGCCCTCCTCGGCGCCGCCATCGCATTCACGCCGCTCCTGGTCTCGCTGACGTTCGGGGCGCCGATATCGCGAGCTGCTGCAACCGTGGCGAATCTCGTGCCCAGGCGCGGCCCGCTGCTCGGTCAGATGCTGCTCGACTGGGTCGGCCAGGATCCCAAGCCGTCCGCATCGGTGCTGCAGGGTCTGTTCTTCGGGCGCGTCGCGCCGCCCCGGTCGGAGCGCCGGACGCTGGAGTCCCCCGCCCTGGTGATCGGTCACCAACGCGATCCGATCCACCCGTTCTCGGACTCCGACATGCTCGTTCAGGAGCTCCCGGACGCCCGGCTCGTGGAGGCCTCATCGATCCTCGAGCTGCGGATTTCGCCCGAACGGCTCACGGGCGAGATCGTGTCCTTCGTCGACGAGTGCTGGGGCGTTCGGCCCCACCGCAATGCAAGGCGGCGCAGCCCCGCGACCGCGAGCCGCAACGGCGCTGGGGCGACCCAGCTCCGCCGCCGATCGGCGTAGCCTCCAGGCATGGCCCAAGAGGGCTTTCGCCGGCGAGTCGCCGGCGCATTTCGGCGCGGCGGTGCAGGGGGTCTTGCCCTCGCAGTGTTCGGGCGGACCGTCCTCAAGCGCTTGATCCTGATCGAGCGCGATCTGTCGAAGCCCGTAGAGCCGGTCCGGTCCGACCTGGACTTCCGCTTTGCTCTGCTCGGCCCCGAGGAGATCGATACCTACCTCGCCTACCGGCCCGAGCGGACGCGCTCCGAGCTGACGCAGCGCTTCGAGCGCGGCTCGGTGTGCTTCGTGGCGTGGATCGACGGCCGGATCGTCTCGGACGCCTGGTACCAACGCGGGGAGGCTTGGATTGAGGACCTTGGCCGCCGGTTCGCGCTCGCTCGGGACGAGGCGTACGCCTACGACGCCCACACGGCGCCCCCGCTGCGCGGGCAAAGCGTGACCCCCGCGCGCGCGGCGCGCGCGCTCGAGTACCTGCGTCAGGACGGCGTCCGGCGGGCCGTCGGCTTCGTGCTGCCGGAGAACGGGCCCGCGCGCCGCTCGCCCGTCAAGTCGGGGTGGACTCCGTTCGGGACGGCCGGCTTCGTGCGGCTGGGGGTCGCTCGGGTGGAGTTCGTCAAGACGGACGCCGGCGGCCGACAGTGGGCAGTGCGGCGCGGGCGGGCGCCGCACGACTCGGTGCCCGCACTCGAACCCGGCGGCCTATCGACCGGCCCGGCGTGAGCTGCCTCTAGTCTTCTGCCGCGATGTCGAGTCGCAAGGAGCAGAAGGAGCGGCTTCGCCGCGAGCGCGAGGAGCGCGAGGCTGCCGCCAAGGCCGCGGCCCGCAAGCGCCAGCTGATCGGCTATGGCGCGGGAGGCGCCCTGGTCGTGGCCGTCATCGTGGTGCTCGTGGTGCTGCTAGCGGGCGGTAGCGGCGGCGGCAGCAAGGCCGACGAGTCGAGCAGCGTGCTGCCCTCCGGCGGCGAGGTGCCCGATCCCAAGATCACCGATCTGAACGAGGCGGCGAAGGCCGCCGGATGCGAGCTCAAGAGCGTCCGGGCGCGCAGCCGCGAGCACACCGACGACCTGGCGGAGCAGATCACCTACTCCACGAACCCGCCGACGTCGGGCAAGCACTTCGCGGTCCCGGCCGAGGACGGCGCCTACGAGGAAGCCCCCGACGTGAAGGAGCTCGTGCACTCGCTCGAGCACGGCCGCATCGTCATCTGGGTCAAGAAGAGCCTGCCGAGGGCACAGCGGGCGGACCTAAAGGCGCTGTATGACGAGGACACGTTCCAGATGCTGATCGTCCCCAACGAGACGAACATGCCTTACGCGGTCGCGGCGAGCGCCTGGAACGCGGACCCACCCGAGCTCGGGACGGGCCGACTGCTCGGCTGCCCGCGCTTCAACGAGAAGGTGTTCGACGCGATCCGGGCGTTCAAGGACGAGCACCGCAGCAACGGGCCGGAACCGGTTCCGTAGGGCAGCCGCCCAGCCGCCGTCCGTCAGCTGCGGCAGGCGGCCCGGCTGCCGGGTCCATAGGACGGCGGGGCCTCGGCGACGGCCGCGCCCCAGCGCTTGTCGGGCCGGGCGCGCAGCGCGAAGCGCAGGGTGGCGCCGCGGGCGATGTCCCTTACCCGGGTCCACGGCTTGGTCCACCTCCGGCCGTTGACCGTTAGGCCATGGACGTACGGTGCGCCGCGCCGCGCCCGCTTGGCGACGAGCACGACATCCCCTCGCGGTAGGCGAAGGGTCGTCCGCTGAAACAGCGGACTGCCGACGGCGAGCACGTCGCTGCCGGGGATCGCCGGATAGAGCCCGATCGCTCCCAGCACGTACCAGGCGGACATCTGGCCCAGGTCGTCGTTGCCCGGGAAGCCACCCGGAGACGCGTCGAAGAGCCCGAGGATCGCCTGCCGAACCACCTGCTGCGTCCTCCACGGCCGCCCGATCCAGTCGAACAGCCAGGGCGCGTTCGAGTTGGGCTCGTTTCCGAGGAACGCGGACGCGGAGCTCATGCCCGCGTTGAGCTGCGAGAAGAAGACGTCCAAGCGCTCGCGAGCCGCGCGTCGGCCGCCGAGGGCACGAAAGAGACCGGCGGGGTCGTGCGGCACCATCCACGTGTACTGCGAGCCGCTCCCCTCGGCGAAGCCGAGACTGCTGGCGGCGTCGTTCCGGTTGGGGTCGTACGGAGTGACGAAGCTCCCCGAAGCCAGCCGCGGGCGCACGTACCCGATCGACGTGTCGAACACCTTGCGCCAGTTGGCCGCCCGGCGCACGAACGCACGGCAGGTCCGGGCGGCGCCGACCTGGGCCGCGACCCGCGCGACCGCGAAGTCCGCCGAGGCGTACTCCAGGGTCGTGCCCGCGGATCCCCACGCCACGTCGGTCTCCGGGGACAGCGTGCTCAGGCCGTTCGCGCGGGTGTACTGGTTGACGATGTAGCTCGTGAAGTTGCTGTTGCGCTCGTGCGGCACGTAGCCGAGGCGGAGGTACTCGTCCAGCGCCGGCCGCTCGACGTAGCCGGCGTTGGCACTGACCCCAGTCTTGGTAGCGCCCTTCACCATCGCGGCCAGCGCGCGGCGCGTGTCGAACCGGCGCGCACCCATCGCGCGCACCGCCCCGATCGATTGGCTGGCGGGGTCCCCGGTCATCACCATCGTCTGGCCGTTCGCCACCGACCACTTGGGCAGCCAGCCGCTCTCGCGCTGGTTCGCGAGCAACGAGCGCACGAAGTCAGAGGCCATCCTGGGTGCGATCAGGCCCAACAGCGGCATCTGGCTGCGATAGACGTCCCATCCGGAGAAGTCGGCGTACTGCGTGTAGCCGCGCGCCCTGTGCACGCGCTGGTCCATTCCCATGTAGCGCCCGTCACGGTCGCTGAACGTCGTGGGGGTCGTGAGGACTCGGTAGAGCATGGAGTAGAAGGTGCGGAGGTCCGCCCTGGTGCCGCCCCGGACCTCGATCCGGCGAAGCAGCCCGTTCCACCGCCGTCGCGCCTCCCTCCGCAGGGCGGAGAGGCTGCGGCCGCGGGATTCCCCGTCGAGGTTCCGCCTCGCGCCGTCGACGCTCACGAAGGAGACGCCCACGCGGACCTCCACGCGCCGACCACCCGTGGGCGCGAAGCCCACGTACGCGCCGGCACGGGCCCGCTCGGCGATCTGAATCCCCGCGAGCTGGCGCACCGTGTCGCGTGACCGTGTCGAGCCGAGCGCTGCCTGGTCGCGCCGCCACGTGCCGTAGGAGGCGAACGGGCGGTCGAAGCGCGCGACGAAGTAGAGCCGGTAGCGGTTGGGAGTGGAGCAAAAGCCCCCGCTGGCGGCGGACCCGCTGACCTCGCGCCGGCGCGGGTCGACGCTGACCTCGGCGTCGTCGTTGGCCGTGCGGCTGCCGGCCGGATTGAGCAGCACCGTCTGGCGGGCGCCCGCGGGGAAGGTGAAGCGGCCCAGCCCCGTCCGCAGCGTCGCGGCGAGCTGCGCCCGGATCTCTTTGGGGGTGCCGGGGTCGAGCGCGACGTCATAGCCACCTACCTGCGCCGCCTCGCGACCGTGCGTGAAAGAGGGCTGCAGGGCCGGGTGATAGTCGACCGACCCGTGCGGGACGGGCGTGGAGGTGATCGGCGCCGTGGTGGGCAGCACGGGCACGTCACCTGCGTTCACGCACCCCGCGCCCGAGAGGCGCCTCAGGCTGAAGCCGCGGATCTTCCGGTCGGCATACGCGTAGCCACCGCCGCGATTGAGGGCGCCCGGTGACGTGTCGGGACCCCACTGGACCATCCCGAACGGCAGCGTGGGGCCGGGAAACGTGTTGCCGGCCCCACCCCCGGTCCCGAAGTCCGGGGCACCTTCCGCGGTCCCGTTGAAGGGGTTGACGTGGCGCGCGAGATCGGTGGAGCCCGCGGCGGTCGATACGAAGGTGCACAGCCCGAGGGCGGAGATCAGGGCGCAGGCTTGGGCGATCGATTGCAGCACGCCGGTTGCAACGTATCTCCCACGACGCAACAAGCGCTCTGGCACCGTGTTCCGACGCGTGGTGAAGCGGTCTCTCGTCACCGGCGCGCTGGTCTGCGTCATTGCCCTGCTCGGCGTCGCGGCCCCCGCGCTATCCCTGCGTCCGTTCCGGCCCGAGCCGGTGGACTTCTCGATGACGCCACCCGCGGGAGCCCTGCTGGGCAAGGTCGCTCGCCAGCGTGACGGAGTGGTGTCGCGGCCGCTGCGCGCACCCAAGCGCTTCAACCTCGTCGGGCTGACCTGGCGGGGAGCGGGGCGCGAGCCCGCGATCGCGGTGCGCACTCGCCGCCTGGGCGGCAAGTGGTCGCGCTGGACGCCGCTGGCCGGGGAGCCCGCCGACGCGCCCGATCCTGGGGCCGAAGGCCGCCGCGGCGGGTCGTCGTCGCCGGTCTGGGTCGGGGAGGCCGACTGGGTGCAGTATCGGCTCAGCGAGCGCCTTCCCGGGTTGCGGCTGCGCTTCGTGAACGTTCGAGGCACGGCAACGGCGGCAGATCGCGCGCGCACCGCGGTGCGGCGAGTTGTGAGCGCGGCCGTCCTGGCCGCGGCCGGGGTGGTGCGAGGGTCGGAGGCGCAGGCCCAGGACCCAGAGCCGGACATCGTCTCGCGCGATGAGTGGGGCGCCGAGAAGTGCCGGCCCCGCTCGGCGCCCGACATGGGGCAGGTCCGCGCGGCCTTCGTGCACCACACGGTGAACCCCAACAACTACACGCGCAGCGAGGCGCCCGACGTGGTCCTGGCGATCTGCCGCTTCCACCGCAACTCGAATGGCTGGAACGACATCGGCTACAACTTCCTCGTCGATCGCTTTGGCACGATCTACGAGGGCCGCGCCGGTGGGATCGACCAGCCGGTCGTCGGCGCCCAGGCGCAGGGCTACAACGCCCAGTCGACGGGCATCGCGAACATCGGGACTTTCACCTCCGTCGACCAGACGCCCGAGGCGATGGCGTCATTGGCCGCGTTGATTCGCTGGAAGCTGCCCCTGCACGGCGTCCCGACAACGGGCACCACGACGCTCACGAGCGCCGGCGGGGCGAGCAATCGCTTCCCGGCCGGCCGGTCGGTACGCCTTCGGCGCATCAGCGGTCACCGCGACACGGGCGCCACGGCGTGCCCGGGCAACGCGCTGTACGCGCAGCTCCCGGAGCTGCGAGCGCTGGTGGGCGAGGTTCAGCCGAGCGGCATAGCCACGAGCCTGCGCGGCAGGGTCCTTACCCGCAAGGCCATAGTGGCATTCGGCGGCACGGCGCAGGTGAGCGGCCGGCTGACGGTCCTCGGCGGCCCGCCGCCGGCGCCGCTGCCGGTCGAGCTGCAGGCACTGGTCGGGTCGGCATGGCGCCCCGTGGCCACTGCGATCACCGACGCCACCGGCACCTTCACGTCGTCGGTCACGCCGAAGCGATCGCGCGCGCTACGGGTGCGATTCGGGGGCTTCGGCGAGCTTCGGCGCAGCACGTCGCCGCGCTTCACGATCTCGGTGAAGCCCACGCTCGCGCTGTCGGGCGTCCCGGCGTCGGCCTCGGCCGGACGGCGGGTGCGTTTCCGCGGACGAGTGCAGCCGCGCAAGCGCTACGTCTACCAGGTGCTTCAGCAGCGCAGGCGAGGCCGCTATCGCACCGTCGGCACGCGGCGCCTGCGCGTGCGCGGGGACGGCACGTTCCGAGGCCGCTTCGTGCCCGCATCCGCGGCCACCTATCGCCTGTACGTGGTGGCCAAGCGAGACCGGGCGACGGTGCGCGCGGCATCGCCCAGGTACCGGCTCGCGGTACGCCGCCGCGCGAGCGGCGGTGCGTTCGCCCCTTAATCCCAGCCCTGCCTGAGGTCCGTGCTGTAGAGGCCCCGGCCCGTGGCGAGCAGCTTGGCCGTGCGAGCGAGGATCCGCATGTCGAGCGCCAGACTGCGGTTCTCCACGTACCAGACGTCGAGCTCGATGCGCTCGGGCCACGAGAGCGAGAGGCGACCGTTGACCTGCGCCCAGCCCGTGATCCCGGGCTTTACCTCCAGGCGGCGGCGCTGGTGAGGCGTGTAGCGGTCGACCTGCTCCTGCACCGTCGGCCTCGGCCCCACGATCGACATCTCACCGCGCAGCACGTTCACCAGATTCGGTAGCTCGTCGAGCGAGAACCGCCGCAGCACGCGGCCGGTGCGGGTGATACGCGGGTCTCGCTCCTCGATGTAGAGCCCGGCGCCCATCGTCTCGGCCCCCTGGACCATCGTGCGCAACTTGTACAGCTCGAACGCCGCGCCACCCCGCCCCACGCGTGCATGCCGGTAGATAACGGACCCGGGCGCCTCCAGGCGCGTGGCCACCGCGGCCACAAGCAGGACCGGAGAGGTCACGGCCAGGCCGATGGCGGCGATCAGGATGTCGAGCAAGCGCCTCACGGATACGGTCTGGGTCGGTGCGGATCCTCTACCTACACCAGTTCTTCATGACCCGCTCGGGCGGCGGCGGCACGCGCTCGTACGAGTTCGCGCGGCATCTCGTGGGCGCCGGACACGAGGTGATGATGGTAACCGCGGCGTCCGGCGCCACCCCCGCCCGGCGCGAGGTGGAAGGCATCGACGTGGTTGAGGTGGGCGGCGCTTACTCGGACTACGTCCGTGCCACGGAAATGGGATATCGAGCGCGGATCGGGGCCTTCTCCCGCTTCGGTGCGGGCGCCGCCGCCGCTTCGGTGCGGGCGCCGCGGCCGGACGTGGTGCTGGCCACGTCGCCCCCGCTCACGGTGGCGGGGCCCGCGATCGTCGCGTCTCGCCGTCACCGCACGCCGGTGGTGTTCGAGGTGCGCGACCTCTGGCCCAGAGCGCCGATCGAGATGGGAGCGCTGCGCCGCCCCGCCGCTCGCCGGGCGGCATTCGCTCTGGAGCGGGCCGCCTATCGGGCCTCGGCGCGGGTGGTGGCGCTCTCGCCCGGCATCCGTGACGGCGTGATCGGGGCCGGCGTGGCGCCTGACCGGGTGGAGATGATCCCCAACGCCTCCGACCTCGACCTGTTCTCGCCCGATGTCGATCCCGGCAACCTGCGCGGGCGCCTGGGCCTTGAGGGTGCGTTCCTCTGCTCGTACTTCGGCACCATGGGCGAGGCGAACGACCTGTCGCAGGTCTTGGAGGCGGCGGCGATCCTGCAGGGAAAGGGTGAGAACGGCGTGGCCTTCGTGCTCCAGGGCGAGGGCAAGCGACGTAGCGCGCTCGAGCAAGACGTCCGCGCCCGCGGGCTGTCGAACGTGGTGTTGCTCCCGGCGGGCGACAAGCAGTCGGCAGCGCGACTGGCCGCGGCTTCGGATGCCTGCATGACGATCTTCAAGGACGTGCCGGTGCTGGCCACCAACTCGCCGAACAAGCTGTTCGACAGCTTCGCCGCCGGGCGTGCGGCGATCGTGAACACGGACGGCTGGCAGCGCGAGCTGGTCGAGCGCAACGAGGCCGGCGTCTTCGTCCGTCCCGGCGACCCGGCGGACCTGGCCGAGCGCGTGCTCGGGCTCCGCGACGATCCCGAGCGCGTTGCGGTTCTGGGCCGAAACGCGCGTCGCCTGGCAGAGACGCAGTTCGACCGGCACAAGCTGGCGGAGCAGCTGCGGACCGTGCTGGAGCGCGTGGCGGCCGAGCGGCGATGAAGCTCTCGTTCTGCGTGGTCAACACGAACGGCCGCGAATTCCTCCTGGCATGCCTCGATGCGATCGCGCGGACTCGGCCGGCCGACATGGAGCACGAGGTCCTGGTGCTGGACAACTGCTCCGACGACGGCTCGGTGGCGGCCGTCGAGGCCAGCGGGCACGACGTCAGGCTGGTCGCGCTCGACCGCCGTGCCGGCAAGGCCGAGAACGACTCCACGCTCCTGCGCAGCGCCCGGGGCGAGCTCTGCCTCCTGCTCAACGAGGACTCGGAGCTGCTGGAGGGGGCGCCGGCCGAGCTCGTCGCTGCCTTGGACCAGGCGCCGCAGGCAGCGGTGGCCGGAGCCCAGCTGCTGTCGAGCCAGGGCGAACACAAGGCCTGCGCGTGGCGGCTCCCGGGCCTGGACGTTGCGGTGGCCGGGCTTCTGTTCCTGCACCGGCTGTACACGGTCCAGAGCCGCGGACGCCGCACGCGGCGAGTCGGCTGGACGCAGTCCAGCGCGATGCTGGTGCGCAGGGAAGCAGCCGAGCAGGTGGGCTACCTCGACCCCGACTTCTTCGTCTATTCCGACGAGACCGACTTCTGCAAGCGACTCCGCGACGCCGGATGGGACGTGCTGTACGTGCCGGGGGCACGCGCGATTCACCACGACCAGCTCACCACCGACCCGCGCGGCGCGCGGCGGCGGATCGTGGAGTTCCACCGCAACCGCGATCGCTACATGCGCAAGCACCACTCGGATGCCACGCGCCTGCTCGTGCGCGCGCTGAGCGCCCTCTTCTACCTCGGCCTCGCGCTCGCCGCCGTCGCGGCCCCGGGCCACGATCCCAAGCGCTATCTCCTTCACGCGCGGCAGGAGTTGGCTCCCAATCGCGGCGATGGGATCCGCGAGGCGGCCGAGGAGTACAACCGGCGGCCGCGAATCGCTCCCTGACGGACCGGGAGGTGCACTAGCCTGCCAGCGCGGACCCGCCGTGGAACACCCCGACCTCGCCCAGATAGCTGCAGTCGTGGCCGCCGCAGGGGCGTGCGTCCTGCTGGTTGGGCGAGGGCGGGTGGCGGTGTGGGGCGGCCTCTTGCTCATCGCCCTTGCCGAGGGCGGCCTTGCGATCTCGATCTCGGGCACCAGCCGGCTTGAGGACCTGGCATCCCCGGCCGGGGGCGCAGCCGGGCTGCTCGGCGCGATCCTCCTCGCCGCCGCAGCGGTGGTGGCGGTCCGCAGGCCGGCGTGGGTCCCCCTGGCGGTGCTCGCGGTCGCACCTTTGCGGCCTCCGATCACGTTCGAGTCGGGTGGGGGCTTCCCCTTCTCCCTTGCGGAGGACGGTCAACTCGGGCGCCTGTTGCCGCTCTACTTCGTGCTCGCCGCGGCCGCGCTCGCGCTCGCGTGGCGCGCCGCGCGCGGCGACTCAGGGGCGGCACGCCCCCTCCCCCGGGCGATAGGGCTGCCGGCGGCGGGCTTCCTCGCCTTCGCCTGCCTGTCCTTGACCTGGGCGGACAGACTGGACTCGGGCGCCGACCTGCTCGTGTTCTTCACCGTGCCGTTCGCGCTGCTCATGGGCGTGGTAGCGCGTGCGCCCTACCCCGACTGGGCGCCCCGGGCGCTAATCCGCATCGGCGTGGCGCTGGCGGCCATCTTCGCGGCGATCGGCCTCTATCAGGCGATCACGCGCGAGCTGTTCTTCTTCGCGCCCAACCTGGCGGTCTCGAACGCCAACTCCGACTACTTCCGCGTGACCTCTCTCTTCGGCGACCCGAGCCTCTACGGCCGCCATCTCGTGCTCGGAATCGGCCTGCTGCTCGTGGTCTTGGCGATGAACCGAGTGGACCTGCGCCTCGGCATCGCGCTGCTGGTGCTGATGTGGGCCGGCCTGTTCGTCTCTTACTCGCAGTCGAGCATGGTCGCCCTGGTGGCCGTGACGCTCGGGATCGCCGCCGTCACCGGCGGACGGCGGGTACGGCTGCTGGTGGGAGCCGGCCTGGCGGTCGTGGCGCTGATCGGGGTGGCCTACATGGCGTCGATCGAGCTGCGCGGCGACTCGTTACGACGCGAGACCAGCGACCGCACCCAACGCGTGGAGGACACGGCGCGGGTCGTCCGCGACGCGCCGGTCGTCGGGGTCGGCATCGGCGGCCAGCCCACGGCCAGCCGCCGCCTATCCGGGCGCGACCGGCCGACGCCCAACTTCGTCTCCCATACCACCCCGCTCACCGTGGCCGCAGAGCTGGGCCTGATCGGGCTGGCCCTGTACGTGTGGCTGCTGGTCGGAGGCGCCCGCACAATCGCCGCTGTCGGCCGGCTCGAGCCCGCGCTGGGGCTCGCGCTCGCGGCATCGCTGCTGGGGCTGTTCGTGCACGCGCTGTTCTACAGCGGGTTCCTCGAGGACCCGCTCACCTGGGTGGTGCTGGCGGTGGCGGCCGGTTACCTCACGTGGACTCGCCGCGATGACGGCCTGCACCGTGAGGTCGCGGCGGCCGTGGCGTGATGGACCGCCTGGGCCTGGGAGGGAGGCTGCCCCGCGACGCGCTGTTCGCCCTGCTGGGCGTGCTCCTCGCGCTCCTGGCGATCACGCTGCCGGAGCTGGGCTCGAACCCATGGCCCTTCAGACCGGGTGAGGTGGAGCCGCGCGGGATCCTCGCCCCGCTGGTGCGCGCCGCGGGAGAGGAGTGGGACGTCGGGATCGCGCGCGCGGCGTGCTTCTTGGCCGCCGTGGCGGTCGCGGCGGTAGCAGCACTGGCGTTGCGGGCGCGCGACGACTGGCCCGCGTGGATCGGCACCGCGCTGGCGGTGGGCGTGGCGCTGGCTGTGCTGCTGCCCTCGACGCTGCTCCAGGTCGGCCTGCGCGAGGCAACCGCGCCGTGGTTCTACACCAACGACTCGACCTTCCAGATCGAGATCGCCGGTGACCTGCTGCTCGACGGCGACAACCCCTACGGCCACGACTACCGCTCCTCGGGAATGGAGCGCTTCTACACGTTCGACGGGACGATCGACGAGCGCGTGCGAGAGCGCGAGGTCTCGCTCGAGCACTACGCCTACTTCCCGGGCACGGCGATCGCCGGCGCGGCCTGGCGGTTGGTGCCCTCGCCGTTCGACGACTACCGCGTCTTCGTGCTGCTGATGACGCTCGCCGGGTTCGCTGCGGCGATGGCCTTCAGGGCGCCGTTGGGGTGGCGGCTGGCGATCGGGACGGTGGTGGTGGCGAACCCGATCGCGGTCCGCTCGGCGTGGTTCGGGCAGAACGACGCACCCAGCATCACGCTCATGATCCTGGCGTTCGCGCTCGTGACGCGGGGACGCTACCGCTGGGCCGCCGCCTCGCTGGCCGCCGCCGTTCTGCTCAAGCAGTTCGCGGTGGTGGCGATCCCGTTCCTTGCACTCATGTTGGTCAAGCGCGGTGTGGAGCGCGACGAGCTGAAGCGGTCTGGCCTTGTGTTCGCCGGGATCGTGGCCGCCGGCGTGCTGCCCTTCCTGATCGCGGACCCCGTGGCGTTCTACGAGGACACGGTGAAGTTCGGCGCCGGGACCTACAAGATCGTCGGCTACGGCTTGTCGGCCATGCTCATCCGGGCGGGGATCCTCGAGGATCGCGACGGCTCGTACCCCTTCGCGCTCATCGCGATCCTCACCTGGCTCCCGTTGACGGCGTGGCTGCTGCTACAGCAGCATCGCGCCCGCGAGCTGTGGGTGGGAGCTGCGGCCTTCTCCATCTCGATCCTCGTGCTGCTGTTCATCGGCCGCACGTTCAACAACTACTACCTGCTGTGGCCGCTGATGGGCGCGGCGGTGGCCGCCCTGATCTGGGCCGGCGAGCGGGCGGAGGCTACCTCGGCTGCTGTCGCTTCTTCCTCAGCTCCAGCGCATACAGGTAGGAGCGGCCCGTGAGGTAGACGCGGTCCTGGTCGGCGATGATCGGGCTCGCGTACTTGCCCGCGTTGTTGCGCCAGACCGTCTTGCCGGTGCGGGCGTTGAACGCGGTCGTGGAGTCCGTGCCCATCTTCACGAAGCGCGCCGCGGCCGATCCGCAAGTGGCGCAGGTGGATGCGTAGACGAGACCGCCCATGACGACCGGCGGCGCATGAACGGCGCTCGGCATGTCGCGCTGCCAGCGCACGTCGCCGGTGGCGGCGTCGAGCGCGAAGAATTTCCCGTCATAAGTGCCCGCGTAGACCTTGCGGTCGAAGATCGCGGGTGACGAGTAGACGTAGGTGCCGAGCGGGCGGGCCCACAGAAGCCTGCCGCTCTTGGCCCCATAGGCGTACATCGTGCCATCGGTACCCCCGATGAACACGCGTCCGTAGGACGTGGCGGGCGCGGCGTAGAAGAACTCGGTGGCCTGGCTGCCGCTCCACGCGAGCTTGCCCGTGCGGGCGTTGAGCGCGTACAGCGTGCCGCTGTCGTTGGCGATGAACACCCGCCCGTTCGCGTAGGCGGCCGAGGTGTTGACGCGGTTGCCGGTGTCGTAGCTCCAGACCTTCCGCCCGTTCTTGGCGCGGATCGCGTAGACGTTGCCGTCCCACGAGCCGACGTAGAGCAGCCCCTTGCGCAACAGGGGCGACGACTCGATCGGCTGGGCGTTGAAGCGCCACCGCTGCCTGCCCGTCTTCGCGTCCATCGCGATCAGGAACCCGGTCGGGTTGGACGCCCCTTGGGGACAGGGCGCGAAGTCCATGTAGGACTGGTAGATCGTGTCGTTCGCGAGCGTTGGCGAGGACGCCGCGCAGCGCTTGAAGTTCTTCGTCTTGAACACCGGCTTGCCCGTCTTGCCGTTGAGCGCGAAGAACAGCCCCTTCTGCTGGGCGAGGTACACGTTGCCGTACGCAGCCGAGGGCGGGAACTCGAGCGTGTCGCGGCCATCGATCCGCCACGTGCGCCGGAACGGCGGGCGATGGTTGTACGGCGAGACCTTGCTGCGCTGGATGTCGTACCCAAACGTCGGCCACGGCTCGGGGATCTCCTTGCGCTTCGGCACGACCGGCTTCTCCGGCTCAGCGTTCGGGTCGAACTCGACCTTGGCCGAGCCACGCTTCTCGGGCGGCTCCTCGTCGTTGAGCAGGGCGTACCCGGCGCCGGCGGCAGCGAGCAGCACGACGACGACGCCAGCGATCAGCAGCTTGCGCCTCATGCGCCGCAGGATGGCAGACGGGCCCGACCGCTCAGCCCTGCTTCGACATCGGGCTCGCTGGCGGTCGTCTGGCGTCTACTGCGGCTGGGTAGGGGTCACGGCATCGAGCGAGGCTTTCGACACGCCATAGGGTGCACAACCCTTCACTCGATGATCTCGGCGTCGAGTATCAGCGCCTCCGGGAGATGAGCGCCCAGATCCGGCGCGTGATCCGCGGCACCTCCACGCTCAGGCGGCCCTCCTCCAGCTCGCCGGCCCACCCCGGCGTGCCCGGTCGGATCACCGTGCCCTTCCCGAGCCGGTATCCCACGAACGCCGCCTGCCCCTCCTCCCTACCGGCCGCGGTCGCCAGCGTTGCGTCCTCTGGCAGCTCGACCGAGCGCTCGAACACCGAGAACTCACCGAAGAACGCGTCCACGCCGCGGAACAGGCCCAGCTCGTCGCGCTCCTCGCGCAGCGGCGCCGGCGGCTCGGTGCGGAACACCTCGGTGCGCTCGCCGAAGAGGTCGTCCGGACGAGCCGGGCTCGGGTCGCGGAGGCGATCGCCCACGAGCGCGACGGTGCGCTTGAGCGAGTCGACGCCGAACGAGACGACCCTCAGGCCGCGCGTCTCCACCTCCTCTCGCAACCGATCGCGAACCCGCCGCGGCAGCCAGCGCGCCGTGCCGGCTACCGCCACGCCGGGCGCGTTGCCGATCGCCGGGCCTTCGCCGCGGGCCAGCGCAAGGTCGGTGGTGATGTCGTAGGCCAACCGCTCGCGGTCGAGGAACCGCAGCAGCGGCGACTCCTCGGCTGCAAAGCGCGGCGGCAGCCCGCC
The DNA here is from genome assembly GCA_963802855.1 of uncultured Thermoleophilaceae bacterium. Lineage (GTDB taxonomy): Bacteria > Actinomycetota > Thermoleophilia > Solirubrobacterales > Thermoleophilaceae > JAAYBF01. The sequence continues at coordinate 582,184 of CAWDJP010000004.1, forward strand.
GCCCGCGAACGGCCGCTCTGCCGGGATCGAGCGCGAGCTCTCGAGGGTGTCGGGGAAGCCGTCGAAGTCGGAATCCCATCGGTTGAGGCCCTGCCAGGTGACGGCGGGCAGCACCAGCAGGGGGCGGGGGCGATCCGCCGCGCGGGCGGTGGCCGCCAGCCCGGACACCGCCACGGGCCAGACGACGCGGCGTCCGCCCGCGCGGACCCGCACCACGTACACGCCGGTGTGCGCCTCGCGCGGTATCAGAACGCGCAGCCGGCCGCCCCGGCGCCGGTCACGCCGGATGTTGCGCTGCGAGCCCAGCCGCGAGAGCGCGAACTCGAACCGTTGTTCCACCGGTCCGACTCTGAAAACCGCGAGCGAGCCGGCGGACACCGGCGCAAGCGGTCCCTGCAAGGTGAGCCGGCGAACGTCGACGCCAGTGCGCGGCCGCGCGGTGATCGCGCGCGGGGGGTCCGGTGCGGGCGCTCGGGTGAGGTTGCCGGCGAGGTCGCGCACCAGCACGAAGAACGAGTAGCTGCCGTCGGGGGCGAAGCCGCCGCCACGGACGGTCCCGTCCCAGACTCCGCTCCGCGAGCGGTCCCCCCGGAACAGGCGCACCACCTGCGGCGGGTTCACATCGGTCCTGAACACGCGGAACTCGGGGGCCACATTGCGCGGCCCGCTGTAACGGACCCGAACCCGCCTCGCACCCCCCGGCACCCCCGGAGAGATCACGTTCGGCGTGGTGCTGATGAGCCGCACCTTCGGACGCCGCGTGTCGACCCGCACCTCCTTGAACGAGTCCACCACCCGCCCCTCCTTGCGTCTGGCCACGCGCAGGCGGTAGACGCCGTCGGGCACGACCCCACCCTCATCGTCGCGGCCATCCCAACGAAAGCGATGCTTGGTGTCGCCCGCTAGGCGCCGGTCGTCCACCAGCCTGCGCACCTCGTCCCCCTCGCTGTCGATCACGTAGAACGAGACCTCGGCGGGTTCGGAGAGGTCGAAGCCAACGCGGGCGGTATCGCGAACGCGATCGCCGTTCGGCGATATGTCCCGCGGCTTGGCCGCGAAGCGGAGCACCACTGGGACCTCGGTCTTGAGTGACTGCGTGACGAAGAAAGCCGCCACCGTCGCGAGCACGAGCAGGGCGAAGACGGCCCGGACCAGGCGGCTTGACCTCACCGGCAGAAAGGTATTCGACCCCCCGGCAGGGAGAATGCGGCCGATGCGCGTGCAGCTCGTGGACCCGCCCGCCTACACGCCGCCCTACGACTTCTCGCTGGCGGCTGCCCTTGCGCGGGCGGGTGCCGACGTGGAGCTGTCCACGAGTCGCTACCTGTACGGGCCCACGCCACCGGCGGACGGCTTTCGCGTGCGGGAGGACTTCTACCGCCGCGCGACCAACCGCGCCCGGGGTGTCACCGGTCGCCGCGCCATGCGAGCGGCGGAGCACGTACCTGACATGGTGCGCCACCACCGCGCTCGGGCGGAGGCCGACGTCGTCCACTATCAATGGCTCACCCTCGAGGCGCTGGACGCGTTCCTGCTCGCGCGCGGCGCCCCGCGCGTCTTCACATCTCACAACGTGCTGCGCCGTGGCGGGGGCAGGGTCCGCGAACAGGCGGCGCGCCTGGTGGCGCAGCGGTCGGATGCCGTCGTCGTGCACACCGAGGCGGGCGCCCGGGCGATGGTCGAGCGGTTCCGCACCGATCCTGCGCGCGTGCGGGTGATCCCCCACGGCGCGTTCGACTACCTCACCCGCCAAGCCGACGAGCGGGCGCTGCCACAGGAGCTGCGCGCGGTCGAAGGGCCGGTGATCCTGTGGTTCGGGGTCCTGCGGCCGTACAAGGGCGTGGAGGTGCTGATCGAGGCCTTCCGGGAGGTCGAGGGGGCGGAGCTATGGATCGTGGGGCGGCCGTGGATGCCCGTCGAGCCCCTGAAGGCCGCGGCCTCGCGGGTCGGCGGTACCGTGCGCTTCGTCGATCGCTTCGTGGCCGACTCCGAGCTGCCCGCCTACTTCCGCCGCGCCGAAGTGGTGGCGCTGCCCTACCGCAGCATCGACCAATCCGGAGTTGTCTACACGGCGCTCGCGTTCGGCAAGGCGATGGTGCTCTCCGACGTCGGCGGACTTGCCGAGCTGGGGCGGGTGCACGGCGCCGCCGAGCTGGTGCCGCCGGAGGACCCCGGCGCGTTGGCGCAGGCGCTGCGGCGGCTCGTGTCGAACCCCGATGAACGCGCGCGGTTGGAGGCGCGGGCGCGGGATGCAGCGGCGGGCCCGTTCTCCTGGGACGGAATCGCGCGGCGGACCCTGGACCTCTACCGGGAGCTCGTGTGAGAACGATCCTGATGGGAAAGCACAAGCGCTCGGCGGTCGGCGCCCTCGAGCACCTTGTCGCGCGCGGCTGCGAGGTGGTGGCGGTGGTGGCCCCGCCCGAGCCGGGCGACGCCGCGCCGGAGCAGCGCCTGGACCTGGCCGCCGCGCGTCACGGGCTGCGACTGGCGAGCGACTCCGAGCTGTACGCCGAGATCGCGGAGGGGGAGCTCGCCGAGGTCGACCTCGTGCTCTCGTTCCTGTTCTGGAAGCGGATCGAGGCGCCTTTGATCGACCTCGCCCAGGCCGCCTGTCTGAACTTCCACCCCGCCCCGCTACCCGACATGCGCGGCCTTGGCGGGTACAACGTCGCGATCCTGGAGGACTTCGCCGAGTGGGGAGTGTCGGTCCACTTCGTCGACGAGGCGTTCGACACCGGGGACCTCGTCCGCGTGGATCGCTTCGCGATCGATCGCGAGCGCGAGACCGCACTGTCACTCGACCTGCGCAGCCAGGAGCGCCTACTCGATGTCTACCGCGATGTGATCGACGCGTTGCTCGCCGGGCAGGAGCTGCCGCGCTCACCCCAGGGCGCGGGCCGCTATGTGACCCGCGAGGAGTTCGAGGATCTGCGCCGGGTGCGCCCCGACGACAGCCCCGAGAAGCTCGGCCGCCGGATCAGGGCGTTCTGGTATCCCCCGTATGACGGCGCCACCGTCGAGATCGCGGGACAAACATTGACGGTCGTGGATCGGGAGATGTTGGCCCGGGCCGCAGAGACCAACCGGGCTGCAGGCCACCTTCCCTAGAAGCCGGATAACCAGATGCTCTACCCGATCGTCTCCGCCGGGCGGTCGAGCTCTCCCGCTCACGACGATCGTCGCCGTGCTGATCGCGAGCGCGCTCCTCGGCGTGGTCGGGGCGATCCTGGCCGTGCCGTTCGCCGCCGTGATCAAGATCCTGCTCCGCGAGGCGAGCGCGCCGCGCCGCCAGCGGATGGCCGCCCTGCGTGCACAGCATCCCGCCGCACCTGCGGCACCCCAGTAGCCCGGGTACTGAGCACTGGGGACTAGAACTCGATACGTGCGTATCGTTTGAGCGCAATGGCCCCGGTCGCCTGCACATCGTGCGGCACGGAAAATCCCGCTCAGGCGCGCTTCTGCATGTCCTGCGGAGCCGCATTGGAGCAGCGCTGCCCGACGTGCGGCGAGCCGACCCCGGAGGGGGCGCGCTTCTGCATGTCCTGCGGAACGGCACTCGACGGCGCGACTCGGGCTCCGGCCGCGCCCCCTCCGGAGTCGCGCTCCCTACCCGAGGAGCGCCGCCAGGTGACGGTGCTGTTCGCCGACCTGTCCGGCTACACCGCAGTGGCCGAGCGGATGGATCCCGAGGCGGTGAAATCGCTGGTCGATCGATCGCTGCGGCGCCTGGGCGACGAGGTGACGCGCTTCGGCGGGACCGTCGACAAGTACATCGGGGACAACGTGATGGCGCTGTTCGGCGCGCCGGTGGCCCACGAGGATGACGCGGAACGGGCGGTGCGCGCCGCTCTCTCCATGCAGGAGGCGATGGATGAGATCAACACCTGGGCGCCCGACGGCGCGACCTTCGCGCTACGCGTGGGGATAAACACCGGCGAGGTGATGGCGGGTGAAGTCGGCGCCGGCTACACGGTGACCGGCGACACGGTCAACGTGGCCTCTCGGCTGCAGTCCGCCGGGAGGCCGGGCGCGGTCACGGTCGGCGAGCGCACGGTGCGCGCCACCCAGCTGGCAGTCCACTACACGGAGCTGGAGCCGCTGACGCTGAAGGGCAAGTCGGAGCCGGTCCCCGCCTGGGAGGCGACTGGCCTGATCGCAGAGCAGGCCGTGAGGCGCGCCTCATCGCTCGAGTCGCCGCTGGTCGGGCGCGACCACGAGGTCGGCGTGCTCGAATCGCTTCTGGCGCGGGTCAGTCGTGAGGGCCGCCCGCACATGGTCACTTTGATCGGCGAGGCCGGTGTGGGCAAGTCCCGCCTGCTGCGCGAGTTCGAGCGGCGCGCCGACGCCGCGCTGCCCGACGTGGGACTTCGAACCGGACGCTGCCTGCCTTACGGCTCGGGCATCGTCTACTGGGCCCTGGGCGAAGTCGTGCGCGGCGAGGCGGGCATCGTCGACTCCGACAGTTCCGACGAAGCGTGGACGAAGCTGTGTGCCTACGTGCGCGACGTCTTGGGCGACGCCGACGAGGCGCCCGAGCGACGCGCGGGCCAGATCGGGCGCTCGCTGGGCCTCGACGTGCCTGCCGAGCACGCGCCGACCGGTGAGCACGATCCCGAGCGGATGCGCGACGACTTCTTCTCAGCCCTGCGCACCGTGATCGAGGCGTCGGCAACGCGGAGGCCGCTCGTGCTGGCCTTCGAGGACATCCACTGGGCGGACGACGGCATGCTCGACGCGATCGAGTACCTGGGGCAGTGGGTGCGCGCGCCACTGCTGCTGCTGGGCCTGGCGCGCGACGAGCTGCTCGAGCGCCGCGCCGGCTGGGGCGGCGGGCGGCGCAACGCCACGCAGCTGTTCCTCGATCCGCTCACTGGCCCCGACTCGCGCGAGCTGGTGTCGGCTCTGCTGGGAGAGCGGGCGCAGCGTGCCGGCGAGCTCGTGTCGGACGTGGCCGAGCGGTCCGGCGGCAACCCCCTGTTCGCGGAGGAGATGGTACGCCGCCTCGCGGAGGAGGGCAGCGACGGGATAACCGAGCTTCCCGACACCGTGCAGGCAGTTCTCGCCGCACGCCTCGACGCGCTCGACCCGTTCGAGCGGCGCCTGGTGCAGCAGGCGGCCGTCGTCGGGCGCACGTTCTGGGAGGGCTCGCTGGCGCCGCTCGCCGAAGGCGAGGGCCGCGATCTCGAGGTTGCGCTGAAGGAACTGCAGGACAAGGACATCCTGGCCCCGGGTGCCGAGTCGCGGCTGGCGGGCGAGCGCGAGCTCGCCTTCAAGCACGTGCTGATCCGCGACGTGGCATACGGGATGCTCCCGAAGGCCGTCCGGTGCCGCAAGCACTTCGAGGTCGGTCGCTTCATCGAGGATCGCGCCGGCGACCGGACCGACGAAGTCGTGGCGTTGCTCGCGGAGCACTACGGCCGCGCTGCGGCGCTCGGCGCCGAAGGGGGCGTCGAGGAGGGCGAGCTGACCCAGATCACCGCGCGGGCCGTGAGCTTCCTGGAGGAGGCGGGCGACGCTGCGACCCTGCTGTACGCAAATCGCGAGGCCGTCTCCCACTTCCGCCACGCGCTCGAGCTGCTCGGCGATCGCGACGCCGCCGCCGCCGCGCGCATCGGAGAGAAGAGGGGGGACGTGGAACTGCGCCTCGGGCGCGTGGACGCGGCGATAGAGGTCTGGGGCGAGTGTCTCGAACACCACCGCCGCGAGGAGGATCTCGACCGAGTCGCCGATCTCCACCGCAAGCTAGGCGCGGCACTGGCCGTGAAGGGAGAGCGCAAGCCGGCGATCGAGAACTACCAACGCGGGATCAACCTGCTCAAGGACGGCCCGCCGCGCCTGGAGCTGGTGCGCCTCTACGAGGAGGCCGCGTGGCTGTACCTCCAGACCGGAGACAACATGCTCGCGATCTATGCGTCCGAGAAGGCGCTGCGCCTGGCGGAGCGGCTCGGCGAGACCCGTGCCGCGAGCCGTGCGCACGGCATCTTCGGTCGCGTCTTCGGCCGGATCGGCGACACGGAGAAGGCCCGCTCGAACCTGGAGCGCTCGGTGGAGCTCGCCCGCGGCTCAGACCACGGCGAGACGATCCTCGCGCTGCTCGCACTGGGCCGCCATCTCGAGATCTCCGAGGCCGACGCCCGGGGCGCCGGCGAGGCCTACGGCGAGGGCCTGGAGCTGGCGCAGCAGGTGGGCGACCTGCCGAGCCAGGTGGAGCTGCACGCCGCGGTGGCCCAGCTGGCCGCCTATCGCGCCGACTGGGAGGCGGTTGAGATCTCCACCAACGCAAGTGCCGATCTGGCCGAGCGCGAGGGGCTCGTGAGCAAGCTCTGCCTGCCCTACGTCCTGCGCGGGCTGCTGCGGTGGCGGGAGGGCCGTCTCGACCGCGCCGAGGACCGTTTCCGTCAGGCGCATGAGCTGGCCGAGCAGGTGGGCTGGTCGGAGCTGTCCTTCCAGGCGCTGTACGGGCTGGCGCTGACGCTGCGGGATCGCGGCGCGCACGCCGATGCCGTCACGGCGCTCGGGCAGGCGATCGACGTCTGCGAGCGGGCCGGACTGGCCGCCCAATCGGTCCAGGCCACGGCGACCAGGGCAGTGGTGCTTGCGCTCGCCGGACGCGACGAGTCGGCACGCGAGTCGGCGGCCGAGGCCGAGGGACTGGCGGAACGCCTGCACTACCCGATCGGACGCGCCGCGGCGCTCGAGGCCCGGGGCGCCACGGACCCGGATCCGGCTGCCGGCGTGACGCTCCTGTCCGAGGCGGAGGACGTCTGGACCGAGCTGGAGCGCCCGCTCGAGGCGGCACGCTGCCGCCTCATGGCCGGCTTCCGGCTGCGAGATCACGACCCCGACCGCGCGAACGCGCTACTCGAAGGGGCTGCGGCCGAATGCGAGCGCCTGGGCGTGGACCACCTGGCCGAGAACGCCAGGGCGCTGAGCACGAGTAGCTCCTAGCGATTCCCTGTTCCCCGGCGCTTACTGGGGCTGGCCATGGGTGCGTGAATCGGTCGAGTGAGCACTTGGGGTCGCTATGGCAACCTCAATCCTTCACTCGATGCGGACCTGGGGTCTGGGGACCGGGGACCGGCTACTGAGTCTTATCCGCCCCGGCGACCACGACCACGGTGGCGTCGCCGGCCTGGCCCTGGCTCTCGGCGTCGATCGACTCGCGCTGGGCGATCTTCAGTCGTCGACCGACGTCCGCTGCCTCACGCTCGGCGCCGGGCGCGTAGAGCACGACCGACTCGGCGCGTTGCTGGTCGATGAAGTTGGTGACCGTTCCGAGCTGGAACCCCTGCTGCTCGATCGTGTCGCCTATCTGGCGGGCCAGCCCGGGCACCGTCGTCCCGTTGAGCACCGCCACCGTCACCTTGCTTGGATCGACGGCAGCCGGGCGCTTGCGGGCCGGTTGCTCATCGGCCGGCTGCTCGGCCCCTCCGTTGGAGCTCCCGGTCTGGGTCCCCCCGTCGTCCTCGCCGGTGAGCTGCTGCACGCCGAACGCCAGCACCGCGATGCCGAGCACGGTTCCCCCGAGCACGAGCAGGGCGCGACGGCGACTCGAGAACAGCCCCTCGCGCGGTGGCTCCATCGGGCCGCCCCCGGGGCGGCTCTGCGAATAGGGCGGGAGGATCGGACTCCGCGGCTCGTCGGCCTCCGGGCGGGCCGCGGCTCCGATCGGGATCGTCGGCCGCTGCGGAGGCACGGGAGGCGCTGCGGCAGGGCGCTCCCCGGTGTCCTCGATCTCCTCGTGGTAGGCCTCCGGGGCGGGCAGGCCGCCAGGCTCGGCGGCCGCCTCCGAGCCGTCGTCCAGCTCTTCTTCGTCGGGCGCGCGGTCCTCGTCCTCTTCCTCGCCAACCTCGTCCAGCTCCTCGTCGCCGGACTCCTGAAGCGCCGCGGCCCCCTCTGGCTCCTCCGGGGCCGCCCCCGCCCCGTCGCCCGCTGCCCCTTCCTCAGAGCGCTCGGCAGCCTCTTCCTCAGCGCGGTCGCCGGACTCCTCGTCCGTGCGGTCGCCAGGCCCAGCTTCGCCGACATCCTCGTCCGGTCCGCCGGGCGGCGCGGGCGCCGGGTGGACGACGGTGTCCTCGGACACGACCGCGCGCTCCTCGGTTCCGTTTGGGCTCTCCGTTGCCGGCGCGGCCGGCTCCTCGACCCCGGTGCCTCCGGCCGCGCGAGCAGCTGCCGGGGTGGCCGCTGCCGGGCCGTGGGCCACGGCCGGCGCCGCGCCGGTGGCTGCGGCCTGTGCGGCCACCGTCTGCGCGGGGGCCGCCGGCTGCGCCGCGGGGGCACCTGTCCCTGGGGCCGGTTCTGCCGCGGCGCTCGGGACCGGCGCGGGTTGCGACTGCACGCCCGGGGGCTTGGGCACCGGCTTGGCCACCACGCGCGGAGGTTGGGTAACGGCGGCACCGCCCTCCGATCGCTCCGGCGCCCGGCCTGCCCATTCGCGCAGGCGCTTCACGTCTCGCGCCTGCGAGAAGTAGAGCGCCGACATCACGGCGAGGCCGACGATGGCCGCCAGGCCCGCATACGACCCGATCTGCTCGATGATGTCCATAGATCCGAAGGTGTGAACTGTAGTGCGGGGAGCGGCTCTGACCGGACGGGTCAGCTGCGGGGAATCGTGCTCGGTCCGGCGACGGGCGCCGTGCTAGCCAGCGCGCGCTCCGCGGACAGCTCGGCCACTGCGCCAGCCAGAGCCGACGCGTCGCCGTTGTACACCAGCTCCTCTATCCGCGCGAACGCGCCCTCCACCCACTCGGGATCGAGCCTCGGCCTGACCGCGGCAACGATCTTCTCCGCCGGCGTCGGCTGCGGGCGCTCCGCAGGCTCGAACAGCTCCTCGTGGATCTTCTCCCCCGGGCGGCGCCCCACGATCTCGATCGAGATGTCCACGTCGGGCTCCTTGCCCGACAGGCGGATCATGTTCCGCGCCAGGTCGACGATCTTCACGGGATCGCCCATCTCCAGAACGTAGGTTCGCGCCTGCGGCGCGGTGCGCGAGTCCTCTGGCGGCGGATCGGAGCTCGCCACGGGCAGCAGGTCGGCCGACCGGATGATGAGCTGAACCGCCTCCGGGATCGTCATGAAGTAGCGCGACATCTTCGCGTCGGTGACCGTCACAGGCCCCCCGGCGACGATCTGGCGGCGGAAGATCGGCACGACCGAGCCGGAAGAGCCGAGCACGTTGCCGAATCGCACGGCCGCATAGCGAGTGCCGTGGTAGCGGTTTTGGGCGGCCTCAACGGCCCACTCCGCAAGCGCCTTCGAGGCGCCCATGACGGTCGCCGGCGTCACGGCCTTGTCGGTGGACACGAGCACGAATCGCTCCACGCCCGCCTCGCCGGCCGCGGCCGCGACGATGCGCGTCGCCACGGCGTTGTTGCGCACCGCCTCGACCGGGTTCTCTTCCATCAACCCGACGTGCTTGTAGGCGGCCGCGTGGAAGACGATCGAGGGGCGCTCCTCCTCGAACAGCTCGCGCATGCGCGTCGCATCCTTGCAGTCGCCGAGCACGCTGGTGAGGGCCCCGAAGTGGCGCTCCTCCTCGAGCTGGCGGCGGATCTCGAACAGGTTGTTCTCGGCGTGATCGACGAGCACGAGCCGCTTGGGGCGAACGCTCGCAATCTGCCGGCACAGCTCGGAGCCGATCGAGCCGCCCGCGCCCGTCACGAGCACGACCCGCCCGCGCAGGTAGGCACCCACGCGATCGATCTCCATCCTCACTGGGTCGCGCCCCAGGATGTCCTCCACCTGCACCTCGCGCACCTGCCGGAGCAGGTTCGCGCCGCGGGAGAGCAGCTCGAAGACCGTGGGCAGCGTGCGTACCGGGATGTCCCGCTCCCGACAGGCGGTGACCACCTTGAGCCGCAGCTCGCCTGGTGCCGACGGGATCGCGATGACAACTTCGTCCGGCTTGGTGTCGTCCAGCACGCGCGGGAGGTCGTTGGTCGTCCCGTGCACCCGATGGCCGGAAACGAGCATGCCCTGCTTCCGCGGGTCGTCGTCGATGAAGCCGATCACGGCGCTCGATAGCTCGGGGTTGCGCCGCAGCTCGGTGGCCACCTGCTGGCCACCGTTGCCGGCACCCACGATCAGGACCTCGTTCTCGGCGCGCTGCACCAGCGGCTGGCGCAACGGGCGCTCGACGGCGGCGCGCACCAGGAAGCGGGCGCCGGCGATGAACGCCAAGGTGAGCAGGAAGTCGAGCGCGATCACGCCACGCGGCGGATCGGCGTCCGTGGGGGTCAGAAGGAACAGCAGCCCGATGAGCACGAAGCTCGAGACCACGACCGCCTTGACGATCGACTCGAAGTCCGCCTGGTCGACGAACCGCCACAGCTTCGAGTACAAGCCGAAGGCGGCGAACAGCGCCAGCTTGACCGGCACGACCAGGGCGATGGTCCCAACCAGCAGGTCCTCGTAGCGACCCGGGATCCCGGCGTCGAAGCGGAGCACGAACGCGAGGTAGTACGCGAGCGCGATCAGACATGCATCGACCACCACCTGTCCCACGCGGCGGGCGTTTACCGACGATGTGATCCTGTGTGTCACCGTTCTGTGGCCGAGAGCAGGAGTTTCGTCAATTCACGAGGATCGCGCCGGATCCGGTCGGACTCGTGCAGCGGGCGCTTCTCGAGCCGCACCTGACCGGCATCCTCGAGCTTCCGAAGCCGGCCCTCCCGCAGGAGCTGCTCGTCCACTGCGCCCAGGCGACCTTCAAAGGTAGTGAAGACGGGCGTGCCCAGGGCAACCGCCTCGCGGTTCATGGTACCGCCGGCCGAGATCACGAGGTCAGCGAACGCGATCAGGCTCTGCGCGTCGATCACGTGCTCAGGCACGATGAGGCCCCCGAGCGCGGCCAGCTCACGTCGCTGTGCGTCCGTGCGTGGCAGCACCACGGCCTGTGAGCCCCGCAGGCGCTCGAGCACCTTGCCGAACAGCGGGTTCTCGAACCGGTGATAGAGCGATACGTCGGGTGGCGTGCGCACGACCGCGATCGGAAGCTCCGGGTCGAGCCCCAGCTCGCGCAGCACCGCGTCGTCGGGCGTGAAGTCCGCCAGGTAGTACTCCTCCTTGAGGCCGGCGTAGGGGCGCAGCTTTCCCCGCGCCCCGTAACGCTCGAGTCGCTCGGGGGGGATCGCCTCGGGGACGACGACCGCGCGAGCGAGGCGACAGTTCACGTTGTGCTGGATGGTGGCCCACTCGTAGTCGAAGGCGGTGGCGCTTGGGACCCGCAGCATGGCGGCGGCGACCGTCACGTCGTTGGAGCCGTGACCAATCGCCACGTCGAAGCGGCGCCTCCGCGCCCAGCGCGCCAGCGCGGCGCTGCGGCTCACCAGCCCGACGCCCTTGCTCGCCAGCCGGCCGCCGCGATGGTGGCCGACCGGCGTGTGCGCGATGCCCATGCGATCGCACAGCTCCAGTGTCTGGGCGAAGTCGCGCGCCGTGACCTCCACCTCGTGGCCGTCCTCGCGCATCGCCGCGATCAGAGGCCGCATCACGAGCACGTGGGGGGAGTTGGTCAGGTCGACCCAGACGCGCACGCCTCGACCACCTCGCGGACGGCTTCGTCGGACAGCTCGGTCCCCATTGGAAGGGCTAGGCCCGTGCGCGCTGCGGCATCGGTTCCGGGGAGCTCGGGCACCCCGGCCGAGTAGTGCGCCATGGCGGGCTGCCGGTGCACGGGGACGCGGTAGTAGCCGCGGGCGCCGATTCCTCGCTCTCCCAGCGCGGCGGCCAGCTCGTCCGCCCGCTCGCTACGCACCACGTAGAGGTGGTAGGCATGCTCGGCGCCGTCCACCGCGCGCGGCGGCGACACGTACTCGCCGATGCCCTCGCGCTCGTAGGCCGCGGCCGCCCCACGGCGGGCTGCGGCCCACCGATCGAGCTCCGGCAGGAGGATGCGCAGCGCCGCAGCCTGCAGCTCGTCGAGGCGGCTGTTGTAGCCGACCTCCACGAACGTGGTCTTGTCGTCCGAGCCGTGAAAGCGCAGCCGCCGGGCGAGCAGGGCCACGTCGTCGTCATCGGTCACCACAGCGCCCCCGTCCCCCAGGCAGGGCAGGTTCTTCGACGGGAAGAACGAGAACGTCGCCGCGTCGCCGAGGGCTCCGGCGTGCCTGCCGCCCAGGGTCGCGCCCGCCGCCTGCGCCGCGTCCTCGAGCACGGGCAGGCCCAGATCGCGGAGCTCCGGCACGGGCGCCACGTTCCCGAACAGATGGACCGCCATGATCGCCTTCGTCCGCTTCGTGACGGCCGCCCTAACGGTCGCCGGGGTCACGCAGGCGGTTTCCGGGTCGACGTCGCAGAAGACGGGGCTCGCCCCCGCGTTCACGATCGCCTCCACGCTGGCGTAGAAGGTGTAGGAGGGGCACACGACCTCGTCCCCCGCGCCCACGCCGAGCGCGCGCAGAGCGATCGTGATCGCGTCGGTGCCGTTTGCGACGCCGATGCAGTGCCGGACACCAAGGTAGTCGGCGAACTCGTTCTCGAAGGTCTCGACCTCGGGGCCGAGGATGAAGCGCCCGCCTTCCACCACCTCGGCGAGCTTCTGGTTCAGGCGCGGCTTGTAGGCGTCGAGGCTTGTGGCGAACAGGGGAACGGGCACGAAGAGATCGCTACCCTACTTCGCTCTCAATGCTCATCGCCTCCATCACCGACCCGATCGTGGAGGTGGCAACGGACGTCGTCGCGGAGCTGGGGCTGCTCGGCATCTTCGTGCTCATGGTGCTCGAGTCGGCCTGTATCCCGGTGCCGAGCGAGGCCACCATGCTGTTCGCCGGCTTCAACGTGTCGGACGGCGAGTACTCGCTGTTCGCGGCGGTGGCCGTGGGCTCGATCGCCAACCTCGTGGGATCTTGGATCGCGTACGCGATCGGCTACTACGGCCGCGTGGACGTGCTCGAGAAGCATGGTAAGAAGCTCCACATCAAGCCAAGCCATCTGGCCTGGGCCGATCGCTGGTTCGAGCGCCACGGCGACGCAACCGTGTTCTTCACGCGGATGCTCCCGATCATCCGCACCTTCATCTCGCTTCCCGCAGGCGTCGCGCGGATGCCGTTCTGGCGCTTCAGCCTGCTCACCCTCGCCGGTTGCGTCCCGTGGGTTCTCATGCTCACGTTCATCGGCAAGCAGGCCGGCGACAACTGGGAGGACTGGAAGGACTCGCTGCACTACGTGGACTACGTCGTCGCGGCCGCGATCGTGATCGGCGTCGTCTATCTGATCGTGCGCCGCCGCCGTGGCGGACCGCCGGGCGATCCGGCGACCGAGACCGCGTAGAGCGAACCCGCCATTGGCGGTTTGCGTAAATCGCGCCTACTGTGGGCGGAACCCCAATGGAGATCACGGACACGATCGCCGGGGTGGCCGAATCGCGTTCCATGACCGTCCCGACCGCCCCGTCGGGTCGCCAGCCTGGCGACCCGCTCGACGTGCTCTTGGAGCACCTGAAGGCCCATGCGCGTGTGGACGTCGCGGTTCTCGTGGTGGTGGACACCGCACGGAGCCAGGTGACTCCCGCCGCGACCTGGTTCGCGTCGCCGGTCGTCGAGCAGGCGGTCGTTCCCGGCCTCACACATTCCTACGACGACTCGCTGCCGGGCCTCGTCGAAGCGACCCTGGAACGCGGGCGAGCGCTCTTCTTGCCGCGCGTCGGCGACTGGGAGGCAGCACCGCGGCTGCGCGCGCGCCTCGAGCGCGACGGCGGCGGGCTCGAGCGCACCGCCCAGGTGTGGGAGGCCTATGGGTCAGCTTCGGTCATCGCGTGCCCGGTACGCACGCCCCTCGGCCGTGCGTTGGGGGTCCTGGGCGTGGCCTCGCTGGACCCAGGCCGCCCGTTCACCCGCGCGGACCTCGACACGATGGAGGTGATGGCCGATCTCGCAGCCCTCGCGCTCGAGCGGTCCGAGCTGTTGGCGGCGGAGGCCGCGCGCACACGGGACGAGGCGCTGCTCAAGCGCGCCGCCGAGGACACGGCCGCGTCGCTGGAGACGGGTGACGTCCAGCAGCAGGTGGTGCGACATGCGCTGGGTATCGCCGGTGCCGACCACGCCTTCCTGAGCACGGTCCAGCCGGGCTCCGGGCGGCTCGTGTCAGTGGCCAGCGCTGGCGAGGACCTGGCCGCGGCCGCCCCGGATCCCCACCTCATGTCAGCCGCCGCCGGGACGCGCACCGCCCAACGCGGCGACGGCTCGAATCCCTCGCTGCACGTGCCGATCGCGCTCGGCCCGCGGCTATTCGGAGTGCTCTCGGCGGTACGCCATGGCGGCGCGCCGTTCGAGCAGCACGACGTCGACGTGCTCGCACAGTTGGCGCGCGGTTCTGCCGCCGCGATCGCCAACGCGATCGACTTCGAGCGCGAGCGCCGGATCGCGCGTTCCCTCACGCGCGGCTTCGTCCCCGACTCGCTGCCCGAGCTCGACGGGTACGAGATGGGGCTCGTGTACGAGCCGGCCGCGCGCCAGCCGGCCGGCGGCGACCTCTACGGCGCGTGGGCTCTCCCCCGCGGGGAGGTGGCGGTGCTGGTGGGCGACGTGGCCGGCAAGGGGGTCGAGACAGCTGCCCTGAGTGCCATGACGCGCTTCTTCATCGAGGCCCGCAGCTGGGACTGTGAGAGCCCCGCCAAGGTGCTGGCACAAGCCAACGTGATGCTGCGCAGCCGCCTGCCCAGCGACACCTTCGTGACCGCCTTCCTCGGCTTCCTCGCCGGCGGCGGTCTCCGCTACGCCAACGCCGGGCACCTGGCTCCAATCCTCGTGCGCTCGGGTGGCCGCATCGGCGAGCCCCCCGGCCGGGGCCTTCCGCTCGGGATCGAGGACCGGCCGCTGTACGAGGACATGGAGCTCGAGCTGCACCGCGGTGACCTGATCATGGGCTTCACCGACGGGCTCGTCGAGGCGCGCCGCGAGGGGGAGATGTTCGGGTTGGAGCGTCTCGGCCGTGCGGTCGCCGACGCCGGCGCAGACGAGCGGCCGCTCGAGGAGGTCGTGGAGCTGGTCCACGAAGCCGTGCGCTCGTGGGCGGACGAGCTGACCGACGACGCGGTCGCGTTGGCCTTGCGCCGCCGCTGACAGTCCGGGCGGCGACCACCGCTTGCGCTTGAATGGCCGGGTGGGCGGATCCGCATACGCGCGCGCCGGCGTGGACACTGGACTCGCGGGAAGCGGGGTGGCCGCTCTCGTTGACGTGCTGCGCACGGTCGACACGGGACGCGAGCAGCGTTCGGTGCTGGGCGCGGGGCACTATGCCAGCGTGCTGCGACTCGCGGGGAACGAGGGACTCGCCCTGTCGACCGACGGCGTCGGGACCAAGCTGATCGTGGCCGAGCAGCTCGGCCGCTTCGACACCGTCGGCATCGATTGCATCGCGATGAACGTGAACGACGTGATCTGCGTCGGCGCGGACCCGATCGCCGTGCTCGACTACATCGCCGTCGAGGAAGCCAATGACGACGTCCTCGCCGCGATCGGCAGCGGGCTGAAGGCCGGAGCCGAGGCGGCGGGGGTAGAGATCCCGGGCGGCGAGCTGGCCGTTGTGCCCGAGCTGATCCGCGGCCATCCGTCCCCGTCGGGGATCGACCTCGTGGGGATGTGCGTCGGCTTGGTGGCGCTCGACGCCGTGGTGACGGGCGCGCAGGCGACCCCCGGTGACGCGCTGATTGGCCTGCCCTCGAGCGGCGTGCACTCGAACGGCTACACGCTCGCACGACGGGCGCTTCAGGATCTCGACGAGGCGCCGGGCGAGCTGGGCGAGCGCAACGTCGGCGAGACGCTGCTCGAGCCCACCGTGATCTACGTGCGCGCCGTGCGCGAGCTGCTGGGCTCGGGCATCGACGTGCACGGGCTGGCGCACATCACCGGCGACGGCATGCTGAATCTGCTGCGCCTCCACGCCGAAGTCGGCTACCGGATCGACACGCCCCTCCCCGTGCCGCCGGTGTTCGACCTGATCGCCCGCCGCGGCGACGTCGGCGCAGAGGAGATGCACGAGGTATTCAACATGGGCTGCGGCTTCTGCTGCGTGGTGCCCGCGCGACAGGCCGAGGAGGCGGTCGCGCTGTTGTCCGGCCACCACGCCGGTGCCGCTGTCATCGGCGAGGTGACGGACCGGGTCGGGGTCGTGGAGCTGACGCCTGCGGGGCTGGTGGGGCGTGCGGGCGAGGGGTTTGCCGCAGCGGGGTCCCCTCGGTAGGCGGCTGGGGGACGACGCGGCGCTGAGGCTGGGTAGGGGGTCTGGCTCTCACGACATCCCGTCTAGGGGTCGCTATACGACCACTAGGCGGGATTGCTCAGGGATTCACACGGCAAGGCAGCCTCAAGCCGCCGCCTCCCACAGCCGCCCCGTCATCACGCGCTTCGGCCGCGCCCTCACGTCGAGCGCCAGGCGCCACAGCTCCGCCTGGGCGCGCGCCTCGGGCAGGTCGCAGACGGCCTGCACCTCCACGTCCGCCATCCGCCCGAACCGCGCGAGGGCGCTGCCCACGTCCGGAGGCGCCTCGCCCGCCGGCTTCGCTCCCGCGGCGAGTGCAGCAGCACGCCACTCCTCGTAGGGCGCCGGGCCGGTGACCGTGTGCGATGACCCGTCCTCCCCGACGAGCACGGCCGTCGGCAGCACCGCGTCGCGCGCCTCCTCGAGGTCAGCGCCGAACGCCTCGACGATCGCGTGAGAGCCGAGGTCGATGCGGAAGCGCTCACCGTCCAGGCCGGCGCGGCGCGCCTCCTCGACCAGCGCCTCGGTGGAATCCAGCTTGCGACCGAAGCACATGAGCCCCTCCCGCAGGCCGCGCAGATAGGCGAGACCGCCGTCGGCCGCCTGCTCGGACGCGGCTTTGACGGCCATGCAGGCCGGGTATGTGGACCGGATCGGTCCCTCGCTCCACAGCCGCGTGTCGACCGGCATCCCGGTTCGATTCGAAACCTCGAGCCAGCGGGCCGTGCGGCCGTCGTGGGGCGGCTCGACCTCGCGCTCGAGACCCGCCATGACCAAGGTCCAGGACACCTCCGCGGCGAACTCCATCATGAGCCTCCGCACCTGCGGCTCCGCTCCCCACGAGTCGGGGCACGCCGGGTCGGTCACATAGCGGACGCGGACGGGCACCTGACAGCGCAAAATAGAGACAACACGTGATCGGCACCCACCTGAACGACCGCTACCGCCTGGAGGAGAAGATCGGCTCCGGGGGGATGTCGACCGTGTACAGCGCGTTCGATCCGACGCTGGAACGGTGGGTCGCGATCAAGCTGATGCATCGCGACCTCTCGGGGGATCCGGACCAGCTCGAGCGGTTCAGGCGCGAGGCGCGGGCGGTCGCCCGCCTGTCCCACCCGCACGTGGTCACCGTAATCGACTTCGGCGAGGACGACGGCACGCCCTACATAGTGCTCGAGCGGGTCGAGGGTGAGACGCTGAAGGACCGCATCCGCCGCATGGGCCGCCTCCCGGTCGCCGAGGCAGTGGCGTACGCGATCGAGATCGGCCGCGCGCTGTCCGCCGCGCATGCGCAGCGGCTGGTGCACAGAGACGTGAAGCCCCAGAACGTCCTGATCGACTCGGAGGGTCGCGGGAAGGTCACCGACTTCGGCATCGCCCGCTCGCTGGAGGCGCACGGGCTGACCGCCACCGGCCGTGTGCTGGGCACCACCGACTACGTCTCACCGGAGCAGGCGCTCGGCCAGGACGTCTCGGAGCAGTCCGACGTCTACTCGCTGGGGGTCGTGCTGTTCGAGATGCTCACGGGTGAGGTCCCGTTCAAGGCGGAGACGCAGGTGGGCGTCGCGATGAAGCACGTGAAGGAACGCCTGCCCGACGTCCAGCGGCTGCGGCCGGAGGTGTCCGCGGCTCTCGCCGCGGTGGTCGAGCGCGCGACGGCCAAGGAGACCAAGAACCGCTATGCCACCTCGGCCGAGATGGTCGGCGACCTCGAGGACGTGCTGGCGATCGAGGTTGCGCGCTCAGGAGAGACCAGCGGTGAGGCGACCACCGTGCTGCGCGCGCTATCCGGCGATACCGCCGACCTCGTGCCTGTGCGGCTGCGCGACCCCCGGCGATGGATCCTGACGATCGTGGCGGTGCTGCTGCTCGCCGGTGGCGCGATCGGGTACTTCGCGACCCGCACGGAGAAGGGCGCGGGGGGCTCGGGTGCGCCGCGGGCGGCCGGGCTGACGCCGGTCGACCTGGCGTCCGGCGCCGTCGAGGACTACGACCCTCCCCCGGGCGACGGCAACGAGTCCGACGACGCGACCCAGAACGCCATCGACAACAACCCGTCTACGCAGTGGGACACCGAGCGCTACACCGACGGCCTGGCCGGCGTCAACAAGAGCGGCGTCGGCCTGTACGTGGACGCCGGCTCGCCGATCGCGGCCAGGGGGATGAGCCTGACCACCCCCACGCCCGGGTTCAAGGCCGCGATCTACGCCGCGAACGACGTGCCGAAGGAGATCTCGGGCTGGACGAAGGTCAGCGCCGACTTCACCGCCGCCGAGAAGGAGACCGTCCGCCTGAACACCCGCGGGCGCGACTACCGGCGCTATCTCCTCTGGATCACCGAGCTGCCCGAGGGCAACAAGGCCGCGATCTCAGAGCTGACCCTGCTGCGCTGATCAGCACAGGTACCGGCGCTCGCGCTCGTGGCGCTCGAGGGCCAGCGCCAGCAGCCTGTCGAGCAACTCCGGATAGGCGACGCCGGTCGCCTCGAAGAGCTTGGTGTAGACGCTGGTCTCGGTGAACCCGGGGATCGTGTTCAGCTCGTTGACGAGCACCGTTGCGTCGCCCTCCGCGTCCTCAACGAAGAAGTCACAGCGCGCCATCCCTGCGCAGCCCACGCGCCGGAACACCTCCACGGCGCGCGATCGCACCGCCTCCCGCACTGCCTCGGGCAGCCGCGCGGGAACGACCAGGTCCATGCCGCCGGGCTCGTACTTGGCCTCGAAGTCGTACCACTCGGCAGCGATCACGATCTCGCCGGGCAACGACGTCTCGGGGTCCTCATTTCCGAGCACCGAGCACTCGACCTCCATCCCACGCGACATCGCCTCCACGATGACCAGTGGGTCGTGCTCGAATGCGGCAGCAAGCGCTCCCTCCAGCGCGCCCGGCTCAGCAACCTTCGAGATCCCGACCGAGGATCCCAGCCGCGCAGGCTTCACGAACACCGGCAGCCCCAGCCGCTCGGCCAGGGCGGGATCGTCGTCCTCACGCAGGCCCACGTAGCCGACCTGCGGCACCCCGGCGCTCGCCATCAGGTCCTTGAACAGCACCTTGTCCATGCAGACGGCCGAGGCCTGGACGCCGGCACCGACGTAAGGGACCGCGAGCGCCTCCAGCACGCCCTGGACGGTGCCGTCCTCACCGTAGGGGCCGTGAAGGACCGGGAAGGCGACGTCGCAGCCGAGCAGCCCCCCACCCGGCTCGAGTGCCACCGGCGCGTCCGAGCTCGACCATCGGCCGGCTCGCGAGATCTCCACCACCACCGGCTCGTGACCCGCCTGCTCGAGGCCGGCGCGAACCGCGGTCGCGGACGCCAGCGACACGTCGTGCTCGCTCGAGCGGCCGCCGGCGAGGACGGCGACCCTCACGGGGAGGCCGCCGGCGGCGTGACACCCGAGTCGGGTGCGGCGGGCTCCTCGAAGCGCCCGACGAACACGATCACCGACCGGCCGTCGTCGACCTCGGTCCCGGCGCCCGGACGCTGGTCGAGCACCTGGCCGTCCTCGTCCTCGTTATCGGTGGCGCGCTCGCGCACGCTGATCCCGAGGCCGTCGCCGCGCAGGACCCTGCGTGCGTCGGCCTCCGTCAGGCCGACCACGTTGGGCACGTCGACTTGCTTCCGGCCCTCCGAGATCGTGATCGTGACGCGCGCGCCGTCGTCGAGCTGCGTGCCGGCGCCGGGCGACTGAGCGATCACCTCGTCCTCTGGCTGGTCGGACGCGCGCGTCTCCACGTCTGGATCGAAGCCTTCGCGTGTGAGACGAGACTCGGCGGCCTCGCGCGTGAGGCCCACCACGTCGGGCACCCTGATCTTGGCCGGCCCCGAGCTCACGAACAGCCGCACGCGTGACCCGCGCTCGACCTCCGTGCCCTCCTCGGGGGACGTGCCGATCGCGAAGCCCTTTCTCACCGTGCTCGAGGGCTGCGGGTCCGCCGTGACCTTTAGGTCCTGCTTCTCCAACTCGCGGATGGCGAGCTCGAGCTGGGTGTTGCGCACCGATGGGACGCGCACCTTGCCGGGCCCCGCCGACACGATCAGCTTGACCGCGTCCTCCTTCGAGGCCTCTTCCCCCGGATCCGGGTCCTGGCGCAGGACGCGGTCGACCTCCGCCGGGCTTCGCTCCCGTTCGACCTCCACCCGCTCGAAGCCGGAACGGTCCAGCCGCTCGCGCGCCTCGGGCAGCTGCAGGCTGGTGACCTTCGGGACCTCCGCCTTCTCCTCGCGGGTGAACGCGAAGGCCATCAGGCCGACCAGCGCGAGCAGCAGGAGTCCGAACGTGATTGCCGGCCACCTCCGGCGCCGCCCCTCATCCGGCTCGGGCGGGTCCGACCGCGGTGGCTCGGGCGCGGTGACCGGCACCGGCACGGCGCCGTACACGGCCGTGTCCTGGGTGACCTCGCCGTTGCTGAGATGAGCCTCGACGTAGGGGCGGCAGGCTTCGAGCGCCTCCGCGAAGTCCTGAGCGCTCTGCCACCGCGCCGCCGGGTCCTTCGCCAGTGCGCCGAGTACCACGTTCTCGAGATTGGGCTCTGGACCTGGGCCGTCGCCGGGGATCGTCATCGGCGGGGGTGGCTCTTGGAGGTGCTTGAGCGCGATCGAGACGGCGCTGTCCCCGGTGAAGGGCAGCCGCCCCGTGAGCATCTCGTAGAGCATCACCCCGATCGAGTACAGGTCGGAGGTCGCGGTGACCGCGTGACCTTGTGCCTGCTCGGGCGAGAGGTACTGGGCCGTTCCCATGATCGACCCCGTCTCGGTCATCTCGGAGGCTCCGGCCCGCGCGATGCCGAAGTCCGTGACCTTGGCCGATCCGTCGTCGTCGACGATCACGTTGTGGGGCTTGAAGTCGCGATGGATGACGCCGCGCTTGTGGGCGAAGCCCGCCGCCGCCAGGATCTGGAGCCCCAGGTCGATCACCCGCCGCTGGTCGAGCGGGGCCTCGGACTGCACGATGTCCTTGAGGGTCCGCCCCGGCAGGTACTCCATCGCGATGTAGTAGGTGCCCTCGTGCTCGCCGCGGTCGTAGACGCTCACCACGTTCGGGTGCTGCAGCCCGGCGGCGGCCTTGGCCTCGCGCCGGAAGCGCTCCACGAACTCGACGTCCTGCGCGAAGCGGCGATGCAGCATCTTCAGCGCCACTTCCCGCCCGAGATGCGTGTCCTCCGCGCAGTAGACGTCCGCCATCCCGCCTGAGCCGATTCGGGTGAGCACCCGATAGCGACCGTCGACCAGGGTGTTGTCGGCGACCTCGGTCATCCCAGCAGCGTCTCCAGCACGCTCTTCGCGATCGGCGCGGCTTCCGTACCGCCCTGGCCCTGGGTGCGCTCGACCGTCACCGCGATCGCCATCCGGGGCCGGCCGACCGGGGCGAACCCGATGAACCACGCCTGGTTGGCGGTGGCGTTGTCGACCTCCGCCGTGCCGGTCTTGCCGCCGACCTGGATGCCCGACAGGGCGGCTGCGGTACCGGTGCCCTCCTCCACCACCCGGCTCATCATCTGCGCGAGCTGGTCCGCGGCCTTGCGCGACATCACGGTGGACTGCTCCGCGGGCTCGAAGCGCTCCTTGACGCGCCCGTCCTTGGCCACCACCCGCTCGGTGAGGCGCGGCTGCATCAGGCGACCGCCGTTGCCGACGGCGGCGGCGACCATCGCCATCTGGAGCGGGGTCACGAGGATCGCGCCCTCCGCCCCGCCCTGGCCGATCGCCACGCGCCCGACGTCGAAGCCGCCGTCAGCGCCGACGAGGTTCCCCTTCGCATCGCGTATGCCACTGGCGGTCATCTGCGAATCGGGGTAGTCAAGCGGCGGGTCCTGGTCGAAGCCGAAGCGCTCCATGTAGTTGACCAGGGTGCCCCGACCGATGGACTCGCCGACCTGGGCCCAAACCGTGTTGACGGAGTTCGTGAGCGCGTCGGTGAGGGTGATCGGGCCGAAGGACTGCCCACCGGCGTTGGCCAGCGGCACACCGCTGATCGTGCGCGGTGACGAGCCGTCGACGATCGAGTCGGGCGTGTACTTGCCGCTGTCGAGCGCCGCCGCCGCCGTCACGACCTTGAACGTCGAGCCCGGCGGGTAGCGCGACTGCGTCGCGCGGTTGACCAGCGGCGAGTTCTCGTCGCGGTTGAACTCCTCGAAGCGGTCCGGGATCTGGTTGGGGTCATACTCCGGCACGCTGACCATCACCCGCACCCGTCCCGTCTGGGGCTCCAGCGCCACCACCGATCCGCGACGACCCCCAAGCCCGCCGAGCGCCGCGCGCTGGCCTTCGGGATCGAGCGTGGTGGTCACGTCCTGGCCCTCGCGCTTCTGACTCTGGAGCTGGCTGAAGATGGAGGCGAACTCGTTCTCCTCCCCGGTCAGGAAGCCGTTGCGCTCGCGCTCCAGCCCCGCTCGGCCCTTCTCGATGAACGAGTAGCCGACCGCGTGCGAGAACAGCGGGCCGGTCGGATAGGTGCGCGTGAAGATGCGCCGCTCGCCCGTCCCGCGAGGGACGCTGCGTGCGAGCACCGTGCCGTCCGCGGCCGTGATCAGGCCACGGGGAATCTGCTGCTCCTCGATCAGCGGCCGCCTGTTCGCAGTCTCGTCCTCGAGCTCCTCGGCGTCGAGCACGCTCCAGTAAGACGTGAACGCGATCAGGGTCGCGAACAGCAGCATGGACAGCCCGAACAGCTGGACGATCTGCCGGTTCACGCGCGCGCCTCCATCAGACCAGCCCGCCCTGGATCCGCGCACGGTCCTGCCGCGCGCTGTCAGACACGATCAGCAGCAGCGCCAGCAGCACCATGTTCGCCACGATCGAGCTGCCCCCGTAGGACACGAACGGCAGCGTCACACCGGTCAACGGAATCACGCGCGTGACGCCCCCGACGATCACGAACACCTGCAGCGCGAACACCGCCGTCAGACCCGCCGCCAACAGCTTCGAGAAGCCGTCGCCCGCGACGATCGCGGTCTTGAAGCCGCGCGCGGTGAAGAGCAGGTAGACGAGCACCAGGGCGGCGGCCCCGAATAGGCCGACCTCGTCGACGATCACCGAGTAGATCAGGTCGGTGTGCGCCGCAGGCAGGATCACCGTGCCGTTGGGCAGCTCGAGCAGGGCCTCGCCAAAACCGCGCCCGAATAGCCCCCCGTCGGCCTGGGCGAAGAGGGACTGGGCGATCTGATAGCCCTCGTCTTCAACGACGCCGGGGGCGAACGGATCGAGCCAGATGTCCACGCGCTCGCGAACGTGGGTGACGTTGTTGGCGAAGACGATCGCGCCGCCCAGGAACATCGTGGCGCCCACACCAACGAGCGACAGGCGCGCCGTGGCCACGTACAGCAGCGCGAGGAAGCCTCCGAAGAACATCAACGAGCTGCCGAGGTCGCGGATGAACAGCAGCATCAGCATCGCCAGCCCCCAGATCAGGAGCAGCGGGCCGAAGTGCTTGAGCGAGGGTCGCTCGCGCAGGATCGCGGCCAAGGACGCCGTGAAGATCGCCAGCAGCACGGTCTCCGCCGCGTTCAGATCGAACACGACGACGATCAGAAGGACGCCGAGAGCTGCGCCGCCGAACAGCAGCACCTGGCGCCCGAACGGGAGCGGACGCAGCCGTGCGCGCACGAGCACGTCCCCGGTGTCCCGGAGATAGCTCGCGAGGAAGACGATGATGGCGATCTTGGCGAACTCGGCCGGCTGGAACTGGATCGGCCCGACCTTCACCGCCAGGAAGGCCCCGTTGACCTGCGCGCCGATGCCGGGGAGGCGCGGCATCACGAGCAGGGCAATGCCGGCCGCGGCGATCGTGTATCGGTAGCGCTCGAGCACGTGGTGGTCGCGCAGGAACACGACCGTGGCGCAGAAGGCGAGTAGGCCGATCACGAACCACTGGGCCTGCTCACGCGCCAGCTCGGGGTCGATGCGATAGATCACCACGAGCCCGAAGGCCGCCAGGGTGGCCGCGAGCGGGAAGAGGTAGGGATCGGCGTCGGGCAGTCGCGCGCGGATGAACAGATGCGCGAACACGCATAGGCCGAGAAACACCAGGCCATAGGTCGCCGTCGCGTTGCTCACGTCCTCGGTCCGCGAGACCAGGACGGCCGCGAACCCGGCGCTCACCACCAGCGAGACCGGTATGAGCCCGAACAGCTCGCGGGTGCGTGCGCTCACCGCTGCGCCCCGCCGAGGTCGAGGGTGCCGCGCTCGAGCTGGCGGACCAGGTCCTCGGCGTCGGACTTGCTGCGCCACTCGTGGTCAAGCACGCGCTCACGCCTTGCCGCGCCGATGCGTGCGTGCGGGAACACTGCTGGCGTACTGCTCCGAGTACAGCTCGATCCCCAGCGGCAGGTCGTACGGCAGGCCGCGGTAGAGGGTCACCAGCCCGGCGTCGTCGGTCCCCACGAAGTACACCTGGCGCGCGCCGATCGCCAGGCCGGCCGCCACGGCCGCGACCACCAGCAGCCCTGCCGCCGCCGCGAGCGCACGCCGCAGCCGCGATCGCCGCCGCGCGGCGACCGGCGCCGGCGCGCGGCTTGCCGCCGCGGCCTTGGGCAGCGTGCCGGCGCCTGCGCCCCCGAGGCGCCCGCCCGCTCCTGCTCGCTCACCGCGGCCTCCACGTCGTCCGCCGTAAGCCCGCGGTGCGATCGTCTCCTCGCCCCGCGAGCGTGTCGTCGTCGGTTCGGCCGGCCTCGTCGTCGGCGACCCTGAACAGGACGACGGTGATGTTGTCCCTGCCGCCGCCCTGGTTGGCGGCGCGCACGAGCGCCTCAGCCGCGTCCTCGAGGCTGTCCGCGGACCGCAGGATGGCGGCCATCTCGGTGTCGGAGACCATGCCCGTGAGCCCGTCGGAGCAGAGCAGGAACACGTCGCCGTCGCGCGCCCTGTGGGTGTGGGCGTCCACCTCGACGTCGGCCTCCGGCCCGAGCGCTCGCGTGATGATCGAACGCTGCGGGTGGTGCTCCGCGGCCTCCGGGGAGAGCTGCCCGCTGCGTTCCAGCTCGGCGACGAGCGAGTGATCGTGCGTGAGCTGCTCGAGCGCACCGTCGCGATGGCGGTAGGCGCGGCTGTCTCCCACGTGCGCGACGGTCACGCCGTCGTCCTCGACCATGGCGGTCGTGAGGGTCGTGCCCATCCCGCGGCGCGCCTCGTCCTTCTGGGCCTTGTCGAAGATCAGTCTGTTGGCCTCGCGCACGAGCCGCGTGAGCCTCTCCTCGGGCGTCCCCTCGCCCTCGCCGCCGCCTTCGACCACCTGTGCGGCCGTACGCGAGGCCACCTCCCCGGCCTGTGCGCCTCCCATGCCGTCCGCCACGGCGAAGGTTTCGCCCGACACCACGAAGCTGTCCTCGTTGGCCTCGCGCTGCCGGCCCACATCCGAGAGACCCGCCTGCTCGACCACCCGCAGCGCCATCGCTACTCCTCGTATCGATATTCGCTGTCGCCGATCCTGATCACGTCAGCCACCTTGAGCCGCTCGGCCGTGCGCAGCTGGCGGCCGTTGAGGTAGGTCCCGTTCGTCGACCCCATGTCCTCCACGTGCATGAAATCCCCTCGCTGGAAGATCCTCGCGTGCGCAGACGACGCGAACGGGTCGTCGACTCGGATCTCCGCGTGGTCGGACCGACCCAGGGTGGCGCCCGACGAGATGTCGAACACGGTCCCGGGCTCGTGCCCGAGTGCCGCGGTCACCACGAGCTTGGGATGGACGACGCCCAGCAGGCCACCGCCGTCGGGCTCGTCGCGGCGGCGCGATTCGCCCGGCGCCTCGACCGGCTCCGACCCCAGCGCAGCCTCGCTCCCGCGCGCCAGGTCGCGCAGCGCGCTCCGCGAGACCCACAGCAGGAACAGGTAGAGCACGGCCAGGAAGCCGAACTTCAGCGCCACCGCGAGCGGCTCGTCCACGGACGCTCCCTACTCGAGCTCGAAGTCGAGGTCGGTAACGCCGACCGTCACACGATCGCCGTGGCGAAGCCGGGCCCGGTCCACCCGGCGCCGGTTGACCTTCACGCCGTTGGTCGAGCCGAGGTCGCGGATGCTCCAACCGTCGTCGTCCGCGCTCAGCTCGGCGTGGCGACGGGACACGTTGGCGTCGTCGATCACCACGTCGCACTCGCGGCTGCGCCCGAGCAGCACGCGGCTGCCGCTGAGCACGTGGCGGCGTCCGGCGCCGGCCAGTACCGCGCGGGACGGGCGCAGGCGGCTCGGGATCGACGCGGCGCGACCGCCTTGTCGGGCGAGTAGACCATCGTGTGGCCGTAGTCGCCCTGCGAGGGGGCCACGTCCGGGCCCGCTGCTGCATGCGCCACCTCGTCGTCCGGAGGCGAGAGCAACTGCGCCTGGATCCCGAACTCGCCGAGGCTCAGGCGCTCGTCGGTCATGAACTCCACGGCCGGCCGGCTCGTGAGCGCAAGGCGCTCGGCGCGCGCGTGCTCGAGCAGGTAGTCCGACAACTCCTTGCGGAGGGCCGGCTCGTAGGTCGAGAACTGCTCGCGGTCCTCCGGTGAGAGGAACACGCGGTAGTGGTTGGGCACGTAGACGCGGGAGACGGAAACCTGCTTCGAGTCCTCCATCTCCTTGGCCAGCTTGCGCGCCAGCTCCACCGGCTCGACGCTCGACTTGAAGGCGCGGCTGAAGGCACCTTCGACGAGGCCGCCCAGCTTGGCCTCGAGATTTCTCAAGACGCTCATCTCGGCTCCGTCAGGGTAGTGCCGGGTCGCCGGGGTCGTCCGTCTGCGGCGGTGCGAGCAGGGTCACCGAGACCGCCACCAGGCCGCCGAGAACCGCCCCTGCGGCCGCACCCCGCGCCCGGTCGAGCTCGGTCGTCGCGGCCAGCAGGTCTCCGAGCAGTCCGAGGGCGCCGCGACGAGGCCTGCCGCCCACAGCGCTGCGCCCACCAGGTCGAGCGGCCGCCCAGCGTCCGCGCACGACGAGCGGGAGCAGCGAGGGCGAACGCCACCCAGACCACTGCCGGCGCGAGCGCCGGTGACGACACGAGCGGCAGCAGGGCGTCGGTCGCCGGCGTCGAGCACCGAGCCCTCCCAGCTCTCGCGCGCCAGCGTGCCGTCCGCGGCGCCCGAAGAGCAGCTCGTCGCCCGTCATCACCTCGGCTATCGCGAGCCAGAGGAATCCGGCCGCGGCCAGCCCGGCGCGCCGTGCGGCGGTCGAGGCCAGCGCGGCGACGCCCACGAACAGCGGCGCCAGCGCGACCGCTCCCAGCAGCGGCGCCAGCGCCGGGACCGACCACAGCAGGCCCGCGCGCGGCAGCAGGAAGCGGCGTCGGAACCAGCGCTGCCGCCAGCACCAACGCGGTGCCGGGGCGATCGGCCTCGGGCGTCCCGAGCCAGCCGCAGACGAACAGCGCCGACATGATCCAGCCGATCCGGGGCAGCGCCGCGACCAGGGCCCCCGCTGCCAGGCCGGCGAGCGCACTGGAGAAGGGCGGTGTCGGGACCGAGCGTCTCGAGCGCGGTGAGAACAAGCAGGCCGGCCGCTGCGCCGGCCGCGAGTCGCGGCGCCAGGAGTGCGAGCGTCCCGGCTCGCACGGGCTCCGCGCCCGGCGCGTGGCGATGCAGGAGGGTCCGGACCCTCGTGCGGGCGCGGACGGCCGTGAGGCCGAAGCGCTCAAGGGTCTCCGGCTCGACGAGGCCGCCCTCGTCATCGAGAGTCGTCCTCCACGTCGGCCAGGACCTCACGCAGCTCGGCCGGCGCAGGTCGCAGGGAGGGATCCGGGTCGAGCGCGGCGTCGATCGACCTCGCACAGCTCGTGGAGGCAGGTCGGGGCGTCCTCCCCGCAGCGGCGGGAGCGGGCTGCCCATGCGCCGAGCCGTGGCCGCCGGGCTCTCCCGGCGAGCGGGGTTGGTGCCCGTCCAAGCCTCGTACAGGGTCAACGCGAGCGAGTACAGGTCGCACGCCGCCGTGACACGTCGGCCCTCCGCCTGCTCGGGCGCCATGTAGGCGAGCGTGCCGACGACGTCGCCGGTGGCGGTGAGGTCCTCTCCGCTCGCCAGATGGGCGATGCCGAAGTCGGTGAGCTTGGCGAAGCCGGCGCCGGCTGCGGGCTCGGCCAGCACCATCACGTTCCCGGGCTTCACGTCGCGGTGGATGACGCCGCGGGCGTGGGCGTGCTCGAGGGCGGCGCAGAGCGCCCGCCCGATCCGAGCCACGTCGCGATCGGACACGGCCCGCTCGGCGGATAGCTCCTCGAGGGTGGCCCCGTTCACGAGCTCGGAGACGAGGTAGGTGTCCTGCTCGTCGGAGCCGAACTCGTACAGCGCGACGATGCCGGGGTGGTTCAGGCGTGCGGCCGCCACCGCCTCCCGGTCCACCCGAGCGCGCTCGACGTCCCCGCGCCCGCGCGGGATCACCTTGACCGCGACGTGGCGCTCGAGCTTCTCGTCGTGCGCGCGCCAGACCACGCCAAACCCGCCGGCTCCGATCCGGCGCTCGAGCCGGTAACGCCCAAGCGCGATGCGAGCGTCCGTCTCCGCGAACGGGGCATCCGGGCCCAGCCTGGCCGTGGGGTCGTTGGTGGTGTCGGGCGTTCTCATCTGGCTTCTAAGTTTCTGTCATGCAGGAGGTCTACCTGCCCCGACGTGCGAGGACAAAAGGACAACCGAGCCGCCGGTCATACTCCACCTCTGGAGCGAGGAGCGATTCTGTCCTTCTTCGACGAACCGGACCAGCCAGCAGCCCGCGCTCGATCTGGGCGCCGCAGCCCTCCGGCGGGTCCACCGACCGACCGCCAGACCCTCATAGTAAGGAGAGCGATCGCGGTTGGGGCCGGCGTGCTGCTGCTGGTGCTGCTCGTGTTCGGCGTCCGCGGCTGCCTGGATTCCCGCAAGGAGCAGGCCTTCAAGGACTACGTGCGCGATGTGAGCGCGCTGGTCGAGGAGTCCAATCAGGAGAGCGACTCGCTCTTCGAGCTGTTGAAGAGCCCCGATGTCGAGGACGTGGACGTCGAGAACCAGCTCAACACGTTGCGAAACCAAGCTGGACAGCTGGTCGACCGCGCCCGCGGCACCGACCATCCGGATGAGCTCGACGCCGCCCATGCATTCCTGATCGAGACGCTCGAGTTCCGCCGCGACGGCGTAAGCCAGATCGCCTCCGAGCTGCCCAATGCGATCGCGTCCCAGGCGGACCGTCGCACCGGCACCGACAAGATCGCCGCCAGCATGCAGAACTTCCTCACCAGCGACGTGATCTACCAGACCCGGGTGGTGCCGAACATCAACCGGGAGCTTGAGGAGCAGGACATCGACGGCGAGGAGAAGGTCCCGGCCAGCCAGTACCTCGAGGACATCGCCTGGCTCCAGCCGTCGACCGTGGCCGATCGGGTGGGCGTGCTGGGTGGCTCCGGTGGCTCCGACGGTGAGGCCGCGCCGGGCCTGCACGGCAACGGGCTGGGGACCGTCACCCTCGGCGGCCAGACGCTCACCCCGGGTAGCTCGCCGAGCATCAAGCTCTCCGATGACCTGGCGTTCAACATCCAGGTGGCCAACCAGGGCGAGAACACCGAGACCGACGTCCAGGTGAACGTCACCGTGGGCCAGGGCGGGGACGCCATCAAGCTCGACAAGACCCTCGACACGATCGCCGCGGGCGAGACCAAGACGGTCGAGATCCCGCTCGCGGACGCACCCCCAACGGGCCAAAACGTGCCCATCGTTGTGGAGATCGAGGGGGTCCCGGGCGAGAAGAAGCTCGATAACAACAAGGGCACCTTCGCGGCCATCTTCACACGCTGAGGGTGCGCGGGTGGCGTCGGTAGGCTGACCGGCCGTGGACCAGCTCACCTCGACTGAGGGGATCGCGGCGCTGGCCGCCGGAGGCATCGCCCTCGTGGCGCTGGTGCTCGCGATCGTGCTCGCGTTCAAGCTTCGACGCGTTCGGGCAGCCCAGCGCGCCGTGCTGGGCGACACCAGTCAAAGGGACCTGGTCGAGCACTCCGCCCGGCTCGAGCAGGGCTTCGTCGAGTTGCGGGATTGGGTGGAGGAGACCGCGAGCCGGATCGACTCGCGGATGGCCGCCGCCGAGGCGCGGATCGACGGATGCGTCGCCTACCGGTCCCTTGTCCGCTACGACGCGTACGGCGAGATGTCCGGGCACCAGTCCACATCCATCGCGCTCCTCGACGCGCACCGGTCGGGCGTCGTCATGTCCTCGATCCTCCACCGGGAGAACGCCCGCGTCTACGTGAAGCAGATCGTGGAGGGGGAGTCGCAGCTGGAGCTGTCACCCGAGGAGCAGCAGGCCGTTCAGTCCGCGCTCGGCGGCAGAGGGGCCGCCGCCAACGGCGACTGATCCCGCGGTGGCGCTGAGCGTCGCGTTTCTCGGTCCGGCCGGGACGTACACCGAGGAGGCGCTCCTGGCTTCTGCGGTGGACGACGTGGCGCCGGAGCCGCGCTCGACCGTCTACGAGACGGTCATGGCCGTGCAGGAAGGCGAGACCGACCGCGCGGTGGTCCCGATCGAGAACTCGCTCGAAGGCGGCGTCGCCGCCACGCTCGACGCGCTCGCCGGGGAGGCCGAGGAAGTTCGCATCGTGGCCGAGGTCGTCCACCCGATCCACCACCACCTGCTCGCCCGGAGCGAGCTTGCGCTGCCCGACGTGAGCCGAGTTCTCTCGCACCCGCAGGCCACCGCGCAGTGCGCGCGGTTCCTACGCGAGCGGATCCCCCACGCCGAGCGCGTGGCCGCCACGTCCACGGCGGAGGCGGTCCGGCTCGTTCGGGACTCGAACGAGCCGTGGGCGGCACTCGGCTCGAAGTTGGCGGCCGAGCTGTACGGCTGCTCGGTATTGGCAGAACGGGTCGAGGACCACGCCGACAACCTCACCCGGTTCGTATGGCTCGGGCGCGCTGGCGAACCGCCCGCGTCCTCGCCCGGCCCTCAGAAGACGTCGATCGTCTTCTGGGGGTTCAACGACTCGTCGCCGGGCGCGCTCGTCGACGTGCTCCGCGAGCTGTCGGACCGTCAGATCAACCTGACGAAGATCGAATCACGCCCGCGACGGGTCCGACTCGGCCACTACATGTTCTTCGCCGACCTCGAGGGACATGCCGCCGAGCCCAACGTGTCCGAGGCGCTGGCGGCGCTCAGGGAGCGGGTTGAGACGCTTCGAGAGCTCGGCTCGTACCCCATCTGGCCCGGCTAGCGCAACCGTTTCTCCTCGCTACACTGCCCGCACCGTGGCGGCCCCCTCGCAAGCGGTTCCAGCAGCAGCGGAGGCTGGTGAGTTCGACCCAGCCCCTCTAAGCGCGCTGCCGGGAGGCCGACCCGGCCGGCGCTCGACCTCATCCGGCCGCGTCCTGGTGCTCAACGCCTCGTATGAGCCGATCAACGTTTGCACCGTCCGACGGGCCGCCGTGCTCGTTCTGAAGGACCGCGCGGAGATCCTCGAAAGGGGCGATTGGGCCCTCCACGCGGAGAGCCTCACCCTCCCCGGCCCTACGGTCATTCGCCTCAAGGCCTACGTGAAGATCCCCCGCAACGCACACCGGCGCAAGATCACTCGCCGCGCTGTGTTCGCCCGGGACCGCTGGACCTGCCAGTACTGCGGGCAGGAGCGCGGGAGCCTCACGGTCGACCACGTGATCCCGCGCTCGAAGGGAGGCGGGTCGAGCTGGGACAACATCGTCACCTGCTGTGCGCCGTGCAACCGGCGCAAGGGGGATCGGCTGCCGAGCCAGGCCAACATGGTCCCCAGGCGAGCCCCAAAGGCACCTGGTTCCACGATCTTCATCCACGTCGCCGCGCCCTCCATCCCGCAGGCTTGGGAGCGCTACCTGGTGGCGGCCTGACCGGTGGCCGACGAGAGCCAGGTCTCGCGCCCTCCGAGTGGGGCGCCACAGCAAGGGCAGGCGGTCACACAGGAGCAGCTTCGTGGCCTGCGGCGGTGGGTGGTGGTGGCGGGCGTCTGGGCCGTCGCCGCAACCGCGATCGGCATCATCGCGCTGCTCGACACCTCCGACACCGACGCCGAGAAGCAAGCGCGTGACGCCGGCGACCAGGCCTCGGAGGTGCAGCGCTCGGTGCGAGAGCAGGACGCCCGGATCGACGAGCTGGAGTCCCGGCTGGACGACCTCCCGCAGACAGCGGACGTGAGCAAGCTCGAGGGCCGCCTGTCGGCGGTGGAGGACGACGCCAAGCAGGCGGCCGAGGATGCTAAGTCGGCGCAGGACAGCGTCAACGAGCTCGAGGACCGGGTGCAGGCGCTCGAGGACGCAGGCGGCGGGGACAGCACAGGCGCGCAGTCGCCTTAGCCGGAGCCCTCGGTCCTGGAAAACTGGGGACTGGGGACTGGCGACCAAACCAGAAGGGGCGCCCGTAGGCGCCCCTTCCTTCGGCTTGTCTGGACCTGATCGGGGCGGATCCTCGGGCGCAGAACGCCCGGGCCGGAGGGACCACTACCAGCCTCCACTCCCGACGGTGCCACGGATGGACTCCGCTTGACGGGGCCCAGATCCGGTCTAGCGGCCGGACACCTCCAGGGTCCCCAAATGTCTGTCACTCAAGCTCGGACCACCTCCTTTCCCTGGTCCGATTATTGAAGCAGACCGCGCGGTTCTACCCTCCGTCGGTGTCGCCGCCGTCGGACGGCTCGTCCGCTGCGGCGGGCTGCGCCCCGTCCGTCGCGACATTTTCGATCGACTCGACGCCCTCAGCGTCGCCCTCGACGACCGCGGAGGTGTCCGCCTCGCTCTCCATCACGAGGGCAACGGCGCTCACCGTGTCCTCCTCACGGAGGTTCATCACGCGCACACCCTGGGCGGGGCGGCCCTGCCGGGAGATGCCCTCGACGCCGGTTCGCTGGACCATGCCGTTCTGCGAGATGAACACGAGGTCCTGGTGCTCCCGGACGATGAGCGCGCCCGCGACCCCGCCCTTCTTCTCCGTGAGCTGGATCGTCTTCACGCCCATGGCGCCTCTGCCCTTGACCGGGTAATCGGCGATCGGGGTGCGCTTGCCGTAGCCGTTCTCGGTCACGACGAGCAGCTCGGTGTCGTCACGTGCGATGTCCATCGCCAGGACGCAGTTGTCCCCTCGCGAGACGTTCATGCCGCGCACGCCGCCCGTGTCACGTCCCATCGGGCGCGCCTGGTCCTCGTTGAAGCGCGCCGCCTGGCCCGAGCGCGACACCATGATGATGTCGTCCTCCCCACTCGTGCGGCGCACGGCCACCAACTCGTCGTCGTCGCGGATCTTGATCGCGATGATCCCGTCTGCCTTGATCGGCGTGTTGTACGCCGTGAACTCCGTCTTCTTGACCTGCCCCTTCTTGGTCGCGAACACGAGGTACTTGCCCTCGCTGAAGTCCCGGGTGGACAGCACCGCGCGGACGAACTCGCCCTCGCGCAGCGGCAGGACGTTCACCAGCGCGCGGCCCTTGGCGGTCCGAGAGGCCTCGGGCAGCTCGTAGACCTTCTGGCGGTAGACCTTCCCCCGGTTCGTGAAGAACAGGAGGTAGTCGTGCGTCGAGCAGACGAAGAGGTGCTCGATGTAGTCGTCGTCCTTCATCTCCATGCCCATGACGCCGACACCGCCCCGCTTCTGGGTCCGGTACGTGGCCAGCGGCAGCGACTTGATGTAGCCGGACCTTGTGATCGCGATGACCATCTGCTGGTCGGCGATCAGGTCCTCGATGTCGATGTCGTCCTCGGAGTGGGTGATCTCCGTCCGCCGTTCGTCGCCGTAGGCGTGCTTGATCTCGAGCAGCTCCTCCTTGATCAGGTCGCGCACCCGTTGCTCGTCGCCGAGGATCTCGCGGAGCTCCTTGATCCGCTCGAGCACCTCGGCATGCTCCGCGGCGATCTTGTCCGCCTCGAGAGCGGTCAGGCGCTGGAGACGCAGATCGAGGATCGCCTGGGCCTGTATCCGCGATAGCTCGAACTTCTCGATCAGCCCGTCGCGCGCCGCATCTGGGTCGCGGGAGCCGCGGATCAGCTCGATCACCGCGTCGATGTCGGCGATCGCGATCAGGAGCCCCTCGAGGATGTGCAGCCGCGCCTCGCGCTGGCGGAGCTCGTGCTTGGTCCGACGCACGACCACCTCGCGCTGGTGCTGCACGTACTCGCCGATCACCTCGCGCAGCGACAGCGTCCGCGGCACCCCGTCGACGAGGGCCACCGTGTTCACGCCGAAGGTGGCCTGCAACGGCGTGTGCTTGAACAGGTTGTTGAGGACGACCTTGGGGTTGGCGTCCCGCTTGAGCTCGATGACCAAGCGGATGCCCGACTTGTCCGACTCGTCGCGGAGGTCGGAGATCTGCGGGATGCGCCCGCTCTGGACGGCCTCGGCGATCTTCTTGATCAGGCCGGAGCCGTCGTTGCGCCCGTCGCCCTTGGGCACCTGGTAGGGCATCTCCGTGACGACGATCGCCTCCTTGCCCTGGCGCAGCGGCTCGGTGTGCGCGCGGCCCTGGACCACGACCCGGCCGCGGCCAGTCTCGTAGGCGTCCTTGATCCCTTGCCACCCCTTGATCACGCCGCCGGTCGGGAAGTCCGGGCCCTTGATGTGCTTCATCAGGCCCGCCACGTCGATGTCCGGGTTGTCGATGTAGGCCACCGTGGCGTCGATCGTCTCCGCCAGGTTGTGCGGCGGGATGTTCGTCGCCATGCCCACGGCGATCCCCGCCGACCCGTTCACGAGAAGGTTGGGGAAACGTGCCGGCAGGACCGCCGGCTCGAGCCGCGTGTCGTCGTAGTTGGGCGCGAAGTCGACGGTGTCGGCGTCGATGTCGCGCAGCATCTCGGTGGCGAGCTTGGCCAGCCGCGCCTCCGTGTATCTCATGGCAGCTGCCGGGTCGTTGTCGATCGACCCGAAGTTGCCCTGCCCGTCGACCAGCGGCTCGCGCATCGCGAAGTCCTGCGCGAGCCGCACGAGGGCGTCATAGATCGCGGAGTCGCCATGCGGATGGAAGTTGCCCATCACACCACCGACCACGTTCGCGCACTTGCGGTAGGGGCGGTTGGGCTGCAGGCCCGACTCGTGCATAGAGAACAGCACCCGCCGGTGGACGGGCTTGAGGCCATCGCGAACGTCCGGCAGCGCCCGGCCGACGATCACGCTCATCGCGTAGTCGAGATACGACGATCGCATCTCCTCTTCGAGCCCGCGCGGCT
The DNA here is from genome assembly GCA_963802855.1 of uncultured Thermoleophilaceae bacterium. GTDB lineage: Bacteria > Actinomycetota > Thermoleophilia > Solirubrobacterales > Thermoleophilaceae > JAAYBF01. Next base: position 617,479 of record CAWDJP010000004.1, read on the forward strand.
CGACGTTTCCGCCGGAAAGCGTCTCCAAGCCGGCCATGCCTACGCCCGACCTCGGTGCTCGGTGCTCGGTGCTCGGTGCTTAGACATCGAGGTTGGTGACGTCTCTCGCGTTTTCCTCGATGAACAGCCTGCGCGGCTCGACCTTGTCCCCCATGAGCATGGAGAAGATCTGGTCGGCGCCGGCTGCGTCGTCGACGCTCACCTGCTGCAGCGTGCGGCGCTCGGCGTCCATCGTCGTGTCGAAGAGCTGGTCGGGGTTCATCTCACCGAGGCCCTTGAAGCGCTGCAGCGGGACGCCGTCGCGCGCCACGTCCAGCACCTTCCGGCGCAGGTCCTCGAAGGAGAGCGCCGTCTCCACCTTCCTGCCGAGGGCGACCTCGAACGGCGGGGTGCCGGCCATCGTCTCCAGCTCCTTGTGGACGCGCACGAAGTTCGCGTACTCCGAGCGCGCGAACATCTCCCGCCGAAGCGCATAGGTCGACGCGGCGCCGGTCTTGCGCTCGATCACCCGAACGACCAACTCAACCGGGTCCTCGGTCAGCAGCTCGGTCTCGTACGGCTCCCCCTCGGGGACCTGCTTGCCGAGCAGCGCGATGACCTCGTCGGCGTCCGACAGCCCGGCGTCGAGGATCTGCGACTCCTCCAGGAAGGTGATCGTCTCGTGGCCGTACTCGGCTCGCAGTGCCGAGGCCCAGCCTTCGTACTGCTTGAGGAGCCGGCCGAACTTCTGCCACCTGGCATGGGTGAGGCTGAACTCCTGGCCCCCGCGCCCGCGCACGTCCATCTTCTCGAGCTTGTCGCGCAGGAGGACCTCCTCCAGCTCGGACTCCTTCTCGATGTACTGCTCGTGGCTGCCGTTCTTGATCCGGTAGAGCGGCGCCTTAGCCAGGTAGACGTAGCCGGCCTCGATCAGCTCCGGCATCTCCCTGAAGAGGAACGTGAGCACGAGGGTGCGGATGTGGGCGCCGTCAACGTCGGCGTCGCACATGATGATGACCTTGTGGTAGCGGACCCGCTCGAGGTCGAACTCCTCGCGGATGCCCGTGCCGATCGCGGTGATGAGCGCGCGGATCTCCTGGTTGGAGAGGACCTTGTCGATGCGGTTCTTCTCGACGTTGATGATCTTGCCGCGCAGCGGCAGCACCGCCTGCGTGTTGCGGTCACGGCCCTGCTTGGCCGAACCGCCGGCGGAGTCGCCCTCCACTACGAACAGCTCGGCGAGCTGCGGGTCGCGCACGCTGCAGTCCGCGAGCTTGCCGGGCAGCGCCGAGTTCTCGAGCGCAGACTTGCGGCGCGTCAGGTCGCGTGCCTTGCGTGCGGCCTCGCGGGCCTGCGCCGCCTGGACGGCCTTTCGGATGATCGCCCTCGCATCGGTGGGGTTCTCCTCGAGGAACTCGGCCAACCCGCGGTTCACCGCCGCCTGGACGAACCCCTCGACGGGCGGGTTGCCCAGCTTGGTCTTCGTCTGGCCCTCGAACTGCGGGTCGTGGATCTTCACCGAGATGATCGCGGTGAGCCCCTCGCGCACGTCCTCGCCGGACAGGTTCGGATCCTTCTCCTTCAGCTCGCCCTTCTGGCGCGCGTAGGCATTGAGCGTGCGCGTCAAGGCCGACCGGAAACCGGATAGGTGGGTGCCGCCCTCGTGGGTGTTGATGTTGTTGGCGAACGAGAGCAGGTTCTCCTGGTAGGAGGAGTTCCACTGCATCGCCACCTCGACCTCGCCCGGCTCGCCGGTGTCACCGAAGGAGACGACCTTCTTGTGGAGCGGCTCTCTGGTTCCCTGGCTGTGGAGGTAGTGGACGAAGTCCACGATTCCACCCTCGTACTGGAAGCTGGTCTTGAAGCCCTCGCCGCGCTCGTCGGCGAAGTCGATCTGGAGGCCCTTCGTGAGGAACGCCATCTCGCGGAAGCGCTGCTCCAGGGTCGCCCGCTCGTAGTCGATCGTCTCGAAGATCTCCAGGTCCGGAAGGAACGTGATGGTGGTGCCGCGGCGGTCGGTCTTGGCGCCTTTCTTCAGGTCGCCCTGCGGCGCGCCGCGCTCGTACGACTGGGTCCACTCGTATCCATCGCGCCAGACCGTGAGGTGGAGGCTCTCGGCGAGTGCGTTCACCACCGACACGCCCACCCCGTGTAGGCCGCCCGACACCTTGTAGCCGCCGCCGTCGCCGAACTTGCCGCCGGCGTGAAGTACGGTCAGCACGACCTCGGCGGCCGGGCGCTTCTCCTTCTCGTGCATGTCCACAGGAATGCCGCGCCCGTTGTCGGTCACGGTGACCGAGTTGTCCGGGTGGATCGCGATCTCGACCCGATCGCACTCGCCCGCGAGCGCCTCGTCGACCGAGTTGTCCATCACCTCGTAGATCAGGTGGTGCAGGCCGCGGACTCCGGTGGAGCCGATGTACATCCCGGGCCGCTTCCGAACGGCCTCGAGCCCCTCCAGCACGGTGATGTCCTGCGCAGCGTAAGTCGCCTCGTCCTTCGTCGTTCGCTTCTTGGCCAATCGGTCCTCTCGGGTCAGTCCTCACACATAGAGAGGCCCCGGCCCTGCGCGACGCGCAAACGGGTCGGGGCGCTCAAGACTTCGGGTCTCAATGTTAGCAGAGTACCCTCCTGCTCGGACGGGTCGGAGAGCTACAAATAGCCTGCAAATTGGCACAAAAGCGGCCGCAGGGGCGAGCGTGTGTTTCCGTTCGTTACGGAAGCGCGCTGCCGGGTCGTCCCGTACCGGCTCAAGCGCCCTTGCCGACCCGGAATCTGAGGCCCGCGATCGGCCCCGGCGGGGAGCCCGCGAGCGCGGCATTGAGGCGGTCCACGAGGTCGGGTGCCAGCAGGGTGAGCTCCTGCGCCCACACGGCCGAGCGGCACGTCAGGGTGATCGTTCCGGCGCGCTCGGAGGCGGGCTCGGCCTCGCCGGCGATGGAGGCGCCGACCACCTCCGGCCAGCATGCCTGCACGCGCGCGAGGAGGGTCGCCGGGGTGGCGGAGCGCGTCAGCTCCGCGAGCGCGGCGCCCACCGGACGCGGCGCCCGTCGCCTCATGTCGACCGCTCGGCGCGCGAGGCCCGTACGTCGCCGGACGAGGCCTCGTCGTCCGCGTCAAGCCTTCGTCCCCCGCTGCGCGCTCGCCGACCACCCCAGCGGTCACGCCCAGCACTCTGACCCGTGCGTCGCGGGCGGCGGGCACGTGGTCCACGTCCGTGGTGGTCAACACGGCCTGGCCCTCGGCGCTCAGCAGATCAGAGAGCAACTCCCGGCGGGCTGAGTCGAGCTCGGACATCACGTCGTCGAGGAGCATGATCGGCGGGCGGCCCCGCTCCGCCGATAGCAGGTCACGCTCGGCGAACAGCAGGGCCAGTAGGGAGACTCGCTGCTGGCCCTGCGAGCCATAGGTGCGAAGAGCCTCCCCCCGTGAACAAGCCTTACGTCGTCCCGGTGGGGGCCATGCGCGGTGAAGCCGCGCTCGATGTCGGCCGCGCGTCGCTCGCGCAGCTCGGCGCCGAGCGCCTCCGGGTCACCGGCGGCCGACCGCGGGCGGTAGGCCAGGGCGGCCTCCTCGGGCAGCCCGAGCTCGGCCGCTCGCGCCGCGAACCGTGGCGCGAGAAGGGTGAGCGCTTCGGCGCGTTCGCCCATGAGCTGGGCGCCGTGGCGCGCGAGCTCGGCGTCCCACGAATCGAGAGAGTGCGGAGTGGCGCTGCCCGCCCTGATCCGGCTGAGCAGCGCGTTTCGCTGCGCCAGCGCCCGCGAATACTCCCTGCGCGTGGCGACGCGAGACGGCCACACGGCAGCCACGAGCTGGTCCAGGTGGGCGCGGCGGCTGGCGGGGGCGCCCTTCACGAGGTCGAGCCGCTCCGGTAGGAACACGCTCACGAGCGGGCGCGCCGGCTCTGTCGACAGGCTGTCCACAGGCCGCCCGTCCACCTTCAGCGTCCGCTCCTCCCTCGGCTTGAAACCCACCTCCAGGAGGTGTCGGGAGCCTTCGCCGGTGACGGTCGACACGGTCACCCGAGCCGTGGTCCCCCCGCGGCGCACGAGCTCCCGCTCGTTGGAGGTCCGCGGCGAGCGACCCGTGCAGCCGAAGTAGAGCGCCTCGAGGAGGTTCGTCTTGCCGGCCCCATTGGGCCCGGTCAGGACCGTCAGGCGCTCCCCGAGCTCGATCTCGGCGCGGCGATAGTTCCGGAAGTCGCGAAGGCTCGTCGCGGTGACGCGCACGGTCCGGGCGACAGTCAGACGTTCAGCCGGATCGGCATGACGAGGTAAATGAACCCCCCGTCGTCACCCGACTGGATCAGGCCCGGGCGCAGCGGGCTGATCAGCTTGAGCACGAGCTCATCCGTCTCGGCGCTCTCCAGCCCGTCACGGAAGAACTCCGGGTTGAAGCCGATCTCGAGCGGCTCTCCCTTGAACGGCACGGGGATCGATTCTGTCGCCTCACCGACGTCCGGCGTCTGAGCGGAGACCTCGACCGCACCCTCCGAGAAGGAGAGCCGAAGGGGCGCATTCTTCTGCGCGAGCAGGCTGATGCGCCGGACGACCTCCAGCAACTCGCCGCGGTCGACCCGAAGCTCGTGCTCGTACGACTCGGGGAGGAGCTGCTGATAGTTCGGGAATCGACCTTCGACGAGGCGGGAGGAGAGAACGGTGTCGCCCGCGGCGAAGACAACCTGGTTCTCCAGCGCGGTGACCTGGATCTCCTCGGTCCCGTTTGCCGCTGCTACTCGGCCGAGCTCCTGCAAGGTTCGGGCCGGGACGTTCGCTTCGAGCGATCCAGCGAGCGGCGGATCGAGCTTGGCCTCCCTGACGGAGAGCCGATAGGAGTCCGTGGCCACCATGCGCAGCTCGGCGCCATCGGCCGTCACCAGGACCCCGGTGAGGTGGGGTCTCGTCTCATCCCGGGAGGCCGAGCGGGCGACGCGGGCGATCGTCTCCGTGAACGCGGCGGCGGGCACGGCAAGCGCGCTTGCCGGGTCGGCCTGTGGCAGCTTCGGGAAGTCCTCGAGCGGCAGGGTCCGCAGGTGGAAGCGCGCCGAACCGGAGATGACCTCGACGTCCTGCTCGGATGAGCGGTACTCGAGCGACAGTGATTCCTTCGGCAGCGAGCGGGCGACGTCGAGCAGCAGCCGGCCCGGCACGACGACCGCCCCTTCGGCTTGGATCTCCGCATCGAGGGTCGCGCGGATCCCGAGGTCTGTGTCGGTCGCCTGCAGCTCGGCCACACCGTTCTCGAGCCGGATCAACACGCCGGCCAGGGTCTGGATCGCGCTGCGGGTCGACGCGGCCCGGGCGACCACGGCCGAGTTGGGTTAGAAACGTTTCACGGGAAACGGTCAGCTTCAACGAGTTACTTCCTGTCTTGAGAGAAGAGGTAGGGGCTGTTGAGAGGTGGATAGCTCGAGAACACGCCGTTGCGAAGCGGTTCCGGCGGCCGCGAGCGCTGAGGACGCCCTGTTGATTCTTGCATCCGCGACGGCCGTCACTGGGGCTCGGCGAGGCGCTCGCGTAGGTTGTTCACAGTTGTCGCGAGCTCAGGATCGCGTTGGACGTCGGACGTGACGCTCCGAACGGCGGACAGCACGGTGGAGTGATCTCTCCCGCCGAAGTCGCGACCGATCTCGGGGAGGCTCTCGTCCGTGAGCTCGCGGGCAAGGTACATCGCAACCTTCCGCGCGCGAGCCACGGCCGGCCGTCGATCGCGGGCGATCAACTCGGAGGACTGCAGCCCGAACTGGGTTGCGGTCGCGTCGACGATCGCTGCCACCGTCTGGCGATCTCGCGGCGCGAGCCGTGACAGGAGGCGCCGGGCGAGCTCGGGCGTCGGGGCCTCACCACGCAGGGAGGCGTAGGCGACGACCTGTATCAACGCGGCCTCCAAGGTCCGCACGCTGGTGCTGACGAGGGCGGCGATCTCCTCGAGAAGCTCGGAACTGGCGTCGACGCCGTCGATACGGGCCCGTTTCTCGAGGATCGCCCGCCGCACGGGAAGGTCGGGCGGCTCGAGCGCGACGACGAGACCGGACCCGAACCGCTCTCCCAGGCGCTCCTCAAGGCCCTCCAGCTCCTGTGGGCTGCGGTCCGAGGTCATCACCAGCTGCCGACCGGAGTCGCGCAAGGCGTTGAAGGTGTGAAAGAGCTCCTCCTCCGTGCGCACCTTCTCCGCCAGGAACTGGACGTCGTCGAGCAGAAGGACGTCGACACCGCGGAAGCGCTGCTTGAACTCGCCCATGTCCCGCTTCTGAACAGCCCGGACGAACTCTGTGGTGAACTCTTCGACCGTCGAGTAGCGCACGGTGAGGCCGGATCCGAAGCGGGTGACGTAGTTCCCGACCGCGTGGAGCAGATGGGTCTTCCCCAGGCCAGGCCGGCCGTGGATGAAGAGCGGGTTGTAGGCCTGGGCGGGGAGCTCCGCGCACGCCAGGGCGCCCGCATGGGCGAAGCGGTTGCCGCGCCCGATCACGAACTGCTCGAACGTGTACTTCGGGTTCAGCCGACTCTCCGACGCGACTCCCGCCTGAGGGTTCCCCGGCCCGGGTTCCGGGCGCCAGCTGCCGTCGACGATCTCGACGGCGACCTCGCCATGGAGGGCTCGCCCTGCGGCTCGTTGAACCACCGGCAGGTAGCGGTCCCGCACCCAGGTGCGGATGTGCTCGGGGGCCCGCACGTACACGGTCGTTCCGTTCGAGGCCGGCGAGCTCGAGCGGGTCGAACCAGATGTGGAACGTGAAGTCCGGTACCTCGCGACGGAGCTCGTCGCGGATGTGGTCCCAGGTTGACTCGAGTTGTTCGGGCACAGGGCTGCACAGACCCCGCCCGGAGGCAGGATCGAGAGGCGATTCCTGGTGGGGAAGAGACCCGCGGAAAGGCCACCGCGCGGCCTCGGAGGCGCGAGTGTACACACGCTTCTCGCTCGGATCGACGGCCTCCGCCGGCTCGTGCAGCCGATCACGCAAATCGCGAAAAAGTCGGGCGCGGCGTCCGGTGAGCAGTACGGGTGAGGCTCAACCAACGGTCTAGGGTCCGCGCTACCGAGCTCCGCGCTCGCGAGATCTCGGTGAGGGCGTCCCTATACTGCGCCCCCGGCTTTCGACGCCCCTCCGATGAAGCGGACCTACCAGCCCAAGAAGCGCAAGCGAGCCCGGACGCACGGCTTTCGCGCCCGCATGCGCACGCGCGCGGGCCGGCATGTGCTGAAGCGCCGTCGCAGCAAGGGCCGGCGCCGGCTGACGCCCTAGCCGTGAGCGACCGCGCGGGCGACGGCCGCTCCGGCTCGCGTCGAAGGCGCCGCCGGCTCTCGCGCAGCGGCGAGTTCGACCGCGTCTACCGCGACGGCCGCTCGCACGCCAGCCGCTACCTGGTTCTCTACGCGTTCCCGCGCTCCGACCCGGCCGAGGCGCGCCCGGCTCGGGATCTCCGTCGGCCGCAAGGTCGGCGGAGCGGTCGACCGCAATCGCGTCAAGCGCCTGCTGAGGGAGGCGTTCTGGGCGGCCGACGGCGAACTGCCCGACGGCCACGACTTCGTGATCGTCGCCCGCCCGGAAGCCGGGCGCCTCGCGGCCGAGCGCGGCGGGGAGCGGCGTCACGGAAGCGCTGCGTGAACTGCTCGTGAGTGCCGGCCTCGCGGACGGGGGGGCACGATGACGGCCCTCCGGGCGGTGGTGGTCGCTCCCGTTCGGCTCTACCAACGCGCGATCTCACCGGCGCTGCCGCAGCGCTGCAAGTACTACCCGAGCTGCTCGAACTACGCCGTCACCGCGATCCGGCAGTACGGCATACTGCGGGGGCTGGTCCTCGCCGCCTGGCGCCTCCTACGCTGCAACCCCTGGAGCCACGGCGGCGTCGACTTCGTCGAGGACCAGAAGCTCTTTCACCCGCGCGCCTGACGAACATGCTTCCGATCGCCATCGTCCCCCAGTCGATCCTCGATGCCTTCAACGACATCCTGTCGTTCTGGGAGGGCATCTTGCGGCAGCTGGGGCGTGGCGATCATCCTGCTGACGTTCACGATCCGGCTCGCGATCCTGCCGCTCACCTTCACGTCGGTGAAGTCGATGCAGAAGCTCCAGGTGCTGCAGCCGGAGGTCAAGAAGATCCAGGCGCGTTACAAGGACGACCGCCAGCGGATGAACCAGGAGATGATGAAGTTCTACCAGGAGAACAAGGTCAATCCCCTGGGCTCCTGTCTCCCGCTGCTGCTCCAGATCCCGTTCTTCATCGCGCTCTTCGAGCTGCTGCGGAGCACCGCGTTCAAGGCGGAGATCGAGGGCGACGAGAGCTTCCTCTTCATACCGGACCTGGCCGAGCCGCTGACCGGGGAGCCACTGATCCTCGCGGTGATGATCGTCCTCTACGTCGGCACGCAGCTGATCGCAAGCGCGATCACGGCCATCGGCGGAGACAAGACGCAGCAGCGGATCATGTTCGCGCTGCCGTTCGTCTTCACGATCTTCATCATCAACTTCGAGGCGGGGCTGATCGTCTACTGGATCACGACGAACGTCTGGACGATCGGCCAGCAGCTCGTCGTCCGCAAGCTCTACCCCAAGCCCGCGGTGCTTCAAGAGATGGGCAAGGAAGAGGCCGACTCCGGTGGCGCGGACAAGCCAGCCCGGGGCAAGCCGGCAAAGCAATCCGCGCCCGCGGGCACCGCAGCGCTGGCGGACGGCGGCAGTGGAAAGACCGCCACCAAGCCGCCCCCGAGCTCACCGCGCAAGAAGAAGAAGCGCTCCGGTCGCCGCAGGTAGCCTGCACGCTGGCCGCCGATGCTCAACGGGGATGACACCGCAGAGGGGCAGGGTCTGGATGAAGCGGGCGTCGAGGGCGCGGGCGACAGCCTGGGGGAGGCGAAGTGGGCGGCGATGAAGGAGTTGGAGCCGCGCTTCCCTGGCATCACGATCGAATGCGTGCGCTTCGAAGAGTTCTCCGACGGTGTCGACGGACCGGCGCGGGTGCGCGGGAGGTCGATGTAGACGCGTGGCGTCGGGTCGCTGCGGGCGAGCTGCCCGACGAGCCGGCGGAGCGCTTGCGTGCGGTCGTGACGCGGGTCGTGCAGGCGCTCGGGCTCAGGGCCACCGTCGACGTCGAGGAGACCGACGCCGAGCTGCGCGCGACCGTGAACGGGGACGATCTCGGCCTTCTCATCGGCAAGCACGGAGCCACGATCGACGCGCTCCAGCATCTCGCCATGAGGGCCGCCCTGCGCGGCGCTGAGACGCGCAAGCAGGTGACCGTGGACGCTGCGGGCTACCGTGACCGGCGGGCGCAGGCCCTCCACCGCGCGGCGGACCGCGCCGTTGCGGACGCGCTCCGGTACGGCCGCGCTGTGGAGCTGGAGCCGATGAGGGCGCTAGAGCGCAAGGTCGTGCACACCTACCTGAGCGACCGCACCGACATCGAGACCCACAGCGAGGGAGACGAGCCCGACCGGCGGCTGGTCGTCACGCCGCTGCGCCCGTCCGGGATCCTGAGCGTTTCACGGGAAACGCTCGAGCGGCTGGCATGGCGCTACGGGGTCCCGAGCTCGTCCGTCGGTGCCCTCGACGCGCTGCTCGACGCACTTGAAGCGGAGCCCGACCCGCCGACGACCGTTAGGACCGGGTCCGCCGCCCTCGACGTCCATATCGCCGACAGCCTGAGCGGGCTGGAGGTCGAGGCGCTCGCTCGGGCGAGGCGCATCGCAGACATCGGCTCCGGGGCGGGGTTCCCGGGCCTCGTCCTCGCGGCCGCGCTGCCGGATGCGCAGGTGGACCTGATCGAGGCCGCGGCACGAAAGTGTGCGGTCATCGAACGACTGGCGGCCGCCGCGGGCCTGGCCAACGCCAGGGCGCTCGCCGTGCGGGCCGAGGATTCGGCGGAGGGCGAAGCGGCCGGGTCCTACGACGCGGTCACCGCGCGCGCGGTGGCGCCACTCGCGGTGCTGGCGGAGTACGCGGCGCCCCTGTTGACCCTCGGCGGAACGCTCGTGTGCTGGAAGGGCCGCCGCGAACCCGACGAGGAGCGTGCCGGCGCGGCTGCAGCCGAGGCGCTGGCCCTGGAGCCGCAGGAGGTGGTCCGGGTGCGCCCCTTCGACGAGGCCCGAGAGCGCCACCTGCACCCCTTCGTGAAGGTCGGCCCAACGCCCGCGGGCATACCACGGCGGCCGGGCATGGCACGCAAGCGCCCACTCGCGTAGTCGCTTCGGTCCCGAAGAAGTCAGCCCATGCTCGTGCCGAGGGCGCGTGGGCGCAGGAAGGAGGCGCTCGTTCGGTGGCGAACGAAGTGAGAGGGGGCGAGTTCCGACCGCCCGCGACTCTACTTTCCGAGCACCGAGCACCGAGCACCGAGCACCGAGCACCGAGCACCGAATGGGAACGATCTTCGCGATAGCGAACCAGAAGGGCGGCGTCGGCAAGACGACCACGGCGGTCAACGTCGCCGCCAGCGTGGCGGACGCCGGGCACGAGACGTTGCTCGTGGACCTCGACCCACAATGCAACGCGACCGTCGGTGTTGGCCTGCAGAAGGACCTGAGCCCGAGCGCCTATGAATGCCTGGGCGGCGAGGCCACGATCGCATCGGCCGCCAGGCAGACGCGTTTCGACCACCTCTTCGCCGTGCCGGCCACGCCCGACCTCGCGGGTGCCACCGTGGAGCTGCCGCGGCTGCCAGGCTCCGAGACGCGCCTGCGCGAACAGCTCGGGCCGGTCCGCGACCGCTACCTGTTCACGATCGTCGACTGCCCGCCGTCGCTCGGCCCCTTGACCGTGAACGCGTTGGTCGCGGCCGACCGCGTGATCGTGCCCGTGCAAACCGAGTACTTCGCGCTCGAGGGTCTCGCGGGGCTGCTCGACACGCTCTCGCTGATCCAGCGCGAGCTCAACCCGACGCTGACGGTCGCGGGAATGATCCTGACGATGCACGACGGCCGAACACGGCTGGCCCAGGACGTCGAGCGGGAGGTCCGCTCGCACTTCCCGGACCTGGTCTTCGAGACCGTGATCCCGCGCAACGTGCGGCTCGGCGAGGCGCCCAGCTTCGGAGTCCCCGGCATCCGCCACGCCCCTCGCAGCCCCGGATCGGCCGCATACCTCAGGCTCGCGAAGGAGGTCGCGAGCCGTGCCTGACTCCCAGCCCGATCCCAAAGAGTCACAGCGCGGCATGGGCCGCGGCCTCGCGGCGATCCTGCCGCGCTCGCGTGGCGAGGAGACCGGCCTGCGGGAGCTGCCGCTCGAGCTCATCGCGCCGAACCCCCGCCAGCCGCGACGCGAGTTCGACGAGGAGTCGCTGCTGACACTCGCGGAGTCGATCCGCTCCCGCGGCCTGCTCCAGCCGGTGGTGGCGCGCCCGCTCGCGGGCGGGACGTACGAGCTGATCGCGGGCGAGCGCCGCCTGCGGGCGGCGAAGCTCGCCGGGCTCCAGCGCATCCCCGCCGTGGTCCGGGAGACCGGCGACTGGGAGCGGCTCGAACTCGCGCTGGCCGAGAACATGGCGCGCGCCGACCTGAACCCGGTCGAGGAGGCACGCGCGTGCGCGATGCTCGTCGACGACCTCGGGCTGACGAAGGGTGAGGTCGGGCGACGAGTCGGCCGAAGCAGGGTGGCGGTGTCGAACCTCGTGCGACTGCTCGAGCTGCCTGACGAGGTGCTGGAGCTGATCGAGTCCGGGAGTCTGAGCGAGGGCCACGGACGGGCGATCCTGATGGTGAAGGACCACGACGCACGCAAGCGCCTCGCCACCGACGCCCGGGACCATGGCTGGTCAGTACGTGAAACTGAGCGCCGGGCGAAAGCGCTGCTGGCGGGCGGCGCCACGCGGCGGCGCGGCGAGCTGTTCGTGCACCCGGATCTCGCGGACGCCCTCGCCGCCGCCCAGGACACGCTGTCCGTGGCGCTCGGACGCCCGGTGACGGTCCGCCCCCGGGGCGACGGCTGCCGGGTCGAGATGGACTTCGAGACGACCGCCGACGCCGTGGAGCTCGCGGAGCGCCTGATGTCGAGGAAGGGCTCCGGCGCAGCCCGGGCCGCCTGACCGGCGAGCGCTAGAATCGCTCGCCACTCGGGCGATTAGCTCAGCTGGTTAGAGCGCGTCTCTGATAAGGACGAGGTCCCTGGTTCGAGTCCAGGATCGCCCATTCGGGCACCGTAGGGCGTCGGATTGCGGCGTCCTCGGTGCTCGCCTGCGAGCAGGCTCGCTCCCTGCGTCCTTGCCGCTCGCCCTACGACGCCCGACGTTCTGGTGGGAGCGCCGCCGGGCCGCTCTCCGCTGGCGTCATCAAGCCGCCGTCCTCCGCGAAAGTCGCGCCTCCACCGTCGGCAACCCCCCGGACCATGACTAGACTGTGAACCGCCCCTCCGAGCGAGCCGGAAGGCCCCTTCGCATGACCGAGATGGTGATTTATGGCGTCAGCTTCGACATGGTCGGCAAGCAGCCGATCGTGCTGCTGAAGACTCGGGAGGGGAACAAGTTCCTGCCGATCTGGATCGGCCACCCTGAGGCCGCCGCGATCCTGATGAAGCTCCAGGGCGCGAACACGCCGCGTCCCATGACGCACGACTTGATCAACGACGTCCTCTCCGAGCTCGAGGTGTCTTGCACGAAGGTGTCGGTCACCGAGTTGCGGGAGAACACCTTCTATGCGGCGATCACGCTCCAGATGAACGGCCGCGAGGTCGAGATCGACTCGCGACCCTCGGATGCGCTCGCGCTCGCGGTGCGCATGGGCGCGCCCATCTTCGCGGCCGAGGAAGTGATCTCGGAGTCGGCGATCGAGTTCGAGCACGAGGTGGAGGACACGGAGGAGGTCGTCGAGAAGTTCAAGGACTTCCTCGACAACGTGTCCCCCGAGGACTTCGCCGGCGGCGAGAGCTGATCGCCGCCTGCTAAGCGCCGCTAGGCGCGGGTGCCGGGCACCCGCTCCGTCGCGAGCTCGACGATCCGACCGACGAGCTCGTCGAACTCCATGCCCGCCGCCTCGGCCGCCTGCGGAAGGAGGCTCGTCTCGGTGAGACCTGGGATCGGATTGGCCTCGAGGACGAACAGCTCTCCCGCGCCGTCGAGCATCAGGTCGACCCTCCCGAACCCGCGGAGGCCGAGCAGGCGATATGTGGTCAACGCGAGCTCACAGGCACGCTCGGTGATCCCGGCGGGCAGCTCGGCCGGGCAGACGAAGGACGTGCGGCCGATCTCATAGCGGGCCTCGAAGTCGTAGAAGTCCTCATCGCGGGGCACGGCCTCGACCACCGGCAGCGCCTGCGGGCCCTCGGAGCCGTCGAGTATCGAGACCGCCAGGTCGCGGCCTTCGACGTGTCGCTCGAGCAGCACGCGCCCGTCGTACGAGAACGCCGCCACGAGCGCCGCGGGCACGTCAGCCGCGGTGCGCGCGAACTTGATGCCCAGCGCCGACCCCTGGCTCGAGGGCTTCACCACGATCGGGAAGTCAAGCCGCTCTTCGATCGCGGGCAGCGCCTCGGCGGCGCCGAGCTCGCGGAACGCGGTCTGGTTGAAGGCGAAGAACTCCGGGGTTGGGACGCCCGCCTCGAGGAGCATGTGCTTCGTGAGCACCTTGTCCATCGCACGCGAACAGGCCAGCACACCGGAGCCGGTGTAGGGGAGATCGAGGATCTCCAGCAGCTCCTGGACGGTCCCGTCCTCGCCGTCGCGCCCGTGGAGCGCGACGAAGACCACGTCGGGAGCCTCTTCGCGGAGCCGGCGGATCAGGTCCAGCCCGACGTCGACGCCGAACACATCGTGCCCGAGCCGCTCCAACGCGTCCTGCACACGCGCGCCCGAGCGCAACGACACCTGGCGCTCGAGTGAGCGGCCGCCCTTGAGGACGGCGATCCGGCTCATGAGCCACCCGCGCGCTGGCCGCCCGGCTCGCGCCGCGGCAGCTCGACGACCCGACCGCCGACCTCCTCGTCCTCGGCCGACGAGTCCTCGGATCGTGCGCCCTCTGCCGCGCCCTCGCCGTCGGCTGCCCCTTGAACCTCTCCCGTGAGCGTCCCGTACAGGGCGAGCTGCTCCTTCACGACCTCGCCGATGCGGCGGATGCCCTCGCGAATGTCGTCCTCATCCGAGCCGGAGAAGTTGAGCCGCATGGCGTTGTGCCCGCGCCCGTCGAGGAAGGCCGCCGAACCAGGGACGAAGGCCACGTTCTCGCGCAGCGCGCGCGCCAGCAGGTCGGTGGTGTCGATGAAGTCAGGCAGCGTCGCCCAGATGAAGAGCCCGCCGGCGGGCCGGGTCCACTCCGCCTGCGGCGGAAAGTGCTCCGCGAGCGCGCCGAGCATCACGTCGCGCCGGGCGCGGTAGATCTCCCCGAGCGAACCGACGTACGCGCGCCAGTCGCTCTCCCGGAAGTACGCCTGGACCATCAACTGGGAGAGGGTGGAGGTGCAGAGGTCGGCGCCCTGCTTGCCGAGGTTGATCTTCTCGAGCACGGGTGGTGGCGCCACAACCCACCCGAGCCTGATTCCGGGCGAGAGGATCTTGGAGAACGTCCCTAGGTACATCACGTAGACCCCGCCGTCGAGCGAGAGCAGGGGCGGCGGCGCGTCGCCCTCGTACCGCAGCAGGCCGTAGGGGTTGTCCTCCAAGACGAGTAGCTCACGCTCGGCTGCGACCTCGACCAGGCGCCGCCGCCGGGGCAGCGACATGGTCACCCCAGCCGGGTTCTGAAAGCTCGGAACGGTGTAGACGAACTTGGGCCGCCGTCCCTCGGCGTCGAGCCGGTCGAGCGTCTCCTCGAGAAGGTCGATCCGCATGCCATCGGCGTCCATGTCCACCTGGACCACATCCGCCTCGTAGGCGTGGAAGACCGGCACGGCACCGGGGTAGGTGGGCCCTTCGGCGACGATCACGTCGCCGGGGTCGATCAGCGTCTTGGTGACGAGGTCGATCACCTGCTGACCACCCGTCGTCACGATCATGTCGTCGAGGTCGGCCCGCATCCCCTCCTCCGCCATGACCTCGGCGATGCACTGCTTGGTCTCGACGAGCCCCTCGGTCGGCCCATACTGAAGCGCCTTGGCGCACGACTCCTCCGCGATTCGGGTCGCCGCGGCGGCGAAGGTCTGCGGTGGGAAGGTCGACGTGTCAGGGAGCCCGCCCGCCAGCGAGATCACCTCGGGTCGGGCGGTGACGGCCATCAGGTCGCGCATCGCGGACGACGTCATGACCTTGGTGCGGGAGGCGAAGAGCCCCGCGTACCGCTGGAGGTCGCGCGAGGTTGAGCGTGACGGGGGCTTGGAAGGGGGGCTCATGGTGCGTCGTTCGCCGCCGCCGCCGGGCGTCCTCGCGGGCGAGGGGCCGCCGGGCGCGGTCGTCTATCGTCACTCCGCTCAGCGTACCGGTCCTCCGACGCACCCCGCCGCCATGAGCCTCGTACTCGACATCGGCCAGGGAGCCGGCCTCGCCGGGGCCACCGGCGTGCGACCGTTCCTCCCCCCGCTCCTCACGGGCGCGCTCGCCCGGGCCGACGCCGGCATCGACTTCGACGGCTCGGGATGGCAGTTCCTGGAGAGCCCCGCCTTCCTGCTGGCGGTACTGGCGCTGGCCGTGGTTTCGTACGGGGCCGAACGTTCGGGGGCGAACCGCCGTTCGATCGCCATCGGCACAGCGGTGCTCGCCGTCGCGCTCGGCGCGCTCCTGTTCGCGGGCTCGCTGGCGGCGGGCGACGAGCCGGCCGGGATCGGGCTCGTCGCGGGGGCGGCGTGCGCCGCCCTGGCGTTCGTGGCCGTGGGGGGTCTGCTGGCGCGGGCGGCGCGGCGTCTCGACGAGAGCGCGGCCGGCTTGCTCACCGTGTACGCCGACCTGGTGGCGCTCGTCCTCGCCGCGCTCGCGATCTTCGTGGAGCCCGTCGGGTACCTGGCGCTCGCCGCGTTCGTCGTCCTGCTCGTCCGAGGCCGAGAGCAGGGCCAGCGCAAGTACGCCGGCTTGCGCATTTTGCGATGAGCCGGCGGCGTGGCTCCGGGCGCCCCAAGAAGGTGGTCCTGGCCGTGATCGACGCTCTCGATCCGACGGCGCTGGAGCGCGCGGTGGAGGAGGAGGCCGCGCCGGCGCTCAAGGCATTGATGGAGAACGGCACCTACGTGGACGACTGCGTATCGACCTTCCCGTCCATCACGCCGGTGGCGGCCTCCGCGATCGCAACCGGCCTGGGGCCCGGCGAGCACCTGATCCCGTCGATGAACTGGTATCACCGCGGGGAGGAGCGCTACGTGGAGTACGGATCCTCGTTCGCCGCCACGCGCACGTTCGGAATCCTCCGGTCGTTGACCGACACGGTCTACAACATGAACCTCGCGCACCTCACGCCCCGCCACAAGACGGTGCACGAGCACCTCGACGACGCCGGCCTGCGGACCGCTTGCACGACCTACCTGATTTACCGCGGCCGCCACCGCCACGAGCCTTCACAGGCCTCGCGCTATCGCAGGCTCGCCGAGGCCGCCCAGTTCAAGCACGCGGTCTGGGGTGCGCGCGAGCTGTTCTACGCGGACATCTTCGACTCACGCGACACCGGCTGCTACTCGACTCTGGGCATGCCCGGGCAGCGCGACCGACACGCCGGCTGCGTCGGTAGCTACCTGGTCGAGCACGACCTGTTCGACTTCCTGCTCTTCTCCCTGCCAGACAACGACACCTACTCTCACCGGGTGGGCCCCGAGAACCAGCCCGTCTCGATCGCGGAGGCCGATCGCGCCCTCGACCAGCTGATGGCGGCGGCGGGTGGCGCGGAGCAGTTCCTCGACGACCATGCTGTGATCGTGATGTCAGACCACTCCCAGAACCTGATCGAGGCGAGCACGAACCTCGCCGAGGCGCTCGCGGCCTGGCGGATCCTGCTCCCGGCCGATGCAGAGCCCGAGGAGGCCGAGATCGCAGTCTGCCCCGGTGCGCGCTCAGCTCAGGTGTACGTGCTCGACGAGGCGCGACGCTCCCAGCTCGCGCCGCAGCTGGCGGCAGAGCTTGCCGAGCTTGAAGCGGTCGACTTGGTCGTCAGGCGCGAGGGGGACGAGGGAGTCGTCTGGAGCGAGCGGGGCGAGTTACGCTTCGCGCCCGGCGGCGATCTGAGGGACGCGGGCGGCCACGGGTGGAGCGTCGAGGGCGACCACGCGGCCCTGGACCTCTCGGTGGATGACGGAGACGTGCGCAGCGCGGACTATCCGGAGCCACTGGGGCGTCTGTGGTCGGCCCTGAGCTGCCCGCGAGCCGGCGACGTGTTCGTGTCTGCGCGGCCCGGACACGAGTTCACAGACTGGGGCGGGCAGGATCACGTGGGCGGGGGCAGCCATGGCTCGCTGCACCGGTGCGATTCGCTCGGCGTCCTGCTGATGTGCGGGATCGGACCCGCCGATCCGGCGGAGCGGGAGCAGTGGTCGATCGAGGACGCCACCCCGGTGGTCCTCGAGCACTTCGGTCTCCAGGCGTAGGCGTGGCGGTGGAGGAGAACACGCGGCCGAGGGCGCACACGCGGGTGCGGCACGGTCTGCGCTACCAGCACAACTGGGTCCAGCTGGTGAAGTTCTGTGCCGTCGGCGGCTCGGGCTACGTGGTCAACCTGGCTGTCTTCACGGTCTGCGTCAAGCTGATCGGCATGCACCATCTCGCGGCGGCCACGGCGGCCTTCGTCGTGGCCGTGGCGAACAACTTCTGGTGGAACCGCCACTGGACGTTCGGGGCAGGGGAAGGGCACGCGGGGTTCCAGGCGGCGCGCTTCTTCGCCGTCAGCGTGGGCGCATTCCTGGTGGCGGCTGCGATCCTCGAGCTGATCGTCAGGCACACGGACGTGCCGGAGATCGCGGCGCAGGCGATCTCGATCGCGGCCGCGACACCGTTCAACTTCATCGGGAACAAGATGTGGAGCTTCAGTCGCCTGAACGTGCGCTGATCGCGCTGGTCGTGGTGACCGGCCTGGTGGCGCTGGGCCTGGCCCTGCCGCCGTCTTCGGCCGCCCGTCCGGAGCTCGAGCACCCGGCCTCCCAGACGCGGCCGCCGGCGGGCTACGAGCTGAACGCCAGGCAGGCCATCCGCATCGCGGCGCGGCGCGCGGAGGTCCGCGAGCAGCGCATCTCCCACGGACGTCTGCAGCCCACGGCCTACACGCGCGGACCCGGGCGCTGGCAGGTGAGCTGGTTCGCCGGCGGACGGGAGGTCGCGCAGGTGCGCGTGGACGATGGCACCGGCGCGGTCCTCGAGGCGTGGACCGGCCACCAGGTCGCGTGGACGATGGCGCGGGGCTATGAGGGCGCGTTCGGACGCAAGCTCAACGCGCCCTACGTCTGGATACCCCTGTGCGTCCTCTTCCTCGCCCCGTTCGTCGATCCCCGCCGGCCGTTCCGCCTCTTGCATCTGGACCTGCTCGTCCTGTTGGGGTTCGGCGCCTCGCACGTGTTCTTCAATCGCGGGGAGATCGGCGTGTCGGCGCCGCTCGTGTATCCCGTGCTGCTCTACCTCCTGGGGCGGCTGCTGTGGGCGGGGTTCCGCCCACGGGAGCGGCGCGAGCCGCTCGTGCCGGTGGTCCCGCTTGCCTGGCTCGCGCTGGCGCTCGTGGTGCTTGTGGGGTTCAGGGTGGCGCTCAACGTCACGGAGTCGAACGTGATCGACGTCGGGTACGCGGGCGTGGTCGGGGCCGACCGCATCGCCGACGGCGATCACCTCTACGGCCCCGGCTTTTCGGAGGACGTCGAGCGCGGCGACACCTACGGCCCGGTCACCTACCTGACCTATCTCCCGTTCGAACAGGCCATGCCGTGGAGCGGACGCTGGGACGACTTGCCCGCGGCCCATGGCGCGGCGCTGGCGTTCGACCTCATCACCCTGGCGGGGCTCGTGCTCCTCGGGCGCAGGCTGCGCCCTGGCCGGGAGGGTCGCGAGCTGGGTGTAGCGCTGGGGTTCGCGTGGGCTTCGTACCCGTATGCCATCTTCGCGCTGCAGACGAACTCGAACGACACCCTGGTCGGCATGTTCACCGTCCTCGCGATGCTCGCCCTCACGCTCCCCCCGGCCCGCCGGGGACTCGCGGGAGTGGGCGCCGGAATGGCGATCGGGCTCGGTGCGGCCGCAAAGTTCGCCCCATTGCTGCTTGCCCCGCTGTTCGCCCGGGGGGTCGGTTGGCGGAGAGCGGACCGGATCCTCTTCGTCGCGGCGCTGGCGCTCGGCGTGTGCGCCGCGGTCCTGCCGTTCCTGCCCGACGGCGGCCCGCGCGAGCTGTATGACCGCACCGTCGGCTACCAGGCCTCTCGCCCGTCGCCGTTCAGCCTGTGGGGACAGGTCGAGGGCCTCGGCTGGCTGCAGACCATCGTGAAGGTGGCCGTCGTCGCGCTGGCCGTGCTGGTGGCCTTCGTGCCGCGACGGCGCGACCACGTGCAGGTGGCGGCGCTGGCGGCGGCGGTCCTCGTCGCGCTCCAGTTCGGCGCGACCCACTGGTTCTATCTCTACGTCGCGTGGTTCGCTCCGCTCGCGCTCGTGGCGCTTCTCGCACCGCACCGCGGCCCGATTCCGGCGCGCCGAGGCTCGCACTCGCGCGCCGGCCCCGCGTCCGAGCGCCAGGCGGTGCCCGCATGAGTACGGACCTTCGTCGAGGCGCCCCGTCGGTGGGCGCCCTCGCGCTTCTGCTCGCCTGCTTTGCGGCCACCTTCCTGCCCGGCCCCTGGGGGGACGAGCGCGTGACCGACCTGCCGCTGTACGCGGCCTACGCGGACCTCTTCCTCGACGGCGCGTTGCCCTACCGCGACGTGTCTTTCGAGTACCCGCCGCTGGCGGCGCCGCTCCTAGCGCTTCCGGCCGTCGCCGGCGCGGGGGAGGAGACCTACCGGCTCGCGTTCGCCGGCCTGGCGCTCCTACTGGCAGCCGCAGTGGTGCTGCTGACCGGCGCCCTGGCGGAGCGCACCGGCGGGGATCGGACCAGGGCGCTGCTGGCAGCGGCCGCCGCGCCGCTCGTGTGCGGCGCGATGATCCGCACGCACTTCGACCTGGCCCCCGTGGCGCTCACGCTCGGCGCCCTGCTCCTGCTCTGCGTGGGGCGGCCACGGACGGGCATGGCCGTGCTCGGCGTCGGCGTGGCGACGAAGCTGTTCCCGCTCGTGGTCGCGCCCGTGGCACTGGCCTGGCTGATAGCGAGAGGTCAGCGCCGGGCCGCACTCGACGGAGCGATCGCGATGACGCTCGTTGTGCTTGCCGTGTACGCGGCCGCGGCCGCGCTCTCCGCGTCCGGCACCGTCGACTCGTTGAGCTACCACCTCGACCGCCCCGTGCAGGTCGAGAGCTCCCCGGCCGTGATCCTGCGCGGACTCGACGCGCTCGGTATCGGCACCGCGGAGCACGTGCACAGCCACCGCTCCGACGGCCTGACGCACGCGGGGG
Source organism: uncultured Thermoleophilaceae bacterium (assembly GCA_963802855.1). GTDB lineage: Bacteria > Actinomycetota > Thermoleophilia > Solirubrobacterales > Thermoleophilaceae > JAAYBF01. Next base: position 637,809 of record CAWDJP010000004.1, read on the forward strand.
CGGACCTCGCCGCCACCCTCTTCGCGGCCCTCTTCGCCGCCCTGCTGGCGGTACTCGCGGTCGGCGCCGCGCGGCGCCGGGGCGGCCGGCCGCCGGAGCCGCGCGCGCTGGTGCTGGGCTCGCTGACAGCCCTTGCAGCGTTCGCGGCGCTCGGCAAGGTCCTCTCGCCCCAGTTTCTCGTCTGGGTCGTCCCGCTGGCGGCGCTCGCATTCGCCTGGCGGCTGAACGGGCTCGCGGTGGCCGCCTGGGCGGCGATCTTGCTGACCCTCGCCGAGTTCCCGGCCCGCTACGACGACGTGGTCGCCGGCGACGCCGCGGCGGTGTGGCTCGTGGCGGCTCGCGACGCCGCCCTCATCGCGGCGGTGGCGATGGCGGCGCGTTCGCTTCTGGCTGCGCCTACGACGAGGCCGGAGCGGGCTCGAGGATCTGCTCGATCGATGACGCGCGCCCGTCCGGGCCCGCCTCGACCAGCACGGCGTTGAGCCAGGGGTCCTCGTCCGAGGTCTCGAACCGAACCGCGGTCATGCGGAGGAACCGCTCCAGCGCCTGCTCGCGCTTCACTCCGATCACGCCCCCGCGCGGGCCGGTCATGCCCACGTCGGTGCAGTATGCGGTCCCGCCCGGCAGCACGCGCGCGTCCGCCGTGGGCACGTGCGTGTGCGTTCCAAGGCACGCCGTGACACGGCCGTCCAGATACCAGCCCATCGCAACCTTCTCGCTGGTCGCCTCCGCGTGCATGTCCACGAGCACGTGGGGAGTGCGCCCGCGCAGCTCGCTCAGGGCGGCGTCGACCTCCGGAAAGGGCGACCGGGCCGCGTCGAGGAAGGCGGTCCCGGACAGGTTCACGACACCGAGCGCCTGGCCGTCACGCTCGACGACGGTGGTCCCGCGGCCCGGGCTGCCCTTCGGGTAGTTGGCGGGACGCACTATCCGCTGATCGCGGTCGAGGAAGCCGTACACCTCCGTGTGCCGATAGGCGTGGTTGCCGAGCGTGATCGCGTCCACACCCGCCTCGAACACCTCCAGGGCCGTCCGTTCGCGTGATCCCCACCCCGCCGGCCGCGTTCTCGGCGTTGGCCACCACGAAGTCCGGCCGGTGACGGTCGACCAGCTTCGGCATGAGCCCGGCGAGCGTCCGCCGACCGAGCCCGCCCACGACGTCTCCGACGAACAGGAGCCTCACGCGAGGGAGTCTCCCACCCCGGTCCTCCCGCTACCGTCCTGCCCCAGCATGACCGAGCCGGCGCCCGCCGTGGCCACCGCCGCCGAGACCGTGCTCGAGGCCGAGGGCCTCGGCATGCGCTATGGCGAGCGCGATGCGCTCCGCGGGGTGTCGCTCTCGGCCTCGCGGGGAGAGCTGGTCGCGATCATCGGCCCCAACGGCGCCGGCAAGACGACGCTGCTCTCCATCCTCGCCGGGATCCAGCGCCCGAGTTCGGGCACGGTCAGCCGGGCACCCGCCGACGTCGGCTGGGTGCCGCAGCAGGCGGCGCTGTACGGAAAGCTGACGGTGGAGGAGAACCTGCGCCTCTTCGCCCGGCTGGAGCGGGTCGCGGATCCCGATGCGACGGTGGAGCGGATGCTCGACCTGACCGGCTTGCGCGAGCGCGCGGGCGATCAGGCGAGCGTGCTCTCAGGCGGCAACCGCCAGCGCGTGAACATCGCGATCGGGCTGCTGGGGGAGCAGTCGATCCTGTTGCTCGACGAGCCGAGCGCCGCGCTGGACCCGCGTCAGCGCGAACGCGTGTGGGAGTTCGTGCTGAGCCTGGCCGCCGGGGGGACGACGGTCATCTACTCGACCCACAACATCCAGGAGGCCGAGCGCCACGCGCAGCGCGTGCTCGTGCTGGCCGACGGCGAGCTGATCTTCACCGGCTCCCCGCGCGAGCTGGAGGACGTGGTCGAGCGCGAGCGCGGTGGGCGCGGCGAGGACTTCGAGGAGGCGTTCGTGGCCTTCCTGCGCGCCCGAGGGCACTGACTTGCGCTGGTTGCTGCTGAAGGACCTGCAGATCCTGCGCCGGTCGCCGCTCATGGTGTGCCTCCTCGTGCTCTACCCGGTGGTGATCGCCACGCTGATTGGGTTCGCGCTCTCCCGTGGACCGGACAAGCCGCAAGGTGGCGTTCGTGAACCTGGTGCCTGAGTCGGCCAACGAGATCGAGCTCGGGGGCGAGCGCATCGACCTCGCAAAGGAGGCCGGGCCGCTCTTCAGCTCGATCGATCCGGTCGAGGTCGACACGAAGGAAGAGGCGGTGAAGAAGGTCAGGGATGGTGAGGTCCTGGCGGCGCTGATCATTCCCGAGGACACCACCCGAAAGCTGCAGTCGGGTCTCGAGCCGGCGACCGTGCAGGTGTTCTACAACGCCGAGGATCCCGTCAAGGCCAACTACGTGCGGGACACCATCAAGTCCCAGGTGCAGGACGCGAACACCGCGCTGACGCGGACGTTGTCAAAGGTGGCGCTGGAGTTCCTGGACCTGATCGCGACCGGGGGGCAGTACAGCTTCCTCGGCCGCGACATCGACATCCTCGGCCTCGAGCGCTCGCAAGCGAGCCTCGGAACGGGCGAGGGCCGAGCTGCCTCCCGGCTCGAAGGGCCGCGAGGAGATCGACAGGGTGATTCGCTTCGCCGAGCTGGCACGCGACAACCTCGGCTTCTCGGACGACGTCCTGGCGTCGGTCAGCTCGCCGATCCGCGTGAAGCAGACCGAGCTCGACGGCGGCACGACGCCGCTCAGCTCGTTCGCAGTGGCGATCGCCGTAGCCGTCTCGATCATGTTCATCACCCTCCTGCTGGCGGCGGGAGCGCTGGCCCTCGAGCGGGAGGAGAACGCCTTCATGCGACTCGTGCGTGGACTCGTCTCGCGCACCGCCCTCCTACTGGAGAAGGCCGGGCTGGCGGCGGTGTGCTCGCTGGTGGTGTGCCTGCTGATGCTCGCGGGTCTCGGCCTGTTCGTGGACCTGCAGTGGGATCGCTTCCCCCTGTGGGTCGTGGCGGTGGCCGCGGGCGCGCTGGCGTTCGCCGCCATGGGCCTGGCCATCGGCGCCGTGACCAAGGAGGTGCGAGCGGCATCACTGCTGTGCGTGATGGCTTCGCTCCCGCTCACCTTCCTTGCGCTGGTCCCGTCCGGGTCGGTCTCACCGGCGCTGTTCGACGTGATTCGCGCGATCTCGGCGCTGTTCCCGTTCAAGCCCACCCTCAACGCTCTCGACGCGGCGCTCAACGACACGGGCGACCTCGGTGGCCCCCTGGCCCACCTCGCGGGGCTGTTCCTGCTATTCGGAGCGGCCAGCCGGCTGGCCTTGCGGCGGTTCGCCTAGCCTCGCGCCTCGGCCGCGCGGCCTCCACGTCAACGGTAGGTCTTGCGCCTGAAGACGTCGGTCGCGAGCGAGTCGACGCGGTCGAGGAACAGCAGCCCGTCGAGGTGGTCTATCTCGTGCAGCAGGCAGCGGGCCTCGAAGCCCTCGCTCTCGACCGTCACCGGATCGCCGTCCGGCGTGATGGCCTCGACCTCGATCGACGTCGCGCGCCGGACGTTGGCCGTGAGGTGAGGGATGCTGAGGCAGCCCTCGCGCGCGACCTTCTGCCCCTCGGCCGACACGACGACCGGATCGCACAGCACGAGCAGGCCGTTCGACGTCTTCGCCTTCGGGTGCTCGCTCACGTCGACCACCAGCGCGCGCACGATCTCGTCGAGCTGTGGCGCGGCGATGCCCACGCAACCCGGGTGGGCGGCCATCGTGTCCAGCAGGTCGCGGGTCACCCGGCGGGCCTCCTCGGACCGGCCGCGCAGGGGCTTGGCGACCAGCTTCAGCGCGGGGTGGGGGAAGAGCAGGACGTCGCGGGCCGCCACGTCACAGGACGTCCTGCTCGAGCTCGCGGAGGCCCACCTCGACGCCCTCGTCCCGCCCGACCCCCTGGAGCGCCTGCTCCACCTCGGCGACCGAGCCCGAGGGGATCGCCGCCTCGAGCAGGAGCACGTAGAGCTCAGCGGCGGGCTCGCCCGCCAGTCGCGTGCTCAGGTCGGTGATGTTGGCGCCCGCGGAGGTCAACGCCTCTGCGGCCGCATGGACGATGCCGGGGTGGTCGGCGCCGTAGACCGTGACGAGGTGCGTCGGCGCCTCGTGGGCGGCCTCCACCTCGGCCACCTCATGCATGGTGATCGCATCCAGGCGCAAATCCCGCCCTGCCGAGTCAAGGTCGGCCCGCAGTGCCTCGCTCGCCTCGGGCGGCGCGGCCACGATCAGGGCCATGGTGAAGCGGCCGCGGAGGATGGCCATTTGCGAGTCCTCGATGTTCGCCCCGTGCTCCAGCAGGACGCGCGTCACGCGCTCGACGATCCCCGGGTGGTCCCTGCCCAGCGCGGACACCGCGTAATGGCGCACGCTGAGAGGATACGGAGAGGCCATCTAGACTCCTGCTCGATGGCCTTTCCCGCCACCCGAATGCGGCGGCTGCGCCGGACCGGGCTCCTGCGCGCGATGGTGCGCGAGACGGAGCTGACCCCGGCGCATCTCGTCCAGCCGCTGTTCGTGACGCTCGGCACCGACAGCCGGACGCCGATCGAGGCGATGCCGGGAGTCGAGCGCCTCTCGATCTCACACGCGGTGGAGGAGGCGGGCGCGGTGCACGAGCTCGGCGTGCCCGCCGTGCTGCTGTTCGGCATCCCGGCGGAAAAGGACGTGCAGGGCTCGGGGGCCTACGACGACGAGGGCGTGGTGCAGCTGGCTGTCCGGGCGCTGAAGGACGCCCATCCCGAGCTGGTGGTCGTCACGGACGTGTGCCTGTGCGCGTACACCTCGCACGGGCACTGCGGCGTGGTGGGCGACGACGGCACGATCGACAACGACATCTCGCTCGAGCTGCTGGCCAAGGCGGCGATCTCGCACGCGCGCGCGGGCGCCGATGCCGTGGCGCCCAGCGACATGATGGACGGGCGCGTCGGTGCGCTGCGCGCGCAGCTCGACGCCGAGGACCTCAAGGACACGCCGATCGTGGCCTACTCGGCGAAGTTCGCCTCGGCGTTCTACGGCCCCTTCAGGGAGGCGGCGGGGTCGGCGCCGGCCTTCGGCGACCGCCGCACCTACCAGATGGACCCCGCCAACGCAGACGAGGCGGTCCGCGAGGCGCTGCTCGACGTGGAGGAGGGCGCCGACGTGGTGATGGTCAAGCCCGCGCTGCCCTATCTCGACGTCATCCGGCGCGTGAAGGAGGCCACCCGAGTGCCGGTGGCCGCCTACCACGTGAGCGGCGAGTACGCGATGCTCGAGGCCGCCGCGGCCGCGGGCTATCTCGACCGCCGCGGCGCGGTGCTAGAGGCCCTCACCTCGATCCGCCGTGCGGGTGCAGACATCGTGATCTCCTACCACGCAAAGGACGCAGCCGGGTGGCTTCGGTAAGGGGGGCGGTCCCGAAGATCCGCTCCCGCAGGGACGGCGCGGCCGTTGCGCTGGACGGGCTGGACAAGAAGCTGCTCAACCTGATGCAGGGAAGCTTTCCGCTCGAGCCGCGTCCCTACGCCCGTGTGGCAGCACTGGCCGAGGCGGGCGAGGACGAGGTCCTGCGTCGGGTGCAGAGGCTGCTCGATGAGCGCATCGTTCGCCAGGTCACGCCGATCTTCGACACGCGGGTGCTCGGCTACGAGTCGATGCTCGTAGCGGCCGAGGTCGATCCCGAGAATCCGCACCGCGCGGCGCGGATCGTGAACTCCCACCCAGGCGTGTCCCACAACTACCTCCGTAACCACGACTTCAACATGTGGTTCACGATCGCGACGGAGCCCGGGTCGGCGCTAGGCCTGCAGGGCACGCTCGACGTGCTCGCGGAATTGACCGGCGCGGCGTCCGTCCGCCAGCTCCCCACGCTCAAGCTGTTCAAGATCAACATGAGCCTCGAGATGGAGGGCGCGACGAAGGACCTGGCCGCTGCCGGAGTGGCGCGGGACCCGATCGAGCCCGACCCGATCGAGTTGTCCGAGCTCGACCTGGCGGTGATCCGAGCGCTGCAGGGGGACATGCCGGTCGTACCCGAGCCCTACGCGCCGGCCGCCGCGGAGATCGGCATCTCACAGGACGCGCTGCTCGAGCACCTGGAGTCGATGCGCGAGCGCAAGGCACTACGACGGGTGGCCGCAATCCTCTTCCACCGCCGCGCCGGCTTCTCCGCCAACGGCATGGGCGTCTGGAAGGTGCCGGAGGAACGGATCATGGAGCTGGCGCCGCTGATGGCCTCCTTCCGCGGCATCTCCCACTGCTACCAGCGCCCGACCTACGACGACTGGCCCTACTCGGTGTTCACCATGGCCCACGGCCGCTCCAAGGAGGAGTGCGACGCGATCCTCGACTCGATCGCCGAGGAGAGCGGGATCGAGGAGCGCCGCACGCTCTACTCCTCGACCGAGTTCAAGAAGATTCGCCTGCTCTACTTCACCGACGCCCACCGTCGCTGGGAGGCCGAGCACACGTGAGCGCCGGGCCCTCGTGGGCCCGCTCGGAGGAGCTCTACGCCCGCGCTGTCCGGCTCCTCCCCGGCGGCGTCAACTCACCCGTTCGGGCGATGGCCGCGATCGGCCGCGACCCCGTCTTCGTGGCCCGGGCGCGGGGGGCGGGGCTCGAGGACGTCGACGGAAACCGCTACATCGACTGGGTGTGCTCGTGGGGCCCGTTGATCGCCGGACACGCGCACCCCGCCGTGGTCGAAGCGGTGACCGTGGCCGCGCGCGCAGGGACGAGCTTCGGCGCTCCGACGGAAGCGGAGGTCGAGTTGGCCGGCGAGGTTTGCGACCGCATCCCCGGTGTCGAGATGGTCCGAATGGTCAATTCGGGCACCGAGGCCTCGATGAGCGCCATCCGCCTGGCCCGCGCCGTGACCGGTCGCGATCGGGTGCTCAAGTTCGCCGGGGCCTACCACGGTCACGTCGACGGCCTGCTGGCGGATGCCGGCTCGGGACTCGCGACCGCGGGGATACCGGCGTCGCCGGGAGTCCCGGCGGCGCAGGCGGCCGCGACCCTGGTCGTTCCCTGGAACGACCGCGACGCCGTCGAGACGGCGTTGGCCGAGAACGACGTGGCGGCGCTCCTCGCGGAGCCCTACCCGGCCAATATGGGTCTCGTCCCCCCGGACGCCGGCTTCCTGGCCTTCCTGCGCGAGGGCGCGGACGCCAACGGCGCGCTGCTGGTCTTCGACGAGGTGATCTCTGGCTTCCGCGTGGCGCGCGGCGGCGCGCAGGAGCGCGAGGGGGTGCGGCCCGACCTGACGGTGCTCGGCAAGGTCATCGGCGGCGGCCTCCCGGCGGCGGCGTACGGCGGACCGGAGGCGCTGATGACCCGGGTCGCGCCCGCGGGCGACGTCTACCAAGCCGGCACGCTGTCCGGGAACCCGCTGGCGACAGCGGCCGGCCTCGCGACCCTGGCGCTGCTCGACGCGGCGGCCTACGACCGGCTCGAGGTGCTGGCGGGCGCTCTCGCCGACGGGCTGCGAGAGGCCGCGGCGAGCGCAGGAGTGGCGCTGCACGTGACGTCGGCGCCGGGGCTGCTCACGCCGTTCTTTCAGAGCGGGCCGGTGCGCGACTACGCCGGCGCGAAGGAGGGCGACGCGGCCGCCCACGCCGCTTTCTGCCGCGCGATGCTGGCACGCGGGATCTACCTCCCGCCCTCTCCCTTCGAGGCGTGGTTTCCGTCCCTCGCGCACACCGACGAGGACGTCGAGCGGACCGTCGAGGCGGCCCGCGATGCGTTCGCGGAGCTGGCTACGTGAGCGCGCTGGCACGGGTGGTCGACGCCGTGGATCCGGCCCTTGCCGCGCATGCGGCCGCCGACCCGGGACCCGATCGGTTCGCCGGGCTGGTCAGCGATCCCGACCGCCTGTTCGTGCTCGAGGCGGTCTACGAGGGCTACCTGCTCCACTACGGGACTCCCCGCGCCTTCGCCGGGATGGACCAGGACCTGCGCCTCCTGGGCGGTGACGCGCTCTATGCGCTCGGCCTCCGGAGACTCGCCGAGATCGGTGACATCGAGGCGGTGGCCGAGCTGTCCGATCTCATCAGCGCCGCCGCCCGGGCGCAGGCCGAGGATCACCCGGAGGGAGCGGAGCGCCTGTGGCTCGACAGTGCCCACCGGCTCGGGGGCGGCCGCCCCTCCCCGGACGGCTGATTGGCGCACCGCCGAGGCCACCCGCACCTCCGGGGCCGTAACCTGGGGTGGCCGGATATTCTTCTCTCGCGGCATCTGAGAATGGCTCCGCCTCCACAGAACAAGCGCAAGTCCCGCTACACCGCCGATCGCGGCACTGCCGGGGCGTTCGAGGGCGAGACCGTCACCCGGCGCGGGTTCATGACCGGCGGGGCGCTCGCCGTGGGCGGCATCGCCACCGCCGCATTCGGGCTCCCGGCGCTGGGCTTCGCCCTGGGCCCGATGCTGGAGGACAGCACCCCCGACAACTGGCAGATCGTCGGGCCGGAAGCGGACTTCAACGAGAGCACCTACGTGCCGAAGGTGATCAACATCGTGGCCGACATCGGCGAGGCCGGGAAGACCACGATCTACGTCCGCAGGTTCAACCCCAAGCGCGACAAGCCGAGCCCGAGCGACGGCGACGGCCCGCCCCAGCCGTACGTGGCCATCTCCACCCGCTGCGCCCACCTCGGCTGCCCCGTTCGCTACATCCAGGCCTCGCAGCGGTTCGTCTGCCCCTGTCACGGCGGCGTCTACGACTTCGAGGGCAAGGTCGACGGCGGGCCGCCCGTGCGACCGCTGGACCGCTTCTACACCCGCGTGCGGGCCGGCCGCGTCGAGATCGGCGAGCGCTTCTCGGTCAACTCCGAGCTCGAGCGCTTCGCGCCGCGTGACCCGTCGAACCACCTCGACGGCCTCTGGCAGTACCTCTACCCGGCGAGGCCCAGCACATGAGCAAGCTCACCCCCCGACCTCCCAAGCCGGCGACCCCGCTCACCGGCCGAGCCCCGGCGCAAGAACGGCAACGGCGCCAAGCCCACCCGGGCCGACCAGCTCAAGGGCGGAGCTGCCGAGGGCGGCGCACAGGTCGTCGGCTGGCTCGACGAGCGCACCGGGACTAAGCCCGTTCCTGCGCGGTTTCCTCTACCGCAAGGTGCCCAAGGGCACGAACTGGTTCTACACCCTCGGCTCGGCCACGATGTTCGCCTTCGTCTCCCAGGCGGTCACCGGCGTCTTCCTGGCGATGTACTACAACCCGGACCCCTCGCGCGCCTACGACTCCGCCGCGCACCTGACCAACGACGTCTTCCTCGGCGAGCTCGTGCGCGGCATGCACCGCTGGGGCGCCACGGTGATGATCGTCCTGATCTTCCTGCACATGGGCAGGACGTTCGTGTTCGGCGCGTACAAGTACCCGCGCGAGCTGAACTGGATCATCGGCGTGATCCTGCTGGTGCTGACCCTGGCCATGGGCCTCACCGGCTACCTGCTCCCCTTCGACCAGCGCTCGTTCTGGGCCACGGTCGTGGGCGTGAACATCAACGCCTCGGGCCCCATCATGGGCCCCTACCTCGCGGACTTCATGCGCGGCGGGGCCGAGTTCACGTCGATCTCGCTCAGCCGCTTCTACGCGATGCACATGCTGCTGATCCCGGGGCTGATCGCCGCCCTGATCGGCGCCCACCTCTACCTGGTGGCCAAGCTGGGCACCACCGCCCCGCCGTGGCTCAAGGCGGAGAAGAAGGACCTCACCCGTGAGGAGATCTAGCGCGTGAACGCCCAGGAGCGCGAGCAGTACCTGCGCGAGTACTCGATCCTCAAGGGCCAGGGCAAGCCGTTCTTCCCCTACGCGATCTTCAAGGACGGCGCGATGGCGACGATCACCCTGATGGTGATCATCGTCATGGCGGTCCTCTTCGGCGCCGAGCTCGGGCCCGAAGGCCGACCCGACCACCACCACCTACTCGCCGCGGCCGGAGTGGTACTTCTTCTTCCTGTTCGAGCTGCTGCGCGTGGTCAAGCCGCCGGAGCTGGTGTTCCTGGCGACCATCGGCATCCCGACGATCTGCCTCATGCTGCTGATCCTGCTGCCGTTCTACGACCGCAGCCCGGAGCGCCATCCGCTCAAGCGCCCGGTGGCGATGATCGGCGCGGTCGCCACTGTCGGCGCGATGGCCTACCTGACGGTCCTCGGCGCCGTCGCCGGGTCCGCCGAGCGAGATCGAGCTCAAGGTGGCCGCCCAGTACGAGGAGGGCAAGGAGGTGACGGCCGCCTCGGGCTGCCTCGGCTGCCACAAGATCGGCGAGAACGGCAACACGCTTGGGCCCGAACCTGACCGAGATCGGCGACCGGCTCGGCAAGGACGCGATCGCCCGCACGCTGCGCAACCCCACCTCGCCGATGCCCTCCTACGCCACGCTCGAGGAGCAGCAGCCAGAGCAGTTCGAGCAGATGGTCGACTTCATCGCCTCGCTCAAGGAGGAGCGGGTGGAGGAGACCAGCAGCCGGCAAGAGTAGGACGGTGGGCGCCGTGACGGCCGCACCCGGGAGCGGGACGCTGCCCGAGACCCAGGTGCGGGCGATGTTCGACCGCATCGCCCGCGTGTACGACCGGATGAACTCGGTCATGACCGCGGGGATGCACCACCGCTGGCGCGAGCGAGCGGCGGACCTGGCGGCGGCTGCGGCTCCGGCGACAGCGCGCTCGACGTGGCCACCGGGCACGGGCGACCTGGCGATCGAGCTCGCGCGCCGCGTGGGCGCGGGCGGCGAGTGGTGGGGCTGGACTTCTCCGAGAGCATGCTCGCGCTGGCGCGCCAGAAGGCGCCCGGCGATCGCATTCGAGGCCGGGCAACGCCCTGGAGCTGCCGTATCCGCGACGACCAGTTCGACGCCGCGACCGTGGGCTTCGGCGCGCGCAACTTCTCCGACCTGCCGCGCGGGCTCGCGGAGATGGCCCGGGTGGTGCGCCCCGGCGGCCGCGTGGTGGTGCTCGAGATCACCACGCCGCAGCGCCCGCCGCTGTCGTGGTTCTTCCGGCTCTGGTTCGACCGAGTGGTGCCGGCGCTCGGCCGCTGGCGGGCGACCCTGACGCCTACAGCTACCTGCCGAGCTCGGTGCGCCGCTTCCCCGGGCCCACGCGAGCTGGGCGCGGAGCTCGCTCGCGCCGGGCTCGTCGACGTGCGCTGGGTGCTCACCGCGGGCGGGATCATCGCCATCCATCGGGCACGGTGCCGCGGGCGTCATGAGCGCGAGCGCGCAGCTCGCCTCGGTGCTGGAGGCGGGCGGGCCGGAGCTGGCGGACCGGCTCCGAGAGCACCGAGGCGCGGCTCGCGCGAGGTCGCCGCGGGTCACGGCGCCGCGCTCGGCGCGCCACGCGTCGGGCACGCTGGCCGCCGGCGGCAAGCGGCTGCGGCCGGTGCTGGTCTTCCTCTGCGGCGGCGACGGCGACGGGCCTGTCCGCGGCCGCGGTGGCGGTCGAGCTGCTGCACATGGCCACGCTCGTGCACGACGACGTGCTCGACGCCGCGCCGCTGCGCCGCGGCAAGCCGACGGTCTTCGCCGCCGCCGGCCGGGAGGCCGCGACGGCCACCGGGGACCTGCTGTTCTCCCGCGCGTTCGCCGAGCTGGCGGCGACCGGCAGCGCGGCGGGCGTGCGCGGCGCTGTCGCGCGCCTCCTCGGCCCTCGCCCGGGGCGAGCTGATGCAGCGCGCCGACGCGTGGTCGGACTGCGGTCACGCTCGAGCGCTACCTCGAGCGCTGCGAGCTGAAGACCGCGAGCCTGTTCGCGGCCGCCTGCCGCCTCGGCGCGCTGCTGGGCGATCCGCCGCGGGCGCCGACGAGAGCCTCGCGGGCGTTCGGGCGCCGCATGGGCCTGGCGTTCCAGATCCTCGACGACGTGCTCGACGTATCGGGGCCGAGCGAGCGCACCGGCAAGCACCGCGGGCACCGACCTGCTCGACGGCACCGTCACGCTGCCGCTGATCCTGGCCCGCGGAGCGCGACCCCGAGCTGGCGGCGATGGACCTGCGGGCCGCTGGTGACCGAGCCCGCCCAGGCGGAGGCGGTCTGCGACCGGATCGCCGAGACGGGCGCGCTGGGCGCGTCCCGCGAGCGGGCGCTGGTCCACGTGGCCGAGGCGAAGGCGGCGCTGGCCGGCGCGCGAGCTGCCGCGCGACAGGCGAAAGGCGCTCGACCTGGTCGCGGACGGCGTGGTCGAGCGCTACGCCTGAGGGCCGGGGAGCTCTAGAAGTCTTCGGGGAGGATCGCGTCGGCCTCCAGCGCGGCCGCGAAGCGGTCGACCTCGTCGGCCATGTTGGCGCGAGTCAGGCGCCGAAGGTCGGCGGTCAGGGCGTCGGTGCCCACGTCGAGCTCCTCGTCGAAGGCGTCGACGGTGTCCTGGGAGAAGACGCCCTCGCGGCAGGTCTCGCACTCGGGGCAGCGCAGCTCGACGTGCCAGGCGTCGGCGCCGGCCTCCTCCCAGCTCGGTGGGGTAGACCAGCTCGGAGGCGCAGTCGGGGCAGACATGCAGGTCCTGCTCCTGCTCGACGGCGCGGGCCGAAGCTCCGACGCGTCGGCTCCGGCAGCGGGTCGGCGTCCTTGAAGTAGACGACCTCGATCGTCTTCCCGCTGGGAAGACGACGCGCTTCACGTAGTGGCGAAAAGTCTTCGTCACGTCGCTCCATACCCCCCTTGTCGGCACGCGCGCGCAACCCTTGAGCGATCCCTCGAGACGCGCGAATAGACTGCCTGCCCGTGGTTCTCAGCGACCGCACCATCCGCTCCGAGATCGAGGCGGGCCGCATCGTGATCGACCCCTTCGACGCGTCGCTGGTGCAGCCGTCGAGCATCGACGTGCGCGTGGACAGCCGCTATCCGCGTCTTCCACAACGCCCGCTACACGTACATCGACGTGCGCCAGCCGATGGAGGACCTCACCGAGCTCGTGGAGGTGCACGGCGGCGAGCCGTTCATCCTCCACCCGGGCGAGTTCGTGCTCGGCCAGACGCTCGAGCGCGTGACGCTGCCCGACGACCTCGTCGCGCGGCTCGAGGGCAAGAGCTCGCCTGGGCCGGCTCGGCCTGCTGATCCATTCCACCGCGGGCTTCGTGGACAGCGGCTTCTCCGGGCAACCTCACGCTCGAGCTCTCGAACGTCGCGAACCTCCCGATCACGATCTACGAGGGCATGCCGATCGGCCAGATCTCGTTCATGCGGATGGACGGCCCGGTCGATAACGCCTATGGCTCGGACCGCACCGGCAGCAAGTACCAGGGCCAGGCCGAGCCCACCCCCAGCCGCTTCTACAAGAACTTCGCGACGACGGCGACTGATCCGCAGGCGGGTGGGAGCCGCAGGAATTCCACCGCTACCATGGAAGGTGCCCCGACCAGGAGTTCTCATGCCGAACATCGGCCCGCTTGAGATCATCATCGTCCTCGTAATCGTCCTCGTCATCTTCGGCCCGAAGCGGCTGCCCGACCTCGGCCGGTCGCTCGGCAGCGGCATGCGCGAGTTCAAGGACTCGGTGACCGGCAAGGACGACGACAACGAGCTCCCCTCCGCGGACGCGAAGCCCGAGCCCGTCCGCGCCGAGAAGTCCGAGGCCACGCCGGCCTGCGGCCAGAGCTCGCTAGGGCTCGCAGGACAGCACCGAGGAGGCCGCGGACCCGTGCCGCGCATAAGGCCGATCGACCACGAGGACCGGCTGACGCTCGTCGACCACCTCGACGAGCTGCGGACGCAGGATCATCATCGCGCTGTCCGCGCTGGTGGTCGCCACGTCGCTGTGCTTCTGGCAGAACCACCTGATCCTCGAGATCGTCAACGAGCCGCTGCCGTCGAACCTGCCGGAGCCGATCACCTTCGGGGTCACCGAGCCGTTCACCACCACGCTCACCAACGCGGGCTACTTCGGGCTCCTGCTCGCGCTGCCGGTGATCCTCTACCAGGTCTACGCGTTCGTCCTGCCGGCGTTCAGCCCGACCGAGCGGCGGGTGGCCACGCCCGCTGCTGTTCATGGTGCCGTTGCTGTTCATCGCCGGCGTCGCTGTTCTGCTACTTCGTCGTCCTCCCGCCGGCCACGGACTTCCTGCTCCGCTTCAACGCCGACGAGTTCAACACCCAGATCCGGGCGCGCGACTACTACAGCTTCGTGATGCTCACGATGATCGCGATGGGGCTCGGCTTCCAGGTGCCGGTGGCGATCCTGGCCGCGGTGCGGCTCGGCATCACCACGCCGGCGAAGCTGCGCAAGCAACCGCCGCTACGCGATCCTCGTGATCGCGGTCGTCGCGGCGTTCCTGCCGACGATCGATCCGGTCACGCTGATCCTCGAGATGGTCCCGCTGATCCTGCTGTACGAGCTGAGCATCGTGCTGCGGCCACGCTGGTGCGACCCGACGCACCCCGGCGGAGTGGCCGGGGCCGAGGGCGCTAGTCCGCCGGCGGCCGCTCGATCCATCGCTAGCCTGCGCAGCGCATGCTGTTCGACCTTCAGGGCAAGCGCCGCCGCGTGGTGCAGGCCACCTATCTCATGCTCGCGCTCCTGATGGGCGGCGGGCTCGTGTTCTTCGGCATCGGCAGCGACGTGTCCGGGCGGGCTCTTCGACGCCTTCTCCGAGCGTGGCGGCGGCGGCGGGAACGGCAACAGCGCGATCGAGAAGCGCATCGAGAGCAACGAGAAGAAGCTCGCAGGCCAACCCGCGCAGCGAGGCCGCGCGCAAGGCGCTGGTGCGCGACTACTACCAGCTCGCCATCGCGCAGACCACAGAGCGCGGGCCGTTCCCCGACGAGGCCAAGGACGAGCTGCGCAGCGCGGCGGCCAACTGGCAGGCCTACCTCGAAGCTCCGAGCCCGAGAAGGTCGACGCCTCGCTGGCGGGCGTGGCGCTCCAGGTCTACGACCCGCAGCGCGCTGAACAAGCCCAAGGAGGCCCAGGAGGCGGCGCGGCTGATCGCGGAGGCGCAGAACGACACGGCCGCCTATCTCAGGCTCGTGCGGTACGCCGCGCTGGCCGGCGACAACCGCACCGCGGACCTCGCCGGGCAGAAGGCGGTGGACCTGGCGCCGAAGGCCGCAGCGCAAGGAGGTCAAGGCGCAGGTGGAGCAGCTCAAGAAGCCCCAAACGGCCGCAGACCGCGCAGGGCGCGACACCCCAGCAGTAGCGCTCCTCCCGCGCGGCGCTACAGTTTCGCCGCAGGGAAGCGGAGACACACCGAGAACAGGAGAAGCGTGAACTTCCACATCCAGGACGAGGAGATCGACGCGCCAGACGCACGTGATCGAGCTCGGTGGCGAGATCGACCTCTACACCGCGCCGGAGTTCAAGGAGCGGATGGTCGAGCTGATCGAGGACGGCAAGAAGCACATCGTCGTGGACCTCTCCGAGGCCACCTTCATCGACTCCACCACGCTCGGCGTGCTCGTCGGCGGCGTCAAGCGCCTGCGCCCGGCGGGCGGCGCGCTCGCGCTGGTCTGCACCGACCAGAACATCACCAAGATCTTCGAGATCACGGGGCTCGACCGGGTGTTCCCGATCCACGCCAGCCGCGAAGAAGCCGTCGAGTCGCTCAACTCGCCGGCGTAGCGGCAGCAACTACAATCGCGCCGGGTCCGTGAACCGGACCCTTGGTGTTGCCAGGGCCGTTAGCTCAACTGGCAGAGCAGGAGACTCTTAATCTCAAGGTTGAAGGTTCGAGTCCTTCACGGCCCATTCTCGCGTGCTGGGAGCGCGCCTGGCTGTGTCACCGGCCGGCTCGTGTACCCGAGCACACTTCGCCGGCCTCTTCCTTGCCAGCCACGCTCCCAGCGCGCGAGCTCGCGCGTGTGGGCGCAGACCGCCGTTTTATTGGCTACGAACTGCTCCAGGGCGCGGTTGCCTGGAGCACCGCGGAATCGAGCGCCTCGGTTCGTAGGCCAGTGATGCCCTGGTAGTCCGGGTCGGCCACCATCTGGCTGAACGCCTGGCGGCTTGGGTAGCGGACCAACAAGACGGCGTCCCACTGGTGGGAGTCGGGAGCAACGAGGATCGTGTCGCAGTCGCCGAAGAAAAGAACGTCGGCCTTCACCTTCTCGAGAAACGGCTGGATCTCGCGCGCGTAGGTGGTGTAGCTCGGCCGCCCGTCGGGCTTGAACCGCAGCAGGTTGAGCATCACCACCGCTCCCCCGGGGTCCTCGTCCAGGAAGCGCTTGAGATCGGCGCCGGTGGGGTCGACGCTCATGCCGTCGCGCCCGCGGGCTCACGCATGGAGACCGGCTGCGCGACGATGCTCGCCCCTCGCCCGGGCGTGAGCGTGATCGCCCTCCGGCTCACGCGCTCGCCCATGGGATCGGCGGGCCGAAGGTCTACTCGATCGACGATCGCCTGCAGCACCTGTCGCATCTCGAACAACGCGAAGCTCGCGCCGATGCAGCGCCTGACGCCGCCACCGAAGGGGATCCACGTGTAGGTACCCGGCGGCTGATCGAGGAAGCGTTCGGGCCGGAACGCGCGCGGCTCGGGGTAGACGTCCGGGCGGCGGTGGATGAGATGGATGCACGGCGCCACCGAGACCCCGGCGGGGAGGTGGTGTCCGCCGATCTCCATCGGCTCCTTCAGCAGCCGGACCACGATCGGAAGGACGGGACGCAGGCGCAGCGTCTCCTTGGCCACGGCGTCGGCGTACTCCTCGCCTCCCGCGCGCGCTTCCTCGCGCAGGCGCTCCAGCTTGTCGGGGTGCCGCACCAGTCGCTCGATCGCCCAGGCGAGGGAGGTGGCGGTGGTCTCGTGACCCGCCACCAGCAGGGTCATCAGCTCGTCGCGCAGCTCCCGGTCGCTCATCGGCGAGCCGTCCTCGTGGCGGGCCAGAAGCAGCATCGAGAGGATGTCGTCGCGCTCCTCGAGGTCGGGTGCCTCGCGGCGACGGCGGATCTCGTCGAAGAGGACTGCGTCTACCGGGCGCAGCTCACCTTTGATCAGGTTCAGGCGGTTGACCCGCTGCGGACCGAGCAGAGCGGCCACGAGCATCGTCGATCTTCGAGTGGTGAACTCCATCAGGCCACCCAGCACATCGCGAAGCTTGTCGAGGCGGCGGCCCTCCTCGACTCCGAACACCGCCCGCATGATCACCTCCAGGGTCACGGCCTGCATTCGCGGCAGCAGCTCGAACGGGTTGCCGCTCGGCCAGCCAGCCACCTCCCGCTCGGCCGCCTCGCGCATGATCTCCCCGTAGCGCTGCATGCGCTCGCCATGGAAAGGCGGGAGGAGCAGCTTGCGCTGCGCCATGTGATGTTCGTCGTCGAGCAGCAGTACGGAGTGGTTGCCCAGCACCGGCAGCAGGATCACGTTCGCCTCGCCGGCATGGAGCAGGCGCGGGTCGCCGGTGAAGACCTGCTTGACCATGTCCGGATGCGCGAGGAACACCCACGTGCCCTCCTGGGCGATGCGCAAGGTGAAGATGTCTCCGTAGCGCGCCTGGCAGCGCTCCATGAAGGGCATCGGCCGGGCTCCCCACCCCAATGTCTGAAGCGGCCGCGGGTACGCCGGGCCGGGTGGGAGCGAGGTCGTTGGCATCTCCAATGGGAGACTAGACGCAAGCGGCTGGTATAGAGGTGTGAGCATGGACACGGAGCTGGCATCCCTCGACGGGATGGTCGCGCCCGCCGAGCAGACGACCGATCCCGATCACCGACGAGGGGTTCCTGCGCGGCGACGGCGCCTTCGAGGTGATCCGCGTCTACGGCGGGGTGCCGTTCCTGCTCGGCGAGCACCTCGACCGGATGGAGGGCTCGGCCGCCAACCTGCGCCTCGACGGAGGCTTTCCCCGCGCGGAGCTCGAGCGCGAGGCGGCCGAGCTGCTCGAGCGGCGGGGCGGCGAGTCGTCGACGGCTGCCTGCGACTCGTCCTGACCCGCGGCGGCAGGCGGCTGCTGATCACCGAGCCGCTGCCCCGCAGGCCCCGAGCGTCTGCGGGTCGCGTTCGTCACCTACGCGCCCACGCGCGTGCTCGACGGGGTGAAGTCGCTCTCCTACGCGGCCAACATGCTCTGCAGCCGGATCGCGCGCGAGCGCGGCTTCGACGAGGCGCTGCTGGTCACGCCGCACGGGCGCGTGCTCGAGGCGCCCACCTCGTCGCTCTTCTGGGTCGACGGCGACGGCAAGCTCTGCACCCCGCCGCTCGAGGACCACATCCTCGCCTCGATCACGCGCGCGCATCTGCTCGAGCTGGTGGACGTCGAGGAGCGATCGGTCAGCGCAGACGAGCTGCTCGAGGCGAGCGAGGCGTTCATCGCCTCGACCACGCGCGAGGTGCACTCGATCTCCGCGATCGAGGGACGCGAGTTCCCGGAGACGGGCGAGGTCACGCGCAAGGCGGCGGCGGCCTTCCGCGCCCACGTGGACGAGCTGCTGCGGGCCTCCCGAGGCTAGGAGCGGTCGCGCTCGGGCGGAGTCTCTTCGCGGGCGGTTCCGTCGACCTGGTAGCGCACGTACCAGGCGGCGTGCTGCGCCACGTCGCGCACGACGACGAGCACGCCGACGGCCCCGCCCAATAGCTTCTTCGCCAGACCCACCATGCGTATCTTCACCGTCATCGGCAATCGGCCGCAGTTCGTCAAGGCGGCCGCCGTCTCCCGCGTGCTGCGCGAGCGCCACGAGGAGCTGATCGTGCACACCGGCCAGCACTACGACGACGAGCTCTCGCGGGTCTTCTTCGACGAGCTGGGCGTGCCGGCGCCCGACCGCGAGCTGAACGCCGGGCGGCGGCACCAACACCGAGCAGACGGCCCGCATCCTCGGCGCTGCTCGAGGGCGTGGTCGCCGAGGCCGGAGCCGACCTGGTGCTGGTCTACGGGGACACGAACTCGACCCTCGCGGGCGCGCTCGCGGCGCGCCCAGGCGCGGGTGCCGGTCGGCCACGTCGAGGCCGGCATGCGCTCGTTCGACCGCGCGATGCCCGAGGAGCTCAACCGGGTCGCTGGCCGACCACGCCAGCGACCTGCTGCTCTGCTCGACCGAGACCGCGATGGCGAACCTGGAGCGCGAGGGCGTCGCCGGGCGAGGTCCACCTGGTCGGCGACGTGATGGCCGACGTCTCGCTGGCCTTCCGCCCGATCGCCGAGGAGCGCTCGCACGCGCTCGCCGAGCACGGCCTCGAGCCGGGCGGCTACCTCCTGGCCACCGCCCACCGCGCCGGCAACGTGGACGACCCCGAGCGCCTCGAGCGGCTGGTCGTCGCTGCTCGAGGCGCTGCCGCGGCCCGTGCGTCCTGCCGCTCGCACCCGCGCACGGCCGCCCGGCTCGAGGCGGCCGGCCTGCGCGAGCGGCTGGACGCGGCGCGCCAGGTGCTCGTCCTGCCGCCGCTGGGCTACCTCGACTTCATGCAAGCTGGCCATGCACGCCCGCGCGGTCCTCACCGACTCCGGCGGCGTCCAGAAGGAGGCGTACCTGCTCGGGGTGCCGTGCGTGACGCTGCGCGAGACCACCGAGTGGGTCGAGACCGTCGACGCCGGCTGGAACACGCTGGTGGGCCTCGATCGCGACGGCCGCGCTGGCCGCGCTGGAGCGCCCGCCGCCGGCGGGCGAGCGGCCCGAGCTCTACGGCGGCGGGCGCGCCGCAGAGCGGATTGGCGAGGTGCTCGCCGCCTACACTCCTCGGCGATGAGCGGACGGCGGGAACCGATGAAGGTCGGCGATAGTGGGCCTCGGCTACGTGGGCCTGCCGCTGGCGGTCGCGTTCGCCGAGGAGGGCCACGACGTGGTCGGCGTCGACGCGGACGGGCGCCGCGTCGCCGCCATCGGCAGACGGCGAGAGCTACATCGAGGACGTGCCCTCCGAGCGGCTCGCCGCGGTGAGCGAGCGCCTCAGGCGAGCGTCCGCTACGAGGAGCTGGCCGACGCCGACGCGGTGCTGATCGCCGTGCCGACCCCGCTGACGCGCAACCGCGAGCCCGACCTCGGGCCCGCTGGTGTCGGCCGGGACGCTCGCTGGCGGGCGTGCTGCGGGCGGGCCAGCTCGTGGTGCTCGAGTCCACGACCTACCCGGGCACCACGCGCGAGCGGCTGGTGCCGCTGCTGGAGGAGTCGGGGCTCGCGGCGGGGCGCGACTTCAACGTGGCGTTCTCGCCCGAGCGCGTCGACCCGGGCCGCACCGACTACACGCTGCGCACCACGCCGAAGATCGTCGGCGGGCTGACCCCGGCCTGCCTGGAGCGGGCGGTCGCCCTGTACGAGCAGGTGTGCGACGACGTCGTGCCGGTCTCCGGGCCCGAGGCGGCCGAGCTGTCGAAGCTGCTCGAGAACGTCTTCCGCTCGGTGAACATCGCGCTCGTCAACGAGCTGGCGATGCTCTGCGACCGGATGGGGATCGACATCTGGGAGGTGGTCGACGCCGCCGCCACCAAGCCGTACGGCTTCATGCGCTTCGAGCCCGGTCCCGGGCATGGGCGGCCACTGCCTGCCGGTCGACCCGTTCTACCTCTCCTGGAAGGCGCGCGAGTACGGTCAGCCGACCGAGTTCGTCGAGCTCGCGGGCGAGGTCAACCAGCGGATGCCCGAGTTCTGCGTCGAGCGGATCGCGCGCGCGCTCAACGACCACGCCAAGGCGGTGCGGGGCTCGCGGATCGCGATCCTCGGCGTGTCCTACAAGCCGGGCGTCGGCGACCTGCGCGAGTCGCCCGCGCTCAAGATCATGGGCGCTGCTGCGAGGAGCGGGGCGCGGAGCTCGTCTACCACGACGACCACGTGGCCGAGCTCCCCGAGTTCGACCTGTCCAACGAGCCGCTCGACGACCGCGCTGGAGGGAGCGGACTGCGCGGTGATCGTGACCGCCCACCCCGGCCTCGACGTCGAGGCGGTGGTCGCGGGCGCGCCGCTGGTGGTGGACTTCCGCGGGGTCACGCGCGGGATCGAGGCGCCGAACCTGGTGCGCCTGTGACCGCGAAGCGCCCGTTCGGGTCGGCGTCGTCGGGCTCGGCTACTGGGGCCCGAACCTGGCGCGCAACTTCGACCGCCTGCCGCGGCTCCGAGCTGCGCTGGATCTGCGACGGCTCGCCCGGATGCCCTCGAGCGCTTGGCCCCGGCGTTCCCCGACGCCCGCGCGACGCGGCGACCTGGACGAGCTGCTGGCCGACCCCGAGCTCGACGCGGTGGTGGTGGCCACGCCGGTGCCGACCCACGCCGAGCTGGCCGAGCGGGTGCTGGCGGCCGGCAAGCACTGCTTCGTGGAGAAGCCGCTCGCGCAGGCCGCTTGCCGAGGCCGAGCGGGTGGTGGCGGCGGCGCGCGAGGCGGGCCGGGTGCTGATGGTCGGCCACCTGCTCGAGTACCACCCCGGGCTCGAGAAGCTCAGGCGACTCGCCGACCGCCGGCGAGCTGGGCGACATCCACTACATCTACGGCAACCGCCTGAACCTGGGCAAGCTGCGCGCCGAGGAGAACGCGCTCTGGAGCCTGGGCGCCCACGACGTCTCGGTGGTGCTGCGGCTCGGCGGGCGAGGAGCCCATCGAGTGCACCGCGGTCGGCGAGTGCTACATGCGCGAGGGGGTGGAGGACGTGGTGTTCTGCTACCTGCGCTTCCCGTCGGGCCTCGCCGCCCACCTGCACCTCTCGTGGCTCGACCCGCACAAGGAGCGCCGCTTCACGGTGGTCGGGTCGAAGAAGATGGCGACCTTCGACGACATGGAGCTCGAGCGCAAGCTCACCGTCTACGACAAGGGCTTCGACGAGGACTTCTCCTCCTACGGCGAGTACATCGCCCGCTCCGGGCGACATGTGCAGCCCGCGCGTGCCGAACGACGAGCCGCTGCGGATCGAGTGCCGCCACTTCGTCGATCGCGTGAGCGACGGCCAGGCGCCGCGCTCGGACGGCGAGAGCGGGCTGCGGGTGGTGCGCGTGCTCGAGGAGCTGCAGCGGTCGCTCGACGGGAGCCGGCGTGCTCAGGCCGTCTGACCGCGCCCCCGGGCTGCTGCTGGGGAGGGGGTCGAGCTTGCGCCGACGGTCGAGCTCGGCGGGCACGTCGTGATCCACGCGGGCACGCGGGTCGGGGCGAGGTGCGGATCCAGGACGGCGCCGTGATCGGCAAGCCGCTGGCGCTCGGGGCCGCCTCGAGGGCGGATCCGACCTCCGCCTGAGCCCGCCGCGATCGGCGCGGGCGCCGTCATCTGCGCCGGGGCGGTCGTGGTGGCGGGCGCGAGGATCGGCGCGGGCGCCGTGATCGGCGACCAGGCGCACGTGCGCGAGCGCGCGGTCGTCGGCGACGGCTCGGTGGTGGGCCGCGGGTCGGCGGTCGACAACGACGTGACGATCGGCGAGCGCGTGCGGATCCAGACGGGCTGCTACATCACGGCCTTCTCGACCATCGAGGACGACGTCTTCGTCGCACCCGGCGTCACGCTCACCAACGACGACACGATGGGCCGCCACGGCCCGGATCACGAGCTGCGCGGCGCGATCCTGCGGCGGGCGTGCCGCGTGGGCGGCGGGGCGGTGCTGGCACCGGGCGTGGAGGTCGGTGAGGAGGCGTTCGTGGCGGCCGGCGCGGTCGTGGTCGGCGACGTGGCCCCGCGCGCCGTGGTGATGGGGGTTCCCGCCCGGGAGGTGCGCCGGGTGGCGGACGAGGATCTGCTGGAGCGCTGGGCGTGAGGCTGCGGCGATCGCGGTCGGCGGGCCTGCTCGAGGACCGCCGCACGCTGGTGCTCGGCCTGCTCGCCACCGCCGCCACCGCCGCGGTCGTGGTCGTGGAGGTCGGTCGCGTCTGGCGGCGCGGAACCGCCCCGCTGCCCGCCGAGACCGACGACCCCTTGCTGGCTGCCGCCGAGGCGGTGGTCGAGACCGCGGAGGTGGCTCGCACCGGCTACCGGGAGGTGTCGACGCGCGAGAACGCGATGTTCAACCTGCTCACCTCGTTCGTCACCTCCTTCGTGATCGCGCGCTCGATCGCGACCCTGCTCCGCCGTCGCTCCACGGTGGGCCCGTTTCGCAACTGGCGCCTCGGTCGCCGCCACATCCACCACTTCGTCCCGGGCATCGTGATCGCGTTCGTCTCGGGCTCCGCGGCGATCGTCACTCGCGACGAGGACGTCGAGCCCATGCTCGCGATCCCATTCGGCGCGGGCATGGGGCTCACCCTCGACGAGTCCGCGCTGCTGCTCGAGCTCGACGACGTCTACTGGTCGGAGGAGGGCATCGTGAGCGTGCAGATCGCGCTGGCGGTCACGGCGATGCTCGCCGCCGTGGCGCTGGCGACCCGCTTCCTGCGCCGGGGCGAGCAGGTCGTGCTCGAGCACGCGGCGTAGAACCGCCTACGGGCGTACTAGAGTGCGCGCCATGGAGTCCGGCTCAGGCCCGCGGAGCCCTGGGGAGCCTCCGGAGCCGTCTGACTCGCCGGGACACGGGCCTCAGTCCCCAGTCCCCAGTCCCCAGTCTCCCAGGGGGCGCGGGAGCGTCCGCACGTCGCCGGCTCCGGGACCACAGTCGCCTGCGCCTGGCCCCGAATCGCCTCCGGGGGCGCCTGCGTATGGTGGGCCCGTGCCGCCGGGCGGTTGGCAGCAGCCGGTGGCGCCCGCCGGTATCAGCCCCCCGGTCAGCTCGCGAGCTGGGGCAGCCGCGTGGCTGCTGCGCTGATCGACACCGCCGTGCTCCTCATTCCCGGTGTGATCCTGTTCGTGTTGATCGTCGCCGGCGCCGTTGGCCTGTCGGGTGACAACGACGATGTGGCCACGGGAGCTGCAATCGTCGCGATCCTCGGCTTCGGCCTGTTGCTGCTGGTCGTCTACCTGCTCTACGCCCCGGTCCTGATGATGCGCGAGGGCGCGCACAACGGACAGACCTGGGGGAAGCAGCTCATCGGCATCCGTGTGGTCCGCGACAACGGGCAGGCTTTCGATTTCTGGTACGCGGCGCTCCGGGAGATCGTCATCAAGGGTCTCCTGGTCGGCATCGCCTCGTCCATCATTCCCGTCATCCCCTGGCTGCTGGACATCCTCTGGCCGCTGTGGGACGACGAGAACCGTGCGCTGCACGACATGATCGTGTCGACCCACGTCGTCAGGGTCTGATTTGCGACCGCGGCCCGATGGGCCGCGTCTCAGGCGGCGGCCGGCCGAAGGCGCTCTGAGGCCTCGGTCCAGATCATCTCGTCGCGGGCGGGGCCGACGCCCACCATCACCACCGGAACGCCGAGCTGCTCCTCGATGAGGTCAGGTAGGCGCGCGCGTTGGCGGGCAGGTCGGCGATCTCGCGCGCCCCGGTGATGTCCTCGTGCCAGCCGGGCAGCTCGACGAGCTCGCCGCGCGCCTTGTGCAGCACGGACTGGTGGTAGGGGAACTCGTCGAAGCTGGCGCCCTCGGGGCCGGTGTAGCGCACGGCGATCGGCAGCGGGTCGATGCCGGTGAGAACGTCGAGCTTGGTGACCACCAGGCCGGTGAGCCCGTTCACGCGCACCGCGTAGCGCAGCGCCACGAGGTCGAGCCAGCCGCACCGACGCGCGCGCCCGGTGGTCGTGCCGAACTCGCGGCCGGCCTGCCGAATCCGGTCGCCGATCTCGTCGTGAAGCTCCGTCGGGAACGGCCCGGCCCCGACGCGCGTGCAGTAGGCCTTGGAGATGCCCCACACCTCGTCGATCGACTTCGGCCCCACCCCCGCGCCCACGCAGGCGGCCCCGGCGACAGGGTTCGACGAGGTGACGAACGGATAGGTGCCGTGGTCGATGTCGAGCAGGGTGCCCTGGGCGCCCTCGAACACGACGAGCCGATCCTCGTCGAGCAGCTTCCACGCGATCGGCGGGGTGTCGGCGATGTACGGGGCGAGGCGGTCGCCGAAGGCCCGGTAGTCCTCGGTCATCTGGTGCAGGTCGATGCTCGGGTCCTTGGCGAACTCGCGCAGCAGCTGGCGCTTGGGCTCGAGCGCCGCCGTGATCTTCTGCTTGAGGATCTTCTCGTCGAGGACGTCCTGGACGCGGATGCCCAGGCGCGCGGCCTTGTCCGCGTACGCGGGGCCGATGCCGCGCTTGGTGGTGCCGATCTCGCGCTTGCCGAGCTTGGCCTCGCCGGCGTGGTCGAGCAGCAGGTGGTAGGGCATGATCAGGTGCGCGTTGGCGGAGATGCGCAGCCCGCTGAGGTCGATCCCCCGCCGGCGCAGCGCCTCGATCTCGTCGGTCAGCACCCGCGGGTCGACGACGACCCCGTTGCCGACGACGCAGAGCTTGCCGGGGTAGAGGATGCCCGAGGGCACGAGGTGGAACTTGTACGTCTCGCCCTCGCGCACGATCGTGTGGCCGGCGTTGTTGCCGCCCTGAAAGCGGATCACGGCGTCGGCCTGCTCGGCGAGCAGGTCCACCACCTTGCCCTTTCCCTCGTCGCCCCACTGGGCGCCGACTATCACCAGTCCCGGCATGACGATTGGAGTGTAGGAGCGGCTAACCGCCCGCGGTCACGCGCAGGTCGGGCCCCATGATCGGCAGGGGGTCGCCGCAGATCTCCAGCAGCCGCGAGACGGTGCGGGCGCCTATCTGCTCGCGCAGGTCATCGAGGTCGGTGATGTTGGTGGTCACGACGATCGAGCGCTCGTCCTGCCAGCGCTCGTTGACGATCGCGTAGAGCTGCTCGAGCACCCACTCGGTCCGCTTCTCGGCACCGAGGTCGTCGAGATGAAGCAGGTCCACCGAACAGAGGCGCCGAAACAGCCGCATGTAGGAGCCCCCGCTCTGGCTGTCGTAGGTGTCCTTGATCTCGGCCAACAGGCGGGCGACGGGGTAGATCGCCACGGAGCGCCCCGCCTTCTCGGCTGCCAGCGATACGAGCATCGCCAGCGACGTCTTGCCGGTGCCCACGTCGCCTGTGAACCAGAGCCCGCGGCCGGCCTCGACGTTGTCCTCAGCTCGCTCCACGAAAGCGCGGACCGGCCGCAGCACGAAGGGGTCGAGGTCGCAGATCGGCTTGCGGTCGAACGATACGCCGCGGAAACGCTTCGGGACGCCCGTGCCCATTCCGCGGCTTACGGCGCGCCCGATCATCCGCTCGCGGCACTCGCATGGCTCGGCCATGTCGTCGTCGCGCAGGATCCAGCCGCTGCCGTCGCACACGCCGACCGGGCAGGTGGGCCCCCGCTCGGACCTGGTCAGATCGCTCTCGCTCGGGTTCGGAACAGGCCGCAGCATCTCAGCCGACCCCGGCGGCGATTGCGGTCTCGCGCTCGCGGGCGATGCTCACGAACTTCGGGTAGCGGTCGAGGAACGTCAGGTCGACTGTGCCCACCGGCCCGTTGCGGTGCTTGCCGATGATGATCTCGCCCACGCCGGGCTTCTCGGACGCCTCCTTCGTGTAGTACTCGTCGCGGAACACGAACATGACGAGGTCGGCGTCCTGCTCGATGTTCCCGCTCTCCCTGAGGTCCGCCATCATCGGCCGCTTGTCCGGCCGCGCCTCGACGGCGCGCGAGAGCTGCGAGATGGCGATCACCGGGATGTGCAGCTCACGCGCCAGGATCTTCAGCCCGCGGCTGATCTTCCCCACCTGCTCGACGCGGCCGTCGCGCGGGTCCTCGGGCCGCATGAGCTGCAGGTAGTCGACGATCAGCAGCCCGAGCGGATGCTGGTTGTGCAGCCGGCGCGCCTTCGCACGAAGCTCGAGCACACCGAGGTCGCTCGAGTCGTCCACGTACAGCGGCGCCTTCGTGAGCTTCTCCGTCGCAGCCAGCACCTTCGGCCACTGCTCCGGCTTCACGCGGCCTTTCCGGAGCAGCTCGCCGTTGATCTTGGCGCGCGAGGCGATGAAGCGCTGGGCGAGCTCGCCCTCGGACATCTCGAGCGAGAACAAAGCGACCGCCTTGCCGTGGTCGACGGAGGCGTTCTCGGCCATGTTGGTGGCGAGGGCTGATTTCCCCATCGCCGGCCTCGCCGCCAGCACGATCAGGTTGCCGGGTTGGAAGCCTCCGGTTATCTCGTCGAGGTCCTTGAAGCCCGAGGGCGTTCCGGTGAGGCTGGTGCCCTCCTTGGACAGCCGCTCGAGCTTGTCCAGCTCATCGTGGAGCACGTCCTCGATCGAGCGCAGCAGGCTGGACTCCTCGTTGTGGCCGGCGCGGAAGATCGCCTGCTCTGCCTGCTCGACCAGCGCCATCGGATCGCCGCCCTCGGTACTGACCCGATCCTGGATCTCGCGGGCGGTGACCAGCAGCTTGCGCAGGATCGAGTGGTCGCGCACGATCTTCGCGTAGTCGCGCACGGCGTGGACCGAGGGCACCAGCGTGGGCAGCGAGTGCACGTACGCCTGCCCGCCGGCTTCCTCCAGGAGGTTCTCGCGGCGCAGGTCGTCGCAAACCGTGATCGCGTCGATTGCCTCGGGCTCGGCCTTCTGCTTGAGGCGCACCATCGACTTGAAGATCAGCTGGTGGCGCGGCCGATAGAAGTCCTCGGGCGAGAGGTGCAGGTCGACCAGGATGTGGTCGAGCGCCTGCTCGGTCATCAGGACGGTCCCGAGGATGGCTACCTCGGCCTCGTCGTTCTGCGGCGGCACGCCGCCGTTCGCCTCAGCGACCGGCGCGGCCATGGGCTCTCCCGGGGGCTACTCCGCGGTGATGATGGTCTTCACGTCCGCGGTGAGGCCGTCGGCCACCTCGACCGTGACCATGTGCGTGCCCGTGGTGCGGATCGGCTCGGCGAGCTGGATCCGGCGCTTGTCGAGCTTCACTCCGCGGGCCTGCCGCACCGCGTTGGCGATCTCCTGCGCGGTGACCGATCCGAACAGGCGGCCGTCGTCGCCCGCCTGGTGGGCGATCGTGAGGACGGTCTTGCGCAGCAGGCCGGCGGTCTCCTCCGCTCGCTCGGCCTGCTCGGTCGCGGCTCGCTCCGCCGCCTCCGCCCGACGCTTCGCCTCCGCCAGGGCTGCATCCGTGGCCGGCTGGGCGAGCTTGCGAGGCACGAGGTAGTTGCGCAGGTAGCCGTCGGCGACGTCCACGACGTCGCCGCGCTCGCCGAGCGTCTCGACCGGTTGCAGAAGGATCGCTTGTGCCATGGGATCCCTCACGCCACGGGGGGTCGGAGGGAGCGGCGGATGCTAACGACTGCGCCATGCCGCGGTTCTCCTCGCAGACCGGTCGAGAACCCGCGGGCGAAGACCCAAGCTCAGAACGGGATGTCGTCGTCCGCGGTGCCGGGGCTCGTAGGTGCGGTCTGGAAGTCGGCCGTGTCCGCCGGAACGTCGCTCTGCGGCGTGAAGCGGGATCCGTTCCCCTCACCCTGGTCGCGCGAGCCGAGGAACTGGACGGAGTCGGCGATGATGTCTACCGACTGCCGCTTGTTCCCCTCCCTGTCCTGATACTCGCGCCACTCCAGGCGGCCGTCGATCGCCACCGGGCGGCCCTTCGACAGGTACTGGGCGCAGTTCTCGCCCTGGGCGCCCCAGACCGTGACGTCGAAGTAGTTGGGCTTGTCGACCCATTCGCCTGACGCGTCCTTGCGCCGCGTGTTGCAGGCGACGCGGAGCGAGCAGACCGAGTTGCCGGTGCTGGGGATGCTGCGGAGCTCGGGGTCGCGCGTGAGGTTGCCCGTCAGGACCACGCGATTGATGTTGGTTGCTGCCATTTGAAATTGCTCCCTCTCTCGGGCTCGGAAGATGGTGAAGGCTGGACGGTCGAGAGTACTCATGGGGTCGGAGAGCATGGGCGGGTCCTGACACGAAGATGCAGGAATGTGGGTGGGTTTTCGCGAGGCCGTTGCAGAAGGGGCTGTTTGGCCTCAGGTCGGGCGGAAGCCGATGACGCAGCCCCAGTGCCGCGGGTCGACACGGGTCTCGAACCCGAGCTCGCGAAGGTCGCGTTCGCACGCATCGACGGTGTAGGGCTCGTGCACCTCGACCGCCACCGTCCGCACCCGGCCGGCCCAGT
Source organism: uncultured Thermoleophilaceae bacterium (assembly GCA_963802855.1). GTDB lineage: Bacteria > Actinomycetota > Thermoleophilia > Solirubrobacterales > Thermoleophilaceae > JAAYBF01. The sequence goes on from CAWDJP010000004.1 coordinate 666,617, forward strand.
GCGAGTTGCGCGTGAGCAGCTCGCGCTCGGCGCCCTCCACGTCGATCTTCGCGAAGTCCACGACGGCATCGGGGCCGTCGAGGGCGAGCAGCGACCACGGGGAGATCGCGACGGACGACGTGACCGCCGGGTCGGCGTCCAGGGGCGCGTCGGTCACGTGATGCCCGGCGGTCGCCCCGTCCAGGCGGACGTAGCGGATCTCGCCGTCATCGGGCCACACTCCGGCCTCGATCACCTCGCAGCGCCCGCCCCATGGCGCGACGTTGGCCCGCGCGAGCGCGGCGTTCTCGGCGTCTAGCTCGACGCCCACGATCCGGGCGCCGGGGTGGCGCTCGGCGAGGTCGGCCATCGTCAGCCCGATATTCGCTCCGAGGTCCCAGACGAGTCGCAGCCCGCGCTCGGTCGCCTCCGGCGGGGGAAGGTGGTAGCGGCCCGCGAACGTCCCCCAGACCGTGTCGACGTCGGAGGTGCTCGGTCTCACCAGCACCTCGCGCCCACCCAGCGGACGCAGCCGCATCCTCGCCACCCGGCCAGCGGAGCCGACGTGTCGGCGGATGCGGCTGAGGCGAAGGTAGGTCGCGAAGCTCCGCGGGCCGGCCGTCACCCGCGTCGCCACGAATGCGAGCCGCAAGAGGGTCTGCGCCGAGGGCGGGAGGGAGGCGAGCCGCCGCCCGATGGGGTCCCGGCGAGCGCCGGTGCCCCTCACTCCTCGGTGGCTTCGGCGACGACGGGGGCCGCGTCGACCTCGTCCGCGGCTTCATCCTGCTCCGGCGCCGCGTCGGCGGCGGCGCGGGCTGCAACGCGGCCGTCCGGCTCCTCCTCGCGGCGGACACGGGCCGGCTCCGGGCTGGGCGGGACTGGGGGGGAATCGGGCCGCTGCCGGATGATTCGGAATCGCAGGACGCCCTCCATGATCTTCAGCGAGTGGTTGAGGCGGTCGAGGACGTCCTCGTCGGCCTCGAACTGGAACAGGTGATAGGCCGCCTCGGGGCGATGGTCGATCTCGAACGCGATCCGCCGGCTGCCCCAGTCGTAGGCGCCGACAACGGTGCCGCCCGAGGAGAGCAGGCCTTCGACCTCCGCGACGATCTCGCGGCGGCGATCCTCGGGCGCGGCCGCGTCTATCAGCAGCATGAGGTCGTAAAGCTTGGCCATCGGCCGCGGCACGATAGCAGTGGGCCAATCTCCGACAGGGCGATCGGACGGGGGCGAGTCCCTGCCGGGCGGCGCCTCGAGTGGGCGTGGCAGGACGGCAACGACGAGTAGCACGTGGGTTGCTTGCCCGGGTGCGGTGGGGGAACGTCGGACGACTGGTCGCGCTGCTGGCTGCAGGGGTGCTGATCGCGTTCGGGCCGCGGGCGTGCGGCCCGGGGCAGGATCATCGGGCGCCGGAGGAGGGCGATGCCGACCGCGACTTCGAGTCGCCGCTCGAGCCGATTCCGGTCGACCCCGATCCCGGTGTGGGTCGAGGGGAGGACAGCCCGGTTCGTGGCCGCCGCGGCAACCGCGCGGCACGGGGGAAGCACCGGGGCCGGAAGCGCCGAGTGGGACCGAGCGGGCAGCGAAGGGAGCGGCATCGCCACCGAAGTGAGCCGAGCGCGCGCCGAACGGGAGGGACCGCCCCACGCCCCGTCCGCGGCAGCGGCGAGGCCCGGGGCCGGCGCGTGCCGCGCACGGGAGAGTTCACGCCCGACCCGGACCGGCGCCCGGGTTGAGCTGGGACGATGCGCCGGGACCGGCCCGACCCAGCCGCAGTAAATGCTCGAGCCAGCGCCCCTACGGCGCCCGGCGCCCGAGCGCCCGGAAGAACACGTAGTAGGCCGGCCGCCGCTTGCCGCTCACGGACAGCAGCGCAGAGTCCCACAGCTTGTTCCCCTTGGCGGCGCGCCAGTGGTAGACGTACATCCGCTGGAGCCGCCTCGAGACGCGCGGGTAGCGGGTCATCATGTAGCGCATCGCCTTCGTCTGGCGCTTGATCGAGGGACGGAAGCCGCGGCCGAAGAAGTTCACCGCTCCGATCTCGGTCGCCCAGACGGGCCCGCGCGTGTTGCGCAGGAACCAGCGCGTCTGGCGGGTGCTGAATCGGTTCACGTCGGGGTGGGACACGAGCCCCCAGCGGTGCAGGCCCGGCCCCATGTGGCGCTTGAAGTGGCGCAGCCACCAAGCCGAGTGCTTGCTCCCGTCGGCGCGGAAGTCGGCGGCCAGAACAGTGCAGCGCCCGCCCGAGCACTCGTCCCGCGCGGCGCGGTAGAACTGAGCCGTGCGCTTGGGCTGGCGCCCGGTCGGCTGCGCGGCCGGGAAATTCGCCTCGTTCCAGGTCGAGAACAGCGTCACCCACGGGTAGCGCTCGCGGAAGCGGCGGAAGTAGGCGCGATAGCTCGCGACCGACGGCAGCGCCCGGCGGTTGCGATACGAGCGGTAGAAGGAGACGAGCGGCTCGATGCCCTGCTCCTTGGCGGTGGCGAACCACTGGTCGAGCGCGGCGAGCCGGTGACCGCCGTGCACCACGTCGTCGAACGGGACGAGGATGCGCACGCGCTTGATGCCGGAGGCCTGGAAGCGGCTGTCCAGCATCGTCTCGCGGCGATTGTCGGACAGGCCGATCACCGGGCCGCGGGGGAGCTTGGCGATCCGCGTGTCACGGGTGGCCTCCGCCGTGCGAGGCGCGACCACGCAAGCGAGCAGCCCTACCACCAGCACGGAGGCAGCAATCAGCGTGGATGTGGGGCGAAGGGCCATGTAAAGGAATTCGAGGGCGAGACGGAAGCCCTCTAAACACCACTGATCGGCCCCGGTTTCGGGACCTTGAGGAACCTTTTAGGGTAGGCCTCTCCTAGGTCACGGCCGGCGCGCGCCCCAGGCGCTTCGCCTCGATGTCGGCCAGCTGGTCGTCGACCCAGTCGCCCGGATCGCGGGCCGAGATCACCCGCTTGAGGCCCTCGGCGCGCCACGAGCGCTCGTCGGCCGACATCGTCAGGGCGCGGTGGATCGCGTCGGCCTGCTCCTGCACGTCGAAGGGGTTGACCGAGAGCGCGAACTCGGCGAGCTCCTCGTGCGCCCCGGTGTTCTCGGACAGCAGCGAGACGCCGTGGCGCTCGTTCACGAGCGGGCCCTCCTTCGCGATCAGGTTCATGCCGTCGAACATCGCGTTGACCATCAGCAGGTCGTAGTGCTTGTAGGAGGCGATCGCCTCCTCGAGGTTCTCGCGCAGGCGCAGGTCGATCGGCATCCAGTCGGTGGTGCCGTGGCGGTGGTTGACCACTGCCACCAGCGCCTCGATCCGCTCGAGGTACTCGGCGTACTCCGGCACGTCCTGGCGCGACGGGATCAGGTGCGCGATGAAGGTGACCTGCTCGTGGAACTCGGGGTGCTGCTCGAGGAAGAGGTCGAAGGCCGCGAACCCGCGCAGGACGTTCTTCGACAGGTCGGCCCGGTCGACGCGCAGGATCAGGTGCTCGCGGCGGCGGCGCAGGATCTCGCGCTCGTACTCGTGCACGGCGGCCCGCTGGGCGTTGCGCCGGAAGGTCTCCGCCGAGATCGGAAGCGGATAGGCCCGGACCCACACCTCGCGGCCGTCGAAGTGCACCACGCCTGCGCCCTCGTCCACGTCGAGGTCGAACAGGTCGCGGCAGCAGAGCAGGAAGTTGCGCCTGTAGGCGCGGGTGTGGAAGGCGACGATGTCGTTGGCGAGGATGCCCTCGAAGATGTCCTCGCGGATGTCGCGCGGGAGCACGCGCCACGCGTCGGGCTGGGTCCACGGGATGTGTACGAAGTGGTGGAGGAACACGTCCGGCCGCGCCTCGCGGATGAACCGCGGCGCCACGTAAAGGTGGTAGTCGTGGAGCATCACGACCGCCGACTCCTCGTCGGCGATCTCCTCGAGGACCGCATTCGCCAGGTCGCGGTTCACGGCGCTGTAGCCGTTCTCGTAGGCGTCGACCTCCCACTGGCGGATGTCCGGAGCATTCGAGAGGTCCCACAGGTAGTGCTGGATGAACCACAGCATCGGGTTGGCCACCACGTTGTAGAACTGCTCGTAGGCGTCGGGTCGGACTCCACCAGGCGGATCCGGTAGGTCACGCCGTCCAGCTCGCAGTCGAAGCTCCGGCCGCCGTGCGCGCGCGCCGCCTCGGCGTCCTCGTCGGACAGCGTGGAGGCGATCCAGAGTGCGTCGCGGTGGTGGACGAGGCCTGTGAGGGCGGTGACCAGGCCGCCGCCGCCGCGTTGGGGCTCGAGCGCGCCGTCCTCGCCGCGGACGAACGTGGCCGGGCCACGGTTCGAGACGAGGACGAGTTGGGACTCCGAGCTCAAGGTCTGCGCACCTACAGAGCCTGGAAGATACGCAGCCAGTCGCGTAAGAGGCGGGGAGTGAGGAAATGCCGCCGCACGTGCTCCTTCCCGGCCCGCCCGAGAAACTTGCCCAGGCCGGGCTCGCGGAGGATCTCCAACGCCCGCTCCGCGCACTCCTCAGGGGAGGAGACGAGGTAGCCGGTCTCGCCGTCGCGCACCTGCAGCGGGATGCCCCCCACGTCGCCGCCGATGAACGGGCGGGCCTTCCACAGCGCCTCCGAGACGGTCAGGCCGAAGCCCTCGCGGGTGGACTTCTGGATCACGACGTCGGCCTGCGACTGGAAGGCGTTCACCTCGATCGCGCCGACGTTGTTGAGGTTGTTGAGGATGTGGATGTCGGGGTCACCCTGGGCATAGGCCATCGTCTCGTTGAAGAACTCCCACCCCTCGGGGTCGTCGGTGGCCATCGAGCCCACCAGCGCCAGCTGCACATCCGGCATCTGCTCCTTCACGCTGCGGTAGGCGTCGATCACGCCCATCGGGTCCTTCCAGGGGTCGAAGCGGGACACCTGGCACATGAGCGGCCGGTCGACGTCGATGCCGAACTGGTCGCAGACGTACGAGGCGTCCTCGGGAGAGAAGGCCATGTTCTTCGGTGAGAGCGGGTCGATGGCAGGAGGGCAGATGTGCACCGGCGCCCCGTTCATTCCCTCCGGCACGTAGTCGCGCAAGTGGAACACCGCGCCGTCGTAGGAGCGCAGCAGCGGCACCAGGCGCTCCACCGCGGTCGGGTTGGGAGTGGACATGTCGATGTGGCAGCGCCAGATCCAGCTCTTGGACTTCTCCGGCACGTGCTGGTGGATCGCGGCCGGCTGCGGGTCGTGCACGATGATCGCGTCCCAACCGCCGGTCACCTCGCGCGCGTTCATCTCGTTGTACTTCGCGAACACCTGCCACTCCTCGGGTGACAGGCCCTGCGGGTTGCCCTGCAGCGCGTTGTGGAGCAGCTTCGTGACGTTGTAGAACTCCTCCCGCCCGAGCATCACCTGCCACTCGGCCTTCAGGCCGACGTCGCTCATCAGCGGTACAAGGGTGTAGAGAATCTCCGAGACGCCACCGCCGAAGGCCGTGGCCGAGAGGTGCAGCACCTTCAGCCCCTTCAACTCGTCCGCCAGCGCCCGGATCTCCTCTGTCAGCGGCTTCCCGGCAACGTGCGTGTAGTCGGCCAGGCTCTTGTGACCGAGGGCGATCGGCTGCAGCATCAGCCGGTGGCCCCGAGCCGCTTCACCAGCACGGTGCGGCCCGGGCCGAAGGTGGACTCGTCAACCGTCGCCTCGATGATCGCCCGGCTCAGCTCGAGCTCGGAGGCCGATCCCGCCGATTCCGGTCCCTTCAGCTCCAGGACGAGCCGATCCGCGTGGAGGCGGAAGTCGAAATCGACCCGCGTCTCATCATCATCATCGTCACCGGCGTCCTCGTCGACGAACTCGGTGGCGGCCTCCGTCACGGCCAGCTTGAGATCGGCGACCTCGGCGGGCTCGAGTGGCGTGAGCCGGCAGACCGCGGAGAGCGCGAGCCGGGCGAGCACGAGGTAGCCGGGCTTCGCGGGAATCGTGAGGGATACGTCGCGGCTGTTGGGGTCCACGGGCAGGAACTTACCCAGAAAGCCGCTCGATGCCTTCATCGACCTCGGCCAGGATCGCCCGGTGCAGGGCCTGATTGGCCGACGCGATGACCGACATTTGGAACTCCACGCCCGAGCCGAGCAGCGGTCTGCCGTCGAGCGGCTCGCCGTACGCGTCGGTGACCACGGCGCCCGCCTCCTCCAGCACAAGCGCCGCCGCGGCCAGGTCGTAGGGAGAGTTGTTGAGCACTGCGCCCCCTCCGAGCGCTTCGAACTGCGCGCGCATCCCCGGCACGTCGGCGACCATTCGCGGGCCCGGTTCGACGTACGCGTCGAGCTGGCCCGTGGCCACGCGCGTCATGTCAAAGGCGGCCGACCCGAGGTCGAAGGTCCCGCCACCGACCGAGGACGCGTCCAGCAGCTCGGCCAAGACCTCGGTGAGCGCGCGCGCCGGCCGCCCGCGAAAGCCGTAGGTCCAGAACATCCTGTCCAGCCGCTCATTGCGCGACAGCCGCACCGGCGGCGCCTCCACCAATCCGGCCCCGCGCTCGGCCAGGAACACCCGTCCCGAGGGGATCTCGACCACGCAGGCCACGCTGACGTCCCGCATCGTCGGCTCGCCGTCGAGTGGGGCGGCCGCCACCGAGACGCAGCAGGACTCGAGTCCCGCGAGCGCGGGACGCGTGCCGTCGATCGGGTCGACCACGAGCACCGCCCGGGCGGGCCCGGCGGGCTCGACGAGACCCCTGTCCTCCGAGTAGAAGGCCACATCCGGAGCGTGCTCGGCGAGGTATGCCTCCAGCGTCGCCTCGGCCGCGGCGTCGATGGCGAAGGTCACGTCGCCGCCGGCGCCCTCGGCCCCGTCCTCGTGCGCACGGGCGGCATGGGAGCCGAGCGACGGGAGCACCTGCTCGCGCAGGGCCAGCGACAGGTCGCGAACGAGGGCGCGCACGCTGGGGCGCCGCTAGGGGCGCTCGGGAGCCTCGTCCGGGCGCTCGCCGAGCTCGACCTTGACCGCCCGGCGCTTGCCGTCGCGAATCACCTCGAGCGTGACCTCGTCGCCCGCGCTGCGTGCGCTGACGAGGTCTGCCAGGTCGGTGGTCTGCGTGAGCTTGCGGCCGTCCACGGCCACCACCACGTCGCCGTCGGACGGGATGTCCTCCTGGCCCTGGAAGTCGATCTTCTCGTCGTCCACCTCGAGCCCGGCGCGGTCTGCTGGGCTGCCCTTCTGCACGCGGACGATGAGCGCGCCCGATGTCACGGGCAGGTCGAGCCGCCGCGCGAGCTGCGGGTACAGCGACTGGGACGTCACGCCCAGATAGCCATAGTCCACCTCGCCGTTCTTGCGCAGCTCGCGCAGGGAGCGGCGCACCGCGTCCACCGGTATCGCGAAGCCGACGCCCTCGCCACCGCCGCTCGTGGACTTGATCTGAGAGCTGATCCCCAGCACACGCCCCTCCGCGCTCAGCAGCGGGCCGCCGGAGTTGCCGGGGTTGATCGCGGCGTCGGTCTGGATCGCGTCTCCGATCTGGAAGGCGGTGAGCGACTCGATCGTGCGGTCGAGTGCCGAGATAACCCCGACCGACAGCGACTGGCGCTCGCCGAACGGGCTGCCGATGGCGGCCACCGGGGCCCCCACGGTCAGATCGCGCACGCTGCCAAGCCGCAGCGGCGTGAGGCGGAGTCCCGCCGGGTTGATCTTGAGCAGCGCCACGTCCGCGTTGGGGTCGTCGCCCACGATCTTCGCGCGGACGCGGTCGCCGCTCGACAGCTCGACGTAGACCTCCTTCGCGCGCTTGGCCTTCGGCGGCTCTCCGGTCGTCACCACGTGGGCGTTGGTGGCGATGTAGCCGTCGCCGTCGAGCACGAAGCCCGAGCCCTGGCCGCCCTCGCCCTCGTCCTCCTGGCGCAGCAGCGCCGCGCCGCCGTCGTTGAACAGCGACAGGACGGTCACAACGCCGGGCGAGAGCCGGTCATAGAGCTGCTCGGCATCCAGGCCACCCTTGCGGCCGAGCCCCTCCACGACCTCGACACGAGTCGTGCGCACCTCCTTCGCCGTCTCTGGGTCTGCCGCTGGGGCGTCGTTGTCGTCGTCGCCGTTGCAGCTCGCGAGCACCAGCGCCGCGAGCAGGGCCGCCAAGAGGCGGATCACCTGGACGCCACCGGCAACTCGAGCGTGAAGGCCGACCCAACCGGCCGGGAGTCGGCGCGCAGGCTGCCGTCCATTCGCTCCGCGAGTTCACGCGCTATGGCCAACCCGAGCCCGGCGCCTCTGGTCGCGTCGCCGGTGGCGAAGCGGTCGAACACTTGACGGTCGTCCGGCAGCCCGGGGCCCTCGTCGGCAACGGTCACGCGGGCGGCACCGTTCTCGCGCCCCGCCGTGACCGTCACGGGAGTGCCGTCCGGGGTGTGGCGCAGCGCATTGTCGAGCAGGATACGCATGATCTGGGCGACCCGTTCCCGGTCGCAGTTCGCCTTGATCCGCGCCGGCAGATGCAGCTCCAGCTCTGTCGCGTGGCGCGCCACGGCGGGCTTGAACTCACTCGCTACCGCGCGCGCCAGCTCGGACAGGTCGACCGGCTCGCGGGCCAGCTCGACGGACCCGGCGTCCAGGCGCGAGAGGTCGAGCAGGTCCACCGCGAGCTTCTGCAGCCGCTCCACCTGCTCGGCCATCGTGTCGAGGAACTCGCGCCGGGTCGCGGGGTCCAGCTCCTCGTCCTGAAGCAGCTCCACGAAGCCGCCGAGGGAGAAGATAGGGGTGCGGAGCTCGTGCGACGCGGTCGCCACGAACTCCTTCCGCGCCACGTCCACGCGCCTGAGTTGCACCTGCATCTCGTTGAACGCGCGGGTCAGCTGGCCGAGTTCGTCCTCGGAATCGACGGGCAGCGGGGCGATGAAGCGGCCCGCGGCGACCTGCCGCGCGCCTTTCTCGACGCGCTTCACCCGCCGCGTAAGCGCCTGCGCCACGAGGTAGCCGCCGACGAGAGCGAGGAACAGCGCCACGCCGACCCCCACCAAGAGGCGCTCGCGGACGAAGGAGACGGTCTCGGCAACGTCGTCGAAGCTGCGGGAGTAGAGCGCGACCCAATCGACGCGGCCGTCGAGGGTGAGCGGCTGCGCGATCTCGCCGAGGCGCTCGCCGTTGAGCTCGCCCTCGCCGCGGGCGAGCTCGCGGTAGGAGACGGCGCGCGCCGCCAGGCGTGCGTTCCCGGGCGCCACGCGCTCCTCGCGCGAGTCGCTGATCACGTAGAAGCGCAGGTCCTGCGCATCGACGCGGCCGCCCGGTCCGCGCGAACGCTGAACGCCCAGCAGCGTGATCCTGGCGTCCACCCCGTCGGCAACGGCGCGAACGCGCGCGTCGAGCTCGCGCGCGGTGACGTTGCGTCTCCCCATGAGGGCTTCGAGCGACGCCTCCGAGCCGGCGGCGGCATGCGCGAGGTCGTCGAGCTTGCGGGCCTCGAGATCGGACTCGAGCTGAGGGACCACGTAGAACAGGACCATCGAGAGCGCCGCCGCGGTGATCGCGAAGAAGACGAGCGCGAGCTTGTTCCGCAGCGATCCCAAGAGCGACCGGCGCCTCATCGCTCGCGGAACCGGTAGCCCACGCCGCGCACCGTGTGGATCAGCTCAGGCCGCTTGGGCTCGCGCTCGAGCTTCTCGCGCAGGTGGCGGATGTGGACGTCGACCGTGCGGGGATCGCGGTAGGACGCGTCCCCCCACACGCGCTCGAGCAGGACCATGCGGTTGTAGACCCGGCCGGGGTTGCGGGCGAGCGTCGCGAGGATCTCGAACTCGACGTAGGTGAGGCGCACCGGCTCGCCCGCCAGCTCCACGGAGCGCTTCTCGAAGTTGATCTTCAGGTCGCCGTTCTCGAGCGGCTCTTCGAACCCCTCGTCGGGCCGCGCGAGCCCGGCGCGCCGCAGCACCGCCTTCACCCGGCTGCGGAACTCACGCACCGAGAACGGCTTGGTGATGTAGTCGTCGGCGCCGAGCTCGAGGCCGAGCACCTTGTCGATCTCCTCGGCTCTCGCGGTGAGCATGATGATCGGGACCGAGCTGCGCGCCCGGACCTGGCGGCAGACCTCGAAGCCGTCGACGCGCGGGAGCATCAGGTCGAGCACCACCAGATCGAACGCACCCTCTCGCAGGCGATCGAGCGCCTCCTGGCCGTCAAGGGCGGCCACGACCTCGTATCCCTCCTTGCGCAGCGGGTAAGCGAGCAGCGTCTGTACCGACTGCTCGTCGTCAACCAGAAGGATGCGCGGGGCCTGGATAGCCATCGTGGGTTGCCGGCGGGCGCCCTCCGGGGTGCCCGCGGGGTGACAACTCCCCCAGATTGTAGGTTGCGAGTGTGATCGAGCCGCGGATCTACAGGGCGGCATTCGTGCCGGCGCTGCTCGCGATCGTGCTGGTGATGTTCTCGCTGGAGAGCCGCCCGAGCCCGCTGCCCCAGGGCCTGGCCGGCGACGTGGTCTTCGGCGGGCCCGAAGCAGTGGTCACGACCAGGGCGATTGTGGATGCCGCCCCCGACCGCCGAGCGGGCACCGTCGGCGACCGGGAGAGCGCCCGGCTCGTGGTCGAGGCCCTGCGTACGCGCGGCTTCACGGTGGAGGTGGACCGCTTCGAGAGCGACGGCAAGGACCTCGTGAACGTGATCGGACGCCGCGCGGGGCGCACCCGGCGCCAGGTGGTGGTCGTGGCCGCCCGCGACGCCACCGGGGTGCCCGACGCGGGTGGCAGTGCGGCCGATACCGCCGCGCTGATGGAGCTCGCCCGCGTGTTCGAGGGGCGGCCCTCGCAGCGGTCGATCGTCCTCGCCTCCGTGGACGGGTCGGCGCTAGGGGAGGTCGGCACCGACCGCCTCGCCGACCGCCTGGGCGACCCGGACCTGGTCGATGGGACCCTGGTGATCTCGGGTCTGGGGGCGCCGACGGGCGACCCGCCGTCGATCGTGGCCTGGTCCAACGACACGCGGCGCGCAGGGATCGGCTTTCAGCGCACGGTGGCGGCGGCGCTGCGCGAGGAGGTGGCGCGGGTCGCGAAGGACGCGAGCTCGGCGGGCCAGCTCGCGCGGCTGGCGTTCCCGGTGGGCATCGGCCCCCAGGGTCCGCTGCTCGAGCGTGGCTACGACGCCGTGCGGATCGCCGGCGGTGGCGAGCTCGCCGACACTGCCTCGAGCACCGTGGAGCAGGTCGACCCGGATCGCATCGGTGGCCTCGGCCGCGCGGCGTTTCGGACCGTGGACGCCCTCGATCGGAATGGTCGCCCCGAGCACGGTCCGCGGACCTACGTGACGGCGGTCAGCCAGGTGATGCCGGGGTGGGTCCTGTCGGTGCTCGCACTCACCCTCATCATCCCGGCGCTGGTGGCCACTGTCGACGCGCTCGCCCGGGCGCGCCGGCGCGGCGCCGCGATCCTCCCCTGGCTCGCGTGGCTTGGAGCCGGGACGGCGCCGTTCGTAATCGGGCTGGCGCTGGCCTATGGGTTGGCGCTGACCGGCGCGACCCCCGATCCGCCAGGGGCGCCGGTGGACCCCGACCTGTTCCCGCTGGACGTCGCCGCGGTCGCGGTCCTCGCGACGGTGTCGGCCACGATCGTGTTCGGGTGGGCGGCCCTGCGCTTCCTGGTGGTCCGCTCCGACCCGGAGCTGAGTGATCCGGCCGCGCCCGGCGCGGCCGTCGTGGTCGGACTCGTGCTTTCGGTGGCTGCGCTGATCCTCTGGCTGGTCAACCCGTTCGCCGCTCTAGTGCTCGCCCCCACGCTGCACCTGTGGATCCTGGCCACGCTGACCGACCCCACGCCACCACAACGGGCGAGGATCGCGATGGTGGCCGCCGGGCTCCTGCTTCCGGCGCTGCTGGCGCTGTACCAGCTCATTGCCCTCAACCTCGACCCGGTGAGCGGCGCTTGGTATCTGCTGCTGCTTGTCGCGGGCGGCCATGTGAGCGTGGCTGGCGCCCTGGTGGGCTGCGTCCTCGCCGCGGTGCTGGGCTCGACGATCGCGATCGTCCGCAGCGGCCCGGAGGAGGGCGCTCCCGTGACCGAGTCCGAACGGCCGTCGGTGCGAGGGCCGGCCAGCTACGCCGGGCCCGGTTCGCTCGGCGGGACCGATTCGGCGCTGCAGCGGTAGCGGCCCGGCGCCGCGCCATCTGCCGTGGTCGCCCGACGGCTACAGCGGCTGGGTAGGGTGCGGCGCACCGCGGTAGCGCCGAGTGATGCTTTGTGGTCGTCATAGCGGCTTCAACTGCTCACTCGAACGATTTGACCGGCGCCCTCCGCCACTTGACACCCCACCCAGCCGCAGTACGCGCTCGTCCACCGCAACGGCCGCGCCGGCTCCCCGATGGGTTCCCCACCCCATGCGTTCCGTCGGGGCGGGCGACGATAGTTGAGCCATGGACCGCGAGCTGTGGCAGACGGTCAGGAGCGGGCGCTACGTGGTCGACCCGGAGCGGGTCGCCGAGGCGATGCTGTCCGCGGAGGGTCGGCGGCGCGCACGAGGTGCCTCAACCGTGCTCGTATCCCCGGAGGCCCTCGACCGGCTTTCCGCCTTGATCCCTGAACAGGACCCCGCGCCCTTCCAGGACGCTGCCTAACCGGGTCGCGGGCGTGCCGGCCTCACTCGTGGCCCCGGCGGCCGCGTCCCAGCCGTCCTCGCCCACGGTGAACAGCAGCTCGTAGTCCTCCCCCGCGGTCGCGGCCAGATCGCGGGCGTCGAGCCCGGCGGCGGCGGCCGCCTCGTCCACGCCGGGCGTGAGCGGCAGCGCGGCCAGGTCGAGCTCCAGCCGGACGCCGCTGCGCCCCGCGATGTGGCCCGCGTCGGTGGCCAGTCCGTCGCTGAGGTCGATCATCGCGCTGGCGCCTGCCGCGGCGAGCGCCCGCCCCGCCGCGAGGCGCGGCAGCGGACGCCGATGGGCTGCCGTCAGCGCCGTCGCGATCTCGGCGCCGATCCCCTCGGCCCGGCCCTGGGCGACCAGCAGGCCCGCCCCCGACGCACCGAGCGTCCCCGTGACGCCGACGGCGTCGCCGCGACGCGCGCCGTCCCGCCCGACCACCTCCCGCTCGGACTCCGCCCAGCCGGTCACGGCCACGGTCACGACGAGCGAGCTGGCGCGGACGACGTCCCCACCGGCGATCGTCGTGCGGGTCTCACGGGCGAGGGCGGCCATGCCCGCCACCAGGTCGAGCGCCTCCGGTTCGGGATAGCTCGCCGGCAACGCAAGCGACACGTACGCCTCGCCCGGCTCCGCGCCCATCGCCGCCAGGTCAGACAGCGCGACGGCCAGGGCCTTATGCCCGATGTCGGCCGGAGAATGCGTGGAACGCTGGAAGTGCACTCCCTCGGCCACCGTGTCGATCGACGTGACAGCGATCTCGCGCGCCCGCACCACGGCTGCGTCGTCGCCAACCCAGCGCGCGACCCGTGTGCCGGGCGCGTCGAGCGTCTCCGCGATCGCTGCGATCAGGTCGAGCTCGGGCATTCGTACAGTCTGACCCGGCGGACGCGGCCCGGGGAGGGCCGCTACTCGTCGGGGCTGCCCGCGCCACCGCCCTGATCGGGCAGCTCGGGGCCCTCCTCCGTGGCGGGCGGCGCGGGGCGCGGGGCCGGAGCGCCTTGAGGCGGAGACTCGTACACGCGGGGGTCGTAGCCACGATAGTTCTGGCCGCCCGCCGAGTTGTCCCCTGCACCGGTCGGCGGGTCCGAGCGGTAGTAGCCGCCGCCGCGGGAACGACCGGTGCTGGCGTACTTGCCGAAGAAGGGCGAGAACTCCGCCCGCTCGGTGGGCTGGGCGAACGGGCTGCAGTCCGCGCCCTTGGCGATGACCATGTAGTCGTGCCAGATGCCTGCGGGGATCGTGCCGCCGGCCACGCCCGGCATCGACTGCAGCGCGTTCGGGAAGCCCACCCAGGTCGAGGTGGCCAGCTTGGGGGTGTACCCCACGAACCACGCGTCGTTGAACGCGTCCGTCGTGCCGGTCTTGCCCGCCGCGGGGCAGCCGATCTGAGCACGGGTCCCGGTGCCACCGGTCACGTTCTGCTGCAGGATCTTCGTTACCTCGTAGGCCTGACCGTCGGTGAACACGCGCTTGCGTTCGGGCTTGCCGAGGTCGTCGGTCTTGCCGTCGGGGAACACGACCTTCTGGATGCCCTTCGGCTCGTTGCGGATCCCGCCCGACGCAAGAGTCGCGTAGGCGTTGGCCATCTCGAGCGGGGACACGCCCAGCCGCAGACCGCCGAGACCCTCCGCAGGCAGGCCGTCCAGCTCGGTCTCAATGCCCATCATCTTGGCCGTCTCTCGCACCGCCTTAGGCCCCACGTCGATGATCAGCTGCGCGTAGACGGTGTTGTCCGAGGCGAGCGTTCCACGCACCAGGTTCATCGAGCCGCCGTAGGTGTTCCCGTAGGTCTTGACCTTCCACGGCCCGTAGCCCGGGACGACAAGGTTGAGCGGCTTGGAGGTGTAGCTGGTCCGGTTGGGGTCGATCCCCTTGCGGATGGCCGTCATCAGCACCATCGTCTTGAACGCGGAGCCGGGCTGACGGTGGCCCTGGGCAGCCAGGTTGAAGCGGCGATCCTTGTAGGTGCCGCTGGAGGCCATCGCGCGGATGTAGCCGGTGGCGGGGTCGATAGAGACGACCGCTGACGACGGGTCGGTCGGCAGCGACAGGTGGCCGAGGATCGCGTTGCGCGCGGCGTCTTGGAGCTCCGGCTTGATCGTGGTGTGCACCTTGAGCCCGCCGCGCCGGTAGACGCCTACGCCGTACTCCTCGATCAGCCTCTCCTGGACGTAGTCGAAGAAGAAGGGCTCGCGGCGGTTCGTGTAGCGGGTGCCGCGCTTGAGCCCGAGCGGCCGCGAGGCCGCCGCATCGGCCTCGGCCTCGGTGATGAAGTCGTTCTCCGCCATCTTCTCGAGCACCTCGTTGCGGCGGGACAGCGCGGCGGTGGGGTTGCGGAAGGGGTTGTACTGCGACGGCGCCTGCGGGAGCCCGGCGAGCAGCGCCGCCTCGTCGAGCTCGAGCTCGCGCGCGTGCTTGTCGAAGTAGGTCTCGGCCGCCGCCTCGACGCCGATTGCCGTACGGCCGTCGATCGTGCCGAACGGGACGTCGTTGAGGTAGTTCTTGAGGATCCACTGCTTCGAGTGCTCCTCCTCGAGCTCCGAGGCCAGCTTGGCCTCACGGATCTTGCGCTCGAAGTTGCGCTCGGGGTCCTTGATGTACAGCGCGCGAACGAGCTGCTGCGTGATCGTCGAGCCGCCCTGGACGTTCTTGCCCGAGCGGAGGTTCTTGATCCCGGCTCGCACGATCGCCGAGTAGTCGACCCCCTTGTGCCTGTAGAAGCGCTCGTCCTCGATCGCGATCACGGCTTGGCGCATCTCCAACGGCATCTCTCGCCATCGGACCTGCGTGCGGATCTCGTCGGACTGCACGTAGCCGAGTCGCGAGCCGTCGGCCGCGAATATCACCGAGCTCTCGCTCTTCTCGTTGGGCTTGAGCTCGCTCAGGTCGGGAGCGGTCGCGGCCACGGCGATCACATAGCCCGCCACCGACAGCACGCCGAGGGCGAGCACCACGGCCAGCACGATCAGGCCGAGCGCAACGCGGCGTCCGCCGCGACCGCGACCGCGCCTGCGTCGTGCCTGTCTCTGCCTGTAGGTCATCGTGCTCCCGGGAGCCCGGGTACTCAGGGTCTCCCGCGCGCCCGGGCGCTTGGTGGGCCCTAGCCCGGCTTTCCTGAGGATAGAGCAGCATTTCGCAGCCGATGCAGGCAGTCCTGCCGTAGCCGAGCGGCCACCTCACCGCGGTCCCGCGCGGTGGCGGCGCGGGTCCTCACCGAGAGCTCGACTCCCTCCTTGTCGACTGCGGCCACCCTCGCGACGACCCCCTCCTCCTGCGAGAGCAGCTCGACCGCCGCCGTGACGTCCGCGTCGGGCTCCAGCCAGATCGAGACCTCGACCGCCACGAGCGGGTCGACGATCGTGTGGTTCTGGATCGAGCTCTGGGCCAGGCGTTCGTTGGGGACGATCAGGCGCCGCCCGTCGTCGAGGCGGATGTAGGTGTACGTGAGGCGGACGTCCTCCACCTCACCCGTCTCCTCCTCGAAGGTCACGAGGTCTCCCACCCGGATCGGCTGCGTGATCGCTAGGAGGATCCCGGCGATCGCGTTCGCCAGCGTCTGACGTGCTGCAAACCCCACTATCAGGCCGAGCACGGCGGACGAGGCCAGCACGCCGGTCGCGACCCGCTTCACCGACGGGAACTGCGCCAGCGCCAGCGCCAGGCCGATCACGATGATCGTCGCGAAGACGAGCCGGCGAACCAGCCGTAGCCGGGTGTCGGCGACGGGCGACAGCTCGCGACCCGCCACCGCCTCCCCGATCCGGTGCCCGCGGTTGAGCACGGCCCGGTCCACGATCCGCGCCAGGATGAAGGCGCCGAGCACGGTCAACGCGGCCGTGACCTCGTTGCGGTGCTCCTCCAGGAAGGAGGCCGCCATGGGAAGATCGGCCGCCGGCATGGCGCACCAGGCTACTTCCAGGACGCTTCCGCTCGCGGTCCGTGCCCGGGCGGCAGCGCGCGCCGGGCTCGCGCGAGTCAGGGGCTCGGAGGCGGTGGCTGCGGCCTGGCGAGCGTTCCTGTGGAGCCGGCTCGCGATCCTGTTCGTGGCCGCATTCGCCGCCCTCTCAGCCGGGACCGGAGGCCGCTTCGAGGCCGCGGCGGAGCGCTACGACCGGCCGGAGCTGACTCAGCCGCTCGGCGCGCTCGGCGACGTGCTCATCTCACCGCTAGCCCGCTGGGATGCCGTCTGGTACCTCAGCGTGGCCGACTCCGGCTACGAGGGCGCGGACTCGCCGCGCACGGCCTTCTTCCCGCTCTATCCGCTGCTGGTTCGGAGCGTCGGCGAGCTCGGGGGTGGGTCGAAGGCGGCCCTGCTGGCGGCTTCGTTCGCCGTGTCCCTGTCCGCGCTGTTCGTGGCGCTGGCACTGCTGTACCGCCTTACGGCGCTGGAGGTGGGGCGCCGGGCCGCCGGCCCGGCGGTCCTGCTCATCTGCGCCTTCCCGGCCTCGCTGTTCCTCGGCGCGCCGTACTCGGAGAGCCTGTTCTTGGCGGCCTCGATCGGGGCGTTCTATGCGGCACGCACCGGCCATTGGGTCTGGGCCGGTGCCGCCGGCGCGGCGGCGTCCGCGACCCGCAGCGCGGGCATCCTCGTGGCGTTCGCGCTGGTGCTCATCTACCTCTACGGCCCGCGCTCGGACCGCCTCGGAGAGGCTCCGACTTCCGGCCGCGGCTGGCTCGCGTCGCTGCGGCCCGTGCACGCGCTGCGTGCGGATGCCGGCTGGCTGCTGCTCGCGCCACTGGGTCTGGTGGCCTACGCGACCTACCTCGGGATCGCCTATGGGGACCCGTTCGCGTTCTCCTCGGCCCAGGAGTTCTGGGGTCGCGAGTTCGCGGGCCCGCTCGTGGGGGTGTGGGACGGGCTGGTGGCCGCCGTCGACGGAGCCCGCCAGCTCGCCTCGGGCTCCCGCGATCCGGTCTTCTTCGAACGCGCCGGCGGCGACCCGTTCCGGGTCGCGGCGCTCAACCTGACGCTGTTCGGCTCGCTCGTCTTCGCGGTCGTCGCCGCCGTGGGCGTCCTGCGCCGGTTGCCCTTCGCCTACGGCGCCTACGTGGTCGCGGCGCTCGCGCTCCCGCTCAGCTATCCCGTCGAGCCACAGCCGTTGATGTCGCTCCCGCGTTTCCTGGTCGTTCTGTTCCCGATCTTCATGTGGATGGCGGTCGTGTGCGAGGAGCGCAGGGCGACCGCGCGCGTGGCGGCCGCGTCAGCGGTCCTGCTCGGACTGTTCACCACGCAGTTCGCCACCTGGCAGTTCGTGGCGTGACCCCGGTCCGCGCGGTCCTGCTCGACGCGCTCGGCACGCTCGTCGAACTGCAGCCCCCGGCGCCGCGACTCCGCGCGGCGCTGCTGGAGCTGGGCGGGGTGGACGTCGGCGATGCAGCCGCCGAGCGTGGCTTCACGGCGGAGATAGGCCACTACCTGGCCCACCACCTGCAAGGCGGCGACCGGGAGGGCCTCGAGCGCCTGCGAGACGACTGCGCGGCGGTGATGCGCGATGCCATCGGCCGGGACGAGCTGGATCACGCGACCGTGCGGCGCGCGATGCTGGCGTCGCTCGAGTTCTCCCCTTTCCCGACGTCGTCCCTGCCCTCACCGAGCTGCGCGGCCGCGGGCTCAGGCTGGTGGTTGCCAGCAACTGGGACTGCTCGCTGCCGCAGTGGCTCGAGCGGGCGGGCCTGTGGCAGCTGCTCGACGGTGCCGCGTCGTCCGCGGTGGTCGGCGAGCCCAAACCCTCGCCCGCCGTCTTCCGCGCGGCGCTCGACATAGCCGGGGCGGACCCGAACGAGGCGCTGCACGTGGGCGACTCGCTCGCCAACGACGTGGAGGGAGCCCGCGCCGCGGGTGTGAGGGCGGTGCTGATCGATCGCGGCGGCCAGGCGCAGGACGGAATGGAGGTGGTGGCCTCGCTCCGCGACCTGTCCTCCCTACTCTGAGGGGCCATGGAGGCGCGTGGCACGCTCCCACCGCCGTACCCGCCGGAGCTGCCGCAGGGCGCCGAGCGCGCCCCGGCCTGGCCGCCTTGGTTCGCGGCGGCCGGCTTCCTGGTCGGCATAACGGGGACGCTCCTGGCCGTGGGCATCCTCGCCCTGTTCTCGGTGCGGATCCCGACGACGAGTCCTCGACGTTCGTCATCCTCGGCACGCTCGCCCAGGGCGCCGTGTTCGCCGCCACAGCGCTCTTCTTCGCCGGGCGCGTGGCGCCGCCCAAGCCGTGGCATTTCGGTCTGCGCTCGACCAGATTCTGGCCCGCGGTGGGGTGGGCGGCGCTCGGGATGCTGTCGTTCTACATCGCCGCGGCGATCTATTCGGCCGTCGTCCAGCCCGACGCCGAGCAGGGCACCGTGGAGGCACTCGGGGGAGACCAGGGCACCTTCGGCCTGATCGTTGCCGGGCTGATGGTGATCGCGGTGGCGCCCGCGGTGGAGGAGTTCTTCTTCCGGGGATTCTTCTATCGGGCGCTGCGGTCGCGGTTCTCGATCGTGGCCGCCGCACTCATCGACGGCGCGCTGTTCGGCCTGATCCACTTCGACGGCTCAGATGGCCTGGTCCTGTTGCCGCCACTGGCGCTGCTCGGGTTCATCTTCTGTCTCGTCTACGAGAGGACTGGCTCGCTGTTCCCGGTGATCGGGATGCACGCCTTCAACAACACGCTCGCGTTCGCGTTCCAGGCGGACGACGGCTGGCGCGTCTCGGTGGTGGTCGGGCCGCTGGTGCTGCTCGCCTGCGCGCTGGTGCCGAGGCTGATGGAGCCTGGGCCGCGGCCAGTTCCCGTCTGAGGAATCACCTGCATTGGTGGCGGAGGATCGGTGGCCGCCGCTACAGTTGTCGGCGCTGATGAGGCCATTGCGTATCCATCTCGTGGCCTTCGCGGCGTTCTGCGCGGTCCCCGCGATCGCGTCGGCACAGGTGCCGACTCCGACCCCGCCGGTGCCGCCTCCGGTCCCCGTTCCTGCACCGCCGCTGCCGGCCAAGGCCGGGAAGGTCTCGCTCGACGTCTCCGGAGGTCAGCCCACGCGCAAGCTGCGCTACGTGGCGCGCGGAGGGTTCGTTCGGGTGGAGGGACGGGTCCGCCCCTTCGTGGCCGGTCAGGTCGCGATCCTCGAGGTCTTTCGCAGCGGCAAGGTCGTCTCGCGCCAGCGGGCGCGCATCGTCCGCGGAGGGCAAGTGAAGTTCCGCTTCCGCATCCGTCGCCGGGGCGTGCTGCGGATCCGCGTACGGCACGCGGCTACCGCGGCCCAGAAGGCCTTCCGCTCACGCAGCGTGCGGTTGAAGGGCGTCGTGCTCAGAGCCGGCCAGGGCTCGCGTGGGACGCGCGTCCTGGTCCTGCAGCGCGCTCTGAGGGACCTCGGCTTCGCCGTTCCGGTGACCGGCCACTACGACGCCGGCACCTCGCGCGCCGTGCTGGCCTTCCGCAAGACCAACCACTTCGCCCGCAACGGCTACGCAAGCCCGCGGATCTACTCCCTGGCCCTGCGGGGGCGCGGCGCTTTCAGGCTGCGCTTCCCGCGCGCGGGCCGGCACGTCGAGTTCGACTGGTCGCGCCAGGTGCTGGTCCTCGCCGACCGCGGTAGGGCCCGGCGGGTGTACCACAGCTCCTCGGGCGCACCGATCACGCCGACGGTCTTCGGAACCTTCCGCTTCTACCGCAAGGACTACGGCACCAACGCGAAGCACATGGTCCATTCGAGCTACTTCATCGGCGGCTACGCCATTCACGGCTATTTCTCGGTGCCGAACTTCCCCGCCAGCCACGGCTGCGTGCGCGTGCCGATCCCCAACGCACTCGACATCTTCAACCAGATCTCCCTCGGCGAGACGATCTTCGTCTACCGCTAGGCGCTACCGCTCCGAGCGTTGCGGCTGGGTGGGGGATGGAGCCCCGGACCTCGATCGCTTGGGAGCCGCTGGCCTCCCTCGGCTGCGGGCTCGCATTCCAGTGGGTCGACGTGACGCGGGTCCAGCCCGGCATCTACCGGCTGCGTGCCGAGGCCGACCCCGACGGCGCGGTGCGCGAGGAGCAGGAGGCCAACTCCCCGAGCTTCGGCGAGGTGGCCTCGACGATCACGGGATACGTGGCGCAACCCGTGACCCAGCAGGGAGCGCCAGCTGACGGCCGGAGCTCGTTCGTGCGAGGCGAACCTACGTGTGTCGCGCGAAGATCCGGCGCGGAGTGCGGCTCACGCGGTTGAAGGTGGTCGTGAAGATGCAGGTCCGGGGGCGCACGATCAGCCGGCGCGTCCTGACCGTGCCGCGGCCGCGCTCAGCCCGCCCTCACCAGTGATCGGAGCCTCAGCCGGGTACTTCGCGCCAGTCGCGCGTCTCGTTGCGATGCCTGGGGATGAAGTTCGCGAGCATCATGCCGAGCAGTCCGTAGAGCAGCAGCCCGAGCACCGCCGGGACCGACCGCTGGACCCAGATGTTGTCCGAGTCGACGACGTCCACGAACGGGCGGAGGAGGACGTCGTTCACGTCGTCGATCGCCTCGCGGACACCGGAGTGGCGCTCCTCGCGCATCCTCTCGACGGCGGGCGAGGGGTCGAGGACGTTCACCGCATTGTCCGAGACCACGGTTCCCTTCCCGTCGATAGCACGCTGCTGCGTCTCCGATCCCTCGCGCGACTGGTCGGCGGCGAACAGCACGAAGCTGAGCCCCACGAAGACAGCGGCCGCCACCGCGCAGAGCCTGACGATCGATCCCATCGCAGCTCTACTATCGGCACCCGCCTTGCAGACCGTGAACCCGGCCCCCCAACGCCTAGCCGCGGAGCTGCGCGAGCACGCGCTCGTGATCGGCAAGGTCACGCTCGCGAGCGGGCACGAGGCGGACTACTACGTCGACGCCAAGCGCGCGATCCTGCGCCCGCCCGGCTTTGCCGCCCTCGCGGAGCTCGTCCGGGCCGAGGTCGAGCGAACGGGGGCGACGGCGGTCGGCGGCCTCACGATGGGTGCCGATCCCGTGGCCTGCGCCGCCCTCGCCGGCGGTGCGGACGTGAGTGCGTTCTTCGTGCGCAAGGAGCGCAAGGAGCACGGGCTTCAACGCTGGATCGAAGGTCCGCTGCTCCAGCAAGGGGAGCGATGCCTGATCGTCGAGGACGTCGTGACCACCGGCAGTTCCACGATCAAGGCCATCGAGCGCGTGCGCGAGGAGGGGCTTGAGGTGGTCGGGGTGGTCAGCGTGCTCGACCGGCTGGCCGGGGGCGGCGAGGCGATCGAGGCAGCGGCCGGCGCCCCGTACGTGGCCCTAACCACGATCGACGACGTGTATCCGGACCGCCCGGACCGCTGACGTGAAGGTCCGGGTCCGCGGTCTCGACATCGCCTACCAACGTGGGGGCCGCGGGCCGCCGCTCATCTTCCTGCACGGAGCGATGGCCGACGCCAGGCTCTGGCGCCGGCAGCTTGCCGACCTTGCCGACGAGTTCACGGTCGTGGCGTGGGACGAGCCGGGCGCCGGCGGGTCATCCGACCCCCCGGACGGCTACGCCCTTGCCGACTATGCCGATTGCCTCGCGGCGCTCATCGACGCCCTCGACCTGGGGCCGGCCCACGTCGCGGGCCTGTCATGGGGAGGGACGGTCGCGCTCGAGCTGTACCGGCGCCATCCGACCACGGTCGCCGCGCTGATCCTCGCGGACACCTACGCCGGCTGGAAGGGCTCGTTGTCCGCCGAGGAGTGCGCGCAGCGGCTCGCGGGCGTCGAGCGTATGTCGGACGGCCCGATCGCGGATCTGGCCACGTCCTGGCTGCCCGGGCTCTTGTCGAGCGATGCGCCGGCCCCATTGGTCACCGAGCTGATCTCGATCATGTCTGAGTCGCGCCCGGCGAGCATCAAGATCACGGCCGCGATCATGGCCCACTGCGATCAGCGCGACCTGCTGCCGCTGATCGACGTTCCGACCCTGCTGCTGTGGGGCGAGTTGGACGCCAGGTCGCCGCTGTACGTGGCGCGGCAGTTCCACGACGCGATCCCCGGTGCGCGGCTTTCGGTGATACCCGCGGCCGGGCACGTGAGCAACATGGAGCAGCCCGAGCGCTTCAACGCCGAGGTGCGCGACTTCTGTCGGCGGGTCGCGTGATCTAGCGCCGGCGCTTCCCGTTCCGGCCGACGACCCACCACAAGCCGCCGTTCAGGTTCACGTTGTGACACAGAGAGCGCGAGGCGCTTCATGCGCGCCTCTTCCCGTCGGGCCCTATGACCCACCACAGGCCGCCGTTGAGGTTCACGTTGTGGCAACGGACCTCGCCGGGCCCCTCGTTGACATAGAAGTACAGCGGCTGGTCGGCGTAGGTCACCTGCAGGCGGCCGTCGCGTCGTTTGACGGTGCCGAGCAGCGATGGCTTCACGCCGGGGCCGGCCTCAGGGGCCCCCTCGGTGTAGACGGGCGGCCACGCCTCGGCGCACTCGCCGTAGCAGGCGGTCTTGCCCTTCGGATCCCGCTGGAAGATGTAGATGGCCTGCCGCTTCGAGTCGAACAGCATCGAGCCGAACTCCGACTGGCCGAGGGTGATCGTCGTGCCGGTGGCACGCGCCGGCGACGTTTCGGGCTTCACCGGAGCGTCTTTGGTGGTCTCGCGCTCGCTTGCCGTCTGCTCCTCGGCCGCGTCGCCGCCCGACGGGCTCGCGTCCTCGTCGTCGCCGCAGGCGGCGATCGCGAGCGAAGCGGCGATCAGGAGGATCGAGAGCCTGGCCATCGGATCTCTCATGGTCTCAGCGCCGGATTACCAGGGCCTTACGCCGAATCCGTCAGCTGAGCAGGTAGCCGACGACGAAGCCGGCGACGGTGGCCGCAGCCGCGAGCCGGTTCACCTCGGAGAACGCGTGCGGGATGATCGCGATCGAGACCACGGCCAGCACGGCACCGGCGGCGACCGCCTGCGCGGTGCCGATGAGCTCCGCACTCGCGTCGGCCAGCACCGTGCCCCCGACGACCGTCGCGAACGCGAGCGCGCAGCCGATGGCGGTGAGCAGGGTCACGGCGAAGCGCCGGCTGTGACCGCCGCCGATGATCGGCTGGGCAGCTCCATACGCCTCGACGACGTTGCCGACGAGGATTCCGACCAGCAGCGCCACCCCTATCTCGCCCTCGGCGATGGTCAGCCCGAGGGCGATCGACTCGGGCACGCCGTCGATGAAGATGCCCACCGCAATCGACTCGCCCCGCGCGGTCTCGGAGCCATCCCGCATGTCCATCGGCTGCCCGGCGGCCGCGGCATGGCCCGAGCGCCGCATCGACATCATCTCGTCGTCGCGGCTCAGCCACCAGTCGGCACCGACATACACGAGCGTGCCGGCGAACAGCCCCAGCGCCGTGAGCGTCTGACCGGCCTCGGCGTCGGCCTCCGGGACGAGCTCGAGCGCGACAGCCGAGAAGAGAATTCCCCCGCCGAAGGCGGTCAGCGATGCGGCTGCCCGCTCCGGGAGCGTGACGATCGCGGCCGCTACGGCACCAACGACCAGACTCCCACCCACCGCCAAGCCCCACCCCAGCGAGGCGCCGATGTTCTCCATGTCGACGCTACGCCGCCGCGGGCACCTTCGAGCTGAGCTCGGTCAGCGCGTGAAGGAACGCCTCGGAGAAGGTGGGGAAGGGCTGGATCACGTCGTTCATCACCTCGAGTGGGATGCGCGCGCGGATCGCCACCGTGGCCTGCTGGAGCCACTCGCCCGCCTCCGGGCCTAGCGCGTACGCGCCCGTGAGCCGCTCTCCGTCGGAGACCAGAGTCATGAAGCCGGGCTTGGTGTCGTACGCGCGTGTGTACGTGGACGTGCGGGGGACCTCCGCCAGCGCCACCGTTGCCGTGAGGGGCCCTTCCGCCTGGCCCACCGAGGCCGCCTGTGGATCTGTGAAGACCACCCGCGGCACGGCCGAATAGTCAGCCTTGCGCGGGCGCCCGAGGATGTTCGACGCCACCACGCGTCCGTGGTACTTGCTCATGTAGGTGAGCGGCCAGATCCCGGTCACGTCGCCGATCGCCCACACGCCGGGTGCCGCGTTCATCCGCTCGTCGACCGGGATGCCCTGCCGGTTGGGCTCGATCCCGACTGTCTCGAGGCCGACCGATTCGGCCCGGGGTCGCCGGCCGGTCGCCACCAGGAGCCGGTCGCCACGCAGGTCCGGGCGGTCGGCGAACTCCAGCACGTACTCGCCGTCGGCTCTCCGGGCGGCCGTCGCATGCTGTCCGAGACACAGCTCGATGCCGTCCTCGCGCAGCGCGTCACCGAGCGCCTCGCCGAGCGGTCTCGGCTCTCGCGAGAGCACGTGCTCCGCTCCCTCGACCAGCGCCACCGATGCGCCCAGCCGCGACACCGCCTGCGCCATCTCCACGCCCACGGGCCCGCCGCCGAGCACGATCAGCCTGCGCGGGACCTCCGTGAGGGCGGTCGCCTCGCGGTTGGTCCAGATGTCGGGGAGCTCGCTCAGGCCTGGGATGGGGGGAATGACCGGCACCGAGCCCGCGGCGATCACCACGTTGTCGGCAGTGTGCTCGGTGTCACCCACCATTACGCGTCCGGGACCGGCGAGCCGTGCATCGCCGCGCAGGACGTCGATGCCCTTCCCCTCGAGGGACTCGGCCTTCCGCGCGTCGTCATACCCGGAGACCATGAAGTCCCGCCACTCGAAGGCCGCCTCCGAGCGTACGCCGCCGTCCACGGCCTCCCGCGCGCCGGGCGCCTCGCGTGCCGCCTGCAGCGCCTCGCCCGGGCGCAGGAGAGTCTTCGACGGGATACAGGCCCAGTAGTCGCACTCGCCGCCCACCTTCTCGCGCTCGGCGATCGCGACCCTCAGCCCACCACCCGCCAGATGGCCGGCGCAGTGCTGGCCCCCCGGCCCGGCGCCGATGACGATCACGTCGTAGCTGCTCATACGGCCTCCTCTGCGCGTCGGTCCTGGATGGTCATGCGCAAGATCCCACGACTGGTTGTCCGCCGCAGCCCGGATTCGTTACCTGGCGCGAACACCGCGCGGCATAGCATCCTCCCGTGGCCGACCTCGAGCGCTTCGACTTCTCCTTCGCGCCCTCCTATCGCCGGATCGGCCGGGCGTTCGGCATTCGCCCGGCGACGACGGGGGTCGAGGTGGGCGCCCGGACGCTGGATGTCCGCTTCGGTCCGTGGCGGGTCTCGACTCCGCTTGCGAACATCGTCGACGTGGCCGTCACCGGGCCTTACGCGCTCTGGAAGACCGCGGGCCCCGCACGCCTGGCGGTCACCGACCGCGGGCTCACCTTCGCGACCAACGGGGACCGTGGGGTGCTGATCACATTCCGCACCCCTGTGCGCGGCCTCGAGCCGCTGGGGGTGCTCCGGCACCCCGAGCTCACGGTCACGGTCGCCGACGTGGATCGGCTGACGAGACTGCTGCGGGCGGGCGCGGGGAGTGGCTGAGCAAGGACGTTTCCAAAGCGCCAGACTTCAGGTCGTGGAGCCGGCCACGACAGGACGCTGCCTGTGCGGCGGCGTCGGCTTCGAGCTGACCGAGCCCGCCACCGATGCGGGCTACTGCCACTGCACGCGTTGCCAGCGTCGCACGGGTGGCGGCTCGTCGGCGCAGGCTCGCATCGACGGCCGTACGTTCCGGCTGACGCGCGGCGCCCACCTGGTCAAGGCGTGGAGGCACCCGGAGGGCGGCTTCGAGAAGTGCTTCTGCGGCGAGTGCGGCGCGCACCTGTTCAGCCGCAATCCCGACGACTCGACCCAGATGAGCGTGAGGCTGGGGGCCTTCGACGGGGACCCCGGAGTGCGCCCGAGCTGGCGCGCATTCGTGGCCTACGCCCCGCCCTGGGAGCGGGTGCCCGACGACGGCCTCGAGCGCTTCGAGGAGCGCAAGCCCCGGTGACGGCACCCGACGCGTACTCGACGCTGCTGTACGCGGTCGACGGCCCGGTTGCGACCATCACCCTCAATCGGCCCGAGCAGCTGAACACCATCGTGCCGCCGATGCCCGAGGAGTTGGAGGCGGCGGTGGGGCAGGCCACCAGGGACGGAAACGTCAAGGTGGTGGTGCTGCGCGGGGCCGGCCGCGCCTTCTGCGCGGGCTATGACTTCGGCGGTGGCTTTCGCCACTGGGCCGATGCCATCGAAACCGAGGGGCGCTGGGATCCCGGGAAGGACTTCGTAGGGGCCACAGCCGATGAACTCGCGCCAACCCAGCAGTTCATGAGCGTGTGGCGGTCGCCGAAGCCGGTCATCGCACAGGTGCACGGCTGGTGCGTCGGTGGTGGCAGCGACTTCGCCCTGTGCGCGGACCTCGTCGTGGCGAGCGAGGACGCCGTGATCGGGACCCCATACAGCCGCATGTGGGGGGCCTACCTGTCGGGGATGTGGATCTACCGGCTGGGGCTCGCGCGGGCCAAGTTCCACGCGCTCACGGGGCGGCCGCTCTCCGGCCGCGAAGCGGCGGAGGTCGAGCTCATCAACCAGGCAGTGCCATTCGAGCGGCTGGAGGCGACGGTTGCGGCATTGGCGGCGGATCTCGCCGGCATCCCGAGCTCCCAGCTGGCCGCGATGAAGCTGATGGTCAACCAGGCGTACGAGAACATGGGCCTCGCGTCGACCCAGACCCTCGGGCCGGTCCTCGACGGGCTGATGCGCAACACCCCGGACGCCCTGGAGTTCATCGAGCGCGCAGAGAGCGAGGGCGTGCGCGCGGTCATCAGCGACCGCGACGGTCCCTTCGGCGACTACAGCCAGGCGCCGGCGGAGCTGCGCCCGAACCCCGACAACGTGATCGAACCTTGAGCGCTGATCGCAATCCGCACCCAGTTGCGCTCGAGGGCCGGGTTGAGCAAGACTGACCGGCCATGAAGCTGCTCAGAAAGCAACGACGACAGATTCCAGAGGACGCCGCCGAGCTGCGCGAGAGCTTCGATCGCGACGGTCTCCTGAAGCTCGACGGCTTCTTCGAGCCCGAGCTCTGCGACAGGATCGCAACCGAGGCCGAGGAGTTCTACGGCCGCAAGGGTGTCGAGCCAGTCCGCGCCGGCCGGACGATGAACTTCCACCAGGAGTCTCCCGCCGCGCGCGAGGCGCTGACGAATCCGCGCCTGCTCGGGGTTCTCGAGGCATTGCTGCACAAGGAGCCCTTCTTCCTCCAGTCGATCTACTTTCGGCGCGGGTCCGAGCAGGAGGCACACAGCGACTACATATTCATGAGCACGGCGCCGGTGCTGCAGCTCTGCGGGGTGTGGATCGCCTGCGAGGACGTCAACGAGGACGCCGGGCCGTTGATCTACTACCCCGGCTCGCACAAGATCGCGCCGACGGGGATCCCGGAGCGCTACGAGTCGCGGGCAGAGGCCGTTCGCGAGCAGATCGACCAGCAGGAGCAGGAGCTGACGGAGCGCTACTCCCAGCGGCGCGCGACGACGGGCGAGTCGCTGCTCAGCTGCGTGTTCTTCGACGAGTGGATGAGCGAGATGCACAAGGCGCTCGAGGACGGCCGATTCCCCAAGACCGCCCTGCTGCTGAAGAAGGGCGACTGCGTCGTCTGGCACGCGACCCTGATGCACGGCGGCTCGCCGGTCACCGGGGGCTCGGACCGGACCCGCCGCTCGCTCGTCGCGCACTTCCTGACCACGGGCGTCAAGAGCTACTACGACATGAACTACGTCGATAACGGCGGACGGATGACGCTCAAGTCGATCGACAAGGGGCGCCCCGCCGAGCTCCAGGTGCTGGCCGAGGCGTCCTGACGGAACCCCCAGCAGGGTTGGTCAAGAGGCACGCGTCTCGGTTGCGGCTCGCGCGCCCGGATTGATCGCCCGCCGCCGTAGGCGGATACTGGGCGGGCGATGTCGCGGGAGAACGTGGACGGCGTTCGGGCATGGGTGGAAGCGCTGAACCGAGGGGATCTCGGCGCACTGCTGGAGATTGCCGATCCGAGCGTGGAGTACGTGTCCTATCTCGCCAGCGTCTCCGGCGGAGTGGGGACATATCGAGGCCACGAAGGGATCAGACAGTTCCTCCGCGACCTCGATGAGGCGTGGGAGTGGTTCGCTGTTGGGGTCGACGAGTACCGCGACCTCGGGGACTGCGTCTTGATGGTGGGGCGGTTGCGGGCCAAAGGTAGAACGAGCGGGCTCGAGGTCGAGCAAGAGCTGGCCTGGCTGCTCGACTTTCGCGATGGCAGCGGCCCAGGGAGATTCACGCGCGTTCGCTACTTCTCGACGTCCGCCGACGCCCTCCAAGCTGTTGGGCAGCAGGAGTAGCCGATGTCACAGGAGAACGTGCAGGTCGTGCGGAAGGCCACGGAGGCGTTTAACCGGCGTGAAGGGGATGCCTGGTGGCCACTGAACGATCCGAACGGGCCAATGGGGATGGATTAACTGCGACTTTTGGTGTCTCGCGCCGCCCGTGGCGGCTCGGTCCCGGCGATGGCGCTGTGCTGGCGGGCGTTGAAGGCGGACCGCGCGACCGCTGGCTCGCGTCGCACGGACCCGTTCGCGTTTGCCGACGAGCTAGCCGCCCGCCGCAGCGAACGGCCGGAAGCGTCGTGAACTCAGTACAGCCCCGCCCGGATGAGCCACCCGTAGTGGCGGGCGTCGGCGGCCGCCCAGGAGGGAGGGGCGGCCGCCGGGACCCGTGCGGTCATTCGGTGTTGCCGGTTAGCGCCTCTTCCTCTTCGTTGTGCAGGGCTGGGTATCGGTCGCGGTCAGCGGGGGTGCGTTGGTGAAGGTGTTCGTCTGCGCGAACTTCCACGACCCGCGGCACGTCGTTGGCGCCTCGAGCAGGTGGAACTTGACCCTCTTGCCCCGGACCCTGCGGGTCACGGTCCGGTCGGGGATCGTGACGCTGAACTTCGTCAACGTGAACGGAGCGGGGGTCACCGGCCCCGGGAACTCGCTCGCGGCAATGTCGTCGAACGCGAGCCCGTAGGGACCCGTCCGCTGCTGCAGGACCCTGAAGTCCAGCTCGGCCGTCGGAGTGCCGTTCAGCGTCCCGATGAAGATCAGCGTCGGCGCCTTGCTCTGGCCGTAGGGCTTGCCGTTATAGACGGCGAGCTGCGCGGGAAGGAACGTGGGCGGAGCGCCACCAGCGCCAGCGAGACTCGCCTCGGCCGTCCCCGTCCCGATCTGGGTCGACTTCGGGCACACCGTGAAGTCCGTCGGGTTGATCGTGCACCCCGGGAAACGCAGCAGGTTCGCCTTGAACCCCCTGCTGAAGCGCACAACGACCGAGTCGAGCGTGCTCGGCCTATTGCCGTTGATGCGATTGCCCAAGAACGAATCGAGCGACACCGCCACCCCACGGGGAGCCTTCGCCGTCCCAGCCACCGGCGGCGACACAGCAACGCTCAGAGCGACGAAGTCACCATTCACATTCGTCGCACCCTGCCCCGCAAACGCCACACCCCCCGCAGACAACACACCAACTGCGACAACAACAGCGATGAACTTGGACATACCTCTCCTTTAGTAGAGCCCGGCCCGGATCAGCACCCGTAGTACTTGCCGGGGATCGGCCGCAGCGGGTCGCCGATGAGCGTGTAGCCGGTGTTGGCCAGGTTGTAGGCCCGCGCGTCGTTGACGATCTTGGCCGTGATCTGTCCGGGCGACAGCCTCGCGCATTTAGTTGGTGAGCATGGGGCTGTCGTCGAAGTCGGGACAGTCCGGGGATGTTGTGCTTGTAGTAGTCGTCGTGTCCGACGTCGAGGAACTGCGGGATTCCACGAACCCTGCCGGCCCACATCAGGTCGGTCGTGGGGTCGTCGACGTGCCCCCGGAGGGTGTGGTTCGGCGAGCACTCGGGCACGAAGCCGAGCGTGTGGAAGAGTTCGTGAATCATGCTGTATTCCCGGTAGCCGGCGACGGTGGTGCCGAGGGTGGTTGGGCACCCGTCACCGAACATGTAGAGCGCACCCACGATGCCGACCAAGTCGGGCGGCCAAGCGGCCCCGCCGCAGGAGAAGTTGCTGGAGCCGTCGTAGTAGACGGCGTAGATCTTTCCCGGGCGGGTGATCCCGGCAGCGATCATCTGCGCCTCGATCTCGTCGCGCACGAACTGGTTTCGGGCCCTCACCTGAGCGTCGGTCTTGTTGAGCCTGAAGAAGGTGATGTCAAACGCGCCGTTGGAGGTGTCGATCCTCAGCGCCCGCCCGTCGGCTTGTCCTGCAAGCCAGTTCTGGTAGAGGTGGGTCGAGCCGCCGATCGCGCCGTTTGTGTCCAGTGCTCGGTCTGCGCGGTCGGACGGGAGCGCATAAACCAGGTGCACCTGCGGACCGGTGAAGTCATCGGTCCTGTCGGCAGTCGCACGAGAAAGAGCGGCCGCACCGGTCGTAAACGTTCTGTCCCCGTTGCAGCGGAAGGTCGACTGGGACGGGTCTTGATCCTTCGCACACACTCGGAAGTGGTAGGTCGTTGCGGACGCCAGCCCCGCGATACGCGCAGTGACGCTCTTGGGTACGTTCGCGGTCAGGCCAGTGAGCTTGATCGTCGTCTTGGTCCCATACGCCGTCGTGGTGCCGTACTCGAAGTAGTACGCCGCGATCTCGGTCCGGTTGGAGCCGATAATGCCGTTCAAGTTGGCCCCCCGACTCGTGATGTAGCTGGTCGAGGTCTGAAGGCCCGAGGCGCAACCCGAACCCACCACTGCCAACACCACCCCGACGGCGAGCATCGACCTCCGGTTGGGGCGAGACTACTGGGCCAGGACATGTGCGAGACCTCCGCTCGACGGGGATCAACCGCCCTCGCTGGCCTCAACAGCACCCCCTCGATGAGGTACACCCCAACCGCCCGTATCACATCATGGCGTCCTCGGCGCAACATAATCCGTACCACAGCGCCGGGGAACCGTCAATCGGGCGGCCGGTCGGGTCGCCCAGCATGTCCGCTCCGCCCGGCCCTCACGCGGCCGCCGCCCACCCGGTCTAGGTTCGACCAACTACAAGTGGCCCGGCGGCGCTGGAACGCCACGGCACCGCAGGTATCAGCTGCGGCGCGGCGCGAAAGCTATCTGCGCCACCGTCAGCCGGTCCCTTCGGTGCCCAGCCGAAAGGAGCAACGCATGTCGCGACCACTGACAGAAAACCGAGGGCGGGACGGCCTGGTCCCCCTACCGGAGGGGTTGACCCCTCACAAGCTGCGTCACACCTTCGCGAGCCTGCTCCTGGCAACTGGTTGCGACCCAGTGGACGTGATGGGGTAGTTGGGCACACCGACCCGGCATTCAGCCTCCGGGTGTACGCGCACGCGATGCGCCGTGACCCGGAGGAGAAGGAGCGGCTACGGGCGCTGGTGGAGGGGGTCATTGGGCACCAGTGGGCACTAACGGCGCAACGGAGCGGCCTGAGGATAATGCGCACGCGCTTAGTGGCAGTCGACAATCTGACTCTCAGCAGGCGGTTCGTGAGTGCCCCGAGCAGGATTCGAACCTGCGGCCTACTCCTTAGGAGGGAGTCGCTCTATCCAGCTGAGCTATCGGGGCAGACGGGTGAAAGCGTAGTCCTAGAGCGAAATCGGGGGTGCTGTCCGCGACGCCCGCGCGGTCCCGCGCCTCGCCGAGCGCGCTCACGGCCGCGGGCGTTCTGGCGTGGCGGGCGTCGGCGCGTCGACCCCGTGCCGTGCCGCCGCGGCGGCTAGCTCGGCGCGCGATGAGGTGTCGAGCTTGTTGAAGACGTGCCGGATGTGGACCTTGACTGTCGCGGGCGAGATGAACATGCGCTCGCCGATCTGCGGGTTGGTGAGTCCCGCGGCGACGTGGCGGACGACCTCGAGCTCGGTTGGGGTGATGCTCTCCCAGCCGCCTGATGGGCGCTTGCGCGAGCCGCGCGCGCGTCGGATCCAGGCGATCGCCTGGTCGGTGCTGAGTTCTGTCCCTTGGGCCCACGCGGCCTCGAAGGCCTTCTCGCTCATCCGCTTGCGCAGCGACGCCTCGAGTGTCGCCCAGTGGTCGTGCTCCGGACGCCAGCGCACCGTGCCGAGGTCGGCGCGCGCCCGCCCCGCCGCGGCAAGCAGGCGCACCGCCTCCTCCCGGCTCTCGAGCCCCGTCGCGACCTCCGCAAGCGCGTCGAGCAGGTCGGCCAGGTCGCGGCGATGGCCGCCCTCGACGCACACGTCGAGGTGCGCATGCACGTGCTGCTCGGCTGCCGCCCAGTCCCTTCGGGCGGCCGCCACTCGGGCCAGTGTCAGCCGCCCCGCTGTGGCGAGCAGGCGATTCCCCAGAGCTTCGCCGGCGTCCATGGCGCGCTGGGTGGTCGCCTGGGCGGCGGCCTCGTCGTCGAGGAGCCGCCATACCTCGGCCAAGAGGACCAGCGCCCAGCCCCCCGTGTAGTGGTTGCGCCCCTCGAGCATGGCTGTGAGTGCCTCGCAGCGCCTGCGGGCGTCGTCGAGCCGGCCGACACCTATCTCGGCGAGCGCCATCCGCAGCAGCAACGACGGCACCGACAGGCCCGCGCCCATGGTGGCTGTTATCTCGAGCCGTGGGCGCATCCGCTCCAAGCCTCGTTCCGGGGCCCCCTGAAAGACGTCCAAGGCGCCCAGCTCGCTGTCCGCCAGCGCGAGGTAGAGCGGTCCTTCGGCGGCTCGCAACGCCTTTTGGAGGTACTCGCGCGCGAGCTCGAGGTTGCCGTCGGTGGAGGCCATGTGGCCGAGGGGGACCCAGCTAGCGGCTGCTCGGTCGCTGATGTGCTCGGCAAGCTCGATCGTCTCCTCGAACAGCGCGGCGGCGCGGGGGTGGTTGCTCTGGAAGAAGTAAGCGAAGGCCAGTAGCTGGGTGGACTCGACGAGGGCCCAGTCGTCACCGGCCGCTCTGGCGAGTTCCCGGGCGCGCTCGAAGCCTGGGCAGGCGGCGGCTGGATCGAGATAGACCTTTTCGACGTGCGTGAGGACCGACAGGGCGCGAGCCGCAGTGGCATCCTCGGACAACTCCTCCGCCATGTGCAGCGCCTCGCGTGCGTACGACCCCGCGGCGCCGAACCTGCCGGCCTCCAACGCGAGGAAGGAGCGGCTCCAAAGCGCGCCGGCGCGAACCGCGGAGGGCTCGCCCGGTGCCGCGTCGAGTGCCGCCCCGAAGAAGATCTCGCCCTCCGCGAACCTCCCCCGCGCCCGCCACCAATGCATGAGCGCGACGCACAGTCGCAACGCTTGCTCGGGGTCGGTCCGGACGGCCTGGGTGCCCGCTGCGGAGAGATTGGCTGCCTCAGCGTCGAGTGCGTCGAGCCACTGCCCCGCACGGGCGGTCTCGAGATCGGGCGCCGCCCGCTCGGCGACCGCGAGATAGAAATCGCGGTGGCGATCGCGCACGAGCTCGGTCTCATCCGACTCGACGAGCCGCTCCAGCGCGTACTGGCGGACGGTTTCGAGCAGCCGGTAGCGAGCCTCGGAGCCACGTTCCTCGGCCACCACGAGCGACTTGTCGACCACGAGCCGAGCAGGTCGAGGATCCCGTCGCGGTCGAGCCCGTCGCCCGCGCACACTGCGTCGACGGCGTCGAGCGTGAAGCCGCCCGAGAAAACGCCCAGGCGACGAAACAGCACCCGCTCGTCGTCGTCGAGTAGATCATGGCTCCAGTCCACCGACGCGCGCAGCGTCTGGGCGCGCGGCAGGGCATCGCGCGCGCCGCCGGTCAATAGCCGGAAGCGGTCGCCCAAGCCGTCGGCGATCTGCTCGATCGACATCATCCGCATGCGCGCAGCGGCCAACTCGATCGCCAGCGGGATGCCATCCAGCTCCCGACAAGTCCGCGCTACCGCCGGGGCGCTCTCAGCGGTGAGCACGAAGCCCGAGCGCACCTTGCGGACGCGCTCGACGAAGAGGCGCACGGCATCGGACCGGCCGCCCACGTCAACTGAGAAGGGCTGGGACTCCGGCGGGAGCGACAGCGAAGGCACGCGCCAATCGGTCTCGCCCGCGAGCCCAAGCGACGCCCGGCTCGTGGCCAGAACGGTCAGATGAGGACAGCCCTGGAGCAGGGCCTCGGCCGCCTCTTCGGCCGCCTCGAGCAGATGCTCGCAGTTGTCGAACACGACCAATGCCCGCCGGGCGGCGAGATGGGCGCACGCCGCCTGCAGTGCGGTCATCCCCGGCATCGGACGGATCCCGAGCGCCTCGGCCAGCGCGTCGCCCAGCAGCTCGGGCTCGGCCAGCGGCGCAAGCTCGACCCACCAAGCCCCGTCGGGGTGACGCCCGAGACCATCGGCCACGGTCTGCAGCGCCAGCCTGGTCTTGCCACAGCCGCCCGCGCCCGTCAGCGTCAGCAGCCGCGTCTCCTCAAACGCCTCGCGCAGCTGCTCGAGCTCTCGCTCCCGGCCTACGAAGCTCGTGAGCGGTTGGGGCAGGTTGTTGGGCGCCGAACCGAGCGAGACAGCCCTCCGTAGTCGACCGGCAACATGCGTCATCGTCCATTGCCCTCGTCCCAGCCCACCATGACGCCCGATGCTACGCCCGTTCGGCCGCAGAAATAGCCCAGATGGTCGATGTAGTTCCCCTTCGAGCCGCCTACGCTCGCTTCGCTACTCGACAAGGACGTGACGTGTCGGGTGGGGACGCTGGCGCCTCTGCCGGGCTCGCATAGGCAACAGGACGTTGAGAGGTCACATGCTGAAAGACACCTCATCACCGCACCCGAAGCGATTGAGCAATCGAGGTTCGGGGCCGGGCGACGCGTGGCCGCGGCCATCTGCGCATCCTGGTACCTGGATCGCGGTCCCGCCGCCGCGAGCGCGGCCAAGCCGCGCGTGACGGTGACGCGCGACAGCGCCGGCATTCCGCATATCGTGGGCAAGGACTTCCGCAGCGTCGGCTACGGCGAGGGCTATGCCTATGCCCAGGACAACCTGTGCACGTTCGCCGACGACGTGATCACGTTGCGAGCACAGCGCTCCAAGTACTTCGGGCCCGACGCGCTCTTCTACCAGTACGCGGGGGGCGGGGCCACCGACCCCAACTGGAAGTCGGACCTGTGGTGGAAGCGGGTTCGCTACTCACGCGTGGTCGAGAAGGCCGCCGCCCAGAAGCCCCCGCTCGGGCCTGACGCGGAGGTCAAAGCGCTCTACAAGGGCTGGGCTGCGGGCTACAACGCGTACCTGCGCTCGGGCAAGCTGCGCGACCCGGCCTGCAAGGGCAAGCCGTGGGTGAAGCCGATCACCGTGAGGGATCTCTATTACCGGATCGAGCAGATCGTGACGACGCCGTCGTCGTCTCGCTTCATCTCTGGCCTGGTCGACGCCCAGCCGCCGACCGGCGCCACGGCGCGCGCCGCGACCTCGGGCCGGCCAGATACCGCGGCGCTCAACCGGAGAGTTGGATCGCCCGCCTCCCCGCTGGGCTCCAACGGCGTCGGCCTGGGCTCGGACGGGACGAAGAATGGCACCGGGATGGTGCTTGCCAACCCGCACTCCCCGTGGCGCGGGACCGAGCGCTGGTGGATGGCCCATCTCACTGTCCCCGGCAGGTACGACGTCATGGGCGGCACGATCGGCGGCTTCCCGGCGATCGGTAGCGGCTTCAACAAGAGCCTGGCGTGGACGCACACCGTGTCGACCGCGCGCCGCTTCGTGGTCTTCAAGCTGAAACTCGTTCCCGGCGATCCGACCTCCTACGTCGTCGACGGCAAGCCCGAGAAGATGGGCACCCAGACGGTCACCGCCGGCGGGCGCACGCACACCTTCTACACGACGCGCTACGGAGTGGTGTTCAACCTTTCCAGCGCGAGCTACTACTGGACCACGGACAGCGCGTACGCGCTGGGCGATGTCGAGGAGGGCAACCTCCGTGTGGCTAACCAGTACATCAAGATGGGGCAGGCGCGCAGCGTGGGCAAGCTGCTCAAGGTCGAGCGGCGGTATCTCGGAATCCCGACCTTCAACACGATCGCCGCCGACCGCGGTGGTCGCGCCCTGTACACGGACACGGGTGCGATCCCCAACGCGCCCAGGGCGCAGATCGATGACTGCCTCCCCGACGCGGCCGCCATCGTCGTCTTTCGCGCGGCGCGGGTGATCACGCTCGACGGGTCGCGCTCGGAGTGCGACCTGAAGGATGACCCCGACGCGATAGCGCCGCGGATCTTCGGGCCCGCGCAGCTTCCCAAGCTGATCCGTCGCGACTACGTCGAGAACTCCAACGACTCCTATTGGCTCGCGAACCCGTCGCGGCCGCTGACCGGCTTCTCGCCGATCATCGGGCTCGAGCAGACCGCTCAGAATCCGCGCACCCGCCACGGCAACCTGATGATCCAGCCCCAGCTCGGCCGCTTCACGATCACGCGCCTGCGGCGCATGTGGGACAACGACCGCAACTACGCGGCCCA
The DNA here is from genome assembly GCA_963802855.1 of uncultured Thermoleophilaceae bacterium. Classification (GTDB taxonomy): domain Bacteria; phylum Actinomycetota; class Thermoleophilia; order Solirubrobacterales; family Thermoleophilaceae; genus JAAYBF01. Next base: position 703,395 of record CAWDJP010000004.1, read on the forward strand.
GCTGACAGCCAAGCAGCTGGCGGCGGCCTGCGCGGCGTCGCCCTCGGTCACGCGCACCGACGGGTCGACAGTCGACATCGCAGCGGCCTGCCCGGTGCTGGCCAGCTACGGCCAGACCGGCAACCTCGACGACCCAGGGGCCTGGCTGTTCATCGAGTGGTTCCGGCGCGCCCCCGGCTTCACGGCCGGACTATTCAGCGACGCCTTCGATCCGTCCAAGCCGCTGACCACGCCCGCGAAGCTCAACACCGCCAATCCGGCCGTCCTGCAGGCGCTCGCCGGGGCGGTCAAGAACCTGCGTGACAACGGCGTCCCGCTAAACGCAACCCTGCGCCAGACGCAGTACGCGCCGCAGTCCAAGCAGATCCCGATCCACGGCTGCGCGGGCTGCTTCCAGAGCATCCAGGCCTCCGACGGCACCCCAGGGCTCGTGAACGGCCCCTACGGCCAGGTCGCCCAAGGGTCCTCGCTGGTGCTGACGACGGAGCTGCGCCACAGCGGCCCGCGAGCCCAGGGCATCCTCACCCACTCGCAGGCCAGCGACCCGACCTCGCCGTGGTACTCGAACATGACGAGCCTGTTCTCCAAGAAGCACTTGGTCGAGCTGCGCTTCACTGCGCGCCAGCTCGCGACGGACAAGGGCGCGCGCCGGACCCACCTGCCGGGCGCCGTGGCTCCATGATCTCCGCCGCCCGGGCCGATGGGGAACAATGGTTGGTGGTCGGCGAGCCGGGCACCGCGATGGCAACCGCCGCAATCGTGCTCGCGCCCCCGCGATCGGCCAGATGGTGTCTGCTCGGCCGCCCCATGGCGTACGTCTTAGGAGGACCGAGCAGTGCCTCGCGCGCGCATTGACGAAGGTCGGCGCGACATGCAACGGGACGGCCATCACGAGGTCGCTCGGCTGGCCGGGGCTGTATGCGAAACCGCGTCGCCGCTGGCGGCGACGGCCGCCGCCCCGTTGTGGCGCGCGCTGAACGCCGAGAGCGAGGCGTGGCTGTTCACGCTGATGCCAGACGCGCGCGAACACTGAGCCCCGCCACCGGTGACCCCGCCATCGGTGGCGTTCCTACTTGCTACTGCGCTCGCGCCTTCGGCAGGCCGCTACCGGCCCACCTGACGATCACTTGCCTCGTCCGTCAGCCACTCGGTCCAACCTCGAGGCAGGTCGTGGATCCCGGTCAGGGCCTTGAACTTGTCCGGTGGCAGCGGGATCACCTTGAACCTTCCCTCCACCAGCAGATCATCTTCGGAGTTACGCGCCTCGATCCGGACTTCGATCGCGTCCCACTCGCCGCCCTCATCCTCGATGGACGCCGACAACGAGATCGGATCGCCCTGCAACGCCGGCCGGTGGTACGTCGTGGTCGCCGATCGCAGCACCCACATCGCCTTGGTCCGCTTCAGCGCCATTCCGCTCCAGGTCGCCATGCAGTCCATCGCCGTGTAGACGAGCCCGCCGTGCGTTATCCCCGGGACGCCGATGATGTCGGGACCGGGACGAAACTCGCCGCGGAGGACACCTGGAGCGGCCGGATCCAGGAACACCGAGACGTTCAGGCCCCGCTCGTTGGCTTCGCCACACCCGAAGCAGACGTTCTCCGCCAGCACCAGCTCTTCGCGCGCTGAGTCCTGCAAGACGCACACCTTTCTCGGACGTGGCCGAGTTTATCTCGGACACCGCCGACGGCCCAGCGCAGAAACCCCGCCTGTGAGCGGGCCTTTCGTGAGTAGCGGCGGCCCGATTCGTCCCTTCGAGCGACGCTCGGATAGTGCAGGAGTACCGGCTGGCGGCGTGACCTGCCCTGCGTAGAGGCTTCGGAGGGTCAAGCCCATCAGGATCCGGACCTCGTGGGTAAGCTCGAGGATTGAGGCGACCAACGAAGGAGCTGCGGTGGACGGGGAGCGTGACGTCGAACAGCACAGCGACGAGGACGGAGACGCCGGCGAGGGCGACGCGCAGCAGAACGAGCAGACTTCGGGCGATGAGCAGTCTGTCGCCGAGGATCCCGAAATCGAGGCCGAGCGCCGGGCGACGGGCGACCCTTCCCGGACTGAGCGCAACTAGCTGCGCAGAGACGTTTGGCGACGGAAGGCCACCTGCGCGCGCAGGAGGGCTGTTCGTTCGTCTGGTGAGAGCGGTATTCATGCGAGCGCATCCCGACACGCTTGCGATCCCGAGCCACGACGCCGAGCTATGGCCGCGGCTCGAGCCGACTACGACTAGCTGCCCAGCACGACGAACCGACGCAGGATCAGCTGGACATCCGTGCCCGGCGCGAGAGCCGGCGCCCTACCGAGCACGGGTGGCTGACCCCTGTCCTCACGACGAAGCCGGCAGACCCAGCGGGTGCCGCTCGCCATCCGGGTGGCTGGCACCGCCGACCATATGCATGCTGGCCTCATTGCCGAAGCTGGCTTCGCTGTCAAGAGTGAGGGGCGATGTGCCGCTGGAACGCCTATTTCGGTGAGCCGCTCCTGATCGACGAGCTGCTGTACCGCACCAAGCACGGGCTGATTGACGAGAGCCTCCACTCGCGGATGGGCGCGGAGACGACCAACGGCGACGGCTTCGGCCTCGGCTGGTACACGGAGGGCCACCGCGACAGCCCGGCCCGCTACCGCAGCGTCAATCCGGCATGGAACGACGCCAATCTGCGCGATCTTGCGGCCCACATCGAGTCGCCGCTGTTCCTCGCCCACATTCGCGCCGCGATCGGCTCCCCAGTCCAGCAGACGAACTGCCATCCCTTCCGCCACGGGCGCTGGCTGTTCGTTCACAACGGCATGCTGGGCGGCTTCCGCGAGCTGCGCCGCGACCTGCTGCTTGCCGTCGACCCGCAGCTGTTCGAGGGGATCGCGGGCTCGGCCGACTCGGAGGTCCTCTTCTACCTGGCGCTCAGCTTCGGGCTCGAGGAGGATCCGCTCGGTGCGTTCGAGCGGGCGATCGGGCTCGTCGAGGCGACGGGCGAGGCGCATGGGATCGAGCATCCGTTCCAGGGGACGGTGGGTTTCAGCAACGGAGAACAGCTCTGGGCGGTGCGCTACTCGAGCGAGCACCGGTCGCGCACGCTGTTCGTCTCGCAGGACGTGAGCGCGGTGCGCGCGCTCCATCCCGACAACCCCCGGCTTCAGGGACTCTCCGACGAGACCCGGGTGGTCGTGTCCGAGCCGCTGGCAGACATCTCCGGGGCCTGGCTCGCGGTGCCCGAGTCGACCGCGCTCGCGGTCCGGCCCGGCGCCCACGAGGCGCTCCCCTTCCAGCCCCGGCGCCCTAGTTGACGGGCCTCGGGAGGTTGCGAACATGGGCGCTTTCGCTTCCGCGCATGGCCACAGCGAGCTAACGGGTCGGGCATAACGCCCGCACGTCGTCCCGAGGCGATTAGGCGTGCCGCGGTCGCCGGGGCGACCGCAACGCACGACTGAAAGCATGCACGCTCGCCACGCCCGATGATCAGGAGCGCTTGCGGCGCCGCCTCAGCCACATCGGATGATTCGCGGCAACGTCCGGCCGGTACGCTGGCTCGGAAGGAGCAGGGAAGGCAAGCGACTGGAGGACACCATGACCGCCTCGATTCTTGTCGGCTACAGCCCCGAAGGCGCCGATCAGGGGCCGGTCAATTTCGGCATCGCCGCCAGCCGTTTCACCGATGCGCCGGTTGTGGTCGCCGCCGTCAGTCCGGGTGGCTCGGAGATCGACCGGATGTCCGGAGGGGAATTCGGCGGCGACGCGGCCGGGGAGGGGGGCACACTGGAGCGGCTCCGGGCGGAGTTGGCCCAGGGGGAAGTCGACGCGACCATCCACGTCGTCGAGCACAGCTCGCCGGCGCGCGGCTTGGCGCAGGCGGTCGAGGAGATCCATCCCGGACTCCTGGTGATCGGCTCCACGCACCGCGGGGGCCTGGGGCGGGTGTTGCCCGGGAGCACGGCAGAGCGCCTAATCCACGGATCGCCATGTCCCGTCGTGGTCGTGCCGCACGGTTATGAGGTGCCCCAGCAGGGCGTGCGGACCGTCGGCGCGGCCTTCGTGCCCACGGACGTTGGCCGAGCCGCGCTGCGAGCGGCCGCTGTTCTTGCTCGAGCCGCCGGAGCGGCAGTGCTCGCGACCATGGTGCTCAGCCCGAAGCACGCGGAGGATCAGGCACCCGGCCTGATGGCGCACGCACACCATGACCAGGACCCCTCGGAAGACCGCTATGCCCGCCAGCGCATGGAGGCCGCGGATGCCCTCGAGCAGGCGATCGCCGAGCTCGCGGCGGACGTCGAGGTCGAGCCTGACGTCCTCTTCCAGGACCCAGCCGACGGGCTCGAGGCCGCCTCGAAGCGCGTAGATCTGCTCGTGATGGGATCGCGCGCCTACGGACCCGCGCGCGCCGTCATGCTGGGCGGGGTCTCGCGCAGGGTGACGGCGTGTGCAGGCAGCCCGGTGCTCGTCCTTCCGCGTGGCGCCGAAGCGGCCATCGAGACCCTGCTCGCCGGCGTGGAGAACCGCGCGTGAGCACAGCCGACGGCCGCCCGGTGGTCGTAGCATACGATGGCTCGGCCGAGGCGCAGATCGCCCTCCGGCAGGCCGCGGCTCTGTTCCCCGATCGGTCGCTGCTCGTGGCCTCCCTGGGAACCGGCCTGGCGACAATGGCCTTCGCTCCGCCGACCGGAGATCCCGGGCTGCGTACATGCCGCCGGACCCAGCTGAGGTCACTGCGATCGACGAGGCAGAGCGCGATCGCGCGGCGCTGCTTGTCGCTCATGCCATACCTTCCCTTGCCTCGCCGACGGGCAATGGCTTGGTCGCCTTCGATGGCCGGCCGCCGGACGAGATCAGCCAAGCTGGGCGAACTGCTAGACCTGCTCGACCCATCCCCGACCGCAACGTCGCCATCGTCACACCCTGACCGCCGGCAACCACAGATCGCACCGTCGCCGCGATCCTCCGAACAGAGGATCGCCACCACGGCGGCGGTCGCGGTGCGCGGCGCTCCCGCTTCCAGCACGAGCGAGCGTCCCGCCTGGTGCCCTGCACGCTCACGCCCTGGACGAGGACCGGGAGCGCAGTCCGATTGCGAGCAGACGCCTCCTTTGCTTCCGGCATTCTCGCTGACGACCGCTTCGGCCACGGAGCAGTGGCTCGACGCCGAGGTCGACGCGACGCGCGCCGGTGACCGAGGGTCGGCGTGACCATCGAGATCATCCTCCTGGCGCTGGTGAGCACCGTGCGACCGACGAGTCTCGCGGCCGTCGATGCGCTGCTGTCAACCGTCGCGCCGAGGCGGCTCATGATCGTCTACACGGCCGCGGGCCTGACATTCACGATCGCGGTCGGGCTGCTCATCATCGGGGCGTTCCAGGGAGTCGACATCAACTCCGGGACCGATCGCACCAAGGGCATCGCCGAGATCGCGAGCGGGATCGTCGCTCTGGCCTTCGCGCTGGGCGTGCTGACCGGGCGGATCGGCGGGGTGCACGCAGACGACGCGCCGAAGGCCGGCGGGCGCTGGGACAAGTTGCGCGAGCACCGGTTGACGCTGCGGACCGCGGCCCTCGCCGGCCCGGCGACCCACATCCCTGGGCTCTTCTATCTGATGGCGCTCAACGTGATCGTCGCGCACCAGCCGAAGGTCCCGGGCGGGGTGATTGAGGTCCTCATCTACAACGTCATCTGGTTCACGATCCCGCTCGTCGCGCTCGTGCTCTGCGTCGTAAAGCCCGCGATCGCGCGCGAGGCCGTCGGAGCGATCGATGCGTGGACGAAGAGACACGCACGCACGATCGTGCTGGCCGTGTCGTTCGGCGTCGGCGCCGCGCTCGTGGTTCGCGGTGCGCTGACAGTCTGAGGATCCACGGCGAGTTCGAGGGTGCTCGGCCACGTTCCACTTCCCCCTATGAGGCCGAACGCTGAGCCGCCCAGCTTCCCGGCGACTTCGACTACGGCCCGGACTGTCGCCTTCTGCGTGGGGCAACTGTGGGGCAACACGACACCCACGAACAGCCGCAACTCGTGGCTCCCCGTGCCGTGCGCTGACTCGGCTCTCCAAGGGGGAACGTCGGACCAGCCACAGCTAGCCGCAGCGGAGGGGGCGAATTAGGAGGGAAGTCGCTCTATCCAGCTGAGCTATCGGGGCAAGCGAGTGAAAGCGTAGTGCTAGAGCGAAATCGCGGGTGCTGTCCACCGACTGGGAACGCTGTGGGGCAACGGATGGGGCAACACTCAGCAATCCTGAGGGTGGAGAGAGCGTCGCTAGTCGCGAGGGAACGGACCGCTAGGAGCACGACGCGTCGCTCGGTGACGGTCCGTGTTCGGCTACGTCGTGCTGGGACGGGTTAGCCTGCTGGTCCTGATGGCGACGTTCACGAACTGGGTCGGCAACCAGACCTGCAACCCGGCGCAGATCCTGACGCCGCGGTCGGAGGCCGAGGTGCAGGAGGCCGTGCGCGCCGCGCGCCACGTGCGCTGCGTCGCCACCGGGCACTCGTCCACGCCGATCCACCTCACCGACGGCACGCTGCTGACGATGGACGGCCTGCAGGGCGAGATCCGCGTCGACGCCGCCACCGGCCGCGCATCGGCGCTGCCCGGCACCACGGTCGCCGCGCTCGGCCCGCCGCTGTGGGAGGCCGGGTACGCCCTCGCGAACCAGGGCGACATCGACACGCAGGGGATCGCCGGGGCGATCGGCACGTGCACGCACGGCTCCGGCCTCGACCTGCAGTCGTTCTCGGCGGCGCTGAAGCGCGCGCGGCTGGTGACGGCGTCGGGCGACGTGATCGAGATCGGCGAGGACGATCCGCGGCTGCCCGCCCTGCAGACGTCGGTCGGCATGCTCGGCGTGATGACCGAGGTCGAGATCCAGGCGGTCGCCGCCCACCGCCTGGTGGAGCGCATCGAGCACTGGCACTTCGACGAGGCGTTCGGACGGCTCGAGGACCTGGCCCGGGCGCACCGGCACTACTCGTTCTTCTACATCCCGACCGAGGAGTCGGCGGCGCTGTACGACCTCGAGACCCCGGCCGGGGCGAGTGTCGCCGACACCTGCTACGTGAAGATCTACGACCTGGCGGGCGACGACGTGCCCGACTCGGCCGTCCCCGGCCGGCGCGTCGGGCGGTCGTACGAGATCTACCCCGCCATCTTCGAGCCGAACTTCCACGAGCTCGAGTACTTCGTGCCGTACGACCGCGCCGCCGATGCGCTCGGCGCGATGCGCGAGCTGATGCTGTCGCGGCTGCCGCTGTCGATCTTCCCGATGGAGGTGCGGACGGTCCGCCGCGAGGAGGCGTGGCTGTCGCACTCGTACCACCGCGACACGCTCGTGATCTCCGTCTCGGGGCAGCCCGGCACCGACTACGAGCCCTACCTGCGCGAGGTGCACGCCGTGCTCGGCCAGTTCGACGCCCGCGTGCACTGGGGCAAGATCCACTACCTGACCGCCGACGAGCTGCACGAGCGGTACCCGCGCGCGGCCGACTTCATCGCCGTGCGGCGGGAGCTCGATCCGGACGGCAAGTTCCTGAACGACCACCTGCGGCCGCTGTTCGCGTAGGACTCAGACGAGCACGAGGTCGCGCTCGGGGACGATGCCCCACGCGAGCGGAAAACGCGGACCAGCCACAGCTAGCCGCAACGGTCGGGGCGAATTAGGAGGGAGTCGCTCTATCCAGCTGAGCTATCGGGGCAAGCGGGAGGAAGCGTAGTCCCCATGCGGAATCGCGCTTGCGGGCGCGGCCCAGCCGTTGAAAGAGCCGCCGCTGAGCGTCCGGCGGGGTGGCGCGGACGCCACCTGGCTAGGCCTTGCGCGCGTAGAGGATGAGGTTGTCCCGGTAGCCCTCGCCGGGGGTGTAGGGACCGCCGCAGGTGATCAGCACCAGCGTCGGCTGCGCCGACGGGCGCGGAGACCAGCTCGCGCCGGAACCGGCTCTTCTCGATCTGGAGACGGCGCACCAGCCGGAAGCGGTGGATGCCGCCGCGGCGGTCCTCGACGAGGATGCGCGTGCGCCGTCGCAGCGTTCGCAGGCTGGCGAACAGCGCAGGGCCCGCCTGCGAGTCCACGTGGCTCACGATCACGGCGCGGCCCGGCTCGCCCGGGCGCGGACCGGCCCTGAACCAGCCGGCCCTGCCCGGCGGGGGGATCTCCAGCTGCCCTGCCACCGCCCTCACGGCGTCCACCGGCCCCTGCACGCCCGCCGCGGGATCGAGATCCCGAGCGGCGGCGCGGGGCGTCGCGCTCGCGAACGAGGCTCCAGGTCTACGTAGGGCAGCCCTTCCGGCGGCTTCGCCTCGGGAGCCGGGGAGCCGGGCCCGCGCTCCGGCAGGACGAGGAAGGCGGTGAGGGTGCCCGCCATGAGCGCCGGCACCAGGATGGAGAGCACCAGGAGCGCCGGCCGAGGGCCGGGCTCACGCGCCACGACGACGACGGCCGGCCTTGTAGAGCAGACGGCCCAGAGAGCCTGCCGTGAGAGCCGCCGCCGCCGCGAGAGCCCAGCTGCGGTCCGGCGCGGGCTCGACACGGCTCTGCCGCCGGATGGGGGGCGCCGAAGTGGGCGGGGGTGCGCCCGGGGGACTTGCGGCGCTTCCAGGACGCGTGTCGCTGGGGGTGGCGTCCGTCGGCGGGCGGAGGCGCGCCCGGGGGACTTGCGGCGCTGCCATGACGCCTGTCGCCGGGAGGGTTGCGCCCGTTCGCCGGCGGGCGCTCAGCAGGTAGGTGGTCCCTCCGAGCCAGCCGGCCGCGAGCGCGGCGAGCAGCACGAGCAGCCAGCCGCTTCCGCTCCCGATGTCGTCGACGAAGCCGGTGGCCGGCGCGACGCTCGGACCAGCCGTCTGATCAGAGACCAAGAGCACCTCGCGTTGGCGCGCCGCGGGTGCCGACGACGATTGCCGTGGAGGCGCTCCCCGCCGCCAGCGACACGCGCTTAGCCGACATGAGCGCGTCGAACTCGCGACCCGGTGCGGTGATCGACAGGTCGTGGCGGCCGGGCGGCACCGACGCGTAGCGGGTGGCCGTGATCGGAACCGATCCGGTGGACCTGCTGCCCGTCCACGCGCATGTCCGCCGCGGGCGAGCTCGGCGGCGGCGTTGATCGTGCGCATACGCGCCTTGCCCGGGGTGGCCGTGCCGTCCTTGTAGACACGCAGGCCGACCTTGCCGCGGTCGGGAACCGCTATGACCGTGTAGCGGCCTCGCCCGATGTCGAGGTTCGCGGTCGCGGCCGGCTTCCTCTGGCCCCTCAGCTTGAGCTCCACACGGGCCGGGCCGGGATGGCATGCGTGGTACTCGCTGGGCTTCCCGTAGGACGAGGCGATTCGCGGTGGGTGCCCATGGACGATCAGCGTCGCCGGCGCGGCCATCGGCACGGCGTGCAGGAAGCGCGCCTTCGTGAGCGGCTTCCCGTGCTCGTGCGCCTGCGCGAGCGGCGATGCAGCGGCGAAGCAGACCGCTGCGCTTGCCCCCGTAAGCGCCAGTCTCCCTATCAGCGGCAAAGCCCGGCCCATGCTAAGTCTCTTCCGCGAAGAGGTGGCGGCTTTCACACGTAATCGAGCGCTATTTGCGGGCTTCCTCGCGGTGGCAGTGACCGTCATCCCGGCGTGCTCGGATGGCGACGGAGATCGCGACCTCTCCGGCTCGAACTGGGCTGGAGCCGTGGCCTTGAGACCGGTCACGCGGGACCACCACGCCGTTGGCGCCGCTCGGCTCGTGGGCCACGGGCCCGGCGCTCGGCTCGAGCTACGCGTGAAGGGGCTTCCGCCGCTCGATGGGGCGTACGTCGTCTGGCTCTACAACTCCGTCTTCGACGCCGTCGGCGTGGCCCGCGTCGCTCGCGGCAGCTTCGCGCTCCGCACCCGGCTGCCGCTCCGACCCCGCCGACTATCGCTACATCGACATCTCGCGGGAGCCGCTGGACGGCAACCGCCACCACAGCGGCGCCAGCGTCCTACGCGCCGAGGTGTCGCGGCTCCTCGCGGCCGCCAGGCGCTGAGCTATCGGGGAGGGCCAGGATACTCCGCCGCCGCGTCGCGGCCGCTGCGGCCGCGGCCCCCCGGAGCCCCTACTCCACTCCTACTCCTCCTCCTCGTAGAGCGACTCCCTCGCCAGCTCCGCGCCCGCGCTGGCCGAACAGGCGCACCTCCACGTAGTCGCCGGTGTAGTCGTCGAGCGAGATCAGCGTGAAGCGGTCGTCCACGAGCGTGCACTGGTCGGTGGTGGTCGGCCCCAGCTCCGCGGTGGCCACCGCGCCGTCGTCCACCAGCGCGACGCCCCAGACCAGCGTGATCGCCCCCGCGCCGTCCCTCCGGCCCGCGCCAGTGGCCGATCTCCTGGTCGGAGAGGTCGAGCGTCCAGTCCGGGTTGGCGTCCGCCGTCTCGTCGGTGTAGTCGACGACCGCCTCGAAGTCCGTCCGCCTGCGCGCCCTCGTGCTCGCGGGTGTAGGACACGTAGCCGAACAGCTCGTAGCCCTCGGAGGTGGGCGCGGTCGCGGGCACATAGGTGCGGCCGCCCCAGGTGCGGTCGGGGAACCAGATGATCTCGCCCGGGTCGCCGAGTGTCCTCCTCGGTCTCGATCCCGCGCGCGGCCTCCAGGAAATGCTCGCCCAGCGCCTCGCCCCAGCGCCCGTAGGGGAGCGGCTCCTGCGGAGGCTCGGCGGCGAACATCGGCAGGGGGCGGGCGGACGGCGGCATCGGGCGCGGGAACCTACAGCAGCGCGACGGCCAGCCCGGCGACGACCACGATCGCCGTCGACCAGGCGATCGCGCCGGCCACCAGCGCCCGGTCGAGGCCGTACTGGTGGGCCACCACGATGCGCGTTGATCGCGCTCGCCATCGCCGCCTGGGACAGGTACGGATCGGGCACCTCGAGCACGAGCGCCGACAGCGCCGAGCACCACGCCGGGCGCCACCAGCAGGCGCAGCGCCAGCGCGGTGGCGACGGCGGCGCGTCAGCGGCGGCGGGAAGCGCACCGCGCCGTCCTCGGCCTCGAGCGCCAGCGTCACGCCCACCACGAAGAAGCCCAGCGGCAGCAGCGCGAACACCGACGCAGCTGCGACGGCGTCCACCGCCCAGCTCGGGCGCCAGCGCCGTCGGGCGCGAGGAAGCCCGAGCGCGCACGCCCAGAGCAGCGGGTTGCGGGCGAAGAACGCCGCCGCGCGCTCGCGCGGCGCGTGTCGCCCGACGCGTCGCCGAACGCGGCGCCGATGCCGAAGCCGATCGTGAAGATCCCGAGCGTGGTGACCACCACGTCGTAGGCCACCGCGTTGGGCAGCTCGTCGAGCGCCGAACAGGGCCGCGCTGAACGGCAGCCCGAGGTAGCCGGTGTTGGCGAAGCCGGCCACCACCATCAGCGCGCCGACGCCCGGTCCGCGGAAGCCGGAGCACCCAGGTGCCGATCGCGTAGGCGAGCGCCAGGGTCACGCGCGAGCGCCACGTAGGCGAAGCCGATCCCGGCGCCGACCTCGGCCGTGACCTCCAGCGCGGCGATGTTGCAGGAACACGACCGGCGGCCCGAGCACCCACAGCATCAGCCACACCACGCGCCGGGCGATCTGCTCGGCGCGGCTCGCCCAGCCGGTGCTCGACGCCGAAGCCGGCGGCCGTGGCCGCCGCGATCGTCGGCGGCGATCGCGATCACGCCGGTGCGTGCGTCGCGCAGCACGCTCGGCGGCGCGCTCGGGCGCGAGCACGCACAGCTGCACGCCGGCGCCCATCTCCAGGCCGGCCGGGTGCGCCAGGCGCGGGCAGCAGGTCGATCCGCCAGCAGAACGAGCTGGCGCGCCGCGCGGCGCGGTGCGGACCCAGAGGTTGAACGGCGGCACGTCGCCGAGCGCGGCCGCGAGCCGCCGCGAGCACGTCGTGCAGGAGCGCGGCGCCGAGCGGGCCGTCGTCCTCGAACCGGGGCGCGGCCGCACGCGGCACGATCTGGACGTGAAACGGCACGCGCGAGGCGAACGGGCAGATCGCGCACCGCCTCGGCGTCCACGGCCACCAGCCGCTCGCGGCGCTGACCTCCTCCTGGAGCAGATCGCCGAGCAGGTTGCGGCCCTGTGTGCGGTCGCGGTAGGCGGTGAAGCGCTCGCGCTCGCGCGCGACCGCGCTGGGCACGAACGGCAGCGCGTAGATCTGCGCGTGGGTGTGGGGCAGCGACGCGCCGGCCTGCCTGCCCCTCGTTCACGATCACGTGCACGTAGCCGGCGTCGGCGTGGGAGCGCATCCGCTCGCGCCACACGCCCATCGCGTCCGCGAGGCCGTCCGGGCCGAGATCGCAGCAGCGACGACGACCGGCTCGGGCCCGTTGACCACCACCTCGTGCGCCCCGGCCGCCGGGCGGGCGGCGAACAGGTCGGGCTCGCCGCGGCCGCCTGCGAGCGGATCGCCGTGCTCGTCCGATCGCCGGGGACCAGGGCCGGGAACATGTTCGGCACGACCCGCACCCGCCAGCCCGGGCGAGTCGGGGCGTCCGCCGTCCGGCCGCAGGGCGTACACCTCGGGCGGCGTGCGGTCCTCGTGGCCCTCGCAGGAAGGGATCCGCCTCGGGGTCGACCGGCGGACGGTCTGCGCACCTCCAGCCAGGCGCCCGGCCGCTCGCCGCGCTCTCCGGCGACGATCACGCGCAGCCCGCGACAGGGGGTCGATCCGCAGCTCAGGCAAGGGGCCGCTCCATCGTCACGGTGCTCGATGCCCTCCTCGAGGAAGACCTCACCCTCGGGCTCGTAACCCGGCCCGCTCGTACAGGGTCAGCGCCGCCACCTGCGCGTGCAGGCGCATGGCGTCTCGCGCCCGCGGCGCGGGCCACGCGCTCGGCCTCGATCGAGGATCGCAGCGCCGACTCCCTGCCCGCGCAGCGTCGGGCTCGACCGCCATCCGCCCCAGCCGCGCGACGCCGTCCGCACCAGCAGGCGGCAGGTGCCCACCAGTCGCCGGCCCTCGAAGGCCACGCACGTGCAGGGCCTCGCCATCGCGGCCGTCCTGGTCGGCGGCGGGGTCCACACCCTGCTCGTCGCAGAACACGCGCCGGCGCAGCCGCAGGGCGGCCGTCGACCTCCTCGCGCGTGCGGGCCTCCCGCACCGTCGACTGCGGTCCGCAGGGGCGATTCAGCGAGCGTAACGCTCGATGTCCTCGACCAGCTTCCGCTCGGTCGGGTAGCTCGCCCTGCTTCACGTAGGCCAGCTCGCCCTTCGAGTCGTAGAAGGCGGTCGACGGGAAACGCCGCAACCGCCTTCATCGCCGCCGCGATCTTCAGGTCGGGGTCCTTGTAGCTCGGGAAGCGTGCACCGGGTAGCGCGTCGAGGAACTCCTTCGCGTCGCGCGTCGTTGTCGTTGCCGTCGACGCCGAGGAAGGCGATCTTCTTGCCGCGCTCGACCGACTGCTTCTGGAAGTACGGGAACTCGGCCCGGCAGGGCGGGCACCAGGAGGCCCACTTGTTCACCACCACCGGGTAGCCCTTCAGCCTGGCGAGCCGCCGTTCGAATGCCTCCCTGCCGCCGCCGAGCAGCTCGTTCGCCTGCACGTGGAGCTCCGCGAGCAGGCGCGGGTGCGCCCCGCCAGCGCCTGCTCCTGCTCGCTTCGGTGACGGCGCGGCGCTCTCTGGGTCATCGCTGCTGCAGCCGGCCACCAGCACGGCGGCGGAGATCAGCAGGGCGAGGCGCGCAGTCATGGCGGTGAAGCTTGGCAGACGCGGCGAGTGGCCGAAACCGGCGTTCGTGTGCTGTAATACGGGAGGACGCGGCGCCCTGGATGCGCCGCGCCTGACGCCGCTCGACGGGACACGCAAAGAGCGGCGGCACGACGGCGGACCTCGCCGCGCCCGCGCCGGCCCTTTGTCACCGCGGAGGCGGCCCGTTCCGCTCTGTCTTTCCCACCAGAACAGAGGCCTCATTGGCTGAAAGCACTTCCTTGGCTGACTCCCCGCCGGTCTCCGGCGCCGATCCTTCGGCGCGCGGAGGAGTTCGCGCGCGAGCCGTTCGTGCTCGAAGGCGAGGACGCCGCCACGGCGCTGGCGCAAGGGACCGCGCGCCGCCGGGCGCTCGATGCCGCGCTGGCGGAGCTCGACGCCGGCCGGGAGGAGCCGTCGATCGAGTGGCGGCGCGAGTTCTCGCTGATGCTCGGCCTCGAGCGCCTGCTCAGCCGACGACGAGCCCAAGCTCGCGGACGGCACCGTGCTCTCGGCTCATCAGGTCGACGCGCTGTCGGGCACCCTGATCGCGCTCACCGCCGAGTCGCAGGCGGCCGCCGCACGTAACGGTGGGCCGGGCGGAAACGGCAGGCCTGCGACCGACCCGGAGGAGCTCCCGTCGGGTGAGGTCGAGATCGAGGGGGACGAGGACTCTCCGAGGACGACGAGCCGCTGGATTGGGACGCCGCCGAGGAGGCCGAGGAGGAGGCCGCTTCGGACGCCGTTCCTGACGACGCCAACTCAGCCCGCCGGTTCTGGTTCGAGCACGCGACCGGCGCCGGCAAGACCGTCGCGGCGCTGGGCTTCGTGGAGGCCTCCCGCACCGGCGGCGTGCTGATCCTCACCCACCGGCGCAACCTCGTGGACCAGTTCAACGGGGAGCTGGCGGACCGCGGGTACAAGAAGCGCGTCACGGCCGCGCTGCTCGGCCGCGACAAGCCCGCGAACTCCGAGGGACCCGTCACCGTCGAGACCTACCAGTGGTTCGTGCGCAACGCCGGCAAGGTTTCCGACGCCTACACGATCGTCATCTGCGACGAGGCGCACACGGCGCTCGGCGAGAAGACGTCGGCCGCGATCCGCCAGTGGCAGGGCCCGATCTTCGTCGGCATGACCGCCACGGGCGCTCTGATCGCGCGCCACGTAACCGACCTCTTCCCCACCCAGACCTCGCGCTTCGACTTGGCGCAGGCGGCTCGCCGCGGGGTGATCGCGCCGCTTCGGTGTGTGCGCATTCCGCCCGGGGTCGGCGTGCGCTCGATCTCCAAGGTGCCCCTGCGACGCGGTGAGGTCGACCAGGACTTCGACCAGGAAGAGCTGGCCGCCCTGCTGGACCAGACGCCCTTCAACGTCGCGATCGCGGACCTGTATAGGACGCGCTTCAAGGATCTGCCGGGCGTCGTCTACTCCGCCGGCGTGCGCCACGCCCACAACGTGGCCGCCGCGTTCCAGGAGGCGGGCATCAAGGCGCAGGCGGTGTCGGGCGAGACCCCCAAGCGCGAGCTGACGCGGGTCCTCGCCGCCTACGAGCGCGGCGAGATCGACGTGCTCGTCAACGCGCAGCTGCTGGCCGAGGGCTGGAACTCACCCCGCGCCACGATCTGCATGCACCTCGCGCCCACGGCTTCGCGTCGCATCTACCAGCAGCGCGTGGGACGCGTTACGCGCCGCCGGCAGGGCAAGGAGGCAGGGATCGTCGTGGACTTCGTGCACCCGGCCACGACGAATGACGACCCGGTCGTGACGCTGCACAGCCTGCTCGACCGAGACGTCTACCGCGGCGGCGCGATCGTGGTAGGCCCGGTGCGCCGCGGGCGCGGACGCCGCCTGCGGGTCGAACGCCGGGTGCTGCCGGTAACCGCCGACGAAGAGCGCCGCGCGCAGGTGTTCGAGCGCGAGCTGTGGCGGATCGCGGTCGAGCATC
Organism: uncultured Thermoleophilaceae bacterium; assembly: GCA_963802855.1. Lineage (GTDB taxonomy): Bacteria > Actinomycetota > Thermoleophilia > Solirubrobacterales > Thermoleophilaceae > JAAYBF01. The sequence continues at coordinate 718,977 of CAWDJP010000004.1, forward strand.
TGTCCTGGGGCGAGCAGCATGCCTGGGCGGCGCTCGCCGGCGCGCGCGTGGCCTCGAACAACTGGCGCCGCGCGAAGGCGATGCTGCACTTCGACAACACCGGCGAGCTGCGCCGCCGCTATCTGATCACCTGCTTGCAGCGAAACCGGAACTCCCAGCTGCGCCTGCGGGCGCTGCAGGAGGTCGGGACTCTGCGCGATCCCGAGGCGTTCGACGAGGCGGTGGAGATCGTCGGCGGGTGGTCGCGCGACGAGCGCCGCGAGGGCGTCAAGATCCTGCTCCAGTCACTCGCCGAGCGCCCGATCGGCCGCCGCGACCAGGCCAGCAGGTGGCTCTGGCACCTGGCCGAGTACTCACGCGAGGTGCACGAGGAGTACGCCGTGTCGCGCTGGCCCGAGACCAAGCGGCTGCTCGGCCTGCTCGTGAACTCGTCCGGAGGCGCGCACGCGCGCAACGCCCGCAGGCTGGTTCAGGCCACCAAGAAGCAGGACCGTCGTCTCTCGGCCGCGCTGCTCGCCGCAGCGCTCGCCCACACGCCCGAGGCCCAGCAGGTGCTCGACGGCGCCCGGATGCGGATGGCGCGCAAGCCCTCGGCGCTCGCGCGCGAGCTGCTGCGCAACTTCCCGAAGGGCCGCCGCCGCCGCGGCGGACGCCGCCGCCGGGGCCGCGGCCAGAAGGGCGAAGGGGCCGCAGCCACAAAAGAGCAGCAGCAGGGAGCGGTCGTCGAGGAGCCTCAAACCGAAGAGGTGGCTAGCCCGGAAGAGACGGAAAGCGACCACGCGGTCGCGGAGGAGCCGCCGGCCGCGACGGATCACGACGATGCTGTCTCGGACGCGGAGGAGCGCCCGGCCGCCTGAGCGCCGTCAGCGGGCCACGCGGCTCAGGTGCACCTCGCCCGCCTGCAGTGCAACCTCGCCCCCGCCGGTGTCGACCAGCAGGGCGCCCGTGTCGTCGATGCCCAGCCGCCGTGCCCTCGCCGTCGGACCAGCTGACCGCCCGTCCGCGCAAGGCGTCCCGCTTCCGCCATGCGTCGAGGACCTCCTCCGGGTTGCCGGCGACCCGACGCTCGAGCTCGGGCAGGAGCGCAGCAAGCACGGTTTCAACGCCGACCTCGGTCTGCGGCGCCACGAGCGCGAGCGACGTGGCGGTTTCGGCGAGCTCAGGCGGGAACTCGCGCGTGTGCACGTTCAGGCCGATGCCGAGCGCGGCCCAACCCTCCCGCAGGCGACCCTCGACCAGGATGCCGGCGAGCTTGCGCTCGCCGACCCAGACGTCGTTCGGCCACTTGATGGCGCAGCGCGCCGCCGAGAGGCCCTCTACTGCGTCGCAGACCGCCACCGCGGCCGCGAGCGGAAGCACAGCCTGCTCTTCCCGCAGGTCGCGCAGGACCACGCGACATCAGCACGGCGCTGCGCGGGCGGTGCGGTCCATGCCCGGCCCTGGCGCCCACGGCCGGCGGTCTGCTCGTCCGCGGTGACTAGCGTGCCGTGGGGCGCGCCGGCCTCGGCCAGCGCCTTTGCGCGCGCGTTGGTGGAGTCGAGCACTCGCTCGTGTAGCGCGCGGCGAGCCCAGTGGTGTCATCGCGGCCTCAGCCGCACCTCGGAGTCCACGTGCAGACCGAGGGTGGCCGCGGCGTCGCCGCGGTTGATCGCAACGGCGAGCATCCGGTAGGCGTCCTCGTAGACGATCAGCTCGCCGGGCTTGACGTCTGCGAATGTGCCCGCGTACTTGGCGAGAAAGCGCTCGCCACCCACCTCGATCTCGACGGTGCCGCCCAGCGTGAGCCCGGTCCCGGCGAGGTCGGCATGGCTCACGTCGAGACCGGCGTTGCCGAACCGGTCGACCGTGAGCGCGTGGGCCACGAGAGCGTTTCCCTCGGTATACGGCACAGGCAGCTCCACCCGCGCCAGCGTCCCGGGATCCACTGGGGCGCCGGACTCCGCGAGCTCGGCCCCCGCCGCCAGCTGCGCGGCCACCGGGGCGAAGATGTCGCGCCCATGGAAGGTCGCCGACACCGGCTCGAGCCGGTGGGGGGAGTGGCTCACGTCGACGGCCATGTCCACGCCGCCCGCTCCCTCCCAGGCGAGGGAGAGAAGCCCGTTGTCGGGGCCGACCAGCACCCGGCCGTCATTGCAGCGCAGGGCGAGCGCCCGCCGCTCGGTGCCCACCTGCGGATCGACCACGCCCACGTGCACGCCGACGGGTAGGTACGGCAGGGTGTTGCGCAGGACGAGAGCTCCGCGGCGCACGCCGTAGCGCGGAATCCCGTGCGTGATGTCGATGATGCGTGCCTCGGGCGCGATCCGGAGGATCACGCCGTGGCATACGCCGACGAAGTCGTCGTCGCGGCCGTAATCGGTGAGCAGGGAGACGATCAACGCGCGTCCTCCACGAGCGCGTCGACGAGGCCGTCGATGTCGTGGCGCTCGGCCTCCACGTGGACCTCGATGCCGAGCTCGCGGGCGGTCGCTGAGGTAATCGGCCCGATCGATGCAACCCGCGCGCCGTCGGGCAGGCCTTCGAAGGCGTCGATGAAGAAGCGCACCGTCGAGGAGGACGTGAAGGTCACGTAGGTGGCGCGTTCGAGCCGCTCGCGCAAGCCCTCGCCGGGCGGTTCGGCGACCGTGTCGTAGAGCGGGAGAACGTCCACCTCCGCCCCGCGCTCGCGCAGCGCATCCGGCAGGACGTCGCGCGCCTCGGCCGCGCGGGCCACCAGCACACGCCGGCCCTCCACGGGGACCTCGACGAGGGCCTCGACCAGCGCCTCCGCGACCGAGCGATCCGGCACCACGTCGGCGCGGACGCCGTGCGCGCTCAGCGCGGCCGCCGTTCCCGGTCCGATGGCGGCCACGGTGACCCCCGCGAGCGAGCGCGCGTCCTCACCGCGGCGCGCGAGTGCCTCGAACAGCAGGTCCACGGCGTTGGGGCTCGTAAGGCACATGAGCGAGTAGACGGAGAGCGCGCCCAGCTGTACGTCCCGGCGCTCGATCCTGATCACGGGCGCCTCGATCACCTCGGCGCCGAGCTGGGCGAGGCGCGCGGCCAATCCGCTCGCCTGCGCTCGCGCGCGGGTGACGGCCACGACCTGGCCGTGCAGGGGGCGCCGCCCAAGCCACGCCAGCGTGTCGGCGAGGCCGGCCGCCGGGCCCACCACGGTAATCGCCGGTGCTCCGATCCCTGCGGCCGTCACGTGGTCGGCGATGTCGGCGAGCGTTCCGAGCACCGCGCGCTGGCCCGGCAGTGTGCCGCGCTCGATCACGGCCGCCGGTTCGCTCGCCGGGCGCCCGGCAGTCACGAGGCGGTCCGCGATCAGCTCGAGGTTGCGCACGCCCATGTAGAGCACGAGGGTGCCGGGAAAGCTCGCGAGCGCGTCCCAGTCGAGCGCGCTCTCGCCCTTCGCCGGGTCCTCGTGGCCGGTCACGAAGGCGACCGCCGAGGCAAGGTCGCGATGAGTCACCGGAATCCCCGCGTACGCCGGGGCCGCGACCCCGGCGGTGACGCCCGGGACGACCTCGAACGGCACTTCGGCGGCGCTGAGCGCCTCAGCCTCCTCGCCGCCGCGGCCGAAGACGAACGGGTCACCGCCCTTGAGCCGGACGACCCGTCGGCCGGCGGAGCCCAGTTCCACGAGCAGAGCGTTGATCTCCTCCTGTGGCATCGCGGCGTCGCCGGGGCGCTTGCCCACGTAGCGCAGGTCACAGTCCGCCCGCGCCGCGTCGAGCGCGCCCGCGGGGATCAGGCGGTCGTAGAGAATGGCGTCCGCTTGGGCGATCAGCTCGACGGCGCGGCGTGTCATCAGCCCCGGATCTCCCGGCCCGGCTCCAACGAGGTGCACGATCCCGGAGCTCACGCCCGGCATTCTCCCTGGCCGCGACTCAGACGGCGGCGCCCTCCAGCAGCTCGCGCGCGCCCGCGGCCTTCATCCGCTCCGCAACGGCGCGGCCGAGCGCAGCGGGGTCGGCCGGGTCGCCATCGAGCCCATCGCGGACCCAGGCGCTGCCATCCGGTAGCCCGGCGAAGGCCTCCAGCCGCAACGCCTCCCCTTGGCGGAAAGCATGCGCGCCCACCGGGGTGTTGCAGCTCGCGCCGAGCCCGGTCACCAGTGCGCGCTCGGCCGTGAGTGCCAGCAGCGACTCCCGGTGGGTGGTCCCTCCCGCCATTTCGCGCAGCCGGGTGTCCTCGCTGCGTCCCTCGAGGGCGAGGCAGCCCTGCCCGGGGGCGGGGACCATCTCGGCCTCGGGGATGGGTGTGCCGTCGTCCCGGCCGAGCCGCTCAAGTCCGGCGGCTGCGAGGACGAGCGCGTCGTAGGAGCCCTCCTCCAGCCGCCGCAGCCGGGTGTCCACGTTTCCCCGCAGGTCGCGGACGTCGAGATCGGGGTGGGCGGCCAGGAGCTGCGCCCTGCGCCGGAGGCTGCTGGTGCCCACCACCGCCCCCTTACGCAGTGCCGAGAGCGAGTCGGCCCCGCACAGCGCGTCGCGCGCGTCCGCGCGCTCCGGCACACCCACGATCGCGAGCCCGTCGGGCAGCTCGGCGGGCACGTCCTTCGCGGAGTGCACCGCCAGGTCCACGTCGCCGCCGAGCAGCGCTTCCTCGAGCTCCTTCACGAACCGCCCCTTGTCGCTGCCCTTGCCGGCATCGCCGGACGTCGTGATCGGCACCACCTCGACGTCGCCGGGCAACATGTCCGCCACCAGCCGCGCCTGCGCCAGCGCCAGCGCGCTCCTGCGGCTGCCCAGCCTGAGCGCGGAGCGCGCCACTCAGTCTCAGCGGCGCCGGTGGTGGCGGCGCGACTCGATGTCCGTGACCTGCGCTTTGGGCTGCTCGCCGTCGAGGTCGGGCGCGCCGCCCTCCAGGCCGAACAACTCGCGTAGCGCCTGGACGTAGACGTATGAGGTCTCGTCGCCGGCGGCGGCCTTGAGGCGCAGGGTGGGCTCGTGCAGGATGCGCGCCACGATCGCGCGCGCCATGACGCGCAGGCGCTCGCGGTCGGCATCGGAGAGCGACTCCCAGCGAGGCGCGTTCTCCGCCAGCACAGTCTCGACGATGGCGTCGCCGCGCTCGCGCAGCGCCGCAACGGTGGGAACCACGTCGAGGCTCGCCAGCCAGCGGTCGAACCGCGCGACCTCCTCATCCACGAGCGTTCGCGCGCGCGTGGCCTCCGCCTCGCGCACACTGCGCCCGCGCGCTGCCGCGCGCTGAAGGTCGTCCATGTCGTACAGGGCGATGCCCGGCAGGTCGCGGACCGTGGGGTCCACATCGCGCGGCACTGCGATGTCGATCAGAACCAGCGGCCGCCCGTCGCGACCGCTCATCGTCAGCTCGAGCTCCTCCCGCCCCACGATCTGGTGCGGCGAAGCGGTGCAGCTCACCACGATGTCGGCACGGGCGAGCTCCTCGGGCAGGTCGTCGAACCGCACGGCCGAGCCGCCGAAACGCTGCGCCAGCCCGATCGCCCGGTCGTAGCGGCGGTTGGCCACGAACACCGTGAGCACGCCGTGCTCCCGCAGCGCCCTGGCCGTGAGCTCGCCGTTCTCGCCCGCGCCTATCACCAGCACCCGCCGCCGGCTGAGGTCGCCGAGCATGTCGCGCGCCAACTCCACCGCAACCGATGACACCGATACCCGCGATCGGCCGACGCCCGTCTCGGTCCGCACGCGCTTGCCTGCTCCCAGCGCCTCGCGGAAGAGACGGTTCGCGATCGGCCCCGTGGCGCCCTCCACGAGCGCGAGCTCGTAGGCGCGCTTGACCTGGCCCTGGATCTCGGCCTCACCGACGATCATCGAGTCGAGCCCGGCGGCGACGCTGAACAGGTGTCGCACCGCGTCGCGGTCGCGGAGGGAGTAGAGGCGGTCGGCGAGCTCGGTGGGGCGTGTGTCGGCCTGGCGCGCCAGGACCGCGAGCGCGACGCTCTCGGCGCCCACCGCGTCGGAGACGACCAGGTAGAGCTCGGTGCGGTTGCAGGTTGAGAGCGCCACGGCCTCGTGGATCTCCTCGTGCGACCGCAGCTCCGCCAGCACCGCGGCAGCGCGGCCCTCGGGCAGCGCCAGCCGCTCCCGGAGCGCCAGCGGGGCCGTCTTGTGGGAAACGCCAAGAGCCAACAACTCCATTAGGACGACACCCGCTCCCGCTGTCGATCGACGCCCTCTTCCTCCTCGGTCAGCTCCATCAACTCCTCAACCTGGCGCTCGATCCGCGCGATCTTGGCCCCGATGATCGACACGTACACGAGGATCAGCGTCACGAAGACCACGTAGGCGCCGGCAACGTACTTCCCGGCCTCGTCGAGCGGCAGCGCCGGCATCCGCCTACGCCGCTTCGAGCCGGGCGCGCAGCCGCTTGAGTTGCATCGATGCGTTCTTGGAGGTCAGCTCGAGCTTCCACAGCGTCAGAAACAGCAGCGCCATCGCCGCAATGCAGACGAGGAAGGTCAGCCGCATGTCGCCCGGCAGGCTGCCGCCGGTCTGGGACAGGACGCGTGGGTGGGTGAAGGACTCCGCCAGCCGCACCGCCACGAAGTTGATCGGCACGAAGGCCCCGGCGGCGATCGCGAAGACCGACGAGTAGCGCGCCTGGCGATCGGGGTCCTCGATCGAGAATCGCAGCGGGTAGTAGACGCAATAGAGCAGGAACACGACCAGGAAGGACACGAGCACCGGCTCGTCCCACACCCACCAGTGGCCCCAGGCCGCCTTTGCCCAGATAGCACCGGTCACGAGCACGCCCAGGCCGAGAATGATCGAGAGGTGGATCGCCACGTACGAGCGCATGTCCCATGAGCGGTCGCCCGTGCGCAGGTGCTTGATCGCCATGATCCCGCCGGCGACGAAGCCGCACAGCGCGACGATCGCCATCGGCACGTGCACGTAGAAGATCTTCTGCACGAAGCCCTGGTCGGCGTCGAGTGGGGCGTAGAAGAAGACGAGCGCGAGCCCCAGCGCGGTGGTGGCCACGGTGGCGGCTGCAAGCGGCTTGAAGCCCTTGGAGTACACGGGCGTCAAAGCTTAGTCGTCGAGTAGAAAGTCGAAGACCGCCAGCGAGATCGCCAGGAACACTCCGTCGTAGCCCGCCAGCAGGGCCAGGTAGCGGCCGAGGTCCTCCGGCGTGCCGTCCCCGCGAAGCAGGGGCTCCGTGGCCGAGGCCGCGCCGATCAGCAGCGGCACGAGCAGCGGGAGGAGCAGCAACGGCACGATCAACTCGCGGGCGCGGGTCTCGGCGGCGAGGGCCGATACGAGGGCACCGACCGCGGCGAGGCCGACGTCCGCGAGCAGGATCACGAGAGGGAGCTCGGGCAGGGCGTTGAAGAGGTCCGGACCCAGCAGCATCAGGCCGAAGAGCGGCACTGCCACCAGCTCGAGTGCCACGAGGTAGATGAACAAGGCGGCCGCCTTCGCAACGAAGAGCGCGGTGCGGTCCACGGGCGCAAGCAGCAGGGCCTCGATGCCGCCCTCCTCGCGCTCGACCGCGAACAGACGCGTCACCCCGATCACCGCCGCCAGCAGCAGCGTCACCCACAGCACCCCTGAAGCGAGCTCGCCGTCGAGCGAGTCGCGATCCAGTCCGAAGTGGAACAGCACGTAGACCGTGACCGTGAAGAGGGCCATGGCCGGCACCGACTGCTTCGTGCGCAGCTCGAGCGTCAGGTCCTTGCGCAGGATCGCGCCGGCGGCGCGAATCACGAGTACAGCCTCCTGATCTCGGCGAGCCCGGCTGCTCCCGCCAGCTCCTGGCGCCCGCCTCGCAGGCCCAGCACCACGTCCGCCTCGGCCAAGCCGCTTTCCACGTCGTGCGTCACCAGCACCCGGGTGCGCCCCGACGGGCGCCCGACCAGCGGCTCGAGCAGGTCCGCCGCCGCCGGGTCGAGTCCAGCTCGCGGCTCGTCGAGCAGCACCAGCGGCGGGTCGTGCAGCACGGCTCGTGCCGCCGCCACGCGCTGCACCATTCCGCGCGAGAGGTCGCGCAGCGGCTCGTCCGCACGGCGCGCCATACCCACCGCCTCCAGCAGCTCACCCACGCGCGAGCCGACTACGGAGTGGAGGCGGGCGTGGTAGCGAAGGTTCTCGCGAGCGGTGAGGTCGCGGTAGAGCAGCGGCTCGTGACCGAGGTAGCCCACACGGCCGTGCACCTTCCAGCGCTCCCGCGGCAGCTCGGCGCCGAGCACCCGCGCGGTCCCCCCGTGTGGGCGCAGGAGCCCGGCGAGCACCCGCAGGAGTGTGGTCTTGCCCGCGCCGTTCGCGCCGAACACCGCCAGTGTGCGCCCCGCCTCCAGCTCGACGGTCACGCCGCTGAGGGCGATCCGCTCGCCGTAGCGGCGTTCGAGGCCGTTGAGCTCCAGCCCCGGCCCGACGTCAGTCACGCTCGAGCGTCTCCGCCGCGTGGCGCAGCGTCGGCTCGACCACGGGCCACGACTGGCCGATCGCCTTGGGGTTGCCCGGGAAGTTCACGATCAACGTGCGACCGCGGATTCCGGACACGCCACGCGTGAGGATGCCCAGCGGGGTGTGGCCGCGCGACTCGGCCCGGATGGTCTCCGCGTATCCGGGCGCCTCGCGCTCGATCACGTCACGGGTGGCCTCGGGGGTCACGTCGTCGGGGGTCAGCCCGGTGCCACCTGTGGTGAAGACGAACCGGACGTCGTCCTCGTCCGCCAGCCGCCGCAGCGCCGCGGCGATCGCCGCGCGGTCGTCGCCCAGCAAGCTCGCGCGATGCCTCGAGCCCGGCGGCCTCGACACAGCTCGGCGAGGGCCGCGCCCGAGACGTCCTGGCCCTCGCCACGCGCCAGCGACGTGGAGATGGTGAGCACGGCCGCCTTCACCCCGCGGCAATCTATCCGGCCCTCGATGAGCGCCTCTGCGGCGGCTCAGCCCGCGCGTCGCCAGTCAGCCTTGCCCCCGGTCTTCTCCAGCAGGACGATCGGCCCGATCTCGACGCCGCGCTCCACTCCCTTGACCATGTCGTACACCGTCAGGGCGGCCACGGCGCAAGCCGTCATGGCCTCCATCTCCACGCCGGTCTGCGCCTTCGTGCGGGCGTCGGCGCTCACGATCACCTCCCCGCCGGCCGCGTCCACGGCCAGCTGCACGTCCACGAACGAGAGCGGGAGCGGGTGGCACAACGGGATGAGCTCCGCCGTGCGCTTGGCGGCCTGGATCCCGGCGATACGAGCCGTGGAGACCACGTCGCCCTTGGGCGCGTCCCCGGCCTCGACGAGCGTCGCGGTCTCAGCGGACATCCGCACGCTGGCGCGAGCCCTCGCCCTTCGCTCGGTCGCCTCCTTGGCCCCCACGTCAACCATCCGGGCGCGGCCGGAGTCGTCCAGGTGAGACAGGTCGGTCACGGGGGCCAGCGTACTCCCGCGCGGTGCGCTCGCGACGCCCTCGGGTGGGAGACTGCGACCGTGGCGCGTGCCATCGGGATCAACCACGTGGCGCTCGAGGTCGGCGACGTCGAGGCGGCGGTCGAGTTCTATCGGGGCCTGTTCGGCTTCCCGCTCCGGGGCCGGGCCCCGGGGATGGCGTTCCTCGACATGGGGGACCAGTTCCTGGCCCTGTCCGAGCCGCGGGAGGGGGGACCGGACGTGCACCGCCACTTCGGGCTTGTCGTGGACGACCGCGAAGCCGCGCGACGCTCGCTGGAGCAACGCGGCGCCGACGATCCTCCCGGGCCGCGGCCTGGACTTCCGTGACCCGTGGGGCAACCGGGTGCAGGTGGTCGAGTACTCCGACGTCCAGTTCACCAAGACGGCCGAGGTGCTGGCCGGCATGGGCGCCGCGGACCTCGGCAAGTCAGACGTCGCGCTGGGTGAGCTGAGGAAGAAGGGGCTGGCCTAGCGGGCCCTGGCCGCGGCGCGGCGCCGAGTGTGCCTCTCGCGCCGCCTCGATCAGATCGCGCACCGCCGCCTCGTCGCCGCGGCGCAGCAGCTCCACCGGATCAGGCTCGCCATTGACGATCGACTCGAAGAAGCGCTTGCGATCGGCATAGGTCGGCAACGTGCCCTTCGCCCAACCGCGCACGTCGTTGAGCATCAGCGGCCAGCTTGGCATAGGGCTCGCCGTACTCCTCGGCGATCTCATTGCGGATGCGCTTGGCCAGCGCGGGGCTGGCGCCGGCGGTCGAGATCGCGATCGCGAGCGGACCGGTGCGGATGATCGCGGGGAGGATGAAGTTGCACAGCGGCGGCACGTCGACCACGTTCACGAGCATCGCCCGCCGCTCGGCCTCCTCGTACACGCGCAATATTCGATCTCGCTGTCGTTGGTCGCGGCGATCACCAGGAACGTCCCCTCGAGGTCCGCGGGCGCATACGCCCGCCGCTCCCACCGGATCGAGCCCTCCGCGGCCAGCTCATGCAACGGCTCGACCGCGTCGGGTGCCACCAGGGTCACGTCGCCGTCGCAGGCCAGCAACCCCTCAACCTTCTCGAGGCCAACGTCGCCGCCGCCCACCACCAGGCACCGCCGCCCGCTCAGCTTGAGACACGCGATGTAGAAGGGCGTGTCGAGCATCCCCCGCACGCAGCTCTGGTCGCAGATGCCCTTGCGGAGCTGGCAGACGCATTTTTTCCCGGCGTAGGCCTGAGCTGGCATGGTCACCCTGAGTCTACGGTCCGTAACTCCCCGCGATGTCCTACTTCACCGACGGCTCGATGCTGCGACGCGTTCACCGCGAGCGCGCGCTGGCGCTGAGCGGGCCGCGCGCGCGAGGTTGAGGCGCCCTTGCGGAGGCGCGTCGCGCCGGATTAGACTCGGCGCGCCGGGGGCCTGAGGAGAGCCCCGGAGGTGAAAGGGAGAGGAGCCCAGATGTCGCCGTCATCACTGTTCGCGCGTCCGCGCGCATGCTTGTGCCTGCTCGTTTTGGTCGGGGTCCTTGCGGGAGGGTCGCCCACCGCGGCGGCGGCGCCGAACTACGTGTCGCTGGGCGACTCGTTCACGGCCGGTCCGCTGATCCCCACCCAGATCGCTCCGCTGGGCTGCCTCAAGTCGAACCGCAACTACCCGCACCTGGCGGCGCCGAGCATCGGCCTGCCGCTGCGGGACCCCAGTTGCAGCGGCGCCGAGACGATCGACATGACCCAGCCGCAGAGCATCACAGGCGGCTCCAATCCGCCGCAGTTCAACTCGCTGGCAGCCGACACGCGCGTGGTGACGCTCGGCATCGGCGGCAATGACATCGGCTTCAGCGACATCGTGCAGGACTGTGCGAGCCCGACGCCGTTCGGCAGGCGGTGCCAGGACCAGTACGTGGTCAACGGCCGCGACGAGATCAGCGCCCGAATCCAGGCCACGGCCCCTAAGGTCGCCGCCGTGCTCCAGGGCATCCGTGCGCGCTCGGCATCCGCGCGGGTCTTCGTCGTCAACTACCTCCCGGTCTTCCCGGAGACGGGCGTGGGCTGCTGGCCGCAGATGCCGGTCGCATGGGCGGACGTGCCCTACCTGCGCGCCAAGCAGCGTGAGCTGAACGCGATGCTCGCCGCCCAGGCCTCCGCGGCGGGCGCGAGCTTGATCGATGCCTACACCGCCGGCATCGGGCGCGACGCCTGCAAGTCGGCGGGCACCCGCTGGGTCGAGCCGATCATCCCCGCCACGGCGGCGGCGCCCGTCCACCCCAACCTGCGTGGCATGCAGGGCACCGCGGCGGTCGTGTCGGCCAGGGTCGGGCCGGGCTAGCCGAGAGCCACGCCAACCAAGTCGCGGGCGCCCAGCGAGCGCCCGCCCGCCTGCGCTAGCGCAGCCTGGCTGTGTACTTCGCCTTGGGGGTCTTGCAGCCTTCGACCGTGATCCGGTAGGAGCCCTTGAACTTCGTCGCAGATGTGAACTTGCCCTCGAAGAGGAGCTTGGCCGGCACGTTCTTGCGCTTCTTGGGGCTGAACCACTTGATCGAGCCGTTGAACTTGAACTTGCCGCTCTTGATCTTGACCTGCCCCTTCTTAGGCCCGCCTTCCTGGGTGCCGGTGCACTTGTGGCCGACCATCGGGTTGTCGGACTTGCGGACGTACCCGAGTGAGAGCGAGCTGAAGGACTTCCCGCCCTTCGCGACGTTCGCGAAGCTCTCGCCCGAGTACGCGTTGCCGGAGAGGGTGAAGTTGTAGAAGCCCGCCTTGGGCTTCGGCGCCTTCGCGACGGCCGGAGCCGCGAGCGCGGCCAGCACGCAGACGGCGGGGACGAGACGACGAGCGATCCTCAGGTTCATACGGCCTCCATCTAGGTCGCGCCCCAGTATGTGGGCGAATGTGCCAATCCGCCACTCGGCGGGCGCAAGCGGTTAGCGTGCGCCCATGCCACAGGTGAAGACAGAGAGAGCCGGTCGCGTGATGACCGTGACCCTGGACAACCCGCCGCGCAACTTCATGACCGCGCGGATGGTGGGCGAGCTGGACCAGCTCACCCGCGAGCTGGAGTCGGACCGCTCGATCGGCTCCGTCGTCATCACCGGCGCGCCCGATGACGTGTTCATCACCCACTACGACGTGAAGGAGATCCTGGCGGGCGCCGAGGGCGTGGGCCCAACGCTGGACCCGCGCGTCGTCTCGGGCGCCCTGCGAGCCGTGGGCGCCCTGTCCCACGTGCCGGGTGCGAAGGAAGCAATCGGCCGAACGCCGGCCGCGGGCCTGGCCGCCGTGCGCGGGATACACGACCTGTTCGTGCGGATGAACAGGATGGACAAGGTGTTCATCGCCGCCGTGAACGGCCTGGCCACCGGCGGCGGCTGCGAGCTGGCCCTGGCCTGCGACCTGCGCTACATGGCGGAGGGGGACGGGCAGATAGGGCTGCCTGAAGTGAGCGTCGGGATCATCCCGGGCGCGGGCGGCACCCAGCGCATGGCGCGGGCGCTCGGCCCGGCCAAGGCCCTGGAGCTGATCCTCGAGGCGCGGCTGCTCTCACCCACCGAGGCGCTGGAGGTCGGGCTCGTGCATCGGACCGTCCGGGCGGAGCTGTTGATGGACGAGGCCCGCGCGACCGCGGAGCGCCTGGCGCGGCGCAGCCCGGCCGCGGTGGGCAGCGTCAAGCGTGCGGTGTGGGAGGGCTCCTCGAGGTCCCTGGGCGAGGGCCTGCACCTGGAGCGGGCGGAGTTCCTCAGCGCCAGCTCCACCCCCCAGGCGCTGCGCGCGATGCAGGAGTACGTGCGCCAGGTGGAGTCCCTCGACCCGGAGTCGGGCTCACCGCTGGCGGCGGAAGGGCTCGCGGACCCGTGGCGCGAAGGCACCGCCGTGGACATGGTGAGCGAGTAACCGCCCGCTTCGGTGCTACCGCCCCCGCCCCGCCAGCATCTTCCGCGTGAGCTGCGCGAACGCGGGCGCGCCGCGGCGCAGCGCGCCCGCCTTGTCGTCGTCGCGGCCGTAGAGCAGCTGCGCCGACGAGTGCATCGCCCGGCCGAGGGCCGTCGTATGGGTGCCACCAGAAGTTGCGCGTGCGCGACGGCTCCCACGACAGCAGCTTCACGTTCACGCACTCGTAGAAGCCGAACTTCGAGTGCGAGCGGCCCAGGCCCGAGTCCTTGACGCCGCCCCACGAGCACGAGCACGCGCCGTGGGAGTACATGTGGTCGTTGACCCAGACCATGCCCGCCTGCAGGCGGCGCGCGATCCGGTCGCCGCGCTCGCGGTCCAGGGTCCACACCGAGGCACCGAGGCCGAAGTCGGAGTCGTTGGCCAGGGCGATCGCCTCGTCCTCGGAGTCCACGGTGATCACGGGCACGACCGGGCCGAAGATCTCCTCGCGCATGATCCGCATGTCGTGGGTCACGCCGGTGAGCACGGCGGGCGCGAACCAGTCGCGGCGCTCGGGCGCGCCGGCGGCTGCGACCGGGCCGCCGCAGCGCAGCTCGGCCCCGTCCGCCACGGCGTCGTCGACGAGCTCGCGCACGAGGTCGAACTGCTCGCGCGAGACCATCGGGCCGATCTCGGTGCCCCAGCCCATCGGGTCGCCGACGCGCAGCGCCTTGGCGCCGGCGACCAGGCCCTCGATGAAGGCTCGGCCACGTCGCGCATCACGTACACGCGCTCGATGCCCGAGCAGGTCTGGCCGGCGTTGGCGAAGCCGCCCCAGAGCGCGCCGGACACGGCGTTGGCGAGGTTGGCGTCCGACGAGCACGAGCATCGGGTCCTTGCCGCCCAGCTCCAGCACCGAGCCCTTCATCCGCTCGGCGCACGCCACGCCCACGCCGCGGCCGACCTCGACCGAGCCCGTGAAGAAGATCTTGGCGGCGCTGGACTCCACCAGCGGCCTGGCCCACGGCGCCGCCGCCGTGCACGGTCCGCACCAGCCCCTCGGGCACGCCCGCGCGCTCGAACACCTCCTGGATCCGCTGGCCGATCAGCGGGCGTGAGCGAAGCGGGCTTGAGCACCACGCCGTTGCCGCACATCAGCGCGATCGCCACCTCGCCGAAGGGGATCGACCAGGGGTAGTTCCACGGCGCGATCACGCCCACCACGCCCAGCGGCTCGTAGGCGAACTTCGCGCGCTTCTGCTTGAGGAAGATCGGCAGCGCGACCTTCTCGTCGTCGAGGATCTCGGGCCCTGCGCCGCGATCCAGTGCAGTGAGTCGATCGTGGGCAGCAGCTCCATCACGTACGACTCGTTGCGCGGCTTGCCCTGCTCGCGGGTGAGCAGCTCGGAGAGGTCGCCCAGCGAGTCGATGATCACCTGGGCGGCGCGGCGCATGTAGCGCGCGCGGTCGGACGAGCCGGGAGCGCCGCCCAGAACGGCTGCACCTCGGCCACGTCGTCCACCACGGCCTGCACCTGCTCGGGCGCGAGCGTCGGCACCGCGCCGAGCCGGCGCCCGTCGATCGGGCTGAACGACTCCAGCGCGGCGGTCACGGCGGCTTCCATCGACCGCCATTGTGCCGACCGGGCGCGGTCAGGCGGCGCGGCGCGCGGCGACGTCGGCAGGCGTGGTGACGAGGCCATCGGTGCGTTCCGTCCTCGACCGTGCGCGCCGTGCGGCCCAGGCGCTCCATCAGGTGACCATCGCGCCGTCTGCGGCAGCGGCAGCTCGCGCGTAGCCGGGTCGCGCCCTGGCGCAGCGCCAGCGCGGCCGCCACCTCGGTGAGCAGCTTGCCGACGCCCTGGTCCTGGCGCGGCCTCGTCGACCACCACGGCCAGCTCCGCCGACCCCGCTGTCGGGCAGCGACACATCCGCCAGGCCCAGCGATCTCCTCGCCGGCCGCCGGCCATCGCGGTGGCCACGACCACCAGCCGCTCGCGGGGGTCGAAGAAGGTGAAATGCCCGACCAGGTCGTGCGGGGGCTCGCGGCAGCGGCGCCGAGGAAGCGCCCGTGCAGGGTCTCGGTGCTCAGGCCGTCGAGGAAATCGTCGCACCCGGCGGGCGTCGCTCGGGCGCGCCAGGCGCAGGCCGCACGCGCAGGCCGCCTCCGACCTGGTGGGTGGTGGCGAGCAGGGTGCCGGGATCGGCCAGGCGCGGGCTGTCGAGGGTTGCGAGTCACGTCATCACGGTGGCAGACGTATCGGCCTTGAGGCCAATGCCGCTTAACAGCGCGGAAACATCCGTTGCAGCTGCCGCGCTTCTCCACGCGCTCGTGCGGTCTGCTACGAGCCGCCGCGGGCGCTTGCGGATCCGCTCGAGGCGCTCGCGCATCGCGGCCTCCTCGCCGTGCTCCGACAGCTCCAGGAAGCGCTCGCCCTCGGCCTCGGCGGGCATCAGCTCCTGCTCGGAGACGCCCTCCGGGTGGTCGTGGGGATAGTCGTAGCCCTGGCCGCGGCCGAGCTTCGCCGCGCCCGGGTAGGCCGCGCTGCGCAGCGGCGCCGGCGGGTCCGGCGCGCCGTGGTCGCGCACCCACTGCGCGCGCGCGTCCGAGCGCCTTGTAGGAGGCGTTGGACTTGGGCGCCAGCGCCAGGTACACGCTGGCCTGCGCGAGGTTGTGCGCGCACTCGGGCAGGCCCACGTGCTCCACGGCGTGGGCGGCGGCCACGGCCACCTGCAGCGCCCGCGGGTCGGCGTTGCCGATGTCCTCGCTGGCCAGGATCACCATCCGGCGCGCGATGAAGCGCGGGTCCTCGCCGCCCTCGAGCATCTCGGCCAGGTAGAGCAGGGACGCGTCGGGGTCGGACCCGCGGGTGGCCTTGATCCAGGCCGAGATCGTGTCGTAGTGGCGGTCGCCGCCCTTGTCGTAGAGGACCGCCCGGCGCTGCAGCGCGTCCTCGGCGTGGCTCAGCGTCACCGGCCCTCGCCGACCGTCTCGCAGGCCAGCTCCAGCGCGGCCAGCGCCGTGCGGGCGTCGCCGCCCGACCGCGCGGCCAGGAACTCCAGCGCGTCGTCGTCCACGTCGGGCGGGTCGGGGACGCCGCGCTCGTCGCGCAGCGCGCGCCGCAGCAGCGCCAGCACGTCCGCATCGCCCAGCGCCGTGCAGCTCGTAGACGCGACAGCGCGACAGCAGCGCCGAGTTCACCTCGAAGTAGGGGTTCTCGGTGGTCGCGCCCACCAGCGTCACCAGCCCCTCCTCGACCGCGGGCAGCAGGGTGTCCTGCTGGGCCTTGTTGAAGCGGTGGATCTCGTCCAGGAACAGGATCGTCGGCTCGCCGCTGGTGGCCCGGCGGTGCTCGGCGCGCTCGATCACGTCGCGCACCTCCTGGCGCCCGGCGTTCACGGCCGACAGCTCCTCGAACGCGGCGCGCGGCGTTCACGGCGATCAGGCGCGCGAGCGTGGTCTTGCCCGACCCGGGCGGCCCGTAGAGCACCATCGAGTGCGGCCGCCCCTCCTCGATCGCCGCCCGCAGCGCCGAGCCCGGCTCCAGCAGGTGCTCCTGGCCCACCAGCTCGTCCAGCGACGTCGGGCGCATCCGAGCCGCCAGCGGCTGGTCGGACGCGGGCACCCGCGTCTGGCCGCGCTGGGGCTGGTCCTCCTCGAAGAGCCGCTCCACGGCGGCGATTCTGGCAGCGTCAGGAGAGCCCGCGCAGGAAGCTCGCGAGCGACTGCCCACAGCGCTCGGGCTCGTCGTCCCAGACGAAGTGGCCCGTGTCCTCGAGCACCTCCAGCTCGGCGTGCGGGATCTCGCGCTGGAGCCGCCGCCCGCCGGCGAGCGGGCGCGAACTGGTCGTCGTCGCCCCACAGCAGCAGCGTCGGCACGCCGAGCGCGGCCAGCTTGCCTTCGTAGCGGCGCGAGCTTCTCGAAGTCGCCCGAGCGGTAGAGGTCGAGCTGGGCGGCCCGCCGCTCGTCGTCCGCGAAGCACTTCCAGAACTCGTCGATCGCCGCCTCGTCCATCCCGCGGCTCGCCCATGCGCATCAGCGCGCCGAAGCTCTGCGCGCGTCATGCTCGCTCCACCAGCTGCTCGCCGGTGCCCTCGCGTCGCGCAGCCCGCGCGCCATGCCGTGCCACTTGCCGTCGGGGAAGAACCCGCTGGAGGAGATCACCAGCGCCCGCACGGCGCCGGGGTGCTCGCACGCCCAGCGCAGCCCGATCAGCGCGCCCCAGTCGTGCATCACCAGGGCCACCTCGCCCAGGCCGAGCCCGGCGCGCAGGCGCTCGACGGCCTCCACGTGGCGCTCCCACGTGCCGGGCGGGTCGGGCGGGGAGTCGCCGAAGCCCGGGAGGTCCGGCGCCACGCCGCGCCAGCCGGCGTCCGCCACCGCGACGAGCGCGGCGCGCCACACATAGCGAGGACTGCGGGTAGCCGTGGAGCATCAGCGCTGCCGGGCCGCTCCTCGGGCCCGGCCTCGCGATAGGCGATCGCCGACCGTCGAGAGCGCGCCTGCCACTACGGGCAGAGGCTACACCGGACTGCGGCGGGCTCGCCGGCGGCCAGGCGGGCGAACAGCCGCTCGAGCGCCGGGCGCAGCACCGCGTCCTCGAAGTCCTCGCGTCCCGCTGGCGAGCTGCTCGAGCATCAGGCCCGGTGAGCGCGGCCACCACGATGCGCGCGTCCAGCTCGGGCTCGTCGGAGCCCACCGCGCGGCAGCCCATCTCGGCCAGCCGCAGGTGCGCCTCCTGCCAGCGCTGCAGCTCGGCCGCGCAGCAGCCTCGGTGCGGGTGGCCTCCAGGCCGAGCTCGAACAGGGCCACGTGCTTGGCGGGCTCCTCGCGGATGTCGCCGGCGATCTGCGCCGCCACCGCCGCGGCCCAGTCGGCGCGCCGAGAGCGACAGCGGCGCGAGGTCGAGCACCAGCCGCTCGATCCGCTCGGTCTCCTCGCGCGCGGCCAGCAGAAGCGTCTGCTCGAGCAGGTCCTCCTTCGAGGCGAAGTAGTAGGTGGTGGCCGACAGCGGCACGCCCGCCTCCTCCGCGACCGCGCGGTGGGTCACGGCGTCGGCGCCGCGGGCGCCGATCAGGCGCAGCGGTGGCGCGCAGGATCTCCTCGCGGCGGCGCTCGCCTTTCTGGTACATTCGTTCCGCCAAATCGGGACAAAGGTACCAGACTCGGAGGAGAGCCAGTGGCCAGTCGCCGTTCCGACCACGCAGAACCCGCTCGACAACATCACCTACGAGGACCTCTACCGCGCGCTGGGAGCGCGGCAACTGGCGCGCCACGGAGATCGACTTCACGCGCGACGCGGCGAGCAGTGGCAGGCAGACGTTCACCGACATCGAGCGCAAGGCGGCGCTGCTGGAACTACTCGCTCTTCTTCTGGGGCGAGGACGCCGTGGCCGACGGGCTCTCGCCCTACGTCGACGCCGCGCCGCTGGAGGAGCAGAAGTACTTCCTGACCACCCAGCAGGTCGACGAGGCCCGCCACGCCGTCTTCTTCAACCGCTTCATGAAGGAGGTCGTGGGCGTCGGCGGCGACCGCGTCGGCCGACAGCCTGAGCGCGATCAAGCCCGAGCTCACCTGGGGCTTCACCAAGATCTTCGACCGGCTCGTGACCATGTCCGACGAGCTGCGCGCGCGACCCGCTCGATCCCGCAAGCTGGCCGCCGCCGTCACGCTCTACCACGTGGTCATCGAGGCCACGCTGGCCCAGCCCGGCCAGCACTTCATCACCAGCTACCTCACCGACCGCGACCTGCTGCCCGGCTTCCGCGAGGGGATGGAGAACGTGGCGGCCGACGAGCAGCGCCACATCGGCTTCGGCGTGAAGCTGCTGTCCGACCTGCGCAAGATGGACCCCGAGGTGCCCGACGCCGTGGCCGACCTGCTGCGCGAGGTGATCCCGTACACGGCCTCGGTGCTGATCCCGCCGGACTGGGACATGCGCTACATCGAGTGCTTCGGGTTCACGCTCGAGGACATCGGCGAGGAGGGCGCCAGCTCGCTCGAGACCAAGATGCGCAGCGCCGGGATGCCGATCGAGGAGCTGCCCGGCCCGCCGGTGTTCCCGGTGCCCGGCACCCCGCGCGAGCGCGCCGAGCGCGGCCACAAGATGGTGCGCGCCGGGCTACCTGGGCGAGAAGGTCGGCCCGCCGTCGAAGGACCCGGCCGACATGCGGCTCCTCTTCGAGACGATCGCCGGCGGCCTGGACTCAGCGCCGCGGCCGAGCCCGGCGTGATCCAGTGGGACTTCCGCGACGCCGAGCCCTGGCACGTGGTGGTGGCCAACGGCGCCACCCGCGCCGAGCCGGGCCGGTCGGCGTCCGCGCGGGTGACCCTCAAGCTCGAGCTTCGAGGACTTCGTCGACGTGGCCGCCGGCCGCACGCGACCCGCGCAAGCTGGTGCTGCGCGGCAAGGCTGCGCCCGCGGGGCGATCTGCGCTGGCTGTGGCGCAGCCGGCGGATGTTCCCGGCCTAGACCGCTCGACGTCGACGCAGGAACTTCGCGCCGCGACGCCGAGGGCTGGGACGCGAGGTACCGAGCGCCTGAGGCACTCGCCAACGGCGATGCCCGAGGCGCGCCGACCTGGAGCGCCGCACCACCGAGCTGCTTCAGCGGCTGATCCGCTTCAACACCGTCAACCCGCCGGGCAACGAGCAGGCGGCCCAGGAGTTCCTGAAGGGACTGCTCGAGGGAGCCGGGTTCGAGGTCGAGCTGCTGTCGCGCCGTGGAGGGGCGGCCGAACCTGGTCGCCCGCCTGGCCGGCCGAGTCCGACGGGCCCGCGCTGTGCCTGCTCGGCCACGTGGACACGGTGCTGGCCGACGCGTCCGAGTGGGACGGTCGACCCATGGTCGGGCGAGCTGCGCGACGGCTGCGTCTGGGGCCGCGGCGCGCTGGACATGAAGAGCCAGGTGGCGGCCGAGGTGGCCGCGGCGATCGCGCTGGCCGAGGAGGGCTGGCGGCCCGAGGCCGGCGAGCTGAAGCTCGTGCTCACCGCCGACGAGGAGGCCGGCGCCGAGTACGGCGCCAAGTGGCTGTGCGAGCAGCACCCCGACAAGGTGCGCGCGGACATGGTGGTCAACGAGGGCGCCGGGGAGGTGTTCGAGTACGACGGCCGCCGCATCTACGGCGTGTGCGTGGCGGAGAAGGGCGTCTTCCGCTTCACCCTCTCCGCCCACGGCACGCGCCGGCCACGCCTCGATCCCGCGCATCGGCGACAACGCGCTCACCAAGCTCGCGCCCGGCGCTGGAGGCGCTGGCCGGCGGCCGCGTGGTGCCCGAGCACTCGCCGGAGCCGGACGCCTTCCTCGACGCGCTCGGGGTCGAGCGGGACGGACCTGTCCGCGGCGCTCGAGGAGGTCGAGGCACGCGACCCGATGATCGCCGTGCTGCTGGAGCCGATGCTCGGCGTGACGATGGCGCCGACCATGGCCAGCGCCTCGGAGAAGATCAACGTGATCCCCTCGCGCGCGCAGCTGAAGGTGGACTGCCGGGTGCCGCCCGGCCTGGGCGAGGACCACGCGCTGACGCGCATCCGCGAGGCGGTCGGTGAGGACGACGGCTACGACATCGCGTTCGACGAGACGGTGGTGGGCAACCGCTCGCCGATCGACACGCCGCTGATGGAGTCGATCCGGGCGATTCGTCGAGCGCGAGGACCCGGGCGCGGCCGTGACCCCGGTGGTGCTGCCCGGCTTCAGCGACTCGCGCTGGTTTCGCGAGGCGTTCCCCGACTGCGTGGCCTACGGCTTCTTCCCCCAGAAGGCGATGAGCCTGTTCGAGGCGGCGCCGCTCATCCACGGCGCCGACGAGCGCGTGCCGGTCGAGGACCTCGGCCTGGCCGCGCGCTTCTACTCCGGGCTGGTCGAGGAGACGCTGCGATGAGCGAGCAGCCGACGAAAGCTCCGCCTCGGCGGGATGGCGCTGCGCAACGGCCTGCTCGTGCACGGCCCGACCCACTGGGCGGCCGCGGTGCGCGACCGCGACGGCGAGATCCAGGTGGCGTCGGGGCGCAAGCCGTCGCTGGGCGGCAGGGCCACCGAGGCGATCCCCGGCGTGCGCGGCGTGGCCAAGCTGGCCGAGGCGATGGCGGTGATCCCGCTGGTCAAGCGCGCGCTGCCGGCGGCGCGGCTGCCGATGCAGGACACGCGCACGCTCGGCGCGATGGCCGGGCGCGGCGCTGGCCGGCCAGGCGATCCGCTCCACCGGCGCCCGCACGCGTCGCGCGCGAGACGGCGGTGGGGCTGGTGAGCCTGGCGCCGGCGCTGCTGGCGCTGCGCAGCGGCGACCTGGCCGCCTACCACGGGGTCGAGCACAAGGCGATCGCCGCCTACGAGCAGGACGGCGAGGCGGCCGACGGCCGACAAGGAGCACGACCGCTGCGGCTCGAACCTCGTGGCGCCGATGCTGGGCGCCGCCGCCGTGGGCAACGTGGCCGCGCGCCGGGCCGGCATGCGCGGGCCGGCGGCCGAGGCCGCCGTGGCGCTGGGCAGCGCCGCCGTGGCGGTGGAGGTGTTCGCCTGGTCCGAGCGCCACGAGGGCACCGTCGATGTCGACGCGCGCTGCGCAGGCCCGGCTACGAGATCCAGCGCCTGGTGGGCACCCGCGAGCCCACCGACGGAGCAGCTCGAGGTGGGCCGCGCGGCGCTGGCCGAGATCCTCCGGGTCGAGGCCGATCCGGCCTAGAGGTCCAGATGTCGCGGTGGCAGGAAGAGCCACCCAGTCCCTACACTTGAGGGTGACATGGACGTCGCTCGACAGACCGTGGCCGGAGGCCGTTCGTGATCGCGCTGCTCGCCATCGACTTCCAGGGCGTCGAGGACTGGGCGGTCATCTGGCTGCCGATCATCTTCATGGGCCTGATCGCTGGTCGCTGCTGGTGGTCCTGCTGCGCAGCATGCCGCTGCGGACCAAGCCGCAGGAGATCAAGCCGCAGTCCTCGGACTCGATCGGCTGGGACGACGTGGCCGGCGTCGAGGAGGCCAAGGACGAGCTGCGCGAGGTCGTGGAGTTCCTGCGCGACCCCGAGCGGTTCCAGCAGCTCGGCGCCAAGGTGCCCGAAGGGGATCCTGCTCCACGGCCCGCCCGGCACGGGCAAGACGCTGCTGGCCAAGGCGGTGGCCAACGAGTCCAACGCCAGGTTCTTCGCGCAGTCCGCGTCGTCGTTCGTGGAGATGTTCGCGGGCCTCGGCGCGGCGCGCATCCGGCGGCTGTTCCGCGAGGCGCGCAAGGCCGCGCCGGCGATCGTGTTCATCGACGAGCTCGACGCGGTCGGCGCCACGCGCGGCAACGACGTCGTCGGGCGAGAAGGACCAGACGCTCAACCAGCTGCTGGTGGAGCTCGACGGCTTCGGCGGGCGGCGACGAGCTGGTGGTGATCGCGCGCCTCGAACCTGCTCGACAAGCTGGACCCCGCGCTGCTGCGGCCCGGTCGCTTCGACCGCCAGATCTTCGTGACCCCGCCCGACCTCGCGGGGCGCAAGCAGATCCTCGGCGTGCACACGCAAGGGCAAGCCGCTGGCGGAGGACATCGACCTGGAGCTGGTGGCGCGCCAGACCAGCGGCCTCACCGGCGCCGACCTGGCCAACATCTGCAACGAGGCGGCCATCTTCGCCGGTCGCGACCGCCGCGACAGCGATCGGGACGACGCGACTTCCAGGCGGCGCTCGAGCGGGTGATGGCCGGCATGCAGTCGCGCCGGGTGATCACCGACCACGAGAAGCGCGTGGTGGCCTACCACGAGGCGGGCCACGCCCTCTGCTCGGAGCTGCTCGCCCAGCGTGGAGAAGGTGCACCGGATCTCGATCATCCCGCGCGGCCGGGCGCTCGGCTACACGCTCAACCTGCCCGAGGAGGACCGCTACCTGAAGACCAAGGAGGAGCTGATGGACTACCTCGTGGTGCTCCTCGGCGGGCGGGTCACCGAGCACCTCGTCTTCGGCCAGATCACCACCGGCGCCTCGGACGACCTACGCAAGGTGCACGAGATCAGCCGCTCGATGGTCACCGAGTACGGCATGGGCACCGCAGCTGCACAGTCAAGCAGCTGCCGGCCGACGACTACTCGATGTCCGACGCCACCCGGCGGCTCGATCGACGAGGAGCAGCAGTTCATCGCCGACCAGGCCCACCGCCGCGCGCTGGCGCTGGTCACCGAGCACCGGCCGCTGCTCGAGGCCTTCGCCGGACCGCTGCTGGAGCACGAGGTGCTCGAGCGCGAGGACATCGAGCGGCTCGTGAAGGGGTACCTGGCCGACCAGGCGACCGGAGGCAAATCCCTCCCCCCGCCGCGAGCCCGGCGCCGCCCGACTCGCGGCCTCCGAGGCGACCGACCCGCTGCGGGACTGATCCGCAGGCAAGTGAGCGGCCTTGGGTCCCGTCCTTGTCGACTTTGTCGCCCTATATGAAGCAAAGTCGACAAGGGCACGGCCTCGCCGCCTGAGGTCCCAGACCCCCACCACCCAGCCGCGGTAAGCGTCAGGCAACCGGGGCGCCCGGCCCCACCCGCGCCTAATCCACCAACCCAGGAATCGCGGCCATCGCCCCGCCGGCGTTCAGCCGCCCGTCGTAGGCGACCTTGTCGACCAGCGCCGGCGGCTTGTCCACCTTGTGGCGGATGGCGTAGCGCAGGTCCCCGTAGGTGGCGTCGGATTCCTGCTTGCGCAGCAGCGCGGCCACCCCGGAGGCGTACGGCGCGGCCATCGATGTTCCGGACAAGAGCCTGTAGATGCCGCCGAGGTAGGTGGAGTAGATGTTCTCGCCAGGTCCCGCCACGTCGACTGCTTCGTCGCCGAAGTTCGAGAACGACGCCAGTGTGTCGGTGGACGTCGTGGCGGCGACCGCCAGGATGTTCGAGTCGGTGAAAGAGGCGGGATACACCGGTGACTTGTCGATGTCCTTCCCGTCGTTGCCGGCGGCGACCACGAGCAGCGCCCCGTGGTCCTGGGCGTAGTCGACAGCGTCGTGCAGCGACGATGACTTCGAGCTCGAGCCGAAAGAGCAATTGATGACCTTCAGGCCCTTCTTCACCGCGTATTCGATCCCCTCGATGGCGTTCGACGTGGAGCCCTTGCCCTTCGAATCCATGAACTTCACCGCCACGAGCTTGGTCGACCAGCACGTCCCCGCCACGCCGAGGCCGTTGTTGCTGCGAGCTCCCACGATGCCGGCGACATGCGAGCCGTGCCCGTTGTCGTCCTCGCCCGAGCCCTTGTTTTCGACCGCGTTGTAGCCATAGGTGTCGTCGACGTAGCCGTTCTTGTCGTCGTCCTTGCCGTTGTTGGGCTTGTCGTCGCTCTTGTAGACGTTCTCGGCCAGGTCCGGATGGTCGGTGTCGATCCCGGTGTCCAGGACCGCGACCTTGGCGCAGCTGGTGCGGGTGCCCCACGCGACCGGGGCGTCGATGTCGTGGTCGGCCGCACCGTCGACCAGCGCGTACTGCAGCGAGTACGAGGGGTCGTTGGGCACCTTCGTCGCGGAAGCGGTGTGGATGTAGTCCGGCTCTGCGTACGCCACGTCGGGGTGCCGGCGAAGACGCTTGAGCAGAGCATCCGTCGCCTTGCCGGAGCGCGGTCGAGCCACCACCAGGCGACCGCCGCGGATCGACTTGAAGCGCTGCGAGATGCGGCCGTCGAGGCCCGAGAGGACGCTCGCTTGGCGATCCTTGGAGACGCCCTTCTCGAACCCCACCATCAGGCGTCCGGACGCCGCCGGCGCCGCGGCTTGCGCGGGGGCGGTCGCGCCGAGCAGCCCGAGCGCGACCAGGGCTACGGCTATGCGCGGGCCAGGCAGGCGCATCGAGTGCTGACCCTAGCCGCCCGCCCCCATCCGCGCGCCGAGCCGAGGTCGGTGACTGAGTAGCATCCGCCGCCGTGTTCGGCGAGATCGACCACATCGGTGTGGCAGTCGAGGACCTCGACGAGGCGATCGCTCTCTACCGCGACCGGCTCGGCATGGCAGAGCAGCACAGGGAGACCGTCGAGGAGTTCGGCGTCGAGGCCGCCCTGCTCGGGATCGGGGACGCGCACGTGGAGTTGCTCACGCCCGTGCAACCCGACAGCGGCGTGGCTCGCTTCCTGGAGCGCAGCGGGCCCGGGATGCACCACGTGGCCTATCGCACCGACGACATCGACGCCGCGCTCGAGCGCCTGCGCCAGGCGGGGCTGCGGCTGATCGACGAGGAGCCACGCCGGGGCATCCGCGATAGCCGCGTGGCGTTCGTCCATCCCAAGTCCACCGGCGGCGTGCTCACCGAGATCGTGCAACCAAAGGACCACCAATGAGCGACCAACGAAGGATGGACGTGGGCTTCCAGGGCGGGCAGGTGCTGGCCGTCCGCGCGAAGCTCACGGAGTACGAGGCTCTCGAAAAGGCGCTCGGCGACGACAAGGCCAAGCGCTGGCACTCGCTCAAGACCGAAGACTCGGAGATCCTCATCGACCTCGCCCAGGTCGTGTACATCCAGCGCGAGAGCGGCGACCAGAAGGTCGGCTTCTAGTCGCCGCTCCGAGCGGTCACTAGCCCCAGCCGTGCTCCGCGCGCTGGACCTGGCGGTCCTCCGCCTGCTGCGGACCCGTGGGCACGCCGCGGCGGTCGAGCGGGGAGTGCTGGCGTTCACCCGCTCAGGCGAGCACGGGATCCTGTGGCTGGCCGTCTGCGCAGCCGGGGGCGATCGCCGACCCACCCCGCCGCCCGCTCTACCTGCGCGCCGCGCGGACCGTCGTGGTCGCCTACCTCACCAACATCGGCCTGAAGTACGTGGTGCGTCGCCGGCGCCCCGACCTCGACGGCCTCCCGCCGCTCTCCTCGACCGTGACCAGCCTCTCCTACCCCTCGGCACACTCGACCACGTCGTTCGCCGCGGCGCGGGTGCTTTCGAGCGAGCTCCCGACGGCGCCTGTGTACGCCTGCGCGTGCGCGATGGCGGTGTCGCGCGTCTACGTCGGCGTGCACTACCCCACCGACGTCGCAGCGGGCGTCCTGCTCGGAACGGCGATGTCGGAGCTGGTGCCATGAAGGTCGGCATCGTCGGGCTGCCCAACGCGGGAAGTCGTCGCTGTTCAACGCCCTCACCCGCGCGGGGGCGGAGGCGGCCAACTACCCGTTCACCACGGTGGAGCCCAACGTGGCGGTCGTGCCCGTTCCCGACGAACGACTCGACCGGGTCGTCGAGACGATTGGCGCCACGCCGACGGTCTACGAGACGATCGAGTTCCACGACATCGCCGGCCTCGTGCGCGGCGCGCACGAGGGCGAGGGGCTCGGCAACCGCTTTCTGGCGAACATCCGCGAGACCGACGCGCTGGTCCACGTCGTGCGGGCCCACGACGACGCACAGGTCGTGCACCCGGAGGGCAGCGTGGATCCCGCTCGCCGACGTCGAGACCATCGAGACCGAGCTGCTTTACGCGGACCTCGAGCAGGCGGAGCGGCGGCTCGAGAAGGTGGGCCGCGAGGCCAAGTCGGGCGAGGCCGGAGAAGGTGGCCGAGGCGACGTGGCTGCGGGAGCTCGTCGCGGCGCTGGGGGAGGGGCGCCCGGCTCGCTCCGTGCCGCCGCCCGACGCCGCGCCGGAAGCGCTGCGAAACCTCGGCCCGCTGACGGCCAAGCCGGTGCTGTACGTGGCCAACGTCGCGGAGGGCAGGACCCCGGCGCCGCCCGCCGCGCTTCGCGACCACGCCGAGGCGGCCGGCGCCCGCGCCGCTGCGGTGTCCGCTCGGATCGAGGCCGAGCTGTCCGAGCTCGATGACGAGGAGGCGGCGGCCATGCGGGACGACCTGGGCGCCGGCGAGTCAGGGCTGGCCACCGTGATACGCGAGGCCTGGGAGCTGCTCGGCCTGATCGCGTTCTTCACAGCCGACGAGGGCAAGGAGGGCCGCGCCTGGGCGATCCCGCGCGGAACCGCGCGCGAGGGCGGCGGCGGGCAGGATCCACACCGACATGGAGCGCGGGTTCGTGGCCGCCGAGATCGTGGGCTGGAAGGACCTCGTGGAAGCGGGCGGGTACGCCGCTGCGCGCGAGCGGGCGAGGCTGCGCATGGAGGGCCGCGACTACGAGCTGCGCGACGGGGACGTGATGACCGTACGGTTCACACCATGAGGTCCGAGGTGAAGCGATGACGAAGGTGATCGGGCTCGCGGAGCTCGTCGTTAGCCCGACCGCAGCGCTGTTCGAGGGCCATGACGACGTGCCGGTCTCGATGTTCGTGACCACGCCACCGCCTGGCCGTGGGCCGGTGCTGCACACCCATCCCTACGCGGAGGTCTTTCTCGTGGAGGAGGGCGTGGCCACGTTCACGGCGGGTGAGGAAGAGATCGTCGTGGAGGCGGGCAACGTGGTGACCGTTCCGCCCGAGACGCCCCACCGGTTCGAGAACAGCGGCGATGGCGCGCTGCGCGTCGTCAGCGTCCACCCGAGCCCGCGGGTGGAGCAGACCGACCTGGAGTGACGAGCCCTACCTGACCCGCACGGCGGGGCCGGCGACCGTGCCGGCCCGCACCCGATACACGCCCCGGGTACCGACGCTGCGTGCGGAAGCGGCCGTCGGCCGACGTGAGCGTCACGCGTACGCGCCGCCACCGCCCGGCGTGCCGGCGCTCGAGCACCAGCCGGCCGCCGCGTGGCGCGGGGTCGAGGCGCCCGGTGATGGCGTAGGGCGGGCCCGAGCGGACGACTCGGCTGCGGCGCGCGGCGCGCACCGGCTTGACCTGCGAGGTCGACACCGTGGTGAAGCGCGCCCAGCTGTCGTAGAGCCCCAGCCGGGCGCGGATCTGCGCGCCGGTGAGGATGCGCGACCCACGCGAGCCGTACACGCGCGCGCGCACGATGCGCGGCGAGCGGCCGCGCTTGAGCACGCGGATCTTGCGGAAGCGCCCGCGTACCCCGAGGCGCGCGCCGAGCACCGAGGGCTTGAAGCGCGCCCGCCAGCGATGTTTGGGCGAGATGCCGTCGTAGGGGTCCTTCACGCTCTTGAGCCACGGCCTGGGCTCGGAGCCCAGGAACGACAGCTCCACGTTCTCCGTGCGTCCGCCCGAGGTGGAGAAGTAGAAGGTCACGGCGGGGTCGCCGTCGTAGGTGAGGATCCTCCCCGCCGGTGTCACGCACGGCGCGATTGGAGCGCTCCCGCTCGCCGCTCACGCCGCGGTAGACCTGCGACCGGGTGTCGGGGTAGAGGTCGAAGATGTCGCCGGTCTTGCGGGTGGCCAGCGCGTACGTGCGCGCGGTCACGGCCTGGGCGCGTAGCGCGTCGGGGTCCCAGGCCGAGGGCATCTCGCCCGGCACGACGCCCTGGACGTATGGATCGATCGGCAGCGCGTTGACCGCGGTCACGCCACCCGCCGCGCCGGGGCGGAGCTCGAAGCCGCCGCGATAGAGCCCGCTGCGATATGCCGTTGATCGCCGGCCCCAGCAGGCGCATCACCCTGCCCGTCACGCGCAGCGGCGCGCGGAAGCGCCCGACCCGCTTGCCGCCGCCCGTTAGCGAGAGGCGTCCGCCGCGCGCGCGCCGCACGACGTAGGTGATCCGGGGGTTGAGCGAGCGTCCGCCGGAGGCGCGCGTGGCGCCGCGCAAGCGAACGTACGGATCGCTGGCCTGCAGCAGCACCCGCACCGGCCGGCTCGGCGCCTCGAGAGAGGCTGGTGCCGCGGTAGTAGTGCTTGAGGATGCGCTCGTAGCCGACCCCCTTCTGGGCGAAGCCGTAGGCCCCGTACTGGCTCATCCCGATGCCGTGGCCGAACCCCGCGCCGCGGACGACCACGCGGCGAAGCGGCATCCGCGGCCGGAGCGGTGGCGAGCGCGCCAGGGCACGACTAGGACTGTGAGGATGATTCGGCGCACGAGACCTCGAGAACCGACTTCGCGCCCCAAGGTAGCGGTCGGGCGTCCGGCTCGGCTGCGCTCAGGCGCCCACGGCGAACAGGCGCCACTCGCCCGGAACGCCCTTCAGCTCGTGCTCGCCGCGCTCCTCGAAGCTGATTCCGGAGCCCACCACGAGGTCCTTCACGGTGCTCGACACCAGCACCTCGCCGGCCCGCGCCTTGCCCATCACGCGCGCGCCGATGTGCACGGCCAGGCCGCCCACGTCCTCGCCCAGCACCTCCACCTCGCCCGTGTGCAGGCCCGCCCGGATGTCGCACGCCCAGCGTGCCGCAGCGACTCCCCGATCGACTCGGCCGCGCGCACCGCGCGGGCGGGCCCGTCGAAGGTGGCCAGCACGCCGTCGCCGGTGGACTTCACCGCGCGGCCGCGGTGGCGCTCGATCTCCTGTCCGCACCAGCCGATCGTGGCGCTCCAGCAGCGAGCGCCAGCCCGAGTCGCCCATCTCCGCGGCGCGCTCGGTGGAGCCCGACGATGTCGGTGAACAGCACCGTGGCCAGCACGCGGTCGGGCTCGCGCTCGTGGCGGGTGCCGGTCAGGAACTCCTCGATCTCGCCGAGGATCGCCTCGGAGTCGCCGACGGAGAAGAGGCTGTCGCTGCCCTCGAGCTCCACGTAGCGCGCGCCGGGGATGTGCTCGGCCAGGTAGCGGCCGTGCTCGACCTTGAGGAAGGTGTCCTCGCGGCGGTGCATGACCAGCGTGGGCACGCGGATGGTCGGAAGCACGTGGCGCACGTCGGTCTCGCCGACCGCGTCCAGGATCTTGCGGATCGTGCCCGGGCTCGCCGAGTAGCGCTCCATCCGCCCGGCCCACTCGAGGAAGGCGGGGTCGTCCCGCCTTGCTGGGGGCGAGCGAGGCCGGGATGGCGCCCTGGCCCCACTGGGCGACGACCCCCGCCATGTGCTGGTCGCGCAGTTCGTCCGGCGGGCGCCCAGTCGTAGTCGGGCGCCCAGCGCGCGCGTGCGAAGGTGGCGTAGAGCACCAGCGCCGCCACACGGTCGGGATGGGTGGCGGCGAACAGCATCGCCAGCGGGCCGCCCTCCAGCGACCCCATCAGGGCGGCCCGCTCGCACCCGGCGGCGTCCATCACGGCGAGCACGTCGTCCATCTGGTCCTCGAGCGTGGGCGCGGCCGGTCATCGGGTCCGAGAGGCCCGCGCCGCGGCGGTCGAAGCTGATCACGCGCGCGAAGTCGCACATCCGTGTCGACGAAGGCCTGGATCGACGGCTCCTCGACCAGCACCTCGATCTGGCCGATCCAGGTGGGCACGTAGATGAGGTCGATCGGGCCGCTCGCCCACCGCCTGGTAGGCGATGTGGCAGTCGCCGCTCTTGGTGTAGCGGGTGGGTGACCACGCTGTTGAGCCTACTCACCGCCGGTGTAGATTCCTTGCGAATGGCCAAGCGACGCGCATCGGACGTGTTCGTGGAGTGCCTCGAGGCCGAGGGCGTCAAGCACGTGTTCGGCATCCCCGGCGAGGAGACGCTCGACCTCAACGAGTCGCTGTCGCGCTCCTCGATCGACTTCGTGCCGGTCCGCCACGAGCAGGGCGGCGCCTACATGGCCGACGTCTACGGCCGCCTGACCGGGCACGCCGGCGTGTGCCTCGGCACGCTCGGGCCCGGGCGCGCTGAACCTCGTGACCGCGGTGGCCGACGCCTACCTGGACCGCGCGCCGCTGGTGGCGCTCACCGGCCAGGGCGACCTCGAGCGGATGCACAAGGAGTCGCACCAGTACATCGACCTGCTGCGGGTGATGCGCCCGATCACCAAGTGGAACGCGCGACTCTCCGACCCCAACATCATCCCCGAGGTCGTTCGCAAGGCGTTCAAGGTGGCCGAGGGCGAGAAGCCCGGCGCCACCCACATCGAGCTGCCCGAGGACGTGATGGAGGCGGAGATCGACGCGGCCCCGCTGCCGCGCCGCAAGACGCCCCGCGCCGAGCCCCAGGCGCGCGAGCTGCTCAAGGCGGCCGACATCGTGCGCGGCGCGATCAACCCGGTGGCGCTGGCCGGCAACGGCGTGGTCCGCGGCGGCGCCACCCCGGCGCTGCGCGAGTTCGTGCGCGCCACGGGCATCCCGGTGGCGGAGACGTTCATGGGCAAGGGCCTGCTGCCGCCCGACAACCCGAAGGCGCTCGGCTCGGTCGGCCTCCAGTCGGGCGACTACTCGATGGCGGGCTTCGACGAGGCCGACGTGGTGCTCGCCATCGGCTACGACCTGGTCGAGCACTCACCCGAGCACTGGAACCCGGGCGCGACAAGAAGATCATCTGCATCGACTCGGTGCCGGCCGAGATCGACGAGTACTTCATGCCCGAGGTCGAGCTGGTGGGCGACCTCTACTACATCCTCACGCGGCTGGCCGAGGAGTGCCGCCACGTGCCCCACCAGGGCGGGTCAGCGCGGCTGCGCGAGGTCGTGCTGGGCCGCTTCGAGGCGGCCGAGGACGACGACGGCTTCCCCGTGCAGCCGCCACGCGCGCTGTACGAGATCCGCCAGGCGCTCGGGCGCGAGGACATCCTCATCTCCGACGTCGGGCCTGCACAAGCTGTGGATCGGGCGGATGTTCCCGGCGTACGAGCCCAACACGGTGCTGATCGCCAACGGCCTGGCGGGCATGGGCTTCGCCGTGCCCGCCGCGGTGGCCGCCAAGCTCGTGCACCCCAACCGCAACGTGGTCACGGTCAGCGGCGACGGCGGCTTCCTCATGAACTGCCAGGAGCTGGAGACCGCGGTGCGGCTGAAGACGCCGTTCGTCAACGTGATCTGGGAGAACCACCAGTACGGCTCGATCGTGTGGAAGCAGGACAAGAAGTTCGGCCACCACTTCGGCGTGGACTTCACCAACCCCGACTTCGTGAAGCTGGCCGAGAGCTTCGGGATGCCCGCCTGGCGCTGCGACTCCGCCGACGACTTCGGCGAGCGCCTGCGCCACGCGCTGACGCTGGACCTGCCGTCGCTGATCGTGCTGCCGATCGACTACTCGCTCGACGTGGCGATCTCGGAGGAGCTGGGCGCGGAGACGGTGGCGACTTAGACGCGCGCGGCAGAACGCCCACGCTCGGGGCCCTGGGCGGGTCGAGTGCTTCAGTTGGTGTCGCTCTGGCCTACACAAAGCATCACTCGCCGCTTCGAGCCGAGCGGCCACCGCCGCGCAGGGTTTCGCGACACATGCGCTCGGCTCGTAGGCGACCTGTGCATGTGTGAAGCGCAAGCGGGGTGAGCCCGGCGGCTGCGTGTGCCTGATCGCGCAGCCGGTCCCGCGCCTGCTGCGCTGGCGTGCGGTGATACCGCAGGCCGTCGGTCTCGACAACGAGTCCCAGATCGGGCCAGAAGAAGTCGACCTTGAAACCATTCAAGCCGCTCGCCCGTGAGCGGCTGAGTCGAGGCCCGCCGCCGGGCGAGTGGCAGGAAGCAGCCGCTCGAGCTCCGAGTCGGTGAGCCGGAACGTGTGTCGATCGAGGATCGTCCGCAGCTTGCCACGCCCCGGCGGCCGCGCGAAGCGGTCCAAGGTCGCGCCGTAGCGTCTCCGGGTCGACCAGTCCCCGTCGTGTCGGCCTCGTTGACGCACGCCTCGAGTGCTCCCGGCGTCAAGCGGCACGCGAGATCAACCAGGGTGAGCGCCGGGAGTGGTGACACGGATCGCCGCGATGCTCGATGACGTCGTCCTCGCGCGAGAACGCGCCGGTGGGTCGTGACGCCCGGGGCGCCGGTGCGATCTGCCTCTCGGTATCGAGACGTGCACGGCGTCCGCCTCGCCTGACCAGCGACGCAGATGCAGACCCCGCGCTCTCATGGCTCAGCGCCGCACCGGGTCCGCAGGCCAGAACCGCCGCCAAGCACTCGCCCGCCTGGCTCAGGACCGGCCTTCCGACGGCGTAGATCCCACGGCCCTTCGGGTGCAGTCGCCCGGACTTCAAGCGGTGCCTGATCGCGCTCGGCGGTGATGCCCGCGTCGAGCAGCTGAGCACGCGTGACGACGTCGTGCTGTGCCGCGGCCAGGCCGCCAGAGCCGCCGAGTGATGACTTGACGTCGTCATTGCCGTACACAAGGCATCACTCGCCGCGTTTTCGTCCCCCGCGTCCGCCGAGGCGCACCGGGTAACCTCAGCCGCAGTGGCAGCCACAGAGCGGACGACCGAGCAGAAGGTCCTCGACGCCGTTCCCAAGCAGCTTCTGATCGGCGGCGAGTGGCGCGACGCCTCCGAGGGCAAGACGCTCGCGGTCGAGGATCCGTCCACCGGCGAGACTCTCTGCGAGGTGGCCGACGGCACGCCCGACGACGCCAATGGCGGCGCTCGCCGCCGCCGACGAGCATGCGCGCCGAGTGGGCCGCCACGTCGCCCGAACGAGCGCGGCGAGATCCTCTGGCGCGCCTTCGAGACGCTCAACGAGCGCGCCGACGAGCTGGCGCTGCTGATGACGCTCGAGATGGGCAAGCCGGTGGCCGAGTCGAAGGCGGAGATCGTCTACGCCGCCGAGTTCTTCCGCTGGTTCTCGGGCGAGGCGCTGCGCATCGACGGCCAGTACAAGGTCGCCGGCAACGGCGCGGGCCGCATGCTGGTGATGCGCCAGCCGATCGGGCCGAGCCTGATGATCACGCCCTGGAACTTCCCGATGGCGATGGGCACGCGCAAGATCGGGCCCGCGCATCGCGGCGGGCTGCACGATGGTCGTGAAGCCGGCGCAGCTGACGCCGCTGTCGATGCTCGCGCTGGCGAAGATCCTCGAGGAGGCCGGCCTGCCGGGCGGGCGTGCTGAACGTGATCACCAGCACGCTCCTCGGGCGCCACGATGGGCCCGCTGATCGAGGACCCGCGCACGCGCAAGCTCTCGTTCACGGGCTCCACCGAGGTCGGGCGCAAGCTCATCGAGCAGGCCGCCGGAGCAGGTGCTCAAGGTGTCGATGGAGCTGGGCGGCAACGCGCCGTTCCTCGTGTTCGACGACGCCGATCTGGACGCCGCCGTCGAGGGCGCGCTGCTGGCGAAGATGCGCAACATCGGCGAGGCGTGCACCTCCGCCAACCGCTTCCACGTCGCCGGCGGCGGTGGCCGAGCGAGTTCGCCGAGCGGCTGCGCCAGAGGATGGGCGAGCTGAAGGTCGGGCGCGGCACCGAGGAGGGCGTGAAGGTCGGCCCGCTGATCGACGACGACCAGCGCTCGAAGGTGGCCGAGCTGGTGGACGACGCGGTCGGCAAGGGCGCGAAGGCGCTGGTGGGCGGGCAGGCCGTGGACGGCGCCGGCTACTTCTACGAGCCCACCGTCCTCGGCGACGTGACCGCCGGACGCCCGCCTGCTCAAGGAGGAGATCTTCGGCCCGGTGGCGCCGGTGATCGGGTTCGACTCGGAGGAGGACGCGATCGCCGCCGCCAACGACACCGAGTACGGCCTGGTCGCCTACGTGTTCACGCAGCGACCTCAAGCGCGCGCTGCGGGTGATCGAGGGCCTCGAGACCGGCATGGTCGGGCTCAACCAGGGCATGGTCTCCAACGCCGGCGCTCCCTTCGGCGGCGTCAAGCAGTCGGGCATCGGCCGCGAGGGCGGCAACGAGGGCATCGACGAGTACCTCGAGACCAAGTACGTCGCGATCAACCTCTGAGCGGGTATCGGCCGGATCGTCCCGGCAGCGCGGTGGCTCGGCGCTAGCCTCCGCCGCCGTGTCGTCGAGCCGTCAGGACCCATCAGGTCTGCGCCAGGGGCGCATCGAGGCGAATGGGATCGAGTTCGGGTTCTTGGAGGCTGGGAGCGGACCGCTGGCCCTATGCCTACACGGGTTCCCTGACTCGGCATACACGTGGCGACACCTGCTCCCAGAGCTGGCGCGGGCGGGCTTTCGTGCAGTCGCGCCGTTCATGCGCGGGTATGCGCCGACGGCGGTCGCCACCGATGGCTGCTACCAACTCGGCGCGCTCGTGGCGGACGCAGTCGCGCTGCACGAGGCGCTCGACGGCGACGAGCGGGCTGTCCTTATCGGAAGCGACTGGGGAGGCGAAACCGCTTACGGCGCTGCTGCGGTCGCGCCCGAGCGCTGGGGCCGGCTCGTGACGATCGGGGTCCCGCCCGCGGCGCTCGACGAGCGGATCTTCAGCGATTACCACCAATTGAAGCGTTTCTTCTATGTCTTCTTCATGAAGACGCCGCGCGCTGAGTCTGTGATTGCTGCTGACGACATGGCGTTCCTTGATCGGCTCTGGGAGGACTGGTCACCGGGCTATGACGCCACGGAGGAGTTGTTCCGCGTCAAGCGATGCCTGCGTGAGGCGGACAACCTCTCGGCCGCGATCGACTACTACCGCGCCGAGGAGCCCGGGCTCTACAAGGGCGGGCCGGCGGACGCGTACGCCGCCGAGCACGCGGCGCTTCGGCGCGTAGGCCCACAGCCGACCCTCTATCTCCACGGCGATCGCGACGGTTGCATCGACCCCTCCCTTGTGTCGACGCTGAGCGTCACCTCGCGTCCGGCTCTCGAATGGAGATCATCGAAGGGGCGGGCCACTTTCTCCACGTCGAAGAGCCCGTCGCAGTGAACGAGCGCATCCTCACCTGGGTTCGCCCCTAGCCGCCCGGCGACGGGCTCAGCCCAGCGGGTAGTGGTAGCTGCAGTAGCGGCCGCCGTCGGAGCCGATCTTCGTGCGCCGGTCGGGCCGGAGCTTGAAGTAGAACGGGTCCACCCGGTCGGGGCAGTAGTGGCCCACCAGGCTCTTGCGCGTCAGTGACGGGTCCGTTGCCGGCGATCCGCCGTGCGCCAGGTCGGCCGACCAGATCAGGACGTCGCCCTTCTTGGGGAGGAAGGTCCGCTCCTCCAGACCCATCCGCTGGGCGTTGGCGTCGAGCTGAGTGCGCCACTCGCGCTCCTGCTCGGGGCCGTCGCGCTTGGCGTTCCAGTGCTTGTAGCGGCCGCTGAAGAGGTATTCCGGCACGCGGTGGCTGCCGTCGAGGTACATCAGCTCTCCCGATCCCGGCTGGATGTCCTCGAGGGCTATCCACGAAGCGGCGAACTCGAGTGGCGACGATGTGATCACGAACATCGTGTCCTGGTGCATCTGCTGCTGGGAGCCCTTCTCGAAGGTAAGGCTCTGGAAGAGCAGCGGTAGGTCCTCAAAGATCGTCTTCAGGAACGACGTGATCGGTTCGCTGAACAGCGCAGCACGCGCCGACTCGTAGAACGCGTAGACATCCACGACTCGCGCCCGCTCCGAGTCCATTCCCGCCTCCAGCGGCCGGTAGTCCTCGTGGGCGGGGGAGGCCATCAGTAGCCGTTCGTCTCCCTCGTCGAAAGCCCGGTCGAGATCGGCCCTGAGGCGGTCGCAGGCCGCCGGGTCCACCCCCTGCTCCAGGATCACGAAGCCGTGCGCAATCCAATGCCGTAGGCGTTCGGCCTCGGCCTCGGTGATCGATCCGGTCTCGAGCCGACGGTCGATCTCGGCATCCGCGTCGCGGCGGTCGGTCCACAGGCCGCCGAAGCGGCTGAAGTAGGTGGGGTTCTCGTCGCTCGGCGCGACGAGGGACCGCAGCGCGCGTCTGTACCGAACCTGCTCTCTGGCCTTGGTCAACACTTGCGGCAGCTCTCCTCGAAAGGGGCGGCCAGAATACCTGCGATCCCCTGGATCAGTGGCGGCCTAGTCGAGCGCGAGGCTCATGAAAGCCTTCCGCACCCTCCGCGGCCCCGAGCCAGTGATGAACATCATCGTCTCGCCCTGGCCGAACTCCTCGAGCGAAATCGTGATGCGCTCGGTGTGGTCCGGCAGAAGCGCGATCAGACCGACAGGAAAGAACACCACGGCCACGATGATCGTCCAGGGGGGGCGCTTGGAGTTCTCGAACACGAGGTGCGACGGGGACTGCTGGACTAGGCCGAACCCGTTCTCGTTGAGTGGTGGCGCGATCTTGGTCAGCAGAGCGCCACGCACCTCCGAGGGTGGGGACGGGAGGGCGAGGCGTCGGCTGAACGGAAGGATCCCGGGCGGCTCGCGCTGTTTGGAGGCCGCCGATCGTGTAGGCGTCGGGGTCGGCGCGGAGGGAAGATCGCGTGTCACCTCGGCCAGCTCGCCGACGGTGCGGGCGCGTATGGCGCGTTCGAGCCGCTGCTCCAGCTCCTCGAAGCTGAGGCGGCCGTCGACGCAGTCCCGTTTCAGCCGGACCGCGACCAGGTCGCGGTCGGCATCGGAGGCACGCTGATCTCTTTCAGGTTCCGGTTGCACCCGCTGCAGCAGGAGTATCTCCGCTGATCGGACGGGCCACCAGCGGGACGGAGCTTCCCTGCAGGGACGGTTGCACGCCCTTGCCGGGCCCCGTCGGTCTTGCCGAACATGCGGCAGTGCCAACCGTCCGCCGACCACTGCTCGGGGCCGTAGTGGTCCTCGCGCTCCTGGCACCGTTTCCCGCCGCCGCCAACGCTCGCAGCGCGCGCGTCGCCGCGCTTCAGGTCGGGCTCGGGCATCTGGGACTCCTGAGCGGCCAGGTGGACGGCATCAGCGGGCCGATGACTCGCCGCGCCGTTCGGCGGCTGCAGCGTCGCAGGGGCCTCGTGGTCGACGGGATCGCCGGACCCCAGACGCGCCGCGCACTCGGGCGCTGGGGACGCCCAAGGCTTGGCAGCCGCGTGATGAAAACGGGTCATCGCGGTTGGGACGTCGGGGCGGTTCAGTTCCTGCTGATGCACCGCGGCTTCTCGCCCGGCTCGATCGACGGGGTATTCGGTGCGCGGACCGCGCGGGCCGCATTCGCCTATCAGCGCTCCGTGGGCCTGGGCGCAGACGGACTGGCGGGTCCCGCCACGATCCGATCGCTGCGTCGCGGGCAGCCGTGTTCCGAGTGGCCCGGTGCGCTTCTTCCGCCCCGTTCCCGGGCCGACCGGAGACGGCTTCGGCTTCGTCTCCGGTCGCCGCCACACCGGCATCGACTTCCCGGCGCCGCATGGCACGCGCATTGGTGCGGCGGGGCGAGGGACGACCGTCTTCGCAGGCCGGAACACCGGCGGCTACGGCAATCTGGTCGTGATCCGCCATCGGCTCGGGTTCAGCACCTGGTACGCGCACCTGTCGAGGATCACGACATGGCCGGGCGAGGCCGTCGTCGGCGGCACGCGAATCGGCTACGTCGGCTCGACCGGCCGTTCCACCGGCCCGCACCTGCACTTCGAGGTCCGCCGCTACGACGTGCCGATCGACCCACGTCCGTGGCTGCTCTCAGGGATCGCCGCGCGCGCCGCCGCAGGCTCAGCTGCTCGGCCTGGAGCCCTGCGCCATCGCCGCGAGGTCGAGCGCGGCGTCGAGCGTCGCTTCGTCCACGCCCATCTCGAGGGCCACCTCGCGGATCGTGCGCCGTGAGGCCACGGCCTCCTTCACGATCTCGGTGCCCTTGTCGTATCCGATGTGAGGGTTGAGCGCGGTGGCGATCGCGGGCGTGGACTCGGCGTGGCGCGTGAGCTGCTCCTCGTTGGGCTCGACGCCGTCCACGCACTTCTCCGCCAGCAGCGTGCAGGCGCTGGAGAGGATCCCGATCGAGCCCAGCAGGTTGCGCGCGATCATCGGCACGCGCACGTTGAGCTCGAAGTTGCCCTGGGTGCCGGCGATCGTGATCGCCGCGTCGTTGCCGATCACCTGAGCGGCCACCTGCAGCACCACCTCGGGGATCACCGGGTTGACCTTGCCGGGCATGATCGACGAGCCCTTCTGCAGCTCCGGCAGCGCCAGCTCGCCCAGACCGGCGCGCGGGCCGGAGCCCATCAGCACCAGGTCGTTGGCGATCTTCGTCAGCGATACGGCCACGACCTTCAGCGCGCCCGGAGAGCTCCACCAGCGCGTCGCGGTTGGCCTGCGCCTCGAACGGGTCCTCGGGCGCGCGCACCTCGAGCCGCGTGGCGGCGGCGAGCTTCTCCCGCACGCCCGCGGCGAAATCGGCGTGGGTGTTCAGGCCGGTGCCCGTGGCGGTGCCGCCGAGCGGTATCTGCGCCACGCGCGGAAGGGTGTCCGCGCACGCGTGCGCGGCCCAGCCGGATCTGCGCCGCGTAGCCGCCGAACTCCTGGCCCAGCGTCACAGGGACCGCGTCCATCATGTGGGTGCGCCCCGCCTTCACGACGTCGGCGAACTCCTCCGCCTTGGCGGCGAGCGAGGACTCCAGGCGCTCGAGCGCCGGCAGCAGCTTCTCGGTCGTCTCCGCCACGGCGGCCAGGTGCACCGCCGACGGGAACACGTCGTTCGAGGACTGGCCCATGTTCACGTGGTCGTTGGCGTGGGCCTCGTCGCCGGCCAGGTTGGCGATCACCTCGTTGGCGTTCATGTTCGACGAGGTGCCGGAGCCGGTCTGGAAGACGTCGATCGGGAACTGGTCGTCGTGCTCGCCGGCGCCGACCTCGTCACCGGCGGCGGCGATGCGCTCGGCCAGCTCGGCGTCGAGCAGGCCCAGCTCGGCGTTGGTGCGCGCGGCTGCGGCCTTGATCCGGCCGAGCATGCGGATCGACGGCCACCGGAACGCGCTCGCCGGAGACCGGGAAGTTCTCGACCGCCTTGCTCGTCTCCGACCCCCAGAGCTGCTGCTGGACCGCCATCTGTCTCCTTCGCCTTCCGTTTCGGCTGCTCGCCGAGACACTAGCCGCCGGCGCGCCCCGCCCGCTGCCCGCGCAGGAATGCCTCGGCTGGGCGGATCCAGCACGAGCGCCTCCTGCTCGAGCCTGCGCACCAGCTCGCTGTTCGGTCCCCTGTGTCGCAGAGGCTCGCCGCGCCGCACCGCTCCCATCAGGTAGCCGAGCTGGGTCGGCCTCTGCGCCGTCCGGGCGCTCGCCGCGGCCGCGGCGGACAGGTCCGCGGCGGCCTCCAGCAGCGCCGCGCCCACGTCGCTGCAGCTCGCCGCTGTCGCTGCCGTCGCTCGAGGCAGGCCGACAGCGGGAGTGCCGTCGAGCCGGACCTCGCCCGGCGCCGCCCTCAGCGCGGCAGCGCACCGCGCGCTCGCCCTCGCGGCACGCGGCCGGCGAGCCCCTCGTCGTCCTCGCGGCCGCACCCGACCGGCGCCGCCAGCGCCACGGCGCAGCCCAGCGCGGCGACTGCACGGCGATCGGCGTCACGAGCCGATCGTACGGCGCGGGCTCGTCGGTCGTTCGCGCCGCCTAGCGCCCCAATCCACTGCAATTCTCGTCACGCTCGGGCGAGATTCGGGTACCCGTGTTGTCCTGGCCCGCATGGCAGCCGTGATCCGAGATCGATCATTCGTTGGCCTCCGGACCGGCTGGCGGGCGAACGCGCAGTCCGCTTCTGCTCTCGTTGCGGCGAGGCCTCGGACGAGGTCCCGCGCGGCGAGGATGGCCTCGTGCAGGGCCGCGTCTGCGGGGCCTGCGGGATGGGGATGCTGCTCCGCTGCGCGCCGATGCTCTGCCCGGCAGCGGGGCGGCCTTCCTGATCGCGACAGTCCGAGCTACGCGTGAGGCGGTCAGCCAGGCGGCCGAGTGCATCTTCGGCCCCGAGTCGGCTGTCCTGGGGCGCTCTCTCCTCGACCTCGTGGCGAGCCCGATGGGCGAGACACGCCTCTCCGCGTACGGTCGCCCAGGCGGCGACGCGCCCGCGCGACAGCGTCGATCCTGCCGGTGCGCGCCACGGGCGAGCGTGCCCGCCTCACGGGCATGCTCACCGCCCGCATCTCCACCTGCGGGCCGCCGCGCGCCGCGCTCATCACGGTCGAGCCGAGCGACTTCGGCCGCAAGCGCTGACGCCGCCGGCGCCGCGCCGTCGCGTCCCGCCGTGGCGCCCCCGTGCAACAACCCCTGCACGATTTGCCAAAAAGCTGCGCCCGGGCGAGAAAAGCTTCACGCAGACGATCACGTTTCGCCGGAAACCCGTGCAGGGCTGTGCTGCGCTCGGCCGTGCGGCGGGCTTCGGTGTAAACCGTCTCTCACCAGGTTTGGTGCGGGAGGAAGCGAGGCACAGATGAGCGGAATCAGGACAAACGCCGCGGCGGAGCTGCTCGGGGTGAGCCCCAACACGCTGCGCAGCTGGGAGCGCCGATTCGGCTATCCCAAGCCGCGCCGCACCGCCGGCGGCCACCGCCAGTACGACCTCGTGGAGCTCGAGGCGCTGCGCCGCGCGCTGCTGGAGACGCACAACATCTCCTCGGCGATCGAGGTCGCGCGCCAGCGCGGGGAGGGCCCCAGCTCGCCGAGCCGGCTGCTCGATGCCTTCGACCACTTCGACGAGGACGCGGCCGACCGCGTGATGGAGGAGAGCCTCGCCGTGCGCTCCGTCGACCGCACCGTCGAGGAGGTGCTCCTGCCTGCAATCGAGCTGGCCGAGGGCCGCGAGGCGCGCGAGGCCGAGTGGGAGCTCGCCTGCCGCTGGGCCACCGGATGGCTGCACGCCGCGCGCCGCGTCGTGCCGCCCGCCTCTCGGGCACAGGGCGTGCTGCTGTTCGACTCCTCCGAGCGGCTCGACCACGAGTCGCTTCACGTGCAGGCCCTCGAGCTGGCGATCCGGCGCGCGGGCTTCCGGACGCTGCTGCTGTCCTTCGACCTTCCGCCCGAGCGGATCGCCCGCGCCATGCGGGCCGTCGACCCCACCGCCTTCGTCTTCTGCGGCGGCGAGGCCACGCTCGAGGTGCTCGGCCGGCTCGTCTACACGGTCCGCCAGGTCGGCTCGGCGGCGCCCGTGTTCGAGTACCGCGAGTCGATGCCGGTCATGGGCGACCACGCCATCCCGTCGCTGGGCTCGATGCCCACCGAGGCGGCCGAGCGGCTCAAGGGCTACGTGGACACCGGCCGGCTGGAGCAGGCCGCGCCGGTCAGCCGAGGGCGAGGTCGGCAAGCCCGCCGCCGGCATCCGGCTCGCCGCTCAGCGCTGAGCGCTCGCCGCGGTCACGTTCCGCGGGATCGGTCCGCGTCCGCGCCTACCATCGCGCGGCGATGTCCCCGCTCGAGCTCGGCGACCCGCTCGCGCACCGGGCGCTGCAGGCGCTGCTGCGCGCCGAGACCTCCGTGCGGCGCCAGCTCGCCGCCGACCTCGAGCGTGAGGGCGTCTCCGCCGCCGGCTTCTCGGCGCTGGTGGTGCTGACCACGGCCGGCGGGACCCTGGAGTTGCGAGCGCTGCGGCGACGCCTCGGATGGTCGAAGGCGGGCGCCACCGAGGTCACCGTCACGCTCGAGTCGCGCGGCCTGGTGGCCCGCCGCCGCCTCGCGCACGATCGCCGCGCCGCCGCGGTCGACCTCCTTCCTGCCGGCCGCTCGCTCGTGGAGCGCCTCTTCCCCGGCCACGCCGACCGCGTCACGACCGCCTTCTCCGCGCTCGACGAGGACGAGAAGCGCTCGCTCGCCGAGATCTGCCGCAAGCTCGCCGCCTGACACGCGGGGCGTCGGACAAGGCCGCTCGTAGAATCGTCTGGTCTTGCCCCGATACGCGCCCGTCGACTCGCAGCAGTCCTTCCCCGCCCTCGAGCAGGAGATCCTCGCGCGCTGGCGCGAGCGCGACGTCTTCCACGAGTCGATCCGCCGTCGCCAGGGTGGCGAGCCGTTCGTGTTCTACGAGGGGCCGCCGACGGCGAACGGGCGCCCGGGCTCCCACCACGTGCTCAGCCGTGTGTTCAAGGACGTCTTCCCGCGCTACCAGACGATGCGCGGCCGGCTCGTGCACCGGAAGGCGGGCTGGGACTGCCACGGCCTGCCCGTGGAGCTCGAGATCGAGAAGGAGCTCGGCATCAAGTCGAAGGCGGACATCGAGCGCTTCGGGATCGCCGAGTTCAACGCGCGCTGCCGCGAGTCGGTGCTGCGCTACATCGACGAGTGGAACCGGCTGACCGAGCGGATCGGGTTCTGGATCGACACGGACGAGGCGTACTTCACGCTCGAGGACGACTACATCGAGTCGGTCTGGTGGTCGTTCAAGCAGGTCTGGGAGAAGGGTCTGCTGTACGAGGGTCACAAGGTCGTCCCCTACTGCCCTCGCTGCGGCACGGCGCTGTCGAGCCACGAGGTGGCGATGGGCTACAAGGACGTGGTCGACCCCTCCGTCTACGTCCGCTTCCCCGTGCGCGGCGAGCCCGGGGTCTCGTTGCTGGGCTGGACGACCACGCCCTGGACGCTCCTATCCAACGCGGCGCTGGCGGTGCACCCGGACGTGGACTACGTGCGCGCTCGCGTCGGAGACGAGACGCTGATACTGGCTTCCGACCTGGTCGAGCGGGTGCTGGGAGAGGGAGTGGAGACCTCGGCCCCGGTCAAGGGCTCCGAGCTCGAGGGCACCGCCTACGAGCCCCCGTTCCCGTACATCTCGGACTACGGCGAGCGCGGCCACACGGTGCTCCCCGCGGAGTTCGTGACCACCGAGGAAGGCACCGGCGTCGTGCATACGGCCGTGGCATTCGGCGAGGACGACTTCCGCCTCGGCGAGCGGTACGGCCTGACGGTGCACAACCCGGTGCGGCCCGATGGGACCTTCGACGAGCGCATCGTGCCGTTCGCCGGCCGCGGGGTGAAGGAGGCGGATCCGGACATCGTCGAGGCGCTGAGGGAGTCGGGCCGGCTGTTTCGAGCCGAGGAGTACGAGCACTCCTATCCCCACTGCTGGCGCTGCGAGACGCCGCTCCTCTACTACGCCAAGTCCAGCTGGTACGTGGCGACCACCGAGGTGAAGGACCAGCTGCTCGCGTCGAACGAGGCGGTGCGCTGGTACCCCGAGCACGTAAAGCACGGCCGCTTTGGCAAGTGGCTCGAGAACAACGTCGACTGGGCCCTCTCCCGCGAGC
This sequence comes from uncultured Thermoleophilaceae bacterium, assembly GCA_963802855.1. Lineage (GTDB taxonomy): Bacteria > Actinomycetota > Thermoleophilia > Solirubrobacterales > Thermoleophilaceae > JAAYBF01. The sequence continues at coordinate 762,778 of CAWDJP010000004.1, forward strand.
GCTACTGGGGCACGCCGCTGCCCGTCTGGCGTTCGGAGGACGGCGAGGAGACGCTCTGCGTGGGCTCTCGTGCCGAGCTGCACGAGCTTGGCGCGGATGTGCCGGAGGACCTCCATCGACCCTTCGTCGACGCGGTCACGTTCGAGCGCGGCGGCAAGACCTTCCGGCGCGTCCCCGACCTGATCGACGTCTGGTGGGACTCGGGCTGCATGCCGTTCGCGCAGTGGCACGCCCCGTTCGAGAACGAGGCCACGTTCGAGGAGCGCTTCCCGGCGGACTACATCTGCGAAGGGCTCGACCAGACCCGCGGCTGGTTCTACTCCCTGCTGGCGGTCTCGACGCTGCTGTTCGGCCGCGCCTCGTTCGAGACCGTCCTATGCCTGGGCCTCGTGCTCGATGCCGAGGGGAAGAAGATGTCGAAGACCAAGGGCAACGCGGTCGCCCCATGGGACGTGCTCGATGCCCACGGCGCAGACGCCTTCCGCTGGTACTACTTCACCTCGAAGCAGCCGTGGGACGGCTATCGCTTCTCGCTCGAGGCCGTCGGCGAGTCGGTGCGCCAGTTCATCAAGACGCTGTGGAACACCTACGGCTTCTTCGTCCTGTACGCCAACGTGAACGACGTGGCCGAAGCCCCCCTCGACGCCGTGACGCTGCCGGACACCGACCGCTGGATCCTGTCCCGGCTGCAGGCCACCACCGAGGTGGCGATCGACCGTCTCGAGGACTACGACACCACCACCGCGGGTCGAGCGATGGCCGCCTTCGTGGAGGACCTCTCGAACTGGTACGTCCGCCGCTCGCGCCGGCGTTTCTGGGACGGCGACGAGGCGGCGTTCGCCACCTTGCGCCACTGCCTGGTCGAGTTGAGCAAGCTGGTGGCCCCGCTCACCCCGTTCGTCGCCGATGCGATCTACGACAACCTCGCCGGCGCCGAGCCGTCGGTGCACCTGTGCGACTACCCGGAGCCCGACGCCGACCTGCGCGACGAGGAGCTCGAGTGGCAGATGGGTGTTGCCCGCGAGGCCGTGGGCCTGGGCCGCGAGGCGCGCGCGCACGGTGGGCTGAAGGTCCGCCAGCCGCTGCGCGAAGCAGTCGTGGTGGCCGCGGGTCCGCGAGCGGGCGGCGATCGAACGCTTCGAGTCGATCGTGCTGGACGAGTTGAACGTGAAGGCGGTCCGCTACGTCTCCGAAGCCGACGAGCTGGGGCGGTTCGAGCTGCGGCCCAACTACCGGGCGCTAGGCCCTCGATTCGGAAAGCAGATGCCGCAGGTGGCCGCCGCACTCGGCGGGCTCGACCCCGCGCGAGCGGCGCGCACGCTCCGCGAGGGCGGCCACGTCAACGTGTCGATCGACGGTCGCGAGCACGCCCTCGGGTCGGACGACGTGCAGCTCGTGCTGCAGCCGCTCGAGGGCTATCAGGTTGAGCGATCGGGCTCGCACGCCGTTGCGCTCGACCTCACCATCGACGACGAGCTGGCGCGCGAGGGGCTGGCGCGCGAGGTCGTGCACGCGATCCAGAACGCCCGCAAGGAGGCGGGCCTGCAGGTAGAGGACCGCATCGCGCTCGCGCTCGGCGGTGACGAGGGGCTACTGGAGGCGATCCGCGCGCACGAGGACTACGTGACCGGGGAGACCCTGGCCACCTCGCTCGACCTCGGTGACGGCAAGGACGGCGCACGGGCCGAGATCGAGGGCCGCGAGCTGCTCATTGCGGTGCGCCGGGTGTAGCGAGGCCGAACCGCTGCGACCTGGTCACCCACGGCTCTGAGCACCCCGGGATTGCGTGTCAAGTATCCGGCGCCGGGGAGGTCGGCCTACGCGAGCCTGGTGAGGCTCGATCTCGACCAACGTCCCGCCTAATGGGCGTATAGCGCCCAAAAGGCAGGACGGCACTCACAAGGGCGACTCCTACCAAGCGCGCAGTAACCGTCTAAGCGACAGCTGCGCTACTCAGCTTCCTTGGATCTCGCCGCCCTGCGCCCAATCCGACTTGGGCGAGTCCACGAACCGGATCCAGACCTGGTCGGCCGGCATCTTGCCGACCTCGGAGAGAAGCGCGGTGAGCTTCTCGGCGATCTCCTGCTTCTGCTCGGCCGAGCGGCCCTCGTACCACTCGATGGTGACTACGGGCATGGGCGCAGCTACGCCGCGAGGGTCGGCTCGATCTCCTGCAGGAGCCGGTTCTTCGGGAGGGCGCCGATGATCTGGTGAGCGACCTCGCCGTTCTTGAAGAGCAGCAGCGTAGGGATCGACATGACGTTGAAGTTCGCAGCCGTCTGCGGGTTGTCGTCCACGTTGAGCTTCACGACCCGCAGGTCATCGCGCTCGCCGGCCAGCTCCTCGAGGTGGGGGGCAACGATCCGGCAGGGGCCGCACCACGGCGCCCAGAAGTCGACCAGCACCGGTTCGGAGGACTCGATGACCTCCGCTTGGAAGTTGGTGTCGGACACCTCTATGACTGCTCCTGCCACCTCAGCTCCTTGGTAGTGGTTCGGCCCTAAAGCTTCAAAAAGTATAGCTACGGCCTGGATCGTTACGCTACCGCACCCGGAACCGCAGAAGGGGCACGTTCCAGAACGCCTCGAGGGCGATTCGCGTCGACATCTTGGAGGACCCCACTCGGCGGTCGCGGAACAGGATCGGAATCTCCTTCACGCGGAAGCCGGCCTTCATCGCCCGGTAGGTCACCTCGATTTGGAACCCGTAGCCGTCGGTGCCCACCTCGCTTAGGTCGAGGCCCTCCAGGACGGCTCGCCGGAAGCACTTGAACCCACCCGTCAGGTCCCTGATCGGAAGCCCGAGGATCGCCCTGGCGTAGATCGAGCCGCCGCGACTGATCAGCTTGCGCCCGAGGCCCCAATCGGTGACCCCGCCGCCCGGCACGTAGCGAGAGCCCAGGACCAGGTCGGCCTCGTCGGTGGCTGCGATCAGGCGGGGCAGGTCCGCCGGGTCGTGCGAGAAGTCGGAGTCCATCTCGATCACGAGGTCGGCACCGCCGGCCAGCGCCCGGGCGAACCCCGCCAGGTAGGCCGGGCCGATCCCGGACTTGCGCTCGCGGTGGAGGACCTCGACGTCGTCGAGCTCGGCCGCGAGCCGGTCGGCGATCGCGCCGGTGCCGTCCGGCGAGTTGTCGTCCACGATGAGGACTCGATGGCCCCGACCCGTCGAGCGGAGTTGGGGAAGCGACGCCCGAACGATCTGCTCCAGGTTCTCGGCCTCGTTGAACGTCGGCAGGACGAGCCAGGCACCGGACACGGACGCGTACCCTAGTCGCGCCCTCACCCGGCACCGCCATGAACAACGCCCAGATCGCAGCCCACTTCGAGGAGCTCGCCACGCTCTACGAGCTGGACGGTGCGGTGGTGTACCGGGTGCTCGCGTACCGCAACGCGGCCAAGTCGATCCGGGAGGCCGGCGTGTCCGTGGCCGAGATGTCGGCACAGGGGCGCGTCGAGGAGCTGGACGGCATCGGGAAGACGATCGCCGACAAGATCTCAGTGCTGCTCGAGACTGGTTCGATCCCGTCGGCGGAGAAGCTCAAGGCCAAGATTCCGGTGGGGCTCGTGGAAATCACGAACGTCCCCGGCCTCGGCCCCAAGCGGGTGAGGCTCCTCCACGACGCGCTGGGGATCACGAACCTCGACGACCTGCGCAAGGCGGCGGACGAAGGGCGACTCAAAGACGTTCCCGGGTTCGGCCAGAAGGCGGAGGAGAAGGTGCTGGCCGCCCTCGCGGATGGCGCGGAGGGCCTAGAGCGTCCTCGCACGCTCCTCTCCAGGGCGCTCTTGCTGGGGGAGGGCCTGGTCGAGGGGCTGCGCGCACATCCATCGGCGCTGAGGGTGGAGCTGGCGGGGAGCGCGAGACGCTGGGCGGACAGCTGCAAGGACCTCGACATCGTGGCGTCGACGACGGATCCGGCGGCGCTCATGGCCGCCTTCGCGGAGCTGCCGGGAGTGGAGGCCGCGACCAGCTCGAGCGACGGGGGCGCCCGTGCGCAAACGTACGAGGACCTCCCGGTCGACCTCCGAATCGTGCCCGAGGAGAGCTTCGGGAACCTGCTCCAGCACTTCACCGGCTCCGCGCGCCACAACGAGGCGCTCCGGACCGAGGCGGTCAGGCGCGGTCTGCACGTGAGCGAGTACGGGATCACCGACGACGCCGACGGCAAGACGCACACGAGCGCCACCGAGGAGGAGGTCTACGAGCTGCTGGGGATGGCCTACGTGCCGCCCGAGCTGCGAGAGCAGCGGGGCGAGCTCCAGGCCGCGCGGGCGGGTGAGCTGCCCGAGCTCGTGGAGCTCGCTGACATCCGCGGCGACCTCCACTCGCACACCGTCGCCTCGGACGGGCGGGCCACGATCACCGAGATGGCGCGCGCAGCACAGGAACGCGGCTACGAGTACCTGGCAGTCACCGACCACTCGGCGACGCACGGGTTCGGCAACCACGTTACGCCGGACGAGCTGCGACGCCAGATCGAGCGGGTCGCCGAGGTCGACGCTCAGATGGACGGGTTCCGGGTCTTGGCCGGAACGGAGACCAACGTGCTGCCGGACGGCTCGGTGGACTACGAGGACGACCTGCTCGCGCAGCTCGACTGGGTCGTGGCCAGCGTCCACACCTCGTTCGGGATGTCCGAGCGCGAGATGACCGACCGGATGGTGGCCGCGATGGAGCATCCGCTCGTGGATGTGATCGGCCATCCAACCGGCAGGCTGATAGGCCGCCGCGAGCCCTACGCGATCGACATCGACAGCGTGATCGAGGCGGCCGTGCGGACCGGCACGTTCCTCGAGATCAACGCCAACCCGAACCGTCGCGACCTGAACGACATCCACGTCCGTGCGGCCGCGGATGCGGGCGCCCTGATCGCGATCAACTCGGACGCGCACCGCACCGACACCCTCGCCAACATGCGCTACGGGGTCGCCACGGCGCGCCGCGGCTGGCTGACGAAGGAGCAGGTCGCCAACACCCGGTCGTGGGAGGAGTTGTCGAAGCTGCGCAAGCGAGGGCGCTAGCCGGTTGCCCGGGCCTCCTCGACGGCCTCGGGCACCGGCTCGATCTTGCGCGCCCACGGCGTACGAAGGAGCTGTGGCGCTCCGAACGGAGAGCTGCGGTCGAAGAAGAAGCGAACGCCATCGCGGTCCTCGATCGCTTGCACCGCAGCCGACTGCTTGCGCCAGGTCAGTGCGACCCCGATGGCATAGCCGGCGGCGATCGCGGGCACCTGCGGGATCAGGAAAGCCACGGCGCCCGACCCGATGGTGAACACCGCGAGCGGCCAGAGCCGGTTGAAGAGCACGGCGCCGGGCTCGAGCTCCGGCAGCGTGTTGGTCGTCCGCGCGTTCGCGAGCAGCCGGCTGATCCCCGCCGTGGGGACCATGCGCCGGCCCAGCCAGAGCCCTCCGAGCGCGGCAACCGCCCACCAGCCCACCGCCACCCCGATCGCGAGGGTGTCGTCATCTGCCGCCGCGCCTGCGATGGCCACCGCCGCCAGCGCGGTGCCGGCGCCGCCGAACAGCAGCACGGACACGCGCAGGAACTCGGTGAACCTCATGCCTCCGCGAGGTGTGCGAGGACCCCGGTGAAGCCCGAGACACCGCCGACCACGATGTCGGCGCGCTCGACGATCGCGGCCGGACCTTCGCTCGAGCGCACACCAACGCGCACGGCGGCCTCGAGGCGGCCCTCGGCGACCAGTTCGTCGAGGGCGTCGAACGCGTCAAGGTCGGTCACGTCGTCACCGCCGTAGAGCGCGGCTCGCAGCGTCGCGTCCTCGATCAGGGCCGTTATCCCCTGCCCCTTGTCCACATGGACCGGCGGTCGGATCTCGAGCACCTTGCGCCCCCAGTGGGTGGCCAGCCCGGCTGCCTCAGCCTCCTGCGCGACCCCGCTCAGCCACGTCTCGGCCGCAGCCTCATCGGGCGCGCCGCGCCAGTGGAAGGCCTTGATCGGGCCCTTGTCCTCGATCCGCATGCGCAGCAGCTTCAGCTCGCGGCGCTCCTCACGCTCGCGGACGAAGCGCTGCACCCGGCCCTCCCAGCTGGCGAACGCCGGGACGAGCGCTGGGCGGGTGTCGCCGGCCCGCATCACCTCGGCACCGTGTGAGCCCACGTAGGCGATCGACCCGACACCGACGAGCCTGCGCGCCTCCGCCGCCGGCCGCCCGGACACGCACGCGACGCACCCGTAGCGGCGTCCGAGTCGACCCAGCAGCAGGGAGACCTCCCCGCGCACGTGTGACTCCTCGGGACGCTTGACGATGGGCGCCAGGGTGCCGTCGATGTCGCAGAAGACGGCAGCGTGGACGGGGTCGCTCGTAAGTTGAGCGAGGCTCTCCGCGAGCATCTCTGCTGTGGGAGCGGACACCACCCGTAGTATGCCTCGCGATGTCATCCAAGCTCCTCCGGCTGGCCGCCATCGCGACCGCCGCCGGGGCGTTCAGCGCACTGTTCGGAGTCGGGGGCGGGACGATCGTGGTGCCGCTCCTGATCCTCTGGCTTGGATACGGCGAGCGTGAGGCAACCGGCACCTCGCTCGCGGCGATCGTGGTGGTCGCCGCGCTCGGCGCGCTCGTGCACGGCGCTTACGGCAACGTCCACGTGGGGAAGGGGCTTCTCATCGCTGCTCCCGCGGTCGCGGGCGTCGTGCTCGGCGCGGCGCTGCAACAGCGGATCCCGGAGCGGGCGGTGTCGCTGGCGTTCGCAGCCCTGTTGGTGGCCTCCGCGGCGATCCTCGTCGCCTAGACCAGGTGGAGGCCGCAGACGTCATCGGCGTGCTCGCGATCGGCTTGGCCGGGGGATTGCTCGGGGGCCTCGTCGGGGTTGGTGGCGGAGTCCTGTTCGTGCCCGGACTCGTTCTCTTCCTCGACTTGTCGCAGCTCGACGCCGAGGCCACGTCGCTGCTAGCGATCGTCTTCGTCGGCGCGGTGGGGGCTTGGCGTCAGCACGGCTACGGCAATCTGCGCCTCCGGGACGGCCTTCTGCTCGGCCTGCTCTCCCCCGTCGGAGTGGTTGCCGGTGCGGTGCTGGCGAACGAGGTGAGCGAGCGGGCGCTCGAGCTCTCGTTTGCGGGGCTGCAGCTGGTCTTCGCCGCCCAGCTGGTGCGCCGGGCGGTGGCGCCCAACGCTCCCACGCAGGACGCGAACGGGTAGGCTCGGATGGGTGACCATCCTGGAGGTGGACACCAGGCAAGGGGACGGGACCGCGCGCGTAGCCCTGCGCGGTGAGCTCGACCTGTCGACCGTCGACAAGGTCGAGGACGCTCTGCGCCGCGTCGAGCAGGACGAGCCGTCCGTGGTCGTCCTCGACCTCTCCGCGCTCACCTTCCTCGACTCCACCGGCCTCCGCACGATCGTCACGGCCGATCAGCGCGCCCGCCGGGGAGACCGCCGGCTTGTGGTCGTGAAAGGCCCGGAGACCGTGCACCGCGTGTTCACCATCACCCGGCTCGACGAGAGGCTGGAGATGGTCGATGACGCCGATTCGGCGCCCAGCACCCCGCCCGAGGCGTAGCATTGCGGGCGTGGCAGTCGACGCACTGAGCCGTCCAGAGATCAGCGCCATCCTGGCGCGCGGCGAGGAGGGGGGTTGCATCAACCTCTCGGAGCTGGATGAGCAGATGCAGGCGCTCGACTTCGAGGAGGCCGACGTCGAGGCCGTGCACGAGCGCATCGACGCCCGGGGCATCGACGTCTCGGACGACTGCGGGCGCACCGACGTGGAGATGGTCACGCGCTTCCAGCCGGAAGACCTCGCCGGCGCCACGACCGACGCCCTGCAGCTGTTCATGAACGAGATCCGCCGCTACCCGCTCCTGTCGAAGGAGGAGGAAATCGAGTTGGCCCAGCGGATCGAGCAGGGCGACCTCGAGGCCAAGGAGCGGATGATCAACTCCAACCTGCGACTCGTGGTCTCGATCGCGAAGAAGTACCAGGGCCAGGACCTCTCGCTGCTCGACCTGATCCAAGAGGGGATCTTCGGGTTGATCCGCGCGGCCGAGAAGTTCGACCATCGGAAGGGGTTCAAGTTCTCGACCTACGCGACGTTCTGGATTCGCCAGGCGATCCAGCGCGGTCTCGCGAACAAGGCGCGCACGATCCGGATCCCCGTGCACATCGGCCAGCGCGAGCGCAAGGTGGCGAAGGCCGAGCGCGAGCTGAGCGCCAAGCTCGGCCGTGACGCGACAGACGAGGAGATCGCGGCCGAGGCGGAGGTGCCGGTCGACCAGATCGAGGAGGTCCGCGCCGCGGCGCGGACGGTCACGAGTCTCGATCGGGCCGTTGGGGACGACGGCGACACGGCCTTCGGCGACCTGCTCCCGAGCGAGGGCCCGGAGCTGGAGGAGGAGATCCAGGTGAGCCTCGCCAAGGAGACGCTGCGGCAGACTGTCTCGGAGCTGCCCGAGCCCGAGCGCAACGTGATCCGCATGCGCTACGGGATCGACGGCGAGGAGCCTCGCCCCCTGCGCGAGACCGGCCGCCAGCTCGGCCTCTCGGCCGAGCGCGTACGGCAGATCGAGTCGCGGGCGCTGAGGCGCTTATCCGAGCGACGCGAGATCGACGCGCTCCGCGACGCCGCGTAACGCGAACGGCCCGCTAGGCGTCGACCGTCAGCACCGTGTGGCTGGGAACGCCGTCGCCGTCGCGCTCGAGTCGCATCTCGCCGACCACCGGCACCAGCAGGCCCTGCCCGTGCAGGTAGACCGTGTCGACGCGCGCGCGCTCGACTTCCCCGGCCGCGAGCTTGGCCAGCAGCTCGCGATGCTCGACCAGGTTGTCCGCATCGACGAGCGAGGGCCAGCGAGCACGACGGAACTCGTGCTCCGTGTAGCCGACGAGTGACTCGAAGCCCGGGTTGAGCTGCTCGAAGCGACCGTCGAGCCCAATGACGGCCATCGGCTTGCCCACGTCGTCGAAGCCCTCGCGCGGGCTGCGCGCCGGTGGGGTGTCGGCCCCTTCGGGCTGGGCGGGCGGAGCCTCGCGGTCCGCTTCCACGCGCTCGCGGCGGCGCCGCTCCTCGTCGATGTGCAGCTCCTCCGCCAGCGCGTGTGCACGGTCGGCCACCGCTCGGGCCGCAGCGGCGTCCTCACGCGCTGCAGCGGCCGCTTCGCGTACGGCAACGGCGTCCTCCACGGCCGCGCGGCGAGCCTCCACTTCGTTCTCGAGCGCGGCCCTGAGCTCGGCCGTCTCCTGCTCCAGTGTTGCGCGCAGCTCGCTCGCCTGGCGTTCGAGCGCCGCCTTGAGCTCCGCGGTCTCGCGCTCGACAGCGGCGCGTAGCTCGCTCGTCTCCCGGGCCAATGTCTCCTTCAGCTCGCTCGTCTCTCGCTCGAGCGATCCGCTCAGCTCGCCGGTCTCTCGCTCGAGTGCCTCTCGCAGCTCCTCCTCGGCCCGCTCGAGCTTGCCGACCCGCATCAGCTGTTCCTCGCCGACGCCTATGGCCGCCGCCTTGGGAGTGGCCGCGGCTGCTGCCGGCGGAGGCTCGGCCGCCCAGGGCGTCTCGCCCAGCGGCCGGTAGCTCACGACCATGCCGGCGAGGCGCGAGTCGTCGGACTCGGGACGGCTGTCGGTGGCGGCAGCGACCATCGACTCGAGCCCGGCGGGGTGATCGCGGCGGAGGCGCTCCATCTTGTCGTCCGGCGACAGTTCGGCGCCGACAACCTCGAGCAGTCTGCTCAGCTCGAGGCTCTCGCTCAGCAGGACGGGCAGGAACAGGAGCTCGAGCGGAAACTTGTGGCCGTCGTCGCGCTTGCCGGACGCATCGACCCGGGCCGGCGGGCTCGGCCCCTCGCCGACCTCCAGGTGACGGCGCCACTCCCCGCCGCCGGAGGCGAGCACGGCGTCGAAGACCGAGCGGCCGATTACGTCCTCCGAGCGCCAGCCGAACAGCCGCGAGGCGCTGGTCCCCCAGCGGCTGACCGACCCGCGTGCGTCGGTCAGGATGAAGTCACCCCGCAGCAGCGGGGCGAGCAGCTCCTCCGCGGGAGCGCCGGGCTTGGTGGTGACGCCTCCCTTGGACACGCAAGATCATGTCGTCCGGACGGCGGGAAGGCTCGACCGCGGTCGGGGCTGGATCCTACGGGTGTCCAGGCGCCGTTACGCCTCGCGGGCGCCGACATCCACCGCCGGCGCGCCGACCGGAGGCATCGGCACGTCCGGTGTGCGCACCACCGCGGCCGCCGCCACGACGAGGGGGAGTCCCGGGGCGAACCGGGTGGGGCGCCCGAACCGCTCGCCCGACTCGGCCAACGCCTCGCAGAGCTCGAGCAGTCGCAGGACCGTCGTGCACGTGTGTGCCTGGGGCGCATCCTCGCCCACCTCGCACGCGAGGCTCGCGAGCGACCGCGTCTCGGTGGCGGGCAGGCCATTGAGCATCTGGCCGATCGAGCTGACGAGAAACACGTGGACTCGGTCGAGAAGCGGATCCCTGGCAAGCCCGGCGGTCCCGACGGCGGGGCCCGCGTCGGCCGGCTCCTCTCCCTCGAGCATCCGCGCCATCTGGCCGCCGAACACCAGCCGGACCGCCTCGTCCGACAGCCCGGCCTGGAGCGCCAGCCGGAGGTTCATCATCGCGCCGAAGGAGGTGGTGCCATAGGGCGCGTCGCTGGCGAAGAGGAGGTTGCGCGGCGGCACCAGCGTGTAGAGCGCGAACAGGTCCGCCGTGGACCACCACGAGGTGTCGAAGAACAGGTTGGGGTGATCGGACACGGCGCGCCAGATCCAGGCCAGGTCGCAGATCCCGGCGTGGGCGAGGATGAGCCGGACGTCCGGATAGCGCTCGAGCACGCTGAGCGCGTGGCGCCCGAGCGCGGGGATGCCGCGGCCGGCGTGGACGAGCACGGGGAGCCGGCGCTCGTGTGCGAGCGCGAACACGTCGTCGAGCTCCTCGGTGTCCAGGTCGAAGTCCTCGGCGCGCGGGTGCAGCTTGATCCCTGCCGCACCGGCGGCCAGGCAGCGCTGCGCTTCGGCGAGTGGGTCCGCGCGGGGATCGAGGCGACAGAACGGGGTCAGCACCCCGCCCGATGCTTCGGCGGCCGCCAGCACCTCGTCGTTGGCCGGCGGATAGCCGTCGGGCTCGTGCATGGGGAACACGACGGCCCGCGCGCGGGCGCTCTCGAGCCCCGCGGTCAGCTGCTCGGTCGTGAACTTGAATCCGTCCGGGTCGTTCTGCCCGATGTGGGTGTGCGCGTCGAGCAGGTCGAAGGCGGGCGCGTGGGCGCGTAGATCGTCCAGCCAGCCGGGGAACGGGTCTGCAAGCGGCACGCCGCCAGCCTATCCGCGGCTCGGGTGCCACTCCGATGAGCGGAGCGGCGAAGGAATCGAACCTCCCAAGCGGAGGGCTGCTCCGCCCCGACGGCTTTGAAGGCCGCGTGAGCCACCAGACCCGTGCCGCTCCGCGGTCCAGGCTAGATGGCTGACCCCGAATCCCCGCACCCGCGGATGACGCGCCATGCCGGCGCTGGCGCGCCCCCGCGGGCACGCCGATCCGAAATCAACCATCTAGGTGCTGGGCGGAGGGGACCCGCCGCCGGGCGCGGGCGCCGGGTCCGCGTGCGCGAGCCCGCGTCCATCGCGGCCGGGCCGCCACGCCGGCCCGCCGAACACGTAGCCGAAGCGGTCGTGCCAGTTGTCGGCGCGGCGCACGTCGCGCCACATCGCCTGGTACTCGTGGAAGGCGACGCGGAACGGCCGGAAGGTACGGATGTTCTTGGTCAGTCCGTAGCGGACCTGCTCCTCCTCGCCCTGGAAGGTCCCGAACAGGCGGTCCCAGATGATCAGGATCCCGCCGTAGTTGCGGTCGAGGTAGATGTCGTTGGCTCCGTGGTGGACGCGGTGGTGCGACGGCGTGTTGAAGACGTACTCGATCGGTCGCGGCAGCTTTCCGATCCGCTCCGTGTGGATCCAGAACTGGTACATGAGGCTCACGGCCTGCATCGTGAAGATCATGTACGGCTTGTAGCCCAGCAGCGCGATCGGGGCCCAGAACGGGAAGTAGGTCATCGGCACCCACGTCTGCCGCAGTGCGGTCGAGAGGTTGAAGTACTGCGAGGAGTGGTGCACCACGTGGCTGGCCCAGAACAGGCGCACCTCGTGCGAGATGCGGTGGAACCAGTAGTAGGCGAGGTCGTCGAGGAAGAACAGCAGCACCCACGCCCACACCGCCTCCTCCGGAATCCGCAACGGGGTGAGCTCGTAGAGCGCGGCGAAGATGACCAGTACGACGAGCTTCCAGCCCGTGTTGATGATCACGTTGCCGAGGCCCATCGAGAGGCTGGCGCGGGTGTCCTTGGACTCGTAGCCCTTCAGGTCCTCGCGGGCCGCGACCCGAAACGAGAAGTACTCGACCGCCAGCAGCAGGACGAACGCCGGAATCGCGTAGACGATCAGGTCGACCACGGGCACATTCTGGCATCACTCCAGCGGCTTGCCGAAGTAGAAGCCCTCCTCGCGCATCCCGAAGTCTCGGTAGAGGAGGTGCGCCTCCTTTCGCTGATGGCCTGACTCCAGCGTCAGCGCCCAGCACCCCCGCTCGCGTGCGCGCCGCTCCGCCTCCTCCAGCAGCGCCCGAGCCGCGCCGCGGCGGCGGGCCGAGGGCGCCACGATCAGGTCCGGGATCCACGCGTCGGGACTCGGCCGATTGAGCCGCGGGCGGAAGTGGAGTGAGCAGCAGGCGATCACTTCGTCGCCGTCCTCGACCACGAGCGGGCCGGCGCCTTCCTCCTCGAGCTGGGCATCGAAGACGCGCTTGCACTCCGCCCGGGTCGCGTCCGTCACCGTCGCGCGGCCGAGCTCCTCGAGTAGCCCGGTTACGGCCTCGAAGTCGTGCGGTCCCGCGCGACGGACGTCCATGCGGCCAATGTTGGGAGGCCGCCCGGACCGAAGGTTCGCGCGGGGCGCTCACTCGGGTACCGTGAACGTTGATGTCCGACGTGATCTGGAGCCAGCGCCCCACGCTCCGCCAGCCGGTCCTGGTGGCTGCCTTCCGCGGCTGGAACGACGCCGGCGACGCTGCCTCCGCAGCCGTGGAGTTCATTCGGGCCAGCTTCGACCCGGTCGAGGTGGCTCGCATCGATCCCGATGAGTTCCTGGACTTCACCGCGGTTCGGCCGACGATCAAGCTGACCCAGGGACGCACGCGGGAGATCGAGTGGCCGGCCACCAAGATCGCGGCGGCCGACGTGCCGGGCGCCGAGCACGACCTGGCGATCCTCCAGGGCGTGGAGCCGGCCCTGCGTTGGCGCCGGTACAGCCAGGCGATCGTCGAGGCGGCAAAGGAGCTCGACGCGCACATGGTGATCACGCTCGGCTCGCTCCTCGCCGACGTGCCGCATACCCGCCCCGTCTCGATCAGCGGTATCGCCTCGGATGCGGAGCTGGTCGATCGGCTCGGCTACGAGCACACCAGCTACGAGGGCCCGACTGGCATCACCGGCGTACTCCACCACGCCTGTGCGGCCGCGTCGTTGCCGTCGGTGAGCCTGTGGGCGTCGGTCCCGCACTACGTGGCGGCCGCGCCGAACCCCAAGGTCGCGCTCGCGCTCGTGCGCGCATTCGAGGGGGCCGCCGGGGTCGTGATCGAAGCGAGCGAGCTGGAGAGCGCGGCGGAGGACTACGAGCGCCAGGTGACCGCTGCGGTCGCGAGCGACCCCGAGGTGAAGGCGTTCGTCGAGCGGCTGGAGACCGCGATGGACGAGGTCACGGACGACGATCCGTCGGTCAGGCTGCCGTCGGCAGACACGATCGCCCGGGATTTCCAGCGCTTCCTGCGCCAGCGCGGCCCGGATCAGGGCGAGTAGCGGACTCGCTCAGCGCTCTGCGGCCGGGCAGATGATGCGGTAGTCGCAGAACGAACAGATCTCCTGCGACGGCGTCGGTTGGAAGTCCTGCCGCAGGATGCCCTCACCGATCTCCGCGACCGTGGCCCGCACCCGCTCCAGCTGCTCGTCCGAGTGCTCGACCGGGACCTTCTCGCCGGTCATCACGTAGAGGTAGCTCTGCGCTGAGGTCTCGAGCTCCCACGACTCGCGCGCGCCCATCTGGTAGACCGACAGCTGGACGTCCTCGCGCAGCTGCTCCTCCGTCCTCGCCTTGCCGGTCTTGTAGTCGATCAGCTCGTAGCTTCCGTCGGGCCGCCGGTCGACTCGATCGACCCGTCCGCGCAGCACGTGGGGCCCGAGCCGGAAGGAGAAGCCGCGCTCGAACCACACCGGCTCGCCGTCGTCGGCCCGGGTGCGCTCCCAGTAGTGCTCGAGCGCCTCGAGCGCGCGCTCACGGAACTGCAGCTCGTCGTCGGAGTCGCCGAAGCCACTGCGCCGCCAGGAGGCCTCGAACAGGTCGAACAGCTCCTCACGCGTGCCGCGGCCGTACTGGTGGAAGCGCTCCAGCACCTGGTGCATGACGATGCCGAAGCGCTGGTGGATCGTCGCCTCCTGAGGGATCCGGAAGACGCGCGCGAACTTGTACTTCAGCGGGCAGATCCGGTACGTCTCTATGTCGGACGCCGACAGCATCAGCCCCTCACCGCGACGGGGGATGAACGGGTTGAGCGACGGCTCGGCCCCACCCTCGTCTGTCGCCGGGCGCCGCTCGGGGTCGCGCCGGGAGTCGCGCAGCCAAGCGTCGAGCGCGGACTCCTCCAGGATCTCGCGCTGCTCGGGCGTCGCGCCTTGGGCGAGCAGGGAGTTGATCTCCGCGAGGGCCTCGTCGAGCTCCTGTCCGGCCTCGGAGCGATCGATCAGCGCAGCCACCTTGATCAGCTCGAGAAAGCGCGCCACGGCGTGCGAGACGTCGACGGTCGTGTCGAGGCGCATCTCTCCGAGCCGGCCGCCCACCCGTGCCACCGTGTCGAGCAGCTCGTCGCGCATGATGCGGAACGTCGAGTACAGGCCCTCGCCCGGGCCGAACAGCTGCTCGGCGTGGACCTCCTCCGCCGCGCCCAGGGCGGCGCGCGTTTCCGCGAGCAACGGCGATGGTCGCGCGGGAGCGCCGTTGCCACCCTCGGCCCACGCCAAGACCACGCCTTCGCGTGCGCGGGTGATCGCGACGTGCAGCAGTCGCCGGGCGCGATCATCGCTACCGCGGTCGGCCGGCAAGCGCTCCTTGAGGAGCTCGTCCGGCACGCCGTCGCTGCTCGCGCCGGCACCGCCGGGAACACGTCCGGCGCTCAGGCCGGTCACGAAGACGTGGTCGAACTCGCGCCCCTTCGCGGTCTCGATCGCCAGCACCTCGACGGCCGGAGTGGTGGCGCCCGGTGGCGCCTCCTCCTCGGGCAGCCCCGAGTCCGCCACGGCCTTCAGGTAGCGGGTGAAGTCGCGCGGCGTCGCGTTCGGCTCGCGGCGCATGTAGGAGGTGGCCAACTCCGGGAGCTTCGCGACGTTGCGCAGTCGCTCGACCGTGTCGGCCTGGGTGGCGAACACCTGCTGGCGGCGGATGCCCACCCGCTCGATGAGGCGCATCACGAAAGCGTCCGGGCGGCGGTCCTCGAACGCGGCGACCGCGGGTCGGTAGAGGCGCAGGAAGGCCTGCGCGCGATCCCGCCCCTCCGGTGTGAGCTGCGGCCCCTCGAGCGCCGCCGTCACGGCCGCAGGCATGTCCAGCTTGCGTCGGCGCGCGAGTTGGGTGAGGCGCGCGATGTCGACCGAGTGCAGGCCCACCGGCGGCCGCGAGAGAGCGCGCACGGCGGCACCCGAGTCGCTCGGGTCGGCCAGCAGTCGCATCCACGCGAGCACATCGCGGACCTCGGCACGCTGGAAGTAGGCGGCCGGGCCCGAGAGCGTGAACCGCACCGCGCGCTCCTCGAGCGCAGCGCCCACCGTGGCGCCGTCCTCGGTTGAGCCCACCAGCACGGCCACGCGGCCGGGGTCGGTGCCCGTCGCGATTAGCCGCTCCGCCTCGGCGGCCACGGCTTGCGCCTGGGCGCGCTCGGACGCACAGCGCCAGAAGCGAACGTCGCCCTCCCCACCCGAGGCCTCGAGCTGCTTGCCCGCGCGCCCGGCGGCGGGCGCCATCACCGCCTCGGCGGCGGCCAGGATCCGGCGGCCGGAGCGATGGCTCTCCTCGAGCCGCACCGTCTTCACCGCCGGGAACGCCTGCTGGAAGTCGGTCAGGTTCTTCCCACCGGCGCCGCGGAACCGATGGGTGGCCTGGTCCTCGTCGCCGGCGGCCGTGACCTGGCCGTGCTCCTCGCACAGGAGTCCGAGGAGCGTCGCTCCGGCGAAGTTCGCGTCCTGGAGGTCGTCCACGAGCACGTGGCGGAAGCGGTCGGCGATGCGCCGGCGCACGTGCGGCTTCTCGTGCAGCAGGCGGAAGCTACGCAGCACGAGGTCGCCCGCGTCCAGCGCCCCGCACTCGGCGAGCAGTCGGTCGTGGTCGGCATAGAGGTCGGCGAACTCGCGGCTCGCGCGCGGCGGCGATCCGGGTGGCGTCGTCCCCTTCCGCGGTCTGCTCGCAGCGGCGCCGCGCGAGCTGCACCAGCTCGTCGGGGCCGATCATCTCGTCCTTGAGCCGGTCGATGCGCGAGACGAAGCCGGCCAACAGCGGCGCCGGGTTGCCACGGATCTCGTGTTGGCGCAGTGTCAGCTCGCCGAGCTCGTCGAGCAGGAGCGCCACCCGGTCGGCCGCGCTCACGGTGGCGAAGTCGGGATCGAGGCCGGCCTCGGGCGCCTCGTCGCGCAGTAGCCGCTCGCACACGGCGCCGAGCGTCCCCACGTGCAGCTCGTCATACGGCGGCTCCACGAGCTCCTCAAGGCAAGCGCGCATGGCCGACGCGGCGCCGGGCGAGAAGGTGAGCGCGAGCACGGACTCCGCCGGGGCTCCGCCTTCCACCAGCCAGGCGAAACGCCGTTCCAGCACGCGCGTCTTCCCGGTGCCGGCGCCCCCGAGGACCAGCAGCGGCCCGCCGGGATGAGTGACGGCCGCGAGCTGCGAGCGGGTCAGGCCGTCGATGGCTGCGGGCACCCGGTCAGGATACGTCCCCACCCTTGCGGCCGCCGAGCATCGTGCCTACCGTTGCGCCGGTGCGGACGCTGACGACCATCGCGTGCCTCCCCACATCCGGCGCGACCTGAACGACCACCTGCGCACGTACCGCCGGGTGCGCAGGAACCGGCTCTACGCGCGCGGCGCCCTGGCCGCCGTCGTGGCGGATCGCTACCTGCTCGGCCAGCGGAGGACCGCCAGGCGTACCCTGAGCACGGCGCTTCGGCGCGGCCGCCTGTGCGGGTACCGGTATGACCGCGTGCCAGACGGACGCGCGTATGTGAGGGCGTTGCTGCGGTTCCTCGCCCGGGCGGGGTATCGGTAGGGCTCGTGCCGGGTCGCTCGCGGCGGCTTTGCGCTTACTGCGGCTGGGTAGGGGATCGACAGGTGATTCCTTCCGGTGGCCGATCGCTGCATTGAGCAGGCTATGACCTGTTCAACCCATCAATCGATCGCTTGACCGACCCCGCGAACTCGCCCCCTTACCCAGCCGCGTTTAGGCGCCCAGGCCTTGGAGCCGGTCCGGTCTATCAGCCTCGGCGCATCCCGAAGGTCGTCGTGTAGGTGCCTCCCAGCCGGTGACCTCCGCGCGGCGTCTGGAGCACCACGCCGACGCCGACCTCGCGGTAGCGCGAGCTGAGGATGTTGGCTCGATGCCCGCTGCTGCGCATCCAGGCGCGCCAGATCGACCGTGGCGTGCTGCGCCAGCCGGATCCCCACGCCAGGTTCTCGCCCACCGCCCATGCGCGCGCGCCGCGCAGGTAGCCGGTGCGGCGCAGCCGCGAGACGATGTTGCGCGCCCGACCGGGAGTAGTGGCTGAAGTAGCCCTTCTCAACCATGTCCTCGGAGTGCGCCGCGCGCCGCGCGGGCCAGCCGCCGGTTGACCTTCAGGGCGCGCAGGCCGCGCTCGGCGCGCGCCTTGTTCATGAGGCACACCGAGGCCTGAGCCAGCTCGAGGTCCGACGCCTCGCCCGCGCGGTCGCCGGCATGCTTGCAGGGGGGTGCTGCCGCCGCGGGTGCGGCGAAGGGCAGGCAGGCCGCCAGAAGCGCGAATGCGACCAGCGAGGTTCGTGCGAGCCGGGCCATGGCATAACGCCTGTCGAGCCAAGCGCCCGAAACCGTGTACTTGAGGCGAGAATCTTGGACACATGGGCGATCCGCTGGACACCTACCGAGCCAAGCGCGACCTCGAGCGCAGTCCCGAGCCGGCGGGAGAGGCGACCGGAGAGGGCACGGGCGGGCGGTTCGTGATCCAGGAGCACCACGCCAGTCAGTCTGCACTGGGACCTGCGACTGGAGCGCGACGGCGTGCTGGCCTCCTGGGCGCTCCCCAAGGGAGTGCCCGACCCACCCGGCCGAGAACCGGCTCGCGGTTCGCACGGAGGACCACCCGCTCGAGTACCTCGACTTCCACGGCGAGATCCCGGCCGGGACCTACGGGGCCGGGACGATGGAGATCTGGGACGCGGGCACCTACACGTGCGAGAAGTTCCGTCCCGACGAGGTGATCGTCACGCTGAACGGCGAGCGCGTCTCGGGCCGCTATGCGCTATTCCAGACGCGCGGCAAGAACTGGATGATCCACCGCATGGACCCGCCGGCCGATCCCGACGCCGAGCCGATGCCGAAGGAGATTCGCCCCATGCTCGCCCGGCTCGGCCGCCTCCCGAGCGACGATGCGGCCTACGGGTACGAGGTGAAATGGGACGGGGTGCGCGCCATCGCGTACGTCGACGCCGGGCACGTGACTCTCACTGGCCGGAACGGGACCGACTTCACGCCCCGCTATCCGGAGATCCGCGCGCTCGGTGAGGCGCTCGGCTCCCGGCGGCTCATCCTCGACGGCGAGATCGTTGCCTTCGATTCGGAGGACAGGCCGAGCTTCGAGCGGCTCCAGTCACGCATGCACCTGGCCTCCGACTCCGCGGTGCGACGGCGGATGCGCGAGGTCCCGGTGGCCTACGTGATCTTCGACCTGCTCTGGCTGGAGGGCCGACTCGACGCTCTCGTTGGCGTACCGCGACCGCCGCACGCTGCTCAGCGAGCTCGACCTGAACGGCCCGAGCTGGCAGGTTCCCGCACACCGGGAGGGCGACGGCGCCGCGCTGCTCGAGGCCACCGCGGCGCAAGGGCTCGAGGGGATCGTGGCCAAGCGGCTGGACTCGCCCTACGAGCCCGGCCGGCGCTCCTCGGCCTGGATCAAGGTCAAGAACCGGCCCTCCCAGGAGGTGGTCATCGGCGGGTGGCTGCCGGGCGAGGGGAGGCGCAGGACAGGCTCGGCGCCCTCGCCGTCGGGGTCCACGACGGAGACCGGCTCGTGTACGCGGGAGGGTGGGGCGGGCTTCACGGAGGAGACGCTCGCGACCACGATGCGCGCGCTCGAGCCGCTGCGTCGGCCGAACTCCCCGTTCGACGGCCGTCAGCCCCCCAAGGGCACGATCTTCGTCGAGCCGCGCCTCGTGGCGCAGGTGGAGTTCGCGGAGTGGACCGCCACCGGGACCCTCCGGGCGCCCTCGTTCAAGGGCCTGCGCCCGCCATCGATCCCGGGACGGTCGTGCGCGAGGGCTGACGCAAGCTTCGTTGCCCGCAGCGCACCAGCGCGACCGGACGGGTACCTTGAATGCATGGCACGCGCCATCTGGAGCGGGGCGATCTCATTCGGCCTCGTGAACATCCCGGTCAAGCTCTACAGCGCAGTCTCGAAAAAGACGGTGCGCTTCCACCAGCTCGATTCGGAGAGCGGGACCCGCATCGCGCAGAAGCGCGTGAATCCGCAGACGGGCGAGGAGGTCCCCTACGAGAAGCTCGTAAAGGGCTACGAGCTGAGCCCCGACCGCTACGTGGTCATCCGGCCCGAGGAGCTCGAGGCGATCGAGCCGAAGAAGACCCGCACGATCGAGATCGAGGACTTCGTGGAGATCGACCAGATCGACCCGATCTACTACGACCACCCCTACTACCTCGCGCCCGGGCACGGGCGCCGCAAAGCCCTACGCGCTCCTGCTCGAGGCGCTCAAGGAGTCCGGCCGCGTGGCGATCGCGCGCGTCGTGATCCGCTCGAAGGAGCAGCTGGTGGCGATCCGCCCGCGCGAGGGCGTGCTGACGATGGAGACGCTGCTGTTCGGCGACGAGGTCGTGTCGCCCGACCGACCTCGACGAGCTCGACGGCGGCGGACGAAGCCAAGGCGACCAAGAAGGAGGTCGAGATGGCGCGCCAGCTGATCGACTCGCTGGCCACCGACTTCGATCCATCCAAGTACAAGGACGAGTACCGCGAGGCCGTGCTCGAGATGATCGAGCGCAAGGCGGAGGGGCAGGAGATCGCCGTCCAGGAGGCGCCCGAGGAGCCCGCCGAGGTGCCGGACCTGATGGCCGCGCTCGAGGCGTCGATCGCGGCCGCCAAGCGCCAGGGCGGCAGCGGCGGCGAGGAGGACGCGACGGACGGCAAGCCGAAGGCGGCGGCGAAGGCCGGGGCCTCATCGAAGTCGGGCGGCGGTTCCAAGCAGAAGCGCAGCAAGCCCAAGGCGCATCGGGCAACGGCTCAAAGCCGCGCTCGCAGAGCAAGCGCTCGAGCTCGAAGAAGTAGCGCGGTGGCGGCGACGGCCGTCGAGGTCGAGGTCGAGGGCCGCCGCCTGCGCCTGTCCAACCTCGACAAGGTGCTCTACCCGGAGGTGGGGTTCACCAAGGGCCAGGTGATCGACTACTACACGCGGGCCGCGCCGTGGCTGCTGCCCCACCTGCGCGGGCGCGCGCTGACCCTCAAGCGCTACCCCAACGGCGTCGACGCCGAGCCACTTCTACGAGAAGCAGAAGCCCTCGCACGCGCCCGAGTGGGTGCAGCTCGCGCGCGATCTCGGCGCGGCGACGCGGACGATCGACTTCGTGCTCTGCGACGACCTGCCGACGCTGATCTGGCTGGCCAACCTCGCCGACCTCGAGCTGCACCCCTCGCTGGCGCTGGCGGACGATCCCGACCGACCGACAGTGATCGCTTTCGACCTCGACCCGGGACCGCCCGCGGCGCTGGCGGAGTGCTGCGAGGTGGCGCTGCTGCTGCGCGAGACGCTCGCGCAGCTCGGCCTGGAGTGCTACGCCAAGACCTCCGGGTCGAAGGGCATGCAGGTCTACGTGCCCCTGAACACCGCCGGTCGAGTACGACGACACGAAGCCATTCGCGCACGGGGTGGCGCGGCTGCTCGAGGCTCGGCATCCAGACCTGATCGTGTCCGTGATGAAGAAGGCAGAGCGGGCGGGCAAGGTCTTCATCGACTGGAGCCAGAACGACCGTCACAAGACGACCGTGGCGCCCTATTCCCTGCGCGCGCTCGAGCGGCCCACGGTGTCGACGCCGCTGACCTGGGAGGAGGTGGAGCGGGCGGCATCGAGACGCGCCCGTTCGACGCGCCGGCGGTGCTCGAGCGCGGCTCGACGACATCGGCGACCCGTTCGCACCGGTCCTCGAGCAGGAGCAGCGCCTCCCCGCCTAGGGTGACTGCGGCGGGCGATGGCTAGCTTTCGACCCAGATGGTCGACTGGGGCCTCGCCCGGCAGATAGCCCGCTTCGCGGCGCGCTCGGACGACGTGCCCGACCTGGGCGTCGACATGGCCGCGCTCGCAGCGCGAGCTCGAGCCGGCGGTGAGCGCCTACGCGCGGCTCACGCCGGACGGCCCGCTCCCGACGCGCCGAGGTGCTCGGCCGGGCCGACTGGGCCGAGGCGAACCTCGACTCGCTCGTCGTCCCTGATCGAGCCGGTGGCGGAGCGGCTCGGGAGCCCGCCTGGACCGCGCGGGCCCGTTCGCGGGCGCGCTGCGCGCGGGCGCCGGGGTGACGCTCGCCGCCGAGGTGGGGCTCGTGATGGGCTACATGTCCCAGCGCGTGCTGGGCCAGTACGAGCTGTCGCTGCTGGGCCCCAGTCCGTGCGCCCGCGGCTGCTGTTCGTGGCGCGCAACCTCGCGGGCGCAGTCGACCGAGCTCGAGGTCGACCGCGAGAGCTTCCTGCGCTGGGTGACGATCCACGAGCTCGTGCACGCGCTCCAGTTCGGCGTCGGTGACGTGGCTCAGCGGCCACCTCGGGCGAGCTGCTGCGCGATTACCTTGCGACGGTCGACGTGCGGATCGAAGCGGCACCGCCGGTGGACTGCCCTCGCTCCCCGACCTGTCCGAGCTGGCGGCGCGCTTTCGTGAGGGCGGTCTGGCGGCGCTTCGTTCAGTCGGGTGAGCAGCGACGCATCCTCGACCGCGTCCAGGCCGCGATGGCGCGTCGTCGAGGGCCATGCGGAGCACCTGATGGACGCGCTCGCGCCCGGAGCTGGTCCCCCAGCACGAGGGCCTGCGCGATGCCATGACCCGCCGCCGGCACAACCGCTCCGCACCCGAGCGCATGCTGATGCGGCTACTGGGCATGGACATGAAGATGCGCCAGTACGAGCTCGGGAAGAGCTTCTGCGACGCCGTCGCCGCGGAGGGCGGGATCGAGCTCTGAACCGCGTCTGGAGCCGCCCCGAAGCGCTGCCGACGGTCCGAGAGCTGGAGCACCCCAGCGACTGGATCGCCCGGACCGAGGCGTCCACCCCGTCTCTGAGCACCAAGCACTAAGGCACCAAGCACTTAATCAGCAGCGTAACCCCCGGCCCCGGAGGTTTACAAACATGTGTTCGCTGGTATAGAACTATCGAGCTTAGATCTAATAAGATTCCAACCAGACCCCGGGAACCTCCGGGAAGGAGAGCACCACACAATGGCAACCCAGACCCCCACCCAGCGGCGCGCGGCCGCGAAGAAGGCCGCCGCCACCCGTAAGCGCAACGCCGCACCAGCAACCAGCGGACGGCCGCTCGGCAAGAAGGCCGCGGCCACGCGCCGCCGCCGCGCAGCACGCGCAACACGCAGCGCGCGCAGCACCCAGGCGTCCGCCAAGGCGCACGGCGCAGTCCGCTGCCCGCACCGCCGAGACCGGCGCCGAGGCCGGAGCGTTCACGATCGAGGCCGTCGCGACGCAGGCCGAGCGCGCCGTGCTGATTCCCGTCGGCGCCGCGCTGGTGGCCCGCGACAACGTCGTCGAGGCCGCGAAGCCCTACACCAGCGCGACACCGCCGAGCGCGAGCTCACGCGGCTGCAGCGGCAGGTCCGCACCGACCTCAAGAAGTTCGAGCGTCGGGGCAACACCGCCCGCAACCGCGTCGTGCGCGAGGTCAAGCGCACGCGCACCCGCGTCGAGCGCCAGCTGCGCCAGCGCCGCAACCAGGCCACGCGCCTGGTCAAGCGCAACCGCCGTGACGCCGAGCGTCAGGTGAAGGCCGTGCGTCGCGACGTCGAGCGCCAGGTCGGCGGGGTGCAGAAGAACGCCGACAAGCTCGCGAAGAGCGTCCAGGAGCAGGTCTTCGACCATCTCCTAGTCGCAAGCTTCCCCCCGGCCGGCCGGAGAGACCGCGTCCGGGGTAAGACTGCCGACCTCATATCTACGTCGGCAGTGTGCAGCATCTCTCCTCCCTCAGTAGACGGGGTCCCCTTCGGGGGGCCCCGTTTGCCTTTCTGGCCACTGCGACTCGGATCGAGGGTTGTGGATAACGTGGCGGCCCGTATGGATCGTGAGGAGCTGGCGCGCCGGGCGGCTGAGGTCCGCTGGTTCCACAAGATGGACCTCGGCCAGGGCGTGATCACGGAGGGTCAGTACGACCCCCAGGAGCGGCTCGGCAACCTGCACCTGCCGCGTGACCTCGGCGGGATGGAGGTGCTCGACGTCGGGGCCTGGGACGGCTTCTACTCGTTCGAGGCCGAGCGCCGCGGGGCGAGCAGGGTGCTCGCAACCGACTCCTTCTCGTGGAACGGGAACGGCTGGGGCAGCAGGGCCGGGTTCGAGCTGGCCCACACGGCGTTCAGCTCGAACGTGGAGGCCAGGGAGGTCGATGTCCTGGACCTGGACGACTCGATCGGCCGGTTCGACGTCGTCTTCTTCCTCGGGGTGCTCTACCACATGCGTCACCCGCTGCTGGCTCTCGAGCGGGTGGCATCGGTAACGCGCGGACTGCTGGTGCTCGAGACGCATCTCGACCTCGTCGGCGTACCCACTCCCGCCGTCGCCTTCTACCCGGGGGCCGAGTGCAACGGCGACCCGACCAATGGTGCGGACCCAACCTCCCGGCCCTCGAGGCGATGCTGAAGACCGTGGGCTTTCGCGAGGTCCGGGTCGTCTGGAACGAGGGCCCGCCTACCGGTTCGGGCGCGCGATATCCCGTGCCCGCCGGCTCGAGCACGGGATAGGCCGTCAGGTGCGCGCCGCTGCGCGGCAGATGAGCCACGGACGGGTGGCGATCCACGCCCTGCGGTAGGCCCGGCGGCGGCCTTTGCGACAATGCTGACCATGCCGTCTGAGGAACAGATCAAGGCCGCGCTCTCGAAGGTGATCGATCCGGAGCTGCGCAAGGACATCGTCGAGCTGGGAATGGTGCGCTCTATCGAGCACCTCGACGGAGGCCAGGTGCACGTTCGGGTGTCGCTCACCACGCCGGGCTGCCCGATCCGGTCCCACTTCGAGCAGGCCGTGACTCAGAACGTCGGAGCGCTTGACGGGGTCACAGGCGTGAGCGTCGACTTCGACGTCCTGAGCGCGGGCGAGAAGAGCACGCTGCAGAAGCGGCTCGGCCGCGGGCGCGCTGCCCCAAGGCGCGCTCGCGCAGGTCAAGAACGTGATCTGCGTCGGCTCCGGCAAGGGCGGCGTGGGCAAGTCAACGGTGACCGCGAACCTCGCGTGCGCGCTGCAGGTCGAGGGGCACCCGGCCGCCGCGATGGACGCCGACGTCTGGGGCTACTCGATCCCGCGCATGCTCGGCGTGCACGGGCGCCCATCGATAACCGCCGAGCGCAAGATCGTCCCACTCGAGGGTCCGGGCGGCGTGGGCGCGATCTCGATCGAGTTCTTCCTCGAGACCCAGGACCAGGCCATCACCTGGCGCGGGCCCATGCTCCACAAGGCGATCCACCAGTTCCTCGAGGACGTGGACTGGGGCGAGCTGGACTATCTGCTGATCGACCTGCCCCCGGGCACCGGCGACGTGTCGATGACGCTGGCGCAGCTCCTCCCGCAGGCGCGCTTCGTAATCGTCACTACGCCGCAGCCCGCCGCCCAGAAGGTGGCCAAGCGCGCGGCGGACACCGCGCTGCGCTACGACCTCGAGATCGCGGGCGTGATCGAGAACATGAGCGGGTTCACCACCCCCACCGGTGAGCGCTTCACGATCTTCGGCGAGGGCGGCGGACAGGAGCTGGCCGACGAGCTCGACGTTCCGCTGCTCGGCAAGGTGCCGCTCCAGGAAGCGCTGCGGATCGGGGCGGACGAGGGGCGCCCACTGGTGCTCGAGGATCCGGACGCGGCGGCGTCGCAGGCGCTGCGCCACGCGGCGCGCGGCCTGATCGCGGCCACGCCACAGGAGCTCCCGGTATCGCAGGCGCCGTCAGGCCCGCCGCTCGAAGGCGTGCCGGAGGTCACCGGCACGGCCCTGCCAATGGCCTAGTAGGGCTAGGGCGGCCGCCGCTAGCCGGCGCTCTTGAAGTACTCGAGGTTCTTCTCCGTGAACGCCACCCACTCCTCGGGCAGCTGGTCCTCGGCGAAGCAGGCGTCCACGGGGCAGGCCTCGACGCAGGCGTCGCAGTCGATGCACTCCTCGGGGTCGATGTAGAGCTGCTCGACGTTGTCGTAGTCGGGCTCGTCGGGCGTCGGGTGGATGCAGTCGACCGGGCAGACCTCGACGCACGAGTTGTCCTTCTGGCCGATGCAGGGCTCTGCGATGACGTAAGCCATGCGTGTGGTTTCCTCGCGAGTTGGTGTCCGGTTAGGGCCCGACCGGAGCCAGGCGAGGGCGGGATTCTACACTCGCGGCCCCATGTGCCGCCCACGCTCGGGGCGCTCGCGGGGTGGACTAGGCTGGCGACGTGATCCTGCTCACAGGGGCAACGGGCACGGTCGGTCGGGCGCTGGTTCGGAGGCTGACCGCCGGCAGCGAGCCGGTGCGGTGCCTCGTGCGCGACCCGAAGCGGCTGGGCCCCGATCGCGTGCGGGTGCAGCTCGCGCTCGGAGACCTCGGCGATCCATCGTCGTTTCGCAACGCGATGCGGGGGGTGAACACCGTTGTGCACCTGGCCGCCTCGATCCGCGACCAGCCGCGCGGGTCGATCGAGGAGCTCAACGCAGTCGCCACGCTGAGGCTCGTGCGGGCCGCCGAGCGGGCCGGTGCGAAGCGATTCGTATTCGTGTCGGCGATGGGCGCCAGCCTCCAGTCGCCCACGCGGTTCTTCCGGGCCAAGGCACTCGCGCGCAAGGCGGTGGAGGAATCCGGTCTGGCCTCCGTGGTGTTCTCGCCCTCGATCGTCTACACGCCGGGCGATCCGTGGCTCACGCTGCTCGAGCGCTTCGCTCTGCTCCCGGCCGTGCCTGTCTCCGGCTCGGGTCGCGCATTGTTCCAGCCGATCTGGGCGGAGGACGTCGCCGACTGCCTGATCGCCGCACTCGAGCGGCCGCCGAACGGACGCGCTCAGTTCGACCTTGCCGGCCCCGAGTCGCTGTCCTACGACGACATCGTCCACACGGTGCTGCGTCCGCTTGGGCGCCGGCGGGCCCTGGTACACGTGCCGCTCCCGATCGTGCGCGCGTCCCTGCGCGCGATAGAGCGTCTGGCCGGTCCCTCGGCGTTCGCGACCTGGGAGGAGGCAGAGCTGATGGAGGAGGCGATGACCAGCTCGCGTGGCACCGCGGACGCGGAGGCGCTGGGGGTCACCCCGCTTCGGATGAGTGCGGTGCTGGGAGGGGCGTAGCGCTCCCGCCCCCTACGTAGGCGACCATCCTGCTTGCCAGGTTCGTGAGCGTGCCGATGCGCGGGCTCTGAGCGCCCACTCGCTCGTCGAGCCGCTCGCCGACTCCCGCCACGGCGTCGGGAGCGGCGCGCTCGGCGATGCTGCAGGCCAGACGCGCGGCCTGCCGCACCAGCTCGGGCTCGACGCTCCAGATCGTCTCGAACGCCCGATCGGAGTCCCGCACCCCGTCCTGCCCGGGCCGCTCCCAGCCCGCCAGCAGGGCGGCGAAGCCCGGGGCGTCGCAGATCACCGCCCATTCGCGCCCGATCGGATCCGCGAGCGCCACGGGCACCTCGGTCGGGGCACCCGACCGCGTGCGCACCGAGTCGAAGTCCGCGAGGACTATCGCGCGCTCGGCCGGAGCCGCCAGATCGCGCCAGCGCTCCTCCGCCAGGCGATAGAAGCGCTCGCGTTGGAAGCTCGCGAACAGCATCGCGCGCTGGGCGTTGACCGAGCACTCGTCCTCGATCGCGTGGCTGAGGCCCACGAGCGTGCGCTTCGGCAGAAGGTAGGGCAGCACGTCGGGGCGCCACTGCCGCAGCCCGGCGTAGATCGACTCGTCCTCCACGGTGGGTCGACCCGCTTCGCCGGCCCGCTTGGCCGCTTCGATCGCCGCTCTCAGCTCCAGGCCCGACTCGCGGTCGCGAACCACGCGAGCGATCAGGTCGACCTCGCGTGGCGTGTAGCGGCGGTGTCCGCTCGGCAGACGCTGTGGGCGGGGGAACCCGTGTCGCTGCTCCCACATCCGGAGGGTGGGCGCCTCGACGCCCGTGCGCTTCACGACCTCGCGGATCGTCAGCCCCTCGTCGGTCACGCTGCGGCCGTCAGCTCCTCCCGAGCCTTCTGCGAGCCCTAGCCGCACGCGACTCTTCACGGTGCCCAGCGGCACTCCGGCGACCGACGCGATCTCACGCGCGGTGAGCCCCTTTCCGAACGCCAGCAGCACGGCCTCGCGCTGCTCGCCCGGCAGCGACTCCAGGGCACGCAGGACGCGGACGCGGCTATCGCGCCGGATGACCGGCTCCGCGGCATCCTCGCCGGCCGGGGCCGGCACGCGCTGCTCGGCCTTCGAGCGCTCGAGCGCGGCCTCGCGCGCGCCGCGAGTGCGCCACCGATCGAGTGCTCTGCTGCGGGCCATCATCGTGAGGAAGCTCCCCAGCGAGCCACGCTTCGGATCGTATGCGTCCGGCTTGCGCCATAGGTGCATGAACACGTCCTGGACGACGTCCTCGGCCGCCGCGGGGTCGCGAAGCACGCCCTGGGCGGCGATGGCCATGGCGCCCGCATGTGCTCGGTACGCGCGGGAGAACTGCTTGGGGTCGCGGAGGTCCATTTCTATATCTCTATACCGTGTTGAGGTAATTCTAAACACAGTGTAGAGACTGGTGCTCGGTCCGTCGTCCTTGGTGCTCGGGGTGGCGGCCCTAAAACGCCGAGGGCCCGGCTGACGCCGGGCCCTCATACCGAGCACTGACAACCGAGCACTCGCGCCCTTCGGGGCGCGGAGCGCTCGTAAGCGCGAAGCGCTTACATCATCCCGTCCATCCCACCGGGCATCCCGCCCGGCATCCCGGCCGGTTCCTTGTCCGGGATCTCGGCGACGATCGCCTCGGTGGTCAGGATGTTCTTCGCGATCGAGGCCGCGTTCTGCAGCGCAGAGCGCGTGACCATCGCCGGGTCGATCACGCCCGCCGCGACGAGATCCACGATCTCGCCGGTGTCGGCGTTGAGGCCGTTGCCCTTCTTGGCCTTGCGGACCTCGTTGACGATCACCGATCCCTCGAGGCCGGCGTTCTCCGCCAGCTGGCGCACGGGCTCCTCGAGTGCGCGGAGGATGATCCGGGCGCCCGTCTGCTCGTCTCCCTCGAGCGCGTCGACCTTGATCGAGTCGGAAGCGCGCAGCAAGGCCACGCCGCCGCCGGGCACGATGCCCTCCTCGAGGGCGGCACGGGTGGCCTGCAGAGCGTCCTCGACGCGGTGCTTCTTCTCCTTCATCTCGGTCTCGGTGGCGGCGCCTACCTTCACGACCGCCACGCCGCCGGCCAGCTTGGCCAGGCGCTCCTGGAGCTTCTCGCGATCGAAGTCCGAGTCGGTGTTCTCGATCTCGTTCTTGATCTGGTTTATGCGGCCCTTGATCGCCTCGGAGTCACCGCCGCCATCGACGATCGTGGTTGTGTCCTTGCCCACGACCACGCGCCGGGCCCGACCGAGCTGCGAGAGCTGGGTGTTCTCGAGCTTGAGGCCCATCTCCTCGGTGATGACCTCGCCGCCGGTGAGGATGGCGATGTCCTCCAGCATCCGCTTGCGGCGATCGCCGAAGCCAGGAGCCTTGACCGCGACGCCAGTGAAGGTGCCGCGGAGCTTGTTGACCACGAGCGTGGCCAGGCTCTCGCCCTCCACGTCCTCGGCCACGATCAGGATCGGCTTGCCGGACTGGATCACCTGCTCCAGCACGGGCAGCACGTCACGCACCGAGCCGATCTTCTGGTTGGCGATCAGGATGTAGGGGTCCTCGAGGGTCGCCTCCATCCGATCCTGGTCGGTGACCATGTACGGCGAGATGTAGCCCTTGTCGAACTGCATGCCCTCCGTGAATTCGAGGTCCATGCCGAACGTCTGGCCCTCCTCGACGTTCACGACGCCGTCCTTGCCGACCTTGTCGATCGCGTCGGCGATCACGTCGCCGATCTCGTCGTCGGCGGCAGAGATGGCCGCGACCCGGGCGATCTGGTCCTTGCCCGAGATCTCCGTGGACTGCTTGCCGATGTTCTCGACGACCTGGTCCACTGCCTTCTCGATGCCACGCTTGAGCCCCAGCGGGTTCGCGCCGGCGGCCACGTTCTGGAGGCCGCTGCGGACGATCTGCTGGGCGAGAACGGTGGCGGTGGTCGTGCCGTCGCCGGCCACGTCGTTCGTCGCCGTCGCGACCTCGCGGACCAGCTGGGCGCCCTGGTTCTGGAAGACGTCCTCGACCTCGATCTCGCGCGCGATCGTGACGCCGTCGTTGGTGATTGTCGGTGCGCCGAACTTCTTGTCGAGCACGACGTAGCGCCCCTTGGGGCCGAGGGTGACCTTCACCGCATCGGCTACCGCGTCGACGCCCTCCTGGAGCGCTGTGCGCGCGTCTTGGGCGTACTTCAGCTCCTTGTGAGCCATGTGTGTTCCTCCGTCTTCTTAAGTGGTCTAGCCGGTGACCTTGGCCAGTACGTCCGACTCGCGCAGGACGAGCAGGTCATCCCCCTCGACCTGGATCTCGGTCCCGCCGTACTTGGAGTAGAGGACCTCATCGCCCTCGGTAACGTCGACCGGGATGCGCTTGTCGCCGTCCTCGTCGAACCGACCCTCTCCAACGGCGATGACCTTCCCGCGCTGGGGCTTCTCCTTGGCGGTGTCGGGGAGGACGATGCCGCTCGCGGTCGTCTCCTCCTCCTCGATCGCCTGGACGATCAGTCGATCGCCCAACGGCTTGAGCTTCATGCGAAACCTCCGTCTGGACTACTTCGTAGGTCTTCAATAGGTCGTTTTGGCACTCTAGCAAGGAGAGTGCCAGCGACGCTGGCCGCTGGCCGGCGGGCCTCGTCAGGGCGTGATGCGCAGCACCACCGTTTCCCCGGCGAGCTCCACGGGGAGTTGCGTGACGTGACCGAGGTCCTCAACGGACTCGGTCGAGTGCGCGGGGTCGCACGCCCAGCTGGTCGAGCGCGCGGCGGATCCGCCCGTAATCGTCCTGGGTCGTGCCGTGAAACGCGGTGCGTGTGTTGACCGCCACGGACGCCACGAACTCGGAGGCCGGCTGGGCTTCGCGCCATCTGGCCGGCCGCTCGTCGGAGGTGCAGCCGGCGGTCAGCGCGGTAGCGACGGCGCACAGGGCGGCGAAGGTGCGGCGCCGGAGCAAGTGTCAGTTCTGGTGCGGGCCGGGCTGCATCCGCTGTGCGATCTCGGGCGGTCGCTCGGAGATCTGGGAGAAACGGACGACGGTGACGACGTCGTCCTCCTCGACCTTGCGTCCGTAGATCTGCTCCAAGAAGTGGGTGGTCTCGTCCAGGCGGCGGAACTCGGGGTTGTCGTGCTCGATGTCGCGCGGGGAGAGGTCACGCACACGCTTGACCTCCACGCCGTCGATCACCGCCTCGAAGATCCGTTCGCGCGGGGAGTGCTGAAAGCCCACGGTCACCAGCACGACCTCGCCCTTGCGGTACTTCTTGCTCTTGTCACCCAACCGGATCGTGGCGGTCTTGCGGCCGCGCTTCAGCTGGTCGGTGAAGACTGCTGAGTAGAAGTTGAGGACGAACACGGGGCGGGAGTCTAGGGCGCGTCCCGGGCGAGCGCCCTTGCGGCCATCTCTCGCTCGCCCTTGTAGGAAAGG
This sequence comes from uncultured Thermoleophilaceae bacterium, assembly GCA_963802855.1. Taxonomy (GTDB): domain Bacteria; phylum Actinomycetota; class Thermoleophilia; order Solirubrobacterales; family Thermoleophilaceae; genus JAAYBF01. The sequence goes on from CAWDJP010000004.1 coordinate 793,973, forward strand.
AGCTCGGGCGCGCGCTCGAGCGGCACCCATTCCGCCGACTCGACCTCATCGTCGTGGTCCTCGATGCTGCCCGATCGATACGCGAAGAGAAAGAACGTCACGGACTTGAGCACCCGCTCGCCCGCGAGCGTGTACCAGTAGCGAACCTCGCCCAGCTTCTCGACCGGCTCGGCCACCACGCCGGTCTCCTCCCGCACCTCGCGCGTAGCCGCCTGCTCGAGCGTCTCGCCGTGGTCCGGGTGGCCCTTCGGAAGCGCGAGCACCCCTCGGCGGGGGCTCACGACAGCCACCTCGGGTCGCCCCGAGTCCGCCCGTATCACCACCCCACCCGCGGAGAACTCGCGCTTCAAGCCTCGCCTTCCACGAGCGGCACGAACCGCACCGGGACGATCGTCTCCTCATGCCCGTCGCGCACGCGGACGAGTCGCTCGCCCTCGCCGCGCTCGATCGGGCATACGAGCGGCGCGCCGGGGACGAGTTGGTCCATGAGGGCCTGAGGGGGGCCCTCTGCCGCGGCGGCGGTGACGACGATCGCGTCGAACGGCGCCCGGTCAGGCACGCCCTCGCAGCCGTCGCCGGTGCGGACCTCGACGTTGCGCAGGCCGATCTCGTGGAGCACCTGGCCGGCGCGCTCGGCGAGCGCGTGGCGGCGCTCCACCGTGACCACGTGCGAGCAACAGTGTGCGAGCACCGCGGCTCCGTAGCCCGAGCCGGTACCCACCTCCAGCACGCGCTCAGGTCCCTCCAACCCCAGCAGCTCGATCATCCGCGCCACGATCCACGGCTGCGAGACGGTCTGGCCCTCGCCGATCGGGAGCGCGCCGTCGCGGTAGGCGCGCTCGCGCTGGTCGTCCGGCACGAACAGCTCGCGTGGCACTTGACCCATGGCGTCCATCACTCGCGCGTCCTCGATCCCTCGTCGGCGCAGCTGGCGCTCGACCATTCGCGTCCGGCGCTTGGCGAACTCAGTGGATGAAGTGTCTGAGCCGCGCAGGCTCATGCACGATCACCTTCCCTCGACCGAGTGCCACTACACCCTCGCGCTCCAGTGTGGCCAGGAAGCGGCTCGCGCTCTCGCGCGAGGTTCCGGCCAGCTGCGCGATCTCGGCCTGCGTCGCCTGAATCAGCACCTCGCTGTCGCCCGCACCCTCGGCCTGGCGGGCGATCGTCTGGGCGAGCAGGGCGCTGGCAACCCGTCCCGCCACCGTCTGGAAAGACTGCTGCAGCAGCCGCTCGTTTGCGCGCCGCAGGCGTTCCGCCAGCGCACCGAGCATCTTGAACGCGATGTCGGGGGTGGACCGCAGCACTCGCTGCATGTCGCCGCTCAGTACGGCCACGAGCGACGTGGGCTCGAGCGCCTCCGCCGTGGCCGATCGGGTTTCGCCGCCAAACATCGCGAGCTCGCCGAAGATCGCGCCGGTCCGGAGCTCGGCGAGCGCGAGCGTGCGACCGTCCATGTGCTCCCGACGGATGCTCACGGAGCCGCTTCGCACGACGTAACAGGTCTCGCCCTCGTCTCCCTCGCGGAAGATGACCTCCCCCCGCGCGAACGTTCTCGGTACCGCCACTCGCGATACCTCCTCGAGCTCGCGCTCCTCGAGCTCCGAGAAGACCTCGGCGGTGGCGAGCAGGTGCGCGGTGTCCTCCCCCTGCTGCATGAGCGCATAATCACACAGTGATGGCAGTAGTTGGAGGAGTGCTCACCCCCGAGGATGTGGCCGACGCCGCGCGTGCGTTGGGCGGCCGGGTGCGCCAGACGCCCGTGCTGACGGCGGGCGAGCTCGGGCGGCGCGTGGGCGCGCGGGTGGTGCTTAAGGCCGAGAACCTGCAGCTCACGGGCTCGTTCAAGGCGCGGGGCGCGTTCAACGCCCTGCGCCTGCTGCCCGAGGCCGGGCGCGGCGCACGGGTCGTGGCCGCCAGCGCGGGAAACCACGGCCAGGCGGTGGCGTTTGCGGCTCGGGAGGCGGGCGCGTCGGCCACCGTCTTCATGCCCGCCGCAGCGCCCGTGGCCAAGGTCGCCGCGGTGCGACAGTACGGCGGCGAGGTGCACTTCGTGGAGGGGACCGTCGACGAGGCGGCCGAGCGCGCCCACGACCTCGCGGAGGCGGAAGGTCACACCGTCGTACATGCCTTCGACAACCGGGACGTGGTTGCGGGTCAGGGGACGGTTGGGCTGGAGATCGCGGCTCAGGCTCCGAACGTGCGGTGCCTGGTGGTGCCGCTCGGAGGCGGAGGGCTGATCAGCGGCACGGCGATGGCGGCCCGAGCCCGCCTGGACGACGTGCGCGTCGTCGGCGTCCAAAGCGAGGCGTGCGCGCCGTACCCGCGCTCGCTCGCCGCCCACCGCCCCGTCGGCGCGCGGTTCGCGAACACGATCTGCGATGGCATCGCGGTCAAGCGTCCCGGCGAGGTCACGCTGCCGCTCGTGGAGCGCTACGTGGACGACGTCGTGACCGTCTCCGACGACGAGGTGGCCGAGGCGATGGTGCTGCTGCTCGACCGCTCGAAGCTCGTCGTGGAGGGCGCCGGGGCGGTGGGCGTGGCAGCGCTGCTGGCGGGCAAGGTGAAGCTGCCCGCCGGTGGTGGCGAGGTCTGCGCCGTGCTCTCCGGCGGGAACGTCGACGCCTCCCTGCTGGCGGAGTGCATCAGGATGGGGGAGACCTCAGCCGGCCGGCGGATGGTGCTCGCCACAACGGTGCCGGACCGACCCGGCGCGCTGGCTCGCCTGCTGGCGCTGGTGGCCGATCACGGCGCCAACGTGGTGGACGTGGAGCACCTGCGCGACGGGATCGACCTCCACGTGCGCGAGACGGCGATCCAGATCGTGATGCAGACCCGGGGCCCGGACCACGGGGCCGAGATCGCCGGCGCGGTGGCTGACGAGGGATTCCCGGTGCGGATGGAGCGGGAGGGGTAGGGGTCGGGTCGTCCGCGTCGGTTGCGGTCGCCCCGCCGCTTACGGCGGGCTGGGTGGGGGCGACGGTCGGAGCGCTGCCAATCGCATCGTCCTGCCTAAGGGGCGTATAGCGCCCAAAAGTCGGGACGATGGCTCGGAAACGGCGGGGTGGCGCACGTCGGCACGGATTTCGCAACTATGCGGGCGCATGAGTTCAGCGGCTCGTCGCCTCGTTCCGACCCTGGCCGTGTGCCTGCTCGTGCCGGCGCCGGCGACCGCGGGGGCTGCGCCGAAGCGCCTCTGGGCCACCGTGAACGTATGCGACACGAAGGCGTCCCCCGGCGTGATCGGCATCCGCGCAAGCATGCCGGGCAACGGGCGCCGGGAGCGGCTCTACATGCGCTTCAAGGTGCAGTGGTTCAGCTTCGAGAAGAACCGCTGGCTCCCCACCGGTAGCCGCACGCGTTGGCGCTACGTGGGCAGTGCGCGCTACCGCTCGACTCAGGCCGGCTACAGCTTCAAGTTCGCCGATCCGCCACAGGGAAGTGAGTTCCGCCTGCGCGGCGAGGTCGGCTTCCAGTGGCGCGCGCGCAAGCGCGGCAGCAAGCGGCTCAGGGTCGTTGAGCGGGCCACGCGAACAACCCGGCAGGGCATCCGCGGCGTCGAGGGCGGAGATCCGAAGGGTCGCTCGGACGCCGCCTGCATCATCCGCCGCTGAACAGCCGCGGGTCGTTCGTGATCACCGCGTCGACGCCGAGTGCTTCTAGGCGGGCGATCTCGGCGGCGTCGTCGACGGTCCAGACGTAGAGCTGTCCGCCTGCCTCCTGAACCCACCTCACGAGCGTCCGGCTGACGAGTAGACGATGAGCCATCAGGGCCTCGCACTCGCCACGCCCGATCGCGCGGGCGGCCTTGGCCGGCAGGGAGGCGCGCATCCAGCGCAGCGCAACATAGGCGGGAACCGCCCAGAGGAGGCTCTTGGTGTAGTCGCGCTTGGCGCGTGGGACCGACCAGCCGCGGCGCATTCCGGGAGCGAGCTCGCCGACTCGCGCGAGGCTCTCGGGGTAGGTGGAGGAGATCAGCGCGCGGTGGTCGAGTCCGCGCTCGACGAGACCCTCGATGACCTCCTGCTCGTAGCCGGGGAGCTTGAGGTCCACGTCCAGCTCCACGCCACCGTAGGCCTCGCCCGCAAAGTGATCGAGTCCCTCGGCCAACGTCAGCGTGTCGCGGTTGTATGCGTCCTTGCCGTCGTGGGCCAGCACCAGGCGTCCACCGCGCAGCGGCAGGACGTCGAACTCGATCATGTCGACCCCGCAGTCGAGCGCAGCCTCGAAGCTCTCGATCGTGTTGCCGGGCGCCACATGGTCGGCCCCCTTGTGGCCAACTCGGATCAGACCTGGCATTCGGGACACCAGAAGGTCGTGCGGTTGTCATCGCCCTGCCCGCGTCCGCGGATCGCGGTGCCACAGCGGCGACAGGGAAGGCCCGCCCTGTCGTAGACCGCCGTCTCCATCGGGCCGCCGTGATCGGCTGACTTCTGCATCGCCGCCCGCGCCTCGCGCACGATCTCGAGCACCTCTGGGTCGGAGACGTCAGCCACCCGTCGCCAGGGATCGATTCCCGCGGCGAAGCAGGCCTCGGCCTTCCACTTGTTCCCGATCCCCGCGATGTTGCGCTGGTCGAGGAGGGCGTCGCCGATGCCGCGCGTCGGGTCGTCGTCGTGCACGCGACGCAGCACCGAAGCCTCGTCGAGTCGCTCGCCGAGGATGTCGGGCCCAAGTGCCGCGAGCCGTCGATCGAAGCGGGTGCGCGAGTCGGTCATCAGCTCGAGCACCGGGCCGTCGAACTGGACCACCTCGTGGTGGTCGGTCCTGATCACCAGCCACGCCCGCCGGCGCGACCGGCGCCACCGCTGGCCGGCCGCGTAGACCCCCCACTTGCCGGTCATCCGGAGGTGGGAATGCAGGGTGAGGTCTCCCTCGAACCTGAGGAAGAGATGCTTTCCGTGGGCGTCGACCGAGCGAACCCCCCGCCCGGCAAGGCGCTCGGGCCAGCGGTTCAGTGCGTGGCGGGGGTTTGGGGTCTCGATCGAGCGGATCGGCCTGCCGATCAGAGCCGCCCCGACACGCCTGGCCGCATGGCGGATGGTGTCTCCCTCGGGCATGACCGATGAGATTACGGAGGCGCTACATTGATCCGCGGCAGGCGCTTCTGAGAGGAGAGGTCCATCCTGCGCCGCACCATCGTCGCCAGCCTGGTCGCGTTCGCGACACTCGCCGGCTCGGCCCATGCCGCCGGTCCGCCTTCGTGGGCGCTCGGCGGCGGCCAGGAATGGGCGGCGGTGAACGCGTGCGACTCGACCTCGCACTCGTTCGGGGTCAGAGCGAGCATGCGCGGCGACGTGCTCGGTCGCCCGATGTTCACCCGCTTCAGTGCGCAATGGCTGAGCGTGGCACGGGGGACTTGGCTCACGGTGCCCGGCAGCGCGTCGCCGTGGCTCAGTGCCGGCCCCGGGCGGTGGCTGGACCGCGAGACCGGCTGGACGCGCACGTTCGCGCCCGCTCCCGCGGGCACGACGTTTCTGCTCCGCGGCGTCGTGGAGATGCAGTGGCGGCGTGTCGGGGGCGGCGTGGCGCGCACCCGGACACTGGTCACACCCCAGGTGTGTGCCCTTGGCTGAGGGCACCCACGACTACTGCTATCTGCTCGGAGAGCCCGAGCTCCTGGAGGGCATCGGCGGCGCCGTTGTGCATCTGGACCTCGACCGCGCGACCGTCGCGGATGGTCCAGACGTGCGCGTCCACGGACACGCCCTCGAGGTCCAGGCCGGTGATCGCGGCTCGCCCATGGAAGCGAACGAGGGCTACGACTCGATCGCCGGCGTCCAGTACCTGCTTGACCTCGATCCCGAGCTCCTCCCACGCGTCGCGGAGCTCACCGAGCCCGTCGACCACCGAGTCGCGTCCGCGCCACGAGCCGGCCTCAGGGAAGTTGCCCGGCAGCCGCCATTCCACTTCGGGTGCCAGGGACTGCGCGGCCGCTTCGAAGTCGCCCCGGTTCCACGCCTCGTAGGCGCCGCGCACGATCTCGACATTACGTCGGGACATTGAGCGTCGAGCGTAGGTCTACTGGCGCCACTCGGTCAGCCCGAGCTTGTAGGGCAGGGCCTCGTCGATCGCGCGGCAGGCCCAGTAGACGGCCCCGACGATGAGCAGAAACGACACGAGGCCGGCCGTCAGGAAGGCGGCCACGCCGAGGATCGCCGCCAGCGTCCCGCGCCACCAGACGGCCCAGTTGGGCTCCCAGGGCGGCGACCCATCCGGTGGCTGGTCGCGGGTATCGATCAGCATCATGCGCTCAACGTGAGCCTTCGCGGCCCTTGGCGGAAGCCGATCTCCACGAGCAGCGGCTCGAGGGCGGATCCCACCACGGGCTCGCCGTCGAAGCGCTCCAGCGCAAGGCGCTTGAGCCTGCCCTTGCGAACGTGGTCGGCCAGGGCGCCGAGCGCCTCCGCGAGCCACGGCTCGGGCAGCCCGTCGGCGCCGAACGCCTCCCGCAGCGGCACTAGTCCCTTCCCGCCCCGCTCGACGTAGAGAACGGGCTCGGCGTCCAGGGCCACGACGTATGCCCCCGGCACGCGGCTCGGCCGCCGCCCGCCCGCTTCGCCGTCATCGCGACGGGGCCAGGGCAGGGTCGCGCCGAACGGGTTGGCGGGGTCGGTGGTCGCGAGGACCAACGGTCCCGCCTCCTCGTCGGCGCGCAGGCCGCGCAATCGCTCGATCGCGGCCGGCAGGGCGAACTGGGCGCCGCCGAGCCCCTCGACGAAGTAGCCGCGGCGCGCCGTGCCCAGCGTCTCCAGGTTGGCGAGCTCGCCATAGAGGCTCGAGAAGCCGCCGGGCACGCCCTCGGCGAGCACGGTCTCACGCGTGACGATTCCGTAGCGCTCGAGCAGGATCTCCGACAACGCACGCATTCGCGGGCCGTGGGCGGGGGCGTCGGCGAACAGCGGAGCCGTGAGCGACCAGCGGCCCTGCACCTGGGGAGCGCCCGGCCGCCGCCGGCGGGCGAACCGGCGGCCGGCATCTCGGGCCTCGCGCGCCAGGGATAGGCGCGGGGCTCGCAGCGGCGCAAAGGCGTCGTTGGTGACCTCCCCCGCCCACACCAGGTCCCAGAGTGCCTCCTGCAGCTCGATCGGCTCGGCATCGGGCACGTCGACGAGCAGATCGGCCCAGAATGACGCGCCCCGTCCGAGGCGCTCGCGAATCGCCTCGTGCAGCGGCTCGGAGTGCCTGTCGGCCTTGATCGGCGGCGGCCCGATCCAGCGGGCGTCCTCGCGGAACAGCAGGGTCACCTTCCCGGAGCTGCGTCCGAGCGATCCGGCACCCACCCAGACGAGCTCGCCGGAGGCGCACAGCTGGTCCATCCAGGCCTGCGAGTAGGCCCCCACCCGGCGCGGCAGGACGTCGCGCTCCCACACCTCAGGTGCCAGGGCCACGCCTTGCAGCGGCACGAGCGCCTCGCGCAGCCGATCCACCCCGGCACCGCCGGGGGGCGACGCATCGACTCCTTGCCAGGCAGGCAGGAACCGTGCCAGCGCCAGCTGCTCGGCGGGCTCGACCTCCTTGCGCAGGGCGGCGAGCGACGCGCGCCGCAAGCGCCGCAGGACGTCGGTGTCGCACCATTCGCGTTCCGCGCCGCCCGGGCGGAGCTCCCCTCGTACGAGGCCGCCCGCTCGCTCGAGCTCACGCAGCACCGCGCTCGGATCGACCGCGTAGCGGTCGGCCAGCTCGCGGGTAGTGAACGGGCCGTGGGTGCGTGCGTAGCGCCGCACCAGGCGTTCGAGGGGACCCTCAACATCCTCGAGGAAGGCGGCGGGCAGCCCGCCCGGGGGCACGGCGCCGAACGCGTCTCGGTACAGGCCGGCGTCCTCGGAGGCGATCCAGCGCTCCTCGCCGCCGATTCGCATCGACACCGCGCGGCGCTCGCCCTCGAGGTCGTTGAGCATCCGCCTGGCCGAGACCGCTGCGAGGCAGCGCGCCTGGGCTTCCTCGGTGGTCAGGTCGCCCACCGCCCGGAGCACGTCGTGCAGCCCGTCGGAGTTCGCGGCCTGGGTGCGCTCGCTGAGCCGCTGGAGGTCGGCCTCGACCTCCTCGAGCGCGGCCGGGTCGATCAGGTCACGCAGCTCCTCCTGTCCGAGCAGCTCGCGCAGCAGGTCGCGGTCGAGCGAGAGCGCCGCCGCGCGCCGCTCGGCGTTGGGCGTGTCGCCCTCGTACATGTAGGTCGCGACGTAGTCGAACAGCAGCGAGGAGGCGAACGGCGAGGCGCGCTGAGTCTCGGCCTCGACCAGCGACAGCTCGCGCCGGTGGAGCCCGCGCAGCAGGTCCTCGAGGCCGGGCAGGTCGAGCACATCGCGCAGGCACTCGCGGTAGGTCTCGAGCACGATCGGGAACTGCCCGTAGCGCTTGGCGACCTCCAGCAGCGACTGCGCCTTCAGGCGCTGTTGCCACAGCGGCGTGCGCTTGCCGGGATAGGCGCGCGGCAGCAGCAGCGCGCGGGCGGCGTTCTCGCGGAAGCGGGCGCCGTAGAGCGCCGACGAGGACAGCTCGCGCACCACCAGCTCCTCGAGCTCGTCGGGCTCCACCATCACCAGCTCGGCGCCGGGAGGCTCGTCCGCGTCCGGGAGGTGGACCACGATGCCGTCGTCGGACCAGATGGCGTCGGACTCGAGGCCGAACCGGTCCCTGATGCGCGCCGACAGCGCCAGTCCCCAGGCCGCGTGAACGCGCCCGCCGAAGGGCGACAGGACACACAGGCGCCAGTCGCCGATCTCGTCGCGGAAGCGTTCGATCACGATCGTGCGATCGGACGGCACCACGCGCGTGGACTCGCGCTGCTCGCGCAGGTAGCTCACGAGGTTGACCGCCGCGCGCTCGTCGAGGTCGTAGTCTCGCGCCAGCTGGTCCGGCTCCATGTCCACGGCGGTCCGGGCGAACTCGCCGATCGCGCGCCCGAGCTCCTTGGGACGCCCCACGCCGTCGCCGCGCCAGAACGGAAGTGCGCCCGGGGCGCCGGGGGCGGGTGAGACGATCACGCGGTCGCGGGTGATCTCCTCGATCCGCCAGGTCGAGGCGCCGAGCATGAACGTCTGCCCCGGACGCGCCTCGTAGACCATCTCCTCGTCCAGCTCGCCCACGCGCCGACCGTCGGGCAGGTGCACGCCGTACAGCCCGCGGTCCGGGATTGTCCCCGCGTTCGTCACCGCCAGCTGCAACGCACCGCGCCGCGCGCGCACGGTGTCCTCGACACGGTCCCAGACGACCCGGGGGCGCAGCTCCGCGAACTCCTCCGAGGGGTAGCGCCCGTCGAGCATGTCGAGCACGCTGTCCAGCAGCTCACGCGACAGCTCGGCGTACGGATAGGCGCGGCGCACCAGCTCGTGCAGCTCCGGGACACGCCACTCGTCGCCGGTGGCGGTCATCGCGACGATCTGCTGGGCCAGCACGTCGAGCGCGTTGCGAGGCACGACGGTCGTCTCGATCTCGCCGTCGCGCATCCGCCGGGCTACCACCGCGCACTCGAGGAGGTCCGCTCGGAACTTGGGGAAGATCCGGCCCTTCGACACGTCGCCGACGTTGTGCCCGGCGCGTCCGATCCGCTGCAGCCCCGCGGTGACCGACTTGGGCGACTCCACCTGGAGCACGAGATCGACAGCGCCCATGTCGATGCCCAGCTCGAGCGAGGAGGTCGCAACCAGGCAGGGGAGCTCCCCGGACTTGAGCAGGTCCTCGACGACGAGCCGCTCCTCGCGCGCGAGCGAGCCGTGATGGGCGCGCGCGATGTCCGCGGGTCTGCCGTCCTCGCCGGCCAGCTCGTTGAGGCGCACCGCCAGGCGCTCGGCCGCGCGGCGGTTGTTCACGAACACGATCGTCGACTTGTGGGACTGCACCAGCTCCAGCAGCTCCGGGTAGATCGCGGGCCAGATCGAGCGCCGAGTGGCGCTCGACTCGGCGGGGTCGCCCGGGCCCACGCCCACGAGGTCCCCGCCCCCGGCGGCCGTGCCCATGCCGCCCACGGCCGGGTCGGTCACGTCGTGATGGTCGGGCTCGCGCATGTCCTCGACCGGCACGCGGATCTCCAGGTCGAGCGGCTTGCGTACTCCGGTGTCGACCACCTTGCAGTCGCGGCCGGTGCCAACCAGGAAACGCCCCACCTCCTCGAGTGGCCTCTGGGTGGCGGACAGGCCGATCCGCTGCACGGCGTGCTCGGAGAGGTGGTCGAGACGCTCCAGCGTCAGGGCCAGGTGCGAGCCCCGCTTGGTGCGCGCCACCGCGTGGATCTCGTCGACGATGCACCACTCGACGCCCTGGAGGATCTGCCGCGCCCGGGAGGTGAGCATGAGGTACAGCGACTCGGGCGTGGTGATCAGGACGTCCGGCGGGTTGCGCAGCATCGCCTGGCGCTCCTTCTGAGGCGTGTCGCCGGTGCGGATGGCCACGGTCACCTCGCCGCCGATGCCCTTGAGCGGCGCGCGCAGGTTCTTCTCGACGTCGTAGGAGAGTGCCTTCAGCGGCGAGACGTAGACCAGCCGCGTGCGCTTTTCGGCAGCAGGCTCGGCCACCAGGCGGTCGAGGCCCCACAGGAACGCCGCGAGCGTCTTGCCCGAGCCTGTGGGCGCCGAGACGATCACGTGCTCGCCGCCGGCGATCGCAGGCCATGCCTGGCGCTGAGCCTCGGTGGGCTCGGCGAAGGAGCGGGCAAACCACTCCCTGACCTGCGGGGTGAACGATTCGAGTGGGTCGGACTTCACGCGACCTTCGAGCGTACCGCGCCGCGCGGTTGGGCGGGTTCGAACGGCTAGCGGGCGTCGACCTTCTTCTGGGCCGCGGCGATCGCGCCATCCATCTCGGCGGCGGGCGCCTCCAGCACCCGCCCGTGGCCCACCGCCAGGCGGGCCGGATCGAGCGCCCTCAGCGCGCGGGCGCTCTCCAACGCGGTCGGCAGGTCCCAGGTCGCCTTCGCCGGTAGTGGAAACAGGGGCTTGAGCACTCCGGCCACCGCCACGCCACCGAGGGTCTGAAACGCGTCTCCGGCGATCAGCGTCCGGTCACGTGTGTCGAGGAAGGCCACGTGCCCAGGCGTGTGACCGGGGCAGGCCACGACCTCGAGGGAGCCGATCCGGTCGCCCGGCCCGAGCAGCCGATCGGGCTTTGTCTCCACCTCGGGGTACCCGCCACGGAGCTTCGAGTTTGGCTCGCCCGGATCGAGCGACTTGTCGCCGGCGAGGAATCGGGCGTCGCGCGCAGAGATGGAGACCTCCGCGCTCGGCAGCTCCGCGTGCAGGACGTCGAGCGAGCCCACGTGGTCGCCGTGCGCATGCGTCAGCGCGATCCGCACGATCTCGCCACCGGCCGAGCGCGCCGCCGCCCGCACCGCCTTCGCCGTACGCGGAAGTCCCGTGTCGATCAGCGTGAGGCCGTCCTCCTCGCGCACGAGAAAGCAGTTCACGATCCCAAGTCGGGTGACCTTGACCAGGTGATCGCCGTGCTCGGTCGCGCCCATTCGGGGCGCATCCTAAGACCTGTCCCGCCCGAGCCCGGCGAGCTCCGCGGCGCGCTTGAGGACCGCATCGATCATCGCCTCGGTGAGCCGCCCGGTGAAGGTGTTCTGCTGGCTTGGGTGGTAGCAGGCGAGCAGCACGCGGCCATCGTCCAGGCGGTGCTCGGCCGAATGGCCGAACCGGGGTCGGGGTGGGGGATGCGGCCCGGTAAGGCGCAGCGCAGCGTCCCACGCGAACCCGCCGAGGCAGACGATCACGCGCACCGGAAGCAGCTCCAGCTCGCGGGCGGCGTATGGCAGGCAGTTGTCGCGCTCGGTTGGGAGCGGCTTGTTGCCAGGCGGCGCGCAGCGTACGGCGGCCGCGACGAACGCGCCCGTCAATCTGAGTCCGTCGTCGCGGTGAAGGGAGGTGGGCTGGTTCGCGAACCCTGTCCGGTGCAGCGCGGCGAACAGCCAGTCGCCGGAGCGGTCGCCCGTGAACACCCGCCCGGTGCGGTTGCCGCCGTGGGCAGCGGGCGCAAGACCGAGCACGTACACCCGTGCCGAGGGATCGCCGAAGCCCGCCACCGGCCGGCCCCAGTAGTCCTCGTGCCGGAACGCCGCCCGCTTCTCGCGCGCGACGCGCTCGCGCCACTCGACGAGCCGGGGGCAGAGCCGGCACGACTCGACCCGCGCCTCCAGCTCGTCAAGCGTCGCTAGTCCTTGAGCTTGCGCCCGCTCCGGAACAGCCACAGCGCCCACAGGTAGGCGGGAACGGCCAGTGCGGCGGTGACCCCGAGCGAGAGCCACACGCTCACGTCGCTCTCGCCGAGGAAGCCGAACCGCACCGCCTGCACGAGGTAGAAGACCGGGTTGAAGTGCGACAGCTCCTCCCAGGGGGAGGGCAGCAGCTCGACCGAGTAGAAGACGCCGCCGACGAACGCCAGCGGGAGGATCACGATGTTGGCGATGAAGGTGGTGTGGTCCCAGCTTTCGGCGTAGATGCCGACGACGGTGCCGAGAGCGGCGAACAGGATCAGCCCGAGCCCGACAGCCGCGGCGAGCGCCAACGGGCGCTCGACCGGTACTCCGGTCAGCGCGATGCAGAGCACCAGCAACGCCGCGCCGATGGCGAACGCGCGGTAGATGCCGCCGACCACGAACCCGAGCGTCATCTGCCACGGGTGCATCGGCGCGCTCAGGACGTCGTTGACGTAGCGGTCGGAGCGGGCCTGGAAGATCGTCGACGCGTTGTTGGCGTAGGCCGCCTGCACCATCGCCATGGCGATCAGCCCGGGAACGATGAACACCTCGTAGTCGAACGCCCCCACGTTGCGGATCCTGCCGCCGAGCGACAGCCCGAACACGAGGATGAACAGCAGCGACGAGACGACCGGCGCGAGGATCGTCTGGGTCCACAGCTTCGACACGCGCAGCGTCTCGCGGCGGGCGAGCCACACCAGTCCGGAGTTGCCGTTCAGGGCCGGGTCGTGCACCCACCGAGCGTAGAGGACCCGGCCTGTGTCACCATGCCGAGCCGAGTCGTACTCGGCGCCAAGGGCCCGGACGTTTCAAGCAGGGCTCACGCGCGCCGGCGGAAGTGCTGCCCAACGCCCGAGCAGGGGTGTCGGCCACAAAGTGAAGATGAGCGCCCTGGCGCCGGTGCTGGTCGAGCACGTCGCCGCCACGGCGGGACGACAAAAGAAAGGACTCCGAATGACACGTCGCCTGGCCCGCCTCGCAGATCTCGCCTACCGCCGCCGCGGGCGGATGGTATTGGCGTGGATCGCGGCGACAGTCGTGATCATCGGGGTGGGCTCCTCGCTGGCTGGGGAGTACAACGCCGACTACGACACGCCCGGGTCGGAGTCGAAGGCCGCGAGCGATCTGACCGAGCAGGGATTCGGCCAGTCCGGCCAGGAGATCTATGTCGTCTGGAAGGACGAGTCAGGTGCCACGAGCCCCCGCGCACGGGAGGGCGTCAACGCCTTCCTCGCCGAGGCCAAGCGCGTCGAGCACATCGGCGAGGAGACTCCGATCCGGGTCTCGCGTGACCGCACGATCGGAACAACCACCCTCCCGCTGACGGTTCCGGGCTGGGATGTCGAGAAGGAGGACGGCGAGAAGCTGATCGCCGCCGCCGAGGATCACAGCGGCGACGGGCTCGAGATCAAGCTCGGCGGGGACCCGATCTACGTCGCGCAGGAGCAATCCAGCCCAGAGGGGATCGGGTTCCTCGGCGCCGCGATCGTGCTGCTGATCGCCTTCGGCTCCGTTGTGGCGGCGGGACTGCCGCTCGTGATCGCGCTCGTCGGTCTGGGCATCTCCTCGGGCGGGCTGATCGTCCTGCTCGCAAACGTCGTCGACGTGCCCGACTGGACCACTGCGGTATCGGGTCTGATCGGGATCGGCGTCGGCATCGACTACGCGCTGCTCGTCCTGACCCGGTTCCGCGCGGCGATGGGCCAGGGCAAGGACCGCCACGATGCGGTAGTCGAGGCCGTCACCACCGCCGGCCGCAGCGTGCTCATCGCGGGCAGCACGGTGGTGATCGCCGTCCTCGGCCTCTTCCTGACCGGGTTGGACTACATGTACGGCGTGGCGCTCTCGGCTGCCTTCGCCGTGCTGGTGGTGATGCTCGCCGCCGTCACGCTGCTCCCGGCGCTGCTGTCGTACCTCGGCCCGAACGTCGACCGCTTGCGGATCCCGTTCCTCGGCCAGCGGCTGAAGGCGGAGGGCGGCAGCGACTCGCCGGCGGCGCGATGGAGCCGCGCGGTCCAGCGGCGTCCCTGGACCGCGGCGATCGCCGCCACCGCGCTGTTGCTTGCGCTGGCCGCTCCAGCGCTCGGCATGCGCCTGGGCTTCCCTGACGCCGGCAACGACCCGCCGGACACGATGACCCGCCAAGCCTACGATCTGAACACAGAGGGGTTCGGACCCGGCACGAACGGGCCGCTCGTAATCGCCGCGGAGTTGCCCAATCGGGCCGCGAAGGCCGAGATTGACTCCTTTGCGCAGCGGCTTCGCGGCGAGAATGGCGTGGCCTTCGTTCCGAAGCCGCAGATCAACGAGGCGGGTGACGCGGCAATCGTCACCGTGATCCCGGAGGGCTCTCCCCAGGACAAGGAGACTGAGGAGCTGGTCAACCGGCTGCGTGATGACGTCGTGCCCGACGCGCTCGGCGGCTCAGGGATCAGGGCCGAGGTCGGAGGCGTGACCGCGGCGCTAGAGGACCAGAGCGACTACATGACCGATCGCATGCCGTTGTTCATCGTGGGCGTCGTCGGCCTCTCCTTCCTGTTGCTGCTCGTCGCGTTCCACTCACCGCTGATCTCGCTCAAGGCCGCGGTGATGAACCTGCTGTCGGTCAGCGCGGCCTATGGCGTGATGACGCTGGTGGCGAAGGGCGGCACCGTCGGCGAGCTGATCGGGATCGATCACGAGGTGCCGATCGCGCCGTTCATGCCGGTGATGATGTTCGCGATCCTGTTCGGCCTCTCGATGGACTACGAGGTCTTCCTGATCTCGCGGATCCGCGAGGAGTACCTCAAGCACGGAGACACCCACCGGGCTGTCACCGACGGCCTCGCCAAGACCGCGCGCGTAATCACTGCGGCCGCGGCGATCATGGTGGTCGTCTTCCTCGCCTTCCTGGCGGCGCCGGACGTCTTCCTGAAGCTGTTCGGGATCGGGCTGGCGTCGGCGGTCTTCCTGGACGCCACCGTCGTGCGGATGGTGCTGGTGCCGGCGGTGATGCAGCTGCTCGGCAGCCGCAACTGGTGGATCCCGGATTGGCTGGAACGGACCCTGCCGCGACTCGACGTCGAGCCGGCGGTCAGTCCCGCGGAGGGACGATCCTGATCCGGGCCGCACCCAGGGTTCAGTCGCTCATCGCCTTCACGTAGACGTCGGCCAGCGTGTCCACGCCGTAGTGGGCGCGCAAGCCGCCGGCGCTGTCGCGCGCGATCAGACGGCCGCCGCGGATCAACGCGATCTCCTCGCAGAGGGTCTCGGCCTCCTCGAGGTAATGCGTGGTCAGCAGGATCGTGGTGCCCTCGCTGTGCAGTCGGCGGATGTAGCTCCACAGCTCGAGGCGCAGCTCGTAGTCGACGCCCGCGGTGGGCTCGTCGAGGATCACCAGCCGCGGGCGGTGCATCAGCGCGCGGGCAAGCAGCAGCCGCCGGCGCTGGCCGCCCGACAGCTTGGGCGCCCGGACGTCCGACTTGGCGCCCAGGTCGAAGATCTCGATCATCTCCTCAGCTCGCGCCGCCGCCTCGGCGCGGGTCATCCCGAAATAGCCGCCGTGGTAGACCAAGGTCTCGCGCACGCTCAGGAAGCGGTCGAGGTTGATGTCCTGCTCGGCCAGCCCGATCCACCGCCGCGCCTGCAGTGAGGCGGCGGGCTCGCCGAAGACCCTCACCTCGCCGCCCGTGACCCGGATCAGGTTGCAGATCGCGCTGATCGCGGTGGTCTTGCCGGCGCCGTTGGGCCCGAGCAACCCGAAGAAGGCGCCGTCCGGCACCGTCAGGTCGAGGTCCTCGAGCGCGAGCGTGCCGTCGTCGTAGCGCTTGGTCAGGGCGCGGAGCTCGAGCGCGGGAGGGTCGTCGCGATACACCCAGGTGAGGCTAACGAGTCCCTTGCGCCCTCCGATCTCGACTAGCACCCGGGCGCCAGGAGTGAGATGCTCCGCCCGATCGTGACAACCGGGCGGGAGGGCCAAATGGCCACACAGGAGCAGGGCATCGACGAGGCCAAGGTCGAGGCCTTCATGGGCAAGGTCATCGGCGACTTCAGCGGCGCGATGAGCACCGTGCTGACGGCGGTGGGCGACAAGCTCGGGCTGTTCGCCGAGCTGGCCGAGAACGGGCCGGCCACGAGCGAGGAGTTGGCCGAGCGCGCCGGGATCGACGAGCGCTACGCGCGCGAATGGCTGAACGGCCTGGCGGCCGCCGGCTACCTTGAGCGCGAGAACGGGAGCTTCGTGCTGCCCCCCGAGCACCAGCCGGTCTTTGCTCAGGAGGGCGGCCCGATGTTCATCTGCGGCGGGTTCCAGGAGTTCTACGCGGTCGCCGCAGTCCTTCCGAAGATCGTGGAGTCCTTCCGCAACGGCGGCGGCGTGGCACAGAGCGACTACCCCGAGGACTTCTGGGAGGGCCTGCGCAGGTTCACCGCGGGGTGGCACGAGAACCACCTGGTGCAGGAGTGGATCCCGGCCGTGCCGGACGTCCAGGCAAAGCTGAATGCGGGCTGCCGCTACGCAGATGTCGGGACCGGCCAGGGCCTGGCCCCGATCAAGCTCGCGCAAGCGTTCCCGAAGTCCACGTTCGTTGGCTACGACGCGTTCGAGGGCTCGCTGGCCGGAGCGCGGGAGAACGCGGAGCAGGCCGGCGTGTCCGACCGCGTGAGCTTCGAGCTGCACGACGCGGCCCACGGCCTGCCCGAGCAGTTCGACGTGATCTCCACGTTCGACGTGATCCACGACGCGGTCGATCCGGTCGGATTGCTGAAGGGCATCCGCTCGGGTCTGGCCGAGGACGGCCACTACCTGCTCCTGGACATCAACTGCGCGGACGATCCCGCCGACAACGAGGGCCCGCTAGCCGCCCTGTTCTACGGCTTCAGCGTCACGTACTGCATGACGACGTCGCTCGCCAACGGCGGGGCGGGCCTGGGCACGTGCGGCCTACCGCCGGCAAAGGCGAAGGAGCTGTGCGAGGAGGCTGGTTTCTCGGCGGTCGACCAGCTGCCGCTCGAGAACCCGTTCAACATCCTCTACGACGTGCGGCCGTAGCGCCATACGGCCTCGCAGGCCAGGAGGTCCGAGCCCAGAAAGAGTCCGAAGGTCTCCTCGAGAGCCTCGATCTGGGTGCGGTATCGGCCGAGCGCGACCAGCTTGCGCCGCAGAGCGTCGGGGCTGAGCCGATGGATGTCCACAGTCAGTCCCGCAGGGTCCACTCCAACGGCCTCCAGCGGCTCCCGCCAGCCGGTTTCGCCATTCGCGACCAGGTCCGGCCAGCCGTAGATGCTGGCGTGAGGGAGGTCGGCGTAGAGGAGCACGTCCACCCCGTCTGCTCGCAAGGCCACGGCTGCATCACGGGCGACACAGTGGTCATCGTGTCCGTCGAGGCCCATCGGGGCTGCGATGGGGCCGTTCCCGAATACAAGCTCTCGCAGCATCTCCTCGACCACCTGCGGTTCCAGTGGGTCGCGCCGGTGCTGGCCGTCGAGGAAGCCGAGGTCGAGCGACGCCCGTCCGGCCATGGCCAGCGCGGCCTCGTCCTCGGCCTTGCGCTCGGCTACCCGCCGTGCGGGGTCGGCGGCGCCGGTCTGATCGTCCCAGTAGCCGGGCGGGCTGCCGGCGGGGGGCGACCCGGTGAAGACGTTGACGACGCGAACGTCGTCCTCGCCGTCGAGGAGGTGCCAGCAGGAGAGCACGGCGTCGTCGAAATGAGGCGAGACCACGAGCATCCATAGCCGAGCGTATGCCAGCGGGAGGGCTCGCTCCACGTATTTGTGCGCCTAGACTGCTTTCGTGGCCCGTAGGTGTCCCTCCTGTGGTGCCGAGAGCGGTGAAGGCGATCGATTCTGCGCCCAGTGCGGCACTGCGCTCTCGCCCCCGGCCACGCGCGAGACGCGCAAGGTCGTGACCGCCCTGTTCGCCGACGTCGTCGGCTCGACCCCCCTCGGTGAGCGGCTCGATCCGGAGGACTTCACCGAGGTTGTTGGCGGCGCGGTGAGGAGCATGGCCGAATGCGTCGAGCGGTTCGGAGGTACGGTCTCCGAGCTGGCGGGCGACGGGCTGCTCGCGCTCTTCGGCGCACCCATCGCCCACGAGGACGACCCCGAGCGGGCCGCACTCGCCGGCCTGGCGATCGTGCGGGAGTCCGTCGACTACGCGCTGCGCTTGAAGCAAGAACGCGACATCGAGGGCTTCGCGGTTCGGGTCGGCATCGAGACCGGGTTGGCGGTCCTGGGCCCGATGGGCGGCGGCGGCAGGGTCGAGTACGGGGCGATGGGGGACTCGCTGAACACCGCGGCCAGGCTTCAGGCCGCGGCCGATCCTGGAGGCGTGGTGGTCGGGCCCGAGACCCATCGCCTGATCGGCGGCCGCTTCGAATGGGGGCCGCCGCGTCAGCTCGAGTTGAAGGGCAAGGCCGAGCGGGTCTCCTGCTATCCGGTGCTCCGCCAGCTCACCGTGCCGGAGCCCCGGGCGGAACAGGAAGGACTCGAGGCGCCGCTCGTTGGCCGGGAGGCCGAGATGGGCCGCGCCCAGGAAGCGTTCAAGGCGCTGGCCGAGGGGGAAGGCGGGATGCTGCTCGTGACGGGCGAAGCGGGACTGGGCAAGTCCCGCCTGCTCGCGGAGCTTCGCCGGACCTGCACCGAAGGACGGATGCGGTGGATCGAGGGTCGCTGCGTCTCGTACGCCGAGAGCCTTCCGTACTGGCCCTTCCAGGGGGTGCTGCGCGACGCCTTCGGGCGCGAAGGCGGTGACCAGCTGCAGGACACGCTCGAGGCAGAGTGCCGCCGGCTGCTCGGCGATCGCTCGCGGGAGGTCGCGGGGGCGCTGGCGATCGTGCTCGGTCTCAGCGGCGCCGACCGCGGCGGCTCCCAGCCCGAGCTGGCGCAGCAGCGCCTGCACTCCGGCTTCGCCGAGCTGCTGCATGCGCTCGCCGCCGAGAAACCGGTCGCGCTGGCGCTCGATGACCTGCACTGGGCCGATCCGTCGTCGCTTGCCCTTCTCGAGCGCCTACTCGCGCTGACCGAGGAGGCGCGACTGTTGATCGTGATGGCTGCGCGCCCCGACCCCGACAACGGGTTCGCCGCGGTCTCGGAGCGGGCGCCTGCGGACCGCCGAATCGTCCTCGAAGCGCTCGAGGCCGACGAGGAGCGGGGGCTGCTGGCGGGGCTGGTGGGCAGCTCCACACTGCCCGAGCGCCTGGAGCGCCGGCTGCTCGAACGGGCCGAGGGCAATCCCTTCTACCTCGAGCAGCTGATTCGGTCGATGGTGGATGCCGGCGCGCTCGCCCGCACGGACACCGGATGGCAGTTCGTGAGTGACGCGCCAACCGATGTGCCCGACACGGTCGAGAAGGTCGTGCTGGCGCGCGTGGACCGACTGGAGCCCGAGGCACAGGACGTCCTGCGCGCCGCTGCGGTGCTCGGGCGGCGATTCACGACGGCCCTCCTCGACAGGCTGGTCGATGGCGGCGCGACGGCATCTGCGATCGAAGCTCTCGAGACCGCCGATCTCGTGCGTGCCGATCCCGGCTGGCCAGAGCCGACCTACCGCTTCCGCCACGCGCTCATCCGAGATGCCGCGTATGGGAGCCTGCTCAAGCGCCGCCGTCAGGAGATGCACCTCCGAGCGGCCGAGGCGATGGAGCAGCTGTACCCCGACCAGCCGGACCCGGTCGTGGGCCTGCTGGCACTGCACTGGACCGCGGCAGGGAAGGATGAGCGTGCCCTGAGCTATCACCATCGGGCGGGGGAGAGGGCTCGCCTGATCGGATCGCTCGAAGAGGCCGTCGAGCATTTCGGCGCTGCGCTGGAGGCCGCCGAGCGGCTCGGTCGTGACGCCGACGACGAGATGGTCCGGAAGCTCTACTACCTCCGGGGAATAGTCCGGTTCGACCTCGGTGCCGACACCCGGGCCGCCATCGACGACCTGCAGGCGGCAGTCGACGCGGCCGCCAAGAGTGGGGACCTCGAGCTCGAGATCGAGGCGCTCACCGGCCTCGGCAGCCTTTGGCGGGCGCTCGACTTCCCCCGCGGTGCGGGCCACTTCGAGGAGGCGCTTCGGCTGGCCGAGGATCGCCGGCCCGAGGCCGTGGCGGAGACGCTCAACCGCACCAGCATCTACCTGGCCAACGGACTGCGCCTGGCGCGCGCGCGGGAGCTGGCCGACAGGGCGCTCGCCGAGGCGGAACGCGAGGGGATGCAGGCTGACGCCGACCTCGCCCGCGACGCGCTCAAGCTCGTGGCGCAGCAGACGGGTGACCTGGACGAGCTCCAGCGACTCACCTCAGCGCTGGAAGCGTCGCTGCGGGGCGAGGGCCCACCCGGGCTCCCTGATAACACGAGGGACTTCATCCTGATGTGGACCTTGCTCGAGTCGGCCACGGTATTCATGGCGCGGGGAGCGTTCGATGAGGCGGAGGCGCGTGCGCGGGAGGCTCTGGCCATGGTCGAGCGCCGGGGCGCGGCGGGCCACCGGCCGATGTTCCACGAGGGCCTTTGCCGCCTGGCGCGCACGCGCGGCGACTACGGGACCGCGGTGGCGTACGGACGGCGCGCGGTCGAGGCCGCGGAGCGATCGACCATGACCGAGTGGGGCGCATGGGCGGCCGCCACTTACGCCTGGACTTTGCTCGATCTCCGCGCTGCGGACGAGGCGGCAGGCCTGCTGAGCTGCGTGGGCCGAGCGCGCGGAGCGCTCGGGCGCCTTGGCACAGCGGATTCGGTGCGCGAGCCTGCTGGCGTGGGCCGCCTCGCTCGAGGGTGATCGAGAGCGGGCGCGCGGCCACCGGGAGCAGGCGCAGCTGCTGCTCTCGGAGGTCAGCACGCGGCCGGGCGAGGCGTGGCTCTATGGGGCGCACGCCTACTTCGCCGTGGCGCGCGTGTTGCTCGACGAGGGGTACCCCGAGCGCGCCGAGGCTGCCGTCACGCCGGTGCTCGCGGCGGCCGAGCGCTTTCGCTGGCTGGAGAACGTGGCCTACGGCTCGCTGCTGACAGGCACCGCGCGGCTCGCCCGCGGGGATCTCGAGGCTAGCCGATTCCCATCTGGAGCGGGCATTGGAGGTGGCCTCGACCAGCGGCTTCGCCGGCGCCGAGTGGGAGGCGCATGCCGCGCTCGCGGCGCTACGGCACGCGCAGGGTGGTGATGGCGAGGGCCACGCGGCGAGCGCCGCGGCGATCGTCGAGCGGCTGGCGGCGAGCCTCGGCGACGACCCGCTGGCGGCGACGTTCACGCGACGGGCGTTAGCGCAGTCACGAACTCCCGTATCGCCAGGTTGACCTCAACCGGCCAGCGCCCAGCCGGCCCGTGGCCGGCGCGCTCGAGCGTCAGCAGCTCGCCGCCCGTATCGCTCGGCGAGTGCGGCGCCCCACTCCCAGGGCGTCACGTGGTCTTGGCGGCCCTGGATCACGAGCACCGGCTTGCCGAGGCCGCGCGCCGCGGCCTCGAGCCGGGACTGCAACGCCTCCAGCACCTCGCGCATCGTCGCCTGGCCGGCGTCGGGGCCGAGGGTGGCGGCCAGGGTCTCGCCGTCGGTCTCGAGGGCCATCTCGAGCATGTACTCGATGCCCCTGGTCGAGTGCCGTTCGGGAAGGCAGGCCTCCATCCAGAGGCGCGCGAAGTCCTCGTGGTGCTCGCGCCAGTAGTGCACGTTGTACTTCGCCCAGCCCTCGTAGGAATCCAGCGGCTCGCGGAAGCGCTGGAGCGTCCACGCCGGCCATGGCTCGGCCAGTGGGTACGCCGGGCCGATGAAGATGCCGCCTTCAACGCGCGGATCGAGCACGGCCACGAGCAAGCCGGTCAGACCGCTGAATGAGGCGCCGACGACCACGACCCGGTCTGAGCCGGCGACGTCGAGGACCGCGCCGGCGTCCTCGGCGAATAGTTGCGGGCGGTAGGCCTCCGGGTCACGGGGCCGGTCCGAGCGGCCGTTGCCGCGGCCGTCGAAGCAGAGCACGCGGTGAATGCCGCGCCAGATAGGCCACCTGGTTCTTCCAGAAGCGTGAGTGCACGAGGCTCCAGGTCGGCATGAGCAGCACCGTCGGCTCACCCTCGCCGAAGCTCTCCCAGTGCACGCGCACGCCGTCGCGCTCTACGTAGCCCGACTCGTCGGGGTAGCGAGCGCGCAGCATCAGCTGCGGGCACCAGCCGCGACCGACCCGCGTGAGGGCGCCTGTCCAAGGCTCTCCACGAACTTCCGCACCGCCAGGTTGAAGACCACTGGCCGGCGGCCCCAAAACAGATGATCGGCACCCTCGACGCGCACCAGCTCCGTTCGCGTAAGCCGCGCCAGCTCCTCGCCCCATTCGATCGGGCACGTGATGTCCTCGCTGCCATGGATGACCAGCACCGGGCAGCGCACGGCTGCGCTCATCTCCTCGATCTCCTGCCGCGACAGCACCTCCGCGCGGTAGGTTGCGGCAAGGATCTCCGGATCGGTCTCCAGCCCGTACTCGACGAGCGACTCGAGGAGTCTCGTCGAGTGCGGCTCGACCGCCTCGATCGTCCCGAAGAACCATTCGAGGAAGCCCTGGAAGTCCTCCCGCCAGTAGCCCAGGTTGAACTTCTTAGCGCCCTCGAAGAAGCGAACACGGCGGGAGAACAGCCGCATCGCGTGTGAGCGCGCCAGCAGCGGCGTACAACGGGCGGCGCTCGAAAGCGTGAGTAGCACCCGGCGGAAGGGGCTCGTTTCCTCGAGGAAGCGGGCGGAGTCCTCCCACGGCGGCCAGGGCGAGAGAGGCAAGGAAATCGCCGCGAACACCGCCCCGAGCACGCGCTCGGGGTGCTGCGCGGCGAGCCCGAGCTCCCAGTTTGCGCCGCGGGAGCCACCGACCAGCACGGCCTGCTCAGTGCCGGTCGCGTCGAGCACCGCCAGCGAGTCGGCCGTGAACTCGCGCCACGAGTAGGCCCCGGCGCCGCGCGGACGGTCCGACCTGCCGTTGCCGCGCGGGTCGAAGGTGACCACACGGAAGTGACGCGCGAAGTACGGGATCTGGGCCTTCCAGCAGCGCGAGTGGACGATGCTCCAGGGCGGCATGAGTAGGAGGGTGGGCGATCCCTCGCCGTAGCGCTCCCAGTACACGCGCACGCCGTCGCGCTCGACGTGGCCGGACTCGTCGGGGTAGCGGGCCCGCGTCGGCTCCTTCAAGCGACCGCCCTGCTGTCGACCGTATCGCGTGCTCGAACGGACTCCAGGAACTCGCGTAGCACGAGGTTCATCGCCACCGGCCAGCGCGAGGTGACGAGCGGGCCGAGCCCGTCGAAGACGTGGAGTCGCCCGCCGGTGGCCTCGGCCAGCGGGCCGCTCGTATGCTTCGGGTACATCGCCGGGCCGCCATTCTGGGTCACCAGCACAGGGCACTCGATGCTTCGCGCCAGCTCCAGTGCCTCCTCTTGCTTGTACATGTCGAAGCCGACCGTCGCGAGGATCAGGGTCTCGGCGTCGGTATCGAGGGCGTCCTCGACCATCACCTCGATCTGACGCGTCGAGTGCGGGTGAGGGGCTGTCCAGCGCGCGAACCACTCGACGAAGCCGCGGTAGTCCTGCCTCCAATAGGCCGGATTGAACTTGGTCATCCCCTCGTAGCGCTCGTGCTCGCCCGACGTGAACGGCTGCGCGAACCCCTTCTCGATCCAGATCTGCGGGGTGATGAATACCGCGGCCCGAACCCGTTCAGGGTGCTCGGTGGCGAGGGCCAGCGCCAGCGCCCCGCGGGGGCTGACCCCCACGATCATCGCGCTGTCGGTTCCCGCGGCGTCGAGCACGGCGATCGTGTCCGCCACGTGCGCCGCGCGCGAGTAGGCGGCCAGATGCTGCGGCCGATCCGAGCGCCCGTTGCCGCGCGGGTCGATGGTTATCACGCGAAAGTGGCGCGCCAGGTAGGGCATCACGGAACGCCATGCGCGCGAGTGTCCGATCGCCCACGGCTGCAGGAGGCACACGACGTCCGGCGAGTCGCCGTGGACCTCGTAGTACACGCGCACGCCGGCCTCGTCCTCTACGTAGCCCTCGCTGTCCGGG
Organism: uncultured Thermoleophilaceae bacterium; assembly: GCA_963802855.1. Classification (GTDB taxonomy): domain Bacteria; phylum Actinomycetota; class Thermoleophilia; order Solirubrobacterales; family Thermoleophilaceae; genus JAAYBF01. The sequence continues at coordinate 818,159 of CAWDJP010000004.1, forward strand.
TAGCGGGCGCGCACGGGCCTGGGGGCCTCCAGCACCCAGTCCGGGAGGCGATCGGGCGCCCGAAGGCTCACCGCGCGGCCGCCTCTTCGGCGAAGTCGCGCAACAGCAGGTTGACCCGCACGGGCTTGCGGCCGTGGGGGTTGTGTCCCACGCCCTCCATAGTCACGAGACGGCCGCCCGTGAGCTCGGCCAAAGCGGCGCCGGTGGCGTGCGGCCTGATGGCGTCCGCGTCGCCATGGATGACCATCACGGGGCAATGGATCCGCTCGTATACCCCGCGCCACTGCACCGGATCGCCCTGCACGAGCGCCAACCTGGAGTCGGCCAGCCTCTCGGGATCCGTCTCCAGCGCCCAGCCGATGCAGTCTTCGATCTGCTTCGTGGAATGGCGCTCGGTGAACATGCGACTGAAGAAGAACTCGAGGTAGCCGCGGTAGTCGCGCATCCAGTAGTGGACGTTCTCCTTCGCCCACCCCTCGTCGGTGTCGAGCGGTTCGGTGAACGAGTGCTGCGCGCGCTCGGGGTGCGGCTCGCCGAGCCACACCGCGGGCCCGATGAAGACGATCCCGGCAACCCGTTCGGAATGCTCTGCCGCCAGCAGGGAGCCCCACTGGGCTCCGGCCGAGAGGCCAACGAGGATCGCGTGATCGGTGCCTGTGGCGTCCATGACCGCCAGGGCGTCGTCGGCGAACTCCGCCGGCAGGTAGGCCTCGACGCCGCGCGGGCGGTCGGAGCGGCCGTTGCCGCGCCCGTCGAACGTCACGACGCGCGCATGGCGCGCGAGGTAGTGGATCTGCGCCTTCCAGTGACGCGAGTGGATGATCGACCAAGTGGGCAGCAGCAGGAAGGTCGGCTCGCCGTCCCCGTAGCGCTCCCAGAACACGCGCACACCGTCGCGCTCGACGTAGCCCTCGTCGTCGGGGTAGCGCGCCCGGCTTTGCTCCGGGATCGGCGGCGCTGTGACGGCCACGTTCACAGCATCTCCGCGATCCGCTCGGCCGCCTTTCGCGCGCCGTCGGTCTCGACCGGCAGGTAGTCGACCTCGCGGCCGATCTCCTCCGCGATCGCGTCGGCGATCAGCTCGGGCGGCGAGTCGCGGAACTCCATACGACGCCCGGCGCGGTAGCGGTCCAGCCGCTCGGCCACGTGGATGCGCTGCTCGAAGTGGTGCTCGAGCGGGAAGTAGATGAACGGCCGCCGGTTGGCCGTCAGCTCCATCCCGGTGGTAAGCCCGCCCTGGACGACCGCGAGGTCGCACGCGGCGAGGTGGCGGTAGAGGTTGTGCACGTACGGTCGTATTTCCAGCCCGTCGGGCGACGGCAGGGACGCCGGGTCGATCCGCGGACCGGCGACCACGATCATCCGCAGCTCGGGCACCTTCTCCTTCGCCAGCGGGTAGGCGTCGATCACCCGCCGCAGCAGGCTCTCGCCGACCCCCGAGCCGCCGACGGAGACGATGCAGACCTTCTCCTCCGGGTCGTAGCCGAGCTCGGCCCGCAGCGCCTCGCGTGTCCGCGAACTGGGCCGGGTCGAAGCCCGTGATGTAGCCCGGAGAAGTCGAAGTTCTCCTTCGTCCAGTCGGCGATCATCGGCAGCTTCTCGCCCAGGGGCGCCGGCACGATGTCCTCTGGGTTACCAACGAACAGCGAGCGGTCGCGCAACGTCGGGTGCTCGGCGATGTGCTCGATCATCTGCTCGTTGTAGTCCCGCGCCAGGTAGCGCTCGTAGTCGTCGGCGTCGTCCATCGGCAGGCAGCCCGACGAAATCGGTCAGCCACACGTAGTCGGCCGTCTTGAGGTTCGGGTTCTCGTGCAGGTAGTAGTCGATCTCCCAGCCCTCGTCGGCCACCCACAGGTCGTAGGAGTCCTCGGTCACCACGTCGTGGAAGAGCATGAAGTTGGCGATCAGGATCTCGTCCATCCGCCGCCACGCGTGGAAGCAGTGCAGGTCGTGCTCGGCGGACTCGGACTCGAAGTGGCCGGACTCGCTGGCCAGGTGCTCGCTGGCCGGGTGGATGTGCTCGCCCTCACCCTCGAGCACGCGCGTGACCGGGTCCTGGGCCAGCCAGTCGATCTGGATCCCGTCCACGAGCTTGCGCAGCTCGCGCGCGATCGCGACGTCACGCTGAGCGTGCCCGAGCCCGATCGGTGAGGATATGAACAGCGCTCGCTTGTCGCTCATGCCTGCCTCCCTCTCTACGACACTAACCCAGGCCGAGAGCCGCGGCTTCCTCGGCGTGCTGCAAGATGGTGAGCGAGAAGCGCTGCTGGCGAGCGGCGCCGTCCGCAGCTTCCCGCGCGGGACCGTCCTCTTCCACGAGCACGACGATTCCGACAGCGTGGTCGTGCTCCTCGAAGGGCGGGTCAAGGTCTACTCGCTGACCCGGGACGGCAAGGAGGTTGTATTCGCCTTCCGCCAGCCCGGGGACGTCCTCGGGGAGCTCGCTGCGGTTGACGGTCGGCCCCGCTCGGCGGCGGTCTCGGCACTCGAGGACGTGACGGCGTCGTTCGTGCCCGCGGCCGCGTTTCGCTCGTACCTGGAGGGCCACCCGCGGGTCGCGCTGCTGCTGTTCGAGATGCTCTCCGCGCGCCTGCGCGACGCGGACCGCAAGCGGGTCGAGTTCGCCGCCTATGACACGGTCGGCAGGGTGGCGGCGCGGCTTGCGGAGCTGAGCGCCGAGCACGGCGTGCCGGCGGGGGAGGGCGTGGAGATCACCCTCCCCCTCTCGCAGGACGAATTGGCTGGTTGGACGGGCTCGTCCCGCGAGGCCGTGGGCAAGGCGCTGCACATGCTGCGTGACCTCGGCTGGGTCGAGACCGGTCGCCGGCGCGTGACGGTGCTTGACCTCGAGGCGCTGCGCCGGCGCGCGATGTAGCCCTGGGTGCATCAGCCCTGGGACCTGATGTGGTCGATCACTTCGTTGAACTCGTCCGTGGGCGAGAAATCGACGTACTCGGAGTCCTCGAGCGCCTCCGGCGCATGCCCTGGCGGCCAATAGAACGACTGGCCGGCCTCGTATACCTCGTCGCCGTCCTTGGTGCGCATCTTCACCCTGCCCTTGAGCAGGTAGCCCCAGTGGGGGCACTGGCAGAGATCGTCCGGTAGGCCCACCAGCGCGGGCGCGAAGTCGGCGCCCTTGGGCACACGGACGAAGGCGGTGGTCATCCCACCGCCGATCTCCTTCATTCGCAGCTCCACCCCGTCGCCTTCGATCGCGACCGGCGCCTGATCTCGTGTGACAGCGGTCATCTCTCCTCCTTACGCCTTGAGCTCGTATAGGACCGAGAACGGGTCCTCGATGGGCAGCTTGCGGAATTGACCGTACCCGGCCTGCTCCGCCAGTTCCTCCGCCTTGTGCTGGCCCATACATGCGCCGATCCCCGCCCCGTCGTGCGCCAACGACGTCGTCATGCAGTACAGGGTCGAGACGTTGTAGAGCAGCTTGCCGAGCGGGTTGGCGTTCTCGTCGACGTCACCCGACGCGTTCATCTCGAGCATCAGGAAGGTGCCGCCGTCTGTGAGCGACTCGCGGATCGCGGTTATCAGCCCCACCGGGTCGATGGAGTCGTGCACGACGTCGAACGTGGTCACGAGGTCGAACTGCCCTTTGGGGAGGCTGTCCTCTCCGCCGACCTCGAACGTCACCCGGTCCGCCACACCCGCCTGCTCTGCGTTTCGCCGGGCGCGCTCGATCGAGCCGGGGTGGATGTCGTAGCCCACCACCTGCGCCCGCGAGAAGGCCTGGGCGATCGTGATCGCGGCCAGCCCTCCGCCGCAGCCCACGTCACACACCGTTCCGCCGTCTTCGAGCTTGCGCTGGGCGTCCGGCAGCGCCGGAATCCAGGTGGGCACGAGGTTGTGCTTGTACCAGGGCGCGGTGCCGCGCTCGATCGCCTCGTACATGTCCGGCAGGTACTCGTCCTGGGTCACGCCACCGCCGTTCTTGAACGCCTCGGCGACCTTGGGCGCAACCGTCACGGTGGGGACGATCATCTGGAGGAAGCCGCCCGTGAAGTGGGGGAACTCCTCGTCGGCCAGCGGCAGCGCGTGCTCGGCGGGGAGCAGGTAGGTGTCGTCCTCGGAGTCGTGCTCCACGTACTCGGCCGTGGTCATCGAGCCGAGCCACTCGCGCAGGTAGCGCTCGTTCAGGCCCGTGCGCTCGGCTAGCTGCTCGACGGTCACCGGGCCAGCGTCGGCCATCGCCTTGTAGATCCCGAGCCGGTCCCCGATGTAGACGAGCCCGCCCCGCATCGCGGTGCCGACGTCGAGCACGATCCGCTCGACGAACGCCTCGAGCTTCTCCTGGTCGATCTGCTGTGTCGCCATCTGGGCCTCCCTGGTAGGTATTGGCACGGGCGAGCCTCCACCTTCCGGGGCGAACGGACCAGGTAATTCGGCGCACTCGCTACGCGCCGATGTGCGGGCTGCGCCTCCTTACCCCAGCGCGCGCCCGTACTGGCGCTCGTAGTACTCGCGGTACTCGCCCGAGCGGATCGGCCCCCACCACGGCTCGTTGTCGCGATACCACGCCACGGTGCGCTGCAGCCCTTCGGCGAAGTGCGTCTGGGCCTCCCACCCGAGCGCGCGTACCTTGTCCGACGCGAGTGAGTAGCGGCGGTCGTGGCCAGGGCGGTCGGTCACGTACTCGATCAGCGACTCGTCGTGGCCGGTCAGCTCCAGGATCCGCTGGACGACCTCGATGTTCTCGCACTCGTCGGGGCCGCCGACGTTGTAGGCCTGGCCCGGGTCGCCGCGCTGGAGCACGAGATGGATCGCGCGGGCGAAGTCCTCGACGTAGAGCCAGTTGCGCACCTGGCGGCCGTCCCCGTATACGGGGAGCGGGTCGCCGTGCAGCGCGTTCAGGACGCACAGCGGGATCAGCTTCTCTGGGTACTGGCGTGGCCCGTAGTTGTTCGACCCGCGGCAGATCACGGCCTCGATCCCGTGCGTGTGGGCGTGGGCGGAAACGAGCAGGTCGCCGCCGGCCTTGGTCGCGCTGTACGGGGACGACGGGTCGAGTGGCGAGGTCTCGGTGAAGCTGCCGGAGTCGATCGAGCCGTAAACCTCGTCGGTCGACACCTGCAGGTAGCGCCCCACTCCGAGCTCGCGCGCGGCGTCGAGCAGCACGCCGGTGCCGATCACGTGCGCCACGGCGAAGGGGTCCTGGCCCACGATCGAGCGATCAACGTGCGACTCGGCAGCGAAGTTGACCACGGCGTCGCAGCCCTCCATCGCCTCCCGCACGGCGTCCGGATCCTCGATCGCGCCTTCGACGAGCGGCACGCCGTCGGGAATGTTCTCGCGCCGGCCCGCATAGGTGAGCTTGTCGAGCACCACCACGTCGTGCTCCTCCTGAGCGACGCGCACATAGGTCGAGCCGATGAAGCCGGCTCCGCCGGTCACGAGCAGCTTCACGAGCGCTCCTCCAGGTAGGCGCGCAGACCGGCGCGCCAGTCAGGCAGACGGATCGGGTCGCTGCGCTCGGTGCCTAGCACGGAGAAGGCCGGACGGGGCGCGGGCCGCGCGAACTCGGCACTGGTCGTGGGCTTGACGCGGCAGTCCACGCCGGCGTCCTCGAAGATGGCCATCGCGAAGTCGTACCAGGTGCACTGTCCTTGGGCCGCCATATGGTGCACCCCGTAGGCATCGGTTGAGGCCAGTTGGACCATCCCCTCGGCCAGGTGTCCGGTCCACGTGGGGCAGCCGGTCTGGTCGCGGACGACCGAGACCTCGGGCATCCGCTCGGCCAGCCCCAGCATCGTCTCGACGAAGTTCTTGCCCGCGGTGCCGAACAGCCAGGAGGTCCGCGCGACGAAGTGCCGCGGGTTTGCGGCGGCGGTCTCGACCTCGCCCGCGAGCTTGGAGCGGCCGTAGCTCGAGATCGGTCCGGTCTCGTCGGACTCGACGTACGGAGTCTCCTTGGTGCCGTCGAAGACGTAGTCCGAGGACGGGTACACGACGGCCGCGTCCACCGCGGCGGCCGCGGCGGCGACGTTGTGCGCGCCCTCGGAGTTGCCGCGCATGGCGGCCTCGGGTTCGTCTTCGGCGCCGTCGACATTCGTGTACGCCGCGCAGTTGAGGACCGCATCGGGGCGCTCGGCGTCGACCGCGCGCGCCACGGCGTCGGGATCGGTCACGTCCGCCGCGGCCCGGTCGAGTCCCTTCACTTCGTGCTTGGCCAGCGCGGCGGCGCGCAGGACGTCCTGCCCGAGCATGCCCGCCGCTCCGAAGACGAGCAGCTTCACCCATCAAGGACTATCAGGATTCGGCCCTGGTCCGCGTCGCACCCGTGCGTCCGGCGGAGGCCCCTAGAGTGAAGCGGGTGTTGCGGGAACGACTCGCGCGGGCCGCCACCGGTGCCGTCCTCCTCCTCCCGGCCCCCGTGCTGGCGGGCGACTGGCCCGACCCTTCCGTGATCCGGACGGATGACGACTACGTGGCCGTGAGCACCGCGAACGACTGGGCGCCGATGTTCCGTGTGCTGCGCTCGCCGGACCTCGGCCAGTGGCGAGTCGCGGGATCGGTGTTCCGCCGCCCGCCGCGCTGGGCGCGGAGCGACTTCTGGGCGCCCGAGATCACCCGTTTCGGTCGCGGCTACGCGGTGTTCTACAGTGCCCTCCCGCGCAAGAAGGGCTCCTGGCTGTGCCTCGGCGTGGCCACCGCGCCCGCTCCCGAGGGCCCGTGGCGGGACGCGGGGCGACCGCTGCGCTGCGGCCGCGATGGCTCGATCGACCCCTATCCGGTGCGCGACGAGCGCGGCCGCCTGTACCTGCTCTGGAAGCAGGACGGAAACGAGTTCAAGCGCCCGACCCCAATCCTCGCGCAGCGCCTCCGCGAGGATGGGAGGCGGCTGTTCGGACGCGTGCGCGAGCTGATCCGAAACGACAGGCGATGGGAGAAGCACGTGGTCGAGGCGCCACACGTCGTGCGGTCCGGCGGCTGGTTCTACCTCCTCTACTCGGCCAACTCCTGCTGTACCCGCTCGTGCGCGTACGCGGTCGGAGTGGCGCGCGCGCGGACGCTGCTGGGCCGGTGGCGAAAGCACCCCGGGAATCCGATCCTGCGCAGCGGGGGCGGCTGGCGTTGCCCCGGCCACGTGACACTCGCCGACGACGGGGCCGGGGGACTGGCCGCGCTGTTTCACGCCTACCGTGCGGGGGAGGGCCGGATAGCCGGCCGCCAGATCCTCGCGGCTCCGTTCACGGTCGGCGCCGACGGCTGGCCCAAGATCGGGCCGGGCCGCCGCATCACCGCGGGACCGCCCGGCGCGGCGCCAACGTCCATCACCGACGTCTTCGCGGGTCCGCTGGCGCCGGAGTGGGAGTGGAGGATGCGCCCGTCGCCACGAATCTCGACCGGCGACGGACTCAGCCTGACCGCCCCTCGCGGAGCCCGATCCAAGCTCAACGGCGCAGTGCTCGGGCGCCGCGTGGGCAGCGAGCGCTACACCGCCGAGGTCGTGCTCGACCGGGGCGCGCTGGAGCGTGGGTCGCAGGGAGGGGTCGCGAGCTACCGGAGCGGCTTCGAGGCGATCGGCATCTCGGCGGGCGCCGGGCGGGCGGTGATCTGGGAGCGCCGCTTCGGAGCTTTCCGCCGGCGCGCCTCCGCGCCCGTTCCCCAGGTGCCGCTCCTGCACCTGCGGATGGTCGCGCGCGGCAACCGCTTCCGCTTCGAGCTGTCGGCGGACGGGCTGGTCTGGCAGCGCGTGGGTCCCTCCATGCGCGGTCCGATCGAGGAGTCGGCACGCGTCGCCCTCACGGCGGGCGGTGTCACCGGCGCCCGGGCGCGCTTTGTCTCGGCCACGGTGACCGAGGACGAGTGATCTAGAGGATCGAGATCTCGGAGTTGTCGCCCACGACGAAGCGGTAGGCCTTGGGCAACGACGGGCCGCGGCCGATCTTCACGTTGCGGCCGATCAAGCTCGCCTCGATCCGGTACTCGAGGTCGCGGATGGTGGAGCCGGCGAGGACGATCGAGTGCTCCAACTCCGCGCGGTCGATCGTCACCTCGTCGCCGATCGCCGTGTAGGGGCCGATATAGGCGTCGCAGATGTTGGCACCCGCCCCGATCACCGCCGGGCCCCGCACGGTGGAACGCTCGAGCCGGGCCTTCGGGTGGATCGCGACGCGCCCCTCCACGCGCGAGTCGATCAGGTCGCCCTCCACGCTCTCCTCCAGGTCGTCGAGGATCAGCCGGTTGGCCTCGAGCATGTCCTGGACCTGTCCGGTGTCCTTCCACCAGCCGTGGACGAGGTGCGGATCGACCCGGCTGCCGCCGTCCACGAGCGACTGGATCGCGTCGGTGATCTCGAGCTCGCCGCGGGCGGAGGGCTCGATCGCGCGCGCCGCCTCGAAGATGGCCGGCGTGAACATGTAGACGCCCACGAGCGCCAGGTCGGTCTTGGGTTCGGGCGGCTTCTCCACGAGGCGCGAGACGCGGCCATCCGTTCAGCTCGGCCACGCCGTAGTGCTCGGGATCGGGCACGGGGGTGAGCAGGATCAGCGCGTCGGGCGATTCCGAGCGGAAGGTGCCGACCAGCTCCGTGATCCCGTTTCGCAGCAGGTTGTCTCCCAGATACATCACGAACGGCGAATCGCCGAGGAACTCCTCGGCGGTCAGCACGGCGTGGGCCAGCCCGAGCGGCTCGTCCTGCTCGATGTAGGTGATCTTGACCCCGAAGTCCGAGCCGTCCTTGGCGGTGGCACGGATCTCGTCACCGGTCTCGGGGGCGATGATGATCCCGATCTCCTCGATCCCCGCCTGGGCCATCGCCTCGATCCCGTAGAAGAGCACGGGCTTGTTCGCCACTGGCACGAGCTGCTTGGCGCTCGTGTGGGTGATCGGGCGCAGGCGTGTGCCTTTGCCCCCGGACAGGATCAGTCCCTTAATAGGTGCCTCCCAGCTTGCGGTGGTCCCACGTGACGATGCGCGTGGGCTTGAACACCAGACCCACCCGCTTGGTTGCCTGACTCATGACCATCTCGCGCACCGCGGGGGCGAGCTCGCCTTCCGGCCCGTAACGCTCGAAGAGCGCCAAGCCGTACTCCGCAACGCGGTCGCTCGTCGCGCTCGACCTCCACGTCGCACTCCATCATCACGCCCCGGAGCTCGGAGTACTCCACTCCGGTGTCGATTCCGACGGTGGCATGCGGGTCGCGATCCAGGTTCTTCGCCTTCTGAGACTTCGCGTAGGTCCATCCGCGCAGGGTGGGTCCGTCCTCCACGACGTACCACAGCGGTACCAAGTGGGGCCGCCCGGCGGGCCCAAGGGTCGCCACCTGCACGATGCGCTGCTCGTCGAGGAAGGCGTCCAGCTCCTCCCCGGTCATCTTGATCAGGTCGCGCCGCGAGGCCATTCAGCGCGCCACGGTACCGGCAAAGGCGCCGGCGGGCGTCAGCGGCGGACAGTGCCCGCCAGGGCCTCGGCCGCCGCGAGGACGGCCTCGCGGGCGTCCTCGGGCTCGAGCACGGCGGCGTCACCGGCTTCCTTGAGGATCTCCGACGAGAGGTAGTCATGTCCGCCGAAGGACATCTCGGCGATCACCGCGCCGTCGTTCAGCTCCTGGACCACTCTGCGGACCTCCTTCGCCCAGCGCGCGCGCTCGGGCGAGAACCAGACCCTGGCGATCTCCGAGGTCGTGACCTCGCCCGTGGTCGGCCACCCTCCCATCTCGGGCTCCACGCCCTCCCGGGGCTCGTAGGTCTCGTCGAGCGCGGTCGCGGAGCGGATCCGGTCGAGACGGAAGGAGCGCGTCTCGTCCTTGGACGGGTCGAAGGAGTGCACGTACCAGCCCTCCATGCCGTTGATGAGCTGGTAGGGCTCGATCGTGCGCGAGGTGAACTCGTCCTCGTCCTGCTTGTAGTGCTCGATCTCGAGCAGCCGCCGCTCCGCGATCGCGCCGCTGACGACCCGCGCGATGTCGGAGTCGTCGCCCTTCGCGGTCGTGATCTGAAGGCCGTCGGTGGCGGGGTCGTGGCCGAGGGCATCGACGATCTTCTCGCGCGCCGAGGTCAGCGACCCCTCCGGCAGGTGCTCGCCCACGAGGTCGATCGCCGCTGCGAGCGCCTTGGCCTCGAGCGGCAGCAGCCGCGCGGGACGGGCGAAGTTGTCGCCGTATGGCTCGGGGTCGACCTCGATCTGGTCGCCCTGGACCTCGGCGTACAGCACGTAGCTGCCGCCGCCGAAGTTCACGACGTTGAGCACGTCGATGTCTTGGCGCAGCTCCTGCTCGGACATCTGGAGCGTCTCGCACAGCTCGGCGAGCTCGAGCTTGCTCCCACGGCGCGCGGTGTCGATCAGGATCCCGGCGAGCGTGACGAGGCGAGCGAAGCGCTCGGGCCGGATCGTGCTCTCGCGCTTCGCGTCGGCCTCGGGCTCCTCCTTGGGCCGGCGCTTCACGGGCGCGGCCAGCTCGATCGGCTCCTCGTGGCGCTCGACCACCAGCCGGATCCGCTCGTCCGCCTCCTCGACGAGCTCGGGCGGCTCGAGGATGCGCGCCCGGTTGCCGAGTCCGAGCACCCACGACACGAGCTCACGCGACGTGCCGTAAGGCGTCTCGAAGATCACGCCGTCGTCGGCGGGCTCGACGGTGCCGGCGTCGGGACCGAGGTGGCGGCGCACGAGCCACTCGACGCGGTCGGACAGCCAGATCCGCGCCACGCCCTGCTCGTCGCCGAACTGCCAGTCGGTGCGGGTGGCGTACTCGCGCGGATCGAAGTCCTCCGGTCGCTGGAAGTCATGCTCGGCCTTGGAGCTGTAGCCCACCTTTCCGCGGATGCGCGAGAGCTTGAACACCCGCACGTCCTTGCGCTCGTGCGAGTAACCGACGAGGTAGAACTGGTTGCCCCGGAAGAGCAGGTGGTAGGGATCCACCTTGCGCTTCTCGCGGGCGTCGCGGCCCAGGGTGTAGTAATCGAAGACGATCGTCTTGCGCCTGAAGATCGCCGTCTCGACTTTCGACAGCCGCTGCGAGAGCTCGCGTCCGCCGGAGCTGGCCGTCATCGCCAGGCGGACGGACTGGTGCTCGGGCGCCGACAGAGGCGAGGGCTTGCCCCAGGAGAGCTGCTGCAGGGCCAGCCGCAGCGGCTCGGCGTAGGCGAACTCGCCGTCGAGCAGGGCGAGGGCGGTGCGCAGCGCACTCAGCTCCGAGTCCGAGAACTTGATCGCGGGGAGGTAGAAGTTCTCGGGGGGAGCGTGTAAGTCTCTGCCTCGAACGATCCCTCGCTCTGCTTCTCCACCTTCAGGTCGATGCCGAGCGACGACAGCTCCGCGCGGTCGGCGTAGAAGCGACGGTTGAAGGCCTCGTCGCTCGTCATCTGCGCGTAGCCCTCCACGTCCTGGCGGATCTCGAGCGCGGACACCGGACGGCGCTCTCCCATCAGGAACGAGATCAGGGAGAGCTGGCGGATCAGCTTTTCGGTGTCCTTGGCCATCGGCCGCCCAGGATACGCGGGGTTATCGTCCGTGGAGGGGGGTAGCGGGCGGTCCGGACCCGCTATTTGCGGTTACGTCCCGCGCGTCTCCTAGCCTTCGAGCGTCCGGTTTCCACCGAGGAGGATTGTCCGTGGCCATCGAGTTCTACAGCGTCAAGCACCGCAAGAAGGTGCAGGTGGACGAGAGCGAGGTGCAGGGGAAGACCTACGAGCGCGAGACGTCCAAGGGTAAGCAGACCCGCTACGCCTTCCAGGCGGAGACGACGGTCGACGGGGACAAGGTCAAGCTGACCAAGTTCGTCGGCAAGGACGCGTACGACAAGCTCGCCGGCTGACGCTACGGTCGGCTGGCGTCAGGCGGCTTCGGAGACCTCGTCCCGCGCCGGGCGCGGGCTGAAGTAGGCCGAGCCGGACAGGGCACGGTCGAATCCGGACCAGCTCTCGCCGTCGGCGAGGCGCTTCTCGAGCCTGTCGAAGCTCCCGAGGGTGCCGCCGAGGTTGTCGATCATGTGCACGAGCGTGGCCTCGCGCGTGCACGGCGTGACCGGGCTGCCGTGCTCGAGCTTGCCGTGGTGGCTCAGCACGATGTGCAGCACCGCCTGGGCGGTGTCGGGCGGGAAGCCCTCGATCGCTTCGATCTCGCGCCGAACGCGGTAGTAGCCGAGCGGAATCTCGCCCTGCAGCTTGCCGGCGTCCGACAGCTCGATCGAACCGCCCGTCTGCGAGTAGGCCTCGATCTTGCCGATGTCGTGCAGCAGCGCGCCGGTCACCGCAACGTCCCGGTCGATGCCGGGGAACGTCGCGGCCAGCGCACTCACCCCCTGAGCCACCGACAGCGAGTGCTCCAGCAGTCCATGTCTGTAGGCCTGGTGGTAGACCTTCGCTGCCGGTGCGGCTCGCCAGCGGGCACCGGACTCGCACTCCCGCCCGATCAGCCGTGACAGCAGCTCGGCGAGATGGGGCTCCTGGACGGTCGCGATCAGCTCGTCGAGCGCGACGGTCATCTGGGCGACCGGAACGGCGGGCCCCTCAAGCAGGTCGTCCGGGTCGTACTCGCCCGCCACGGCCTCGCACGCAGCCCGGATGGTGATCGCGGCGCCGTAGCGGGCGTCGCTCGCGTATCGGCCGCTGATCCTCACGACCGTCCCGGGGCGGCAGGCGGCCGCGATCTCCTCGACGGAGTCCCACGCGACGGCCTCGACGGCGCCGCTCGCGTCACCAAGCTGGAGCTTGAGGAAGGGCTCGCCGTTGCGCTTCTGGCGGCGAGCGAGCTCCCGCACCTCGAACACCGAGTCGACCGCGTTTCCGTCCGCGAGATCGCGCACGAAGGTCTTGGTGGCGGTGAGAGTTGGCTGGTCCACGGAGGACACGACGGTAGACAGAGTCGCGGACGGGATAGGGTCCCTGACGTGGGCGTCCTCGTGGCCGGCGGAACCGGTGCGCTCGGCACCGCGGTGGTGCAGGAGCTGCTCAGCTCCGGGTACTCGGTGACCGTCGCCGACCGGCAGGGAGAGGCTGCCGAGGGGGCCACATTCGTGGAGGTCGATCTGCTCGATCCCGACGCCTCGGCCGCCGCCGTCGACGGGGTCGACGAGCTCCAAGCCGTCGTCAACCTCGTCGGGGGCTTCGCATCGGGGCCGAAGGTCGAGGACGTCGCGCTGGGGGAGTTCGAGCGGATGCTCCGGCTCAATCTCGTGCCCGCGTTCAACCTCGCGCGGGCGGCGATGCCGCGGCTGGCCGCGCGCGGGGGCGGCGCGTTCGTGTGCGTGTCGGCGCGCCCGGCGCTGAGGCCCTTCCCCGGTGCAGCCGGTTACGTGACGGCGAAGGCCGCGGTGCTGGCGTTCGTCGAGGCACTCCATACTGAGTACGTCGGCGCCGGCGTGCGCTCGAACGCGGTGCTGCCGAGCGTGATCGACACGCCGGCGAACCGCGCCGCGATGCCAGACGCCGATGCGTCGAAGTGGGTGGCGCCCGTCGAGATCGCCCGCGTGATCCGGTTCCTGGTGTCCGATGACTCGGCGGTGACGAGCGGCGCCGGCATCCCGGTGTACGGGCGGGCCTGAGCGGACGCTACTGCCCCGCCTGAACGGGCTCCGGCTCGGGTAGCGCCGGGCTACCGCCGTAGTAGGCCAGGGCCTTGCGGCCGAGCTGCTTGGTTGACCCGCCGTTCTGGATCGAGCTGATGGGAGCGCCGATGAACGGAATGAGGCGCCCCGCGCCGCGCTGGGCCATGCGCTTGGCGGCGTACTTCATGAGCTTGGTGCTGAAGCCGTGATGCCCGCCCTTCGTGATCTGCGCCTCCACCAAGGCCTGGGCCATCGTCTTGCCGATGCCGTCGAGCGACGCGCGCGCCTCGGCCGGCGTGTCGTAGATCTCCCACAGCGCCAACAGCTCGGCCGGGCGCATCGGATGACGCGGGTCGTAGCCGTAGGCCGCCGCGATGTAGAAGACCATTCGAGCCTGGATCCAAGCGAGGCCCGCCAGGTTCGCGGCGCTTGTGGTCACTCCGCCAACGCCGAGCGCCAGCCCCTCCATGCGCGACAGGCGGACGTTCTTCTTGTAGGCCTCCTTCGCAAGCGAGTGCGGCGTGTGTCCGACGCCCGCCACCTGTACCCAGCGCTCGGCCGGTCCGGCGAACCGATCCGCGGCGGCAAGGGCGATGTACTCAGGGGCGCGCTCGGGTCGGGCGGCGATCCGCTTCCAGATCGGATCGGGGATCCCGCCGACGCGCTCGAGGTCGGTCAGCTCGGACACGCGGGTAACGATAGGGAGAGGCGACTGTGCTCCGCCGGTCCATCCGCCCGGCCGGACGGGCGCCACCGTGGGGGGCAGACGAGGGGTCGGGCCGAGTTTGGGGTGATATGCGCCCCAAATCCGACCCAGCGTCGAGGTGGCGAGAGCCGACGCGCGGCTACCATGCCCGGGCCCGGCGAGGTAGCTCAGTTGGTAGAGCACACGACTGAAAATCGTGGTGTCCCCGGTTCGATTCCGGGCCTCGCCACTCCGAGAAAGCCCCGCTACGACGGGGCTTTCTCGTGCTCGGGGCACGAGTGGCCACACCCCGCCCGAGGGCGAATGTCAGGCGTGCGACTTCGCGGGCGATCGTGCAGCGCGCCGGGCGTTCGCATTCTGTGTGCGAGCGGAAGCGGGTGGCCGCCCCGCTAGGGGGCTCGGACTGCGGTATCAGTCCGACTCATCGCGCGCGCGCCCGTAGCGCTCGTAGATCACGCGCGAGCCGAACGTCCTGGTCTCGATCAGCTCCAGCGGGACGTCGTCAGTGACCGGCGGCAGGAACGGCGTGCCGCCACCGACGACGACCGGATTGCGGAACATGCGCAGCTCGTCGACGAGGCCGAGCTCGATCGCCGCCGCGGCCAGGCCGGCGCCGCCGATCGAGACGTCCTTGTCGGTCGCGTGGATCGCCGCAGCGGCCTCGTCGGCCAGTGACCCTTCGGCTAGCCGGGCGTTGCCCTGGACGCTGTCGAGCGTGCGGCTGAAGACGACCTTCGGGATCGCGCACCAGACGTCGGCGAACGCGGCCTCGAGCTCGGTGTCGCGCATCGACGGATCCGTCTCCCACACCAGCATCGTCTCGTAAAGCCTGCGGCCGCACAGATGGCCGCCGAGCTCGCGTGTCTGCGCGGTGTGGAAACGAAACAGCTCCTCGGTCAGGGGCCCCCCACCCGAACGCCCCCTCGCGGTCGGCGATAAAGCCGTCCACCGAGACGCTCATCGAGTAGATCAGCATGGCTTCAGATCGTCGGGCCGGAGCGACCGATGATGATCGTGATCGAGAAGTTCCGCCTTTACGCTTGACATCGGGCTCTCCGTCCTTCAGCAGTGTGTGCCGGCACCGAGATCCCGGATGCAAAGAATCCCGACCGGCACACCCCTCGTCCTGAGGTACCACCGGGCGCATTTCCGCTGCCTCTGCTCGCGCAATGCGATACGCGGACCTCCATATGACTCGATCCGTGATCGAGCATGCGCGCGAAGGTAGCCTCGGCGAGGTGTTCGACCACGTCGCCATCGCCGTCTCGGACGTCTCCGCGTCCGAGCGCTTCTACCGCACCGTGCTCTCCGTCCTCGGCATCGAGCCCACCCACGCGGACGCCGAGCTCGTCGAGTGGCAAGACTGGGACATCGGCCTGACGGACCGCGAGCACCCCGTGACCCGCGGGCTGCACGTCGGCTTCCGCGCGCCGTCCCGCGAGGCCGTGGACGCCTTCTGGCAGGCCGGGATCGACGCGGGATACCGCGACGACGGCGCGCCGGGGCGGCGCACGGTCTACGGGCCCGACTACTACGGCGGGTTCCTGCTCGACCCGGACGGCAACAGCGCGGAAGCGGTGCACACCGAACGCCACGACCCGGTCCCCGACGGCCAGGTCGACCACCTCTGGATCCGCGTCCGTGATCCCGCCGCGTCCAAGCGGTTCTACACGACGATCGCCCCGTACGCCGGGCTGGAGCTGGGCGTGGACGACCCGGACCGCGTACAGCTCACGGGCGCCGCCCACAGCTTCTCGCTCATCCGCGACGAGCGGCCGCTCACGGAGCACGTCCACGTCGCCTTCCCGGCGCAGCACGACGCGACCGTGCGCGCGTTCCACGCCGCCGCGCTCGCCGCGGGCTACGAGGACCACGGGGCTCCCGGCGAACGCGCCGTCTACCACCCGGGCTACTACGGCGCCTTCGTACTAGACCCCGACGGGCACAACGTCGAGATCGTCAACCACAACCGCTGAGCCACGCCCGACGCCGCCGCACGCCACATCTCGCCGGAGGCGCGCGCCACGCCGGAGGCTAAGCAGGGCCAGTCTCATGCTCTTGAGGCGGCCTGATGGTCTCCCGATTGTCTACGCGCTTCTCGTGCGGCCTTGATGGGCGTCCGCCTAAAGGGCTGGGAGGCTTCCCAGGAAAGCGTGACCCTGCCAGCACCCCCGGTGAGGACAGTTCAGGGTGCAGCTCGGGGCGTAAGCGAGCCGGTGGAGGCCAACGCGGCGGGTTGCTGTACCGGACAAGGGCTGAGCCCCACCGGTAGACGGGGCGTAGGTTGGAATCCCGGATGACGGCGGGTTAGTCTCCGGTCGTGGTTGAAGGGGCGTCCATCCTGGTGGGTCGCCGGGAGGAGTTGGCGGCGCTGGAGCGCGCGCTCGTCGCGGTAGAGCGGGGGGATGCGCGGGCCGTTGGGCTGCTCGGTGAGCCCGGGATCGGCAAGTCGCGGCTGCTTGGCGAGCTCGGCGGTCGGGCGCAGGAACTCGGGCTTCTGGTGTTGGCCGGCCGCGCCTCGGAGCTCGAGCGCGACCTGCCGTTTGCGCTGCTGGTAGACAGCCTCGAGCGGCTCGATAGAGAGGAGCTCTCGCGAGCTGTGGAAGAGGTCGAGGCTGAGCAGCGGGTGGAGCTGGCGGCGGTCTTGCCGGCGGTCGCCTCGCCGGCCGAGGCGGAGCCTGTGCCTGCGCTCGGTGAGCGCCATCGGGTGGCGCGGGCGATGCGGGCGCTGCTGGAGCGTCTGGCCGCCAAGCGTCCGTTGGCGCTGCTCGTCGACGATGTGCATTGGGCTGATCCCGCGTCGGCCGATGTGCTGACTCTCCTGCTGCACCGCCCGCCGGCTGGCGGCGTGCTGCTGGCGCTGGCCGCGCGCGCCAGGCGGGCGCCGGGCTTGGAGGGCGCGCTCGCCGCCGCGCAGCAGAACGGTACTGCGGAGTTGGTCGAGCTGGGCCCGTTGCCGCCGGAGGCCGCGGCCCAGCTCGTTCCGGGGGTCGGACGGGAGGCGCGCGAGCGTCTGTACCGAGAGAGCGGCGGCAACCCCTTCTACCTGCAGGAGCTGGCCCGCGCCACCGCCTCGGAAGCCGACGGCAGAGGCGCCACTGTGGCCGGCGTACCGCGAGCCGTGCAGGCCGCCCTGAGCGGAGAGTTGGCAGCGTTGTCTCCGGCGGCGCGGCGGGTGCTGGAGGGCGCGGCGGTGGCCGGCGACCCGTTCGAGCCCGAACTGGCCGCGGTGGCGGCCGACGTCGACGAGGCGCCCGCGCTGGCCTCGCTCGACGAGCTCTTGAACACGGACCTGGTGCGGGCGACGAGCCAGCCGCGGCGCTTTCGCTTTCGCCACCCGCTGGTGCGCCGCGCCGTCTACGAGGAGGCCGGCGGCGGCTGGCTGCTGGCCGCCCATGCCCGCGCGGCCGAAGCGCTGTTGGCGCGCGGGGCGACGCCGGCGCAGCGCGCGCACCACGTCGAGCGTGCCGCCCGCCCGGGCGATCTGGCCGCCGTCGAGCTGCTCGCGGCGGCGGCCGAGGAGGCGGGTCCGGTCGCCCCGGCTACGGCGGCCGGCTGGTACGAGGCCGCTCTTCGGCTGCTTCCCGAAGACGCGCGGCACGTTGAACGCCGGTTGGGACTGCTGGCCGCGCGGGGGCAAGCGCTCGTGTCCGCCGGGCGTCCGGCTCGAGGCCCGCGATGCCTTGCGACGGGTGCTCGCCCTGCTTCCGCGCTGACGCGCCGAGCGAGCGAGTGAAGGTTCTGGAGGCACTCACGGAGCTCGAGGCGCTGTGGCTGGACAACCCCGAGGAGGCGCGTCGGCTACTGCACGCCGAGCAGGAGGGGCTAGGCGACGCGTCGCCGCGGCTGA
This sequence comes from uncultured Thermoleophilaceae bacterium, assembly GCA_963802855.1. Taxonomy (GTDB): domain Bacteria; phylum Actinomycetota; class Thermoleophilia; order Solirubrobacterales; family Thermoleophilaceae; genus JAAYBF01. The sequence goes on from CAWDJP010000004.1 coordinate 836,214, forward strand.
CCGCGACACTCACATTCGCCATGGCCCGGGAGCGGGCCGCCTGCGGCGATCACGACGCCGCCGAGGCGCTGGCGGAAGAGGCTCGTGCGAGGGCGAGCGCCGCCGGCGACCGGGTACTGGAGGCGGCGGCCGCCGCCACCCTCTCCGATGCCGCGCATTGCCGCCTGCGTCGCGACGATCCTGCCGCACTGGCCACCGTGGACCGCAAGATCGCCGAGGCTGGCGCTCTGGTGGACGACCTGTCCGACGAGCAGATGGCGGAGCGCCTACAGGTCTTCCTATGGCTCTTCATGGCGCGCTACTTCACAGGCGGGTTTCCGGCCGCGCGAGAGGGCCGCGGCCCGAGGCCTGCTGATCGCCCGCCGCACCGGGCAGGGCCTCCACGCGGTTATCTACCTGGCGTGCTGCGCAATGGTCGACTGGGAGATGGGTCAGCCTGCCGAGGAGGGAGGTGAGACGAGGCGCTCGAGAGCGCGCTCGTCTCCGGCAACACGCACCTCGCGTTCTGGGCATCGGTGAACTTGGGCTGGATCGCACTTGCCCGTGGACGGGTCGACGCGGCGCTCGCCCACGGTCAGGCGGCCTGGGACTACGTGGGCGTCGTGCCGTATTCCCAGGCGGGATATGAGCTGGCCGATGCGCGGCTGGCCTCCGGCGATCCCCAGGGGGCGGAGGCGGCGCTGGAAACCTTTGGCTGGGTCGACCCTGGGCTGTGGACGCTCGACCGGCTCAGGGCGCTCGGCGTTTCCGTACGCGTGCTGCTCGCACTGAGGCGGGTTGAGGAGGCGGCCGAGCTGGCTCGGCGGGCGCCGGCCGAGGGCGGCGGGCGCCGCACGGGGGTCTTCGGCGCGATCATCGCTCACACCGAGGCTGGCGTGCTGCTCGCGCAGGACGCCGCGCGAGGCGGCACGCGTGGCGCTGGCCGGAGCGCGCGAGGCCGACGGTGGTTGCGCTCCCTTATGGGCGGGGCGCTGTCGCACCTGGCCGGTGAGGCGCTGGCCGCTTGCGGCCACAGCGACGAGGCACGTGCCGAGCTGCGCCGAGCCGCGACCGAGTTAGAGGACGGGAGGCCTGGGGCTATCGCGACCAGGCGCTGCGCGCGCTGCGCAGCCTCGGTGACCGGCCACGGGCGTTCACGCCGGACCGAAAGGGAAAGCGGGCCACGACCGCCTGGCCGCGTTGACCCCGGGAGGGCGAGGTGGCAGGACTCGTGGGCGAAGGGCTCACCAACGCTCAGATCGCCGCCCGGCTGCATCTCAGCGAGCGCACGGTAGAGCGACCACGTGTCAACGTGCTGGCGAAGCTCGGGCTGAGCTCGCGCACCGGCGTGGTGGCACTCCTGTCCAATCAGCGCTCACTCACGTCCTAACGCCCACCCACTAGGCCCCGCCCCACAACGCCGAAATTGGGTGGTGCGGTAGGCGGCATCACGCATACCGAAATCGTGCCTGCCGCGGGATGGTCATTGGCGTCAAGCGACCTGCAGAGGAGACGTCCAGTGACCAGCATTTCCACCGATCGCAGCGAGATGCTCGTGGAGCGTCTGTTCGGCGCCACGATCGACGCGCTCGAGCTGTACGCCGTCTACCTAGGCGTCGAGCTGGGGCTCTACCGACGCCCTCGAGGCAGCACGGACGCGCTGAACGCCGGTGAGCTCGCCGAAGCGGGCCGGGATCGAAGAGCGCTACGCGCTCGAGTGGCTCGAGCAGCAGGCGGTCGCCGGCCTGCTCGAGGTCGAGGACCTCGAGGCGGGCGCCGCGGACGCGCGCGCTACAGGCTCCCGGCCGATCACGCGCGCGTGCTGAGTCGAGCGCCGGCGACGCAGCCCACGTGGCGCCCTTCGCGCACATGATCGCCGGCATCGGCGGAGTGATCGCCGGGGTCGCCGCCGCATACCGCAGCGGCGGTGGCGTGCCCTACGCGCGACTACGGCCCCGCCTTCCGCCACGGCCAGGGCCACATCAACCGGCCGGCGTTCATGCACGAGCTGCCGACCGGATGGCTGGCCGCGCATGCCCGACGTGCGTGGCCGCCTGCTCGAGGCGCCGGCGCGCCCGGGTCGCCGACGTCGGCTGCGGCCAGGGCTGGTCGACGATCGCGCTGGCGCGCGCCTTCCCGCGAGGCCTGCGTGGACGGGCTCGACGCTCGACGCCGGCGCTCGATCGGAGACGGCCGCCGCCACGCCGCGGAGGCCGGCCTCGACGGCCGCGTCGCGCTTCGTCGACGGCGACGCCGCCGAGCGGCGCGCGACGGCGGCCCCTACGACCTGGTGCTGGTCCTCGAGACGCTGCACGACCTCGCCCGGCCGGTCGAGGCGCTCGCGCGCGGCCCGCGAGAGCGCTCGCCGCGGCGGCACCGTGCTCGTGGTCGACGAGCGCGTGGCCGAGGCGTTCACCGCGCCGGGCGACGAGATCGAGCGGATGATGTACGGCTGGAGCGTCACCCACTGCCTGCCCACGCAGATGGTCGAGCAGCCCTCGGCGGCGCTGGGCACCGTGATGCGCGCCGACACCGTCCGCGAGCTGGCCGGCAGAGGCCGGCTTCGGTTAGGTCGAGGTGCTCGACGTGCACAACGACTTCTTTCGCCTTTACCGCCTCGACGCCTGACCAACCCCAACCATCAAGGAAGACGCGATGAGCCCACAGCTCAACATCCCGATGGGCGCCGAGCGTATGCGGGAGCCGGCCGAGCAGGCCGAGCGCGCTCGTCGTGCCCGCCCGCGCCGGCGCGGCCGGCGTGTCTGACTGACACACCCACACCAGCAGCCAACCACCAACACCAAACGAGGAACACCATGACCACCACAAGCCACACCGCGAGCACGCCCCAGACCGTGGAGGCCAACGACCTGGACATCTACGTGCAGCAGGTCGGCCAGGGTCCTGATGTGCTGCTGATCGGCGGCCTGGGCGACACCGTCGAGTCGTGGCAGTTCCAGCTCGACGGGCTCGCCGACCGCTACCGGCTGACCGCCCTCGACAACCGCGGCGCGGGACGAACCGCGATGCCCGAAGGTCCGGTCTCGGTCGAGGCGATGGCCGACGACGCCGCCGGTGTCCTGCGGCGCTCGAGATCCCGTCCGCGCACGTGGCGGGCTTCTCCGGCGGCAGCATCATCGCCCAGGAGCTGGCGCTGCGCCACCCCGAGCTCGTCGCGCAGCCTCGTACTGCAAAGCACCTGGCCGGCACCGGACCCTTACCTGCGGAGGTGGGGCCAGTTCGTGCGTTGGCTGGTCGAGGCCGCGCCCAGCGAGCGCGCGTTCCTGGAGGGGTTCTTCCTGCGCATCTACACGCCGCGGGCCCACAACGACGGGACCGTCGACCAGATCATCGAGGAGGTGCTCGCCTTTCCGCACAAGCAGGCGCCCGAGGACCTGCAGCGCTTCCTCGACGCCTTCCTCGACGCACGACACCAAGCGAGCGGCTGGCGCAGATCGCCGCGCCAACGCTGGTGCTCGCCGGCGGCGCCGACATCAACCAGCCGCCCCGAGCTCTGCCGAGCCGTCGCTGAGCTGATCCCCGGCGCCCGCTTCGAGGTCATAGAAGGGGAGGCACACCAGCCCTTCCAGGAGGTGCCGGACGACTGGAACGCCCGCGTTGACGCCTTCTGGCGCGAGGTCGAGAAGGGTGGCTCCTGATGCGTTCTGACAAGCGGCACCAGCGAAGGGGGCCTCATTCACCCGGGCGACTTCGGCGCGCTCACCAAAGAGTTCGTAATGCGCTCGCGCGCAGCGAAACCCCACGATCGATCAAGGAGCTGACGATGCGCCGTTCGACCACACGCCTCGCGATTACTCTCGTGTCAACCCTGGGCGTTGCCGCACCGGCGGCGGCCCACGTCGGCCCACTGGGGGTCCACGCCCACACCACCGCAGTCGCACCTGCCGGGCAAGGCCGCGCCGAGGTGAGGCTGCGCGGTTGCTTCATGACCGTCGTGATGGTGCCACGCCCGGCTGCGGCGCTGCGCCCGATCTTCGAGCGGCCACTGGACTTGAGCCAGACGTTCTACGGCAAGGACCCACTGCTCGGCATCTGGGGTCTGCACTGCGAGCGCGCTCGGGTGGCCGGCCGCCCGGCGGGCCGGCTGGTGGTCGCATTCGTCGGCGTGCCGGTCGGGCTTACCGCCGTCGGCGCGACTCCACTCGCGAACAACTTTGCACACGCCTCGATCCGGATCGACACCAGCTCACCGGTCCTCGCTCGGGCGCTGCGCCGGGCCGGGCTGCCGGGACGCCTTGCGCGGGCGGCGCGCTATCGACACTCGGCACCGGGCGTCGTGCCGGCGACCGGCCGGCTGGCCGTGCCGGGGCAATACGCGATCACAGTCAGGGCCACCGACCTCGACCCCACCAATCCACACGATCACGTCAACTACTTCGAGCATCGCGGCGAGGCCGGCCGCGTCTCGAGGTTGAGTCTTACGAGTGAGGACGCGGCGGACCGGTATTGCTTCCCCTCATCGGGTACCTGCACGGCGTCGGTTCGCGCGCCCCGCGGTGCGGCGCTTCGCCGCCTGCTCGGCGGACGGTCGGCGCCCGTGGTGGTCGGCTTCGACCATGAAAAGCTCCCTCGGATCGACCTGGACCTGTGACGGCGGCACCCGCGCGAGTTCAACACGCGCAAGCCGCGCTAGCCCGCATCACAGCCTGAACCGAGAGGAGAGCGCGGCGCGCGGATGGTCTCCGCCGCCGTGCTCTCCAACTCGGACCTTCTCCACGGAAGCGCTCGGGCGATGCCTACTTCCTCTCCGTCCGGCGTGTCACTCCCGTGGAAGCGCGCGACGCTACGCCCGACATGCGCGAGGCTACGCCGCTGGCCCGGATCGCCGCCAAGTGAGCGTGACGGTACGCTCGCGCGGTGCCTGGCTACGCTGCGCCCGCTCCTAAAAATCGTGGTGTCCCCGGTTCGATTCCGGGCCTCGCCATTCCTAAGAAGCCCTGCTACCGAGGGGTTTCTTCATGGGCGCGCTCGACCGCGGGCGGATCTGCGCGCGTGCAGGGAAGCGGAATTTCACTGTCCGTGCCGGTTTGCCTCCACCCGCCCCAGTAGCTTCGCGACGCTCTCGGCGGAATATGCGGCCGATCTCGGGAAACGAGCATCGCTCAAACGCGCAGAACCGCAACCCGATCCCGCCGACATAGCCACGGCCGACCTCAAGCGGCCAGAACTGAGCAACGTCGAACTCGCAACGCGAAATGAGTTGGTCGGGCCCAGCATCAGAACTGCCGGCCCGCGAACCACGCAGTCCACGAACCGCAGCGCCCGCAAGGTTCCGGACAGTCCGTCTGGCTCGCGCGGAATGCCAAGCACGTCCAGGTCACCTCCTGCCTGGTCACGCCGTGCCATACGGGGATGATCCGATTCTCGCCTGCCGAGTTCTCAAGTGCGACTAAGCCGTCCAACTCCTGCTGCGGCCACGCGGTGCTCGATGTAGCGCTTCGCGGCCGCTACGCGCCCGTACGCACGGGTGCGAGCATCACGGCTGAGCGGGCTCGCGCAGGCGCGTGAAGGGCCCGATCCGACGCTCGTGCAGGATGTCCATGCCCTCCGCCAGGAGATTCGGGTCCCAGTGCAGCAGGAACTTGCCGTGCCGGCGGACCAGCTCGTCGCGCGGCACGCCCGCGTCGATGTCGCGCTCCACGGCGGTCATGCCGGTGACGTACCAGTCGCGCGCGCTCCAGCCATCCTTCCAATTGAACGGCAGGGCAACAAGGAAGCCCGCGAGGATCGCCCCCTGCACCCAGGGGCGCAGGCGCTCCGGGCCGAAATGCTGCCAGGCGAACCACGCGGCGATCGGCAGCGGGACGGCGAAGAGGCTGTAGCGCGACGGCATCCCGACGTCCGGAACCAGCGCAGCGCGGCCGTAGCCGACGGCCAGCGCGAGCCCGACGCCGCCCCCCAGGAAGGCGAGCAGCGCCACGGCGCGGCGCCGCTCCGCGTCCCGCGGCCCGCGCAGCGCGCGACGGGCGGCCACGACGATGCCCGATCCCACCACGAGCAGGGCGAACAGTGCCGGCAGGAGGCCGTAGCGCGTCCCGAAGCCCATCCCCAGGAACCGCCCGGCGGTCTCCAGCGAGGCTCCGACACCGGGGTTGTCCGGGATCCACGTCGGGCGCTCGTAGCCCACGAAATACAGCCCGAAGCCGGCCACGCTGATGGCTGCGCCGATCGCGAGCACCGCGGTCGCGCGTCTGCCGGCGGCGCCGGTCCGGCCGAGTACCGGAACAGCAAGTCCCCCGAGGGCGAGCGCGATGGCCGCGACTGCGGGGACGAACGGCAGGCCGCTCGCACCCGTGAACGGCAGTAGCGCGAACAGGACCGCCAGGGCGGTCGCGGTACCGACGCCGAGGGGCAGCGGCGGCGTGACGAGCACGATCAGGATGGCGAGCACGACGGCGACGGAAATGACGAACTGGATCTGCCAGCTCCACATGAACTGGAACCAGTGACCGATGTGCATGAGCGCGAGCGGGAAGACCGCGTCCAGCAGGCTCGTGCGCCCACCACGCACGCGGCGTGCCGTGACGATCAGGGCCGCCGACAGAGCCGACAGCACGAGCGCGTTGAAGACCATCCCCACCCTGAAGTCCGGGACGGCCTTCAACAGCCCGAGGTAGGCGAGCTTGGGCAGCGGCAGCCGGTGCTCGTTGTTCTGCGCCCACACCCACTCCCAGAAGTTAGGCTCGCGGCCGTCGAGCGGGCGCAGCAGCGTCCAATCCTCGGCGAGCGGGACGTCGTGGCCGTAGCGTGCGATGTGCGCGAGCAGGATCGCCGTCATGCCCGCCCACAGCCCCCAGACGACAAGCGACGGTACCCGGCCCCGCAGGTGACCGACGGCCACCTGGCCCCGCTCTCGGCCGGGCGCGACGGCGACCGCCGCCTCAGGCCGGCGCGTCCCGCTCATCCGGCGACCTTACCAGCGTCAGGAGACCCCGGAGCCCATATCTGCACGATGGAGGGGATGTGGGAGGCTTGTCGCTCGCGATGGCGCTGATCGACAACCTCTGCGCGATGGAGCGCGTCCGCGAGGCCTACTGGCGGCGCTATCCCCAGACCTCCCCGACGAAGCTGCGCTGGCGGGCCATCACGACCCGCCATTGGTTTCACGTCCTGCCGGCGGAGTCGGTGCTCGAGATCGGGGCCGGCTCCGGCCTGTGGACCGAGCACCTCACCGAGGTGCTGCGGGGCGAGAGCCCGGTCACCGCAGCTGTCTTCAACGCCAACCTGGCCGCCGAAGCCCGGGCCCGCGAGCTGCCGGCCACGACCGTCGTCCACGTCGAGGACCTCGGTCACGACCTGCTGGAGGACGGGTTCGACTACGTCGTCGGCACGGCCATCCTGTGCCATGACCGCTACGCCGAGCACCTGCGCTGGATGATCCGGCTGCTCAAGCCGGGCGGTCGGCTCCTGTTCTTCGAGGCGAACTTCTGGAACGTCCAGGTGTTCGCCAAGACCGTCGTCCCCGCCATCGGTCGGCGGACCGGCAACGCACGCTGCCAGGTCGGCATGCGCCGCTTCCGGCTTATGCAGACGCTCTCGCGGCAGGGCTTCACGGAGATCGAGATCACGCCTTACGACATCGTCCACCCGAGGACGCCGAAGGCGCTCATCCCGGCCGTCCAGGCCGGCGCCTTCGTGCTCGAGCATGCGCCGATCGTGCGCGAGGCCTGCGGGACGCTGTACATCTCCGGCAAGAAGCCCGGCGACGAGGCGGCCCGGCGCCCGCGGCCGAACCTCGCCGAATACCGCGAGCTGGCCGGCTCCGTCTCGGTCGTCGTGCCCTGCCGCGACGAGGAGATGAACGTCCCCGGGCTCGTGCGGGCCCTGACCGACGCCTACGACGACTACCTCAAGGAGATCATCATCGTCGACGACTCGAGCGACGACGCGACGGCGGCGACGACGCGCGCGCTGGGCGATCGCGACCCGCGCGTCCGTCTCCTCGAGCGCGACCCGCCGGGCGGCGTGGGCCGTGCGCTGCGTGACGGCTACGCCGCCGCCACCGGGGACCTAATCCTCTCCATGGACTGCGACTTCCAGGTCATCGTGCCGGAGCTGCGCGACCTCTTCGACGCGATCGCCGCCGGCCGCGAGGGCGCGATCGGCAGCCGCTTCTCCCACGACTCGATCCTGGTCCACTACCCGTTCGCCAAGATCGTGGCCAACCGCGCTTTCCACGTCATCGCGCGCCTGGCGCTGCGCCGCCCGCTGCGCGACATTTCAAACAACCTCAAGCTCTACCGCGCCGACCTCCTCCGCGAGCTCGAGATCAGGCGCCCGGACTTCGCGGCGAACGTCGAGACGGGGCTCAAGCCGCTGCTTGCCGGCCACGACATCGTCGAGGTGCCGATCTCGTGGATCGACCGCAGCGACGACATGGGGACCTCGAGCTTTCGCCTGGCCCGCCTGGCGCCGAGCTACCTGCGGTCGCTGGCCGACCTGTTGCGCGACGGCGTCCCGGCCCCCCGCGACGCCGGGCGGGTGGTCCAGACGACGAAGTAGCCGTCATACACCGCCGCGTGCCATGGCCGCAAGCTAGCCGCGTGCATCTCGTGCAAATCGGGACTGAGGCGGCTCGACGTCCTACAGGCATCGGCGCCGCCCTCGCCTGATTCGGCCGGACCTGGCATCCCCTAAGGTTTTCCGCCGATGTCCACAGCGATCGTCACGGGCTCCGGGGGCCTGATCGGGTCCGAGTCCGCTCGCTATCTCGTCGAGCAGGGATTTCACGTCGTTGGGATCGAGAACGACATGCGCGCGCGGTTCTTCGGGCCGGAGGCGTCGACTAGGCAGGTCTCTCAGCAGCTCGAACGCGAGCTGGACGACTTCCAGTCGATCGACATGGACATCCGCGATGCCGCCGGCGTCATGCGCGTGTTCGCACGTCATAAGGCCGACCTCGAGCTTGTCGTGCACGCCGCGGCGCAGCCTTCCCACGACTGGGCGGCGTCCGACCCCCAGACCGACTTCACGATAAACGCGAACGGGACCCTAAACCTCTTGGAGTCCACGCGCAGCCATACGCCGGCGGCCACCTTTGTCTTCACCTCGACGAACAAGGTCTATGGCGACACACCCAACCACCTGCCCCTCCTCGAACACGACCTTCGCCTCGACCTTCCACGCGACCATGACTACTTCGGCGGAATTTCGACCTCGATGTCGATCGACCGCTGCACGCACTCCCTCTTCGGAGTGAGCAAGGTCGCCGCCGACCTCGCGGTGCAGGAGTACGGCCGCTACTTCGATATGCCCACCGTCTGCTTTCGCGGCGGGTGCCTGACCGGACCTCAGCATGCGGGCACGCGACTCCATGGGTTCTTGGCCTACCTCATGAAGTGCGCGGTCACCGACACCCCGTACACGGTGTTCGGATACGGCGGCAAGCAGGTGCGAGACAACATCCACGCCCACGATGTAGTCCGCGCCTTCCACGCTTTCCATCGCCAGCCGCGGGCAGGGGCCGTCTACAACCTAGGCGGCGGACGAGCGAGCAACGTCTCGATGCTCGAGGCGATCGATCTGTGTCAGCGAATTTCGGGCCGTGAGCTGTCCTGGGAGCTGAAGGACCAGCCCCGAATCGGTGATCACCGATGGTGGATAAGCGACTTGGAAGCGTTCCGGACTGACTATCCAGACTGGGAGCTCAGTTACGGGGTAAAGGAAGTGCTGGACGACATTTACGCGCGCAACGTCGAGCAGTGGGAGGTGGCGCGAACGGCGTGAGCTAGCGGTCGTCATCCCGCGCACAACGAGGAGGGCTCCATCGCCGGCACCGTGACCGCGCTCCGGGAGCGCCTCGCAGAGGAGGGATCGACTACGAGATCATCGTGTTGGATGACGGGAGTCAGGGCCGGCGGAGCGGGGCCGCGACGACTAGGCACTTTGGCACGGTGAGCATGGCGGCGCGGCTAGCCTCCCGGCAGACGACCCGGTCGCGCTCGCGCTCTGCGCGATAGAGCGATCTTCTGCCCACACTCAGAGCAATCGAACAGCCGGGAACAGCCAGGAACGGCCGCAGAGGGGACGACTGAAGAATCGTGGTGTCCCCAGTTCGATTCCGGGCCTCGCCATCCCCTCAGTCCCGCTCTAACCCGAGGCTCAGACGCTCGGCGGCGGGGGGCGAGAGTCGGCTGATAACGTTGGCATTACGCGGTCGCCGCTAGGCAATCCCCTCTCCTTACGTGCGGCCTGACGTAGAGGGGATGAAGGCAGCTATGCGAGACCATGACGGAAGCCGCGCCCAGGCCATTGAGCGACTTGAGGGAGCGCGTGAGCAGCGCGCTAGGCGCTCCGCGCAATACGAGGCGTCAGCTGGATCGCCCCAAGAGCTATCGGCCTTCACCGAGCTCAGGGCAGCCGACGAGCAGTTCGCCGCGCGCGAAGCCTGGCTCCAGTGGATCGACAGGGAGTACTAGCTCTTCGTCAAATGACGCGAACCGCGTAGCCGCTCGGAAGCGAACTGAGGCGCGCCGCGCGCGGAAGCTCAGACGGGTCGGGAAGCTGCTTGGCGAGCTCGCAGCGCGGGCGCCAAAGCGGCGGGGCCGCCAACGGCGGTGAGCGAGCATTCCTCCTCGGCTCGACGGAGGCGAGCATCGGCGCCGTCGCACGCGCGTCGCAGCTCTCGGAGCTTGGCCTGACTGACCGCTCGTCCGGCGTAGAGCCGTGCCCGGTAGAGAACGTGGCGCTCCCGGTGGTAACGCGCCTCAGCACGCAGTCGCTCGAGCTCGTTCCGCCTCTGTGTCGCGTCACTCAACGATGCCAGACGGCGCTGCTCGAGTTGCCGCCGCTAGGCGCGCGGCTCTCTCGTTCTCGGCGCGTTCCTCACGGGCGCTAGCCGGCGCTTGCGGAAGCCGTCGCGCGGCCTCTTCCAGTACCTGGTGGCGATTTGCGAATTTGCGCTCGTAGTCGCGCACTGCCTTTCCCGTCTCTGCGTCGGCGTCGGCCAGCGCTTCGGCGATCTGGTCGGGGCTCAGGGTGTCGTAGCCCGGCAGCGGCTCACGGCCTCGCATGTAGCGGAGCTTGTCGAGCACCGCGGGCCGGTCCCGGTGATCCCGCTCGTAGGCTTCGACCGCGGCGAGGTCGACCTGGGAGAGCTGAGAGAGCTGTTCGGTGATCTGCTTGCTCTCGAGCCCGTCGTAGCCGGAGATGGGGTGTTGATGGTCGTCCGTCGAAGCTGGGTCCGCCCGCCCGGCATCGCGGACTACTCGCGACGAACGAAGCTTGTCAAGGATCTTCATGGCTACGTCTCCCGTTCGGGATGAGGGATTGGTCGTACCGATCATACACGACATGTAAATCTAGAATTAGTAGTCTTGGTTACTGTGACTGCGGCCGAAGCCCCCCGCTGGTCGTTCCTGACCAACCACGCTCAGGTGCTGCTGTGCATCGCGCACGACCCCGGCATCCGCTTGCGTGAGATCGGCGACACGGTCGGGATCACCGAACGCGCGGCGCACCGGATCGTCAGCGAGCTCGACGGAGCCGGCTATGTCTCGCGCGAGCGAAAGGGCCGTCGCAACCAGTACACGATCCAGTCCCACCTGCCCCTCCCTGACCCGCTCGCCGGGGAGCAGAAGCTCGGTGATCTCCTGGCGATCCTCGCCGGAGAGCCAGGAGGAAACGATCACGGGGGGAGCCAAACCCGCAGTCGGGCGCTCGGGCACGACGAGCACTAGCCCAGGTTCCGAGCGCTCCACCTCGCGATATGTCGTGGCCACGCGCGCGAGCCGCGCAGTGTGACTCCTCTACGGCTTGGGGCGCTTGCCGAGCAGGGCCGCCGTCTGACGCCGCTCGTGCGCCCGCCGCGTCTGATCCTTCTCGCGCTCATAGGCCTCGCGGCGGGCCCGTCCCGCCTTGCGCGCTGCATCGTTGCGGGCGGCGATCCGCTCCCGGTCCGCCTTCCAGGCGGCCTCACCCCGCTTGCGTGGCGCCTCGTCTTGCTGATCCGCCGGGTCGCTCATCGGGATGCTCCTTAGCTGCTCCCCTGGCTCCTGGCCACAGGGGGATGAAGGGAGCACAAACATCCGACGGTGGATACCGCTTCCACAGGGTACTCGCGGCGGACCCCGCGGTCGGAATGCAGGCGATCCCGTTGCTCATGGCGCTAGACTCGGTCCACGCTCGGGCCGTCGATCTCTTCGGTCGCTGCCTCGAACCGGTCCTCAGGTCCCTACCTCTGCCTGTCGCGTCGGTGATGCCCAAGAGGTCGGGAAGGGACCCGATGAGGATGACTCAGCAGCAGCGGGGCCTCGGGGAGAGGGCGGGGGTCGGCGTCATGCTTCGCGGCCGATTTAGGCTGGGCGGTACTCGGCTCACGACGGCCGCGTCGGTCGCCGCGAGCCTGGCTCTGGCTGCCCTGCTGGTGGTCAGGTGGCCTGAGATCTCTGCCGGCATCGGGACCGCGTCGCCTTACGTCGTCGCGGTGGCGGTGTCGCTTCAGGTGGTTGCGCTGGTCTCCCGGACGGAGGCCTGGTACGGGTGCGTGAGCGCCGCAGGCGGAACGACCGGCCGGCGGAGCCTGTACAGGGCGTCGAGCGTCGGGTGCGTCGGCAACCTGCTGAACTCCCAGCTCGGCGCTGCGGCGCGGATCGCCACGCTGCGACGGGTGGCGCCGGAGGAGAGCCCGCGGGTGCCTGCCCTGGTGGCGGCGGAGGTACCGATCCTCGCCGTCGAGGCGATGCTGGCCGCGCTGACGTCGTTCACACTCGTCGTTCCGCTGGGGCTTCCCTGGTGGACCCCGCTACTCGCAGTGACCGCGATCGCCGCCGCGGGCGCGGGTCTCCGGCGCCTCTCCCTGTCGAAATGGCGCTCGCTCGCCAGTGGCCTGGCAGTGATGCGCAGCTTCGGCGGGCGTGCCCGGCTGACTGCCTTCGTGCTGATAGCGGTGTTCGCCCAGATCGCCCGGAACTGGCTACTGCTCCACGCGGTGGGCATCGATGCGTCGCTGTTCGATTCCGTCGCCGTGCTGATAGCGGTGGTGAGCCTGGGGCAGCTTCCCTTCGGCCTCAGCGTCGGCGCCGCCGCCACCGTGATGATTCTCGGCCCCGAGGGCGTTGCCCCGGCGGCGGCCGCCGGAGTCCTGCTTACGGCGACCGGCACGATCGGCGGGCTCTGCTTTGCTGGTTGGGCCGCGCTCGACCTGCTCTGGGACCGCTGCCTCAGGCCGGGGCTATCGCCCCTGCGCGCTGGCGCGACCGTTCCGTGGACCACCATGGCGGCCCTGCCGGCTCGGCGCCGGCGAGTCGTCGAACGCGCCTACTTCGGGGGTCTGAGCCACCTCCAGATCACCAGGGTGCTCGGCCCGGCGGCGGCCTGATGGCAAGCACGCTGCTCCTCCTGGTGACCGGTGAACAGCTCGAGGTTGACGGACAGATAGACACGGTCGAAAAGGCGCTGGAGAACGCGGCTCGCAGCGGCGCTGGAACGCTGGCCATGTTCGCCGAGACGGCGTCGGAGAAGCCCGTGGGGGTCTACCCCGCGCACGTGGTCACTGTCAGGCCCCAGGACGAGTAGGCGGTCGACCAGCGTCGGAGCGGCCGAATTCCCGCTGGAGGGAGAGGCCCGTCGCGATCCGTCGGACGTCGCCCGCCTGCTCGGGGTTGATGAGCGCCAGGAGCCAGGGGCGACGCCCTTCCCGGCCGCGGTGTGCTCGGGCGGGACCCCGAGGGGCCCCGCCCGGCGCGCGCCTCAAGCCGTGAGCGCCTCCGGCAGCTGGCCGATCTGCGCCAGCAGGCTCATCACGTCGACGATCTCCCACTCCTCCTCGATCTTGCCGTCGCGACAGTGGCTGACGGTGAGACCGGTGACCTCCACCTCGTGGTCGGTGACGTGCCTGCCGCGAATGGTGAACCGCGTCGCCACGTAGTCGCCTTCGGTGAACTGGTGGTCGATCGTGAGGCTGAGGTCGGGGATCTGCGTGCGGTAGCCCTCGACCATCTCGGCGAGTCCCTCCGCTCCGCGGATCCCCTCGGGGTGGAGCACGTAGCCCTCGGTGACGATGCCGGGAAGCGCGTCGAAGTTCCCGGCGGTCGCCTGCGCGAAGCACTCGCGGACCACGGCCTTGTTCTGTTCTGGTGTGTTCATGCGCCGAGCATCGCGGCGGTTGCACGCGACAGCATCGGTGGAACTACCTAATCGGGCTACCTGTCTTCGAGGCCGGCCCGCAGTGCGTAAGCCGCGGCCTCGGAACGGCTGTGCAGGTCGAGCTTGGAGAGGATGCTCGCCACGTGGTGCTCGGCGGTCCGCGGGCTGATCACCAGCCGTTCCGCGATCTGAGCATTCGAGCATCCTTCCGCGAGCAGGCTCAAGACCTCGGTCTCGCGCCGGGTCAGCCCTTCGGCTCCGCGCGGCCATGCACGGCCATCCGCCACGCCGAGGCCGCGCAGAAACCCGGCCGACGCGTCCACGTCCGGGCGGGCGCCGAGGCGCTCGAACGCCGAAATCGCGAGCTTGGCCTCGCGGGCCGCTGCCGCGGCTGCCGACCCTGCCAGCGCGCGCGCCAGCTCCAGCTGGGCCCGCGCGGCCTCGAGCGGAAGATTCAGCGACGAGAACAGCTCGACCGCGCGCTTGAGCTCGGCGGCGGCTCGCTCACCCCCCTCGGCCGCATGCACCCGCCCCGCGGCGAGGGCCGCACATGCCTCGAGTCGCTCCAGGCCGGACTCGCATGCGATCGTTTCGAGCCTGTCAGCGGCCTCGCGGGCCCTGACCACGTCCCCGATCGCGAGCCGCGTGACGATCAGCAGCTCCAGGGCCGGCGCGCACGTCGGATCGGCCAGCTCCGACCCCTCCACGCACAGCTCTCCGAGCTCCGATGCCAGCGCGGAGTCACCTCGGGCGAGGGCGATCGTGGCGGCCAGTCGCCGCGCGGTCGGATGCCACTCGGCGCCCTCGATCAGGCGCTCAGCATCCTCCAGGCGCCCCTGGCGCACGCGCAGGTCGGCCAGGCGCAGGGCTGCGTACACGCCCTCGGGTCGATAGCCGCGGTCGAAGCCGTCCATCGCGGCGTTCAACTCGGCCTCGGCTTCGGCCCAGCGACCGAGTGCGATCAGGATCCCGCCGTAGTGGGTGCGGCAGGTCGGTCGCACGAAGTCCGTCCACGCGACATAGCGATCGACCATCGACAACCAGTCGGTCGCGCGACGCACGTCGAGGGCCGACTCGCACGCGCTGAGGAGCCGGCAATAGATCTCCCCGAGCACGAAGTGGTCGCGCAGCCGCCCGCCTGTCACTGCCGCCATCGCCTCGTCGAGCATCCGCATACCTTGGGCCACGCGACCGCTGACCACGTAGGACTCACCGAGCAGTGAGAGCGCCTCGGTCTCCAGGTCGACCTCGCCGAAGCGGCGCGCGATCGACAGTGCGGAGACCGCCAGCTGCTCGCGCTCGCCCGGGTCGCGCGAGAACGGTGCATTGAGCAGCGTCACCCAGCCGTGCGCCGCGCATTCCTCCACGCCTTCGATCACGCTCGCCGCGCGCTCCTTCCAGCCCAAGGCGACGCTGAAGTTGCCGTGGTAGTTGGCGTATAGGAACGTCAGCCAGGTGGCGTCCTGCGACGCCGCCGCGAGCTGACCGGCGCGCTTGTAGAGCTCGAACGCCCTCTCCCTAAGCTCGATCGCGCGCTCGTACTCGCGCTCGATCATCGCGACCTTGCTCAGCCCCGTCAGCGCCTCGGGGATCTCACCGTCGGCGAGCGCCTCCTCGTAGCAGTCGCGCGCCGTCGCCCAATCGGCGGCGGCGATCGCCTCCTCGCCCTTGCGGAGCAAGTTCTCTCGCGCCTCCGGTCCCATCGGCACGGATCATGTCACCGCGTTCCGAATACGATCTCGACTGAAGCCTTGCGTCCCTGAAGGGCCCTGGCCGGGCCACCGTGCGCGACGCGACGCCCATGAGCCCCCCGCCCACCCAGTACGCCAAGTCCGGCGACGCCTCGATCGCCTACCAGGTGGTAGGCGATGGGCCGATCGACCTGGTCGTCGTCCTTGGCTTCGCCACCCACCTTGATATCCAGTGGGACGCCCCACCGTTCGCTCGCTTCCTCGAGCGGCTCAGTTCGTTCTCGCGTCTGATCGTCTTCGACAAGCGCGGCACCGGGCTTTCCGACCCGGTCGCCGAGGTACCGAACCTCGAGCAGCGCATCGACGACGTCCGGGCCGTGATGGACGACGCGGGGTCGGAGCGGGCAGCGCTGCTCGGGATCTCCGAGGGCGGGCCGATGAGCGTTCTGTTCGCGGCCACCCATCCGGAGCGCGTAACGGCGCTCGTGCTACACGGCGCCATGGGGCGCACGACGGAGGCACCCGACTACCCGTGGGCGTCGCCGGCGGAGGCGCTGCGCGAGTCCGCGGCCGAGTTCATCGTTCCCTACTGGGGGCGGCAGGCGGAGGGGATGGTCGAGCTCTTCGCACCCAGCTTGGTCGACGACCCGCAGGTGGTGGAGTTCATCGCGCGTTTGGAGCGCTCCGCCGCGAGTCCAGCGATGGTCCAGCAGATCTTCGAGATGTTCCTCGACATCGACGTGCGGGCCGTCCTGCCGACGATCCACGTCCCGACGCTGGTGCTCCATCGCCGCGCCGACCGTGTCGTCAACCGGCGTGCCGGCGAGGACCTCGCCGCCCACATACCGGGCGCCCGGTACGTCGAACTGCCTGGAATCGACCACCTGCCCTGGGCGGGCGACTCAGAGGCGGTGCTCGGCGAGGTCGAGGAGTTCCTGACGGGCGCCCGCACTGCTCCCGAGCCCGACCGGGTGCTCGCCACTGTGATGTTCACGGACATAGTCGGCTCCACGGAGCGGGCCGCGGAGCTCGGGGATGCGCGTTGGCGCGACCTTCTGTCAGCGCACCAGGAGGCCGTGCGCCGCGAGCTCGGGCGCTTTCGCGGCCACGAGGTCAAGACGCTCGGCGACGGCTACCTCGCGACCTTCGACGGCCCGGCTCGGGCGGTCCGGTGCGGATGGGCAGTCACGGAGGCGGCCCGCGGCCTCGGCCTGGAGGTCCGGATCGGCCTCCACACCGGCGAGGTCGAGCTGATGGACGACGACGTCGGCGGGATCGCCGTCCACATCGCCGCGCGCGTCGGCGCCCTCGCCGGCGCCGGCGAGGTGCTCGTCTCGAGCACCGTGAAGGAGCTCGTCGCGGGCTCGGGCATCGAGTTCGAGGATCGCGGCGCCAAGCAACTCAAGGGGATCGCCGACGAGTGGCGGCTGTTCGCGGCGGCCCAGTAGCGCACGGCAATCAGCCGGGCGCGTAGATCGACAGCTGCAGGCCGGAGAGCCCGGGGTAGACGTGCGTCTCCAAGAGGCGGTAGGGATCGGGAAGGGCGCTTGGCGCCGCCTCTGTCGCCCGTTCTAGACGCTCGGCATCCTCGGGTGGTTATTCGGAACAACGTGCTCCCGACGACAAAGATCGTCCGACCGTCGGCGGCGGCTACGGCCTTCGCGATCGCCTCCGGGAGCTCGATGGGTGGGGAACCTCTCTGCGCACGATCTCCCCGACACGGATCACGCGATGCGGTCGGTTAAACGCCATGTCAAGGGGGGCGGCGGCCTTCGGCCCAGCCCTGAACGGCGTCGCGTCAATCACGACATCTCCCGAGCTCGGCGCGGCGATCAATGAGGTCAGCGGCCGCTTGGTGGTCGGTGCGCTGGTACTGCGCATCCAGCAGCTTGACGGCCCCGATCGCGAAGGACACGATGGCCAGCCCGGCCGCGACGAGGCCCACGCGCGGTCCGGCGGCGACGAGCAGAGCGGCGAGGCAGAGTGCGAAGGCCGGCCAGGCAGACGCGAGGTTTCGCGTCAAGAAGATGTCTGGGCCGAGGGCGCTGGCGATCGCTTCGGCGACGGGGCACTGAGACCAAGACCACGAGCGGGAGAGTCACGCGGCGATCGAGACGCAGTGGGGCCAGGCGACCCGGCGCCCACTGCGTACGAGCGCCACTGCAATCGCCGGCCACCGCGACGAGTCACCGCCCCTGCGCGCAGCACCAGAGCCAGCGTCCCCGGGACGTCGCTCAATGGCACGCTGCCGGCGTAATGCCCTATCGCCCAATGTTCGAGATTGACGCGAACGAGCGCGTCCGCCAAAGGGCGCGAGCGCCGAGAGGTTGTCGGCGGTAGGCGAGTTCAGGTCGTCAGCCAAGCCAGGTAGCCAGGGCAGGAACGCGGCCGCAGCGGCGAAGTTGGCCAGGAGTGCCGGCTTGCGAGCCTCGGGATGGGCCCACAGCAGCCACACGAGCTGCGCCCCGAGCGCAAAGACACAGGTGTAATGCGTATAGACGGCGGCGCACGAGGCGATGCCATAGATGACCCACCAGCGCGCGCGGCCGCCCTCATCGACGGCGAACAGCATGGCGAGCGTCGAGACCATCACCAAAACCATCATCAGCCCGTAGGCACGCGCCTCGGCCGAGAAGAAGATCATGAACGGCGAAAGGGTCGTCAGCGCCGCTGCTACCAACGCCGCGCGACGCCCAACAGTCCGCAACCCGAGGAGGTAGATCGCCGGGATGCTCGCTGCCCCGGCCAAGAAAGACGGAGCGCGCAGGAGGTGGGGCGAGTCATCGATCTGCGCCGACAGCCACGCTGTCAGGTAGTACAGGGGCGGGGTGATCTCCTGGTCGGTTTGCACGGCGGAGATGACCCCATCCAAAGCGCGCCCGGACACGACCCAGTAGGTGGAAGCTTCGTCCCCGCCCACGGCGTCGTTGGCCACGGCCAGCCGAAGGGCCATGCCGATCACGGTCAGCGCGCCAACCGCCATCACCGGCAGCGTCAGCCACCGAGGCCTGCCATCACTCGCGGAGGTGGTTTGCAGCCCAGCGCCGCCCTCCCGCTCGCGCGACATGAGCCAGACAGTATCCGTTGCTATATCGACTCCGCAGCGGCGTGCGCGCTCGGTCGCAGGCGTTGAAGTCCCCGGGTCAGTCGACGACGCTCAGGTGGGCGCGCGCGGCTCCCGTCCGATCGCTCGAGTCCCGCAACGAGAACGCGAGCATCCACAGCGCCGCCTTCGAGTCCTCGCTCAGGTCAGGCACCTCGTCGATCGCCTCCTCGACGACGTCAAACGATTCTCCAGCCTCTAGCAGATCAGTTACCGAGTCCCGGTAGCGAGCCATGGTCACGCTCATCGCGGACCTCCTTCATACGGGAAGCTCGATTGTTCCAACGGTGGGCGCACGATCAAGGCTTCGCTCGACCCAGCGCGGACTTTCCGCGAGAGCATCCCGCTATCTCCGTGCAAAATGTGCGCGATGGCCTCCTACTCGGTCAACGACCCCGGCGTTCGGCACGCCCGCCGCCTGATCAAGGCCCGACAGTACGTGCTCGACAGCGACTGGGGTGAAGTGCAGCCCAGCGCCAAGGACGAGAACGACTTCCTGGCGTCCCACTCGTGGGCCGAGTACGCAGCGTGGCACCTCGGGCTCAGAGACGGCGCCTCGGACGAGACCAAGGCCAGATACGGGTTTGTCTACGGGGACTTCCGGCGACTCCACCGATCCGGGTTGATTGCGTGTCACTACCGCGCTGCGGAGTGGCGACACAAGGAGATCGAACTCGCCGCTCACGATCTGCTCCAGCTTCTCGACGCCACGAGCGCCTGAGAATCCCGTCGCATAGGGTGCGACGGGCATGCGAGCCGCGGTATTCGAGTCGGCCACCCGACGCCTGGAGCTCGAGGAGGTGCCCACCCCCGAGCCCGGGCCTGATGAGTTGTTGGTGCGCGTGGCGGCATGCGGCATCTGCCTCTCGGACGTGCACCTGATCGACGGCACGCTGCCGACCGAGCAGGCGCGCGTGATCCCCGGCCACGAGTCAGCCGGGGTCATCGAGCGGGCCGGCGAGCAGGTTCCGGAGTTCTGGCAGCCAGGCAAGCGGGTCGTGATGGCGGGCGGCAAGCCGTGCGGCAGCTGCGAGAACTGCATACGCGGGCTCGGTCCCGAGAGCTGCCTGCAGGTGATGGTGATGGGCTTCGCCTACGACGGCGCGTGGGCGGAGTACGTGGTAGTTCCGTGGTACACCGTGGTCGAGGTGCCAGAGCAGGTGCCGCTCGAGCAGGCGGCGATACTCGCCGACGCGGTGGCAACGCCGTTCGCGGGACTCACCGAGCGAGCCGGGCTGCGTCACGGGGAGTCGGTCGGCTTGTGGGGGATCGGCGGTCTCGGCGTGCACGCCGTGCAGATCGCCCGCATGGTCGGGGCCGCTCCGATCATCGCCCTTGATCCGCTCGAGGCCGCCCGCGCCCGCGCGCTGGAGTTCGGCGCCGACCACGCGCTGGATCCGACTGCAGAGGGCGTCGAGCAGGAGGTGTGGGCGCTGACCGGCGGCCGCGGGCTCGACGTCGCCGTCGATCTCGTCGGTGCAAACCGCGTCCTCGTCCAGGGTGATGCCTGTCTGGGTCGCGGCGGCCGCCTGGTGATCGTCGGGCTCAGCGACGAGCCGATCGCGCTCGGCATCAACGCGCTGTTCGGCGTCATGTCGCACTCCCTGCTCGGCCACCTCGGCTATCGAAAGGAGCACCTCATCCAGCTCGTGCGCTTCGTGGCCACGGGCCGGCTCGACGTGTCGCGCTCCGTGAGCGAGGTGATGCCGCTCGAGGACGTTGCGCTCGGGGTGGAGCGGTTGGCCACCAAGGAGGGCAACCCGATTCGGCTCGTGGTGGCGCCGAACGGTTAGTCGGGGCCTGCCGCTCCGCGTCACATACGATCCCCTAGGCCATGAGCCCGTCGCCCGAGACCCTCGTCGATCACGTCGACGTTCTGATCGTCGGCGCCGGTCTGTCCGGCATCGGCGCCGCGAGTCGCCTGCAGGTCAGGTGTCCGAGCAGGACGTTCGCGATCCTCGAGGCGCGCGACTCGATGGGCGGCACGTGGGACCTGTTCCGCTACCCCGGCATTCGGTCGGACTCCGACATGTTCACGCTGGGCTACTCCCTGCGGCCATGGCAGGAGGCCAGAGCCATCGCCGACGGCCCCTCGATCCTCGAGTACATCCGCAAGACCGCGCGGGAGGACGACATCGAGCGGAAGATCCGTTTCAACCATCGAGTCCTGCGTGCCGAGTGGTCGACCGCGGAGTCGCGCTGGACTGTGGAGGCCGAGCGCACGGACACGGAGGAGACGGTCCGCCTCACCTGCGGCTTCCTGTACATGTGCACCGGCTACTACCGCTACGACCAGGGCTATGCGCCCGAGTTCGAGGGCGCCGATCGCTTCACCGGCGAGATCGTGCATCCGCAGCACTGGCCCGAAGATCTCGACTACGACGGCAAGCGCGTCGTGGTGATCGGCAGCGGGGCTACCGCGGTCACGTTGATACCCGCCATGGCCGACCGTGCGGAACACATCACGATGCTCCAGCGCTCACCGAGCTACGTGCTCTCGATACCTGGAAGAGACCCACTCGCGATCTTCCTTCGCCGCGTGCTTCCGGCGCGGATCGCCCACCCGATCATGCGGTGGCGTAACGCGGCGATCGCGTTGCTGATCTTCACTCTGAGCCGCCGCGCCCCGCGCCTGATGAAGGGACTGCTTCGCAAGGGCATCGAGGCGCAGCTTCCAGAGGGATACGACGTCGATCCTCATTTCAAGCCCCGTTACCAACCCTGGGATCAGCGCCTGTGCATCGTGCCGGACGGCGATCTCTTCCAGACGATCAGCCGCGGCGACGCGTCCGTCGTCACGGACCGGATCGAGACGTTCACCGAGAACGGGCTCAGGCTCGCATCGGGCGCCGAGCTCGACGCCGACCTGGTCATCACCGCCACCGGCCTCAACCTGCTGATGCTGGGCGGCACGGAGATCGCGGTCGACGGGCGTGCGATCGATCTCTCCGAGGTCATGACCTACAAGGGCATGATGTTCACCGGGATCCCGAACCTGGCGCTCGCGGTGGGCTACACCAATGCCTCGTGGACGCTCAAGGCCGACCTCGTCAGCGAGTACGTCTGCAGGCTCCTGAATCACATGGAGGAGCACGGATACCGTCAGTGCATGCCCCACCATCCGGACCCCGCGAGCGCTGGGGAGCCGCTGCTCGACCTGGCCTCCGGCTACGTGCTGCGCTCGATCGACTCGCTGCCCAAGCAAGGGGCAGCGCCGCCATGGCGACTGCATCAGAACTACGCGCGCGACGTCCTGCTGATGAGGTTCGGCAAGCTCGAGGATGGAGCGATGCAGTTCAGCCGTGGTGGCGTCGCGGAGCATCAGCCGCCGAAGGCCCAGGCGGTCGCCTGACCGCTCAGACCCGCCCCCAGGCCGGGCATGAGCTAGCGGATCAGCTGGCCACCTTCATACTTGTAGCTCTTGCCCGCACGCCTCGCGCGGGCCTTGAACCGCTTACGCGCCTTCGCGCTGCGGGCCGCACGCGCCTTCGCCGGACCCACGAGCGGGCTCTTCGAGCGCGCCAGCGTCCACGTCGCGTGCGCCGCCCCGTCGGCCAACTGGCCAAGGCCCTTCGGACCGTTGCCGCGCATAAGAGCGGCGTCGGCAGCCTGAGAGGCTTCCTCCAAGCCATCCGCATCCAGGGATGGCTCGTACACCACGGTGCTGAAGGTGTCGCAGGCCTGGTGGTAGCACGGGTCGTACCAAGACCCAGCAGCGCCTCCATAGATTGCGGCCTCATCCTCGGTCTTCGCGCCCTCAGCGCCCGAGAACAGGCCGCCCGCGGGCACCAGGGCCTCGGGCGCGATGAAGGGGCCGTAGTCCGAGCGGCCGTCGAACGCGGTTGGGGTGGTGGCAAGCCGTTGCGACGCGAAGTAGTCGAGGAACACCTGCTCGATCTCCGCGGAGCCGGGTGGACCCACAGCGCCTTCGCCGGTCGAGTTGTCACCGTCGTAGACGAAACGAGCAAAGTTGGGCGAGGCGAGCATGTCGAAGTTGAGATTGGCTTCGATCTCGTCGATCTGCCCCGACTTGATGAGTCCAGCCACGTACGCGGTCGAACCGACCAACCCGGCCTCCTCGGCACCCCACCAGGCGAAGCGAATTCGGTTACGCGGTTGCTTCTTGAGCTCGGCAATCGCTTCGGCGATCTTCAGGGTGGCCGATGTGCCGGATGCGTTGTCGTTGACGCCAGGCCCTTCGTCGACGGAGTCGAGATGCGCGCCCACCACGATCGTTCGGTCAGGGTCGCCCCGCCTCGAGTCGGCGATCAGGTTGTACTGCGTGACCTCCTCGGTCGTCGCCGAGACGTTGAACGTCACGTTCACCGCCCCTCCCGCCGCGGCGTTGTACAGCGCCGCCCCCACCGTCGCACTAGTCATCGCGACGGGGATCGCCGTAAACGGGTTCGCCCCGATCTCGATCGGTTCCTCCCGATCGGGGAACCCGTCGTTGAAGACCAATACCGCCGCGGCTCCGAGCTGATCGGCGAGCGCGATCTTGTCGGCGAACGTACAGGTTCCGCGCTGGACGAGCGCGATTTTGCCAGTCAAGACCTTGCCCGCCCAGTCAGAGGGCTCGCAGCCGTCGGTACCGCTGCCGGGCCCGCCTGAAGGCGGAAGCTGGGCGGTGCCCGTCGTGATTATCGGTGCCGTCACGTTGCCGGAGCCAGAAAACTCCGCGACGATGTAATCCCCCGCGGCCGTGTTAGTGCCCTCGGCATACGGTGGGCTTCCCTCCCGCTGCAGCAACGCAGGCCCGTGCTGCTCCCATTTCGCGAAGTCGAACGGAACCCGCTTGGTCGCATAGCCGGCGCGCTTCATGCGGCGCTCGACGTAGGCGAGCGACGCGTCGTACCCCGACGTGGCCGCGGCGCGGTTCCCGCCGTTGGTGTTCGCCAAGCGCTGGAACGCGCGCATGTGGTCGAGGATCCCTCCGGCGCTCACGCGCTTTCGCAGCTTGCGTGTGTTCACGTCGTCGACGGCTGAAGCCATGGGTGCGACCAGAAGTGCGACGAGCGTCACGGCCACGGCGCTGACAAGAGATCTCCTCACCTATCTCCCTCCGCTGCTTGGTTACCCCAGTCCTTTCCGAGCGTGGGGAGATCCGAAACGCGCGAACCGGGCCCCGCCGCTCGGCGTTCAGCTCTGGTCGAAGAACTCGTGCACTTGCTGGATTACCACCGAGCCCTCGCCCACGGCCGACGCGACGCGCTTGTTCGACCCGTTGCGGGTGTCCCCGACCGCGAACACGCCCGGGAGGCTCGTCTCGAGCGCCAGGGGGGGACGGTCGAGCGGCCAGCTGCCGGCCGGAAGCTCGGGGCCGGTCAGCACGTATCCCCAGTCGTCGCGGCAAATATCGCTCGGCAGCCACGAGGTGTGCGGCTCGGCGCCGATCAGGATGAACAGCGCCGCCGCGGGCACCTCTTCGGTGCGGCCGGTACGGCCGTCACGCAGCGTGAGCGACTCCAGGAACCCGTCGCCCTCGCACCCGGCGACCTCCGTGTAAGGCCGTACGTCGATGTTCTCCGCCGCATCGATCTGATCGCGCAGGTAGCTCGACATCGTCGCTACGAGGGAGCCGCGACGAATCAGGACGGTGACCCGTGCCGCCTGGCGACAGAGGTGCAGCGCAGCCTGTCCTGCCGAGTTTCCACCGCCCACGACGTAGGCCTCCTCGCCCGCCACGCCGCGGGACTCCGCCACCGACGCGCCATGGAAGACACCCGCGCCGGCCAGAGCGTCGAGCCCGGGGATGTCGAGTCGCCGGTAGTTGATGCCCGTGGCGAGCACGACCGCCCTGGCGCTCGCCTCGCTCCCGTCCGACAGGGTGAGCTGGAGGCGATCGCCGTTGGCCCGCAAAGCGGTGACCGCGCGGGCGTGGAGGAAGCTCGCCCCGAAGATCCAGGCTTGCTGGAAGGCCCGTTGGGCGAGGTCGGCGCCGCTCACCCCGCGGGCGAAGCCGAGGTAGTTGCGGATCAGCGAGCTGGCGCCGGCCTGGCCGCCGATCGAGTCGCGCTCCACCACCAGTGTCGTCAGGCCCTCGGACGAGGCGTACACGCCGGCCGCCAGCCCGGCGGGCCCAGCGCCCACCACCGCCACGTCGAAGTCAGATCCGCCCTCGAGCGCCGTGCTCACGCCGTACGCGCGCGCGACCTCCGCGTTGGTGGGGTCCACCAGAACGCCGCCCCCCTGCAGGATCAGCACGGGGTCGCGCGCGCCTTCCTGGTCGACCCCGGCTAGCAGCCTCCGACCTTCCTCCGAATCGGACGGATGAACGGTGTGGGGCACGCCGTTGCGGGCCAGCAGTCCGCGTAGCTCGGACGAGCGCGGGGCCCACTGCTCGCACACGAGCACCAGCTCCTGTGGCACGGGTGAGTTCGCCCGGCTCCATTCATGAAGGAACTCGGTGACGGTGCGGTGGAAGAACTCGTCCGGGCGCCGCCACGGCTTCAGGACGTAGTAGTCCATCCTCCCGAGCGCCATCGCGCGGAGCATTGCGTCGGCGGTCTCGCGCTCGCCCCAGGCGCCGAAGTCAATGAGGAGGGCGCGCTTGGCGTCCGGGTAGAGCGCCTTGGCGTGCGCGAGGAACTCCTCGCCCGTGAGGTCGGGCATCCACTGGTCGGCCAGCACGAGCGCGACGGGCTCGGAGGCGGCATGCATCCGTTCCAGCTTCTCGAGGCCGCCGATCGCCGAGCCCTCACAGGTGACCCGGTAGTCGCTCCCGTAGCGCCGCTCGAGCTCCCCTCGAATTCGCGCACGGGCTTCGCCCTCGTCCTCGACGACGAGCAGCACCGGACGCGTTGGGCTTGCGTCAGCCACCGAGGGCCTGGATCACGTCCTTGGAGTGCGTGACCGGCAGCCGGTTGCCCTCCAACTCGATGCGCGACCCGCTGGCATCGTCGATCAGCTCCAGAACGCGGACGTTCGCCCGCTGGTGGACCTTCGCGGTGAGGCCCTCACGCGGAACCTGAAACGCGAGCGCGGTCGGCTCGTCATGCCTGCTGGGGGCGGCGAAGCCGTAGACGCTCGTGCTGGACACCCCGACCAGCATCTTGGCGGGGAGCCCCGAGGCTACGTCGGCGGCGCTCATGCCCGCGAGTGCGCCGGCACCCACGCCCACGCTCTCCGCGGCACCGCCGACCAAGCCGCCCGCGTCGCCGCCCACCAGTCCGCCGACGAACATCCCGCCGCTGTGTCCGCGCGGGTTGAACTGCCCCGCGGCCACGATCTCATCCTCGATCCCGCGGGCCTCGAGGGCGTCCTGGACCAACTCGACCATCTTCTCCTCTGACATCGCAAGAGTCCTTTCGGTAGCGCGACCGATGGCTTCGGATCGCCGTCTCGCACGATTACAACACGCCGGGCCACGCCGAGGCTCACGCTAAACTGCCGCGCCCTTATGGGCCATCTCTCTCGCAAGCTCCCCTTCCTGGGCGCCCTGTGCGCCGTCGCGGCAATCGCCGGATGCGGGGGTGACGATGGTGCCGCCGGGCCGCTCGACAACGCACTTGGATACCTGCCCGAGGACGCCGCGCTCGTGGTCTCGATCGACAGCGACCTGGAGGGCGCTCAGTTTCAGTCGATCAAGAAGATCGTCGACAAGTTCCCCTTCTCGGGCCAGATCGAGAAGAGCCTCAAGGACAGCCTCGAGCAGCAGTCGCTCGACTACGAGAAGGACCTCAAGCCGATCCTCGGCAACGAGTTCGTCGTCGGCGTCAACGACGCCCGCGCCCTGACGGGCGGGGGCGACTCCGGCTTCGTCGGCGCCATCCAGGCCCAAGACGAGGGCAAGCTCGACGACCTGGTGGATCGTGAGAAGCCCGAGGAGGTGGGAGAAAAGGACGGCGCAAAGATCTACGAGGACTCCGACGGCGACGCGTTCGCGATCAAGGACGACGTGCTGGTGGTTGCGGGGTCGCGGCAACAGCTCGAGGGCGCGCTCGAGCAGCGCGAGTCCGACGACCGCTTGACGGAGGAGACCTTCGACAAGGGGACCGAGGGTCTGCCCCAGGACGCGCTGATTCGCGTCTATGGCGATCTGCAGTCGCTGTTGGAGAGCGATCCCGACACCGAGGGAGCGCGCAAGGTGAAGTGGGTCGGGGCGCTGCGGACGCTGGGAGTCACCGCGTCCGCGAAGGACGACCAGATCGACGTGGACTTCCGCATAAGCACCGACAGCGAGGGCCTGACCGACGCCGACCTGCCGATCGCGAGCGGCGACGCCAGCCCCGCGGTGATCGAGCGTCCCGGTGAGATCGGGGTGGGCGTGCGGGGCCTCGATCAGATCGTGAAGTTCGCCGAGAACGCGGCGCAGGCGATCGACCCCAGCGGCTTCGGCGACTACGAGGCCGCGAAGCGCACGCTCGAGCGCCGGCTCGACGTGGACGTGGAGAAGGACATCCTGGGCCAGATCGAGGAGGACGTTTCGGTGAGCTTCTCGCTGGACGGCAAGTTCGGGGCCCGCGCCGGGCTCAAGGACGCGGCAGCGTTCGAGCGGACTCTCGACAAGCTCGGTGACGGCGTGACCGGGCTGCTCCAGGGCTCGCGGATCCAGGAGCCGCGCGGGGGCGACGAGCTCTACACGCTCGTGCTGAACGACGGCACGCGGATCGCCTACGGCGTGGTCGATGGTGCGTTCGTGGTGGCGAACGACCCTGGTCGCGCGCGTGCGATTGCCGATGCGAAGGCCGAGACCGTCTCGGGAGCGAAGGGTGCGATTGCCGTCAGCGCGGACGCCGAGCAGCTCGTGTCCCGGTTCCTCGCGGGGCGCCTGTCCGGGCTGCAGGCCCTGGGCGGGCCATTGATCGCCGGGCCGCTCGGGCAGCTCAGTGGCTCGATGTCCTCGAGCACCGAGGGCATAACCGGCAACTTCCGTCTGACCTTCGACTAGACCGCGCCGCTAGCGCGGCCAGGCCTTCAGCAGCGGCAGCGGATCGATCGGGCTGCCGCCCGTGTACCAGCCGCCACCGGTCCAGACCTCGAAGTGCAGGTGGGGGCCCGATGAGCTCCCCGTGCTGCCCACCTCGGCGATCTGCCGCCCGGTGCGGACCGCGTTGCCGGTCCGTACGGTGATTGAGCCGGTGCGCAGGTGCATGAACACGTAGTCGCGGTCCTCGTCGAGGCTGTCGAGCACCACGTAGTGGCCGGCGCCGCTGCGCTGGTAACCGACCGCCTTGACGTTTCCCGCCCTGGGGGCCACCACCGGGGTGCCCTCGGCCGCTGCGAGGTCCTCGCCCTGGTGGCGATGGCCGCGCCGGGGGCTGCCGAAGTGCGAGCCCTCGCCGCCGTAGGAGAACGGGCCGGCGACCGGGAAGCGGTGGTGCAGGAACGCGAGCTCGCGAGTCGAGCTGATGCCCGCGCGGCGCCGCAGGCGCCGACCGCGCGCGTCCTTGGCCGCCACGCGCACGATGTACGAGCCCTCGGGCAGGATCCCGCTCTCGCGGCCGGTGAGCGGCACCCGCCGCACGCTCCCGCGCGGCTGCGCCCCGAGCCTGATCGTGGATCGGGGCGCTCGCTCGCCGGCCGGGATCAGGTAGACCCGCACGTCCGTGAGGCGGGTGCGCCCGTCGATCCGAAAGCTCACTGTGGCCGGCGCGCCGTGCAGGTACAACCGCGCGCGGCTGAGCCCGAGGGACACGAGCACCGGGCCAGAGGGGCGGGAACGCCGCCGTGCCTTGGGCTTGCGCGCCGGCGGCTTCCGAACCGCCTCGGGGCGATAGCCGGCGCCACCGGAGGCCGAGCTCGGGCCTTGCGGGGGCGTCCCCGCGCCGGCGCCGCCGCTCTGGGCGGCGGCCGGGGCGGCAAGCGCCAGCAGGGCCAGGATGGCCGGGGCGGGCTCGAGTCGGCGCATCCCTCAACGGGTCGGCTGACGACCGCCGAGGCTTGAGGCAAAGGTCACCCGTGCAGACGGGTGAGCAGTTCGATCGCTCCGTTCTTGTTCAGCGGCTCGTTGAGGTTGCCGCACTTGGGTGACTGCACGCAGGAGGGGCAGCCGGACGTGCATTGGCACTCGCCGATCAGCCTCAGGGCGTCTGCCACGAGTCGCTCGAAGCGCTCGTAGCCCATGCGCGTGATGCCTACGCCGCCAGGGTGGCCGTCGTAGATGAAGATCGTCGGCCGTCCGGTCTGGGCGTGGAACGCCGTGGACAGGCCGCCGATGTCCCAGCGGTCGCACATGGCGATCAGAGGGAGCACGGCGATCTGGCCGTGCTCCGCAGCGTGCAGGGAGCCTTGCAGCACGTCGAGCGGGAAGTCGTCGGCCAGGGCCTGCTCGGGCAGCTCGTACCACAGCGCCTGGGTGGCGAACCGCTGCTCGGGCATGTCGAGCGCCACCAGGTCGAGAACCTCGTGATCGGCCACTCGCTTGCGCTGGAACGCGGTGACCTGCTCGGTAACCGAAACGGTGCCGAAGGAGAGCGGCACGCCCGCGACCTCGCGCGTCTCCCTGACGGCCTCGATGAACGTGTCGATCTCCTTCTTGGGCTGTGTGTACCAGTCGCCCGCGAACGGCCGCACCACGGCGTGCCGAGCGTCGGTGTCGAGCACGTCGACCTCGTACGAGCGACCCAGGTGGAGATAGACCGCGCCCGGGTGGACCGCAGAGTGCGCGCGAGCCGTCTCGACCGAGCCGATCACCTCGCCACCCTCGGACTCCACGACCGCCACCGAGTCCGGCGAGGCCGACCGAAGCGCGATTTGAGCGGCTGGGAAGCCCTCGCCACGCGGGAGATAGCGCCCGCCCCGCTCCCGCAGCTGCCCGAGCGCCACGAGCCTTCGGGCCGCCCGCTCCCAGCCCATCCCGAGGAACTCCTCGTCGCCCGGCGAGAGCGGCAGCTCGTAGGCGGCTGCGCAGAGGTGGGCCAGGTGGATCTCTTCGGACTCGTGATCGAGGATCGCCGACTCCACCGGCCGCTCGAGGAACTCGTCGGGATGGCGGCAGAAGAACTGGTCGAGCGCGTCCGCCCCGGCCACATACAGGGCGAGGCCGGTGTCTCGACGCCCCGCCCGTCCCCACATCTGGCGCAGGCTCGCCACGGTGCCGGGGAACGTCACGCAGATCGCCGCGTCGAGGGCGCCGACGTCGATGCCCAGCTCCAGCGCATCGGTGGCCACCACGGCCAGCAGCTCGCCGTCGACCAGGCGCGCCTCGATCTCGCGCCGCTGCGCCGGCGTGTAGCCCGCGCGGTAGGGCGCGATCAACTCAGCCAGGTCGGCTCGCCCGCGCTCCTCTAGGCGCAAGCGCGCGAAGCGCAGGATCAGCTCCACGCCGCGACGCGAGCGCAGGAAGCAGATCGTGCGCACCTCCTTCTCGACGAGGTCGGCCAAGAGGTCGGCCGCCTCCGACAGCGGCGAAGCGCGGGCGCCGGTGCGCTCGTCGACCAGCGGTGGGTTCCACATCGCGATGCGGCGCTCCGCGCGCGGAGCGCCCTCCCGGTCGACCAACGCCACTTCGCAGCCCGTGAGGCGCTCGGCCAACTCCACCGGATTGGCGATCGTGGCGCTGGCGAGCACGAAGCGCGGCTCGGTCCCGTACGCCAGCGCCAGGCGACGCAGGCGGCGCAGCACGTTGGCGACGTGCGACCCGAAGACGCCGCGGTAGACGTGCGCCTCGTCCACCACGATCCACGCGAGGTTGGCCAGAAGGTCGCCCCACCTGGCGTGGTTGGGCAGCGCGCCGATGTGGAGCATGTCCGGGTTGGTGAGGATCAGGTTCGAGCGCCGACGGATGGCCGAGCGCTCCTCGTGCGGCGTGTCGCCGTCGTAGATCGCCGGACGCAGGGCGGGCAGTCCGAGCGCATGCAGTGCGCGCGCCTGGTCCTGCGCCAGCGCCTTGGTCGGGTAGAGGTACAGCGCTCGCGCGGACGGGTCGCGGCATAGCGTGTCCAGGACCGGCAGATTGAAGGCCAGCGACTTTCCGCTCGCGGTTCCCGTCGTCACGATCGTGTGGCCCTCGAGCGCCGCCTTGTAGGCGTCGGCTTGATGCGCATAGAGCGCTCCGACTCCAACCCGGGCAAGAGCCTCGCGCAGCGCCGGGTGGAGCTGCTCCGGCACCGGCTCGAGCAGCGCCTCCTGGGCGCGCTCGCGCGAGCGCGCGACCAGCTGCTCGCCCTCGGCCCGGTCGAGCAGGGGCTCCCAGGGCATCTCCGTGCGGGTCGTGGCCACCGGTTCGCCATAGTACGCGCGGCGTGACCCGCTCCTTCCATCACGCCCAGTTCCCGCTCGACATGCTGCTCGAGCGAAAGCGCGCGACGGTGTCCGTGGTCCTGCCCGCCCGCGAGGTGGCCGACACGGTGGGAGCCATCGTCGAGCGCGTCCTGGGCCTGTCAGGACTGGCCGACCAAGTGCTGGTGGTCGACGCGGCCTCGTCCGACGGCACGGCCGAGGTCGCCGCGGCCGCGGGCGCGGATGTGCGTCAGGAAGCCGAGCTTCTACCCGAGCTCGGGCCTGTGCTCGGTAAGGGCGACGCGATGTGGCGCGCGCTCGCGGCCGTGCAAGGTGAGATCGTGATCTACCTCGATAGCGACACGCGCGACTTCGATCCTGCGTTCGTCGTCGGGCTCGCCGGCCCGCTGATCGCCGAGGAGGGCGTGGGGTTCGTGAAGGCCTCGTATCGGCGGCCGTTCACGGTCGGCGACAAGGAGTTGCCGGATGGCGGCGGACGAGTGAGCCAGCTCACCGCGCGCCCGCTGCTGTCTGCGTTCTATCCGGACCTCGCCGATCTCGCGCAGCCGCTGGCGGGGGAGATTGCGGCGCCGCGGGACGTGCTCGAGCGAGTGCCGTTCGCCATCGGCTATGGCGTCGAGATGGCGATGCTGATCGACATGCTGGCCCTGGTAGGGGTCGATGCGATCGCCCAGGTCGAAGTGGGGGAGCGGCGCAACTTCCACCAGCCGCTCGCTGCTCTGCGCCCGATGTCGGAGATGGTGCTGGCCGTGGTCTGCGAGCGGCTGCGGCGCGAGGGACGCCTCGTGGGCCCCGACCCGGCCGCGCCGCCCCCCGACCGCCCCCCATTCGCCTCGCTGTCCGTTGCCTGATGGGGCTGCGCTGCGTCTACACCGACCTCGACGGCACCCTCCTGGGGGCGGGCGCCTCGCTCTTCCGCGACGGCGAGGGAAACTTCACGCTGCTCCCGGCGCGCGCGCTGGAGGCCTGCCACCGCGCGGGCGTGGAGGTGGTGATCAAGTCGGGGCGGCGCAAGGCTCAGGTGATGGAGGACGCACGCATCCTCGGCCAGACCTCCTACATCTACGAGGTCGGATCTGGGGTGGTGATCGACGGCGAGGAGCACTTCCTCACCGGTGCGTTCACGGCCACGGAGGATCGCACGCCGCATGAGCTGATCGAGCAGTCCGGCGCGCCGGCGCTGCTGCTGCGAGAGCTCGCGGGTCAGCTCGAGCCCCACGCCCCTTGGCACACCGGGCGCCACGTATCGCACCTCTTTCGCGGGCAGATCGACGTCGCGGCCGCCAACGGCCTGCTCGAGCGCGAGGGCCACTCGGACCTGCGCCTGGTCGACAACGGAGAAGCCGAGGAGGGCGGCCACACCTACCACCTGATCCCTTCGACCGCGTCCAAGGCGGCCGCGGTGGCGCTCCACATGCAGGCGCGCGGGCTCACGCGTGACGAGTGCATCGCGGTCGGCGACTCTCCCGAGGACCTGGGAGTGGCGCCGCTGGTGCGCCGCTTCTACCTGGTCGCAAATGCCCCCGACGTGAGCGCTCCCAACGTCGAACGCACCGAGTCCGGCTGGGGCGACGGGTTCTACGAGGCGGTGGTGGCGTCACTGGTCAGAGCGGGGTAGCCCTGCGCCGAGCACTAAGCACTCAGCACTAAGCCGGCCGCGCTCAACTCCTCGAGCGTGCCGGCCGTCGTGACCGTCGCCAGATCGAGGATGCGCTCCTCGAACGGCTCCAACGCTGTCGAGCCCACAAGGGCGTGGCACGCCACGCCGGCCTGCCGGCAGCGCGTGGCCACCTCGCCCGCTGCCTTGCCCTGCAACGTCTGGCGGTCGAGCCGCCCCTCGCCGCACACGACGAAGGCGGCGCCGCGCATCTGCTGGTCGAAGCCGATCGCGTCGAGCACCCTGGGCGCACCCGCCACCAGCCGCGCGCCGCGGTGTGCCCATAGGCCGCCGGCGAGACCGCCCGCGGCGCCCGTCATCGGCACCCCCCGCGGGTCCTTCGGCGCGGCGCGAGCGAGCTTGGCCAAGCGCTTCTCGAGCTCTCGGACCGCTGCGGGGTCCGCTCCCTTCTGAGGTCCGTACACGCGCGCCGCGTCCTGCCACTGGGTCCGGACGTCGCAGAGCACCTCCAGCCGCGGGCGAGCGCCGGCCTCGTCGAGCGCTTCCAGGGCGCCGCTGCCGCCGTCGGTGGTGGCGGACCCCCCGACGGTGACGAGGACGATGGCGGCGCCCGCCTCGGTCGCGGCCGCGATCAGCTCGCCCGTGCCGCGCGTCGACGCGGCGAACGCGTCCCGCTCGGCCTGGGGCACGAGACCGAGGCCGCTCGCCTGGGCGCTTTCGACCACCGCCGTCTGCCCGTCCGCCAACAACGCGAACGCGGCGGTGGCCGGCCGCCCCAGCGGATCGCTCACGGTCGTCTCGCGCCGCTCGCCGCCCATGGCGTCTACCAGCACATCCATCGTCCCCTCGCCGCCGTCTGCCACCGGTAGCTCCACGGCCTCGCACCCGCCGGCCCTGAGCCCTGCCGCGACCGCGGATGCCACCTCGGCAGCGGACAGCGTGCCTTTGAAGCTGTCGGGTGCGACCAGCGCCGGGAGGATCAAACGAGGGCGTCCCGGAACGCGCGCTCGGCCTCGTCACCGCGCACGGCGATGACCACATGCTCGAGCCACCGGGGAGCGAAAGCGCGAACGGCGCCGACCATGATCCGCGCGGCCTCGTCGAGGGGGAAGCCCCCGACGCCGGTGCCGAACGCCACTAGAGCGAGCGAGCGGCAGGCCAATTGGTCGGCGCGCTCGAGCGTGGATCGGGTCGCGCGCTCGATGATCTCGGCCGAGGTCGGCCAGCCGAGCTCCATCGTGGCGGCGTGGATCACCCACCGCGCCGGCATGTCGCCTGCGGTGGTCTCCACCGCCTCGCCCAACCCGATCGGCGCGCGCGCGAAGGACTCCGCCTGGACCGCCGGGCCCCCTGCCCGCGAGATCGCGGCCGCCACACCTCCGCCGTGCACGAGGCTGGTGTTGGCCGCGTTGGTGATCGCGTCGACCTCCATCTTGGTCACGTCGGCTTGAAGGACCTCGAGCTCCACGCGCATATCGTTCCGGATATGGCGGACCGCGACCCGCCCTCTGCGGGGCAGGGGTACCGCTAGCGCCGGATCCGCACGCGCGCGCGGCGGCTCTTGGCGCGATGGTTGGAGCTGTCCACGGCGCCGACCGTGATCGTCGCGGTCACGCGACGCTTGCGGCGCAGCGCCCTGCGGGCCGCGGAGCGGGTGCGGCGCGTGAGCTTGAGTCGAAGCTTCACCGCCAAGCCGGCGCGCGCGAGGGTCCTGCGGACACCGCGCAGGCGATAGCGCTTCTTGGAGATCCGGATCGTGCCAGCGGCCCTGACGGTGCAGCGTTCGCTGCAGGCGGCCCTGACCGCCACCGCTCCGCCGCGGAGGGCGCGCTGGCGCGCGGCGGCCGTGACGAGCAGGGCCGGCGCCTCGCGGTCGGCGCAGGGCACCTCGCGCGTGCGCTCGACGAGCCTCGACACGGGCCCCGCCAGCGAGGCGGTGTACACACATCCGGCGGCGTCCTCGCCGAAGCTCGACAGGCCCTCGACGTTCAGGCCGACCTCCCGGTCATCGGCCGCTCGCGGGACCGCCAGCCGCGCCGAGCGCAGCGCCGGCGCACAGTTGTCGCCGTAGACGTAGCGGCCCAGCAGCGTCGGCAACCCTGCGTCGCGGACGACGTACCCGCCGGTCAGGGCGCAGATGCCCGTGCCGGCGTGAAAGCGTTCGAGCACCGGCAACACGTTGCCCGGCGGCCGAGGTCCGTACGCCGAGCGGTAGGTGTTGCCCTCGAACTGGGGCCAGCCGAAGTTGGCGCGCCGGCCGCTCCCCGCGGAGCGCGGCACGAAGTCCACCTCCTCCACCGCGTTCTGCCCCACATCGCCGATCGTCAGGTCACCGGTGGCGCGGTCGAACGAGAAGCGAAACGGATTGCGCAGGCCCAGCGACCAGATCTCTGGACGCACGCCGGGCGAGGAGACGTACGGGTTGTCGCGTGGGATGCCGTAGGCGGAGGTGCCAGCGGGCCGCGGACTGATTCGCAGCAGCTTGCCGAGCAGCGTCGCGGGGTTCTGTGCGTTTCGGAAGGCGTCGTTGGCGAGGCCGCCGTCGCCCGTGCCGGCATAGAGCAGCCCGTCCGGGCCGAACTGGAGCTGTCCGCCGTTGTGGTTCCCCGCCCCGCGGTGGGGGATGTCGAGCAGCGTGCGTGCGCTGCCGCGGTCGGCCACGTCGGCGTCGGTGCGTGACCGCCGGTACTCCTCGATCCGGATGTCGCCCTCTGCGTCGGTGTAGTAGACGTAGAACAGGCCCGAGCTGGCGTAGTCGGGCGGGAAGGCAACCGAGAGCAGACCGCGTTCGCTGCCGCTGCGCACCCGGTCGGTGATGTCCAGGAACGGTCTGGCCTGGGTCTGGCCACCGCGGACGAGCTGGATCGTGCCGGCCTGTTCCACGACGAGGAGCCGGCTGTAGTCGTCGGGCGGCGCCGCGACGTGCACCGGGTCGTCGAACGAGCCGACCCGCTCGAGTGAGACCGCCGCCGACGCGGGCGCCGCCGAGGCGAGCAGCATCAGGAGCGCGAGGAGGACGATCACGCCGTACGAACCCGCGGTCAGTCGTGGAGTTGCGCGAGCTCGCACTCGCGCGGTTGCTTGTCTTCGCGCCACCGCAGCAGCTTCGCGCCGTGGCGTATCCGCTGCCCGGTTATATGGTCGAAGGCCACCTCGCACACCAGCTCCGGCCGCAGACCCTCCCACACCAGCTCCTCCTCCGCCTTCCACCTGCTCGGCTCGCCTGAGCCGCGCTCGTGGGTCCGATACGGCTCGAGCTTGGCCAGCAGCTCGCGTTTCTCCTTCGCCTTGAAGCCGCTCGTGTGTCCCACGATGTGGAGCTCGCCTTCTTCGTCGTAGAGGCCGAGAATGAGCGAGCCGACTGTGTTCTCCTCCTTGCCGAACCGAAACGCGGCGACTACGACGTCGGCGGTCCGCACCCGCTTGATCTTCACCATGCCCTTGCGCTCGCCGGGCAGGTAGTGAGCATCCGCCTGCTTGGCGATCACGCCCTCGGAGGTCCCGGTGAGCCACTGCGCTGCGTCGTCGGGCGTAGCCACCACCGGCGTCAGCTCCTCCGCGTCCAGACCGAGATCCTCCAGCTGCCGTCGGCGCTCCTCGTAGGTGAGCTCGAGCATCGACTCCTTGTCCGAGGCGAGGAGGTCGAATGCCACGTAGGCCGCCGGGGTCTCCGCCGCCAGTCGCTCGACCCTCGATGCAGCCGGGTGGATCCGCTGGCTGAGCAGGTCGAACTCCTGTATCCCGTCGACGATCACAACGATCTCTCCGTCCAGCACCGCCCGCTTCGGGGCCATCGCCTTGACCTGATCCACGATGTCGGGGAAGTAGCGATTCATCTGCTTCGCTCCACGGCTCTGCAGGTACACGTCGTCGCCGTCGCGGAACACGAGCGTGCGAAAGCCGTCCCACTTGGGCTCGTAGCGCCAGCCGTCCCCCTCGGGCAGCGCCTTGGCGGAGCGCGCGAGCTGGGGTTTTATCGGCGGCTGAAGGGGAAGCGTCACGCGGCGTTCACGCGGCGCAGACTAAAGGCTTCGACGGGTCGCCCCCTGCCCGTGACCTGCACGTCGCCCAGCGGTCGGCATCCGCGTCGTCCAGACGACTGAGCGTCTCCGCGCTCACAGCCACTTCGCCGACCGGCGCGGCAGCCTCGAGCCTCGACGCGACGTTCACCGCGTCACCGATCACGGTGTAGCTGCGCCCGCCGTGCGTTCCCAAGACGTGTCGGTCACGCCGGGATCCTAGAGCCCGGTGGCGGCAGCGGTGAGGGGCTACGATGCCTTGGCATGTCGCATGAGCAGGCAACCGTGGCCGAGGAGGAGTACCTGCAGATCATCTTCTGGCTGCAGGAGGCCGGGCTTCCGATGACCGGTGCGAACGTGGCCAGGGCCATGCAGGTCTCGGCGCCGACGGTGCACGAAATGATCGGGCGTCTGGAGGCGGACGGGTACGTGACCCGCTCCGAGGACAAGAGCATCGCGTTCACCGATACGGGCCGCGCGCACGCTGAGAACATCGTCCGCCGCCACCGGCTGATCGAGCGCTTCCTCACCGATGTGTTCGACATCCCCTGGGACCAGGTGCACGAGGAGGCCGAGCGGCTCGAGCACTGGATGTCGCCTGTGGTCGAGGAGCGAATGCTGAAGGCGATCGGAGACGCGGAGACGTGCCCCCACGGCCACCCCATCTTCACCGGCAAGCGGGTGCCGGGGGTCCCGTTGGCCGACGTGGAGAAGGGGGCCCACGTGCGCGTCCTGCGGTTCGAGAACGAGGCGGAGGACCTCCTGCACTACCTCATGGACTCCGGCCTACGGCCGGGCCTCGAGGGCACGCTCGCCGAGTCCGGGGACGACGAGGTGACGATCGAGGTCAACGGCGGCCGCTTCGCGATCACGCGCAGCGTCGCCGAGACCGTTTCGGTCGTAGCCGACCCCTCGCCGCCCCAGCGCACGGCGCTGCCCGAACAACTCGTGCTCGCCAAGGAGCAATGGGGCCGCTAGTGCGCCGCCACTGCCCTTGTCGAGTTTGACTCATATACGTAGTCAAAGTCGATAAGGACACCGCTTCACCCTCTATCCAGCCGCCGTAAACGCCTGAGCCATCAGGACCAAGGGTTCTCCGCGGGGGGCGGGCCGCTAGACCGGCAGCGCCTGGCGCCTCACCCGGAGGTCGTAGAAGAGCAGAGTCGACACCAGCGCCACGAAAGGCATCGTGAGCGTCTCGGCCGCAATGCTGCCCGCCAGCGACACGAGCTCACGGTCGGCTGCCTCGGCGACGGCCTCGAGGGGAGCGAGGATGAGCACGCCGGGGATGGCGGCCAGGACATTCAGCAGCACGACGATCCCGAACGTCCGCCACCAAGAGCCCTGCACCAGCTCGCTGCTGCGCCGCAGCGCGTCGACGCCTCGGAGCCCCTCGACCACCACCGCCTGCGGAACGAAGTACCAGCGCACCAGCAGGTAGATGCCCGGCAGGATCAGCGCCAGGAGGCCTAGCGCGATGCCGACTGCGGCGATCAGGATCGCCAAGAGGAGAGGCGCAAAGGCGTCGAAGCCCCCTTGCAGCGCACGGCCGGCGTGCGGACGCTCTCCACGTGAGATCGGGATCAGGGCGTGGATCGTGCTGGCCATCAAGAGCGGCGTGGTCACGAAGAAGGTGAGGATCGTCGGAATGACGGTCTCTGCGGCGGAGGTGCTGTCGTCGTAAGGCGCGGTGATCTGCTCCAGACCGATCCCCGACACCACGAGCTCGACCGGCACCACGATCGCCGCCGCTATCGCCAGGAACGTCGCCAGGTTGCGCGCGAACGTCGACAGGCCGTCTCCGAGCAGCGCCCCAACTTCGCGCGGGCGGTCGAGGTCGAGCCCCGACCCCCCGTTCACGCCGCCGCGCCCGCCAGGTCGCGGTAGGCGCCGGCCAAGCGCGCGATCGCGTCGTCGATGAGCTCGGCTTGCACCCCCGAGTAGGCGATGCGCAGCGCGCTCTCGCCGCCTTCCAGCAGGAAGTCCGTGCCCTTCACGAACACGACTCCGCGCTCTCCGGCGAGCTCCGCGAGTCGCGCCACGTCGGCTCCCTCGGGCAGATCGACCCACAGGAAATAGCCTCCCTGGGGGACCACGAAGCTGGCGTCGGGCAGCTCCCTCCGCAGGGCCGAGCACAAGACGTCGCGCCGTTCCAGAAGGGCCGCCTTCACGGTCTCGATCGAGCGGTTGATCGCGCCCGAGCGGCAGAACTCGGCGACGATCGACTGAGACACCATGCTCGGCGAGATGTAGGTGCTGGTCGCCAACCTGCGGGTCTCGGCGATCAACGACTCGGGTCCCGCGAGGTAGCCGACCCGTATTCCGGGGCACACGGTCTTCGAGAACGACGAGGCGTAGACCACCCGGTCGTGCTCGTCGAGCGAGAGCATCGTCGGCAGTTGCTCGCCTTCGAAGCGCAGCTCCACGTACGGGTCGTCCTCGAAGAGGACGAACTCGTGGCGCTCCGCGAGCTCGAGCAGCCGCCGACGCTTCTCGAGCGACAGGGTGCAGCCGGCCGGGTTGTGGAAGTTGGGAATGATGTGCGCGAGCTTGGGCCGCGCCCCCGCGGAGAGCGCCTGTTCGAGCGCGTCCACGTCGATGCCGTCGGCCTCGAGCGGGATCGCCAGCACCTCGGCGCCCATCTGGCGCAGCGCGAGCAGCGTGCGGTCGTAGGTGGGCGCCTCGACCACCACCACGTCGCCGGGCTCGACGAGCGCCTGAAAGAGGAAGGCGTCGGCCTGCATGGACCCGTTCGTGGCGAGCACCTGGGCCGGCTCGACCGCTTGGCGTTCCGCGATCCACTCCACGAGCGGCATGTAGCCGGCGGAGGTGCCGTAGGAGAAGGCACCGCCAGGGTCCTGCGCGAACGCCCGGTCGGCGGCGGCACGGAGATCGTCCACCGCCACGATGTCGAGCGAGGGGGCCCCGCGTGCGAGTGAGATGGAGTCGGCGGCCATTGGCGGCCACGATACCGGCCGCCTTTCCTCAGAGACTCCCGGTCAAACGGCGCGAGCGTACAGCAGCACGTTGTCCCGATAGCCGCGGCCCTCGACGTAGGGTCCGCCGCACGTGACCAGGACCAGGACCGGCCGGCGCCCGCCGCCATAGACGCTCTCGGTGGGGAAGCGGGCCTTCTCTACCTGTGCGCCGCCCACGACTTTGAAGCGGTGCACCTTCCCATTGCTATCGGTAACCGCGATCGCCGCGCCGCGTCGGAGCCCCGCGATGCGCGCGAACAGTCCCGGTCCGCGGCGCGTGTCGAGGTGGCCCACGACCACCGCCCGCCCGTTCTCACCGGGGCGCGGTCCCGCGCTGTACCAGCCGGCGCGTCCCACCGCGGGGACCACGATCGCACCGTCACGCAATCCCACGGCCTCCACCTTTGTCTTCACGCCCGCCGCGGGGACCGAGATGCCCCGGGGAGGGGCGGGCCGCGCGCCGCCGTTCGCGACGGGAAGCGCGCCGCGCGCCTGCAGGAGCGTCCGCGTAGTCGTGTGCTTGCCCAGCGTCGGGCGCTCGGCGGCGCGCGCGAGCTCGGTGGCGGAGCCGTGCGTGCCGTCCGTCTCGAACAACGGAGCCAACGTCAGCACCGCGGTGGCGGCTAGCGCAGCCGGCACCAGCGTCGACAGCGTCAGGCCGGTCAGCGTGCGTTGCCTGCGCGATGGCGCCGGGGGCGGAGGGGGGGCGGGTCGTCTCCGCGCCGGGCGGGGGCGAAACTCGAACTGGGGTCGCGGCCAGGAGGCGGGAGACGGCCACTCGTCCGAGCGCCGCCCAGACGATCCTCGCGGCGGCCGCGACGGCGGCGGCGTCCGGGCAGCCGGATGGCGTTGCTGGGGTCCCGTGGGTGTGGTCGGATCGCGAGGTTGCGGTTGCACGGGTGCCGCCGGCTCGCGTGGCGGCGGCGACAGTCCAACCGGCTCCCGGCGGGGCCGAGATCTTGCGCCGCGAAGGGCTTCGTCGCTGCCTGATCTCCGCGCGGGCGGAGCCGAGTGCACGGCCGACCGCCGCCGCCGCCGGCGCCGCGGCGGATGTCAGGCGTCGCCCCTGCGCGACCCTGCCACGAGGCTCCGTGCCGCGCGGTTGGCGATCAGATGGACGAACGGCCATGCCCTGCCGTGGCGCGCAGGTAGACGGACGCGCCGAGCGCCCCGGCGCCCAGAGCGGCCAGCAGCGCCGCGAGCCACGTGTGATCCTCGCCGGCGAGGCCCCCGAGTCCCGTGGCGGGGGCGAGGACTGGCACCGCCACCTGGTCTTCGAGTACCACGAAGCGGGTCTTCTCGCCCATGCTGCCCACGAGGTAGGCACTGCTGGAAGTCCCCGCGGCGAGGTTCGTGTTCGGAGCCTGGGCCATCACGCCCCCCTGGGGCCCCTCGGGGGCCGCCATGGCGATCCCGTAGTCGCCCGGCTTGACCGTCGCGTAGCTGGTGGCCTCTCCCTTGTCGATCACGCCGAGGCCCTTCTTGCCCGCCCAGAAGCTGGCCTCGTCGGCTTCGGGCACGGCATGTACCGCTCGAACCTCCGCCACGCCCGGCCGCGCCCTTCCGTCCTCGTAGATGCGCAACACGACCTTCTTGCCTTCGAGGCTGGCGACCACCGTGTATCGCTGATCTTCCAGTGTGTGCGTGAGCAGCGCGAGGCGCTTGCCCTGCGATACGAGCGCGAGCGTGACCTTGCCGTTGGACGCCTTGCCATACATCGAGGCCTCGCCGAAGCCGACCATTCCGAGCGCCGTGCCGCCGACCTGCAGGTAGGCGGTCGGCCC
This sequence comes from uncultured Thermoleophilaceae bacterium, assembly GCA_963802855.1. Classification (GTDB taxonomy): domain Bacteria; phylum Actinomycetota; class Thermoleophilia; order Solirubrobacterales; family Thermoleophilaceae; genus JAAYBF01. The sequence goes on from CAWDJP010000004.1 coordinate 877,675, forward strand.
ACCCGGGACGGCGTGCAGGAACCGCACCTCCGCCGCGGACGCCGCATGCGCAACGGAGAGTGAAAGTAGGATGGCGAGGGAGGTGGTGAGTACCGACCTACCGACCCGACTCCCCCCTACAGAGCGCATGAAGGGCTAGCGTAACCCGTGGAACCTCGGATGGCCAGCGCCCTCGACGAACTAGGCGCGGAGGATCGCGCGCTGGTCGAGTTGGCTGAGGTTCGGGGCATCGGAGACGAGGAGATGGCGGGGTATTTGGGGGTGGCGCCGGAGGAGGCTCGCGGCCGGCGCCAAGCGGCTCTCGAGCGGCTGGCGTCGAACCTCGGTGTCTCGACCGAGGAGGCCCGGGCCGAGCTGTCGGACGCGCTGCCGCCGGCGCCCGAGCGCGGCGCCGCGGCGCCCGCGACACCGCCGAAGACCGCACGCGACCGACCGGAGCCCCGTGGCTCGCGCGCCGCCCCGCCGCCCGCTCCAGGCGGACGCGCCTCCGCACGCTCGCGCTCTTCGCACGAGCTCCGGCGGAGGCGGTCGGCGGCGCTTTTCGCGGTACTCGGCATCGCACTGCTGGCGGGTGCCCTCACGATCGCGCTGGCCTCGGGCGACGGCGGGAGCGACGAGCGTCCGGCGGCGGGCGACGGGGCCGCCGCGCCGGTCGCCGGGCCAAAGGTCGAGCTGGCGCCTCCGGGTCCTGGGCCCGGAACGGGTACCGCGCAGGTGCTCGAAGGCGGCGATCGCGTGCAGCTGAGCGTGTCGGGCCTACCGGACCCGCGCGACGCCCGCTACGCCTTGTGGCTGTACAACTCCGTGGTGGCGGCGCGCCAGATCGGATCGGCCGACAGCGGCGACTTCAATGTCGAGGCGCGTCTACCCCGGAACGCCGAGCGCTACGAGCTGCTGGACGTCTCGCTGGAGCCCGACGACGGCAATCCGGGACACAGCGGGCAGAGCGTGCTGCGCGTACCGGTGAGAAAGCTGCTCGTGCAGACCAGCGGCACCTAGGGATCGTCCCGCCTGGGGGGTCGGTAAACCGACCCTACCCGGGATCGTCCCCAAGATCTGCCCGATCCGCGGGCCGCGGGACGGCCCCCGGGGCGAGACGAACGCTCGCCCTCTACCCCAGCACCTCGGCGGCGATCTCGGACACCTCGGTCGGCGTCCTACCGACGCGCACGCCCTTGGCTTCCAGCGCCTCGGCCTTCGCCACAGCGGTCCCCTTCGAGCCTGAGACGATCGCGCCCGCGTGGCCCATCGTCTTGCCCGGCGGGGCTGTGAAGCCCGCGATGTAGGCCACCACGGGCTTGGTCACGTGCTCGCCGATGTAGTCGGCGGCCTGTTCCTCGGCGTCGCCGCCGATCTCGCCGCTGAGCACGATGAGCTCTGTCTGGTCGTCCGCCTCGAAAAGCTTCACGATGTCGATGAAGCTCGAGCCGGGGACCGGATCGCCCCCGATGCCGACGATCGAGGAGTTGCCGAAGCCCTTCTGGGCCAGCTCGTTGCCGATCTGGTAGGTCAGGGTGCCCGAGCGTGACACCACGCCAACGTTGCCCTCCTTGAAGAAGGCCGCGGGAATAATGCCGACGTTGGCCTTCCCCGGCGAGAGGATGCCCGGGCAGTTGGGGCCGACCAGGCGCGAGCTGCCGCGCTCCAGGTGGTTGAAGACGCGCAGTTCGTCATGCGCGGGAATGCCCTCGGTGATCGCCACGATCAGGTCGATCCCCGCGTCCTCGGCTTCCAGGATCGAGTCCGCGGCGAACCGCGGCGGCACGAAGATCATCGCCGTGTTGGCGCCCGTCGCGTCGACGGCGGCGTGGAAGGTGTCGAAGACCGGGATCCCCTCGACGTCCTGGCCGCCCTTGCCCGGTGTCACGCCCGACACGACGTGGGTCCCGTAGCGCTTGTTGTTCAGCGAGTGGAAGGTGCCCTCTCGGCCGGTGATGCCCGAGACGCAAAGCCTGGTGTCCTTGTCGACGAGGACCGACATGGTTACCTGCGCGGGGCCTCCGGCCCCGCGCCTTGATCCCCTTGGCCTCCATCCGGTCGGCCTTGGTTGGCTAGCTCCACCACTTTCTTCGCCGCCCCCAGCATCGTCGCTTCGGTGTGCACGTTCGGCAGGTCCGCCTCGGCCAGAAGCGCGCGGCCCTCCTTGTCGTTGGTGCCGTCGAGGCGGACCACGAACGGCACCTCCGGCTCGATCTGCGCGAACGCCTCGATCAGCCCCCGGGCGACCTCGTCGCAGCGCGTGATGCCGCCGAAGATGTTGAACAGCACGGCCTTGACCTTGTCGTCGGAGAGGATCACCTCCACCGCCTGCGTGATCGCCTCGGCCTTGGAGCCGCCGCCGGCATCGAGGAAGTTCGCGGGCCTGCCGCCGGCCTGCGCCACGACGTCGAGCGTGCTCATCACCAGCCCTGCGCCGTTGCCCAGGATGCCGATGTCACCGTCGAGCTTCACGTACGTGAGGTCGCGCTCGCGCGCCATCTGCTCCTGCGGGTCCTCCGCCGCGCCCCCGTGGAACTCCTCGTGATCGGGATGCCGATAGAGGGCGTTGCCGTCGACCGTGACCTTGGCGTCCAGCGCGACCACCTCGCGCGCCGTGGTCACGAGCAGCGGGTTGACCTCCACCAGCATCGCGTCCTCCGCCACGAAGGTGTCGTAGAGCTTGGAGAGGAGCGCGCCCACCGGGCGGATCACGTCGGCGGCGATCCCGGCCTCGAACGCCAGTCGGCGGCCGTGGAAGTCCTGGAATCCCAGTAGCGGGTCCACGTGCACCATCCGCATCGCCTCCGGGTCCTCCTCGGCGATCGCCTCCACGTCCATGCCGCCCATCCTCGAGAGCATCGCCATCGGCTTCTTCGCCGAGCGGTCGAACACGAACGCGGCGTAGTACTCCTCATCGATCTCCGAGGCCCTCTCCACGTACAGCTCGTGGACGGTCAAGCCCCGGATGTCCATTCCGAGGATCGCGTGGGCGTGCTGCTCGGCCTCGGAGCGGTCGTTGGCGAGCTTGATGCCACCCGCCTTTCCGCGGCCTCCGACCAGGACCTGGGCCTTGATCACGCACGGATAGCCGACCGCCTCCGCTGCGGCGACCGCCTCCTCGACCGTCGTTGCCGGTCGCCCGTCGGGCACGGGCACGCCGTGCTTCGCGAAGAGCTGCTTGCCCTGGTACTCGAGGAGGTCCATCAGGCGGCCGGGCAGCCTATAGGACGATCGTCCTCAGACGGGTTCGACGGCGTAGACGCCCAGGTCGCGCGGCGCGCCCTTCGCCCTGAAGCGCCGCTTGCGCTTGAGCCGGAAGTCCGACTCGTCGAGGTGCCTGCACGCGGTGTCGGAGACCAGCACCTCGTCCGCCCCTGCGGCCTCCGCCACGCGTGCGGCGATGTTCACGTCCACGCCCAGGAAGTCGCCCCCCAGCTGGCGGGGCCGACCGACGTGCAGACCCGCGCGAAGCCGCGGTCGGTGGCCGTCTACTTCGACCCGCGCCGTGGCCTCCACCGCCTCCCGGGCGGCCTCCACCCCGCGGCGGGCGTCTCCGAAGACGGCCAGCAGGCCGTCCCCAAGGCGCTTCACGATCCTGCCGCCGTGCCCTGTCACGGCGGGCTCGGTGGCCAGCGCGACCTGGCGCAACAGCTCGACCGCAGCCTCGTCGCCAGCCTCGAGCGCCCAGGCGGAGAACTCGACCAGGTCGGTGAACAGGATCGCGACCTCCTCGTCGCCGCGGCCTCGGCCCTGGGCCTCCGACAGCGCCTGCCACACCTGAAGCGCTCCGAGCCCCACCTCGCGGGCGAGGCTGTCGCGCGCCGGGGCGACGTCGGTAAGCCCGCGAGCGAGCACGTGACGCGGGCGGTCGCCCGCCGTCGAGAGCGGGTCCCCAAGCTCGGGATCCCCGGGCAGCTTCGAGCGCAGATACCTGGCCGCGGCCACCAGGCGCGGATGCTCGTCGGTCCGCAGCGCCGCGTCGGCCGTCCCGTGCAGCTTGCCGCGGGCGAGGTTATGCGATTCCTCCTCCGGCGGCACGGGGGCAGTGTAGGTCCACGCGGCGCTACGTAGAATGCCCGGTCGCGCCCGCCCGGGCGCGGCCAAAATCGGAGACCAGGAGGCCTGTGCCGCTACCGAAGGATGTGCAGTTCGTCACTTTCGACTGCTACGGAACGCTGATCGACTGGGAGACGGGCGTTCACGAAGCGTTCCAGAAGGAGGCCGACAGAGACGGCTTCACGATCGATCGGGAGGTTCTCGTCCCGCGCTTCATCGAGATCCAGCGGGAGATCCAGAGCGGGTCCTACGAGCTCTACGCAGAGGTCCTGCGCCGTACCGCCGTCCGGGTGGCGGCGGAGCTCGGCTGGGAGCTCGAGTCTTCCAGGGCGCAGTTCCTGCCCGACAGCGTGCCGCGCTGGGTGCCCTTTCGTGAGACCAACGCGCAGCTCGAGCGGTTCGCGAAGAAGTACGAGCTGGGGATCCTGTCGAACATCGACGACAAGCTGCTGGGCGCCACGCGCCGCCACTTTCGGACCGACTTCGATCTGGTGGTTACCGCCCAGCAGGTCCGCAGCTACAAGCCCGACCCGGCGCACTTCAAGGAGTGCGCCCGCCGGATCGAGAAGAAGAAGCGCAACTGGGTGCACATAGCCAGCGGCTATCCGACGGACGTCGAGCCGTGCCTCAAACAGAAGGTCGCCGTGATCTGGGTGAATCGCCACGGCGAGCAGCTCGAGCAGGGCCAGAAGCGGCCCACCGCGGAGGTCAAGACCTTGCGCGAGGCCGCGAAGCTGCTCAAGGTCCTCTAGCGCCCGCCGCCCGTGCGCGCGGTCTCGGTTCACGAGGACGCGGTCGTGGTCACGAGCCTCATGTGGCAGACCACCGCGACCGCGGTCCGCGCGGGAGACGAGACGATGCTCGTCGACGCTCCGTACTTCCCGGATGAGCTCGAGCTGTTGCCGACCGTGCTCGCCCAATCGGGCTTCACGCCTACGGCCCTAGTGGCCACGCACGGGGACTTCGACCACCTCCTCGGTCGGCTGGCGTTCCCGGACCTCGCGCTCGGTCTGGGGGAAGGCACCGCGCTGAGGCTGCGCGAGTCCCCCGGCGAGGCGCAGCGCGAGCTCCGCGACGCCGACGCGCAGCACTACGTTCGCCGCCCACGCCCGCTGGCGCTGGGCGCGGTCCAGTCGCTGCCGGTCCCGGGTCGACTCGAGCTAGGTGATCAGGAGCTGGAGCTGCATCCGGCGGAAGGGCATACGGCCGACGGGATGGCCGTGTTCGCGCCCTGGCTGGGACTGCTGATCTGCGGCGACTACCTCAGCGACGTCGAGATTCCGATGATCGCGGCCGCGGGATCGATAGAGGGCTACCGCGCGACGCTCGCCAGGCTCGCCCCCCTCGTCGAGCGGTCCGAGACGATCGTTCCCGGCCACGGCTCGCCGCACGATCGGGACACGGCGCTCAGGCTGCTCGACGAGGACGTCGGATACCTCGACGCGCTCGAGGCCGGAGAGCAGCGCCAAAAGCTCCCGGCCGGGCGCGACTCCGCCCAGCAGCGCCAGATCCACGCCGACAACCTGCGCAAGCTCGGCTGACGGCGAGCGCTACGCGTTGCTGCGGACGTGCCAGTCCACGGTGACCTCGGCCACCCGCGTGCCGTCCTCGTCGGTCAGCGCGACCTCCACCGGGAACTCGACCCGGCCGTCCGCCTCCAGCCGGGACAGGAGATCCTGCTTGGGCTCGATCAGCGTGGCGGTGGCCGTGATCGGGCCGCGGGCCAGCTTCAGGTAGTCGATCCGCGCGGATTTCGCGAGCGGCGTGATCGACCCCATCTGTTCGGCGAACGCGCCGGCAAAGGCTCCGCCCGAGGCGGCCTCCGCCGCCGAGAAGAGGCCACCGGCGTGCTGCGAGCCGACGTGGTTGCGCAGGCTCTCCGAGTCGGGCAGCCGCACGACGCCCGTGCCCTCACCGATGTCCACGACCTCGAGCCCGAGGTGCGAGTTGTATGGGATCGCCTGGGCGAGGGCGGCGCGCAGAGCGTCGAAGTCCACGCGGGGACCCTATCTCGCAAGCGGTTTCGGTCGCTCGGGTGTCTACTGCGGCTGGGTAAGGGCGGTGAACCGTCCGAGTGAGCGTTGGTGGTCGTTATAGCGACCACAAGTCATCACTCGATTGAATGAGGCCTCGTTCGGGGCGCGATTTGTCGGCACCCGGGCATCAGTCGGGCACCAGCGCGGGCATCCGCTCGCGCTCGCCGACCTCGGTCTCGGGGTCGCGCACGCGCGAGATCAGCAGCGCCGACACCGCCATCCCGGCACAGAGGACGAAGCCGAGCGTGCCGAAGTCCGCCACCGCCAGCACCAGGCCGCCGCCGGCGGCGCCGATCATGTAGCCCATCTGGGCGCTGGCGGTGCGGGCGCCCATCATCGCCCCGGGCCGACCCGGCAGCTGGCCGAGGCCGAGCGCGCTCGACCCGGTGGAGCGCACCGCGGCGAAGGTCGCCATCACGCAGAAGAACGCAAGCGTCACCCAGACCGCGGGTGCCACGTTCAGGACCGGTATCAGCATGAAGCCCATGCCCAGCGCGCTGGCCGCGATGAGCGGCCGCCGAGGCACGCGGCGAGTGAGCCGGGAGGTGTTCACCGACGTCAGCAGGAAGACGATCGAGCCGACTGCCAGCAACACGCCGACCGTGGCCTCCGACGTGCCGTACTCCTCGATGTAGAAAGCTCCGGCGTAGGTCAGCTCGGCGGTCCACGCCGAGTAGGCCACGAGCTCGGCCGTGGCCCAGCGGCGAGCGGAGTCGTCCCGGAACACGGCCGCGAGCCCGCCGCGGATGGACAGGTCCTCGCCGCGCGCGGCAACCGGGCCGCCCTCCGGCGCGCCGAGCCCGACGCAGAGCGCCGCGAGGCAGATCGCCGCCGGGATCGCGTAGGAGAGCCGCCACGAGGTCTCCGCAAGCAAGCCGATGAGCGGGTTGCCCAAGATCCACGCGAGCGACTGCGCGCCCACCACCCAGCCCATCGCCCACGGCGCCTCGTGCTGCTCGAACGAGGAGGCCACTCCGGCGAAGCCCGCGGAGAGAAGGCACGCGACGCCCGCGCCGGTCACCGCGTGCGCCGCATAGAACAGAGGCAGCGACGGTGCGGCAGCCGTGAGCACCGCGCCGACGAGCGCGATCGCCCCGCCGCGCACGATCAGCGGCCGAACGCCGATCCGGTCGATCAGCGGGCCGATCGCCAGTGACACGCCCACCGCCGTGCCGGCGAGCACCGAGCGCGCCACCCCTATCGCGCTGACGGACGCTCCGAGGTCGCGACCGATCTCCACGACCAAGGGGGCGAGCACCACGATCGATGCCTGGGTGGCGGCGGTGGCGAGCACGAGGGGTGCCAACCGCCCCCACGGTCGCCGGCCGGCCATGAGGCGATGCTACCCGCGGCGGGGCGCGTCCCGGCAGCCGGTACGGTGCCGGGCGTGACGTGGGAGCCCGAGCTCGAGGAGCTGCGCCGCCGCGAGGAGCTCGCCCGCCGGATGGGCGGCGAGGAGCGCGTCGCGCGCCAGCACCAGAGCGGCAGGCTGACGGTGCGTGAGCGCATCGACCGTCTCTTCGACGAGGGGACGTTTCACGAGACGGGGGCGATCGCCGGGAAGGGCGACTACGACGAGCACGGTGAGCTGACCTCGTTCCTGCCCGCCAACATGGTGGTCGGCCAGGGCCGCATCGAGGGTCGGCGCGCCGTCGCCCAGGGTGACGACTTCACCGTCCGCGGCGGCGCGGCGGACGCTGCGATCTGGCAGAAGATGGTCTACGCCGAGCGGATGGCGCACGACCTGCGGCTGCCGCTGGTGCGACTCGTGGACGGCACGGGCGGCGGCGGCAGCGTCAAGTCGCTCGAGTCGATGGGCTTCACCTACGTGCCGTTCGTCCCCGGCTTCGAGCTCACCGTGGCCAACCTCTCACACGTGCCGGTGGTGGCGGCGGCGCTCGGGCCGGTCGCCGGGCTGGGCGCGGCGCGTGTGGTGGCCACGCACTTCTCGGTGATCGTCAAAGGAACGTCCCAGCTGTTCGTGGCCGGCCCGCCGGTGGTGGCGGCCGCGATGGGTGAGACGCCCGACAAGGAGGAGCTGGGCGGAGCGCGCGCCCAGGCCCGCGCGGGCGCCGTGGACAACGTGGCCGCCGACGAGGACGACGCCCTCGCGCAGCTGCGGAGCTTCCTGTCCTACCTACCGGGCAGCGTCTGGGACGCGCCGCCGATCACCACCGCCACAGACGCCCCTGACCGGCGCGAGCAGGAGCTGCTGAAGATCGTCCCGCGCGGACGCCGCCGCCCGTACGACGCGCGCCGCATCCTCGAGCTCGTATTCGACGCGGGCTCCGTGTTCGAGCTCGGTGCGGCCTACGGGCGCTCGCTGGCCACCGCGCTCGCTCGCCTCGGCGGACGACCGGTGGGCGTGATGGCCAGCGACCCGAAGCACTACGGCGGCGGGCTCACCGCCGACGCCTCCGAGAAGGCCGCGCGGTTCGTGGACATGTGCGATCAGTTTCACCTGCCGCTCGTCAACATGGTCGACCAGCCCGGGTTCGTGATCGGCACCGAAGCCGAGCGGCGCGGGACGATCCGCCGTGGCACGCGCGCGATGTACTCGATCTACCAGGCGAGCGTGCCCGCCGTGTCGGTGATCGTCCGCAAGGCCTTCGGCGTGGCCGGGGCGGCGCACGGCGACCATTCGCGCCTGAACCTTCGCTACGCGTGGCCGTCCGGAGACTGGGGGTCGCTGCCGATCGAGGGCGGCATCGAGGCCGCGTACCGCCGTGACCTGGAGGCGGCGGACGATCCGGTCGCGTTGCGCGCCGAGATCGAGGAGCGCCTCAACGCGGTCCGCTCACCCTTCCGTACCGCAGAGCGCTTCGGCATCGAGGAGATCATCGACCCGCGCGACACACGGCCGCTGCTGTGCGACTGGGCAGAGCGCGCACACGAGCTGGTCCGCCACGAGCTGACGGCGGGGCCGAAGGCGCGCGGTCTGCGGCCCTAGCGGGACCGCTCAGTCCGCGCGCGTCGCCGTGAAGCAGAACTGGTTGGCGGTGAAGAAGAACTCGCCGCGCTCGTCCAGCTCTGACAGCTCGGCGAGCCAGCCGGCGGCGTCCGCCTCGCTGAGGCCCTCCCGTCCCGTCACGAAGTCCGCGATCAGCGGCGCGACGGCGCGAGCATAGGTCTGGGCCCCGTACTCCAGAGTCAGGAAGGGGTGCGACGTCACGTGGACGTCGTCGAACCCGGCGGCCCGCAGACGGGGTCCCAAGATGCGCGGCAATGATGGATGGGCGAGGTGCTCGTCCCATGCCTTGAGCACCCGATCCATCCGATCAGGCTTCTCCGAGTGCCACGAGAGCGTGGCCCAGTCGATGTCCCAGATCAGGACGCGACCGCCCGGACGCAGCGCCCTGCGCATCTCGGCCAGCCCCGCCTTGGCGTCCTCGACGTACTCGAGCACCTGTACGCACAGCGCGGCGTCGAAGGCCTGGTCCTCCACCGGCAGCGACAGGACGTCCGACTGGTGGAAGGTGACGTTGTCGTGGCCCTCGCACCGGCGCTGCGCGAGCGTGAGCATCGGCGTACTCGCGTCGACCCCGACGATCGAGCCCTCGGGCCCCACCTCCTCCAGCAGCTCGGCGCAGTAGTAGCCCGGCCCGCAGCCCACGTCGAGGATGCGCTCGCCGGGCGCCGCCGCGAGCGCGGCGCGGGCCGTTGCGCGCCGGCGCACCGCGTCCTCGATCTGGTAGGCGGCGTCGATCTGCCGCGCTGCGTCCTCGTCGAATACGAGCTGGCTCACGGCGGAAGCCTCACCGAGCCGTCGTCGGCGATGCTCCAGCTCGGATTGTGTGCAACCTCCCACGGGTGGCCGTCGGGGTCGACGAAGATCCCCGAGTAGCCGCCCCAGAAGGTGGCCGCGCCCGGCCTGATGATGTCGGCTCCGGCGCTCTCGGCCAGCTCGAGCACCTCGTTCACCTCGGCGGGGGAGCGCACGTTGTGAGCCAGCGTGATCCCGCCGTAGCCGCCGCTGTCGGTCACGCCCGAGTCGGTGGCCAGCCGCGCTCGATCCCACAGCGCCAGCACCATGCAGCCGGCCTGGAAGAAGACCACGTCGTCGTCGGGCTCGGCACGGGTCGTCCAGCCGAGCGCCTCGTAAAACGTGCGCGCGCGCGACAGGTCACCCACGCCCAGCGTAACGAGGCTGACGCGCTGCTCCACGATCCTCCTAGCCCGCGCCGTCCCCCGCGGGCGACGCGATCGTCGCGATCGGGTCGCCGGCGGAGATCGGCTGCCCTTCCTCGATCGGCAGTTCCAGGATCGTGCCCGCCTTGTGGGCCGTGATCTCGTTCTCCATCTTCATCGCCTCGATGATGCAGAGCAGCTGCCCTTCCTCCACGCTGTCGCCCTTCTTCACAGCCACCTTCCACATGTTCCCCTGCAGCGGCGCGACGATCTCATCCGGACCACCGGCACCCGAGCTCTTGCGCTCGCGACGCTTGGGCGGCTGCCGGGCGCCCGCCGGGGCGGAGCCGTTGGGAAGCCCGGCCATAGCGGCGCCGATCACCTTCACGTCGAACCTGCGCCCTGAGACCTCGACCGCGTAGTCACGCTCGACCTTCGGCTCCTCCTCGTCCTCGGCCGCCTCCTGCGTCGGGAAGGCCAGCTGCTTGAGCCACTTCTTGTCCTCGACCAGGTCGCGGCAGGTCTCGCCCGCGCGCCACTGGTCGGTGTCGAGCAGGGCGGAGTGGAACGGGATCAGCGTCCGCAGCCCGCCGATCTCATACTCACCCAGGGCGCGAAGCATGCGCTTCGTCGAGGCCTCGCGGTCGACGTCCCAGACGATCAGCTTGGCGATCATCGGGTCGTACAACGGCAGCACCTCGTAGCCGGCTTCGGCGCCCGAGTCGACGCGTACGCCCGGACCGCTAGGCGGCACGTACGTCTCGATCTTCCCCGGCGCGGGGGCGAAGTTCTTCGACGCGTCCTCGGCGTTGATCCGGCACTCGATCGCGTGGCCCCTGATCTCGACGTCCTCCTGGGCGAAGGGCAGGGGCTCGCCGGCGGCGATGCGGACCTGCTCGCGCACGATGTCGACGCCGGTGACCATCTCGGTCACGCAGTGCTCCACCTGCACGCGCGTGTTCATCTCGAGGAAGTAGTACTCGCCCTCGGCGAGCAGGCCCTCGATCGTGCCCGCCGAGCGGTACCCCACCGCCCGCGCGGCCTCGGTGCCGATCTGACCGATCCGCTCTCTCAGCTCGGGCGTGACCGCGGGCGCGGGACTCTCCTCGATCAGCTTCTGATGGCGGCGCTGGACCGAGCAATCGCGCTCGAAGAGGTGCACGACGTTGCCGTGGGAGTCGGCCAGCACCTGCACCTCGACGTGCCGCGGGTCGGGCAGGTAGCGCTCGATGTAGACGGTCGAGTCCGAGAAGAACTTCTCCCCCTCTCGCGCGGCGCCCTCGAACGCGTCCTCGAGTTCCTCCTCGGAGAGCGCCACGCGGAAGCCCTTCCCGCCACCTCCGCCGGCGGCCTTGATCGCGACGGGGTATCCGATGTCGGAGTCGATCACCTTCTTCGCAGCCTTCACCGAGTCGACCGGGTCGGTCGTGCCGGGAACGATCGGCACGCCCGCCTCGTGCATCAGCTCGCGGGCACGGGTCTTCGAGCCCATGGCATCGATGGCGTCCGCGGGCGGCCCGATGAACACGATGCCGGTCTCCTCACAGGCGCGCGCGAAAGCGGAGTTCTCGGCGAGGAATCCGTAGCCGGGGTGGATCGCCTCGGCGCCCGATGCCTTCGCCACCTCGATGATCTTGTCCACCACCAGGTAGCTCTGGGCCGCGGGGCCCGGGCCCAGGAGGTACGCGTCATCGGCGCGCCGGACGTGGGGCGCGTCGCGGTCGGGCTCGGAGTAGACGGCTACGGTTCCGATTCCGAGCTCCTCGAGCGTGCGCATCACGCGGATCGCGATCTCACCGCGGTTTGCGACCAGGACCTTCGAGAACATGCGGCGGGGAGGGTACCGGGCGGTGAGAATCAGGAGCCGGTCGGCCCGGCGGGCAGCGGCGCCTCTTGGCGTGCTCTGCTCCGAGCAGTGGCCGCGGGCGCTGGCGTCGGGTCCGACCTTCCGCGCCGATCGCGGAACGTGCTCCAACCCACGAGCGCCGCCGCGATCACCGGCACGGCGCCGAGCACCAGGCCGGGGATGCCTACCCCGGCCTTCGCCAACAGACCGAGACCGGAGCCGAGCAGCACCACTGCCAGCGTCGTTCGCAGCGCACCGGTCGGGACTCGCACCGAGAGATGGCTGCCCACCCACACGCCGGGAACGGAGCCGAGGAGGATCGTCCCCGCCAATGCGAAATCGACGTTGCCGGCGACGATGTGCGCGACGGCTGCGGCCCACAGCAGGATCAGCGATCCGCCTCCGATGCCCGTCATGCCCACGAGCAGCCCCACGCCGAGGCCGAAGAGGATGATCGCGGGATCCATCAGCCCACGATCATGCCCGCGCCGACCGTGTCATTCGTGGCCTCGTCGATCAGGATGAAGCTGCCGGTGGTGCGGTTGCGGGCATACGGGTCGGCCACGAGCGGAGCGCTCAGGCGCAGGCGCACGCGGCCAATCTCGTTCAACCCGAGGGCGTCCGCCGGGCCCGGCTCGAGCGTGTGGATGTCGACGTGGTGCTCGACCCGGTCGACGACCGTGCGGGCGGTGCGCGTGGTGTGCTTGATGGCGTACCGTGCGCCGGCACGCAGGGGCTCCTGGGTCATCCAGCAGACGTCCGCCGTCAACTCGCGCACCGGCCCGGGTGCGTCCTCTGGGCAGCAGATCATGTCGCCGCGGCCGAGGTCGAGGTCGTCCTCCAGCAGAAGGGTCACCGACATCGGCGGGTAGGCGGCGTCCAGCTCACCGTCGACGGTGTCGATCGCGGCGATTCGCGTGCGCTCGCCCGAGGGGAGCGCCACGACCTCATCACCGGGGGCGAGCACGCCGCCCGCCACCTGGCCGGCGTAGCCGCGGTAGTCCGGCCGCTCGGAGGGGTGGGGGCGGATGACCCATTGAACCGGGAAGCGGACCTCGTCGAGGTTGCGGTCGGAGGCGACCTCCACGTGCTCGAGGTGGTGAAGCAGGGTCGGACCCTGGTACCAGGCCATGTTCGCGGAGCGATCGACGACGTTGTCCCCGTGGAGCGCGCTCACCGGGATGAAGGTCGCCTCCACGAAGTCCAGGCCGGCCGCGAACGCGATGAACTCGTCGCGGATCGACTCGTAGGCCTCCTCGCTCCAGTCGACCAGGTCCATCTTGTTCACGCACACGACGAGGTGCGGGATCCGCAGCAGCGACGAGATGAACGCATGGCGCTTGCTCTGCTCCACGACGCCGGCACGTGCGTCGACCAAGACGAGCGCGAGGTCCGCCGTCGACGCGCCCGTGACCATGTTGCGTGTGTACTGCTCGTGCCCGGGGGTGTCGGCGATGATGAACTTGCGCGCCGCCGTCTGGAAGTAGCGGTAGGCCACGTCGATCGTGATCCCCTGCTCGCGCTCGGCGCGCAGGCCGTCGGTGAGCAGCGCCAGGTTCAGGAACCCGTCGCCGCGACTCTCGGAGACCTTCTCGACGTGTGCGAGCTGGTCTGCGAGCACCTGCTTCGAGTCGAACAGCAGCCGCCCGATCAGGGTGCTCTTGCCGTCGTCGACGGAGCCCGAGGTGGCCAGGCGCAGCAGCTCGGCCGTCGGCCGCTCGGCGGTGGGGGCAGGCGGTTCCGCCACAGCCATTTGGTCAGCCCGTGCGGGCTTCCAGCCCGCACCGTCGAACTCGATGATGACGTCCGGGCACCTAAAAATACCCTTCGCGCTTGCGGTCCTCCATGGCCGCCTCCGTCACGCGGTCGTCGGCGCGTGTCTCGCCGCGTTCAGTGATCGTGGTGGCGGCGATCTCCGCCACGACCTCGCCCAGCGTCGTGGCGTCCGAGAGCACCCCGCCCGTGCAGCTCATATCGCCAACGGTCCGGTAGCGCACCGAGGCCTCGAACGGCTCCTCGCCATCCATCAGCTCGACGTGGGGGGAGACCGCATAGAGCATCCCATCGCGCTGGAAGACCTGGCGCCGGTGCGCGAAGTACATCGACGGCACCTCGAGCTCCTCGGCCGCGATGTAGCTCCACACGTCGAGCTCCGTCCAGTTGGAGAGCGGGAACACGCGCACGTGCTCGCCTCTGCGGATGCGGCCGTTGTAGAGCGACCACAGCTCGGGTCGCTGAGCCTTGGGATCCCACTGCCCGAAGTCGTCGCGGAAGGACAGCATCCGCTCCTTCGCCCGCGCCCGCTCCTCGTCCCGTCGCGCGCCACCGAAGGCCGCGTCGAAGCCGTGCTCTGCGAGAGCGTCGAGGAGCGTCACCGTCTGGAGCCGGTTGCGCGACGCGCGCGGGCCGGTCTCCTCGACCACCCGGCCGGAGTCGATCGAGTCCTGCACCGAGGCGACGATCAGGCGCTCGCCGAGCTCGGCGATGCGCCGGTCGCGGAACTCGATCGCCTCGGGGAAGTTGTGGCCCGTGTCCACGTGCATCACGGGGAACGGAAAGCCCCCCGGCCGGAAGGCCTTCTCCGCCAGCCGCAGCAGCACGATCGAGTCCTTGCCGCCCGAGAAGAGCAGCACCGGGCGCTCCAGCTCGGCCGCGACCTCGCGGAAGAGGTGGATCGCCTCCGACTCGAGCGCACGCAGGTGCGACAGCTCGAGATGCTCCGCCGGTGTAACGGTGGCGCTCATGTGACGTGGAGCCCGCACTCTGTCTTGTCGGTGCCCGCCCAGCGGCCCTCGCGACCTGAGCCGGGGGAGGTGCAGGGGGCGCAGCCGATCGAGGCGTAGCCCTGGTCGTGCAGCGGGTTGTACGGCAGGTCGTGCTCGCTGATGTAGCTCCACACATCCCGCTCGGTCCACTCGATCAGCGGGTTGAACTTCCAGATCTCGCGCGCCTCGTCCCAGGTCTGCTGCTCGGCGGCCGCCCGGGTTGGCGCCTGCTCGCGCCTCAGACCTGTGATCCAGGCCTCGAGCCCATCGAGGGCCCGATCCAGCGCCTCGACCTTGCGCTCGCCGCAGCAGTTGGCGGCCGTCCAGGGAGCGCCCGGGCTGGCGGCGTCGAATACCTCGACCTTGACACCGTAGCGCTGCTCGAACTCGCGCCACGTCGAGTAGGTCTCGGGGAACAGAACGCCGGTGTCGATCGTGAACACCCGCGGGTCGGGCACCGCCTGCAGCAGCATGTGCAGCAGGACGGTCTCCTCCTTCTGGAACGAGCAGGCGAGCGCGATGCCCGGGTGGTGGTCTTCGAGGGCCTGCTCCAGCGCGCTCTCTGCGGCTAGACCGCGCACTCGCCCTCGCCCCGGATCACCTGGTAGAGGTCGCTGCGGCTCCAGTCGATGAAGAAGTCCATGTTCTCGACGTTGAACTCGACGGGCATCGAGAGATCCTTGACGAGCTCCTGGAACTTGTCCGAGCCGACCCGCTCAGCGAAGTCGTTGAAGGCCTCGCCTTCCTCCCGCTCGGCCTCGTAGAAGCGCAGCCAGCGCTCCACTGCGTCCGGGACGCGCTTGGAGGGCAGGCGAGACTTGAGCCGGGTGCCGTAGACCACCTCGCCGCCCTCGTAACGGCCACCGATGTGTGGGATGTAGGCCGGGATGGTGGCCTCGCCGACCTTGATCGACGCGCCGTAGAACCCGATGTTGGCGATGTGGTGCTGGCTGCATCCGTTGGGGCAGCCGGACATCTTGATGTGAACCCGGCGGGTGAGCGGGTCCTCGATGTTCATGTCCTCGAGCCGCTGCTGCACGGCGCGGTTGAGCCCCATCGAGCTGGTGATGCCGAGCTTGCACGAGTCGGTGCCGGGGCAGCTCACGACGTCGGTGATCTCGTCGACGCCGGCGTCGCCCAGGCCCAGCTCAGTAAGCCGCTGCCACACCTCGTGTGCCGACTCGTCACGCACCCAGCGCAGGACGAGGTTCTGCTCGACCGTGGTGCGCGCATAGCCGCCCGAGTAGTCGCGCATGATCTGACCGAGTCCGCGCAGCTGCTCCGGGGTCAGGTCGCCGCGCGTGACCTTCACCTGCACGGTCGAGAACCCGCGCTGGCGTTGAGGGCTGACGTTCGACTCGCGGAAGCGCTCGAAGCCGGTGCCGTCCCCGTTGGGCTCGGCGTAGTGTCCGAGCGGCGCCGGTGCACTTGCCTCCTCGTCGTGGAGCAGCAGCAGCGGGGTCGGATCGAAGTCGCGCTCGGCGACCCAGTCGCCCTGGAGCTCCTCCTCCACCTGCTCGCGGAAGGCGTCGATGCCGATCTTGTCGATCAGCACCTTGATTCGCGCGCGGGCGCGGTTCACGCGCAGCCACTCCTGTCGGTCGAAGATCCGGAAGACCGCTTCCGACACCTTGAGGTAGTCGCCGTTGTCGAGCTCCACGAAGTCGTAGAGCGTGGGGGCGATTCGGGGCATGATCGAAGTGCCGCCGCCCACCCGCACCTCGACGCCGCGCACTCCGTCGCGCACGCGCGGGATGAAGGCGATGTCGTGGATGCCGGTGATCGCGCGGTCCTCGTCGGTGGCTGTGAAGGCCGTCTTGACCTTGCGCGGCATGAGCTGAGTCGTGGGGTGGCGCACGAAGTAGCGCACGTAGGCGCCCGCGTACGGCGTAATGTCGAACAGCTCGCCCTCGCACACGCCCGCCCATGGGTCGCCCGTCACGTTGCGCACCGTGTTGCCGCAGCCCTCGCGACTTGAGAGGCCCGAGTCCGACAGCTCCCGGATGAGTGCCGCCGCGTCGCGCAACGGAACGTGGTGGATCTGGATGTTCTGGCGGGTCGTGATGTGACCCTTGTTCAGCGGCGCGTACTTCTCGATCACGGCGGCGAAGGCGTCCATCTGGTCCGGCGTGACGCCGCCCATGGGGAGCTTCACGCGGATCATCTGGACATCGGCCTGGCGCTGACCGTAGACCCCCTGCTTGAGCCGGAAGCCGATGAACTCGGTCTCCTCGGTCTCGCCACCGAGGAACTTCTCGGCCTCGTTGTCGAAGTCGTCGAACTCCCGTTCGAGGATCGGGATCACGTGGCCGGGGACGTTCTCCACGACCTCCGGATTGGACAGCGATCCCTTCCGGCCCTTCGTCGTCGTCGGCTCCATCGGGCAAAAGTAGCAAAACCCGATCGGGGTTTAGATTATTCAGCGGATGGGTTGGGAACTCCCGCCCTAGCCGAAGGGCCCTCCTCCGGCTGCACGCCGCTGGAAGAAACACGGAAAGCGCTTCCTCTTGAGGCAGGATCCCGCAAGCCGCACCACGGCCGACTTGGCGCGGCCGGCGCCGGTGGGACCTACCGCCCTGACCACCAGCCGGTAACGGCCGGCCGGCAATCTGCGTCCGTTCTCCCCCCAGGTGCCGTCGAACGACTCCGCGACGGTTCGACCCGACACCCTGAGCGGACCTCTGACCAGCGCGGTGGGTCGCACGACCCGGCTCACGTAGCAACGCCGCGACTTGCGGACCCGGCGTCTTGTACCTACGCACCTGCGCCCCCGCTTGACGCCCGGGTGTAGCCGATACAACGACCGCTCCAGTTCCACCGAGCCGACGGCGCGGTCGAGGCGGATCTTGATGCTGGCGGAATGACCGCCTCCGTAGAACCCCCGTCCGCGCCGCTCCTCGCGCTCGATCCGGGCTTTCGTAGGGTCCAGGTAGACCACGGGGTTCAAAACTCGCACGGACGCGACGTTCGGCGGCTTGCCGGTCGCCGCCTGCCAGGAGAGATGGACCGCGGGAAAGTCCGCCTTCACCACGCGCAGGCCGGTGCCATTCGGCCGCACGACGCTCACACCTTCCCCCGCGCGGAACGCGATCAACTTACCGTCGGGCGACCACGCCGGGTAGGCGCCGGTCGCGATCCGGCGCGGCGCGCCGCTTGCGGAGCCGACCACGTAGATGCCGAGGTCCTCGTCCCGGCGAACCATGAACGCCAAGCTGCCGCCGTCGGGCGACCAGGACGGCCACTCGACCGGTGGGGTAGAGCCGGGCTCCTCGATCCCCAGCGCTCCGGCCGAGACGAGCAGCGTCGCCCGCCCGCCCGTCGGCGGAACGATCGCCAGACCACTGCCCCGCCCTTCGGGTCGCCAGCGCGCAAACGCGATCCGATCGCCCCTTGGCGACCAGTCGGGATCTTCATCGATGGCCTGTCCCGCCCCCTCGTCGGTCGTGATCGGCACGGGCGTCCCGCCCGTGCTCCCCACGACTGCGAGGGGCCCTGAGCCGAAGTCGCCCAAGAAGCGCCGCGAGTACACGAGCTGGCGGGAGTCGGGCGACCACGAGACGCGGCTGCGGAGAAGGGTCCCGGTCTCGCGCACGATCAGCCTGGGCCCCGTGCCCGCCAGCGTGCCGGTCACGACCCCCTCGTCCCCCGACCCCGCCAGCCGGAAGCCGTCCGCTGCCCAGGAGAAGCGGCCTACGTCCTCGCTCGCCCGGAAGATTCGTGGCTCACTGCCGTCGAGCCTCAGCCCGACGACGCTGCCCGTGATCGTGCCGGAGATGATGCCGTTGGTGCCGGGGAAGGTCGCGTGCGCCGCCGAGGTCAGCGCGAGGCCGAGGACGGAAACCAGGACACCGCCGAGGACAACGCGACGCGTGCGCCCACGAGCCCCTGGTCGATCGCACCCCCGTCCGCCCCGCACCCGGTCCATTCTGTGGGCGGTCGCGCTATCCGGCAAACGGATACGGGAGCCCGACCTCCTCGAAGGCCTTCGCGCGCGCCATGAACAGCTTGCCGAAGACGACCTGCCCGTCACGAATCGTCCACAGGGTTGCCGAGTCGGTCTCCTCGACTTTGACCCCGCTCGACCGTCCCTCTCCGGTGCTCCGCATGAGTGCGAGAACCCGGTCGGGGCCGAGCTCGATCACGTGCTCTATCTGAATCTGGAACGAGCTCCAGAGCTGCGACACCTCGTCCACGAACCGCCGCAGGTCGTCGTGACCCCGGTACACGTCCGGGTTCAGCACTCGCTCCGAGGCGTCATAGATGGCGTCGGGCGCCCACAGCCCCACTGCGCCCTCCACATCGCGTGCATTCCACGCCTCGACGACGAGGCGGACGACCTCGGCCGGAGCGGGCGTGCTGGCCTATCGACCCCACGGCTCGCCGTCGCCCCAGGCATTCGCGTTCGCGGAGTCGAGCCGCGCGTTCTCGTAGAGGCCCGCTCGCAGCCACGGACTCATGGCCGGCCCATGGGGCGAGGGTGGGGGCGCGGT
Source organism: uncultured Thermoleophilaceae bacterium (assembly GCA_963802855.1). Taxonomy (GTDB): domain Bacteria; phylum Actinomycetota; class Thermoleophilia; order Solirubrobacterales; family Thermoleophilaceae; genus JAAYBF01. The sequence goes on from CAWDJP010000004.1 coordinate 896,975, forward strand.
GTCGCGCAGGAACTGCTCGATCGCCGCCGCGATCGCGGCTGCCTCCTGAGGCGACGCCGCGGCCTGGCGCAGCTCGATGCGTGGCCGCTGGGGAGTCTGCCTGCCGTTCGAGCCCATCGCGGCCGCGAAGGCTACCGTTGGCTCGCCATGCCGGAGCTGCCCGTATTCGACCACGACGCCGTGCTCGCGGCAGTCGATCCGCTCGAGGCGATCGAGCGCGTGCGCCACGGGTTCGTGGAGTACGCGCATGGCGAATGGACCATGCCGCCGAAGGTCTATCTCGACGCCTCGCCCAATGGCGATTTCCGTGCGATGCCGGCCATGGGGGCGGGGCTCGCGATCCTAAAGTGGGTCACATCGTTCCCGGGCAACCCCGCCGCCGGGCTGCCGGTTGTCATGGGTCTGATCTGTGTGTCGAGCGCCTCGGACGGCGAGCCGCTGGCGTTGATCGACGTTCGCTCGGTCACCGCGCTTCGCACCGGCGCGGTCGCGGCGGTGGCCGCACAGGAGCTGGCGCGCGAGGATGCCCGCACCGTGGGAATCGTGGGTTGCGGCCTGCATGGCGCATGGGCGGCGCGCTGCCTGGCGGCTGCGGAGTACGGCCCCGGGGTCCTCTTCGACCCCGACCCCGAGGCCGCCGGCGCGCTGGCGGGCGAGCTCGGCTGGGAGGTGGGCGCGCGCGAGGACGCGCTGGCCTGCGACGTCGTGACCTGCGTGACGCCGGGTGCCGAGCCGGTCGTGCTCGTGGACGACCTACGCCCCGGCCAGCATCTGAACATGCTCGGGGCTGACGGCCCCGGCAAGGCCGAGGCGGCGATCGAGGCGGTTGCCCGCTGCGAGCTGTTCTGCGACGAGTGGCACCAGGCCAGCCACGGGGGCGAGCTCACCGGTGCCGTCGAGGCGGGCCTCGTGGACCGCGGTCGGGTGACCCAGCTCGGCGACGTGCTCACGGGCGCGGCGGAGGGCCGGTCGACCCCGGAGGCGGTCACCCTGTTCGACAGCACGGGACTCGCGATCCAGGATCTCGCCATCTCCCTCGCGCTGCTGGGGGCAGCGCGAGGCCGTATGCGCGGGGGCCAGAGGGTGAACCTGTAGGGTCGCCAGATGGAGGAGGAGGTCGGGCGACGCGCCCTCGCGAAAGCCACGCGAAGGCTGATCCCCTTCCTGTTCGGGATCTACGTCGTCGCCTACCTGGACCGGGTGAACGTGAGCTTCGCCCAGCTCCAGCTCGAGGACGACCTGGGGTTCAGCGACACCATCTTCGGCCTGGGCGCGGGGATCTTCTCGCTGGGCTACGTGATCTTCGGCGTGCCGAGCAACCTGGCTCTGGCCCGCTTCGGCGCGCGCCGCTGGCTGGCCGCGATCATGATCGTCTGGGGCGTTCTGTCGGCCTGCACGATGCTCATCGAGGGCGCCGCCGGCTTCTACGTGCTGCGCTTCCTGCTCGGTGCGGCGGAGGCCGGCTTCTTCCCGGGGATCATCCTCTACCTCACCTGGTGGTTCCCCGAGCGCGAGCGAACACGTGCACTCGCGCTCTTCCTCACGGCTATCTCGGCCGCGTACGTGGCCGGCGGGCCGCTGTCGGGTGGCCTGCTCGAGCTCGACGGTCTGCTGGGCCTGGACGGCTGGCAGTGGCTGTTCCTCGTGGAGGGCCTGCCTGCGATCGGGCTCGGTTTCGTCACCCTTCGCTACCTCGATGAGGGGCCGGCGGAGGCGGAGTGGCTCGAGCCGGACGAACGCGACTATCTGATCCGTGAGATCGCGGCCGAGCAGGCGGCCATGGAGCCCCCGGGCGGCGGCCGCATTCGCTCGGCGCTCGGGAACGGGCAGGTGTGGCTCCTCGGATTCATCTACTTCATCCTCCTGGCGGCCGGCTTCGGCCTCACGTTCTTCGTTCCCGACCTGGTCCAGGACCGCACGGGGTACAGCGACTTTGCCGTGGGGGCACTGGCGGCTGTCCCCTACGGCGTGGCCACGGTGGCGATGCTCGTGGTGGCGAGGCTGGCGGACCAGGCGACCAGCCGGCGACCCTACATCGCCGCGTTGGGGGTGGTGGGGGCGGCGGGTACCGCCCTCACGGCCTACGCCCAGTCGCCCTTGCTGCTCACCGTCGGGATCACGTTCGCGGCCGTCGGCATCCTAGGCGCCATCCCAGTCTTCTGGGTGCTGCCGACCTCGTTCCTGAGCGGGGCGGGAGCGGCTGCGGGGATAGCGCTGATCGCGGCGGTCGGCAACCTCGGCGGCTTTGCCGGGCCCGCGTTCACGGGAGCGATGGAGGACTCGACGGGCGGCTTCGAGACGCCACTGGTGGTGCTGGCCGGTCTGCTCGTCGTGGGCGCGCTGCTGACGATGACAGCGCGCGAGGAGCGGACGGGCGTGGCCGTAGCGGCTCCGCAACCTGCCGAGTGATGACTTGTGCACGCCAGAGCGTGCACAAGTGAACACTCGACGGCTTAGAGCGGAATGTTCCCGTGCTTGCGCTTCGGCCCCGGCACGCGCTTGGTCATTTGGGGGTGTTACCGGCCTCGTCCTGGCCCTGAGGCCGAACAAGCGTGGGCGCTAGGCTGCCGCGCGATATGCGTGAGGGAATCCGGCGAGCGGGTTTACGCGCGGCTCGCTGGGGCTTTGACGCATTGGGCTACGAGGTCCGACGCAAGACAGCTTTGCGCCCTGACTTCGACGCTGACCTCTCCGCGCTGTGTGACGCGGTCGGCCCCTACACCATGACCTCCCGCGAGCGAATAGTGGCGCTCGCGGACGCTGTCGCGTACGTCGTGCGGCGGCGGATCGAAGGCGACCTGGTGGAGTGCGGCGTGTGGTACGGCGGGAGCGCGATGGCGATGGCCCTGACGCTCCAGCGGCTCGGCGCCGCGGACAGACGGCTGTGGCTCTACGACACCTTCACCGGCATGCCCAATCCGGGCGCCGAGGATGTGAACCTCCTAACGGGCCAGTCGATGAAGGACACGTGGTCACCCGCGGCGACAGCGGGCGAGCAGGCCCAGGCGAGGAGCGCCGAGGAAGTGCGCGCCGCCGTACTCGACACGGGATACGACCCAAGCCTGGTCACCGTCGTCGAGGGACGCGTCGAGGACACCATCCCCGCCCAGATGCCCGAATGCGTCGCCGTTCTCAGGCTGGATACGGACTGGTACCAATCCACCAAGCACGAACTCGAGCATCTCTACCCCACGCTAGAGCAAGGTGGCGTATTGATCGTGGACGACTACGGTCACTTCGGGGGCGCGCAGCAGGCCGTCGACGAATACTTCGCCAAGCAACCCCTGCTACTCAATCGGATCGACTACTCGGGCCGAATAGCAGTCAAGTGAGCGCTACAGCGGGATTAGCTCCGCGGGCATCCTGCCCGGTGTTTCACAACGGGATATTCCCGTGCTTGCGCTTCGGCCCCGGCACGCGCTTGGTCTCGAGCGTCTGCAGCGCCGTGATCAGCCGCGGCCGCGTCTCGTGCGGCACGATCACGTCGTCGATGTAGCCCCGCTCGGCTGCCGAGTACGGGTTGGCGAAGCGCGCCTTGTAGTCGTCCATCAGCTTCTGGCGTCGCTCGTCCGGGGTCGGGGAGCTCTGGATGTCGCGCCGGTAGATGATGTTCACGGCGCCCTCCGGTCCCATCACCGCCACCTCCGCTTGCGGCCAGGCGAAGTTGAAGTCGGCCAGCATGTGCTTCGAGTTCATGACGTCGTACGCGCCGCCGTAGGCCTTGCGCGTGACGATCGTGAGCTTGGGAACCGTCGCCTCCGTGAACGCGTACAGCAGCTTGGCGCCGTGACGGATGATCCCGCCCCACTCCTGGCTGGTGCCCGGCAGGAACCCCGGCACGTCGGTGAACGTGAGCAGGGGGATGTTGAAGGCGTCGCAGAAGCGAACGAAGCGGGCGGCCTTCTCGCTGGCGTCGATGTCGAGCACGCCCGCCAGCTGCGCGGGCTGGTTGCCCACGATCCCGATCGGACGGCTACCGAGTCGCGAGAAGCCGATGATGATGTTGCGCGCGAAGTGCTCCTGCACCTCGAAGAAGTCGCCGTCGTCGACTATCCGGGTCACGACGTCGCGCATGTCGTAGGGCTTGTTGGGGTTGTCCGGCACGATCGTGTCGAGCTCGGGATCCATCCGATCGTGCGGGTCGCCCGTGTCGAGCTTGGGCGGCAGCTCGAGGTTGTTCTGGGGCAGGTAGGACATGAGGTAGCGCGCGTCCTCCAAGCACGCCTCCTCGTCCTGCGCCGCGAAGTGCGCCACGCCGGACTTGCTGTTGTGGGTCATCGCGCCGCCCAGCTCCTCGAACTCCACCTCTTCGCCGGTCACGGTCTTGATCACGTCGGGCCCCGTGATGAACATGTGCGAGGTCTCCTTGACCATGAAGATGAAGTCCGTCATCGCGGGCGAGTAGACGGCGCCGCCGGCGCACGGGCCCATGATCAGGGAGATCTGGGGGATCACGCCCGAGCACTGGACGTTGCGGACGAAGACGTCGCCGTACGCCCCCAGTGAAACGACGCCCTCCTGGATGCGGGCGCCGCCGGAGTCATTGATCCCGATCACGGGGCAGCCGATCTTCGCCGCCAGATCCATGATCTTGCACATCTTCTCGGCCATCACCTCGCCTAGCGAGCCGCCGAACACCGTGAAGTCCTGAGAGAAGACGCACACCGGCCGGCCGTCGATCGTGCCGTGGCCGGTGACCACCGCGTCACCCCAGGGCCGGTTCTTCTGCATGTCGAACTCGGCGGTGCGGTGCCGGACGAACGTGTCGAGCTCCTGGAACGAGCCCGGGTCGAGAAGCTTGTCGATCCGCTCGCGGGCGGTCAGCTTGCCCTTGCTGTGCTGCTTCTCCTCGGCCTGAGGATTGGTGTGGATCGCCTGCTCGCGCAGCTCATTCAGCTGCGCGAGCTTCTCCTCGTATGTTTCGGCGGAGCGCTGCCGCATTGGGCGCGGCATGGTATCGGGACGGGATCGTCGTCCCGGGCAGCTAGCGCGCGGCGGTGATTCCCGGACCCTCGCCCGGGTCGTCTGGTCCCTCCGCCGGATCGCGGGTCCCCTCGGTCGGGTCGACCTCGTCCGGCTCGCCGTACACCGCCGTGGCGCGGTCGGCTTCCTCCTCCGGCTCGAACTCTTCCTGAGTCGGGCTGGTGCCCGGGTCCTCGTGCGACGCCTGCCGCATGAGGGCGGCCTCCGCCTCCTCGAAGCCCTCAGCCTCGCCGCCGCCGGCCTCCCTGACAGGTCGCTCGGCGGGGTCCGTCCCACGCAATGGATTGGCGCCGCCGATCCGCGCCGCTTCCGCAGCGGCCGCCTCGGCCTCCTGGTCGGCCAACCGGTCGTCTGGATGCTTCATCGTGGCCTCCTCATCGCGGTCTTGCCCCGATGTGCCCACGAGCTACAGGTGCAAACGTCCGTAGGGCGCTAGCCGCGCGAGAAGGGGCGGTGATGCGCGGCGCCGAGGCTGTCCAGCGCGGACTCGAACACCGCCCGTACCTGCTCGGGGCCGACCGATGAGCCGGCGTCGATGCTCGGTTCGGGTTCGGCGACCGGAGGGGACTCGACGGCCGCGTCGACCGGATCGAGTTTGGCGATCACGATCGCCTCCGGCTCGGGCTCCGGCGGGGCCTCCGGCTCGGGCGCCGGCTCGGCCTCGGGATCCGGGTCTGGCCGGTACGCGCCTGGGGCGGGTAGCGGCCGTCGGGTCGGCACCGGTTCCTCCCGACGCTGTTTGAAGAGCCATCGCGAGAGGAATCCGGACAGCCCCGGCCGAGGCCCCGAAGGCACGCTTTCCGTCGATCCGCCGTCCTTCGCCTCGGCTTCAGGCTGCTCCGCCTGCGGCGAAGCGGGATCGACCCCCATCGGCGCGGCGTCCTCGGTACGCGCTCCGGCATCCGCCCGCTCGGACTCGGACGACGCGTCGGCCGGGGGCGCGGCCAAGTCGGGTTCGGGGCGGCGCTCGGACTGCACCGCCTCGGTACTGCTCGCGACGCTTGCGCTCTCGCTTTCGGCATCCTCGACCTCTGCGGTCAGGATCACCCGCGTGCCCCATCCCGACGCCTCGATCTCAACGGTGCCGCGCGTGTGCTCGCCCTCCCAGGCGACGGTGCGCTCGGGGTCGAGCCGGCTGATCCGAATTTCGCCAAGCTCGCCCAGGTGGTGCGCGAGTCGCTCGAGGTCGCTCACCTCGCTCCAGAGCTCGGGCGGGGACTTCACGAGGGTGCGTTTGACCACTAGGTCTCCCATGGCGCCCGGTTCGCCTGCTCGGCCCGGACTCCTCCCGGGCGAGAGGAACCGCCCGGAAAGACGATGGGCCCCGCGGCTGCTTGACTGCGGCGCCCAGTGATCGGCGATGACCTTCGCGAGCTGCTCGGTGAGCGCCTGCCGCGTGACCACGCGCGCCAGGCCCTGGCAGAGGACATGGCCCGCGCCGCGGTTGGCGGAGCTCAGGCGCCGGCCGTGCTGGACGTGGGCTGTGGGACCGGCCGGTCGGTCGAGATATTCCGCGGCCTGGCGCCGGAACCCCGGTGGATGGGGGTGGACCTCGCGGATTCGCCCGAGGTGCGCATGCGCACGCGCACCGATGTCGAGTTCCACACGTTCGACGGCGTGAACCTGCCGTTCGACGACGCGAGCTTCGACATCGTCTACTGCGCACAGGTGCTCGAGCACGTGCGACATCCCGAGTCGCTCCTCCACCACGTCGCGCGTGTGCTGCGCCCGGGTGGCTGGCTGGCCGGGTCGACCTCCCAACTGGAGCCGTTTCACTCGCGCAGCACTTTCAACTTCAGCCCCTATGGGCTGACCCTGCTGGTGGAGGGCGTGGGGCTGGAGGTCGCCGAGCTGCGCCCCAGCGTCGACTCGCTCACGCTGATCGTCCGCCGGGGTCTCGGCGGGCCGGCGTTCTTCAACCGCTGGTGGCGCAACGAGTCGCCGCTCAACCGGGCGATCGACGTCTACGGCCGACTGGTACGGGCCGACGCGCAGGCCCGCAACGCGGCGAAGTTGCTGTTCGCCGGTCAGATCGCGTTCCTGGCGCGCCGACCGGGCTGAGCGCCGGCCTCAGGCCTCCGAGTACTCGCCGAACTCCTCGCGCATGACCCCGCACACCTCGCCGATGCTCGCGCGGTCCTTCAGCGCCGCGCGAATCGGCTCGAGCAGGTTGCCGTCGCCGGTGCAGGTGGCGCGCAGCTCCTCGAGCCGGGCGTCGACCGTGGTCTGGTCGCGATCGGCCTTGAACGCTTTCAGCCGCTCGACCTGCTGGCGCTCGGACTCGGGGTCCACGCGCAGGATGTCGACCTCGTCGATGGTGTCGGTCACGTACTCGTTCACGCCCACCACGATGTCCTGCTTGATCCGGTAGCGCTCCTCGTACCCCCACGCCGACTCCTCCACCTCGGCGCGGATGAAGGGAATGCACTGCACGGAGCCGCCCAGCTCCTCGACCTTGTCGATCAGCCCCTGGGCCCCGACCTCGATCTGATCGGTCAGGTTCTCGACGAAGTACGACCCCGCGAACGGATCCACGGTGTCCGCCGCGCCGGACTCGTGGGCCAGGATCTGCTGCGTACGCAGCGCGATCCGCGCGGCGCGCTCGGTGGGAAGGGCGAGCGCCTCGTCGAAGCCGTTGGTGTGCAGCGACTGCGTGCCGCCGCACACCGCGGCGAAGCCCTGGAGCGCCACGCGCACGATGTTGTTCTCCGGCTGCTGGGCCGCCAGGGTCACGCCGCCGGTCTGGGTGTGGAAGCGGATCGTCTGCGACTTGGGGTTCTGAGAGCCGAAGCGCTCGCGCATGATCCGCGCCCACATCCTGCGGGCCGCGCGGAACTTGGCGACCTCCTGGAAGACGTTGTTGTGGCCGTTGAAGAAGAAGGCCAGCCGAGGGCCGAACTCGTCCACGTCCAGGCCGGCGTCGATCGCCGCCTGCACGTAGGCGATCGCGTTCGCGAGCGTGAAGCCGACCTCCTGTACCGCGGAGCAGCCCTTCTCGCGCATGTGGTAGCCGGAGATCGAGATCGTGTTCCACTTGGGCACCCGTTCGCGGCAGTAGGCGAAAAGGTCCGTGGTCAGCCGCATCGCGGGCTCCGGCGGGTAGATGAAGTTCCCGCGCGCGATGTACTCCTTGAGGATGTCGTTCTGGGTCGTCCCGCGCAGGGCGGTCGAGTCCACGCCCTGCTCCTCGCCGACCAGCTCGTAGAGCAACAGCAGGCAGGCCGCCGGTGCGTTGATCGTCATCGAGGTCGACACCTCGTCCAGTGGGATGCCGTCGAACACGCGGCGCATGTCGTCGATCGTGTCGATGGCCACGCCGGTCCGCCCGACCTCGCCCTCGCACAGCGGGTCATCGGAGTCGCGCCCGAGCTGCGTGGGCAGGTCGAATGCCATCGACAGCCCGGTCGAGCCGTGCTCGATCAGGTAGTGAAAGCGCTCGTTGGTCTCCTTGGCGCTCGCGTAGCCCGCGTACTGGCGCATCGTCCACCGCCGCGAGCGATACATGTCCGGGTGGATGCCGCGCGTGAAGGGGTATTCGCCCGGCTCTCCGAGCCTCTCCGGCAGATCGGGCGGCAGGTCGTCCTCGGTGTAGAGGCGTTCGATCTCGATGCCGGAGTCGGTGAACCGCCGCGGGTCGTCAGGTCCGACGATCGGCGCGATCGTGGGCTTGTGCTCGGGCGTCGTGGCCATGAGGGGAGGATACGCGCGGCCCGCGCTTGCCGGCGGCGTAGCATGGGCGCCGTGGAGGTCACCGTCCGCCTGTTCGCCATCCTGCGCGAACGCGCCGGAGCGGGGGAGATGGTCCTCGAGCTTCCCGAAGGCGCACGCGTGCGCGATGCGCTCGAGCGACTCGGGGGGCTCGCCGAGGGCCTGCCGCTGGTCATGGCCGTGAACCGCGAGTACGCGGGCGAGGATCGGACGCTCGATCCCGGAGACGAGTTGGCGCTGATTCCCCCGGTGAGCGGCGGTGGCCCCGAGCCGCACGCGCGGGTCGTCGAGGAGCCGCTGTCGCTCGACGCACTGGTGGAGCGCGTCCGCGACCCGCGCGCGGGAGCCGTGGTCACCTTTCAGGGTGTGACACGTGAGGTGGAACGGTTGGAGTACGAGGCGTACGCCGAGATGGCGACGGAAACGTTGGCGGCGATAGCCGCGCAGGCGATCGAGCGCCATGGCCTGTGCGCCGCCGCCGTCGAGCACCGCGTTGGGGAGGTGCCGCTGTCGGAGCCCAGCGTCGCGGTGGCGGTGTCGGCGCCGCATCGCGGCGGGGCGTTCGCGGGCGCGCGCGAGATCATCGACCGGGTGAAGGCGCAGGCGCCGATCTGGAAGAAGGAGGTGGAAGGTGGCGAAGCCCGCTGGGTCGAGGGCGCCAGGCCAGGCTGAGCGGCTGCGCGCCCTGCCGTCGGTCGACGAGCTTGCGGGCGGCCTCGAAGCGAGCCCTGGGGCTGGCCGTGCGCGCCGCACGCGCGGCGATCGCGCAGGCGCGGGAGAGGATCCAGGCCGGCGGCGAGGCGGGCGACGTGCGCGCCGCGGCCGTTAAGGAGGCCGAGTCGCTGGCGGCGGGCTCGCTCGTCCGGGTGATCAACGCAACGGGCGTGATCGTGCACACCAATCTCGGCCGCGCCCCGCTCGCGGAGGCCGCCTGTGCGGCGATCGGCGAGCTGGCCGGTGGCTACAGCAACTTGGAGTACGACCTGGAGCGAGGGGAGCGAGGGTCGCGCCAAGCGCATGCAGAGGCGATCGTCTGCGAGCTGGCAGGGGCCGAGGCCGCGCTCGTGGTGAACAACTGCGCGGCGGCGGTGCTGCTCGCGTGCGCCGCGCTCGCGCAGGATCGCGAGGTCGTCGTCTCGCGCGGACAGCTGGTGGAGATCGGCGGCTCCTTCCGGATTCCCGACGTGATCGCCCAGTCGGGCGCGCGCCTGGTGGAGGTGGGGACCACCAACCGCACGCGGCTGTCTGACTATGCGCGCGCGCTCGGGCCGGAGAGCGGCGCGATCCTGCGCGCGCATCCGTCGAACTTCCGCATGCTCGGGTTCGTCGAGGACGTGACGATCGAGGCGCTGTGCGGGCTGGCGCGCGACCGCGGCGTGCCGGTGATCGACGACGCGGGCTCCGGCGTCCTCGCCGAGGGGGTCCCGGAGCTCGCCGAGGAGCCGGCGGTGCGACGGTCGGTCGCCGCGGGGGCGGCACTCACGTGCTTTTCCGCCGACAAGCTCCTCGGCGGTCCTCAAGCGGGCGTCATCGCCGGCACCGAGCAGGCGATCTCGGCGTGCTGCTCGCATCCGCTCGCCCGCGCACTTCGGATCGACAAGCTCTCGCTCGCGGCGCTCACGGCGACCCTGCGCCTCTACCTCGATCCGAAGGCGGCGTTGCGTGAGGTCCCAGTGCTGCGCATGCTCACGGCCGCCGAGCCGGAGCTGCTGGCGCGGGCGGAGAGCATCCGGGACGGCATCGGCGACGGCGCCACCGTGATCAGCTCTGCGGCGAAGGTTGGCGGTGGCGCGCTGCCGCTGCTGGAGCTCGAGGGCCCCGTCTGCGCGCTCGATCCCGCGCCGCTCTCGCTCGACGACCTGGCCGGCCGGCTTCGCCGCGGCGACCCGGCGGTCGTGGGACGCGCGCGGGACGGATGGCTGCTGCTCGATCCGCGCACGATCCCGGACGCCGACGTCGCAGCGGTGGTGGAGGCAGTCCGCAGAGCCCGGTGAATTCGCCTTCCGGTACCGACCGGCCGCCTCTGACCCTCGGGACCGCGGGCCACATCGACCACGGCAAGACCGCGCTGGTGCGGGCGCTGACCGGCAAGGACACCGACCGGCTTCCGGAGGAGCGCGAGCGCGGCATCTCGATCGACCTGGGCTACGCGCCGCTCGCCCTGCCCGGCGGCCGCCGGCTGTCGATCGTCGACGTGCCGGGCCACGAACGCTTCGTGCGCACGATGGTGGCGGGTGCGACCGGGATCGACCTCTTCCTCATGTGCGTGGCGGCGGACGACGGCGTGATGCCCCAGACCCGCGAGCACGCGGCGATCCTCGACCAGCTCGGAGTGCGCCGCGGTGTCGTGGCGGTGACGAAGGCGGATGTCTGCGACCCAGGGCCCGCCGGGGCCCAGGCCGCAGAGCTGATCCCGGGCGCCGAGGTCGTGGCCGTCTCGGCCGTGGCCTCCGCCGGACTCGGTGAGCTGCTTGCCGCTCTCGAGCGCGCGGCGGGGGGCGTGACCGCCCGTTCGGAGGCCGATGGCCCGGCGCTGCTGCATCTCGACCGGGCGTTCACCCTGCGAGGGATCGGGACGGTGGTCACCGGGACCCTGTGGCAGGGGACGCTGCAGGCCGGCGAGCAGGTGCGGATCGAGCCCGGCGCACGCAGCGCGCGCGTCCGCTCCGTGCAGGTGCACGACGAGCCCGTCCAAGGCGCGGTTGCCGGGCAGCGGGTGGCCGTGGCGTTGGCGGGCATCGATTGGCGTGAGACCGGGAGGGGCGACGTCGTTTGTGGCGCGGACTCGGAGGTCACGCCGACCTACCGCGTGGACGTGGCGCTCGACACCGCGCTCCCGATTCGCCACGGCGAGCGGCTCCAGGTCCACCACGGGACACGCGAGGCGCCCGCCCGCGTCGTGCCCCTGTCCGAGGGGGCGAACGCGCCGGTCTTGGCGCAACTGCGTCTGGACGCCCCGATCGTGCCCCGGAGGGACGATCCGGTGATCCTGCGCCGGCCGGCCCGCTTCGAGACGGTGGGCGGCGCTCGGGTGGTCGACCCGCTTCCGCCTCGCCATGGCCCCAGTCCCGAGGTGCGCGCTCGGCTGAAGCGGATCCTGGAGGGCGAGGATCTGGAGGGCGGCGAGTCCGTCGAGGCGCCCGTGGCGCGCTTGGCCACGGCTCGAGTGGGTCGCCTCGAGCCCCCAGCGCTCGACGCGGCCACGCTGCGGCTGGCCGCGTTGCTTCGGGCCGACGGCGAGCGTCCCCGCGCGGACGGTGACCTGGCGGACGCGGCCGGCCTGAGCCCTGGAGAGGCGGCCAAGCGACTCAACCGCCTGGAGCGCGCCGGCCTGGCGGTTCGCGTTGGCGGAAACCTGCACTACGACCCCGCCGCGCTCGAGGCCCTGACCACGCGCATCACTCGCATCTGCGAGCGCGACGGAGCCGCGACGATCGCCGGGGTGCGTGACGAGCTCGAGACGAGCCGCCGCTATGCGCAGGCACTGCTGGAGCACATGGACGCGGCGAGGGTCACGGTGCGTCGCGGGGACGCCCACCTGCTGCGCCGGCGCGGGTAGCTCAGCGCTTCGAGCGGGCACGCCGGGCACAGGCGGGGCCCTTCAGGCGCGAGATCTTCACGGCGTTCGCGACCGCCCGGTAGCCGGCCGAGTTGGGATGCTGACCGTCGCCGCTGTCGTAGCGCGGGTTCAGGAAGTCGGGCCGTGCCGGATCGCGGAGCAGCGCTTCGAGATCCACGACGGCGTCGGGTGTGCCGCTCGTACGGATCCAGTCGTTGACCCCGCGGCGGAAGGCGTTCAGCGCGGCGATGCCCCCCACGGTCGGGAAGGAGGATCCCGCCGAGGGTGAGACGGTGCCCACGATCACGTTCAGCTTCTTCCGGTGGAGGCGGGCGATCAAGCGCTTGAACCCGTCGATCACCGCCGCCGCTGTCGCGGGCGGCGGGATGCGGAAGTCGTTGCCCGAGCCGAGCCACACGAGTACGTCGCTGGCGCCGGGCTGGGCGAGCACGTCGTACCCGACGCGTGAGAGCAGGCTGGGCCCGAATGGCCCGGCGCTGTCGCGCAGCAGGCGGTTGCCGGCTATGCCGGCGTTGAGGACCGAGAACCGCTGTGGCCCCTTCAGCGCCCGCAGCCGCCGGCCCAGGAAGTCGGTCCAGCGGTGGTTCGCGTTCAGCGGCGAGCCGGTCCCGTCGACCGACGAGGCTCCGAATGCAACGAGCGCCCCGGTCTTCTTCGATGCCCGGATGTCGATCCCGCCGAGGAAGTACCACGGCTGGAAGGTCTGCGAGAAGGAGGTGCCGGAGCTCGCGGCCGCCTGGTCGCCGGTCGCCAGGTACGAGGTCTGCTGCGAGCCGGCGTGCGCGGTCGCGCCGCCGGTTGCGCGGCGCACATGAAGGGTGAGCGCCAGGTCCTGCCCGCCCCGAAAGCGCAGCGACACGCCGTCGCTGGCGGCAGTGCCGCCGGGCGGAATCGTCACGCCGGCGCGGCCGCGGAACCGCAGTGTGCGACCGGTGCCGGGCACCAGCGCGGCGCCCGCGGATCGGCGCGCCACGCGAACGCGGCCGAGCTCGAGCGGCGCGGTACCGAAGCGGTTGGACAGCCGGACTCGCAAAACCTTGCCGCCGATCGTGGGGTTCACGATCAGCCGCAGTGTCTGGTCCGCGAACACGCGCTGGTCCGCATAGGAGTGGGAGGTGGTCCAGGCGCCGAGCCAGCGCGAGCCGTCACACCGAGCTGCCGACGCCGCGTCCGCGAGGCTGAGGGCGAGGAGCGCGCCGAGCCCGCAGATGGCCAGTCGGGTTCTTATGGGCGTGCGCGTTCCGAGAGGAAGATCGGGTTCGTCAGGCCGAGCATCACCTTGTCGAGCCTTCGTACCTCCGCGCGCACGTACCTGCTCTCGGCGGCCGTGGTGGTGAAGCTGACCGTCTCGTCCGCGTCGAGCAGCGGGGCCGTGAAGCGCGGTCCGTCTTCGGTGAAGAATCCGGCGACGGCCCCGGTCGCTCCGCGTACGCGGAGCTTGACCGTCACCGGCTGCGCCGGTGCGGCGGCGAGATGATCACCGATGAGAGCACTGCGCTTGCCGGCGGCGGCGGTCATGCGCAGATCGAGCCCGGATGAGCCGGTCACATAGGAATGCCCCTCGCGCAGCCCGTCGAGGATCGCCGTGCGCGACAACGACCGCGCTCGAACGACGGTCTGCGCCAGGCCGATCGCCTGCCCGGGCCGATGGGCGTCGCTTGCACCGCCGGCCATGGGCACGCGCCCTCCGCTACGCAGCAGGCCGTCCCACGCCGTCACCGCCAGCTCGTTGAGGATCGTCCAGGGCCCGTTCCAGACCTCGATCGCGTCGAAATCGCTGTACCCGAACTCCCACCGGCAGCCCTTCAGGGGACAGGTCGGGTGGTTGGCGATCGCGACTCCGCCAACTTTGTGGATCTCGCGCACGAACCGCGGCAGCTGGCCGTCCTCGGGCCGGTAGCGCCAGTCGATCCACTGCCCTGTTCGCAGGCCGAGCGCGTTGTAGTGCCCGGCGCGGGTCGTGATCTCCTCGCCGTCGATCACCAACAGGTCCGGCCGCGCGTGATCGCCCCAGACGAAGCTGGCCGTGGGGGTGTTGTGATCGGTCGAGACCACGAAGTCCAGCCCGGCCGCCCGCGCCCCGTCGACGATCTGCTGCGGCGTGTAGGAGCCGTCCGAGTGCACGGTGTGCACGTGCAGGTCGCCGCGATACCAGCCAGGACCGCCGCGGGCGTGCAGCGGAGCCGGACTCGGGCGGAACCTCGGTCCCGGCTTGCCGAACCGCAGGGTGATCGTGGCCTCCCAATCCAGCCCCTGCGGTGCGACCTGGTACGGGCCGAGGATCAGATTCCAGGTACCCCGGTCGATCGCGCCTGGGACGTAGCCGGGCGTGGCGCCCGAGCGCGAGATCGTGAACTCGGAGCGGGCCCCGCCAGACCAGCCACGGAACCCCTTCGCGTTGCCGAGCGCGTAGCCGTCCGGGTCGAAGACCCCGATGTCGAGCGTGTTCCCGCCCGCGCGCTCGTAGCTGTAGCTCACATGAATCTCGCGCACGCCCTTCGGCACCTCGAACGGGACGTACAGCCAGTCGGGGCGATCGGACGTGATCCGCCCCTGCTTGACGATCACCTGGTCGGGCTGCGCCGGCGACGCCGCGGCCGCCGGCCCACCGGCCAGCAGCAGCCCCAGAGCTGCCGCCGCGATGAGTGCCCAACGGAGAAGCGCCATGCCGATTCGACCCTACCGCCTGGCGCGGGGGCCGGCGCCGGGTGGCGTCCTCCCTACGGAGCGAACTCCCCGCCACCTGCGCCGCCCCCGCCGCCCGGATCGAATTCGCCCGCCGGCGCCTGTACCGGGACGGGCGCCTTCGGGGCGGGTGTGGCGGCAGCCGCGGCCTCGGGGGCGAACTCGTTCGCGGGGCTCGGCGGGGGAGCCGGCGCGGGCTCCGGCTTGGAAGCGCCCGGCGCGGGTGACGGCGGCTCGGCCGACGAGTCTGGAGCTGTTGACCGCGGCGGCTCGCGGTCGGGCGCCGGTGGTGCGACCTCTTCCTTGGCGGGACGGACCTGCGCGGACGGTTGGGTGTCGGCGGTCCGCTCGCTGAGATGCTCGACGGTGGCGGCGCCTCCTCCCGCGAGCGCGGCCGCGGACGCGGCCACCGCCGCAACCTTTCCTCCCGCCGCCAGCTCGGTGGCCTGGTGCGCGCGCTCCCCGATCGCCGCCGCGCGTTCCTGGACCGCGCCGATCACCGATTCGATCACCCCTCGGAGCGGCCCTCCATCCCCGCCGCCTGCCGCCACTCCCGCCGGCGCCACGAGCGCCGCGACCCGCGAGGGGGCCGCGCGGTATTCGCGAAGCCGGGCCCGGCAGTCGAGGCATCCCTTCAGGTGGGGCCGCAGCGCGGTGAGGTCGGCCGCCGTGGCCTCGCCGTCGGCGAGCGCCGACAGGTGGGGCGCGAGACGCTCGCACTCCGCGCCCGACTCGATGCCCGCGATGCGCTCCAAGAACGCCCGTCGGCCCTCGGCCAGGCAGCGGTTGACCTTTGTGTAGGTCCACCCGGTCTCGGCGCAGATCTCCTTGTAGCTGTAGCCCTCCGCCCGCAGCACCAGGCAGCGCACCTCCTGCGGCTTGAGCCGCGCGATGGCCTGGGCGCCAAGTTGCAGCTTCTCGAGTTGCTCGGCGCGCTCGTGTGGCTCCGGGTGAGCCGCCGACGAGTCGGGGACGCGCGTCGGCTCCCCTGCCGGGACGACGCGCTGCCGTTGACGGCGGATCGCGAGCGCCTCGTGCTTGACGACCGTTCGCAGCCAGCGGCAGAGCTCGTCGTCCGTTCCCCGCGGGTCATGGGTGAGCAGGATCTCGACCGCGCGCTGGTAGGCGTCCTCCGCGTCGTGCGCGGTCGGCGAGTAGCGCCGTGCCGTCGAGCGCATCTCGGATCCGAATCGCTCGAGCAGCGCGAGCTTGCCGGAATCCACCCACCCCCCGCGACCTCGCCCCCCGCTCATTGAGATTCCACAGCCCCTCCCTGACGACGATGTTGGACCCGCAGCCGCGTTCACGCCACTGGAAAGCCGCAAACTGCGCGCTTTGACGGCTCCCGCACGTCTCGGAAAAGTGCCGGGACGCAGACTTTCGCCCCCCTGCACCCGCGCACAGGGTCGGTTGGTTCCCCACGCGTCCGCGTTCTCGCGCTACATTCACGCGGTCCCGCTGTTGATGACAGCGGGGGCTGCGCATGGGCAACGGGCTGGCAAGAGAGCTCCAAGAGGTAAAGCCGGCATCGCCGGTGGTCCTCCCGAGCCGCGACGTGCGAGCCAGTTCAGCGCCACTGCTCGGCGGCCTGCTGAAGTTCGAGACCCTACGTCGGGTCGCGCGCGTGATGGTGCTCACGGGACTCGACGTGGCCGGCATGTTCTTCGCGATCTGGACCGCGCTGGCGATCAAGGCGGCGGTGAAGAACCCGTCGGTCCTGGACCAGACCTACGCGCAGGCGAAGGATGTGGCTCCCCTCGCGTGCCTGGTGATGATCCTCCTTTTCGCCCGCTCCGGGCTTTACCGCGACCGCGCCCAGCGTCCCGGGTTTGCCACCGTGATCTCGTCACTCGTGCAGGTCACGGTCGTGATCCTGCTGTACGCGGTGATCGAAGGGGCCGAGTTCTCCTCGTACTACATCTTCTACGGCTCGCTCTTCTTCGCGTTGCTCTACGTGTCGTCCCTGCGCTGGGCGTTCGAGCGCGTAAGTGGGGCGCTACTGCGGGCGGCGGGATACCGCCGCCGGGCGGTGCTGGTGGGGTCGGCGGCGAACATCGACGCCGTCTCGCATGCGCTCAGCGACAGCTCCGAGATCGATCCGTTCGGCTTCGTATCGCTCGGGAAGCGGCCGTCCGGCGGGCTGCGCGACTTCGGCTCGCTCGAAGGGCTCGAGCGCCACTTCGACGCGATCGACGAGGTGCTGATCGCCGATCCCGAGTTCCCGCAGGAGCGTGCAGTTGAGCTGGTCGACCGCTGCCATCGCCACGGCGTGCGCGTGCGCGTCGCGCCGTCGACGATGGAGATCCTGATGGACCGGGTCGAGTTCATCCCCGGTCAGTCGGTGCCGTTGTTCGAGCTCAAGCCGCCCGTGTTCGAGGGCGTGGACTTCGTCATCAAGCGCGCCTTCGACCTCGTCGGTGCGGCGCTGCTGTTGGGGCTCCTGTCGCCGCTGCTGGCGTTGATCGCGATCGCGATCAAGCTCGAGTCGCGCGGCCCGGTGCTGTTCCGGTCGATGCGCCCGGGGATCGGCGGGACGCCCTTCCCCTGCTTCAAGTTCCGCACGATGCGCCAGGACGCGGAGCGGATGCAGGAGGCGCTCGAGGCGCATAACGAGATGGGCGGGGCGCTGTTCAAGATCCGCGAGGACCCGCGAGTGACCAAGGTGGGCTCCGTGCTGCGACGGTGGTCGATCGACGAACTACCACAGCTCCTGAACGTGCTGCGCGGGGAGATGTCATTGGTGGGGCCGCGGCCGCTGCCCGAGCGCGACTACGACCGGCTGGAGGACTGGCATCGCAAGCGCTATCTCGTGCTTCCCGGAATGACCGGTCTGTGGCAGGTTTCCGGGCGGTCGGAGCTCGACTTCGACGAGCTCGTGCGGCTGGACTTCCTTTACCTCGAGCGGTGGTCGGTGTTCGTCGACCTGTCCATCCTCTTGAAGACGATCCCGGCGGTTATCCGCTCGCGCGGCGCCTGGTAGCCGCGCCCGCCCCTCCGCTGCCCGCCGCTTGAGCGAGGTCTACGACCCCGACAACCTGCTCGACCGGCTCTCCGACCAGCCGACGCTGGAGCTCCAGTACGAGCACATGCGCCGGCGCGAGGCGGAGCTGCTCGAGCGCCGCCTCGGGCTTACCGGAGGCGAGGTGCTGTCGGTCGGCTGTGGCTGGAACCCGGGTCGGCACCTCTTTCCGAAGCCCGCTTGGCGGATGACGGGCGTCGAGCTCGAAGAGGAGAAACCACGGGCGCTGGTGGAGGAGGGCACGCTCGACCACGGGGCGGTCGGCCGAGCCGGGGAGCTCGGTTTCGAGGACGGCTCATTCGACGTGCTGCTCTACCGGCTGGTGCTTCACCACATCGCCTACCAGGGCCCGCTCGCCACGGTCTTCGAGGAGGCCGCACGCCTGCTGCGCCCGGGCGGCGCACTCGTCGCCGTGGAGCCGGGAGCGTGGCACCCCGTTGGGATGGGGCTGACGGCGGCGAACACGGTCGGCCTCGGCACGGTCGTGCACGGCACCCCGGACGACATCCCGCTCTCCGGACCGCGACTCAAGTCAGGGGCGCGCGCCGCCGGGCTCGAGCCGGAGCTGCACGCGGTGACCTACACGTGGCGGCGCATGCCGCGCGCCGTCCAGCGCGCGCTGTGGCCGCTCGACGCTGCCCTGGGCTCGCGACCGCGGGCGGCGGCGCTTGGGCACACGCTCATGCTGATCGCGCGCAAGCCGGACGCGCCGCTCTAGGCGCCGACGGGAAGCAGCTGCTCCACGGCGCTTGGCGCCGCGGCCGCGATCACGCGGGACCGCATGGCGAGCCCAAGCGGCGCCGTCGCAGGATCGGCTCCGGCCTCGGGGAACGCGACCGCACCGCCGGCCTCGAGCACGATCAGCTGCCCCGCGGCGCAGTCGACCGAGCGGGTGGGGGCCAGCGTCACGGCGGCGTCGAAACGGCCGGCGGCCACATAGCAGAGCGACAGTGCGATCGAGCCGAGCCCGCGCAGGCGCGTCGCATCGGTGGTCTCGAGCGCGGCCGCATGCCTGGCGACGAGTCGTGGGTGCGCCGCCTCGATACCGATCACATCGAGTCTCGCCTCGCGGCCGCGGTCCCGAAGCCGCTCACCATCGAGGAAGCTGCCGCGGCCCTTGCGCGCCGACCACTCCTCGCCGTGCCCGAGGTCGAGCACGTAGCCGAGATCGACCTCCCCCATCGTGGGTCCACCGGCGATTGCGATCGAGAGCGCGAAGCTGGGCATCCCTCGGCCGGCGTTGCGCGAGCCGTCGATCGGGTCGATCACCACGTGAACGGGGCCGCCACCCCGCAGGGGCACCTCGCCGCGTTCCTCGGACACGACGTGCAGCCCCACCTCGAGGGCGTCGAGCTCGTCGAAGACCACGTCCTCGACGGCGCGGTCAATCGCAAGGGTGATGTCGCCGCCGGCTCCGGGTCCGGCGGTGGCGGTGTGGTCCGGGTGTGACTCAAGCAGCGCCCGCGCGCGCCGCCCGGCCCGTCTGCAGAGCCCCAGCCAGTCGAGCGCGAGGGCGGCGTGGGGGTCCGTGCTCACCCGCCGCAGGATATGGACGCTCGTCTACCGTGCGCCGCGGTGGCCAGCCGCTACGACGACGAGCTCTGGGCCGTGGTGCCCGACGCGGGCGCAGAGCCGCCGGATCACCTCGTGCGGTTCGTCCGCGAGCTCGGGCCGGTCGAGCACGCACTGGACCTCGGTTGCGGTGACGGGCGGTTGAGCCAGCAGATCGAAACGCAGGACCTCACGCTTGCGGACGTGTCGGGGGTCGCGCTTGCCCGTGCGCGGCGGCGCCTTCCGCGGGCGCAGCCGGTCGAGCTCGAGCCGGACGCGCCGCTGCCGCTCGAGGACAACGCGTTCGATCTGGTGCTGTGCGCCGAGGCCCTCGAGCACGTGCGCGATCTCCAGCTCCTGCTCTCGGAGGCCCGCCGCGTGCTGCGCCCGGGGGGGCGGCTCGCGGTGACCACGCCGGCGCATGGGCGGCTGACGGGCCTCACCGTGCTCGCACGCGGCTTCGAGCGATCCTTCGATCCGCTCTCGCCCCATCTGCGCTTCTTCACGCGTCGCTCCTTACGGCGCGTGCTGGATGAGATGGGCTTCGAGGTGCTCTCCCTGCGGCGGGACTCGGGGACCCTGCTGGCCCTCGCTCGGCGCTGAGCCGGCGCCTCACTAGTTCGCGAGCGCCTCCAGCGCCGCCTGCGCGCGGTCCCGGAGCGCGGCCGCCTGTCGCGACCGCGGGTCGACCTCCATTGCGACCGTCGCGGTCTCCAACGCCCTCGGCGGCAGCCCGACCTCGTCCAGCTCGAACCGGCCCAGGCGCAGCCACGACTCGGGATCGTGCGGATGCTCGATCACCGCCTGCTCGAAGGTTCGGTACGCGGCCCGGAGCCGTCGCTGCTCGGCGAGCACCTCCGCCTGAGCCCACAGCGGCTCGGGCGAATAGGGATCGACGTCGCGTGCTCGCTCCGCCTCGTCCGCCGCTTCGTCGAGGTCGCCGCGATCGAGCGCGGCCAGCGCGTTGTCGGTGGCGCGGTGGGCGCGCTCCGGTTGCCAGACGGCCCAGGCACAGATCAGGGCGGTGGCGAGCACCGCGGCCGCGGCCACCGCGCGCGCGGGCCCACGCGCCGGCTTGTCATCTCCGCTCACAGGCTCCCGCTCGCCGACCGCCCGCCGCGGGCCACGTCCGGCGACGAATCCCGCGGCGACGAGTGCGGCGACGGTCGGTCCCGGTACGAACCAGATCCAATCGAGTACCGAGTGCAGCCCGAACACCACGGCGCAGAGCGCGAGCGCGAAGACCGCGGTTCGCTCTGGCGGCCAGCCGGGGCCGGGCCGCCGGCGCGGCAGAAAGCCCGTCGCCCTTGCCGCTGCGGCCAGCCAGGCCGCGAGGAGCGCGAGCACCGCAGCCAGTCCCAGCAGACCGAGATCGGCGATGGTCTGAGCCAGGAACCCGTGCGCGTGGCGGGCCGATGACCCGTCCTTGCGGTAGGGCAGGCTCGAGAGGGCGAACGTCCCGGCGCCGGACCCGACCCCCGGATACTCCTCGAACACCTCGCGTGCCTGGCGCCAGTAGCCCCCGCGGGAGCTGGAGAGCGAGCCAAAGCGTGCGCCCCCCTCCGGTGGGGCGCCCTCGTCGGTCAGGTCGTCGACCCGGTCGGAGACGGTGCCGGTCAGTCCGCGATCGCTCATCGCGACAGACGTGAGCGCGACGAACGGGAACAGGCACGCGACCACGGCCAGGGCGATCCCGGCGCGGCGTCGGACCGCCAGCGACGGCGGGCGGCGTGAGCTTGCGAGGCCGACCGCCAGCCCGGCCGCCAGCAGGACGGCGAGCGCCAGCGCGAGCATCAGGCCGAAGTCGCCGGCCACCGCCTCGCGGGCCGATGTGGGCTGGAGCGGTTGCGTGAAGGCGTCCTTGGAGAGCGCCCAGGCCGCCACCGGCGCGACCGCAAGCGCAGCGACTGCGATCACGGTGATGCTCCGCAGCCGAAGCGGCACAACGGCGATCCAGATGAGGGCCGCCAGCACCGCCGCGGCGAGCGCCCCGCGCGATTGGGTCAGGAGCACCGTGAGCACGAGCACCCCCATCGCGGGGAAGGCCAGCGCGCGCAGCAGAGGGCCGCCCTCGCGACGGGACCCGAGCCACAGGGCGGCTGGAGCGCCGAGGGCGGCCATCGCCCCCAGCGCGTTCCAGTAGTGCAAGGAGCCGCTCAGCCGCGCACCGAGCACGTTCTCGGCCAGCGCCTCCGGCCATATCCGGGTGGCGAGCGCCCAGCCCGTGACCGCCGTTGAGGCGATCAGCACGCCCCCCAAGCACCGACGAGGTGGCGTCCGGCCTCGCCCGTGCCGCAGCGATTGCGAGCGCGAAGGCAGCGAGGTACGCGAGCGTTCGGGAGGTCTCCTCGAGCGTGAGCTCCGGCCCGATCGACCACGTCATGGAGAGCCCGGTGATAAGTGCCAGCAGGCCGAACAGGGCCAGCGTCACCGCCCCGTAGGGGCGGCCGGGACGGATGTACATCACGGCGAGCCCTACGCCCGCGCCGGCAACCAGGACGATCAAGACCTCGACGATCGTGGTCCGCTCGAGCTCGGTGCCGCCCTGGGCGCCGAAGGCGACCGCCGCCAGCAGTGCGCCGAGTACGGCGCTAGCGGCGAGAGCGCGGGAACCGGCCACGTCGGGGCGTGCCGGCAAGGCCCGGCTTGCGCTTGCCGAGCACGACTACGCCGGCGACCGTGCCGAGCAGGGCCAGCGCGCCAAGCGCGAGCAGGACCGGCAGCGGAATCCCGTTAGACGTGTCGTTGGCCTCGAGGACGCCGGCGGTGCGCGGGCCGACCGTGCGCTCTGCGAAGGCGATCTCCTTCGCGGCGTTCGCACGCTTGCGCTTCTTCGCAGGGCGCTCGGCGCGCCGGCTTCGACTCCTCAGCGGTGGTCTGCTCGCCCTCCGGATCGCTCGCGGCCTGCTCCTCCGTACCGGGCGACGCGTTGGTGGCCGTCGACGCCTGCGGGGTCGCGTTTGACTTCGGCTCGCTCCCGATGGATCCCGAGATGACGGCCCGGCAGTCGCTGTACTCGTCGAGATCGGCCGGGATCTGGCCGAGCGCGCCGCGCTTGTCCGCGTTGGAGTACTTGCCGCTCAGCGCCCCGTCATCCGCGCAGTCCTGCACGACCGCGGAGGGGCTGGCGACTGCGGTCGCCGGGAGCACCACGGCCGCGAGCAGGGCCGCAAGCGCGATGGGATGTATCACGCGTCTGGTCATACGAAGAACTTCCATGTTCGCGCGAAGAATCCCTCATGCGCGAACCACTTGCCCTAACCAGCCTCGGCAGGCTAGCAACTCCCCCGGGCAATAGGGACGTAGTTGACTCATCGTCCCGCCCCGACGCTCTGGAGCGCGCTGGCAGCGCCCTTCGCCCACGCCTGTGGAGTAAGCTCGGCGGGCGGCAGCTGCCCCCGCCTGGCCGAGCTGCTCGCGTAGATCTGGTGCCCCCGCCAGCGTCGCGATACGGGCCGCGAGGGCCTGCGCGTCGCCCGCCGGGAAGATGAGCCCCGTTCGGCCGTCGCGGACGAGGCCGCCCGCGGCGGCCCCCACGCTGTCGCTCGCGATTACTGGTGTCCCCTGCAACATGGCCTCGTTAACGACCAACCCCCACGGCTCGTTGAAAGTTGCGGTTCGGATGGACGGCACGACGAGCATGTCGGCAGCCGCGTAAAGCGCCGGCAAGGCGGATGCGCCAACGTAGCCAAGCGCCCGGACGCCGCGTGCGCGGTCGTCGGGGCCGGCCCCGAGCCGCCCTCGACCCGCCAGCGCAAGCCGAGCGCCGTCGACCCAGCGCGGCCCTTCCCCACGCTTCGAGCAGGACGCGCACGCCCTTCTCCTCCTCGAGGCGACCGACGAAGAGCACCAGCGGCCCCTCGCCGGCGTCCGCGCGCGCCCGAGCCGCGCCGCGAGCCTCCGGGTCGACGGGCGCGGCGTAGTGCTCGACGTCCACGGCCTGAGGCGCCACGAACACCCTGCCGCGCGTCCCGCGGACCGCCTCCACGTGACGGCTCACGTGATCGCCGTAGGTCATCACCGCGTCCGCGTGGCGGTAGAGGTGGCGCGTGGGGAGCAGGGATAGCGCGTGCGCCGGCGTGCGCGGATGCGTCCAGAGCGTGGCCCACAGGACGAACGGGACGCCGCGGCGGCGGGCGGCGAGGTAGCTCCCCGGCAGGGCCACGCGACCGCCCAGCCCGCATATGACCGCCCGGTAGCGACCCGAACCCGCCAGCTGCACTGCCCCCGCCTGCGTAGTCCTGTGCACCGCCAGCCCCGGCACCGGTGGGCCGGCGTCTTCAAACGCCGCCACCTCGACGCCCTGGTCCTCGGCGAGCAGGCGAAAAGGCTCGCGCCGGTAGGGCGAGACGATGCCGGTGATCAGGAGAACGGGGCGGAGGTCGGTGCCCATTCGAGGCGAGGGTAACCGTCGAGTTTCCAGTCCCCAGATTCCAGTCCCCAGGAACAGCCTCGTAGCGCTGTCCCCGCGATCATCATTGGGACTGGGGACCGGGACAGGTGACTGGTGACTGGCGGACCCTGCGACACCGCCTACGCTTGCGCGCGTGCCCGGGCGCCCGGACGTCGCGCTTATCTCGCTGCGGACCACCATGGGTTGGCGGCGCGCCGACGACGCGTTCGCTGAGCAGGTTCGGGCGGCGGGTGCGAGCTGCGAGGTGCGCCCGATCCGGATCGGCGCCTCCGGTCGCCTGCGGCGAACGATGGCACTCACCGACGTGGTGGAGGCGCTCGCCGCCCGCCGGACCGCGCGCGGGGTGACGGCGGGCGCGATCGTCTACTCGTCGGTCACCGCCGCGCTGTTGCAGCCCGAGCGCTCTCCGGCCGCCGTGCGCTTCGACGGGATCGCCGCGCTGAACCGTCCCGGCGCGGGCGGCGCCTGGCAGCGGCGGCGCGAGCGGTCCGTCCTGGGCCGCGCGGAGCTGCTGCTGCCGTGGAGCGAGCCCGCCGGGGGCGCAGCCGCCGTGCTGCTCGGCCCGGCTGCGCCGCCCGCCGTGCTGCTGCCCCCGCCCGTCGTGGCCGCGCCAAGGCCGGCCGGCGGGGGGGCGGCCCAGGCCGGCGGCGAGGGGCCGGACGCCCTCGCCTACGCCGCCAACCCGGACAAGCGCGGCCTGGGTCTGCTCTGCGATGCGTGGCGCGCCGCGGCGCCCCCCGGCGCTCGGCTCTCGATCGGCGGCATCGATCGCAGCGCGGGCCTGCACTGGCTCGCCCGGCTCGGCTCATCGGAGCCGCCCGGGGTCGACTGGCTCGGCGATGTCGACCCCGACCGCTGGTTGGCGCTCGTGGCCTCCGCGCGGGTGTTCGTCAACGCCTCGCGGTTCGAGGATTGGGGCCTGGCGCAGATGGAGGCCCTCGCGGCCGGCACGCCGCTGGTGACGGTCCCGACGCCGGGGCCGAATGTGGCACTGCCGCTGGCACGGCAGCTGGCGCCCGAGCTCGTCTCCGGCGAGCGGACGGCCCAGGCGCTGGCATCGGCCCTGCGCGCCGGATTGGCGCTCGGCGCCGAGGGGCGGGAGCGCTACGCGAAGGCCTCGCGCGAGCTGCTCGCCCCCTATCGGGACGAGGAGCTGCGAAGAAGGGTGGCGGAGGAGGTGCTTCCGCGGCTGCTCGACAGCAGGTCCTCGTAGGCGTCGGTCCACAGCGCGGCGAAAGCCTGATAGCCGTAGCGCTCGTCCGCAGCGAGCGCCAGGCCGGCGGGGTCGCGCGGACGTTCGAGCCCGCGCTCGATTGCCTCCGCGAGCGCCCCCGGGTCCTGCGGCGGGACCAGCTCCCCGGCTCGATGCCTCCAGTACCTCCGGCACCCCGCCGACGCGCGTGGCCACCGAGGGAAGCCCGCTGGCCATCGCCTCGATCAGCACGCAACCGAAGGTCTCGTGAAGGCTCGGTAGCACGAAGAGATCGGCACCGCGCATGAGGCTCGCCACCTCCTCCTTCGGCAGCTCGCCGTGGAAGCGAACGCGCTCGCGAATGTCGAGGCGCGCGACCTGTGCCTCCAGGTCCGCACGCAGCTCACCGTCTCCGACCACGTCCAACACGAGCTCGTCGGATCGCTTCTCGGAGAGCTGGGCCAGGGCGTCGAGCAGATACCGATGCCCCTTCTTCTCCGCCAGCGCCCCGACCGTTAGGAGCCGACGCGGAGCCGCCCCGTTGGTCGGCTCCGCGTCCGGGCGGGGCGTGAACGCCCCGGTGTCCACGACGTTCGGCATCACGCGGAGGCGGGCGCGGGGCGCAAGTTGGCGCAGGTGTCCCGCCAGCTCCTCGCTCACCGGCGCCACGAGGTCGGCGCGCTCGAAAGCAAATCGGGCGAGCAGGCGCTCGTACCCGGTGACCAGGCCGCGCTGAAAGCCCGTGTAGTGCTCGGTCACGACCACCGGCGCGTCGGCCAGCCGGCCGAGCAGCCACGCGGGCAGCCCCGCCGAGTAGACGTGGGCGTGCACGACGTCGGGGCGCCAGCCCTCGGAGCGCAGGCGTCGGGTCGCCGCGAGCATGCCGAGCAGCTGGCAGACGAGCGCAGCCGGTCGCAGCCGCGGCCTCCTGTAGCGCACGCGCAGGGTGCGCAGGCCGTCCTCCACGTCGTCCGTCAGCTCGGAACAGGCGGAAGTCGGGCGCGGGAGTGGCCAGCGAGGCCAGGACGACGACGTCGTGGCGGAGCGAGAGCGCACGTGCGTGCTCGCGGCAGAAAGCGCCTAACACCGGACGGTCCGGCCACGGGTACCACTTGGGGACGACCAGCACCCTCAGGCGACGGCTCACGATGGGATCCTCCGGACCGTGCTCAGCGTCCGCTGCGCTTCCTCCGTGCGAAGGAAGGGCTTGTCGGCAAGGAACCCGCGAGCCTCGTCGATCGCCTCCGCGTGGGTGTACGCGGTCGCGACCTCCTGATATTCGTGCCGAACCGGGAGGGCGTCGACCACACCGAGGCGCCAGCCGTGCGCGCGGGCGAGCGCGCCCCAGTGGTTGTCGAGGCCCCAGCCGAAGCGCAGCTCGGGAAACGGCATCAACTCCAGCGCCACCGCGGCGCCGGAAGAGCGTGACCGGGCCGATCTCCACGTACTGCGTGCGCCTGGCCAGCGACCACCGCCGGCGTCGGGTCACCCGCCAGGCGGCGTGGCTGCGCATCGTCTGGGCCGGCTGGGCCAGGTCGAGGCCGAGCCGCTCACACAAGCGCCAGCATGCGGTCGAGGAAGCGCGGCGGAAGATCGACATCGTCGTCCATCACGATCACCCAGTCGACCTCCGACAGCGGCGCGGCCCTGGCCAGCAGCCGGTTCACGTTCTCGAACTTGCCCCCTGTGAGAGCCGTGGCGGTGGTCAGCCCTTCCAGCTCGGGGGCCGCCAGGCCTGTGGACCCGAGGGCGTAACGTACGTCGTGGCGGTCGGATTCGAGCCGGCGCACGGCTCCCGCCAACCGCGAGCGGGGGCGGTAGACGGCGACGACGAGAACCCGCAACGGCTCCTGTGCGGACGCCAGGCGATCCAGCCTCGGCCCCGTCATCGACAGCAGCCCCGCCAGGTTGCCGGCCGCGTCCTGGACCGTGCGCTCCACGGTCAGCCGGATGCCGCTGACCCCGCCGGACTCGCCCGAGAGGAAGCTCGCTGGGTCGGGGAGCCCACCGGGATCGCCGACGCCCTCCGGTAGGCCCCCCGGCTTGCCGACCGGCGCGCGGAACTTCATCTCCGCAGCGCCTCGACCAGCCGGCCCGCCGAGTGGGCGCCCATCACCAGCCCCTGCGGGCAGCGCCGGCGTGCGGTGTGCCAGCCCGCGCCGGCCAGATCACGGAGCTCTCGCCCCATCCCGGGCGCGGTGCCCTTGCGGCGGTCGCTGCGGCGGGCGGCCCGGCCGCGGCGGTACTCGGACCGCGCGAGCGACCGCAGGCGGGCGTCGTCGCCCTGGCGGCGGTGCTCGAGTCCGGCGGCCGCCACGTAGGCCACGCGCCCGCCGGCGGCATGGAGACGAAGCAGCCACTCCTCCTCGTCGCCGTAGATCGGGACCGATTCGTCGAACCCACCGATCCGATCGAGGGCGCTGCGCCGGACCGCCATGTTGGCGCTCCAGACGAATCGCGCCTCGCGGTCCTCCGTGCCGAGGTCCAGGGTGGTGATGGGCGGCGACTCGCGCCCGCACGTGCGTGGAGCGGGGCCTTCGAGCGATGCGCGGATCGGACCCCCGAGCGCCTCGGCCCAGTCGTGGCGCTCCGCCCCCTCCAGGAGCGCTGCCAGCCATCCCGTCGGGGCGCGAACGTCGTCGTCGACCAGCACCAGCAGCGGCGCAGCAGCCGTGGCGATCCCCGTGTTGCGCG
This sequence comes from uncultured Thermoleophilaceae bacterium, assembly GCA_963802855.1. GTDB lineage: Bacteria > Actinomycetota > Thermoleophilia > Solirubrobacterales > Thermoleophilaceae > JAAYBF01. Next base: position 924,801 of record CAWDJP010000004.1, read on the forward strand.
CGGCGTTGGGGCCGCGCGAGGTCTCGTGCCGCGCGAGCTTGGCGCCGGCGCTTTCGGCCACCTGCGGTGTGGCGTCCACGGAGCCGTCGTCGACGACGATCACCTCGAACGGCGACGACAGCCGCTGGGCGGTGAGCGAGTCCAGGGTCACCGCGAGGTAGTCGGCCCGGTTGCGCGTCGGGACCACCACGGAGACGGCGGGCTCGGACATCGGCTCGGTAGGTTAGCCACGGGTAGATGGTGGACTCCGAATCGAACCACCGCGTCCTCGTCGTGCACAACCGCTACCGCGTCGTCGGAGGGGAGGAGCGCTCGGCTGAGCTGCAGTTGCGAGCGCTCAGGAACAGCGGGATCACCCACGCGCTGCTGGAACGCCGCTCCTCGGATGTCGGCCGCGGCGCCGCGGCAGCCGCGCTCCTGCGCGGCGGGTCCGGGATGGACGACGTGACCGTCGCCGTGAGGGAGCTCGGCGCGACGGTCGTGCATGCCCACAACATGCTCCCGCTGATCGGCCCGCGCGGCCTCGAGGCGGCGCGCGCCGCGGGCGCGCGGGTGGTCCTGCACCTGCACAACGTGCGCCTGTTCTGCGCGACCGGGTTCGGTGAGCGCGACGGCGGGCCGTGCGCCCGCTGCCGCGGACGGCGCACCTTTCCCGGTCTGGTCCTCAACTGCCGCCGCTCGCTTCCCGAGGCGGCGGTCTACGCGGCCGCGCTCTCGCTGCACCAGCCGAAAGTGCTGGCGGCGGTCGACCGCTTCGTCACGCCGAGCGTGTTCGCCGCCGACCGCGTGGCGATGCTGGGCCTGCCGCGCGAGCGCGTCCAACCACTCGCCCACTACCTGCCCGACGAGGCGTTCGCCGAGCGCTCCCGGGCGAAGCAGGGCGCCTACGCTCTCGTGGCCTCCCGTCTGTCACCTGAGAAGGGAATCGACGCCGCGATCCGCGCAGCCGCGGGGGCGGGGGTCCCGCTCCGGATCGCGGGCGAGGGCCCGGACCGCGAGCGGCTCGAGGAGCTAGCGGCGCGCGCCGGCGGCGAAGTCGAGTTCCTCGGGAAGGTGCACCCGAAGGGGGTGCGCGCCCTGCTCGGCGGGGCCGGCGCCGTGCTCATGCCCTCGCGTTACCACGAGTTCTCGCCCTACTCGGCGCTCGAGGCGATGGCGCAGGGCGTGCCGGTGGTCGCCACGGCTATGGGCGGCCTGCCGGAGCTGCTGGGTCCCGACCGGTGCGTCGCCCTGGGGGACGTGAAGGGCTTCGACGCCCGGCTCGCCGAGTTGTGGGCCGACCCGCGGTGAGCGCGAGCGCGAGGGGGAGGCCCTACTGCGACGCGCTCGCGAGCGGCACACCGAGGCGCGCTACACGAGCGATCTGCTGGCGCTCTACGGGTCGCTCTAGGGCGCGAGGAAAGCCGGCCCGGCAGTCAGGAGCGCAGACGCTCGCGCCACCACTGCAGCGTGTCGCGCACGGTCTCCGTCAGCGGGATCCGGGGCTTCCAGCCCGTGGCGGCCTCCAGCCGGACGCGCGAGCCGCGCAGCTCGCGCGCCTCATGGGCTCGCAGCAGCGACGAGTCGACCTCGTGGCGGACGGGGACCGCCGCCTCGCGCCCCAGCGCCTCGATCAGCTCGGCCACCGAGGTCGACCGCCCGCTGCAGACGTTGTAGGGACCGGGCTCGGCGTCGACCGCCAGCGCGTATGCGCGAACGACGTCGCGTACGTCTGTGAAGTCGCGAGCGGAGGAGACGTCGCCGGCTAGCAGCAGCGCCTCCTCCTTCCCCTCGACCTCCGCCTGGGCCACCTGCCGGGCGAGCGAGCTCAGCACGTACTCCTCGTCCTGGCCGGGCCCGGCGTGGTTGAACGGCCGCAGGCGCACGACCCGCAGCCCGTGGGCCTCGCAGTACTGGCGCCCGAGGAGGTCACAGGTGGCCTTCGAGACCGCGTACGGGTTCTCAGGCGCCAGCGGCGCGCTCTCGTCCACCGGAAGATCGGCCGGTTCCCCGTAGACCTGGCCCGTGCCGACCAGCACGACGACGGCTCCGGGCGCCTCGCGACGTACCCCCTCGAGCAGGTTGAATGTCATCTCGATGTTGTTGACCAGCGCTTCCTTCGGCCGCTCCCACGACAGTCGCGGTGAGCTGAATGCCGCGAGATGAAAGACAGCGCTTGGCTGCTGCTCGTCGACGAGGGCGGCCACTGCCGCGCCGTCGCACAGATCCAGTTCGAACCGCTCGGGAGCGCGTGGGGCGCGCCCCTCGCGTTCGAGAAGCTCAACGAGATGGCGCCCGGCGAAGCCGCCGGCCCCCGTCACGAGTGGCGCGCCTAGTGGCGAACCGGATCGGCCCGGGCGACCGGTGCCCGCAGCAGGTCGGGCGGCGCTGCGCACGCGGGCCAGTCTAGTGCTGGTGCGCTAGGCGTGGGCGGCTTCGAGGCGCGTGAGGTACTGGCGCGCGAAGCCGAGCAGGAAGCGCGGATTCGTGTACAGGTAGCGCGGCAACAGCCTGCGAGGCTCCTGGGCGATCCGGTAGGTCCACTCGAGCCCCCGTTCCTGCATCCACGGGGGAGCCTGGGACACCCGGCCGGCGTGGAAGTCGAACGCGGCCCCGACAGCGCACATGACGGGCGCCTCGACGCGGTCGCGCATCCGAACCATCCACTTCTCCTGCTTGGGCACCCCGATCCCCACCCAGATCACGTCGGGCCGCGCATCCTCGATCCGGGACAGGATCTCGTTGTCCTCGTCCTCCGAGAGCGTGCGGAAGGGCGGTGAGTGGCCGCCGACGATCTGGATCCCGGGATGCGCCTTGCGCAGGTTGAGCGCCAGCTGAACGAGCGTGCCCTGGTCGCGGCCTCCGTAGAGCCAGACGCGATGGCCGAGCTCGGCGGAACGCGCGCAGTAGCGCCGCATCAGCTCGGGCCCGTAGACGCGGTTGGGCAGCTCCTCGCCCAGCAGGTTGGCGGCCCACACGATCGGCATCCCGTCCGGCACCGTGATGGTGGACTGGGTGAGCGCCGCACGCATGGCCGGATCGTCCTGGGCGACCATCACCGAGTGCACGGCCGCCGCACAGACCCAGCCGCGCTCGCGACGGGCGATCATGTCGTCCATCACCTCCATGGCGCCGGCGTAGTCGGTCATGGACAGCGGGATCCCGAGAATCTCCCGGCGGCGGATAGCCGCTCCAGGTCTGATCGCGGGCTGCGCAACAAGTGTTGCCTTCGAGGAGTCCAATGTGCGTGCGGGTTGCTGGGGTCTTCTACGTGCTTTCGGCTTGAGGCTCCTTGGCCATTAGCCTCGCCTCCCCCCGACGCTGCGGCCGCCTCAGTGTAGAGAAACCCCCGGATGGACGAACGTTGCGATGCAGCGCTTCCCGGAGCAAAGCTGCGCAAACAGCGGCGTGCCCTGTGTCAGCCAGAGGCTATGGCCCGAACTGCTCGCGGAACCAATCCGCCTGCTCGGGAATAATCCCACGGCCCTTGAGAGCGATCGTTTCAGCTGGAAGCCGCTCCCGGATCCGGCGACGCTGACGTGACGAGCGCGGGCCAGGGTGATGCGCGGCGGCTCGCGTCGGGGTCGCTGATGCAGCAGGTCGCGCAGGTCACCGGCCTGCTGGTGACGTTCGTGATCATCACGGTCCTGGCGCGTCGGCTGACGCTCGCCGAGCTGGGCGTCTACGGGCTGCTGGGCTCGATCGCGGGCTACCTGCTCATCGTCCAGAACGCCGCAGCGGGAGCCGCGGTACGCAACATCGCCGCCGGGGCCCACGGCCCCGCTGCGGCCACCGCGTACTCCACGGCAGTGGCCGCGTACGTCGCGGCCGGACTGGCCACGGGCGTCGTCGTTGCGCTAACAGGGGTGGCCTTGGCCGCGGGGCTGGACCTGACGGACGAGGTCGAGCGCCAGGCGCGACTCGGTGCGGCGGCGCTCGGCGGCGTCACCGCGATCGGCTGGCCGGTCACGATTCACCGCGACGCGTTGCGGGCCGACGGCATGTTCGTGCGCGCGGCGTGGGTCGAGATCGGCGCGCTGTGCGTGTACGCCGCGCTCGTGCTCGGTCTCGCGTTCGCGGACGCACCGCTCTGGGTGCTGATCGGGGCCAGCGGCACGATCCCGCTACTCGCCGGGCTGGGCTGCTTCGGGGCGGCCCGAGCCGCCCGGCTGCCGTATCGCTTTGCGCGGCGCGACGTGACGCGTTCGGCCGCGCGCGAGCTGGGCGGCTTGGCCGGCTACGTATCCGCCACAGAGGCAGCGGCCGCGGCCATCTTTACGCTCAATCGGGCCATCCTGGGCCTCTTCGAGTCAGCAGCCACCATCGGCCTCTACGAGGGCCCGGTGCGGGCACACAATCTGCTGCGCTCGCTGGGCGCCGCCACGACCGTGACCGTGCTGCCCACCGCAGCGCGCTACACGACGGCCGGCGACGACCGCCGCCTGCGCGAGCTCACGCTGCGCGGCTCGCGCTACAGCCTCGCGCTTGCAGTGCCGCTGGCCGTGACCGGCATGGTCCTGGCCGGGCCGATCCTCGAGTCCTGGCTCGGCGCCGGCTTCGAGGAGGGCGGCACCGCGATGGCCATCCTGCTCTCGCACTGGGTGCTCGGCGGCGCGAACGGGGTACTCGGCGCGGTGCTCGTGGGCACCGGGAGAGCGCGCGAGCTGGCGCGCTGGGCCGTGGCCGTCTCGGTCGCCGACGTGGCGCTCGCGCTCGCGCTGGTCCCGTGGCTGGGGCTGGAGGGGGTGGCCCTGGCCACCGCCATCCCCTACTTCCTGCTCTTCCCGATGCTGGCGCGCAGCGCGCTCGACGCGGGCGGTCTGGAGCCGGTCGCGTTCGTCCGGAGGGCGATCGTGCCCGCCTGGCTGCCCGGCCTGGGGCTGGCGGTCGCGCTGGTGGTCGCGCGCTTGGCGCTGGACCCGCGGTCCGCGATCGCGGTAGCGGCAACCGCCCTGGTGGGGCTCGCGGCCTACTGGGCGCTGTACTACTCGTTCGCCCTCCTCCCGTCCGAGCGCCGCCTCGTGCGCGACGTGGCCGCCGGCGGGCTGGGCCGTCGAAGCTAGGAAAGCTCCGACTCTGCGCGGTCGGCTATCAGTCGCGCGATCGCGAGCGACGAGGTGGCAGCGGGCGAGGGAGCGTTGCGCACGTGTATCGCTCGGTCGGTCTCGTGCACGACGAAGTCATCGACGAGCGCCCCGTCGCGGCCGAGCGCTTGCGCCCGCACGCCGGCGAAGGCGAACTCGACGTCGCCCCTGCGCAGGTCCGGCACGTAGTCGGCCGCCGCGCGCACGAAGGCCCGCCGGCTGGTGGCGTGGCGGATCTCGGTCAGGCCCGTGCGCCAGAAGCGGCGGAACATGCGCCAGCTCCCCGGCCAGGCGAGGGTCGCGCCGAGGTCGCGCATGCGCGGCCGCGCCAGCGAGTAGGCGTCGCGGGCTGGGGCCAGCAGCGCGGTTGGGCCCACCAGCACGTCGCCGCTCGTGTGCCGGGTGAGGTGGACGCCGAGGAACGGCAGGCTCGGGTCGGGCACCGGGTAGATCAGCGAGCGCACCAGCTCGCGGCGCTCGGGACGCAGTCGCAGGTAGGCGCCACGGAACGGGACTATGCGGGGCTCCTCGGGGGCGCCCGCGAGCACCGCCAGGCGGTCCGACCACCCGCCCGCGCAGAACACCGCGAACCGGGCGCGCGTCTCACCGCGTGCGTGTCGCAGCGCGAGCCGGGTGCCGTTCTGCGCCACGCTCTCAACGCCGGCGCCGGTGGCCACGGTCACGCCGGCCCCGTCGAGCTCTGCTGCGAGCGCTCGCGCGACGCCGGCAAAGTCGGCGATACCGGTGTGGGGTGAGTGCAGCGCCGCCACCCCCCGGCAATGCGGCTCGACCTCGGCTAGCTCGCCCACCGTGAGCCGGCGCAGCCCGGGCACCCCGTTCGCTCGTCCCCGCCGCTCCAGCTCCTCGAGGCCCGCGATCTCGGAGTCGTCGCGCGCCACGATCACCTTCCCGCAGCGGTCGTGGTTGACGCCATGCTGCTCGCAGAACTCGTACATCTCGCGCGCCCCGGCCACGCACAGCTTCGCCTTCAGCGAGCCTGGCGCGTAGTAAATGCCGGCATGGATCACGCCGCTGTTGTGGCCCGTCTGGTGGACGCCGACGCTGGACTCCCGTTCGAGCACGGTCACCGAGAGCCCCGGGCGGCGGGCGAGCAGCTCACGCGCCACGGCCAGGCCGAGGATCCCGCCACCGACCACGGCCAGGTCGACTTCTCCCTGCGGATCCGCCGTTGCGCTCACGTAGGTTCCGCTCAGCCCGCCTGCTTCTGCGGCACACCGCTGGCCAGCAGCTCCAGATCGGCGTCGACCATGAGCCGCACGAGCTCCTCGAACGATGTGCGCGGCTGCCAGCCGAGCTTCTCGCGGGCCTTCGAGGCGTCCCCGACAAGGTGCTCGACCTCCGCCGGGCGCAGGAAGCGCGGATCGGTGCGGATGTGCTCCGCCGGGTCGAGGTCGACGTGCGCGAAGGCGATGTCGACGAGGTCGCGCACGCTGTGCGTCTCCCCGGTGGCCACCACGTAGTCATCCGGCTCGCCCTGCTGGAGCATTAGCCACATGGCCTCCACGTAGTCCTTCGCGTAGCCCCAGTCGCGCTCGGCGTCGAGGTTGCCCAGCGCCAGCTCCTCGATCAGACCGAGCTTGATCGACGCGGCGCCATGGGTGACCTTGCGGGTCACGAACTCGAGTCCCCGGCGACTGCTCTCGTGGTTGAAAAGTATCCCTGAGCAGGCAAAAAGGTCGTAGCTTTCGCGGTAGTTGACCGTGATGAAGTGGCCATAGGCCTTCGCCACTCCGTAGGGGCTGCGGGGATAGAACGGCGTCGTCTCGGTCTGGGGCACCTCGAGCACCTGGCCGAACATCTCGGACGAGGAGGCCTGGTAGAAGCGCGCCTGCGGCACGACCTCGCGCATCGCCTCAAGCATCCGCGTGACGCCTACGCCGCTGAACTCCGCGGTGAGCACCGGCTGGTTCCAGGAGGCGGCCACGAACGACATCGCGGCCAGGTTGTAGATCTCGTGGGGCTTGCACTCGCGCAGCACGTCCACAAGCGAGCTCTGGTCCAGCAGGTCGCCGGTGTGCAGGGTCAAGTCGTCGCGGCAGTCCTGCAGTCGCTGAAACGTCTCGGTGGAGGAGCGGCGGACCATGCCGTGCACGTCGTAGCCCTTCTCGAGCAGGAACTCGGCCAGGTAGCTGCCGTCTTGGCCCGTGATGCCGGTGATCAGCGCGCGGCGGAGCTCGGCCATCTCGGCCACGCTACCGACTGCCCGGGCCCGAGTGGCTCGCGCCGCGCCTCAGAACTCTCCGTCCGGCCCGCGAAGGCCCAGCTCGTCCTCCCCGGGAGCCGCCACGAGCGCATAGATGTGCTCGCGAAGGCGGTCCGCCTCCACGTTGCCCGACCCCCCGGGGTGGAAGACGAAGGCAGAGCGAAACCCCGCCTGCCTGCACAGCGCGAGAGCCGCCTCGGGGAACAGTGGGCGCGTGTTCGACGGAGCGGCCCAGAAGGCCTTGAAGGCTCCGTCGGCGTGCGCGTTGGGCGTCTCCACGATCAGCAGCCCGTCGTCGCGAAGCTTGCGCCGAGCGAGCCCGAAGAACTCCGGCACTCGATCGGGTGGAATCCGTTCAACGACCTCGCGGGCGACGATGGCCCCCAGCGATGCGTCGGACGCCGAGCCAAGTTGCTCATCGTTCCCGACCAGCTCCACGGTCGGTGCCCGGCCCGCGATCAGCCGCTCGTACGGCTCTTGCGAGGGAGCGGCGAAGGCAGGCGGTTCGGTGGTGCTCGCCAAGCCCTGGCCGCAGTAGCCGCGCACGACCCCGGCCGTGGGCTGCTCGAGCAGCCCGGCCGCGCTCGGGGAAGATGCCTGCCGATCGGCTTCGAGGCCGGCGAGCTGCGCGCGCAGTTGAGCCTGCCCGGCAGCGAGCGCCTCAACCCCCCGCTCGAGGGACTGCACGGAGCGCAGAAGCTCCTCGTCGACGCTCCGCTCGAAGGCGGCGTACGGCCTCGTTGCCCTGAGAGCCAAACTGCGAAGCGCGCTCCGAGAGGGGCCCAGCTTTCCCGACTGCGCAGGGCCTCGGCTGATGCGGCGAGCCACCTCCGTCGAGGCCGGCTCCTCGGTGTCGGCCGAGGCCGGACGGTCGCCCCAACGTTCCGCGATGATGGCCAGCCGCCGCGCCATGCTGCGCCCGGCAGCCTCGCTGGAATGCGTCCTACGGATCTCCGCTTGCCCCCGGTCGGCGCGGGCTCGCGCCGCCGCAGGGTCGTCGTAGACGCGGCGCAACTGACGGGCGGCGTGGTCGCCATCGGGCTCGGCCCAGGTTCCCTCCGCGGGATATGGTTCGGCCCCCGAGCCGATCGGCGCGAGTGTGTAGTCCACCAACCAGCTGTTCTCCGGGGTCATGAAGTCGAGGTTCCCCGAGTAGCCGGTTGCGACGACTGGCTTTCCCAGCGCCATCGCCTCGGCCAAGGGGATGCCGAAGCCCTCGGCGCGGTGCAGGGAGACGTAGCAGTCGCAGGCCGCGAGCAGCGCGTTCTTCTCCGCGCTGGGCAAGGGGCGGTCGATCACGTGCACGTCCGGGTGCTCGGCGGCGGCCAGCAGCCGCCGGTGGTCCGACGCGAAGCGCTCGCTGCCGACGCACTTGAGGACGAGCGACGCACCCTCGCCCGGAGCGAACGCCCGCGTGAAGGCCGAGATCGCGCCCAGGGGGTTTTTGCGGGCGAAGACGCTGTTGTAGTCGAACACGAACAGGAACACGAAGCCTTCGGGCAGCCCGAGCCGCTCGCGCGGAAGCTGCTCGAAGGGAGCGATCGTGACAGGGGTGGTTACCTTGACTACGGGCACCGGTGAGATAGCCGACAGGGCAGCCGCCACGTGGTTGGACCCGGCCCAGACCTCATCCACGTGGTCGAACGCGGCGAGCCATCGGCGGGGGAAGGCATCGACCTCCCACCACCAGACGCCGATCGAGTGGCGGTCCTCGAAGAACGAGGGGCCCATGCGATCGACGAAGACCGCGACCCCCTGAGCGTTCACGCAGATCAGGTTGATGGGGAACGTGGCCTGGGGCGCCCGACCGTCGGGCGCCGCTCCCTCGTGTTCGTCGAGCCCCCCTGCGAGCAAGCCCACGGGTGCCACCGCGACGCCCTGGGACTCGAGCGCGTCCACCAGCGCCCGGGCGACTTCGCCGATGCCGAGCACCGACCGAAAGTAGCCCGCCAGGTTGACGCCGGGCGGTGGATGCGGGATCACAAGTTCTCGGCGATCCGCGGCGTCTCGCGCTTGAAGACCCACAGCCCGAGCGCGAACAGTACGACGACCACGCCGAGCGGGATCAGCAGCCGCACGTCCGGCCCGATCGCCTCGGCCGCCGAGGGCGCGTCGGGGTCGATGAAAGCGTGGCGCATCTGCGTCAGCACGACGGCGATGGGATTGGTGAGGAAGACGCGCTCGTACTCGTCGGGAACGATGCTCAGCACGTAGAGCACGGGGGAGGCATAGAAAAGGATCTGTAGGACCACGTCCCAGATCGGGCTGATGTCGCGGTAGCGCGGGTAGAGCGCCGAGAGCATCATTGCCAGGCCGACCGAGAGCACCGCCAGCACCGCCACGAGCAGCGGCATCTCAAGCCACGACAACCGCGGCTCCACGCCCGAGATCAGCGCAAACACCAGCACGGCGATCAAGTTCAAGCCTAGGTTGAAGGTCGAGGTAAGCGCCACCGAGAGCGGGATCACCATGCGCGGGAAGTACATCTTGCGTAGCAGGCCTTCGCGCCTGGTCAGGGATGCGACGGCGTTGGACGTCGTCTCGGAGAAGTAGCTGAACAGAACGATCGAGGTCAAGAGGTAGACCGGGTAGAACTCGACCCCCTCGCCGAACTTGATGACGTGGGTGAACACGACGTAAAGCACCCCGAAGAGCATGAGGGGCCGCATCAGCCCCCAGATGTAGCCGAGCGCGGAGCCGAAGAAGCTGAGCTTGAACTCAGTGGCTGCCAGCACGTACGTGAGGCTCAAGAAGCGGCCGAGATCGTTCCCCAGGGCAGTCGGGCCCCGCAGCGCCTTCGCTGTGGCGGTCACGGCCGTCGAATCTCGAGCTCGTGGGGGATGTCCGCGGCGCCGCCGCTCGCGTAGGGGGCCGCGACGACCAGGGTGGCCACGTCGTCCGCCCGCACCTCGCCCGCCGCCCCCAGTGCGGGGGCTGCCACCGCCGCGCTGAGGTCGTAGCGCCCGGACGCAAGCCAATTCCCGAAGCTGAAGGCCGCGACCACCCGCTCGCCGGCCTTGAAGGCCCCGCTCGGTCCGTGGGGGCCGCTGTGGGCGACGAAGACGGGGTGACGGGCCTCGTTGCGGAAGGCGATGCCGAACGAGGGATCGACGACGTCCTGTGCGAATCCGACCTCGAGGCATGCCTTGCAGGGCTGTCCCTGCTGCTGGGTGACAATCCGTTTTCCATCAGCATCCTCACACCACGCGTCGAGCACGTGGAACGGGCCGGAGCCGAGCGCCTCGGGCTCGTAGGTCGCGATGTCACCCAGGCTCAGCTCGCTATACGAGCGCGAGATCTCCTCGGCGGGGCCGATCTCAAGCACGCGCCCGCGGTCCAAGAGCATGGCCCGGTCGCAGAAGCGCTCGACGCTGGCCATGTCATGCGTCACGAAGATGATCGTGCGGCCCTCGGACTTGAGGCGCTCGAATTCGCCGAAGCACTTCTGCTGAAAGGCGGCATCGCCGACGGCGAGAACCTCGTCCACCAGCAGGACGTCGGCCTCTGCCTGCACCGCTACCGAGAACGCCAGTCTCACCGCCATCCCCGACGAGTAGTTGCGCAAGTTGAGGTCCACGAACTCCTCGAGCTCGGCGAACGCGATGATCTCGTCGAAGCGCTCCTTGGCCTGCCTTCGTGACAGGCCGAGCATGATCGCGTTGATGATCACGTTCTCGCGGGCGGTGAGATCCATGCTGAAGCCCACGCCGAGCTCGATGAAGGGCGAGACCCTCCCCCTGATACGCACCTCGCCGGCGTCGACGCCGTATATCCCCGCCAGGCATTTGAGCAACGTGCTTTTGCCGCTGCCGTTGCGTCCGACGATGCCGAAGAACTCACCTTCGGCCACGTCGAAGTCGACGTCGTTTAGCGCTCGGAGCTCGTCGTAGGACCGGCTCTGGAACGGGTGCAGGGCACGCTGCTTGAGCGTGTGGTACTGCTGGTGGGGCAGGCGAAAGCACTTGCTCACCCCGTCGACCGAAACCGCCGCGGAGGCGCCGCGGGCGACCCGCGCCGACTCGGCCGCAGTATGCGAGGCCGTTGCGGTCAAGTGGGCGAACGCTAGCAATCTTCCACGGCGCCCAAAGCGGCTGGAGAGACCGCGTCCGGTGGACTTACATGGCTGGCCTATATTTCCGCCAGTGGCCGCCGGATCGACTGGCACGAGCGAGCCCGATCGCTCCAGTCTTCCCTGGGATCCGCCCGAGCGCGGCTCCGCGGTCGTCTGCATCCCAGTCTTCGGTGCCTACCGGCTGTTCGCACAGTGCCTGCGGAGCGTCCTCCAAGCGACTCCGCCTGAGGTTCCCGTGCTGGTGGCCGACGACGCGAGCGACGACCCGGCGGCCGCGCGCCTGGTGGAGGAGATCAACGCCAACCAAGGTGCATCGCCTGCCGATCGCCTATCTGCGTCAACCGGAGAATGTCGGCTTCGTGCGCAACGTCAACACCGTGCTGGCGCTGCTTGCCCCAGCCGACGTCATCGTGCTCAACAGCGACTGCGTGGTCTCCCGAGGCTGGTACGAGGGCATGCGGCGGGCCGCGTTCTCCGACACGCGGGTGGCCACGGTATCGACGCTGACCAACCACGGCACGATCATCTCGATCCCCGACCGCAACCGCCCGGTGCCCAAGCTCCCTCAGGAGTGGTCGGTGGACGAGGCGGCGGCGGCGGTGCACGCCGCAAGCCCAGGAATCCATCCAACGCTGCCCGCCGCGGTCGGCCACTGTCTGTATCTGCGGCGTAGCGCCCTGGACCTCGTGGGCGACTTCGACGAGGACTTCGCTCCGGGCTACGAGGAGGAGGTCGACTTCTCGCATCGCTGCACCCGCTACGGGCTCTCGCATGTGCTGGCAGACGACGTCTTCGTCCTCCACCACGGGGGCGGCTCGTTCGACGCCAACGGTGGCGCGGCGGCGCTTCGCCAGGCACATCACCGGATGTTGCAGTCGCGCTATCCGTACTGGGACAGCTGGGTCGAGGAGGTCGAGCAGGCAAGTAACACGCCCCTCGCGCGATCCCTCTACGCGGGCCGTCGCGCGCTACGAGGTGCCGCGCTCACAATCGATGGACGAATCCTCACTGAGTTCATGACTGGGACTCAGCTGCACGTGCTCGAGGTGATCACCTCGGTGCATGACCTCCAGTCGATGGCGATCCGAGTCATCGTGCCGCCTGATCTCGGTGGGTACGCGCGTGAGGCGCTCGAGCGGCTGGCACGCGTCCGGCTGGTCGGCGAGGACCAGGCCTGGCGCGAGCCCGCCACCGACGTGGTCCACCGGCCGTACCAGATCTCCTCGCTCGAGGACCTGCGCTTCCTGCTCGCCATCGGGCAGCGGCTCGTGATCACCCATCAGGATCTAATCGCCTTCCACAACCCCGCCTATCACGAGAGCTTCGAGAAGTGGCAGGAGCATCGCTCGCTCACGAGGATCGCGCTCTCCACCGCCGACCGGGTGGCGTTCTTCTCGCGTCACGCTCGCGAAGAGGCGCTTCGCGAGGATTTGGTAGATCCCGAGCGGGCCAAGGTCGGTGCTGCTGGGCACCGACCACAGCGTGACCACAGCGCCGCCGCCGCCCTCTCCCCCGCGCGGCTGGCGCAACCTGGACGGCAAGCCGTTCCTCCTTTGCCTCGGGACCGACTTCCTGCACAAGAATCGTGTGTTCGCGATCCGTCTGCTGGCCGCGATGCGCGACCGCCACGGCTACGAGGGGATCTTGGTGATGGCCGGTCCTCACGTGGCATGGGGCTCGTCTGCCGGCGAGGAGGCGGAGGAGCTGGCGTGTGATCCGGACCTCGCGAGGCGGGTGGTCGACCTCGCGGCGGTTGACGAGGCGGGCAAGCGTTGGCTGATGGAGCACGCCGATGCTCTCGTCTATCCCACAACCTACGAGGGGTTCGGCCTGATTCCCTTCGAGGCCGGCGAGGCCGGGGTGCCCTGCTTCTTCGCATCGGGCACCGCGCTGGCGGAGCTCTTTCCACAGAAGGCTGCATTGCTCGTGCCGTGGGACGCGGCGGTGAGCGCCGACCGCTGCACCGAGCTGCTCGCCGACCCCGCGCTGACGCAAGAGCACGTCGAGCACCCTCCGAGCCGCCGGCGCCGGACTCACTTGGAGGCGGACCGCCACCGAGCTGGCGAGCATCTACGAGGACGTGATCGACTCGCCATCGACCGACGCCCGAGTGATCCTGGTCGAGACCTACGGCCAGCACAAGGGCCTCGATCGCTACTCCAAGGCCCTCGTGGGGCCGGAGGGAGTAATGCCCGCGAAGATGACCAGGCCGCTGCTCGCTATTTCGCAGAGCCGGGTGCTCAGGGCCCTCGTCTTCGTGCCCCTACGCGCGGCTTACAGCCTGACGCGCCTTCTGCGCGGCCGGCGCGGCCGAGCGGGGAGCGGAGTCGGATGAATGCGAGCGATGATCCCGTGCGCTGGTTCGACGAGCATTACAACCAGGCGGCAGACGAGATCCTCGCCTTTCTGGGTGGGGACGGGATCTCGCTAGAGGGCAAGCGCGTGGCAGACATCGGTTGTGGAGACGGGATCATCGATCTCGGGCTCGCGATCAAAGGGCGCCCGAAGCAGCTGGTGGGGTTCGACTTGATGGACGTGGACGTCTCGGCCCTCCTGCGGGCCGCGCAAGCGGCCGGGGTTGCGGACTCGCTGCCGTCGTGCCTCCGTTTCGAGCGGTCAGAGCCGGTGTCGCTCCCTGCGTCGGCGGAGCAGTTCGACGTGGTCGTCACGTGGTCCGTCTTCGAGCATGTCGACGACCCCATCGGCCTGCTCGCGGACGTCCGACGCGTGATCAAGCCGAGCGGAGTGCTGTTCCTGCAGCTGTGGCCGTTCTATGCCTCCGAGCATGGCGGCCATCTGTGGCCCCACTACGAGGGTCCCTACCCGCACCTGCTGCGCCGCGACGAGGAGATCCTCGCGACCGTCAAGGGTCGCGGTGCCACGGATCCTCGCCGCTCGGCCGAGGACGAGTACCTGTCGCTCAACCGGATCACCCTCGACGGTATCCAGCGCGCGCTCCTGGCCAGCCGCTTCGTGGTCGCCAAGCTCCACCTGCTCACAAACGCCGTGCACGTGCCGCGCCAGCTGAGCCACTTGCCGCTGAGCGCCCTGGGGGTGGGAGGTGTGCAGTTGACCGCGCTGCCGGTTTGAGCGCCGGTCAGCGCGCGCCCCGGCCGCGCGCGCGATCCGCCATTCGCCTGGCTGCACCAACGACCCTGCCCACTTGGCGCTTGCCGGCGACAGCGGCGGTCTTCGGACGCGCGGCCAGCCGCTCGATCTCGGCGGAGTAGGTCCGCGTCGCGCGCTCGAGCCGAGCGATCTCTGCCGCTTGCTCCTCCGCGTGCCGTCGGACCTCAGGCATCAGCCAGCGCAGGTTTCTCGTCAACGCGGGCGCCTCACGCGCCTGGCTCGGATCCAGCCGCGCCAGCTCATCGGCCGTGACCGTGTCGCCCTCGCGGCGCAGGACCACCCACCCGTGGCCCTCCACTCCCCGCCAGGTATCGCGCGCGCGCAGCTCCAGGATCTCGAACCCCCGCCCCCAGTGATCGCGGAGCCACCACTCGGAGTGAAAGACATTGGGCCCGCCCGCGTCCCAGGGGTTGCCCAGGCCGGTGACGAGCATCCCGGTTTCGTCCTCATTCCAGCGATCGAACTTCTCCATGCCGAGGGCGTTCCACATCGATTCGCCCAAGAAGGAGAAGATCGCGATCCCCCCAGGCTTGAGGACCCGGTGCACCTCGGCCAGCCAACGGCTCCAGTGCTCAGTCAGGTGGGTGAAGACGGATACCCCGTAAACGAGGTCGAAGGAACCCGGGGAGACATCGAGCGGCGGTTCCTCCTCGTTGATGAAGAAGGTGTACTGAGGGAGGTTTGCCCTTGCCCACTCGATGCTTTCGGCGTGGATGTCACAGCCGTGAAACTCCGCCACCTCCGCCTCGCCCGCGAATTCGGAGAGGGTCCGGCCCGGACCACAGCCGAAGTCCAGCACGCGCTTGGCCTCCCAAGACCAATCCGACGGGAGCAGGGACGTGATCCGCTCGTAGTGGAAGCGGGCGATCTCGCGATAGCCCTCCTCCGACCCGCCGATGCGGGTGGCAAGCAGGCCTGGAGGTTGGGTGGCGGGTGGGGCCGGCACCGGCGGATCGTACCCGGGCGCCGGCCGCACGCCCCTATGCGATGATCGGCCCGATGCGGCCGCGGCTGAAGCGCTTGCAGCGGGCTCTGGGCCGGACGCCGCTCGCGGTTGGGCCTCTCGCGCCGCCCTCCGGCGGGTCGAATCGGAGGCACCCATGCGTTCGCCGAGCTGGCTGCGATCGATCAGAGGGACTCCGCTCTGGTGCGCCGGCTGCTGGCCTGGAGCCTGGGCCCCGACTCCTGCTGCATCGACGTCGGTGCGCACGCCGGCAGCGTCCTGCGCGAGATGCTTCGCGCGGCGCCCGGATGGACGGCACATCGCCTATGAGCCGCTGCCGCACCTGGCCGAACGGCTGCGCGCGGAGTTTCCCCAGGTGGATGTGCGGTGCGCGGCCGTTTCCGATCACGCGGGTGAGGCGTCCTTCGGCCATGTCCGGGCCGCTGAGGCATGGAGTGGGCTTGCGTATCGGCCGCTGCCCGGTGACGCCGAGCAGGACATCGTGGAGATCCCGGTCCGCCTCGAAGCCCTCGATGACGCCCTTCCGCCGGGCTACATGCCCGCACTGATAAAGATCGATGTGGAGGGGGGTGAGGAGGCGGTGCTACGGGGAGCGCTCCGGACCCTTCGCGAACACCGACCGATCGTCGTGTTCGAGCACGGCCTCGGGTCCGCAAACGCCTACGGAACGGAGCCGAGTGATGTGTTCGGCCTGCTTACGGACGGGGCTGGGCTTCGCATCTTCGACCTCGACGGGGGTGGGCCGTACCGGCTCGAGGACTTCGAGCGAGCCTACTTCGCGTCCGAACGCGTGAACTGGGTGGCGCACGCCTAGGCGCGTTCGCGCCCGGCGCCGTTCTCAAGCTTGTGTGCGCGACGGTCCGGCGCGCACCGCCAGCGCCAGCTCGAACCGCGCGTCGGGATCGTCGAGGTCCTCACCGAACACCTCGCGCAGCTGCACCATGCGGTAGCGCACCGTTTGCGGGTGCACCCCGAGCGCGCGGGCGGTGGCCGGCACGTTGCCCTGGTGGTCGAGCCACGCGCCCAGCGTCTCGCGGAGGCGGTCCTGCGATCGCGGCGAGCGGGAGGCGAGAGGCGCGAGCCGGCGCTCGGCGAGCTCGTCCAGGAGCGTCCTGTCCGCATGCACGATCAGCTCCGCGAGCCGGTCATCGGCGGAAGTGAGCCCCTCGCCAGGGAGAACGCCCAGCGAGATCAGCCGCAAGGTTGCCGTCGCGCGGCGCAGGCTGCGGCTCGCGTCGCCGCCCGGCACCACCGGGCCGAGCGCCGCGGGGCGGTCGCCGATCGCGCGCTCGAGCTCGGCCGCCCGGCCGGGTGCCCCAGCGTCCGGCACGAGCGCGCAGGGGACTCCGTCATCGGTGCTCGCCACAAGCGTGCCGAGCGGCAGGTTGCGCGCCACCGGCTGCTCGGAGTCGTCCAGCCACACGAGGACCGCCAGCTCGCGGGGCAGCTCCCAGCCGGCCTCGCGGGCGCTCGCCTCCACGGCGGCCGGGTCGGCTGGCGGGACCTGCGACAGCAGCGCAACCAGGGCCCGCCGTCGCCGGGCCGCCTCGCCCGCGGCAGCGGAGCGCTCCTCCACGTAGCCGGCGGCCGAGCGCGCGGACAGCTCATCGATGAATGCGAAGAACCCCTCCGCCAGGAGGGACAGCGTCTCCGTATCGAAGCCCGCCCTGCGCCCTGCCGCGGCCGTGCGGCGCCACGCGACCCTGGCGCCGACTCGGTAGGCGGCCAGGAGCGCGTCCATGCTGCGCCCCTCACGGGCCTCGCCTCTGCCGAGGGCCGCATAGATGCCGCGTGACGACGTCGACTGGTCGCCCACGCCCTCGACGTCGTCGAGAAAGTCGGCGAGTGCGCGCTCGACACCAGTCCGGAGCGCCGCGCCGAACGCTCCCTCGAGCGGCCGCGAGTAGGCGGGCACCGACTCCCGAATCGCGGCGATGATCGCGTCGGCCGTCTCGGGCACGTCGGGCCGCAGCGCGCGGGCGACCTCGGGGGGCAGGCTGAGCCAGGGGCGCTCGGGCATCTTCTGGCCGGTTTGTGATCGAGGCACGATTTTCGCCTTCTGTTCTTGGCGGTGTTGCCAAGACACCTTGTTCTTCTATCACGAAGATTCGGGAATCTCGATCACGGAGGAGACGCCCGCATGACAGCAGCTACCGAATCAGCTACCGAGGCAGCCACCGAGGCGGCGCAGCAGGCCATCGACGGCGTCGGGGCCCCCGCGGCGACCTTCTCGCTCGAGCTGTCCGACGACCAGCGCGACATCCGCGACTGGGTCCACGGCTTCGCCGAGAACGTGGTCCGGCCGGCGGCGGCGGAGTGGGATGAGCGCGAGGAGACGCCCTGGCCCGTGATCCAGGAGGCGGCCAAGATCGGGCTCTACGGATTCGAGTCACTCGCCCAGTTCTGGGCCGATCCGTCCGGCATCCAGCTGCCGATCGTTAACGAGGAGCTGTTCTGGGGCGACGCCGGCATTGGAATGTCGATCATGGGGACGACCCTTGCGGTGGCCGGGATCTTCAGCGCCGGGACGCCCGAGCAGCTCGGCGAGTGGGTGCCCCAGTGCTACGGCACCGAGGACGATCCCAAGGTCGCGGCCTTCTGCGTGTCCGAGCCCGACGCGGGCTCTGACGTCTCCTCGCTGCGGACCCGTGCGAAGTACGACGAGGCAAAGGACGAGTGGGTCCTCAACGGCCAGAAGGCCTGGGCCACCAACGGCGGCATCGCGCACGTGCACGTGGTCGTGGCCTCGGTCGATCCGGATCTGGGCTCGCGCGGGCAGGCGGCGTTCGTGGTCCCGCCCGACACGCCCGGGCTCGAGCAGGGGACCAAGGTCAAGAAGCACGGGATCCGCGCCTCGCACACGGCGGACGTGTTCCTCGACGACTGCCGTATCCCGGGCGCCTGTCTGCTGGGCGGCAAGGAGAAGCTCGACGAGCGGGTCGCGCGGGCGCGCGAGGGCAAGCGGTCGAAGAGCCAGGCGGCGATGCAGACGTTCGAGGCCAGCCGCCCGACCGTCGGCGCCCAGGCGATCGGCATCGCGCGGGCGGCATACGAGTATGCGCTCGACTACGCCAAGGAACGGGAGCAGTTCGGTCGGCCCATCATCGACAACCAGGCGATCGCCTTCGCCCTGGCCGACATGAAGCTGGAGATCGACGCCGCCCGCCTGCTCGTGTGGAGGGCCTCATGGATGGGCAAGGCGGGGCACACCTTCACGAACGCCGAGGGCTCCATGTCCAAGCTGAAGGCCGGCGAGGTGGCGGTATGGGTCACCGAGCGGGCGATCCAGATCCTCGGCGGGAACGGCTACACCCGCGAGTTCCCGGTGGAGCGAATGCACCGAGACGCCAAGATCTACACGATCTTCGAGGGTACCTCGGAGATCCAGCGGCTCGTCATCTCGCGCGCGATCTCGGGCATGCAGATACGGTAGGCCGCCGCATGGCGCTACCGGCGGAGCTGGAGCTCAAGCAGACGACGCTGCACGGGCACCGCGTGGCGTACCGGCACGCGGGCGAGGGCCCGGTGATCGTGCTCGTGCACGGGATCACTTCGACGTCGGCCACCTGGGACAGGGTGATGCCCTACCTGGCGCAGCGGTTCACGGTGATCGCACCCGACCTGATCGGCCACGGCGAGTCCGCCAAGCCGCGCGGCGACTACTCGCTCGGCGCCTATGCCAGCGGCGTTCGCGACATCCTCGTGTCGCTGGGGCACGACCGGGCGACGTTCGTCGGCCACTCACTCGGGGGCGGCATCGCCATGCAGCTCGCCTACCAGTTCCCCGAGCGCTGCGAACGGCTCGTGCTGGTGAACAGCGGTGGTCTGGGACGTGAGCTGAACCCGATCCTGCGCGCGGCGACGCTACCGGGATCTGACTGGGTGCTGCCGCTGCTGGCCAGTGGCCGGCTGCTCGACGCCGGACGCGCCGTGGGCGGCGCGCTCGAGCGCCTGGGGCTGCGAACAGGGACCGACATCGCCGAGATGGCGCGCGGGCACGCGTCGTTGCACGACCGCGAGGCGCGGGAGGCGTTCGTGCACACCCTGCGCACGATCGTCGAGCCCGGCGGCCAGCGCGTGAACGCCAGCGACCGCCTGTACCTGGCCGAGAACGTCCCCTTCCTGCTCATCTGGGGCGAGCGCGACACCGTCATCCCCGTGGCGCACGGCCGGGCGGCCCACGAGCTGGTGCCCTCGAGCCGCCTCGAGGTCTTTCCCGACGCCGGCCATTTCCCGCAGATCGATGAGCCGCAGCGATTCCTCGACGTGCTCACGGACTTCATGGACACCACCGAGCCCGCGGACGTGGCACCCGAGCGCTGGCGCGAGCTGCTGCGCCGCTGAGGGGCGCTCAGCGGACCTCGTCGACCAGATCGGCGACCGAGTCGATGCACCGCGACGCGCGGTAGGGATAGCGCTCGGCCTCCTCGCGGTTCGCGGTGACGCCCGTGAGCACAAGGATCGCCTCGAGTCCCGCCTCGAGTCCGGCCACCATGTCGGTGTCCATCCGGTCGCCGATCATCGCGGTGTGCTCGGAGTGGGCCTCGATCGCGTTCAGCGCCGAACGCATCATCAGTGGGTTCGGCTTGCC
The DNA here is from genome assembly GCA_963802855.1 of uncultured Thermoleophilaceae bacterium. Lineage (GTDB taxonomy): Bacteria > Actinomycetota > Thermoleophilia > Solirubrobacterales > Thermoleophilaceae > JAAYBF01. The sequence continues at coordinate 944,844 of CAWDJP010000004.1, forward strand.
GACGAAGTAGGGGTCCACGCCCGTGGCGCGGCTGATCAGAGCCGCCACGGAGCCGGTGGCGGGGAGCGGGCCCTCCTTCGTCGGTCCCGTCGGGTCGGGGTTGGTGGCGATGAAGCGGGCGCCCAGGGAGATGAGTCGGATCGCCTGCGTGATCCGCTCGAAGCTGTAGGTGCGCGTCTCGCCGAGGATCACGTAGTCCGGGTTACGCTCGCTGAGGGTGTAGCCCGCTTGGTGGAGGGCGGTCGTGAGGCCCGATTCCCCGATGACGAACGCCGAGCCGCCCGGCCGCTGGTCCTCGAGGAAGCTGGCGGTGGCGAGCGCGGAGGTCCAGATGGACTCCTCGGGTACCTCGAGCCCGCTCGTCCGAAGCCGGGCGGAGAGGTCGCGCCGCGTGTAGATCGAGTTGTTGGTCAGGACCAGGAACGGGGTGCCGTTGGCCCGCAGCGCTCCGAGGAAGTCCGCCGCACCGGGAATGGCGTGCTCCTCGTGTACAAGCACGCCGTCCATGTCCATCAGCCACGACTTGATCTCCCGTCGAGTCACGCGGGGAGCGTAAACGCCGAGCCCGCTGGGTCCCGGCCGGCCGCACTCGCACTCGAATAGATTGCGCGCCGTGGCGCTCGACCTGCTCACCGGCTTTCCGGGGTTCATAGGCCGCAGGCTTGCCAGGCGACTCCTCGACGAGGATCCCGACCGCCGGGTCGTCGCGCTGGTCGAGGAGCGGATGCTCGCCGCGGCCCGGGACGCCGCGTCGCAGATCGATGCCGAGCGCATCGAGGTCGTAGCCGGCGACATCGCCGAGCGCCGCTTGGGCCTCTCCGAGGACGACTACGCACGCCTGCGCGCCGAGGCGACCAGGGTGTTCCACCTGGCCGCCATCTATGACCTGTCGGTTCCGCTGGAGCTCGCGCAGCGGGTGAACGTCGACGGCACCGGCAACCTGCTCGACCTCTGCGCCGCGGCGGAGCGGCTCGAACGCCTGGCCTATGTGAGCACCGCCTACGTCGCGGGACTGCGCACGGGCGTCGTCTACGAGCACGAGCTGGTGATGGGCCAGCAGTTCAAGAACCACTACGAGTCGACCAAGTTCCAGGCCGAGGTCTGGGCGCGGATGTTCATGCACCGCGTGCCGACCACGATCCTGCGGCCGGCGATCGTCGTGGGTGACTCCCGCACGGGTGAGACCCAGAAGTTCGACGGGCCCTACTACCTCCTGCGGGCGATCTCGCGTGCAGAGCGGACCGGTCAGCCGCTGTTGCAGTTCGGCCGCTCCCAGGCGCCCTTCAACGTGGTCCCGGTCGACTATGTGGTCGAGGCGATCGCCGCCGCGGCCGCTCTCCCGGAGGCCGAGGGTGAGACCTTCCACCTCGTCGACCCCGAGCCGCTCTCCTCGAGCGAGTTGCTGGTGCTTCTGGCGGAGCGTTTCGGGGCAAAGCCGCCGCGGGGCCGGATCCCGCCCGCCGTCGCCGCCGGCGCCCTGAGGATTCCCGCCGTTCGCGAGCGGATGGGGGGCACGCCCCACGAATCGATCCCCTACCTCAACCATCCGGTCGTGTTCGACACGCGTCGGACGGTCGATGTGCTGGGCGCGCGCGGGCTCACGCCGCCCAACTTCCGCGACTACGCCGAGCACATGGTGCGCTTCTTCAAGGAGCACGAGGACGACCCGGCGTTCGCGCCCGCCCAGCACTGATGCCGCCGATCGACCTCTCCGCGCGGCCGCTGGTGGCCCTGGTCACAGGCGCGTCCAGCGGGATCGGCGAGGCGACGGCCCGGCGGCTCGCGCGCGAGCCCGGGGCTCAGCTGATCCTCGTCGCGCGCCGGGAGGAGCGGCTGCGCGCGCTGGCCGAGAGCTTGCCGGTTCCCGCCACCTACCTCGCGGCCGATCTCACCGAGGCGGACGCCCCCGGCCGCGTGCTGGCCCACGTGCGCGCGCACCACGACCGGCTGACGCTGCTGGTGAACAACGCGGGCGCCGCGTGGCGAGCGAGCTTCGCCGACGGCGGGTACGAGAACGTCCACCGCACGATGGAGCTGAACTTCGATGCCGTCGTGCGGCTCACGGAGGCGCTGCTGCCATTCATCCGCGAGTCGGCCCCGAGCGCGATCGTCAACGTGGCCAGCACCGCGGGCCGCGTGGCTCGGGGTGGCACCGGCGCCTACTCGGCCAGCAAGTTCGCGCTCGCCGGCTGGTCGGACTCCCTCTACGCCGAGGAGCGGCCCAACGGGGTCCACGTGGGGCTCGTGCTGCCCGGCTTCATCGCCACGGAGGGCTTTCCCCAGCGCGAGCTGACCGAGCGCCGGCTCACGAGCTGGTCGGTATCGACCCCCGACGCCGCTGCCGAGGCGATCGCCGACGCGAGCCTGGGGGGCAAGGCCGAGCGGTACGTGCCCCGCCCCTACGGCCTGATCGCGGCGCTGCGAGTCGTGGCGCCGCGGCTGGTGCGCCGCATCATCACCGGCGGCAGTGCCGACACGCTGGTCACGCGCACGGGCGCCGACGAGCGCGGGTAGCCGTCCCTGCAGTCGAGCTGGGCTGGGTTCGAGCTGTATATCGACCCAAACCCGACCCAACGTCGGCGCCGCTACCTAACGGCTGCTTCCCAGCGTGCGTAGAGGTCTTCCACTTGGCGCTTGGCCTGCGCGTGGCGCGCCGATGAGGCGGCGGCACGATCCTGGTCGGCCCACGCCGAGGGATCGGCCAGCTCGTCCTCGAGCGCCAGCAGCGCCGCCTCGGCGGCTTCGATCTCGCGCTCGAGGTCGCGTTGGGCCCGCTGCGCGTTCTTCGACGGCCCCTTGCTCGGCCCGCCTTCCTTCGCGACCGCCTTCGGCGACACGTTCGATTTCCTCGCCATGACGGGGGACGGCTCCGCGGCCTCCCGTCGCGCGTCGCGCGCCTGGACGTACTCGGCCCATCCGCCCTCGTAGTTGTGCAGCCGGCCGTCCTCGATCGCCACGGTGCGGGTGCCCACCGCGTCGAGCAGGGCGCGGTCGTGGGAGACCAGCAGCAGCGAGCCGGTGAACGACGTGAGCGCGTCCTCGAGCGCCTCGCGACTCTCGAGGTCGAGGTGGTTGGTGGGCTCGTCGAGCACGAGCATGTTCGCGCCCGAGTGCACCAGGATCGCCAGCGACAGCCGTCTCAGCTCGCCGCCCGAGAGGCCCGCCACCGGCTTCTGCGCCTCGTCGCCCGGAGAACAGGAAGCGCCCGAGCAGGGCGCGCGCCTTGCCCGGCGTGAGCCCCGTCGCGCGCTGAGCCGCCTCGAGCACGGTCCCGTGGTCGGCCAGCTCCTCCGCATGCTGGGAGACGTAGCCCACGCTCACCTTGTGGCCGGTGCGCAGCTTGCCCGCGGCGAGCGGTCGGCGGCCGGCGAGCGTCTCGATCAGCGTCGTCTTGCCCGAGCCGTTGGCGCCCACCAGCGCGACGTGCTCGCCGCGCTCGACCCAGATGTCGGCTTCCTCGAGCAGCATGCGCCCCGGCACCTCGATCCGGCCGCCTTCGAGCTCGAACACCACCCGTCCCGAGCGCTCCGGGTCGGCGAACGAGAACGACAGCGAGCGCCCGTCGCGCGGCTCGCGCTCGATGCGCTCCATCTTCTCCAGCCGCTTCACGCGCGACTGCGCCTGGCGTGCCTTGCTTGCCTTGGCGCGGAAGCGCTCCACGAACCGCTCGAGGCGTGCGATCTCGGCCTGCTGGCGCTCGATCGCCCGGCCCAGCGCGATCTCACGCGCGGCCTGCTCCTTGCGCCACGCGTGCCACGGGCCGGCGAAGAATCGCGACCGGCCCGCCTCCAGCTCCAGCACCGAGGTGCCGACCGCCTCGAGGAACCAGCGGTCGTGCGCCACCAGCACGATCGCCGCGTCGAGCCCCTGCAGATGCTGCTCGAGCCACTCGAGCGAGGGGATGTCGAGGTGGTTGGTCGGCTCGTCGAGCAGCAGCAGGTCCGGCTCGCCGGTCAGCGCGCGGGCCAGCGAGCCCCGCGTGAGCTCTCCACCGGAGAAGGTCGAAAGCGGGCGGTCGAGGTCGGCCTCCACGAACCCGAGGCCGCGCAGGGTGACCAGCGCGCGATCACGCCAGCGGTAGCCGCCGTGGTGCTCGAAGCGCTCCTGAGCGGCGCCATAGGCGCGGAGCGTTGCGTCGTCGCTCGTGCCGCCGGCCATCTCGTGCTCGAGCCGCTCGAGCTCGCGCTCGATAGCCACCACCTCCGTCGCGCCCGAGAGCACGTAGTCGCGCAGGGTCAGGCCGCGCTCGCGCGGCGGACGCTGATCGTGCAGCGAGACCTTCGCCCCCTTCTGCAAGCGAGAGCCGCCCGAGGTCGACCGTGGCGTCGCCGGCCAGCATCCGCAGCAGCGTGGTCTTGCCCGAGCCGTTGCGGCCGGACAGCGTCATCCGGTCGCGCCGCTCGAGCTTGAACGACACGTCGCGCAGGAGCGGCTTGCCCGCCACGTCCTTCCCCAGCTCCGATGCGATCACAACCGCCACGGGAGGCCATGCTAGATAGCGCTACCGGGCGTTTGTGGCCGCGGGTCCTGGCTCCGGTCGCGCCTTCGTAGGACCGGACGCTCGTTGCGGAGCACCGAGCACCGAGCACCGAGCACTAAGCGCTAAGCACTACGGCCCGGCGTACCCGTTGGAGTAGCAGGGACTCCCGGGCACGGATCCGTAAGCACCGCTCCCCCCGGCCGTAGGAACTGATCCTTCATGTCCCGCGCCGTCTGCGTCCGGCGCGGGAACTCGTGCGGGTCCTGGCCGATGCGGGGGGGCAGGTTCTCGACCGGCGGAGGTGGCGTCCCCTGCGGGTTGGCGGCCGTGAACGGGCCCGCGTCGAAGATGAACACGCCCGAGCCGTAGAACGGGTAGCGACGGATCGGCCTGATCCCGAAGAAAGGCTCGACGTCCGTGCTGCGCCCCGGATCGACCGCCGGCACGTGGATGCGTGCGCCGATCGTCCGCGCCGCGATGTCAACCGTCAGCGGTGCGACCTGGTGGTCGCCGAGCGCCACGTGGAACAGGACCTCGTGGGCGGGCGTGTTGCGATAGGGCCGGGAGGTCATGTGGGCCGCGTAGCCGTTGGGCTCGCCGCGGTCCCAGATGTTGCTCAGCAGCGAGTAGATCAGCGCGCGGTCGAGCGGGTCCGCGTAGAACGCGTTCACGAGTGCCCGGAACGGGTCGAAGTCGACCGAGCGCTGGATCAGGATCGGGTAGTTGATTCCCGGCACGCCGAGCACGGCGCGGTTGAGATCGGGCGCGACCGCCGTGAGCAGCCCACCCTCGATCCCGCCCTCGCTGTTCCCGTCGTAGAAGAGGCTCGGCCGGCGATGGCCGAAGTCCTTGATCAGCGACTCTCCGCCGAGCTGGAACGCGGCGTTCGTCGCGAGGCCGTCGGGGTGCACCAGCGCCCGGCCGAGGTAGAGGTAGTCGAGCACGCCCTGCTGCAGGCGGTCGACCAGCGGGGGGAAGTTGGAGAAGTCCTGCGAGCTCAGGACGGCCTGCTCGATGTCCTTGCGCCCACCAGGCTCGGCGGGCAGGTCCGAGAGCCCGATCCAGTAGGTGCCACAAACCACGAACTTCTTCTGCACGGCGAGCGTCTTCAGCTGGCCCTGTGCGCTCGTGCGGCTGTCGAGCGGGTTCCCGAGCAGCCCGTGGCCGTAGATCAGCGCGCGCCCCTCGCCGGCCGCCAGCCCGCGCGGGATCACGCACCGGAACGGCGCGTCGATCACGTTGCCCGGCTTCTGGACCGGGAGGCCGTCGGCGCCCAGGTTGAAGGCGCTGCCGGCGGGGCAGCCCTGCGCCTGGAGGTAGCACGGCACCCGCACCGTGCCGGTCACGATTCGCTCGATCTCCGCGTCCTCGGCGAGGGTCGGGGTCTGGACCGAGGTCACGCTGAACTGCGGCGACGCGACCGTCGACCTCGAGGTCGTCTAGGTCGGTATCCCCGAGCTGCGCGAACGCGTCGTTGCGGATGCGCAGCATCCGGCCGGCCGTGCTTCGCTTGCTGGCTACGGTGAAGTCCCAGGCCAGGTAGAGATCGTCACGCGGGATGCCCGCTTTTCGCAGCGTCTTGAAGATCGACTTCATCGCCGGCCGGCGCGCCTCGACCGCCGGTGAGTCGGTGCGCAGGCGGTCGCGGTAGGCGCGGAACACCGGCGGCGCCGGGATCGTCTGGCCCGTCTCCGTTTTCAGGTTGCGCAGCGCGACCACGTACCGTCGCCCCTCCTGGAGGTTCGTGGCCGGATGGATCAGCAGCGCTGTGGACGCCGGGCTGGTGGCGCCGGCGTCCAACTCCGCCCAGATCAGCTGCCGCTTGCGCGTACGGGTGTCGATCAGGACCACCGGCTGGTGGCGGGCAAAGGTCCGTCCCAGGTCGGTGAGCGGGACGAGCCCCGTGCGGTCGAAGGCCGCCTTGGTGTCGAGCCCCGGGACCTTGAGCACGAGCTGCTGGTTGGGGCTGAAGCCGTCGCCGCGGTTGAACTCGGTGGCGTCGATGTGCGTTCCCGTGATGTTCGCGGGAAGCGAGGTGCGGCTGAGGTTCAGCCGCCTGCCCGTCGGGGTGGACTTGTCACGCTTGGTGAAGTAGTCGTTCGGGAACGGGAACATGCACCTGCTCCCGCCGAGCGGGTCGCAGCGATCGGCGTTCGGCGCGTCGACGTGGATGACCGGCTTGCCGCGCTTCGCGGCGGCGTCCGTAGCCAACCCGAACGCCGCGGTCAGCGAGGCGAGCGCGCACAGGCAGACCCGGACTCGGATGACGGCTTCCTCCTCTCCCTCAGAGACGGGGTGGCGAGCCTACATGAGTCGCGACTCGCGCCGCGCAGGTCAAGCGCCGTTCTAGGGTGACGGCGTGGCCTCCGCCACGACTTTCGACGAGGCCCCCGGCTGGGCTCGCGAGCTGCTCGATGAGGTTCGTGTGGCCCACCTCGGGCTGCTGGACGCAGGTGGGCGGCCGCGCGTGCTGCCAGTGACCTTCGCGGTCCACGGCACATGCGTCTGGAGCGCGATCGACCACAAGCCCAAGCGCCGACCGGGACAGGAGCTGGCGCGGGTCGGGTGGCTGCGTGAGCGCCCCGACTCCGCGCTCACGGTCGACCGCTACGACGACGACTGGACCCGCTTGGCGTGGGTGCAGATGCTGGGCGTGACGGAGGTCGTGGGCATGGACGACCAGGCGGACGCGCTGGCCGCCCTGGAGGCGCGCTACCCGCAGTACAGGAACCAGCCTCCGCAAGGGCCGCTGCTGCGCCACACGCCGCAGCGCATCATCTACTGGAGCGCGAACGCCACCCAGTGACCACCTAACTCAGTCTCGCGCTCAACGCCTCCTGCACGAGCCTCTTGGGCGCCACGGCCAGGTAGGCGTCCTCGACGGCGCCATCGATCTCGTTCGGGTCGACGTCACCGTCGAGGCGGACGCCGATCCATCTGAGCCTTGCTGAGCCGCCCGAGGCTGAAGTCGATCCGGTCACGCGTGTTGACGACCAGGACCTCGTACTCCGCCTTCGTGGTCGGCTCACTGCCGCCTCCGAGCGCGAGCCCGACGACAGCGATCGCGACCACCGCCACGACGCCAACGGTCGCCGCCATGAGCCATGTCTCCCCGTCCACATGCGCGGCCAGGATAGCCGGAGCCGGGTTCAGCCCAGGTTGCCGCGGCCGGTCGAGGCGGCCCCAGATAGACTTCGTTTTCGGCCGCCGCAGACGCGCGCAGCCTCTGTCCTTCGCTCGAGGAGACTCATGTCCGACGACGGAAAGTCCACCACGAACACCGGCCGGATCATCGAGATCAAGGGTGTCGTCATCGACGCCGTGTTCGCCGACCGGCTTCCCGAGATCTACACGGCGCTCGCGATCGAGGTTCCCGACCAGGACGGCTCCTCGCGGACGCTGATCGCCGAAGTGCAGCAGCACCTGGGCGACGACCGCGTGCGCGCAGTCGCGATGGACTCGACCGACGGCCTCTCGCGCGGCGCCGTGTGCACCGATACGGAGGCGCCGATCTCCGTCCCGGTCGGAGACGCCGACGCTCGGGCGTCTGTGGAACGTGATCGGCGAGCCGATCGACGAGAAGGGCCCGATGCCCGAGGGCGTCGAGCGCTGGCCGATCCACCGCGACCCGCCGGCGTTCCGCGACCTCTCGCCGAAGATGGAGATCTTCGAGACGGGCATCAAGGTCATCGATCTGATCGCCCCGTTCGTCAAGGGCGGCAAGGTCGGCCTCTTCGGCGGCGCCGGCGTCGGCAAGACGGTGCTGATCCAGGAGCTCATCCACAACGTCGCGCAGCAGCACGGAGGCGTCTCCGTGTTCGCGGGCGTCGGCGAGCGCACGCGCGAGGGCAACGACCTGCTGATCGAGATGACCGAGTCGGAGGTGATCGACAAGGTCGCGCTCGTGTACGGGCAGATGAACGAGCCGCCGGGCGCCCGGCTTCGCGTCGGCCTGTCGGGCCTGACGATGGCCGAGTACTTCCGCGACGAGGGCCAGGACGTGCTGCTCTTCATCGACAACATCTTCCGCTTCGTCCAGGCGGGCTCCGAGGTGTCGGCCCTGCTCGGCCGCATGCCGAGCGCGGTCGGCTACCAGCCGACGCTCGCGACCGAGATGGGCCAGCTCCAGGAGCGCATCACCTCGACGAGCACGGGCTCGGTCACGTCGGTGCAGGCGATCTACGTGCCGGCGGACGACCTCACGGACCCGGCGCCGGCCAGCACGTTCGCGCACCTCGACTCGACCGTCGTGCTCTCACGCGCGATCGTCGAGAAGGGCATCTACCCCGCCGTCGATCCGCTCGACTCGGGGTCGCGCGCGCTCCAGCCGGGCATCGTCTCGGACGAGCACTACCGAGACCGCGACGGACGTGCTGCAGGTCCTCCAGCGCTACAAGGACCTCCAGGACATCATCGCCATCCTCGGCATGGACGAGCTGACGGACGAGGACAAGCTCGTCGTCGGGCGCGCGCGGCGCATCGAGCGCTTCCTCTCGCAGCCGAACTTCGTCGCCGAGCAGTTCACGGGGACTCCCGGCAAGTACGTGAAGCTCGAGGACACGATCCGCGGGCTTCCGCGCGATCATCGACGGCGAGCACGACGAGCTCGGCGAGGCGGCCTTCTACATGGTCGGGACGATCGAGGACGCGGTCGAGAAGAGCCGAGCGTGGCTAGGCCGAGAGCCGTGCGGCCGCGAAGCGGACGCCTAGGATTTTCGCGTCCAGATCGCGCAGCGGATCTGGACTGCGCCAGCAATCGACGCATCCGAAGTTCGACGTCTCGCTGGTGACGCCCGACGGGGCGGCGTTCGACGGCGAGGCGGAGATGATCGTCGTACCCGGCGCAGCCGGCGAGATCGGAGTGCTCGCGAGGCACGCGCCGCTCGTCGCGACGCTGAAGGCGGTTCGACGCGGATCCACCTGAGCCCGACGGAGATCCTCCAGTTCGCCACCGGCCCGGGGTTCTTCAAGGTCGAGCTCGACCGGGCGCTCGCGCTCGTCGACGACGCGGTGGACGTGCGCGAGATCGACGACCAGCGTGCCCGCGAGCAGCTCGAGGCGGCGAAGGCCGAGCTCGAGAAGGTGGAGGCGGGGGAGTCGCAGGCCGATCGCTGGCAGCTCGAGCAGCGCATCGTGCACGCCGAGAACCAGCTCGCCGTGTCCGGCCGCACGACCGGCTGAACGAGGCGGAGACGATGCGGGTCGCTGCGCTCGCCGACGTGCACGGGAACGCGCCTGCGCTCGAGGCCGTGCTGGACGAGGTCGAGAGAGTGCGACCCCGATCTGGTCGTCTTCTGTGGCGATCTGACGTGGGGATCGCTCCCCAGCGAGACGCTCGCGCTCGTCCGGGCGCTCGCGATGGCCGGCGCGCTTCGTGCGCGGAAACGCGCGATCGCGCCGTCGGGATCGATCATCGGCAGAGCCTCGGGGAGCCGTGGATGCCGTCGATGCACACGGCGAGGACCTCGCCTTTCTCGAGGCTTCGAGCTGACGGTCTCGGTCGAGGTCGACGGGCTCGGCGCCGGTGTGCTTCAGTCACGGCTCGCCTCGGTCGGACGAGGAATGCGTCACGGAAAGGACGCCAGCTGAGCGTGTTCGCGAGTTCATGGCCGGTGTCGACGAGCGGGTCGTCGTCACGGGTCACGTCCACCTGCAACTACGACCGGCGTGGTCGGCGGCGTCCGGCTCTGAGCCCGGGCAGTGTCGGCCTACCGTACGAGGGGCTGCCGGGCGCGCTACTGGGCGCTCCTCGGGCCGGACGTCGAGCTCCGTCGCACGGACTACGACGTGAACGCCGCGGTGACAGCGGATGCGAGCCGACGGACGATCCCTCGAGCCGACGTCGATCGCCGAGCTGATGCTGAATCCTCCAGGACGGGAAGAGGTGATCGCGGACGCGGAGGAGCGCGTCTTCGCGGGCTGACCCGGTTACGCTGCGCGCGTGGAGGAGATCGCACCGGGAATCTGGCACTGGAGCGCGAACCACCCCCGAATCAAGATCGTCGTCCACTCCTACTACCTGTCCGGGGAACGGGTTCTCATCGACCCGATCGCACCCGACCGACGGGCTCGCCTGGTTCGACGAGCACGGCCCGCCCACGGACGTCGCTGCTGACGAACCGTCACCACTATCGCTCGAGCGGCCTCTTCGACGAGCGGTTCGGCGTCACCGTGCACTGCGTGCGAGCGGGGCTGCACGAGTTCGGCGAGGGGCAGAAGGTCGAGCCGTTCGACATCGGCGACGAGCTCCCCGGAGGCGTCGTCGCGCACGACGTCGGCGCGATCTGCCCGGACGAGACGGCGCTGCACATTCCCGCCCTGCAGGCTCTCGCGCTGGCGGACGGAGCGGTTCGCTGGGAGCCTGGTGGTCCGCTCGCGTTCGTCCCCGACAAGTTCATGGACGATCCCGAGGAGACGAAGGCGGTCTCCGCGAGGCCTACCGACGGGTGGCGAGACTCGACTTCCGCCATCTCCTGCTCGCACACGGCGAGCCGGTCGCTCGAGACGGGACGCGAGGCGCTCGCCGACTTCGCTGCGCTGACGCGACGAAGCGAGGTGTTCTCGGCTACCCTGAGAACACCCGGAAAGCTTTGAAAGGCAGCTTGGCGACCGGGTTACCAAACGCCTAAAGAGCCCGAGAGCCGCGAGCGGCTCCGGACCCTTTAGGCCCGGAGGCGATTTGATGACAGGACGTTCGCGGACAGATCGAAGAGCTTCTCGCCGCAGCGCATCCTCGTGCTCGACGGCGCGTGGGGCGTGCTCATCCACCGGCGCGGGCTCTCCGAGGAGCGAGTACCGAGGCGAGCGCTTCCGCGAGCATCACAAGGACGTCCAGGGCGACCCCGATCTCCTGAACCTCACGCACCCGGAGATCGTCACCGAGATCCACGACGCGTACTTCGCCGCCGGCGCCGACATCGCGACGACGAACACCTTCACGGCGACGCGGATCGGGCAGGCGCGACTACGACCTCGAGCGACGCCGCCGCCGAGATGAGCCTCGAGGGCGCGCGCCTCGCGCGGCGCGCCGCCGACGACTGGACGTCGAGGACACCCGAGAAGCCGCGCTTCGTCGCCGGCTCGCTCGGCCCGCTCGAACGTCACGCTCTCGCTCTCGCCGCGGGTCGACGACGCCGCCTATCGCGCGGTCACCTTCGACCAGGTTCGCGAGACGTACGAGGAGCAGATCGCCGCGCTGCGGGACGGAGGCGTCGACCTGCTCATGGTCGAGACGATCTTCGACACGCTGAACGCCAAGGCCGCGATCGTCGCCGCCGCGCAACGTCGCGCCCGAGCTCCCGCTCTGGCTCTCGTTCACCGCTGTGGACAGGAGCGGACGCAACCTCTCCGGCCAGACCGTCCGAGGCGTTCTGGGTCTCGGTCGAGCACGCGGAGCCGTTCATCGTCGGCGTCAACTGCTCGCTCGGCGCGACCGAGATGCGGCCGTTCCTCGAGGGTCTCGCGAACGTCGCGTCGACGTACGTCTCCTGCCACCCGAACGCGGGCTTCCGAACGCGCTCGGGCTCCACGACGAGCAGCCGGGCGACACGAGCCGCTTCCTGCGCGCGTTCGCCGAGGACGGCCTCGTCAACCTCGTCGGCGGCTGCTGCGGGACGACGCCGGAGCACACGCGCGAGATCGCGCGTGCGGTCGAGGGGCTTCCTCCGCGGCGCGTGCCCGAGCCCTCGGCACTGCCGCGCTTCTCGGGCCTCGAGCCGTTCGTCATCGGGCCCGACACCGGGCTTCGTCGATCGTCGGCGAGCGGACGAACGTCACCGGCTCGGCGAAGTTCCGACGGCTGATCGAGGCGGACGACTTCCAGGGCGCCGTCGACGTCGCGCTCGAGCAGGTGCGCGGCGGCGCGAACCTCCTCGACGTCAACATGGACGCCGACCTGCTCGACGCGGAGCAGGCGATGACGACGTTCCTCAACCTGATCGCGACCGAGCCCGAGGCGGCGCGGCTGCCGATCATGGTCGACAGCTCTCGCTTCTCCGCGCTCGAGGCCGGGCTCAAGTGCCTCCAGGGCAAGGGGATCGTCAACTCGATCTCGCTGAAGGAGGGCGAGGAGCGTCTTCCTCGAGCAGGCGCGGACGGTGCGGCGCTACGGGGCGGGCGTCGTCGTCATGGCGTTCGACGAGCAAGGGCAGGCCGAGACGGTCGAGCGGAAGGTCGAGATCCTCGGCCGCGCGTACGACCTCCTGATCGGCGAGGCCGGGTTTCGCGCCCGAGGACATCGTCCTCGACCCGAACGTGCTCGCGGTGGCCACCGGGATCGAGGAGCACGCGCAGTTCGCGAAGTGCGTTCATCGAGGCGATCCCACTGCTCGAGGAGCGGTGCCCAGGGGCGCTCGTCTCGGGCGGCATCTCGAACCTCTCCTTCGCCTTCCGCGGGAACGACGCCGTCCGCGAGGCGATGCACGCGGCGTTCCTCTACCACGCGATCCGCGCAGGGCTCGACATGGGGATCGTCAACGCGGGCCAGCTCGCCGTCTACGAGGACATCGAGGCCGACCTGCTCGAGCGGGTCGAGGACGTGCTCTTCGACCGCCGCCCGGACGCGACGGAGCGGCTCGTCGAGCGCGCGCGGACGGTGACAGGCGGCGCGACCGCAGCGGGAGCTCGACCTCTCCTGGCGCGAGGCTCCGGTCGGCGAGCGGCTCGCGCACGCGCTCGTGCACGGGATCGTCGACTTCATCGAGGAGGACACCGAGGAGGCGAGAGCCGCGGCCGCGCGCCCGCTCGACGTCATCGAAGGGCCGCTGATGGACGGGATGAAGATCGTCGGCGACCTCTTCGGCTCGGGGAAGATGTTCCTGCCGCAGGTCGTCAAGAGCGCGCGCGCGATGAAGCGGGCGGTCGCGTACCTGGAGCCGTACATGGAGGCGGAGAAGACGAGCGCCGTCGTCGGCGACCCGCATCGTGCTCGCGACCGTGAAAGGCGACGTGCACGACATCGGCAAGAACATCGTCGGCGTCGTCCTCGGCTGCAACGGCTACGAGGTCATCGACCTCGGCGTCATGGTCCCGGCCGACCGGATCCTCGACACCGCGCTCGAGGAGGACTGCGACATCGTCGGCCTCTCCGGCCTGATCACGCCTTCCCTCGACGAGATGGTCCACGTCGCGAAGGAGATGGAGCGGCGCGGGATCGAGCTCCCGCTCCTGATCGGCGGCGCGACGACGTCGAAGCAGCACACCGCCGTGCGGATCGCTCCGGAGTACAGCCGCCGACGCTGCACGTGCTCGACGCGTCGCGGGTCGTCGGGGTGGTCGGCGACCTGCTCGACGGCGACCGGCGCGTGCGCCTCGACGAGGAGAACCGCGCCGACCAGGAGCGGCTCCGCGCGCTGCATGCGGACAAGAGCCGGAAGCCGCTGCTTCCGATCGGGGAGGCGCGCGCGAACCGGACGCCGATCGACTGGCACGAGGAGGACCTCGCCGTCCCCGCCGTTCTCGGCCCGCGGCCGTCGACGCCGACATCGCGGTGCTGCGCGACGTACGTCGACTGGACCTTCTTCTTCCACGCCTGGGAGCTCAAGGGCCGCTTCCCGGCGATCCTCGACGACCCGGAGAAGGGCGCGACGGCGCGGGACTCTGTACGCGGCGGCGAACGAGCTGCTCGACGAGGTCGTCGCCGACCGGATCGCTGCAGGCGCGCGGCGTGTACGGCTTCTGGCCGGCGAAGGCGGAGGAGGACGACCTCGTCCTGAACGGCGGCGGCATCGCGCTTTCCGATGCTGCGGCAGCAGGCCGATCACGCGGACTCGCGGCCGAACCGCTCGCTCGCCGACTTCGTCGCGCCTGCGGAGACCGGGCTCACCGATCACGTCGGCGCGTTCGCAGTCGCGATCCACGGGCGCCGAGGAGCTCGCCGACCGCTTCCGGCCGAGCTGGACGACTACCGCTCGATCATGGTCCGCGCGCTCGCCGACCGGCTCGCCGAGGCGTTCGCGGAGTGGCTTCACGAGCAGGCGCGGCACGAGTGGTACGCGCCGAGGGAGCAGCTCTCGGGTGACGCTCTGATCCGCGAGCGCTTCCGCGGGATCCGTCCCGCGTACGGGTATCCCGCCTGCCCGGACCACTCGGAGAAGGAGACGCTCATGGCGCTCCTCGAGGCGGAGACGCGTCGGGATCGGCCTGACCGAGTCCTTCGCGATGACGCCGCCGCCGAGCGTCAGCGGCCTCTACTCTCGGCCACCCGCAGGCCCGGTACTTCTCGGTCGGCCGGATCGGGCGGGACCAGGTGGAGGACTACGCGCGGCGGAAGGGGATCGAGCTCGCCGAGGCCGAGCGCTGGCTCCGTCCGAACCTGGCGTACGAGCCGTGAGGTCTGCGTACCATGAGGCCGTGATGCGCCGTCTCCTCGTCGTCGCCGCTCGCTCTCGCTCCTCGCGGTCGCCGCGAGCGCTTCGCGGAGCACCTCGATCCGAAGAAGCGCATCCGAGCGGCCGACCAGGCCGCGCGCGAGCGATGCTGCTGCGAAGAGTCGATCTGCGGGTCCGGGATGCAGCGCGTCAGCCGCGAAACACGCCGGACACACATCGACTGTGCGAGCGCCTCGACGAGTCCGATCTGACGCTCACGGGAGAAGCGGAGTCGCCGACGTGCTCGGCGGGTCACGTTCGTCGCGTCCGCCCAGGTGAACGAGTCTACGCGACCGACTCGACGCGAACGCTCGTGGCGGCGGGCGGCGAGCCCGGCTGGCACGCGCTGCATGCGAGCCGAGCTCCTGCGGACGAGTTCGCGACAGGCAGGGGCTCGACTCGACTCTTACGGCAGGATCGCGTTCCCGCGCGTCGCCGAGCGCACGGCCGCCTATCGCGTCACGCTCTCCGGTGACACGCCCCAGGGCGCGGTCCCGCGTCATCGTCGATCTCGTCGTCCTCAAGCACTCTCGCGCGCAGGCGGCGCATCCTTCGGGTCGCGCGTTCGTTCCGCCCGCCAAGGCCGACGAGCTGCGCTGGCGCGCATCGTCGCGCGCCGCATGGCCACGGCGATGCGCGGCGCGTAGCAGGGAGTCGTTCCCGCTCTCCGAGCCTGCCAGTGTTCGGCCGTGCCTACGCCGGACGAGGTCCTAAAGAGCCCGTAGAGGGAAGCCGAGGCAGGTGGTAGCGTCACCAGAGCCGTGGAGAGCACCCGCCGTCTAGGTCTCCTGCGCCGCTCGCCCGCGTTCGGGCTCCTCTTCCTCGCCACCGCGGGGTCCGGGATCGGGACGTACCTGGCGGCAACCGCGCTGACGCTCGACATCTACGCCCGCACCGACTCGGGCGTGTGGGTCGCGGCGCTCCTGATCGCGGACTTCCTCCCGATCGTCGTCGTCGGGCTCCTGCTCGGGCCGCTCTTCGACCGGCTTTCGCGCCGGCGCCTGATGATCGCGTCGGACCTGAGCCGCGTCGGCGGTCTTCGCCGCCCTGCCGTTCGTCGACAGTCCGGCCGGGATCGTGGGCCTCGCTGCCGTCGTCGGGGATCGCGACGGGCTTCTTCCGGCCCGCCGCCTACGCGGGCCTGCCGAATCTCGTCCCGGACGACGAGCTCACCAACGCCAACTCGCTCCTGCAGACGATCGAGAACGCCGCGTGGATGATCGGGCCGGTCGTCGGCGGCGTGATGGTCAGCGTGTGGAGCCCCTCGGTGCCGTATGCGGTCAACGCGGTGACGTTCCTCGTCTCCGCGGCGCTCGTCGCGAGAATCGGCGAGTCGCAGCTGCGTTCGCAGGAGTCCTTGACGAGCGGGCACTGGCGCGACGTCGCCGACGGCGTCCGGCTCGTGCTCAGGGCGCTTCCGCTGCGCACGGTACTCATCGTCTGGAGCACCGTCCTCGTCGGGAGCGCCGCGATCAACGTCGCCGAGGTCTTCTTCGTGAAGGACAACCTCGGAGCCGGGGACATCGGCTTCGGAGTGATCATCGGCGCGAGCGGGGCAGGGCTCGTGATCGGGAGCTTCCTCGCCGCGCCGGCGCTCGGCAAGGTGGGCTTGCGCCGCCACTACGCCGGCTCGATCGCGCTCATGGCCATCGGCTGGGGCGGCGCCGCGCTGAGCCCGTCGATCTGGATCGCCGTGCCCTTCGCGATCGGAGGCGCGGCGGGGAACGGCGCGGCCATCATCTGCAACCAGATCCTCGTCCAGCGGGGTGCGCCGGACCGGTTCCGTGGACGGGCGCTCGCGACGATCATGAGCACGAACTACGTCGTCATCGGGCTCGGGATGGGGACGACCGGCCTGCTGCTCAACTGGTACAGCGCGCGCTGGATCATGCTCGCGGCGGCGGCGAGTCTTCGGCTTCGGCGCCGTGACCGCGCTCCTCATGACGCGCTGGCTGCCCGTCACGAGCACCGACCGAGGATCACTTGCTCGAGGCGTACGGCGAGGCGGCTGCGGGTGAGCTCGATCCGCTGAACGCCGGCGCGGTCGCCGCGCAGGTCGCCGTCGAGCCGCCGTCCCGGTCCCCGTGCGCGGCGGCGAGCGGGCTCGAGCGCATCGCGGTTCTGCTCGAGGAGATCGAGAATCAGGCGCGAGCAGGAAGCCGCGCGGCGAGTCTACTGAGACGTCGCGCTCGAACCGTCCGGACGCTGCGCGATTAGGCTGGCGCGATCGTGGCGCGGAAGGAGTGGGCTCTCGAGGAGCTGACCAACGGCGTGCGTGCTGGCGATCGCCGCGCGCTCGCGCGGGCGATCTCCCTGGTCGAGAACGGCGATCCGCTCGCGTATCCGGTCGTGCGCGAGCTCTATCCGGAGACCGGGAACGCCGCCGTGATCGGCGTGACCGGGCCGCCGGGAGTCGGGAAGTCCTCGCTGATCGCCGCGCTCGTCGAGCACCTGCGCGCCGGCGATCGCACCGTCGGAGTCGTCTCGGTCGACCCGTCGAGCCCCTTCTCGCGAGGCGCGCTCCTCGGCGATCGCATCCGGCTCGCGGACCACTTCACCGATCCGGGCGTGTACATCCGCTCCATGGGAACGCGAGGTCACCTGGGCGGCCTCGCCGAGACGACGCTCCAGGCGGTGCTGCTCCTGGACGCCTCGGGGAAGGACGTGATCTTCGTGGAGACGGTCGGCGCAGGGCAGAGCGAGGTCGAGGTGACGGGGATCGCGGACACGGTGCTGCTCGTGCTCATGCCCGGCTCCGGGGACTCGGTGCAGGCGTTGAAGGCGGGGATCATGGAGATCCCGGACGTGATCGCGGTCAACAAGATGGATCACCCGGCGGCGAAGACGATGCTGAACGAGGTGCGCTCGATCATCGGGCTCGCCGAGCCGGAGCGGCGGCCACCGATCGTCCTCACCGACGCCCTGCAGGGTGAGAACGTGGCCGAGCTGTGGGAGAAGCTCGAGGAGCATCGCGCGCGCTGGAGCGGGACGGCGGGCTCGAGGAGCGGAGGCGGCGAAACCTCGCGCGCGAGGTGTTCGCCGTGGCTTCGAGCCGTGCGAAGTCGCACCTCGAGGCGGCGGTCGCAGACGATCCCGAGCTCCGGCGCCTGCTCGAGGCGGTGGAGCGGCGTGAGCTCGATCCGCTGACGGCGGTGCGGGAGATCATGGAGAAGGTGTTCAAGGTTGGGGGAAGAGAGGGGTCAGACCCGTGGGGTCTGACCCCTTCAGCCGCCGACGCATCGCCGAGATCGAGGCAGGCTCGCGGCGCGTCTCGCCGGCGTCGCGCGAGAGACGCCGCTCTACCCGACGGAGACGTTCTCGCGTCTCTCCGGCCGCACCGTTTTCCTCAAGGCGGAGAACCTGCAGCGCACGGGCTCCTTCAAGATCCGCGGCGCGTACAACACCATCTCGACGCTCTCTCCCGAGGAACGAGGCGCCGGCGTCGTCGCGGCGAGCGCCGGCAATCACGGCCAGGCGGTCGCGTGGGCGGCGCGCGAGGCCGGGATCGCCGCCACGATCTTCATGCCGCGAGGACGCGCCGATGGCGAAGGTCGAGGCGACACGTGCCTACGACGGAGTCGTCGAGCTGGCCGGCGCGGGCTTCGAGGGCGCGGTGGCCGCGGCGCAGGAGCGCGTCGACCGCACCGGCGCCACCCTCGTCCACGCCTTCGAGGACGCGCGCGTGATCGCCGGCCAGGGAACGATCGGGCTCGAGCTCGCCGAGCAGGCCCCCGACGCGAAGACGGTCCTCATCCCCGTCGGCGGAGGCGGGCTCGCCGCCGGCATCTCGCTCGCGCTCCGCGAGCGGCGCCCGGGGCAGCGGATCGTCGGGGTCGTGTGCCAGCAGGGCCTCACGATCGCCGACGGGATCTCGGTGAAGTCGCGGGGAGAGCTCGCGGGCTCGATCCTCGACAGGACCCTCGACGACCTCGTGGAGGTCTCGGACGAGGAGATCTCGGACGCGCTCGTGCTCTGCCTCGAGCGAAAGAAGCTCCTCGTGGAGGGCGCGGGCGCGGTCGGCCTCGCCGCGCTCCTGGCGGGACGAGCCGGGGGAGAGGACCCGGTCGCGATCGTGCTCTCCGGCGGGAACATCGACGCGACGACGCTCATCTCGGTCATGCGCCTCGGCCTGACCCGCTCGGGCCGCTACCTGGCGATTCGCATGCTGATCCCGGACCGCCCCGGCGAGCTCCGAAACGTCCTCGATCTCGTCGCGCGCGAGCGCGGGAACATCGTCTCGGTCGATCACCACCGCGAGGGCACGACGAGGACGGCGCTGCAGACGGAGGTCGAGATCGTCGTCGTCGACCCGCGACGACGCTCACTGCGAAGCGATCGTCGCAGCGCTCGCCGACGCCGGCTACGCGGTGGAGCGGCTCGGCCCGCCGGCGTAGGCCGGCATCGCCCGGTCGCACTCGGAGGCGCCTCAGGAGCCGCAGCGGCGGAACTCGACCGTGGGCTTGCCGGCCTCCCGCCACGCGTCGACGCCGCCCTCGGCGACCGCGCGCGCGTCGTAACCGCGCGCCGCGAGGATGCTCGCCGCGATCGCGGCCCGCGGGCCCGACTCGCAGATGGTGACGAGCGGCCGGTCGTTCGGGAGGTCGGCCTCGCCGAGCGCGAGCAGGCGGTACGGGATGTTGCGGCTGCCCGCGATGTAGCCCGAGTCGCGCTCGTCCTTCTCCCGCACGTCGATCAGCTCCGCGCCCTCCTCGAGCAGGCCGTCGAGCTCGTCGACGCCGACGAGGCCGAGCGTCTCCGCTCCTCCTCCCAGCACGTAGCCGGAGATCTCCAGCAGTCCGACCGAGCGCAGGCCCCGTATCGCCTGCGCCGCCTCGCTCTCGTCGCGGCGGCGACGACGATCGGGCGGCTCGCATCGACCACGAACGCCGCCTTGGTCGAGAAGCTCGATCCCGGAGACGGGAACGCTGACCGCGCCCTCGTGATGCCCGGCGGCGAAGGCGTCGACCGGTCGCACGTCCACGATCTGGGCGCCGTCGGCCGGCAGCGGAAGCTCGGGCGGCTCGGGCTGCGCGCCGACGAAGGGGCCGCGATTCAGCTCGACGATCCGCTCCATGTTCGGCGGGCGCGGGGCGGAGATCGCCGGCAGACTCGGCGACGAAGTCCGCGACGTCCGTGCTCGCAAGCGCCGGGTTGAAGCGGCGCTCGAAGCCGATCGTCGTCGACGCCTTCGAGCTCATCGCCTTGCCGCAGAGCGATCCGGCGACGTGACCCGGGTAGACCTCGACGCCGTCCCCGAGCTCGACCAGGCGCCGCAGCGAGTGGAAGAGGCCCTCGGCGCCCTCGCGCGCCTCCACCGCGAGGTCGGGCCGGGCGGCGTCTCCGACGAACAGCGAGTCGCCGGTGAGCACGAGCCAGGGCTCCGGGGCCCGCGAGCCGTCGACGACTGCGAAGCAGCAGTGCTCCGGCCGGTGGCCGGGCGTGTGGATGCACCTGAGCACGACCTCGCCGAGCGAGATCTCGTCGCCGTCCTCCAGCGGGTCGTGCGGATACTCGGCCTCTGCGGCGGAATGGATGCTGACGGGAAGGCCGTGCTCGAGCGCGAGCCGGCCGTGACCCGAGACGTGGTCGGCGTGCGTGTGGGTCTCGACCGCGCGAACGAGGCGAACTCCGCGTCGCTCGGCTTCCTCGAGGTACTGCTCGATCGCGAACGCCGGGTCGACGACGACTGCCTGGCCCGTGCTCTCGTCGCCGACCAGGTACGAAGCGCACCCGAGAGCGTCGTCGACGAACTGCGTGAAGATCACAGCGCGCGCGAACGTAGCACCGGCTCCCGCTATTTCTCTTGAAGTGGGCGGCCGCGGCGCAGCACGGCGATCGCAACGATCGCCGCCGGTCGCGAGCACGACAGATCCCCGCGACGATCGCCCACATGAGGAGCTGGATGCTGTCGTCCTCGGCGGGACCACGGTCACCGAGATCGGCCACGGGAGCTTCCCGCCTCCCGGATAGAGCTGCTTCGCCTGAAGCTGCACGGGCCCCGGCGGCGTGGCTTCGTCTACGCGCGACGTCGAGCGCGAACGCGTTGCCGGTGTTCGGAGCGAGCGGCCCGCCGGTCCACGTCACCGTGTTGTTCTCGACGACGCTCTCCCACGCCGCTCCGTCGACTCCGCGCCGAGCGATCCGGAGCCCGGCCGGTGCCGGCGACCGCCAGCCCGGTCATCGGCCGGTCGAGGTCGTTGTGGACGCAGAGGCGCACCGTCTGGGTTCGTCCGACGACCAGCAGGCCAGGCGTCGCGCTGATGTGCGCGAAGGCCGAGCCCGCGGACGAGGAGCGATGCGCAGGCCGCAGCCGCGACGCGACGAGCGCTCACCTGAGTGCGCGACGCAAGCCTCGCCCCTACAGACCGAGCAGGCGCGCGATGACCATGCGCTGGACCTCGTTCGTTCCCTCGCCGATCTCGAGGATCTTCTGGTCGCGGTAGAAGCGCGAGATCGCCGACTCCTCCATGTAGCCGTAGCCGCCGTGGATCTGGAGCGCCGCGTCGACGACGCGGTTCGAGAGCTCGCCGGTGTAGAGCTTCGCCATCGCCGCCTCGCGCGCGAACTCGCGGCCCTGGTCCTTGAGCCAGGCGGCCTTGTAGACCATGCGCGCGGCCGGCTTCGATCTCCGTCGCCATGTCCGCGAGCTTGAACCGGATCGCCTGGAACGTCGAGATCGGCTTGCCGAACTGCTCGCGCTCCTTCGCATAGGCGTACGCGAGGTCGTACGCGCCCTGGGCGAGCCCGACGCCCATCGCTGCGACCGAGATCCGGCCGCCGTCGAGGATCTCGAGGAACTGCTTGAACCCGTCGCCCCGCTCGCCGAGGAGGTTCTCCTCCGGCACGCGTCGCGTCCTCGAACGAGAGCTCGCGCGTGTCCGAGGCGCGCCAGCCGAGCTTCTTCATCGGCGCGGAGATCGTGTAGCCGGGCGTCCCGTTCTCGACGACGATGTTCGAGATCTCGTCCTCGCCGGTTCGCGCGGTGATCGTGACGCCCCAGGTGATGTCCGTTCCCGCGTTCGTGATGAAGAGCTTCGACCCGTTGACGACCCAGGAGCCGTCGCGCAGCTCGGCGGTCGTTCGCGTGTTGCCCGCGTCCGACCCGGCGCCGGGCTCCGTCAGCCCGAACGCGGCGAGTCGCTTCCCGGAGGCGAGGTCCGGAAGCCAGCGCTGCTTCTGCTCCTCGGTCCCGTAGAGGAGGATCGGCATCGTCCCGAGCGAGGTGTGCGCGGCGACGGTGATCGCCACGGACGAGTCGATCCGGGTCAGCTCCTCGATCGCGATCGCGTAGGAGACCGTGTCTCCGCCTGCGCCGCCGTACTCCTCCGGGATCGGGAGGCCCATGAGCCCGAGCTCGGCGAGCTCCGCGACGAGCTCGTAGGGAAATCGCGACGTCGAGGTCGAGCTCCGCCGCGACGGGTTGGACGCGCTCCCGCGCGAACGTGCGCACCGTGTCGCGGATCAGCTCCTGCTCGGGCGTGAGATCGAGGTCCACGGCGGCGCGGATCGTATCCGCGCGCTCGTCCGATCATGTAGGCTCCCGCCGTCCACCTGGAGGGAGGCGCGTCGAGACGATGGCCAGCGTGCGGGAGTTCTTCGAGGGTCTGCCCGGCCGAGTCGATCCCGAGCGGATCGCCGGCATGAACAACACGTATCTCTTCGAGATCGAGGGCGCCGGGACGTGGAGGGTGGCGGTCGCGGACGGCGCGATCGAGGTGACCGAGGGCGGCGGGGGACGCCGACTGCACGTTCTCCGCGAGCGAGGAGAACTTCGAGAAGATCGTCGCCGGCGAGCAGAACCCCACGACCGCGTACATGACGGGGAAGCTCAAGATCAAGGGCGACATGGGCGCGGCGATGAAGCTCCAGAAGATCTTCTGAGGTTCGTTCGCTCCGGCCTGTCGCACGCTATAGGCTCGCGACCGATGATCTGGCTCGTCCGCCTGCTCGTCCTCTGGGGCATCAACGTCCTGGCGTTGATCGTCGTCGACTGGATGTTCGACGGTGTGCAGATCGGCCGCTGGGGCTCGCTCCTGCTCGGCGCGTTCATCCTGATGTTCGGCAACGCGATCCTGAAGCCGATCCTCGCCATCCTGACGCTGCCGCTCGTGATCATCACCTTCGGGCTGTCCTACTTCGCGCTCAACGTGCTGATGCTCGCGCTCGCCGAGTGGGTCGCGCCCGACTTCTCGATCGACGGGTTCTGGACCTACGTCGGCGCGACGATCGTCGTCTGGATCGTGAACGTCGTCGTCGGCAAGCTGCTCGATCTCGTGCGCGACTAGCCTCTCCTATGTCCTGGTTCGAGCTCCTCCTCTTCACGCACATCACCATGGCCGTCATCTGGGTGGGAGGCGGGCTGATGATGCAGTTCTTCGGCATCCGCGCCTCGATGTCGGGCGACCCGTCCCGTCTCGCGGCATTCGGCGAGGACGTCGAGTGGATCGCGAACCGGGTGTTCATTCCCGGCTCCCTGCTCGCGTTCGCGAGCGGCATCCTGCTGGTCGTCGAGTCGGACTTCTACGGGTTCGGCGACGACTGGATCGTGATCGGGCTCGCGCTCTACGCGACGACCTTCTTCGCGGGATGCTGTTCCTCGGACCCGAGGCCGGCCGTATCGGCGAGCTCATGAAGGAGGGCTCCTCCGGAGGCCGGCCCGCGCACCATGAGGCTGATCATGCTCGCCCGGCTCGATCTCGTCCTTCTCTTCCTGCTCATCTACGACATGGCGGTCAAGCCGGACTTCGGCGATGCGAGCTCCATTCTCTGGGGCCTCGCCCGGCGCGGCGGTCGCAGCCGGCCTCATCTACTGGCGCTATCGAGTCGCCCTCTCGCAGTCGCCGCCCGGGGCGGCCGGCCGCGGACGTCTAGCCCTCGAGCTCTACGAGAAGCGCGCCGCCGGCGACGAGATCACCGGGCGCAACGTGGACGGCTTTCACGGTCCCGGGGAAGGGAGAGTGCACGGGGATCTCCATCTTCATCGCCTCGAGCACGACGAGCGGCTTGCGGGCCTGCACCTCGTCCCCTGCCTCGACCTCGACGCGAATCACCGTGCCCGGCATCGGCGCGACGACCGTCGTCTCCCCGCTCGCGGGGCCGTGCACCGCGATCGACGTGTCGACGTCCGGCGGCGGCGCGGGGGCCGGCGCGGGCAGATTGAGCCGCCAAGGTCGACTCCAGGGTTCCGGCGCGCGGAGGAGTGGGAGAGGGCCGAGCGGGGGATTCTCGGTCAGGAATGCCGTCGTCGCCTCGCCGGCGCGGAGAACGGGATGCGAGACGAGCCAGCGGAGGAACGGGAGGTTCGTCGTCACACCCTCGACTTCGGTTTCCGCGAGAGCGGCGGCGAGCCGGTCGAGCGCGTCGTCGCGGTTGCGACCGTGAGCGATGACCTTGGCGATCAAGCGAGTCGTACGAGAGCCCGATCTCGTCGCCCGCCCTCAAGCGGGGTCGACGCAAGATCAAGGCGGCAACGAGATGAGCTCGTACGACTCCTGGTGGCCGAGTCATGGCCGTCGTGGCGGCACGACGACGCACTCAACCGCTAGTCACCGCTCTCGCGGAGAACGAAAGTGGACGAGTAACCCACTGCCTCCCCGCTGGTCTCGTCCCAGTACCGACCGGCGGAAAAGCAACCACGGCGTTCCTAACCAAAATACCCCACTCAGCATCTCCCACTCCTCCGCCCCAGCTGAACCTGCTATCGACCTCGCAGCTGGATCTTGCCGCACGACCCCGCGCGCGGCCAGGCTTGTCGACACGTCAAGCGCCGTACCAGCGGCCCTGCGAGCGGGAGACAACAGTCGTGCGCCAATACCAGGAACGCGTTAGTGCGCGTCCGAGTCATGAGCGGGAAGGAGTTGCAGCCTGGAGCGATGAAGATGGACATCTCCGTGCACTCTCTCCGGGACCGGAAAAACCATAGCACCCGGTGATCTCGTCGCCGGTGGCACGCTCCTTCAGTAAACTCGAGGGCTAGACGTCCGCGGCCGGGCGGGCGGCGAACTGCGAGAGGGCAACTCGGAGTAGCACAAGTCATAAAGCACCCCACGAAGCCGAGGAGAACAACTCGCATAGGTTGACCATGTAATTAGATGAGCAGGAAGAGGAACAACAACAAAAACTTGGCGAGTTGATCATCAGCCTCGTGTGGTGGCACGGCACCGTGGGAGCGCCCTCCTAGTGAGCTCACGAATACGAGCCAGCCGCTGGGTCCGAGGAACCGCACAGCTCCAAGGAGAAGGTCCGTGGCGTGAGGAGCGGGAGGGGGTGGCGACCCATCGTCACCGAACCCGTAGAAGTCCGACTGGAGCAACAGCAGGATGCCGCTTGGAACACAAGCAGGGGATGAACACCCGGTTTCACGATCCACTCAACATCCTCCCCAAATGTCGAACAGGAGGGTAACTTGGAAGAGTTAACAGGAATACTTCAAAGAACTGCATCCATCAGCCCGCCTCCCAGCCCGGACGATGACGGCCATGGTGATGTGCGTGAAGAAAAAGAAGAAGGCTAAGTGGCACCACAATCGAGGAGGGCCAACAACAACACAACAATCCAGCAGCACCAACGTCCAGGAACTGTCAACAATGAGAGAAGCGGGGTGCGACTCAGCAAAGCGCAAGGCGCGTTAGAGCACAAATTATAATAACAACAGCAGTTGAGGATGGCGAGAATCCACTTCAAGATATCGCGTTCCCGAACATCAGGATGGACACAGCCGAGGCCAAAAGGAATCTGCACCACCATCAACATTGCTCCAGTCAACGACGATCAACGCCAGACATGATGCCCACAAGACGGACGACCCGAACAAAAAAAGCAATATTTATAGCACATAGGGCCAGAGCGTAGAAGAATCTTCTGGACTCCATCAGCCACACCATGTCACCCCTTGATCTTGAGCTTCCACGGTGGTGAGGTTCGCTTGCCGTACACCTCCCCGTCCCCACAACAGCCACCTCCCCGCGTGCCCCACGCCCCTCGATCTCGAACAGGTACATCTGTCCAGTCCAGCAATGCACTACGGACCGGCCTCAAAAGTGCCACACACTCGGCCATGCTCAACGCCTCCGAAGCACAGCAGCAGCGTAAATGATTCGGAGACACACGGATACGATCCTCACCGAGTGATCTCGATCTCACGGCGGAAAGTAGTCCGCGACACTGTGCGCGTTTCCGCGCGGACCTGTTCGAACCGTGGCGGCGGAGCTCAACCTCACGTCATACGAGCTCAGTCGCGGAGCTCACGACTCGGCTCATGCAATACCCAGGTGCCAACGGCGGCGCGGGAGACACGGTCTCAGTACACCATCGGCGATGAGGAGCTGACCCGCGTCGACTCGTCCTCGCGCACACTCACTCGGACATCACCGATAACCGGAGAGCGACGCTCTTCCGACCTCACTTCCCGGGAAGCGGCTCGGCCGCCGTTTCGGCTGAGCAGAGGCGTTACAGGTCGGACGCCGGCAACACGTGGACGAACGGCGAGCGCTCCTGGTCATCAACAGTAGAAGCTCTTCATCTGGCACGAACACAGAGGACACGGCCTAGATCACCGCGCGAACCAGCACGGAGCAATTGCTCGAACAGCAGCGTCGTCGAGGACGCATCTCCGCGCCGATCCGGAGGCCCGGCTGGCGCCCCTCGGACACGCAGCGGGTTTCTCGTTCCGACGACCGGTTCCGGAGGAGATTCTGCCTCGGCGCGGAGGAGTGGGGTTCCAGCAGTTCCTGAGATCCTGACAGGCACGGTTCAAGGATGCTGAGTCACAGCGATGGGCGTGCGCCAGGGTGCCTCGACCTCGCGTCCTCCCTACGCCAAGGAGCGCGCGAGCAGGTCCGCAAGACGATCGCGTCGTTCCAGGCGATCCGCTTCAAGCTCGCGGACATGGCGACGGAGATGGACGAGCACCCTTCATGGCCATAACTCGGCCTGGCTCAAGGAGTACGAGCCACCGATTTCGCGCGCGAGGCGGCGATGGCAGCTCACCGCGAGCTCTCAATCGCGTCGTCGACGCACGACATACAGTCATCGCGGCTACGGCTACATGGAGGATCCACAATATCACGGCTTCTACCGCGACCGAAGAAGATCCTCAAGATGGCGAGGGAACAAACAAGGGTCACGGTCATCGCGCAGGCTGTCTAGGGGTTCGACTCCCAGGCGTGGCTCTCATCAACTGCATCTGCTGCAGGCTGTGCGCCTGCTGCTGGGTGAGGCAGCTCGGGCACGTCCAGTGTCCGGTGTGCAGCCAGCGCCAGGCTGTTGGCCTCAGATGCCTGTCCACAACGACCTCAACCACCGATAACCAGGCTTACGGTCGCCGCTCCGAACAGTTCTCCGCCGCATCCTCGCGCCGAGTCGAGGCGGAAGTGGAAAGCGTCATCGAACAACACGGTGACGTGGAAGCAGCCGACCGCCTTCTCCGAACACGGGAAGTGACGTTTTCGCTGGACATCGCGGTAAACAAAGCGATGAGGTGGGCCCCCTACCAGCTTCAGGCGATCAGCTCTATGCGGGAGGAGGCGCGCACTCCCCATGAGCAATTGTGACCGTGGTGCCGCCCGAGGACGACAACACCCAGCTCCGTCGCGGTTGGTGGGAATCGTCGCGGGGGTGCTTCGTGCTGGTGACGGCAGGGATCATGTCGCGATCGCCGTGCGCCGAGGGCGCACACTTCCGAGGAAATAGCGGGAGCCGTTCTAGTTTGGCGCGCTGTGATCTTAAGCCGCGGGAGCCCGTCGACGACGCTCTTGCACTACGCTTTCATTGCCCTAGGTCGGCAACGAGGCACCGGGCAGGCAGTCATTACGATCCGGGTTCCACAATCGAGCTGCCTGAAGAGGGAGCGGAACATCGCGGAGTTCCACCTCGTTCCCGCGCGGTCAAGACCCACACCCCACGCCGACCACGTCTCAGGGTCACTTTCGGCCGGCTCGCGCTCGAGCACGACCTGCCCGTCAACAGCATCCATTTCGCGGCGGAGGCGGAGCTGTCCGCACGATCCGCTGGAGGACGGCAGCGAGACCTACTCGGCGAGGTCGTGCCTCAGGTATTCACACGCCGGTAGCCGACCGACACTGCTGCTTCACAGTAGTCAACGGCTCGCGGGCCACGGAGCCTCGCCGCTCCGGTTTTCTAGCCGGCAACTCGCTGTTGGAGACGCCGAGCCAGCCGAATCTCGCAGTTGACGCGCGCGACAGGAGTCGAGGGTCTCTTCCACTCGCTGCGACGCCTCGTCGAGCTCGGAGACGGTGGAGGACACCTCATCACGGTGGCGGGGTGCGCTTTGCGGCAAGGCGATGGCGCTCAAAGGCGGACGATGCGCCGCTGGCACCTGCCTTCGCGAGAGCCAGAATCTCCGGTAACGCACAAGTGTGCCGGTACCTCCGCCCCCGCACCCCACGAACATGAACAGGATCCATGAGAATCGCAGCGAGCTGGGCCGGCCGGTAACTAAGCCTCCCCAAAGCTTCGTGGACGGCGCTGATCATAAAGGTTGTGCGACCGGCGCGTTCGGCCTCCACGGCATCGCGGAGGGGCCGCCATTCTCCCAGATGAAGGCTCCGTTTAGGTGCTCAATACGGGCGCGCCGTTCTCGTGCCACCATCGGACAGCGCGCAGGCGATGCGGCCTGCACTCAGTGGGGGGTTGTTCCGTTGGGGGGAGGAGCGGAGACGCTCGGTCAACAAGCTGGACTCCCTCTCGCGGACAGCGCTGATCAACATGTCGGGAGAAGGACGAGACTGGGCCTTGTCGCCAGCAAGTACCCTGCTGGCGCGCTCCACCACCGACCTTTCCGAGCGACCAGCAGCTGGTCCACGTCAAGTCGGCCCCCGAGCCATCGCGGCGAGCGCTCCTGGCCGCGCGAGGGTACGACGCAGTTGCAGTGGCCGAGGGCAGCATCCTCCTCAGCGGGGATGCCGGCAAGCCGACGGTCAAGCTCCGCCGCTGGCGTCAGGCCACCAGGACCAGAGTAGGAGCCCCTGAAAACTAGTCCCTCAGCAAAGCTTATGGCAAAGAAGTGCGACGACCCAGGCGGCGGATCGCGATGCCGCAGAACGCTTCGCGCGGGAGGTCCCAACCGTTCCCGCCGCGTAGCCGCGTCGTCGAGTGCTTGGACAATCACTTCCGCAATGAGCATCAGTGTTTGTGGACACGGAGCCTGTCTGGACGCGGTCCTCGTCCGTCCCTCGCTGATGATCAACAAGACTTCCGCGCTCCACACAACGAGGATGGAGAAACTCGGACAGTAGGGAGTGGCACCTGTGAATGCCAAAGCTAGGCCCCAAGCAGGTA